>NZ_WBIR01000030.1 GCF_009749395.1 Agromyces salentinus
CGCCCGGGCCGCCCGCGCCGCCCGCGCCGCCGGCGCGAACCCCCGGGCGCAGCGACCCGGCGTGTGCCGCGACCTCGTGGGCCCGGGCATGCACGTTGTCGGGGCGGGCGAGGCCGAGGTGCTCCCGGAGCGTGGTGCCCTCGTACTCCGTCGCCAGCAGGCCCCGTCGCTGCAGTTCGGGGGCGACCCCGAGCGCGAAGGCCTCGAACTGCGCCGGATGCGTCGCGGCGAGCACGTTGAAGCCGTCGACCGCCCCGGCATCGCTCCAGGCCTCGAACTCGGAGGCGATGTCCTCGGCCGTGCCGACGATCATCGACGCGTTCACGGATGCCGCGACGACGAGGTGCCGCAGCGTGGGCGGCCGATCTCCCGAAGGGCTGCGCCCCGTGCGCTCCGCGACGATCTCGACGAGTTCCTGGCCGACGGCGCTGAATCCGGCCACGACGGCCGTGGTGACGCCGGCGTCGGGACTGCGGTGCGACACGTCCACGCCGAGGAGCGAGGAGAGCTGCGCGAGCGACCGGTCGGCCGGGAAGGCGGGCGGCGGCGCATCCGGCCAGTCCTCGGCGATCTGCACGAGCTCGCTGAGCTCGTCGGCGATCGACTGGGCGTGTGCACGGGTCTCGCCGACGATCGGCAGCACCGGCGCGATGACCTTGAGCGTGCGGTCGTCGCGGCCGGACTCGAACGCGAGGGCCCGGAGCTCCTCGCGCACGGCGATCGCGTGCTCGAGGTCGCTGACCGCGACGAGCGCGAGGTCCGCGTTCTGCGCCGCGAACAGGCGCGACCGCGGCGAGGTCCCCGAATGCACGATGGGCAGGTGCCCCTGCACGGGTCGCACGGCGTTCAACGGGCCGGTCACGTTCAGGTGGCGGCCGTCGAAGTCCGTCGCGTGCAGCTTCGACGGGTCGAGCAGGGCGCCCGTCGCGGCATCCGCGATGATCGCGTCGTCCTCGAAGGAGTCCCAGAGCGTGCGGAGCACCTGCTCGAACTCGACCGCACGGTCGAACCGACTGTCATCGGACGGGCGCGCGTCGCGGCCGTGGTTGCCCGCCGTTCGCGCCTCCGAGCCGGTCACGAGGTTCAGGCCGATGCGCCCGCCCGAGAGCAGGTCGGCCGACGCCGTCGCCCGCGCGAGCGTGTACGGATCCGCGTAGGTCGTGTTCGCGGTGGCGATGAGGCCGATGCGGCTCGTGAGCCCGGCGAGGTAGGTCACCGCGGACAGCGGGTCGACGCGGGCCAGGAGGTACGGGTCGCGATACGCGAGGTCCTCGCCCGTCGCGAGCCAATCGCCGAAGAAGAGGTAGTCGAGCCGCGCGGCCTCGGCGACCTCCGCGGTGCGGCGGAGCACGGCGGCGTCGCCCCGCGGGTCGCGGTGCGCGCCCGGCGCCCGCCACCCCGAGGGATACGCGCCCAGCGTGCGGATCATCGCGCCGATGATGAGTCGTGACATGTCGACCTCCCGAACCAGACGGTACGGAGCGCCCACGACCCGCGCGAGGGCCCGCGTCACACGGGTCAACGCGCCGTCACACGCCGTCGGATGACCCGTCACACGGCTTGATCCGCCGTCATGCGGGGTCACTGGGCGACGCACATGTGCGCGACGTAGAATCGGAGTCCGTGAGCCGCAGAGCAGCTCCCAGAGCCATATTGGAGAGTTCCGCTTCGTGACGATGAACGACCGCGACCGCCCGACCGACCAGCTTCGACGCGACCGTGGTGCGTTCGCAGCAGCCGAGTCCGAGGCCGGTCCCCCGATGCGCCTCTCCGACGCATCCGAACTCGTGCTCGTGACCTCGTCACGACGCGACCCGCGGTTCGATCGCGACGACATCGTCATGCGCAAGGGGCAGTACGCCCTGCGCAACGGCCACCTCACCCCGCGCGAGTCGATGGTCGAGGACCTCCTCGCCATCGGCGCAGCGCTCGATGCCGCCGACATCGGCTTCCTCCTCGTCCGCGGCAACGACGACCGCCTCGTCATCGCCGTCGACCGGGCCTGCCGCAAGGCGATCGCGCGCGCGTTCGGCGAGGCCTTCGCCACCGAGCCGTTCTACGCCGAGACCGTCGCGCCCAAGCGCAGCGCCGGGTACCCCGCACTCCTCGCCGACGGCCACCTCTCCGGTCACCGCAAGGCGTCGGTGATCCGCATCCACCGGCCGCGCGTCGAGCCCGTCGGGCGCCTGCGCTACGGGCCCGAGACCGGCGTGCAGCTCGAGTTCTGGCGCTTCGGCGACGACGACATCGAGGCGCCGCTCGAGAACGCGCTGATGCGCCGCACCCTGCCGCGGTCCGAGGCGATCGACGACGTCGTCCACCTGTTCGGCCGCGACTGGCCCACGCTCGAGAACATGTTCGCCCCGCTCGCGAGCGACGTCGACTTCGAGATCGACATGGTCTTCTCCTGGGTCGACGGGTCGAGCGACGAGTTCCAGCGCGAGCGGGCGAAGCGCATGGCCAACTACGTGGTCGGCGAGGGCGACGACTCCGAGGCGCGCTACCGCCAGATCGACGAGCTGAAGTACGCGCTGCGCTCGGTGCACCTGTTCGCGCCCTGGGTGCGACGCATCTTCATCGCGACCGACTCCCCCGCCCCGGCCTGGCTCGCGCGGCATCCGAAGGTCACGCTCGTGCGCAGCGAGGAGATGTTCGCCGACCCGTCGGTGCTGCCCACGCACAACTCGCACGCCGTCGAGAGCCAGCTGCACAACATCGAGGGCCTCGCCGAGCACTTCCTCTATTCCAACGACGACATGTTCTTCGGCCGGCCCATCTCGCCCGGGCTGTTCTTCTCCCCCGGCGGCGTGACGAAGTTCGTCGAGGCGGCGACCCGCATCGGGCTCGGCGAGACGCACCCCGGCCGGTCCGGCTTCGAGAACGCCGCCCGGGTGAACCGTGCGCTGCTCCGCGAGCGCTTCGGCAAGGTCACGACCCGGCACCTCGAGCACTGCGCCGCGCCGCTCCGCAAGAGCGTCATGGCCGACCTCGAGGCCGCCTTCCCCGAGGACTTCCGTCGCACCGCGGCAAGCCGCTTCCGCTCGGCCACCGACATCTCGGTCACCAACTCGCTCTATCACTACTACGCGCTGCTCACCGGGCGTGCGGTGGTGCAGACCGACGCGCGCGTCAAGTACATCGAGACCACGCTGAAGCGCGCGCTGCCCGCCATGCGCCGCCTGCTGAAGCGCCGCGACCAGGACATGTTCTGCCTGAACGACGGCAGCTTCCCCGAGATCTCCGTCGAGGAGCGCACCACGGCGGTCATCGACTTCCTCGAGCGCTACTTCCCGTTCCCCGCGCCCTGGGAGAAGACGGCGGAGTCCGCGATGCGGGCGGATGCCGCGGGCACGGCGCCGGCGGGCGCGCGATCGACTGCTGCGGCATCCGCTGCCGGCTCGGTCGACGCCGACCTCACCGCCTGAGCCCCGGCGCGGTCGTGGGCTCGGCGCCCCACGGCGTTCCCGCGACGGTTCGCGGCGCTGCGGAAGCCTGCAGGCGTCCTCGACCCCGCAGAGCGTCGCGGGAGCACGGAGCGAGCACGGAGCGAGCACGGAGCGAGCACGGCAGGCGGATCCGGCGCGACGCGCGCGCTGCGTCAGCCGGCGAGCACCGGGATCGGCATGGTGAACGGCGGCTCCTCGGTCACCGGCGCGGTCGCGGCATCCGCGATCGAGACGCCGGATGCCGCGAGCCGCCGGGCGCTCTCGTCGGCGTCGACCCAGTCGAGCGCGGGCGTCGCCCCGAGCGGCACCACCGAGTGCAGCACGGTCGTCGGGTACACGTGGATGAGGTTGAAGGCGCGCGCGCCGTCGCGCCCGCGGGTGCCGCCGACCGGCACGTTGAGGTCCTGCGTGTAGCAACTCGCCGAGGCGACCGACACGGGCACCCCCGCGAACGTCGCGGTCGAGGAGTAGTGCAGGTGCCCGGCGATGATCGAGCGGATGTCGCTGCCCTCGACGACCTCGGCGAGCGCCGACTGGTCGCGCAGTTCGACCGACACCGCGAGGTCGAGCACGCTCGGCACGGGCGGGTGGTGCATCGCGAGGATCGTGCCGTGCGGAGCCGGGATGGAGAGCTCCTCGGCGAGCCAGTCGAGCTGTGCGGGCGACACCTCGCCGTGGTGGTGGCCGGGCACCGTCGAGTCGAGGGTGATGACGCGCAGCCCGTTCACGTCGTCGACGCGGTCGACGGGGCGATGCCCGCCGTGACGGTCGTCGAGCAGTCCGCGCCGGAACGCCGCCCGGTCGTCGTGGTTGCCCATGACCCAGATCACCTTGGCGCCCAGGCGCTCGGCGACGGGGTCGACGATCTCGCGGATGCGGTCGTACGCGTCGGGCTCGCCCTTGTCGGCCAGGTCGCCCGTGAAGACGATCGCCTCGGGCCGACCGCCGGAGGCCTCGAACTCCTCGAAGAGGGTGCGCAGGTGCTGCTCGCTCGCGACCCGGTCGTAGAGGCGTCCGCCTCCTCCGAGCAGGTGCGTGTCGCTGATGTGCAGCAGGAAGTGGTGCGGCCGCGGGTACTCGGCGGTCCGGGTGCTCATGGGGGGCGTCCCATCGTCGGTGGTGACGCACGACGTCGGGCGTCGCGCTCACCATAGCCGACCACGCCGATCTGAACGGCGCATGAAGACGGAGTGTGACCGAGCTGAAACGTGCCGGGCCGTCAGCCGGCGGGCTTCTCGGGCTTCTTCGTCTGCCCGGGAGCGGTGTCGCGGCCGGTGCCGCTCGTGGGCTCGGGCGTGGCGGTCGGCTCGGGCTCGGTCGCCGGCTCCGGCGATTCCTCGGGCTCGTTCACGGGGTCGGTCGGTCGATCCTCGACGGGGTCGGCGGGCGGCGGCTCGTCGAGCGGTGAGGGCGTCGGCGTCGTGCCCGGTGCCACCGTGCTCGGCGCCGCCGGATCGTCGGAGGTGGGCCTCGACGGACCCACGGCCGGTGCCGCGTCATCCGGTCGCTGGGGCGTGCCCGCGGGCTGCAGCAGCGCGATCGTGCCACCGAGCAGGGCGAGCACGGCGATGCCCGTCGCGATGACGAGCACGCGCAGGCGTTGCGCGCGCAGCCAGGCCGTGGCCGCCATCAGGCGCGGGCGGAGGGCGGTCATCGTCGCGGCGGCCGTTCGGGCGAGCGAGGCACGCGCCGCGGCGACCCGGAACGGACGGACATCGGCCGCGGGCGGCGCGACGTGGCGACCCCGGCGTCGCGGCTCGACGGGATCGCCGCCGGACGTCTCGCTCACCCGCCACCTCCGCTTCGCCGCGGCCCGTGCCGGTTCGCAGTCCGTATCGAGGATAGGCGGTGGTGGCTGCGAGGCGCATGTCGAGCAAGCCCGTCGGAGGCCGACCAGCCGCGCGCCCGGGGCCGCGCGGGCGAGTCTGCGGCATCCGCCGTCGAGGTGCAAGGGGGTTGCGACGATCCGAGCGGCCCGGAAGGGTGGGACATTCGTGATCGCAGAGGAGGAGCACATGCTCACACTGACCGAGAACGCCAGCACCGTCGTGAAGGAGATCGTCTCCCGCAACGGCGCCCCCGAGGGATCCGGGCTGCGGATCAACGCGCAGGACACCGAGGCGACCGAGTTCGCCGTGGCGGTCGTGCCGACGCCCGATCCGACCGACTCCGTCGTCGAGCAGGACGGCGCCCGGGTCTACCTCGGCGAGGCCGCCGCCGTCGCCCTCACCGACAAGACCCTCGACGCGAGGGTCGGCGATGACGGCCGCGTGTCGTTCGAGATCGGCCTGCAGGCCTGACGGTCGCATCGATCGAGCGACGGATGCCGCGGGGCTGGTGCCCCGCGGCATCCGTCGTCTCGCTCCGTCGGGGGCTCGAATGACGCTGGGACCACGCGTTAAGCTCGACTGATGTCGGTCTCCAGCATGCGAACCCGGCGGCGATGACGGGCCGGACCTCCCTGCCTGCCGGACGGCATTTCGCCGTGACCTGGTCGATCCCCGACGAGTTCGGCGGCATGACCGATGCGCTGCTGCGCCGCTCCGCGGCCTTCCATCGGCTCGGCGGCGTGGAGGTCGACGTGCTCACCTTCGACCTGCGACCCGACACCCCCGAGGTCGAACGGGAGCTCCGCCGCCGCGGCTCGCTCGCCCCGGGCGTGCGCATCACGAACCTCTACGACTGGCTGAGGACGCATCCGCTGCCCGGCGGCTCCCTCCGCCTCGGTGAGGACGAGTTCAGCCCGCTGGCCGACGCGGACGCGACCGTGACGAGATGCCGCGGCGACCTGGTGATGAGTCGATCCCGGCTCGACGCGCACGGCGAGATCCTGCAGACCGACCACTACCGGGACGACGGCTCGCTGCTCCTCAGCGACCGGCGCGACGTCGCCCGCCGGGGCGTGATCGGCGGGCGCTCGATCGTGCTGTGCGACGGGGAGGGCCGACCGGTGCGGTCGTGGCGACGACGCTGGTCGCTCTACCGGGCGTGGCTGGACGCCATGACGGGCGGCGAGCCGAGCTTCATGGTCGTCGACAGCAAGGCCATCGCGAGGTTCATGGGCACCTACCACCGAGCTCACGTCGTCACGGCGCATGTCGTGCACGCCTCCCATCGGTCGGGCCCGGGCGACGACCACCCGATCCGGCGTTCGAGGCGGGAGGTGCTCGCGCAGCCCGAGCAGTTCGACCTCGTGGTCGTGCTCTCCCGGCGCCAGCGCGACGACCTCGAGCGGATCGTCGGCCGGAACGGCCATCTCACGACGATCCCGAATGCGCGGCCGCTCTCGGGGCGGCTCGCGGCGGCGGAGCGCGATTCGGGGAGCGGCATCGTGCTCGCGGCGCTCACCCGTCGAAAGCGGGTCTCCCACGCGATCGAGGCGGTGCAGGCGGCCTCCGCGCGAACGAGCGCGCGCGTCCACCTCGACGTCTACGGCGACGGCGAGAGCCGGTCCGCCCTCGAACGGCGGATCGCCGATCCGTCGGCGATCCGGCTCAGGGGCTTCGAACCCGACGCCCGCCGGCACCTGTCCACCGCCTCGTTCCTCCTGCTCACCTCGCACTCCGAGGGGTTCCCCCTGGTGATCGTCGAGGCCATGGCCGCCGGGTGCCTGCCGATCGCGTACGACGTCCCGTACGGTCCGGCCGACCTCATCCGCGACGGACGCAACGGGTTCCTCGTCCCGGCCGGCGACGTCGAGGCCCTCGCCGATGCCATCGTGCGACTGCAGCGGATGCCGCCGAGGAGGGTCACCCGCATGCGGGCCGCAGCCGTGCGGAGCGCCCGCCGGTTCGACGACGAGCGCGTGACGCGGACCTGGGCCCGCGAGCTCCGCCTCGCCGCGCTCCGGCGTGAGCTGCGCAGCCCCGATCGGTACCGACACCTGCGTGGCGCGGCCGATCGACTGCCGCTGCCCCGGGCCGTGCGCTCCTTCGGGGCGCGCGCCGTCCGCGGCCTCGACGGCGGTCTCCGTCGCCTCGGTCGACGCGGTGGGGCGAACTGAACGCGCGCCCCTGACGAGGGCGTCGCCGATTCAGTCGGCGGCCGGATCGGAGCCGGCGGTCGTCGCGGATGCCGCCCGCGGCGCGATCGAGGATCGCCTCGCGGCGGCGTGGAGGGCGAAGAGCAGCAGTGCGCCGATGGCGTACCCCACGAGGTCGAGCGGATCGAACGAGCTGCCGAAGACGAGCCGGAGCGGCGGCACCGCGTCGACGAGCAGGCCGGGCAGGCCCGTGAGCTGCAGCAGCTCGACGGCCGCGGAGACGGCGAACCCCGTCACCGCGATCACCGCACTGGAGAGGCCGGGCCGCACGATCGCGACGAGCAGTCCCACGAGGCACGCGTAGAGCGCGCTCCCCGCGAGGTCGATCGCGACCGTCCGATCGAGCAGCTGCAGGCCGAGGCCCGCGAGCAGCACGATGACGGCCGCGATCGCGCAGCGCGCTCGCATCGGACCTAGTCGTCGCGGCCGGGCTTGTGGCGCGGCTTGCGCGCGGGCGCGTCGCCGCCGCGGTCGTCGCCGCTGCCGCCGTCGGCGTCGGTGCGCGACGGGCGCTCGTCGTAGGGACGCGGCGGCCGGTCGTCGTACGAACGGGCCGGGCGGTCGAAGCGGCGGGCGGGACGAGCCCCGTCACGTCCGCCGTCGCGGTCGTTGCGGCGGGCCGGTGCGCCGCGGTCGGGCCGCAGCTCGATGAGGCGTCCGCTGATGCGCGTGCCGTCGAGGCGCTCGAGCGTCTCGCGGGGCAGGTCGGCGGGAAGCTCGACGAGTGAGAAGTCCGGGCGGATCTGGATCGCGCCGAAGTCCTCGCGGCGCAGGCCGCCCTCGTTCGCGAGCGCGCCGACGATCTGGCGGGGCTCGACCTTGTGCCGGCGTCCGACCGCGATGCGGTAGGTCGCGAGCTGCGGCCCGCCGCGTCCACGACGGTCGCCGCCGCGGTCGTCGTCGAAACGGCCGCCGCGCGATCCGCCGTCACGGTCGCCCCGGTCGCGGTCGCCGCGGCCTCGATCGTCGCGGTCCTTCCACTCGCGCGCGGGGCGCTCGGGCTCGGGCTCGAGCAGCAGCGGCGACTCGCCCTGCGACACGACGGCGAGCGCCGCGGCCACGTCGGCCTCGGGCACGTCGTGGTGCTTGACGTAGTGGCCGATGATGTCGCGGAAGGCCTCGATGCGGTCGGACTGCTCGAGGGCCGCGGTGATGCGCTCGTCGAAGCGCGAGAGGCGCGTCACGTTGACGTCGTCGACGCTCGGGAGCTGCATCTGCGTGAGCTCCTGGCGCGTGGCCTTCTCGATGGCCGAGATGAGGCGTCGCTCGCGCGGCGTCGCGAAGCTGATCGCGTCGCCCGAGCGGCCGGCACGGCCCGTGCGGCCGATGCGGTGCACGTACGACTCGGTGTCGGTCGGGATGTCGTAGTTGACCACGTGGCTGATGCGCTCGACGTCGAGGCCACGGGCCGCGACATCCGTCGCCACCAGGATGTCGAGCTTGCCCGACTTCAACTGGTTGACGGTGCGCTCGCGCTGGGCCTGGGCGATGTCGCCGTTGATGGCCGCGGCGGAGTACCCGCGTGCGCGGAGCTTCTCGGCCAGTTCCTCGGTGACGCTCTTCGTGCGGACGAAGATGATCATGCCCTCGAAGTTCTCGACCTCGAGGATGCGCGTGAGGGCGTCGATCTTCTGCTGGTGCGCGACGACGAGGTAGCGCTGCGTGATGGTCGAGGAGGTCGTCGTCTTGGTCTTGACGGTGATCTCTTCGGGGTCGTTCAGGTACTGCTTCGAGATGCGGCGGATCGCGCTCGGCATCGTGGCCGAGAACAGGGCGACCTGCTTGTCGTCGGGCGTGTCGGCGAGGATCGTCTCGACGTCTTCGGCGAAGCCCATCTTCAGCATCTCGTCGGCCTCGTCGAGCACGAGGTACTTGAGCTGCGAGAGGTCGAGCGTGCCCTTGTCGAGGTGGTCCATGATGCGACCGGGGGTGCCGACGACGATGTGCACGCCGCGGCGCAGGGCCGAGAGCTGCACGCCGTAGCCCTGCCCGCCGTAGACGGGGAGGATGTGCACGCCGCGCATGCGCGACGCGTACTTCTCGAACGCCTCGCAGACCTGCAGGGCCAGCTCGCGCGTGGGGGCGAGCACGAGCGCCTGCGGGCTCTTCTGCGACTCGTCGAGTCGGGCGAGGATCGGCAGCGCGAAGGCGGCCGTCTTGCCGGTGCCGGTCTGGGCCAGGCCCACGACGTCGCGCCCTGCGAGGAGGGTCGGGATGGTGGCGGCCTGGATGGCCGAGGGGGTCTCGTAGCCGACATCGGAGAGGGCCTTGAGCACGGCGCCGTCGAGTCCGAGGTCGGCGAAGCTGATCGCGGCGGGCTCTGCGGGAGCCTCGGCCACGACGGGGTTTTCGCCGGAAGTCACATTTCAGCCTACTCCCGCCCCCTGTGAGGCCACCGGGTGCCCGACGTGCGGCGCGGTGAGGCGACGAGCGGATGCCTCGGGCCGGCGCGGAGGTTCCGTGGAGGCAGGCGCCGCAGGGCCCCGCATGCCGGCCGTGGGCCGGTTCACGTCGACAGTGCGCGCGGTCGCCTCGTCACGAGGTACACCGCCACCCACGTCGCGAGCAGCAGCGCCGTGAGCACGAGCCCGAGGTCGTCGATGCCGACGGACGCGATCCAGGCGAAGGGGTCGCCGAAGCCGAGGTTCTCGACGAGCACGGAGGACAGCTGGACGAGCGCGATGAGGATCGCGGCGACGACGGAGAGGACGGTCATCGCGATGCCGTAGATCGTGCCGACCCTGCGCGACCCCGGATCCCCCGGCTGCCAGGCGTAGGCCCGCCGCATCACGGCGCCCTGCGTCGTGTCGAACGCGCTCATGCCCGCGGCGAACAGGATCGGGAGGGTGAGCGCCGCCCACCACGGCACCGAGGCGAGCGTCGAGGCGCCGGCGAGGGCGAGCAGTCCGATCTCGGTCGCGGTGTCGAAGCCGAGGCCGAAGAGCAGGCCCACGCCGTACATGCGCGACGGGCGGTCGACGGCGCGTTCGAACGGGCCGAGCAGGCGCAGGACCGGTCCGCCCGGCGACGCCTGGCCTTCCTCGCCCCGAGCCCTCGACCGCAGGGCGGCGAGGTTCACGGCGGCGATGACCAGCAGGAAGACGCCGGAGACCGTCGGCCCGATGACGCCGGTCCAGGCGTGCAGGGCCGACGAGTCGTCGGCGAGCGACGCGCTGATGGCCGTCACCCCGAACGTGAGCAGCACGCAGAGGACGAGCACGATCGTGGAGTGGCCGAGCGAGAACCAGAACCCGACGGTGTTCGCCGGGCGGCCGCGCTCGGTCAGGCGCCGGGTGGTGTTGTCGATCGCCGCGATGTGGTCGGCGTCGAAGGCGTGGCGAAGTCCGAGGGTGTAGGCCGCGAGGGCCACGCCGACCGTGACGAGCGCGGTGCCGTCACCCGCACCGAGCGGGATGCCGGCCGGCACGACCGCCAGCAGCAGCACGCCCCACCCGAGCACGTGGAGCGCGACGATGAAGGCCACCACGCCGATCGTGCCGCGCCGGGTCTCGACCGGATGGGGTGCGCTCATGGTTCGCTCATCTGCCACGGCGTCATGCTAGCGCCGGTGCGGACGGGCGGGCAGACCCGAACGGGCAGTCGTCAGTCCGACGCGGAGGTCCGTGCGGCGGGCGACTCGCCGTCGGCTCGGCCGGCGGCCGGTGCGGGCGCGGCCGTCGCAGCCACTGAGTCCGCGGCGTCCGCGGCATCCGCGTCGTCCTCGGCCGTGACGAGGTGGTGGCGACGCTCGAGCGCGGCCCCTTCGACGTCGACGTCGGGCATGATGCGGTCGAGCCACTTCGGGATCCACCAGGCCGAGCGGCCGAGCAGGTGCATGATCGCGGGCATCAGGAGCATGCGCACGACGAAGGCGTCGACGAGCACGCCGAAGGCGAGGCCGAAGCCGATCGAGCGGATCATGGTGGACTCCGAGAAGATGAATCCGCCGAAGACCGACACCATGATGAGGCCGGCCGCGATCACGACCGAGCGTCCGGCCCGCAGGCCCTGCGCCACGGCGAGGCGCGCGGACGACCCGTGCACGTACGCCTCGCGCATGCCGGTCGCGAGGAACAGCTGGTAGTCCATCGCGAGGCCGAAGAGGATGCCGACGAGGATCACGGGCAGGAAGCTCAGGATCGGCCCGGTGCTGATGCCCAGCGGCTCGGCGAACCAGCCCCACTGGAACACCGCGACGATCGCACCGTAGGTGGCGAACAGCGACAGGATGAAGCCGCCGGTGGCGATGATCGGCACGAGGAGCGAGCGGAACACGAGGATCATGATGAGCAGCGACAGGCCGACCACGACGACGAGGTAGAGCGGCAGCACGTCGGCCAGCCCCTCGGAGATGTCGATGTTGATCGCGGCCTGGCCGGCGACGCCGAGCACGATGTCGTCGTCGATCGGCGGCAGCTCGCGCAGGTCGCGCACGAGCTGCTCGGTCGAGGCGTCGTTCGGCCCCTCGGCGGGGAGCACCTGGAACACGGCGAGCGAGTTGTCGTCGGAGACGTCGACGGCGGCCACCGAGACGACGTCCTCCTGCGCGGCGAGGGTCGAGGCGATGTCGACCTGCAGCGCCAGGACGTCCTCGTCGGCCGTGCCGTCGGGCAGGGTCGCCGTGACGAGCAGCGGGCTGTTCGCGCCGGGCCCGAACTGCTCCTCGGTCACGGTGAACGCCTCGTACGCCGCCGAGTCGTGGGGCTCGCTCGAGCCGTCGGGCAGGCCGACCCGCATCGAGAGCGAGGGGATGGCGACGACGAGCAGGGCGAGGATGGTGACGACGCCCGTGAGCACGGCGCGCCACGTGGGCATGGCCTTCACGACGGGCGGGGCGTGGCGGTTGCCCTCGCCGAGGTGCTCGCGCACGCGGCGCCGGAGGATGCGCATGCCGAGCAGCCCGAGGAGGGCGGGCGTGAGCGTCGTCGAGATGAGCACGGCCACCGCCACCGCCACGGCGCCCACGGTGCCCATGAGGCCGAGGAACGGCACGCCGGTCACGTTGAGCGCGAGCAGGGCGACGATGACGGTGGCGCCCGCGAAGACCACGGCGTTGCCGGAGGTGCCGTTCGCGAGGCCGATGGACTCGACGACCTCGGCGCCCTGCAGCAGTTGCTTGCGGTGGCGGTTCACGACGAAGAGGGAGTAGTCGATGCCGACCGCGAGGCCGAGCATCACGGCGAGCATGGGCGTGACCGAGGCCATGTCGACGACGCCCGAGAACGCGAGCGAACCGAGGATGGCCACGGCGACGCCGAAGATCGCGGTGACGAGCGGGAGGGATGCCGCGATGACCGAGCCGAGCATCACGAGCAGCACGATCGCCGCGATGACGAGGCCGACCGCCTCGCCGATGCCGAACAGCTCGGGGACGCCCTGCGAGATGTCCGTCGAGAACGAGACCGAGACGCCCTCGACGGGCTCGGCCGAGAAGTGGTCGATGACCGACTGCTTGGCCTCCTCCGAGAGCTCGAGGCGGGGCACGGTGAAGGAGACGTTCGCGATCGCCGTCGATCCGTCCTCCGAGACCAGGCGGATGCCGTCGGCATAGCCGAGCAGCTCACCGCCGAGGTCGGCCTGCCCGGCCTGGTCCTCGAGCTCGGTGCGGCCCTCGTCGAGCTTGGCCTGCTCGGCGCTCAGCGTCTCGCGCTGGGCGTCGAGCTGGGCCTGCTGCGCGTCGAGCTGCGCCTGCTGCGCATCGAGCTCGTCCGTCGGCGCGCCGGCGGCCACGGCCTGCTCACGGGCCGCGTCGAGCTGCGCCCGTCCCGCGTCGAGCTGCGCCTGACCCGCCTCGAGCTGGGCCGAGCCGGCATCGAGCTGCGCCTGTCCCGCGTCGAGCTGCGCACGGCCGTCCTCGATCTGCTGCTGCCCGTCGGCGAGCTGCTGCTGCTGGTCCTCGAGCTGCTGCTGCGCCTCGAAGGGATCGACGACGTCCTCGACGTCGATGAGGTCGCCGCGGTCGGCGACGAGGTCGCTGATCTCGGACTGCTGCTCGTCGGTCAGCGCGCTGCCGTCGGTCGTGGTGAACACCACGGTCCCGGCGCCGCCGCTGTACTCGGGCATCTTCTCCTCGAGGTCGGCGATGACCTCGCCGGAGGCCGTGCCCGGCACGTCGAAGCTCGTGGTGAGCCCATTGAAGCCGACGAGGAATCCGCCGACCGCGATCGCGAGCACGACGGTCCAGGCGGCGACGACCACCCACGCCCTCCGCGCCGAGAACTTGCCCAGTCGGTACAACAGCTCAGCCACGTCATGTTCCTCTCGCGCGCGATCGAGGCTCCGATCGACCGTGCGAGTCTACGAGACGCACCGTCTCGTCTTCTGTGAGAACCATGAGCGGCCGACCGGACGGCGATGGGTAGCATGTGCTGGTGTCCGAGCATCGACGTGGTCCGGTCCGCAGCGAAGCCGCGCGGGTGGCGATCCTCGAGGCCACCGCACGGCTCTTCCAGACGCGCGGGTACGACCAGCTCACGATGGAGGGCATCGCGGCCGAGGCCCACGTCGGCAAGCAGACCATCTACCGCTGGTGGCCCTCGAAGGGCGCCCTCGTCGCCGACTGCCTGCTCGAGGGCCTGCTCTTCCGCGAGGGCTTCAGCCCGGCCGACACCGGGGACCTGCGCGCCGACCTCATCGCCTGGCTGCGCGGCATCCTCGCCTTCGTCGATCGCGAGGGCGGCGTCTCGATGGTCCACTCGCTCATCGCGGCAGCGGGCGACCACCCGAGCGTCGGGCTGAGGCTCTCCGAGGGACTCGGCGCCAACCAGCTCCTGCGCGCGCGCTTCGAGTCGGCCGTGGCGGCCGGGCAGCTCTCCCCCGACCGTCCGCTCGACGAGCTCGGCGACGCCTTCGTGGGAGCGGTGGTGCTCCGGGCGCTGAGTCGCACGCCCACGGATGCCGGGACCGCCGTCCGGCTCGTCGACGCCGTGCTCGGGGCCTGAGCGGTACGGCTCTTCCCGCGAGGCCGGCTCAGGCCGCCGGCGTCGCGGATGCCTCGGGGCTGATGCGCCCGATCAGGGAGGAGAGCTCGGCGTGCAGGTGCGCGAGCTCGGCGACCTCGACGCCGAGCGCCGCGACCACCTGCTCGGGCACCCGCTCGGCCTGCTGCCGCAGGCGGCGACCCTCGGGGGTGAGCCGCAGCGCGAGCTGGCGCTCGTCATGACTCGACCGCTCACGGGTGACGAACCCCGCGGCCTCGAGGCGCTTGACGAGCGGCGACAGCGTCGCGGGCTCGAGGCGGACGAGTCGGGCGACCTCGCTGAGCGCGCGCGGCTCCTGTTCCCACAGGGCGAGCATCACGAGGTACTGCGGATGCGTCAGCCCCATGGGTTCGAGGATCGGCTTGTACGTGCCGATCACGAGGCGCGAGGCGACGGCGAGCGCGAAGCAGAGCTGGCGCTCGAGCGCGAGCGGATCGGCTTCGTCGGCCTCGACGGGAGGCGGCTGACGGTCGTCGGTGCGGGCGATCACGATCGTTAGTATACTAACTGTTATGGCACGAAAGAAGACGGATGGCGCGACCGGCGCGGGGGCCCCGGCCGAACCGCGGACGCCCCGCACGCCCTCACGGCTGAACCCGTTCCTCGGCAAGCCGGGCTTCTACAACCGCTTCAACGCCGTCATCTACAACTTCACCGGCCCGGCCCAGGTCGGCATCGGCCGGCCCGAGGCGCCGTACATGCCGCCCGCCGATCCCCGCTGCCCGCTGTGCGGCCGCTCGATGGACCTGCACCGCATCGATCGCAGCGGCGAGCGCACGCAGGTGCACTGCCCCACGGGCGCGTAGCGCGCGACATCCGCCCAGCCTGCGAGACCCCTCCCGCACGCTTCCGCGACACGGCAGACTGAAGGCGTGGGCGCCTGGGTGCTGCACGTCGACCTCGACCAGTTCATCGCTGCCGTCGAGGTGCTGCGGCGCCCCGAGCTCGCCGGACTGCCCGTGATCGTCGGCGGTCGCGGGGACCCGTCGGAACGGGCGGTCGTCTCGACGGCGTCGTACGAGGCCCGCCGGTTCGGGGTCGGTTCGGGCATGCCGCTGCGCATCGCCGCGCGCAAGGCACCGGAGGCCGTCATCCTCCCCGTCGACCACGAGGCCTACACCGCGGCATCCGCCGTCGTCATGGCCACGCTCCGCGCACAGCCGGGCGCCACGGTGCAGGTGCTCGGCTGGGACGAGGCCTTCCTCGGGGTGCGCACCGAGGACCCGGAGGCGTACGCCCGCGCCGTGCAGCAGGCCGTGCTCGCGGCCACCCGCCTGCACTGCAGCGTCGGCATCGGCGACACGCTCGTACGCGCGAAGGTCGCGACCGGGTTCGGCAAGCCGCAGGGCGTGTTCCGGCTGACCGAGGAGAACTGGCTCGAGGTGATGGGCCACCGGCCGACGAGGGAACTGTGGGGCGTCGGCGCGAAGGTCTCCAAGCGCCTCGCGACGCTCGGCATCACGAACGTCGCCGAGCTGGCATCCGCCGACGCGGGCCCGCTCGTCACCGAGTTCGGCCCTCGGATGGGCCCGTGGTACCTCGACCTCGGTCGCGGCGAGGGCGCGCGCGTCGTCGACGACACCGAATGGGTCGCCAGAGGGCACAGCCGGGAGACCACGTACCAGCACGACCTCGTCGACCCCGCCGAGGTGGACACCGCACTGCGCACCCTCGCCGAGGCCGTGCTCGAGGATGTCGCGGCCGAGGGTCGGCCGGTGATGCGACTCACCCTCAAGGTGCGGTACGCGCCGTTCCTCACGAAGACCTTCAGCCGCAAGGTGCCGGAGACCACGGACCGCGACGAGGTCCTCGACCACGTGATCCGGTTCGCCGCCGACCGCATCGAGCCGGGGCGACCGATCCGGCTGCTCGGCCTGCGCGCCGAGATGCCGATGCCCGAGGACGCCCGCGAGGGGCACACGCCCACCCGGAGCGGCTGGTAGGCCGTAACCGCCTCAGGCCGGACCGGCGACGGCGCCGATCGCGGGCCGGGAACGCATTGGCCACGCGACCTCCGGGTCTGCTAGGAAAGGTACCCACAAGCCCTACCCCCCAAGTGAACGGATGAAACATGACGACTCCCAGCGTTGACCAGTCGGATGTGCTCGAAGTGAGCGACTACCAGGCCGTCGGAGGGGCGCCGGCGATCACCGCCGTCGTGAACCGGTTCTACGACCTCGTCGTCGCCGACGAGCAGCTCGCCGGGTACTTCGAGGGGGTCGAGATGGTCCGGCTCAAGCGCCACCAGGTCGCGCTGGTCTCGCAGGTCATGGGCGGGCCGGTCGAGTACGAGGGCCGTGAGCTCCGGGCCGCGCACGAGGGCATGGGCATCTCAACCGACGACTTCGCCGTCGTCGTCGGCCACCTGGTGACCGCACTGACCGAGGCGGGCGTGCTGGCCGAGATCATCGGCCGCGTCGGCGTCGCGCTCGGCGGCACCGAGGCCGACATCGTCGAGGTGACCTCGACGCAGGCCTGAATCGGTGAACACTGCCGCGCTGAAGGAGACGTGGGCGGCGGCCGAGTCACTCGGTGACGAGGTCCCGCTCTACTTCTACTCCCACCTGTTCCTCTCCCACCCCGAGCTCCGAGGCATGTTCCCGGTCTCGATGGCGACCCAGCGCGACCGGTTGGTCGGCGCGCTGGGCCGCATCGTGTCCCGGGTCGACGAACTCGACGAGGTGACCGCGTTCATCCAGCAGCTCGGGCGAGACCACCGGCGCTTCGAGGTCATCGCCGAGCACTACGACGCGGTCGGCGTCTCGCTGCTCGCGACCCTGAAGCACTTCCTCGGCGCCGGCTGGACCGAGGAGCTCGCGGCCGACTGGGCCGCGGCGTACGGCCTCATCGCGATGGTCATGGTCCAGGCGGCCGAGGAATCCGAGGCCACGGCCCCGGCCTCCTGGAACGCCCACGTGCTCGCGATCGACCGGCGGAGCATCGACGTGGCCGTCGTCCAGGTGCTCCCCGACCCCGCCCTCGAGTTCGAGCCCGGCCAGGCCATGGCCGTCGAGATCCCGGCGAGACCACGGCTCTGGCGATACTTCAGCCCGGCCAACGCTCCGCGCGCCGACGGCACCATCGAGTTGCACGTGCAGCTCGTGCCCGGCGGGCAGGTCAGCGGCGCCATGATCCGGACGCTCTCCGTGGGCGACACGCTGCGCCTCGGCGCCCCGATCGGCCAGGAACTCACGCTCGGCGAGCCCGAGCTCGGCCGTGACCTGCTGATGATCGCCGGTGGGGCCGGACTCGCGCCGCTGCGGGCCCACCTCGAACGCATCGACCAGCGGTGGCAGGCCACCGGCCAGGCACCCCGGGTGCACCTCTTCCACGGGGCGCGAGTGCCCTGGAACCTCTACGAGGCCAAGCTCCTCCGCGACCTGACCGTGCGCCCCTGGTTCACCTACACGCCCGTGGTGTCCGGCGACTCGAGCTATCCCGGCCGCCAGGGCCTCGTCGGCGATGCCGCCGCCGAAGACGCCAGGCCCGGTCAGCTCGCCCTCGTCGTCGGATCTCCCGACATGGTGCGGCACACCGTGTCGCGCCTCCGCGACGCCGGCCTGCCCTCGACCGACATCCGCTTCGAGCAGTTCGCGACGCTCGACGAGGACAGCCACGCAACGCATCACCACACCCAGAACCCGCAGCCGGCCCGGGCTGCCGAAGAGCAAGTGGGGACCCGCGCATGACACCCGACCGCATCGACGACGACGCGATTCCCGACGCCCCTCCCGCCGCCGAGCACGAGGGTGCGCTGGCCGGCGCCGTCGGTCGCCTCCCCGAGGCCGGCGAGGTCCGCTTCGCCACGAAGCACATCGGCGGCGGCTACGACCGCGTGGAGGTCGATGCGTTCCTGCAGCGGCTGTCCACGAGCGTCGGCGAGGTCCGCACCGCCCTCGAGAGCGAGCGACGTGAACTGGCCAGCCTGCGCGCCGAAAACGCGAAGCTCCGCGCCGAGGCCGGCACCGACGTCGAGCAGGAGATCGCCGCCGGAGCCGTCGGCCTGCTCTCGCAGGCGCAACTGATCGCCGACCGGGCCGTGGCCGATGCCGAGCAGTACGCCCGCGATCTCGTCGTGGCGGCACGCGACCAGTACCGCGAGGTCCTGGAGCGCGCGGAGCGCAGCGCCGGCCACGTGGTCGCAGGGCTGTCGGCCGGTCCCGCCAAGCCCGAGGGTCCGACGCTTCCCGAGATCGAGTACGTGCGCACGTACGCCAAGGTCGCCCAGATCCAGCTCCGCTCGGTGCTCGACGCGCTGACCGAACAGGTCGACCGTCTCGGCAACCTCCCCCAGGCCGACCAGGAGGCGCTCGCCGACTCGGCCGGCGTCGAGGAGCCCGATGAGGCCGGCGAGGAGCCGATCGGCGAGCCCGACTGGGCTCGGCCGGTCGCGACGCGCGGCTCCTTCGTCGAACCCGAGTCGTTCTCGATGCCCGGGTCGTTCGCCGAGGGGTCGGCGTTCTCGGAGGGCTCCGCGTTCTCCGAGGGGGCGGCGTTCTCCGACCAGTCGGCAGCGGCCTCGCCCGAATCGCCGGCGCCGACGAGCGGCCCGATCACCGCGCCGCCCGCGTTCCCGCCCGCGAAGACGGCGACGCAGCGCTGACGCTCGGCATCCCGGCTGCAGGAGATCTGCCGCCGGGATGCCGCCAGGAGCCGGCCTAGACCCGATCGTCCGCGCTCGGGCCGGGCACCGCGGCGAGCCAGGCGAGTGCCCGCGTCAGGAGCGCCCGGTGCTCGGGCGACTCGTAGGAGCGCACGTCGTGCCCCAGTGCGTCGTAGACCAGTCGCGAATGGCCGACCTCGCGTGCCCAGACGAGCGGATGCCGCGTGCCGTCCTCCTCGTGCTCGGCGATCGGCTCGATCGTGGCGAGCAGTTGCAGGCGCGTGTACCGCTCGTCGACGACCGTGAAGTCGGTGAGGCCCTCGGCGATCGCGTGGTTGCCGACGACGTGCACGTGCGCGCGCCCGATCGGCGGATGCCACGACACGTCGGGCACCCAGCGGCCGCCGAGGGCGCGTTCGAACGCGGCGTAGTCCCGCAGACTCGCCGCCGCCGCGTGCATCGCGAGGATGCCGACGCCGCGTTCCGACGCCGCGTCGAGGGCCGCCTCCGCAGCGGCGACCACCCGCTCGTCGGCCGGCGGGCGGTCGCCGGGGTCGCCCGCGTTCACCACGAGGACGCGGACCCCCGGGTCGAGGGCCGCGAGCGCGGCATCCGGGTCATCGCGCACGTCGACCTCGTAGCCGGCTTCCCGCGCCAGGTCGGCGAGCGCCGCGCTCGTCTCGGCGAACGGATGCCACGGGTCGGCGTAGCGCCCGCCGCCGCTCAGGATGACGACGTCGGTCATGGCTCCTCCTCACCGTCGAGCGCGCCGTCGCCTCGGTGCCGCCTGCCGCGCACTCGATGCGGACCCGCCTCACGATACGCGCGTCACCGCCGAGCGGCACCGGCTGCGTGACCGCCCTCGCCCCAGCCACCACGATGGCCCTACCCGCAGGTTGCACGAGGCGGGCGCAGCGCGCAGGCGCGGCGGGCGGGCACGCGGGCGAGCACCGACTACGACGGCCCGGCCGCCCGAGCGGCGGCGGTCGCGGCATCCGACCCGTTGCGCCACGGTTCGCCGTGGCCGGGCAGTAGCACCGACGCGCCGGTCTCGGCGAGCCCGTCCAGCGAGGCGAGCGCCATGGCGCTGTCGGCGGTCGCCGCACCCGACACGATCTGGGGTCCGTCGCCGCCCGTGTACGGGTTGAAGGTCACGAGCGCGTCGCCGCTCAGTACGGCGTCGGCCGCGGGGAGCGAGAGCGCGCAGTGCCCGAACGTGTGGCCGGGCGTGAACACGACCCGCGGATGCCCCGGCACGTCGAGCACCTCGCCGGGCAGCATCGGGACGAGACCGGTGACGCCCCGGACCGAGAGCGCCCCCGCCCTCATCATCCCGACGAGCGCCGGGATCGCCTTCGGATGCCGGATCGGGTAGATCAGGCGCGGATTCTCATGCGCGTAGCTGTACGGATGCGCCGCGAGCTCGTCCTCCTCGGCATGCGCGAAGATCGGCACGCCCCACTCCGCCCGCGCCCGCCCGGCGAAGCCGAGGTGGTCGAAGTGCGCGTGGGTGAGCACGATCGCCCTGACGTCCTCGGGCCGACGCCCGAGCGCGGTGATCGCCTGGACGATGGGGCGCCAGGTGCGCGGGTGCGCCGTGTCGACGATCGTGAGGGCGTCCTGCTCCTCGAGGAGGTAGCAGTTGACGTAGGCATGCTCGAGCCGGTGCACGCCGGGTGCGACGTTCCGCGTGAGCCTCGGCCGGCTTCGGATGCCGCGGCGGGCCTCCTGCGTCATGTGCGAGGTCGAACGGCTCATGTCCTTCCCTTCCTCGGGCGCCGCAGCACGGGCGCCGCTGAGCGCTCTTGCACCTCCACGTTCCGTCCCGTCGCGGAGCCTCGCAACCCCCTTGACGGGTGCCGTCCGGTCGTCTCCGTCAGTCCTGCGGGGGGCGGCGCAGCCGCTTGACGTCGGTGCGCCGCTTCTTCGCGTCCAGGCGCCGCTCCTTGGCGCCACGGCTCGGCTTCGTCGGGCGGCGGGTCGGCGGTGGCGGCCTGAGCCCGTCGCCCACGACGACGGCGAGGCGCTCACGCGCGGCGTTCCGGTTGAGCAGCTGCGAACGGTGCTCCGATGCGGTGATCGTCAGGACGCCGTCGACGAGGCGACCGCCCAGGCGCTCGAGCAGTCGCTCGCGCTGGAGCGGAGACAGCACGGCCGACCCCGCGACATCCCACACGAGTTCGGCCCGCGAATCGGCGGTGTTCACGCCCTGCCCGCCCGGACCGGAGGACCGCGAGAAGCGCCAGCTCAACTCGGACTCGGGGATCGTGAGTCGCGAGTCGACCTGGAGGCCGGGGCGGTGGGCGGCGGGCATGCACCCATCATGCTCCTCACTCAGGGGCGAGAATGTCACGGTGGAGAAACCGCGCCAGCAGCGCCGACCGGATGTCACGGCCCTCGACCTGATCGGAGGCAGGGAGGCGCTCACCGTCGACCTGCACGACCCCGACCCCGGTTGGCCGGGCAGGTACGCCGAGCACCGGCAGCGCATCCTGGAGGCCCTCTCCGCGGCGGACGTCGAGATCGAGCACATCGGATCCACGTCGGTTCCCGGACTCGCGGCGAAGCCGATCATCGACATCGTGGTGACGGTCGCCGACATCACCGCCGAGGAGGACTACCTCGACGACCTGCTCGATGCGGGCTACGAGCTGCGGGTCCGCGAACCGGGCCATCGCCTCGTGCGAACGCCGGCGCGCGACGTCCACGTGCACCTCCTCGAGCGGGGCGACCCCGCCGTGGACGAGTACCTCCTCCTGCGCGATCACCTCCGCTCCGACGCGGACGACCGAGACCTCTACGAGCGCACGAAGCGGATGCTGCTGAGCCGGCGATGGGACGACATGAACGACTACGCCGACGCGAAGTCCGAGGTCATCCTCGAGATCAAGGCCCGAGCACGGGCCGCGCGCGGAGTCACGAGCTGACGCGCACCATCCGCCCCTCGTAGCGGACGATGTCGCCCGCTCGCAGCTGCCGTCCGCGCCGGCGGTCGACCTCGCCGTTGACGGTCACCTCGCCATTGGCGATGGCTTCCTTCACGTCTCCCCCGGAGTCGAGGAGCCCCGCGAACTTGAGGAACTGCCCGAGGCGGATGACCTCACCGCCTACTGGGACGTCGTCGATCGGCGCCGGATTCGTCATCCCAGAATGCTAGCCGAGCGGCGCCGGCACGGCCCCCTTCTCCCCCTTGGATCGACACCCGGACTGGCGTACGAATCCGCTGCTCCGGGGCGAGTGCCAAGCTGGGACGATGACGACCCTGCGCGACCGCCTCCGGAGCACCCCGTCGATCGTGGGCCGCCCCCCGCACTTCGATCCGTCGAATGCGCCCGATGAACCGCGAGCACTGTTCGTCGACTGGCTGGAGGTCGCGCTCGCAGCCGAGGTCGCCGAGCCGCATGCGCTCACGCTGTCGAACGTCGACCCTGACGGCCGACCGGACGCTCGCATCCTCGTGCTCAAGGACGTCACCGCAGACGGGTCGTTCGAGATCGCCACCGGCGACGAGTCCGCGAAGGGCCGGCAACTGGGAGCCGACCCGCATGTCGCGCTCACGTTCTACTGGACGCCCCTGGCGCGGTCCGTTCGTGTGCGGGGCCTCGCCGAGCGGGCGACCCCGGCCGAGTCGGCTTCGGACTTCAGGGCGCGCAACGCGGCGGCGAAGGCGATCGCCCTGGCGGGTCGCCAGAGCGCACCGCTGCTCGATCTCGAGGAACGGGATCGCATCGTCGCGGAACGCCTCGCACGACTGGAGTCGGAACCCGACCTCGTCTCGCCCGAGTGGACGGTGTGGCGTGTCCGGCCGGCGAGCATCGAGTTCTGGCAAGGAGACCCCGGCCGGAACCACCTGAGGCTGCGGTACGAACGGACCGAGCACGGATGGGATCGGCTGCAGCTCTGGGCCTGACCCTGTTCCGCCCGACTGGTGGAGCGGTGACCTCCTGCAACAGACTGGGCGGATGAATGCGCTCGCCACGGTCCTGCACATCATCGCGATCCTCGGAACGGGCCTCGTGGCCGGTGTGTTCTTCGCCTTCTCGGGATTCGTGATGCAGGGCATCAACCGGCTCCCAGCCGCCGAAGCCGCCCGAACCATGCGAGAGATCAACGTGACCGCGGTGCGCGCGCCGCTGATGCTCGCCATCTTCGGCACCGCACTCCTCGTGACGGTGCTCGCCGTGCTGACCGTCGTCGGCGGGCCGGCTGGTACGGCGTGGTGGACGATCGCCGGGGCGGCGCTGTACCTCGTCGGGGTCGTGGGCGTCACGGCCGGCGCCAACGTGCCCCGCAACGATCGGCTGGCCGCGGCATCCGACGAGGACGGCCCGGCACTCGCTGCCGCGTGGGACTCGTTCCGGCCAGGATGGACCGGCTGGAACCACGTTCGCACGCTGGGCGCTGCGACGGCATGCCTCGCCCTGGTGCTCGCCCTCCTCTGATGAGGCCCACGCGCCGATGATCGCGCGTGCGATGAGCGCGATCGGAACGGCCGGGGCAGCCGGCATCCTGCGACCCTTCCTGACTCCTTTGACGAGCCAACCGTGGCGTTGTCGTCCGCATCTCAGAGGCCGGCGGTCAAGGTTGGTCTCGGGTTTCAGGTTTCGTCACTTCGATGTCGCCATCGCGCGCTACGTTCGACAGCGTTGACACAGGTGTTCGTGGAGGGCGATGCGATGCCGACGAATCTCACGGTGGAACACAGGCCGATGCCCGAGGGTGGCGACGCCGATCGCCATCGCGCGTCGACGGCGACGCGCGTGTGGCTGTCCGTTCTGGTTCTTTCGACCCTGGGCCTCGTCATCGGCGCGGTCGTGACCTTCGGCTGGATGATCAACGAAACCCACTTCGATCGTTCGACTCCCGAGTTTGACGAGTTCGAACGCCACATCGAGCAGCTCCCCGGCGTGCACAGCGTGGACGCCGAGCGATGGGTCGAAGCGCCGACCTTCTGGACTCCGACGTCGTGGATGACCGTCACGGTGGATCAAGCCGGACTTCCCGCACTGCTCGAAGCAGCCTGCACAACCGACTATCGAGACGCCGTCACCTGGTCGGTCCATGTGCGCACGCCCTCCGCATCCGAGGTGTCACTCCATGCGGCACCAACGACTCCGACCGCTGCAGATCGTGGTGCGCGCTGTCCCGACTTCGGACTCGACGCGGTTCGGATCGTGGACGAACTCGACCGGATCGCGCCGGGCCTCGCGATTCAGCCGAGTATCTGGGAGAACGGCAGATTCGCGCTCGTCGCGCTCGAGGAGCAGATACCGTCCGGGTTCGCGCATCTTCTGCCGCTCATCGAGCACGCCGACGATCTGCTCGCGGCGGCCGGTTTGTCCGGAAACGACGCCGTCGAGATCAACGCCATGAATCTCGGCCTCATCCTCGAGCCGCACGAGAGTGCGGAATACCTTGAGATGCTCGCCGAGCTCGCGGATGAGCACGCGGTGAGCAGCTATTGGGCCGATGGCGGTGGCACCCCGATCGACGGGGTCGAGAAGGTGCAGATCGTCGCTCCGGATCGCCATCATCGGGCCATCGAGGACGTCATCCGCTCCTCGGGGCTGCACATCGCCGAACTCCCGGTGCGGTTCCTCGAACAATGACGTGCGGTGGCGAGCTTGCGGGTCCGCCTCCCGGCGTCGTTCCTGGTGAACCGACATGTTCAGCGGCGTCGGCCAGCGGCCACGCCCATCGCAATGGTCGCGATCAGGAGCAGGACCACGAAAGCAAGGGCCGCGAATGCCTCAACGCTCTCGTCAGCGAACATGCGCACCCCCGCCCTCTCGTCGTCACACACAGTCTCTTCGGGTCGTCCCCAGGCGTGGGGATCATGGTGAGGAATTCGTGTGTTGTTCGCGTTCCGGGGCCTCAGCGAGCGAGGGTCCATCCTCTGGTCCGAGGTGAACGACGATCCTTCCAATGGCCGTCCCGCTGCAACACGATGGTCACATGAGCAGTGAACGCCTCGCCTCTTGGCTCACAGCTGGTGCGATCAGCGCTTCCCTTGTGCTGACGATCGTTCTCGCTGTCGCCCTCATGGTCCGCCCCGACTAGCGGTCGCGTGAGATCGAACTAGTCATCAGACGCTCCGGTAGCGCCGAGGCGTTCCCACAACTGCACCGGCGATGAGGTCGCCGGCGGGTCCCTTTGCCGTCCAGACGCGAGGACCGCAGGCGGATCGGCTCCCGCGATACCGATGCGGCGAAGGCGGATCCCTGAGCGGCGCTGTTCCGTGGCGCGAAAACGGCCTCGGCGTAGCATGGGGCCATGAAGACCGTGCGGGTGTGGCTCGGGATCGTGATCGGGGTGCTGTTCCTGATCGCCGGTGCTTGGTTCCTCATCGTCGACGTGGCCGACTATCGGGGGTGGGCACTTCTCGGAGTCGCAGTGCTCAATGGCGTTATCCTTTGGGCCTTCCTCAAGGACAAGGACCCCGACCAGTCATGGCGGCTCTGATTTCGCACTGACGGATTCGTCTTCGGGCAAGAGCTGGTCGTGTCGATTGGGGTGAGTCTTGGTCGCGCCATGAATGACGCAGTTGTGCGGCTCCCGCTACGGTGAGCGAGATGAGTCGCATGCAGGCAATTCGGTGGACCACCGCGGTGGGCCTTGCGCTCGCGATGTGCGGATGCACGGTCGCGACGGCCCCAGTGCCGACACCCGTGACATCCACCGCTATCGAGCCCGCCCCGTCCTCATCCACCGCTTCTGAACCGCGGGCTCTCAGCGAGTTCGAGCAGCAGTTGCCACTCACTGGGTCGTTCGTCTCGCAGGCCTCGGACACGACTGGGACCGCTCGGATCGAACGCCGCGCTGATGGCTCGGTTTGGGTCATGCTTGAGGACTTCCAAACCGGCGACGCGTCGGACCTGCGTCTGTACCTCAAGACAGACCCATTGCTTCAGGACACGGACGGCCACTGGGGCTCCGCCGAGGGCGGCTACGAGATCGCGTCGATAGACCCGTCGGCACCGACGCAGGAGATCGAAGTGCCCGGCACTTGGACCATGCCGGCAATCCAGACGCTCACCGTGGCCAATTACGTTGCGCCACACTTCCCGGCGTTCGGCTCCGCCGCTCTCGGCTAAGACCCCGCGTCATCCGTAGGCCCAGAGTCGATCGTTTCAGCGGCGCATCGGATCGGCTGCACCTCACCCGAATAGCAGGAACGCCCGGTTCGGAACCGCTGCTGCCACGATGCCGCCGTTCTAGGGTTGGACGATGAGTGGTGCGCAGATCTCCGTCCTCGTCGCCGCGCTCGCGCTTGGCGGGTGCGGAATTCTCGTGATGTGGCTTTCCCGTCGGGGTGGGGATGGTCGTCTGCCCCGCAACCAGGTCGCCGGTGTGCGAACGTCGTTGACATTGTCTTCCGATGCCGCGTGGGACGCGGCCCACCGCGCGTCTGCTCGTGCAACGGCGATCGCGGGGTGGGGACCCATCATGGGTGGAGCGGCAGCAGCCGTGCTCATCGTCGTCAGTCCTGCGTCCGAGCCCGTGATGATCACCGCGGCCGTCGTGCTGCTCGCCGGCGCCGGATGGCTCATCGCCTGGGCCCTTGTCGGAGCCGCGCAGGCGCAACGGGCCGCGCGCTCGATCACGGATCACGACAAGCTAGACCGCCCGTAGTTCTCGCTGGGGCTCATTGTGACTTGCTCGAGCGGGGAAGCTTCAGGCTCTCGTACTTCGAATCGAAATAGGCGAGGCTTGTTCCGCCGCTGACTACGTGGCGGGCAAGCCGTAACTCGATGCTGGACTCGAGAGCGATTCCCATGTCGCTGATTCCTGCTGCTACTGCTGCGTGGATCGCGGCGTCGAGCTTTTCCAGATCGGGCGCTACCTCGTTCAGCGCTGCTTCGAAGTCGCCTCGGGATGCATCGAACGATTCGAGGCCGCGCGCCGCCACGGTGAGTTTCGCCCTGACGTCTTCCCAAGCAGCAATGAGACGGAGTCGACTCGCATCATCAGCAAGCAACTGGCGGTGCGCCCAGGTCATCGGAGTTCCGGTGAGCGATTTCGCGGGACGCACGCGAACGAAGCGCGTTCGACGACTGTGGCGCCGGCACCCGCGAGCGAGACTGGGAGGACATGTGTCGCGGGACTATCGAGGCACCTTCCTTGCATGTCGCCACCATACCGAGCGGCCGTCAGATGACGGAGCGTCGTCCGTAGCGGATCCGTCTACGGGCCACAGATTCGCACTGAGTTGGCTCGATTGGGCAATCGCGCAACGAGCGGTTGCGCGAACTGTTCACGGAGTTTCGAGCACGCGTTGAATGTCAGCCTCTGAGGGCAGTGCCGCTCGTTCGGCGGCAGGGAGTAGGTCGTAGCTGGCTATCGCGATGGGCTGGTTGCTACTTGCGAGGGCGTAGCGCACCACGCGGTCATTCTTGTCCGTGCACAAGAGGAGGCCAACGGTCGCGCCGTGTGCTGGGCGGCGCAGCCGGTCCTCAACGAGCTCGACGTAGAAGCCGAGCTGGCCGGCATACTCAGGCTTGAACTTGCCGACCTTCAGCTCGACCACGACATAGCGCAGCTGCTCGACGTGGAAGAACAGGAGGTCGACAAAGAACTCGTCGCCGTCCACATCGAATGGAACCTGCCGCCCAACGAAGCTGAATCCGCTGCCCAATTCTCCGAGTGTCTCGATGATCCGTTCCACGAGCGCCTGCTCGAGCTCCCGCTCCGCGTGGCCCGGCTCGATGCGGAGGAAGTCGAACACGTAGGGGTCCTTCGTGATCTGTTGCGCAAGGTCGGATGCCCCAGGCGCAAGGATGCGATCGAAGTTCGCCGGCGCCGCCCCGAACCGAAGGTGCGCAGTGGTCTTGATGTGATGCTCGAGCGTCCCGCGTGTCCACCCGTGGGCGACGGTTTGCTCGGCGTACCAATCCCGCAACTCCTGGTCAGCGAGCTTGTCGAGGAGCACGGTGATGTGTCCCCACGGCAACTGCGCAACAGGCTGTTGCGCGATTTCCGTAGGTTCCGGCCAGGCCCGAGCGAACGAGCGCATATAGGTCAGGTTGCGGGGCGAAAACCCGCGGGAGTCTGGGAACTCGGCACGCAGGTCGGAGGAGAGCCGCTGGATCACCTTGGCACCCCATTGGGCATCATCGGTCCGCTCTGCGAGCACGTTGCCGATGTGCCAATTGAGGCGGATCAGCTCGGTGTTGACCTGGCGCTGGGCGCGGTAACGTGACTCGCGCACGCGCTCCGCGAGCCCGACGAGGACGCTCGCATAATCACCCGGAAGCGCCAGCTCAAACATGGGCCGAGCCTATCCGCGGCCGCCGACGTCACCCCGATCGAGGACACCGGGTAATCGCTGCACGCCGCGACCGAGCGCCGAAGTCCAGAGAGGGGCGAGCACGGGAGTCCGACTTGGGTGGCGCACGCTTCGGGCGTCTCGTTGAGCGATCCTCCAGAGAGTGCGAGCATCAGACGGATGTTCGGCGTAGCGTCTCGGTATGGCCCAGCGAAGGCGCGCCATTTTCTTCACCGTCCTCGTGTCGTTGACGGCGGTCGCGAGCTGGGCGCTGTGGGTGTGGATGTTGTGGCTAGGACACGGAGAAAACTGGTTCGAACGATGGTGGCCCTTGTTCATGGCTCTCCCATTCACAGCCGCCGCGATCATCCTGAGCCGTCGGCTCGCTCGAGGTGAATTGATAGGTGGAAGCGGCCGTCTCGAAGACTGAGACACATGGAGCAGTCACCGTAGAGCGATCCATTTGCGGGCGCTTCGTTACGTCGCTTGGAAGCGGTGTCCGTGATGTTCGGCAATAGGCTGAGCCGCGGGAGGACCGGATGAAACAAAACAAAGTGAGCGGTATCGAGGACCTGACGGGGGCGGATTCGGGTCGGTCGACGCGGGTTCCGCGGGTGTTCCTTGTCGGGCTCGCTGCGGTCCTCGTGTACGTGTTGGTCGCGGGCGGTGCCGCGAATCTCCTCACGGCATGGTTCTCAACCGACTCGGACCTTGCCGATTTCGCGTTAGGTCATTTCCCGCCGCTGATTCTCCTCATCGCCG
>NZ_WBIR01000031.1 GCF_009749395.1 Agromyces salentinus
AACACGGAACGCGCAGCAGCCTTGCCAACCTGGCTCGACCACTACAACCTAGACAGAACCCACCTCGGCATCGGAGGCAAAACCCCCATCGACCGAATCAACAACGGTCGAGGTCAGTACAGCTAGCGCGCGCCGACGGTCAGTACTCCGAGGGCCTGGCGAGCACGGCCATCGTGCAGCGCGACACGCAGACGAGCTTGCCGGCGTCGTCGGTGATGCGGATGTCCCAGACCTGCGTCGTGCGTCCGCGGCTGATCGGGCGGGCCTCGCCGTGCACGAAGCCGTCGGCGACCGGTCGCACGTGGTTCGCGTTGATCTCCATGCCCACGCAGTAGAACTTGTCGGCATCGACCGTGAAGCTCGAGGCCCAGCTCGCCAGCGTCTCCGCCAGGAGCACGGATGCCCCGCCGTGCAGCACGCCCCCGGGCTGCCGGGTGCGGCCGTCGACCGGCATCCGCCCCCGCAACGCGTCGTCGGTGACCTCGGTCATCTCGATGCCGAGGGCGCGGATCGCGGTGCCGTCGCAGCGCGAGTTCGCCCACTCCACGGAGGGCTCGCCGAACCAGATGCTCATGCCGTCGAGTCTGGCACGCCGGTCACGCCAGCTCGGCGATGATCGGGTGGATCGCGTCGTCGAACGCGGCGGCGTCCGATCGCAGCGAGTCGGTGACGGCGACCGTCTTCTCGCCGATCCACCAGACGCCGATCGACGCGAGCGGCAGCACCTCGACGTTGAGCTCGAACGAGTGCGCCCGGCGGCCCACCTCGCGCTCGTGCTCGGCGATCGTGCCCGCGTAGGCCCGGTAGGAGTCGCCGCGCCTGGCCTTGGACGCCGTGCGGTACGAGGACTGCGACCACTCCGCCCAGCCGCGGGCGGCCTCGGCGTGCGGCACGATGGCAGCGGCGAGCACCTCGGCACCCGAGACGGGGAGCGCGACCTCGGTCTCGTACGCGTCGACGAGTTCGAGCGGCACCGGCGACGGATGCGTCTCGGGCTCGACCGTCATCGCCCACCAGTCGCGCCACTGGCGCTCGAGCTGGTCCTGCTGGTCGATCGGCAGCCCGGACCCGATCTTGCCGACGTCCCGGATGCGCGGCAGCTCGACGGGGGAGGCGATGCCGAGGACGGCACGGAGGTACAACGCGAGCAGCACCGGCCGACTCGCGTTCTCTCGGATCACCCACGAGGGTGTGCCTCCCGGCTGCATGGTGCGAATTCTACTCGCCCATCCCGCGTGCGGCCCGGAGGAACGCGCGGTCCCGGCGTCCGGCGCGCCGCGTGGCGGGTACCCTTGACGGGTGAGCGCGAACTCGTCCTACGCCGCTGCCGGAGTCGACACCGCAGCAGGCGACCTCGCCGTCGAACTCATGAAGGCCTCCGTGGCCGCGACGCACGGTCCCAACGTGCTCGGCGGCGTCGGCGGCTTCGCGGGGCTCTTCGACCTCTCGTTCGCGAAGGCGTACGACCGGCCGCTGCTCGCGACCTCGACCGACGGCGTCGGCACGAAGATCGCGATCGCGCAGGCACTCGACAAGCACGACACCATCGGCCAGGACCTCGTGGGCATGGTCGTCGACGATATCGTCGTCGTCGGTGCCACGCCGCTGTTCATGACCGACTACATCGCGTGCGGCAAGGTCGTGCCCGACCGCATCGCCGCGATCGTCACGGGCATCGCCCGGGCATGCGCCGAGACGGGCACCGCCCTCGTCGGCGGCGAGACGGCCGAGCACCCCGGCCTCATGGGGGTCGACGACTACGACGTGGCGGGTGCGGCCGTCGGCGTGGTCGAGGCCGACCGCCTCCTCGGCGCCGACCGCGTGCAGCAGGGCGACGTCGTGCTCGCGATCGCCTCCAGCGGCCTCCACTCCAACGGCTTCTCGCTGGTGCGGCACATCCTGGCGAACGCCGGACTGACCTACACGGATGCCGCGCCCGACCTCGGCGCCACGTGGGGCGAGGCCCTCCTCGAGCCCACCCGCCTGTACTCGGGACCGCTCGTGACGCTCCAGGCCGACGAGCGCCTCGGCGGCGCCGTCCACTCGCTCTCGCACGTCACGGGCGGCGGCATCGCGGCGAATCTCGCTCGCGTCCTCCCGCTCGGCTCATGGGTCGAGGTCGATCGCTCCACCTGGTCCCCCGCACCCGTGTTCCGGTCGCTGAGCGGGCTCGCAGGGTCGACGCTCGAGAGCTCCGAGGGAACCTGGAACCTCGGCATCGGCTTCTTCGCCGTCGTCGCCGCAGACGCGGCGGCCGACGTGGTCACCGCGCTCGACGGGCTCGGGCTGCCCGCCTGGCAGGTCGGCGAGGTCGCCATCGGCACCCGCGACCTCGCCGGATTCGAGCAGGGGGCGAAGGGCGTCGACGGCGGCGCGGTGCGCCTCGTCGGGTCCTACGCGGCCTGATCGGATCCCGGCCATGTCGCAGGCGGTCTCCCTCGGGCTCATGGGCTCGACCCCGGCCGACGTCATCCGTGCGCTCGCACCGCGCCTGGAGCGGCTGGGCTTCGACGCCCTCTGGCTGAACGACGTGCCCGGCGGCGATTCGCTCGCCGGACTCCGCGTCGCGGCCGAGGCCACCGCGACGCTGCGCCTCGCGACCGGGGTCATCCCCGTCGACCGACGGCCTGCCGACTCGCTCGACCTCGACGGCCTCCCGGCCGAGCGCACGACCATCGGCATCGGCTCCGGCGGGGCGGCCCGGCCGCTCGGGCTGGTCCGCGACGCGGTGCACCGCCTGCGCGAGCGAACGTCCGCGTCGGTGGTCGTCGGTGCGCTGGGCCCGCGCATGCGGCGCCTGGCCGCCGAGGAGTCCGACGGGGTCCTGCTCAACTGGCTCACGCCGGATGCCGCGGCCGAGGCCATGCGCGACCTGACGGCCGATTCGGCCGCAGCGGGCCGGCACGACGTGCGCGGGATCCTCTATGTTCGAACCATCGTCGAGGCCGCCGCGCGGCCGAACCTCGTCGTCGAGGCGGCGAAGTACGACTCGTTCCCGTCGTACGCCGCGAACTTCGAGCGCCTCGGCTTCGCGGCGATCGACGCCACGATCGACGGGGCCGAGGGGCTCGCCGCCTACCTCCGCGCACCCGACGAGGGAAGCTCCGTCGACGAGATCGTCCTGCGCGCCATCACGCCGAGCGGTTCCTCGACCGAACTCGAGGCGTTCGCGGAGCGCGCAGCATCTTGGATTCAGGCGGCGCGCTCATGAGGGACCGGCATCCGGCATCCGGGATCGCGTGAGACTGCTGCGACCGATGCCATCGCTGCACCCGACGGTGCGCCGTTCAGGAGTTCGTGCTGATTACGCGCGTTCGTGCTGTTCGTGCGGTTCTTCGTCCGCCACGTAGCTGTCGTCTTCGTCGTCGGCGTATTCCGCCCACTTCGCAGCCTCTTCGGTGTAATCGTCATGGTTCGAACTCGTGAGTTCGCGCTCAAGCGCCGTGTAGTCGGTGTTCGGACTGAAGTACTTCAGCTCCCGAGCGACCTTGGTGTGCTTGGCTTTCTGACGGCCGCGCCCCATGCGTGACCCCCTTACGACGTCTGGCCGGATGGAATGATCTTCACCCGGCGCTTCTGGATATGAGTTTTGTCCGGCGGCCAGTTTAGCACCGCGCACACCTTGCCGATGCTGTGCTCCACAGGTGTCGCGCGCCATGCATCGTTGGGCGCGCGCACAGCCGGACGTGGTTCGATGGGAGCGTGATGTCGAGCCCTGAACGCGTGAAGATCGTGGTGATCGGCGCAGGTCAGGCAGGACTCTCCGTCGCGTACTACCTGCGCCGGTTCGAACTCGTCGCCGGTGAGGACTTCGTCATGCTCGATCGCGCCCCGGGCCCCGGCGGCGCGTGGCAGCACCGTTGGTCCTCGCTCCGGCTCGGATCAGCGCACCGGGTCAACGACCTGCCCGGCATGGCCGACCTCGGCCTGAGCTTCGACACGGCCGACCGGTCGCTGCCGGCCCGCGAGGTCGTCGCCGACTACTACGGGCGCTTCGAGCAGCACTTCGGCCTCGACGTCCGGCGGCCCATGGACGTCCGCTCGGTGACGAACGAGGGCGCCGACCTCCTGGTCCGCTACGACGACCTCAGCCCGCAGCCCATCGAGGAGCAGCAGGCCCGTGGGTTCTTCGGACGCCGGCGCAAATCGTTCCAGGAGCCCGAGCCGACGGCGCCGAGACATGAGCTCGCGGCGCAGTTCCTGGTGAACGCCACGGGAACCTGGGGTTCGCCGTTCGTTCCCTATTACCCGGGCATGGCCGACTTCCAGGGTCGGCACGTGCACACCTCCGACTTCGCCGACGCCGAGGACTTCCGCGACAAGCACGTGGTCGTGGTCGGCGGCGGCACGTCCGCCATCGGGTTCATGCTCGAGCTCGAGGGCGTCGCCGCCGGGCTGACCTGGGTCTCCCGCCGGCCGATCGACTGGCTCGATCGTCAGGAGCTCGACCTCGAGGGTGCCTCGGCGGCCGTCGCGATCCAGGACGAGGCCGCCCGCTCCGGGCGCGCGCTGCCCTCGATCGTCAGCGGCACGGGCGTGCCCAAGAGCCGCCGCATCGCCGCGGGCATCGAACGGGGCCTGCTCGTCGCACGGCCGATGTTCGATCGCATCGCGGCCGACCGCGTCATCTGGGACGGCGACGGCGACGCCCCCGCGGGCGAGGTCCGGGCCGATGCCATCATCTGGGCCACCGGGTTCCGCCCCGAGCTGCGCCACCTCTCGCCGCTCCGCCTCCGCGAGAAGGCCGGCGGGGTGACGGTGGGTCAGGGCGCGTCGTGGAACGACCCGCGCATCTTCCTCGCAGGCTACGGCCCGCAGGCCTCCACGATCGGCGCGAGCCGGGCCGGCCGCATGATCGCCCGCCAGATCATGGCGATGATCTGACCCAGCTGCCCGCGGCATCCGCTCGGGGCATCCGCTCGCAGGGCCGTGCGCGACCGCGTGCCTACGGCTTGCGCTGCTTCGCGGACGCCGTTCCGGCATCGGCCGGGCGGCGGGGCACGGGACGCACGGGCTCGCCTCGACGGTCCTGACCGGGCAGTGGCCGCGACCGGCGCCCGTAGAGCATGTCGGAGGAGTCGAGCAGCCACGGCACGAGCGAGATCGTCACGCCGTGCACGAGGAGCAGCTTCTGGCTGATGCGCCTCGCCTTGTGGTTGTGGAGCACGCCCTCCCACCAGTGCCCGACGATGAACTGCGGCATGTAGACCGTGACGACCTCGGGGCCGTGCTCCTCGCGCCGCGACTTGATGTACTGGATCAGCGGGTGGCTGAGGTCGCGATACGGCGACGACAGGATGCGCAGCTTCACGTGCACGTTCTGCTTGACCCAGTCCTTCTTGAGCTGCTTCGTCGCCTCGTCGTCGATGGAGACGTGCACCGCCTCGAGGGAGTCGTGCCTGGCGGCGATCGCGTAGTCGAGGGCCTTCAGCGTCGGCTTCTGCATGCGCCCGACGAGCACGATGGCGTGATCGCCCGCGGAACCGAAGGTCGTGGTCGGGTCGACCTCGATCTCCTTCTCGACGTCGCGGTAGTACCGGTTCACGCCGACCATGAGGATGAACAGGATCGGCATCATCACGAACACGATCCAGGCGCCGTGCGTGAACTTCGTGACGGTGACGACGATGAGCACGACGGCGGTCATGCCGGCGCCGATGGCGTTGATCACGAGCGCCCGCAGCATCGCCGACCGTGACAGCGCGCGGTCGTCCTGCGGTGCGCGGCGCGCGGTCGAGGTGGATACCGGATGCCGGTTCTTGGAGAGCTCGCGCAGCCAGTGCCGCACCATGCCGGTCTGCCCGAGCGTGAAGGAGACGAACACGCCGATGATGTAGAGCTGGATGAGCACCGTGAGGTTCGCCTGGAACACCACGAGGATCACTGATGCCGCGAGCGCGAGGATCAGCACGCCGTTGGAGTAGATCAGCCGGTCGCCGCGCGTCGAGAGCGCCTTGGGCGCATACCCGTCGCGCGCGAGCACGGACCCGAGCAGCGGGAACCCGTTGAAGGCGGTGTTGGCCGCCAGCAGCAGCACGAGCGCCGTGGTCGCCTGGATGAGGTAGAAGAACACGCTGCCCTCGCCGAAGGTCGCCCCGGCGACCTGCGCCATGAGGCTCTGCTGCGGTTCGGTGGCGCACTCGGCCCAGCCGATGAGGTGGCATGGGTCCTCGGCGTAGTGCACCTGCGAGATGAGCGCGACCGCGGTCAGGCCGGCGAAGAGGATGATGGCGATGCCGCCCATGAGCACGAGCGTGCGCTGGGCGTTGCGCACCTTGGGGCGGCGGAAGGCGGGCACGCCGTTCGCGATGGCCTCCACGCCCGTGAGGGCGGAGCATCCGCTCGCGAAGGAGCGCAGGAGCAGCAGGATGACGCCCGCCTGCGTCAACGACTCGGCGTCGACCTGGAACTGGGCGGACTCGGCGACCGGGGGATCGCCCAGCACGGTGCGGGTGAGTCCGACGACGATCATGACGAAGACGCTGCCGATGAACAGGTAGGTCGGGATCGCGAACGCCTTCGACGATTCGCTGACGCCCCGGAGGTTGACCGCGGCGAGGATGATGACGAAGACCACGGCGAGCTCGACGCGGAACGGATCGAGTTCGGGGATCGCCGAGATGATGTTGTCCACGCCCGACGCGACCGACACGACCACGGTCATCACGTAGTCGACGAGCAGCGCGGATGCCACGACCACGCCGGCCTTCTCGCCGAGGTTGCGGTGCGCGACCTCGTAGTCGCCGCCGCCGGAAGGATAGGCGCGGATGAGCTGGCGGTACGACGCGACCACCGTCACGAGCAGGACGACGACGGCCACGGCCACCCACGGCGCGAAGCTCAGGAACGCGAGCCCGCCGACCGTGAGGATCATGAGCAGCTCCTGCGGCGCGTACGCCACGGAGCTCAGGGGGTCGCTCGCGAAGATCGGGAGCGCGAGGTGCTTCGGAAGGAGCTGCCCCTCGAGCTTCTCGGTCGGCAGCGGGTCGCCGATGATCCAGTGCTTCGGCGATTTCAGTTCTGGTGGCGGTGAATCCGCCTCATTTGTCACGGCGGACGACACTACTCCTGCCACGCGCCGTGTCAAGTCACCTGAGCAGGAGGTACATCCCGCCTGCGGTCGCCGCACCGAGTACGAGCGTGACGAGGACGTTCAGGACGGCGGCGCGCCAGCGTCCGCCGCCCAGCAGCTCGATCGTCTCGACACTCCAGGTGCTGAACGTGGTCAGGCCGCCGCAGAATCCCGTGACGAGGATCAGCTGCACGTCGTGGCCGATCGCCGCTCGCTCGGCCAGGCCGAGGAGTGCGCCGGCGAGTGCCGAGCCGATGACGTTCACCACGAGGATGCCGACCGGCAGGCGGCCGGGGCGGACCGGGAGCGCCCTGGACAGCGCGAAACGGATGACGGCACCGACCGCGCCGGCCACGAGCACGGCGATCACGACGGCCGGGGTCGTCTCCGCGGTCACAGCGTCTGCCCCGCGTCGGTGACCGTCGTCGGCATCGGACGATGGGCGAGTCGCGATCCCAGCCGTAGGCCGGCGGCCGCGAGGGCGAGGCCGCCGACGACGGAGACCGTCAGGTAGAGCGCGGCGAGCCACCAGGCGCCGTCGCTCGACAGCAGCACGAGCGAGGCCATCACGGCGGACATCGTGGTGAACGACCCGAGCAGGCCCGCCCCGAAGCCGGCCCGGAGCCATGACGGCGTGCCCGGCCGTGCCCAGAGCCCGCCGACGAGCCAGCCGAGCACCAGTGCTCCGACGAGGTTGACGATGAGGGTGCTGACCGGGAACCCGGTCTCGGCGTGCGGCAGGAAGAGGTCGACCGCGAGGCGCAGCCCGGTGCCGACGAGGCCGCCGAGGGCGACGGCGAGGTAGGTGCGCACGACTCGAGGCTACGCCGGGGCGGCCGAGAGGTCGTGGACCCAGTCGTTCGTGTGCAGCACGCGCCCCGGCGTGACCTCGAACTCAACGGGACCGAGCAGCGTGAACCCGGCCTTGCGGCAGACGGCGTTCGACGCGGGATTGTCAACACGGGGGTAGGCGTGCACCGGCCGCACGTCACCGCGCGCTCGAACGGCGGCGAACATGGCCAGCACGGCCGCGGGCGCGATGCCGAGGCCGCGGTACTCGGCCTCGACGGACCAGCCGGACTCGAAGGCCGGCTCGTCGCCGTGGGCCAGTTCCCAGTAGCCGACGATGCCCACGCCCTCGGGGTGGCCTGGGATCACGATCCGGAACTGGAAGCCCGTGCCCTCGCGCCAGAGGCGCTGGTACTTCTCGTGGCGGGCGATGACCTGCTCGTCGGTCTCGGGGCCGCCCATCTGGTCCATCAGCTCGGGCGTGTTCGCGCGGCGCAGGAGGTCGAGGTCGTCGGCTGACCAGGGGACGAGCGTGACGTCTGCCATGCCGTCATCAAAGCACTTCCCTGCGACATCGACGAGGCCGGCCGGGAACCGGGCGGATGCCCGGGCCGGCCGGCCCTCGGGTCGTCCGACTCGTCAGCGGTCGGCGAAGGTCGCGAGCACGTCGGTGCGCACCTGCTCGAGCCGCGCCTTCAGCAGGGTGACGGCCTCGGGGCGGATCCGGTCGCGGTGGGTTCGCAGGTCGGTGCGCAGCTGCTGGCGGAATGCGGCGACCGCGAGGTCGGCGTCCTGCAGCGCCCGTTCGGCGTCGATGCGCCCGCGATCGGCCGACCCGGTGGTCCCGGTGGCGCTCGTGGTCGAGGCCGCGCTCGCCGAGGTGTCGGTTGCTGCGCGCTTCGCCTCGCGTGCCGCGCTCGCGAGCTCGGCACGGAGGGATCGCATCGCCTCGTTGACCTCGGCCCGCACCCCGTCGGCGAGACGGCGCACGGAGTCGGTGACCTCGTTCTCGATGTCGTCGAGCTCGTGCCGGCGCGATTCGAGTTCGGCCCGGCCGGCGTCGGTGATCTCGTAGACCGTCTTGCGGCCGTCGGTCGACTTCGTGACCAGTCCCTCCTCCTCGAGCTTGGACAGGCGCGGATAGATGGTGCCGGCGCTCGGCGTGTAGGTGCCGCCGAAGCGCTCGCTGAGCGCCTGGATCAGCTCGTAGCCGTGGCGGGACTGCTCCTCGAGGAGCGCGAGCAGGTAGAGGCGCAGGCTCCCGTGGGCGAAGACCGGCGGAGTCATGCGGCGCTCGTGTCGGTCGCGCCGGTGCCATCCGTGGTCCCGGAGGCATCGGTCGGAGTGGTGTCGGTCGTGCGGGTGGCGCCGGCTGCGCCGGAGGCATCCGCACCGCTGCGCTCGCGGGTCATGACCGAGATCGATCCAGAGACGCTGTTGGCACCGAGGTCGAGCCATTCGCCGGCGAGCTCGCCGGTGATGCGCTCGAATCCCTTGCCGAGCACGCCCTTGATGCGGGTGTCGTCCAGCAGCACGGTGCCGCCGACGGTGTTGATGCGGAACCGCGCTCCCGAGCCTGCGTCGTAGCGCACGGTGAGCGCGCCCGAGACGGTGTTGGTGTCGATCGAGCCGGGGGTGCCCTTCGCATCGACGATGAGGTCGCCGGCGACGGTGTCCGCCTTGAAGCGGCGGATGTCGCCGGTCGCGATGACGTCGCCCGAGACGGAGTGCGCATCGATCGCGCCCATGTGGTTGCCGACCGAGATCTCGCCCGAGACGCTGGACACCTCGACGTCGCCCTCGTGGTTGTCGATGACGAGGCTGCCCGAGACCGTGCTGAGCTTGGCGTCGGTCGTGAAGCCCGAGACGAGGGCGTCGCCCGACACCATGCCGAGCTTCATCGCGACGTGTCGCGGCGCGAGGATCGACACCTCGGCCTTGGCCGACCCGGCCCAGCCCTTGAAGACGTCGATGAAGTTGTCCCAGCCCAACTGGGGGTGGTCGATCTCGAGCACGTCGCCGTCGATCGAGACCTTGAGGTCCTTGCCGGTCACGCCGGAGACCTCGATGCGGGCGCCGGGCTCGTCGTGCGCGATGACGTCGACCTTTCCGCCGATCAGGCTGACCTTGAGGCGTCGCACGAGTTCGAGGTCGATGACGCGGGACTCTCCGGGGTTGATGACCCACTTCTCGAGGCTCATGGGGTGCTCCTTCTCTTCTGCGGGTCGGCGACGGAGGCGTCGCCGGGGAAGTTCACGATCGCGATATATCGCGTCTGTTGCATCTCACGATATATCGCGTTTGGCCGATTCGCAAGCCGCCGCGGATGCCGCCCGCTTGACCTTGACGTAACGTCAACCTCTACCGTGGCATCCGTGGGGCAGAACGTCCCGGCGAACGAGAGGAGACATCGTGGACTGGTCGATCCAGGAGATCGCGAAGCTCGCGGGCACCACCAGCCGAACGCTGCGTCACTACGACGACATCGGGCTGCTGGCGCCGGCGCGCATCGGGTCCAACGGCTACCGCCACTACGACGCCGACGCGCTCGTGCGCCTGCAGCGCATCCTGCTGCTGCGCGACCTCGGGCTCGGGCTGCCGGCGATCGCCGACGTGCTCGAGCGGGAGGACCGGGCGCCCCACGCCCTGCGCGGCCACCTCGAGTGGCTGCGCCGGGAGCAGGAACGGCTGACGCGGCAGATCGCGTCGGTCGAGCAGACCATCGAATCACTGGAAGGAGGTGAACGACTCATGGCAGAGCAGATGTTCGACGGGTTCGACCACACCGAGTACAAGGAGGAGGTCGAGCAGCGCTGGGGTCGGGACGCGTACGCGAGGTCCGACGCCTGGTGGCGCTCGATGAGCGCCGAGGAGAAGGCCGCATGGCAGGAGCGCCTCGCGCGGCTCAGCGGCGACTGGATCGACGCGCACGAGCGGGGCATCGACCCCGCCGGCGACGAGGCGCAGGCGCTCGCGCAGCGCCACTTCGAGTGGTTGCGCAGCATCCCCGGCACGCCCGGCGGCGGCGCGAACGGTCCGACGCGGGAGTACTTCCTCGGCCTGGCCGAGATGTACGTCGCGGACGACCGCTTCGGTGCCAACTACGGCGGCGCCGAGGGTGCCCGGTTCGTACGAGATGCGATGACGGCGTACGCCGAGCGCAACCTGGCGTGAATGACGAGGCCCCGACCGCATCGCGGTCGGGGCCTCGTCGGGTGCGGCGGGTCGACGGGTGTCCCGACGCGTCGACCCGCCGGGCTCAGGTGGTGCTGGCGATGGGCTCGCGCTCGCCGGAGGCGCCGACATCCGTCGTCTCGAGCGGGGCTCGCCTGATCGCGAACATGGGGATCGCGTACCCGCAGAGCGGGCCGATCAGGAGGGCGAACGCGACGGTGCCGATGCCGACGTCGCCGCCGAGCAGCCATCCCGCGCCGAGCACGACGACCTCGATGCTTGTGCGCACGATCCAGATGCGCCAGCCGGTGCGCCGGTGCAGCCCGGTCATGAGGCCGTCGCGCGGGCCGGGGCCGAACTGGGCGCCGATGTACAGGCCCGTGGCCAGGGCTAGGAGCAGGATCCCGGCCGGCAGGAGCAGGATGCGCGCCCAGAGGTCGAGGCCCGACGGGATCAGCCAGTGCCCGAGGTCGGCCGCAGGGCCGACGAGGAGGGCGTTCATGATCGTGCCGAAGCCCGGCTTCTGGCGGATCGGGATCCAGAGCAGCAGCACGAAGGCACTGGTGATGACCGTCACGAGCCCGAAGTTCAGGCCCGTCTGCTTCGAGATGCCCTGGGTCAGCACGTCCCACGGGGCCACGCCGAGTTCCGCACGCACGATGAGCGCGATGGCGATGCCGTAGAGCAGCAGTCCGACGTAGAGCTGCACGAGGCGCCGTGCGAGGATCGGCGCGGGATCGCGGAAGGACGGCAGGCGGTTGAGCATGACCCAATCCAATTCCATGATTGGACTTCCCGCATACAGCCAATTCTCCTAAGGTGGCCTCATGGTCGATCGATCCCTCAGCGCCCGATCCCTCGAGGTCCTCCTCGGCGACTGGCGCGGCACCGGCAGCGCGTACGAGGCGCTCGCGGACCGCATCCGCCTGCTCATCGTCGACGGACGCATCCCCGTGGAGACGCGGCTGCCGGCCGAACGAGACCTCGCCGATCGGCTGGGCCTCAGCCGCACGACCGTCGCGGCCGCGTACCGCCGCCTCCGCGAGGTCGACCACCTGCACAGCGTCCGCGGCTCCGGCAGCGTTGCGCGCCTGCCGGGTGCTCCCGCGATGCTGCCGATGCCGCTCGAGTCGGCCTACCTCGACTTCTCCAAGGCCGCGCCCTCCGCGCTGCCGTGGTTGCCCGATCTCGCCAGGCGGGCTGCCGAGGACCTGCCGTCGTACCTGGGTGACGCCGGCTATGACGCGATCGGCGTCCCGGTCCTGCGGCAGGCCATCGCCGACCGCTACACCGCCCGCGGGCTGCCGACCTCGCCCGACCAGGTGATGGTCACGATCGGCGCGCAGCATGCGATCGCTCTGGTCTCCCGGGCGCTCATCGCGCGCGGCGACCGGGCCGTGATCGAGGCTCCCACCTATCCGCACGCGTACGAGGCGCTCCGAGGCGCCGGCGCCAGGCTCGTCGGTTCACCGGTCGTCCCGCATGCGTCCGGCGAGGCGGGAATCGACGCCGACCGTGAAGAGGCGGCCGGGCTCATGCAGGCGATCCGCCATGCGAACCCCGTCGTCGCCTACCTCATGCCCGACTTCCAAAACCCCACGGGGCGCACGATGAGCCGGGAGTCGCGGGCCCGGGTCCTCGACGCAGCGGCCAGGCAGGGCACGGTCGTCATCGCCGACGAGACCATCGCCGATCTCGACATCGACCGCCCCGAGGAGTTCCCGCCGATGGCCGCCGACGGGCCGGCCGTGCTCATCGGCAGTGTCGGCAAGACGGTGTGGGGCGGCCTCCGGGTCGGCTGGATCCGCGCCGATCGCCCGCTCATCCGTCGCCTGCTCGCGGTCCGCTCGCCGGGCGACCTCGGCACCCCGATCCTCGAGCAGTTGCTCGTGGCCCGGGCGCTGGAGGGCTTCGACGACGTGCTCCGGCTGCGCCGCGAGCAGCTGCGCGCCGGCCGCGACCTGCTCGAGCGGCGCATCGCGGAACTGCTGCCCGAATGGGAGGTGCCGCACGTGGACGGCGGCATCGTGACCTGGGTCGGCCTCGGCGCCCCGGCCAGCTCGCAGCTCGCGCTCGCCGCACGGCGCGAGGGCCTCATCGTCACGGCCGGGCCGCGGTTCGGCATCGACGGAGCGTTCGAGCGGTTCCTCCGCCTGCCCATCTGCCAGACCCCGGAGGCGACGGATGCCGCGGTGCGCGCGCTCGCGCGAGCCTGGCGTTCGCTCGCGGGTGCGCCGCTCCGCGAGCCCGAGCCCGAACTGCTGGCGTCGGTCGTCTGACGGCATGCCGAAGCGGCGGGCCGGGCTGGATCGCCCGGACCGCCGCTTCGCCGTTGTTCAGCGGTGCAGGACGAACCGCCGCATCCCGACCAGCACGAGTCCGAGCGCGAGCAGCAACCCGGCAAGCGGGAGCAGGCTCGTCTCCGCACCGGTCGAGGCCAGCGCGCCCTCGTCACCTGCCGCCATGACGCTCGTCACGGAGCCGGCGGCGACAGCGGTGCCGCCGTCGGAGCCCGGAGCACCGGGAGTGCCGGGAGCACCGGGGGAGCCGGGCGTGCCAGGAGTGCCGGGCGTGCCAGGGGTGCCGGGCGTGCCGGGGTCACCGGGGTCGCCGGGGTCGCCCGGGTCACCGGGGTCGCCCGGGTCGCCCGGGTCACCAGGGTCACCGGGGTCGCCGGGGACGACGACGGTGGTGGGGCCCTCCGTCACGCTGTCGCCGATGACCGAGACGGCGTTGCCGCCGATCGTGATGGGCAGGGACAGGCCCGGAATGAGCTGTGCTCCCCCGAGCAGCCCATCCGATCCATCCGTGATCGCGGAACCGCCCCCGGTTCCCGGAACGACGACCGTCTCGGCGTCGGTCGACTGGCTGTCGCCGATGACCGAGATGGCGTTGCCGCCGACGGTCACGGGGATGGCGGCGTCGATGATCGCCTGGGTGCCGCCGAGGAGCGAGTCATCGCCGCTCGTGGTGGCGCCGTCTCCGGAGCCGGAGCCGGAGCCGGTGCCGGTTCCGGGGGTGACGGCGGTCTCGGCGTCGGTCGACTGGCTGTCGCCGATGACGGAGATGGCGTTGCCGCCAACGGTCACGGGGATCGCGGCGTCGATGATCGCATGGGTGCCGCCGAGGAGCGAGTCATCGCCGCTCGTGGTGGCGCCGTCTCCGGAGCCGGAGCCGGAGCCGGTGCCGGTTCCGGGGGTGACGGCGGTCTCGGCGTCGGTCGACTGGCTGTCGCCGATGACGGAGATGGCGTTGCCGCCGACGGTCACCGGGACCGCGACTCCGACGATGCCCTGGAGCCCGCCCAGGATCCCGTCGTCACCGGAGGTCGAGGCGCTGCCCTCGCCGCCGGATGCCGCGGACTCGACGGTGCTCGATGCATCCGTCGACTCGCTGTCGCCGACGACCGAGACGGCGTTGCCGCTCACCGTCACGGGGACCGCGACATCGACGAGGCCCTGGAGCCCGCCGAGCAGCGAGTCGTCGCCGCTCGTGGTCGCGGGCTGAGGCGCCGGAGCGGGTGCAGGAGCAGGCGCCGGAGCGGGTGCCGGCGCCGGTGCGACCTCGGTCGCGGCATCCGTCGACTCGCTGTCGCCGACGACCGAGACGGCGTTGCCGCCCACGGTCACCGGGATCGCGACGTCGATGACGCCCTGGAGCCCGCCGAGCAGCGAGTCGTCGCCGCTCGTGGTGGCTGCCGGCTCCGCCTCGGCGGCCGGTGCGACCTCGGTCGCGGCATCCGTCGACGACGAGTCGCCGATGACCGAGATGCCGTTGCCCGAGACCGTCACCGGCAACTCGATCGAGACGAGGGCCTGCGTGCCCGAGAGGATGCCGTCGTCGCCGCTCGTGTCCGATGCGTGCGCGACGCCGGCCCCGAGGAGCGTGAGCCCCCCGGTGGCGAGGGTCGCATAGAGCGCCCTCGTGGCGAACCGCTTGAGGTTCATGATGTCTCCTGACTGGAATGAGTTGGGTGCTCCGCAGGGCGGAGCGATGACCGTGTCCGCCGTCGCCGAGGCGTGCCGAATGAACGGCCCGCGGGCGGGCGGAACGGTCCCCGTCAGTCAGGGGTGGTGTCGGTCTCGTGGATCGGCGACGACGGCAGCGCGTCGTCGACGGAGGAGAGCGCGAGGGACGCCGTGGCGTCGAGTCGAAGTGCGGAGTCGCCGGTGTCGGATCCGAGGGCGGCCGAACCGCCGGCCGGACCTGCTCCGGAGCCCGAACCACCGGAACCGCCGGGTGCACCGGGCGCGCCGACCGGGCCGCCGGTTCCGCCGCCGGACGGTGCCAGGGCCTGCAACCCGGATTCGGTGGATGCGTCGGCGTCGACCGTGCCGGCCGGCGGCGCATGCGAGAGCAGGGCGGGGCCGCTGGACGCGGCCGCACGGGTCGAACGTTCGGTCACGGCCGGGGACGGCGCAGGCGCCTGCGCGACCGGCGCAGCCGGCACGGCCGGGGTGACCGACGGATGCGCGGGGATACCCGGAACGAGCGGCGGCACCTCGGTGGTGGGCGGGGTCTCGCCGTCGACACCGGGAAGCAGCGGAACGCCGGGAAGGGTCGGGAGGACGCCGTCGGGCAGGGACCCGGTGGAACCGACGACCTGGCCGAGCGTGTCGTCGACTGCCCCGGTCACGGGGGTGACGATGCCGCTGACGGCCCGGTCGCCGAGCACGCCCTTCACGAGCGAGCCGACGATCGGAGTGGATTCGACCACGTCGTCGACCGTGCCGACCACGGGGTCGACGACCGCGCCGACGGTGCCGCCGGCCGCGACATCCGTCACGGCTCCGGTGGTCTCCTCGACGATCTCGACGACCGCGGTATCGGTCGCGTCGACGACCTCGCCGACGGTGTCGGTGGTGGTCTCCACGACCTCGGGAACGATCTCGACGATCTCGGCGACCGGTTCCGGCGCCTGTTCGACCACGGGGTCGAGGACGGCGTTCACGGGAGTGGTGACCGCGTCGAGCACGGTGTCGAGGGTGTCGCCGACCGAGCCGGTCGTCTCAGACACCCCTCCGAGGATGGATCCGACGCCGCCGAGCAGGCCGCCGCGCTCCTCGCCGTCGTCGGCCGAGGCGCTCTGGCCGCCGGTCATGAGCGTCAGGGCGAGCCATCCGGCCGAGAGGCCGACGCCGAGCAGGGCGTACCGAACGCCCGTTCGGCGTGCAACCTTCGTCGTCGAGGTCACCGGATCACCCCCATACCCTCGGCACGATACCGCCCGTCCGCCGCACGAGGCTAGTCCCCGGGCGGAGATTCCCGGAGAAGGGTGTCCGGTTCACAGGCATCCGTGACCGAATCCGACCCCTCCGCCTGCGAGGATTGAGCCCATGTACCTGCTCGCTGCCCTCAGCATGAAGAACCGTGCGCTGATCGCGCTCGTCACCGTCGTCGTGGCGATCTTCGGCGGGATCTCGCTGACCTCGCTGAAGCAGGAGCTGGCACCGTCCATCTCCTTCCCGCAGTTGAGCATCGTCACCTCGTACCCGGGCGCGTCGCCCGACGTCGTGAACACCGACGTCTCGACGCCGATCGAGACCGCGATCCAGGGCATCACGGGCCTCGAGGACACGTCCACCACGAGCTCCACCGGGTTCTCCCGCGTGACCGCGAGCTTCACGTACGGCACCGACCTCGCGTTCGCCGAGCAGAAGCTGCTCTCCTCGGTCAACCGCATCCAGAGCCAGCTGCCCGAGGACGTCGACCCCCAGGTGTTCGCGCTGAGCCTCGACGACTTCCCGGTGCTGCAGGTCGCGGTGACCGGCGCCGACGACCCGGCGACCCTCTCCGACGAGATCACCCGGACGACCCTCGGCGAGATCAAGGACGTCGACGGCGTGCGCGACGCGACGCTCGTGGGCGATGTCGGCCAGCGCGTGACGATCACGCCCGACGCCGTGAAGCTGGCCGGCTACGGCCTCTCCTCGCAGGCCATCGGCGACGCGCTGGCGCAGAACGGCGTGCTCATCCCCGCCGGCTCCATCACCGAGGGCGACAAGACCTACTCGGTGCAGACGGGCGAGCGCCTCGAGAGCGTCGACGAACTGTCCGCCCTCCCGGTGCTGGGGGCCACCGAGCAGCGGCCCGCCCCGGATGCCGCGGGCGCCACGGATGTCCCGGCCGAAGGACTGCCCACGGGCACCGCCATCCCCGGGGCGGTCGCGGCGCCCACCGCGGTGAGCGTGCCCGTCGCGATCACCATCGGCGACGTGGCATCCGTCGAGGTCACCGAGAACCCCGTCACGAGCATCTCGCGCGTGAACGGCGAACCCGCCCTGACGATCCAGGTCACCAAGCTGCCGGCGGCGAACACGGTCGAGGTCTCGAACGCGGTCTCGGCACTGCTGCCCGACCTGCAGGCCTCGCTCGACTCGACGAACCCCGGCGCCGAGTTCACCGTGGTCTTCGACCAGGCGCCCTACATCCAGCAGTCGATCGAGTCGCTCGCGACCGAGGGCCTGCTCGGCCTCGCCTTCGCGGTCATCATCATCCTGCTGTTCCTCATGTCCGTGCGCGCGACCCTCGTCACGGCCATCTCGATCCCCACCTCGGTGCTGATCACGTTCATCGGCCTGCAGGCCACGGGGTACACGCTCAACATCCTGACCCTCGGCGCGCTCACGATCGCCATCGGTCGCGTGGTCGACGACTCCATCGTCGTCATCGAGAACATCAAGCGGCACCTCGTCGAGGGAACCGACAAGGCGTCCACCATCGTCCGCGCCGTCCGCGAGGTGGCCGGCGCGATCACGGCCTCGACCATCACCACGGTCGCGGTGTTCCTCCCGATCGCGCTGGTCGAGGGCGTCACGGGCGAGCTGTTCCGCCCGTTCTCGCTGACCGTGACCATCGCGTTGCTCGCATCGCTGCTCGTCTCGCTCACGATCGTGCCGGTGCTCGCGTACTGGTTCCTCAAGCCGGCCAAGGTGCACGCGCACTCGGGTGACCACGAGCCCGGATCGGATGCCGCGGCCGCGGCGTTCGTCGACGAGGCCGGCGCCGGCGCGCCCGACGAGCTCGAGCACCCGTCGCGCCTGCAGCGCGGGTACCTGCCGATCATCGCGTGGACCCTCAAGCACAGCGTCGTCACGATCATGGTCGCCGTGCTCGTGCTCGGCGGCACGATCGCGATGGTGCCGCTCATGAAGACGAACTTCCTCGGATCCTCCGGGCAGAACACCTTCCAGGTCACGCAGGAGCTGCCGGTCGGGTCGAGCCTGGAGGCGATGGACGAGGCGTCCGAGCCGGTCGAGGAGGCCATCATCGGCACCGAGGGCGTCGAGACCGTCCAGACCTCCATCGGATCCAGCGGCCAGGACCTCTCCGCGATCTTCGGCAACGGCGGGGCCACGGTCACCTACTCGATCACGACCGATGAGGACGCCGACCAGGAGGCGCTGCAGGCCGAGGTCCGCGACGAGCTCGACGGGCTGTCCGACGTCGGCGAGGTCACCCTCACCGCCTCGAGCGGCTTCGGCGCATCGAACGACATCGCGGTGAACATCACGGCCTCCAACGCCGATGACCTCCAGAAGGCGACCGACGCCGTCGTCGAGGAGTTCGAGGGCTTCGACTCGCTCACCCAGGTCGGCTCGAACCTCGGCGAGTCGCGCGAGTACATCGCGATCGAGATCGATCGGGATACGGCGGCCGCGGCCGGTTATTCCGAGGTCGCCCTCGGCGGATACGTGTCGGGCAAGATGTCGCCCCAGACCAAGGGCTCGATCGTGGTCGACGAGCAGACGCTCACGATCTACATCGCCGACGAGAACCCGCCGACGACCGTCGAGGAGCTGCAGGCGCTCGAGATCCCGACGCCCGCCGGACTCGTCCGTCTCGACACGCTCGCGACGGTCGAGACCGTCGATGGCCCGACGTCGGTCACGACGGTGAAGGGACTTCGCAGCGCGACCGTGTCGGCGACGCCGTCGGGCGACGACCTGACGACGGCGAACGCCGACGTGCAGGTGGCCCTCGCCGAGGTCGACCTGCCGGCCGGCACGACCGCGGAGATCGGCGGCGTCTCCGCCGACCAGGCCGAGTCGTTCTCGCAGCTCGGGCTCGCGCTCCTGGCCGCGATCCTCATCGTCTACATCGTCATGGTCGCGACCTTCCGCTCGCTCCTCCAGCCGCTGCTGCTGCTCGTGTCGGTGCCCTTCGCGGCCACGGGAGCGATCGCGCTGCAGGTCATCACGGGCGTGCCGCTCGGCGTGCCGTCGCTCATCGGCGTGCTCATGCTCGTCGGCATCGTGGTGACGAACGCGATCGTGCTCGTCGACCTCGTGAACCAGTACCGCGATCGCGGCATGAACGTCAGGGACGCACTGGTGCACGGTTCCTCTCGTCGTCTGCGGCCGATCCTCATGACCGCGCTCGCGACCATCTTCGCCCTCGTGCCGATGGCGCTCGGCGTCACCGGGCACGGCGGCTTCATCTCGCAGCCCCTGGCGATCGTCGTCATCGGCGGACTCCTGTCCTCGACGGTGCTCACCCTCGTGGTGCTGCCGGTGCTCTACAACCTCGTCGAGGGCGGACGCGAGCGTCGTGCGGCCAAGCGCGCGGCGCGCGCGCACGGTGGCGATCCCGTCGTCGAGTCGCCCGCTCCGGCGCTCGTCGGCGCGGAGCCGGCCGCGGCGGAGCGTGCGTCAGGTGCGCCGGCACCCGAGGCGGCACCGGCGGCAACGCCCGAGCCGACGCCCGGAACGGTCGACGGGACCGCGACGTCATCCCCCGCCGAGACGGCGCCCGAGGCCCCGTCCGCGCCCGAGACCCCGACCGGGCCCGAGACCCCGACCGACCGCGACGCCGATCCTGATCAGGGCACGCCGAGGGCCTGACCCGCGGCATCCGACGATGAAGGGGGCTGTGCGCGAGCGTCGCGCACAGCCCCCTTCCCGTTCGTCGTGTCAGGCCTCGTCGTCGACCGGCGCCTCGAACTGCGCGTTGTAGAGGCGGTAGTAGGCCCCCTTCGCGGCGAGCAGCGCGGTGTGCGAACCCTGCTCGACGATCGAGCCGTCCTCCATGACGAGGATGACGTCGGCGTCGCGGATCGTCGAGAGCCGGTGCGCGATCACGAAGCTCGTGCGGTCGGCGCGCAGCGCCGCCATCGCCTTCTGGACGAGCACCTCCGTGCGGGTGTCGACCGAGCTCGTCGCCTCGTCGAGGATCAGCACGCTCGGTCGCGCCAGGAAGGCTCGCGCGATCGTGATGAGCTGCTTCTCTCCGGCCGAGAGGTTGCCGGCCTCGTCGTCGAGCACGGTGTCGTACCCGTCGGGCAGCGCATGCACGAACCGGTCGACGTAGGCGGCGACGGCCGCGGCGAGGATCTCCTCCTCCGTGGCATCCGGACGCCCGTAGGCGATGTTCTCCCTGATCGTGCCGCCGAAGAGCCACGTGTCCTGGAGCACCATGCCCGTGCGCGAGCGCAGGTCGTCGCGCGTCATGTCGGCGATGTCGACGCCGTTGAACGTGATGCGCCCGGAGTCGACGTCGTAGAACCGCATGATGAGGTTCACGAGGGTCGTCTTGCCTGCGCCGGTCGGTCCGACGATCGCGACCGTCGAACCGGGCTCGGCGACGAGGTTCATGTGCTCGATCAGCGGCTTGTCGGGCGAGTAGCTGAACGAGACTTCCTCGAACGCCAGTCGAGCTCCGGTCTCGCCGCCCTCCGCCACGGATGCCGGTGAGTCGGCCTCCTCGGGATCGGGCTCCTGCTCGTCGGCGTCGAGCAGCTCGAAGATGCGCTCGGCGCTCGCAACCCCCGACTGCAGGAGGTTCGCCATCGAGCCGAGCTGGCTCAGGGGCTGGGTGAACTGGCGGGAGTACTGGATGAACGCCTGCACGTCGCCGAGGCGCATGGTCCCGGCGGCGACCATCAGGCCGCCGACGACGGCGATCGCCACGTAGACGAGGTTCCCGACGAACATCATCGCGGGCATGATGATGCCCGAGACGAACTGGGCGCCGAAGCTGGCGGTGTAGAGCTCGTCGTTCTTGGCGTCGAACGCCTCGTCGACCTCCTTCTGCCGGCCGAACACCTTCACCAGCGAGTGACCGGTGAAGGTCTCCTCGATGCGCGCGTTCAGGGCGCCCGTGTGCTTCCACTGCGCGGCGAACATCTTCTGGGAGCGCTTCGCGATGACCACCGTGATGATCGCCGACAGCGGGATCGTGACGAGCGCGACCAGGGCGAGCAGCGGCGAGATGGTGAACATCATCACCAGCACGCCGATCACGGTGAGGAGCGAGGTGAGCATCTGGCTCATGGTCTGCTGCAGGCTCTGCGAGACGTTGTCCATGTCGTTGGTGACCCGCGAGAGCACCTCGCCGCGCTGCATCCCGTCGAAGTACTTGAGCGGGAGCCGGTTGATCTTGTCCTCGACATCCGCTCGGAGTCGGTAGACCGTGCGCTGGATCGCGCCGTTCAGCACCCAGCCCTGCAGCCACATGAAGAGCGACGCGAGCAGGTAGAGCACGAGCACGCCCACGAGCACCATGCCGAGCGCCTGGAAGTCGATGCCGGCGCCCACGCTGAAGTCGTTCATGGCCGAGACGATGTTGGCGATGTCGTCCTGGCCCCCAGCACGCAGCAGTTCGACGGCCTCCGCCTGGCTGGTGCCCGCGGGGAGTTGCTGGCCGAGGGCCGAGGAGACGACGCCCTCGAAGATGATGTTCGTGCCCTCGCCGAGGAGCTTCGGACCGAGCACGGTGAACACCACGCCGATGATCGCCAGGACGGTGACGGTGATGACGGGCCATGCCTCGGGCCGCAGGCGCCCGATGAGGCGCTTCGCGGACGGGCCGAAGTTCATGGCCTTCTGCACGGGCGCCTGCGCGCCGCCGCCGCCGAACGGTCCGCCTCGACGGGGTTGCGGGGCGGACGGCGCGGGCGCCGCCTCCGCCTCCGAGGCGATCTCCGCCTGCGTCGCCGCGCTGATCGAGCCGGTGTCGGCCTGTGCATCGTTGCGCTGCTCGGTGGTCATGCTGCGGCCTCCTCGGCGCTGAGCTGGCTGGAGACGATCTCCTCGTAGGTGGGTGAGGTGACAAGCAGCTGCTCGTGCGTGCCTCGTGCGACGATCTCGCCGTGCTCGAGCACGAGGATCTGGTCGGCGTCGACGATGCTCGACACGCGCTGGGCGACCACGAACATCGAGGCCTCGCCGATGTCGGCGCGAAGGGCGCGACGCAGGCGGCCGTCGGTCGCGACGTCGAGCGCCGAGAAGGAGTCGTCGAAGACGTAGATCTCCGGTCGCTTGACGAGTGCCCTCGCGATCGCGAGGCGCTGCCGCTGGCCGCCCGAGACGTTGGTGCCGCCCTGGGCGACGGTCGCCTCGAGCCCGCCGGGCATCGCGGCGACGAAGTCACGGGCCTGGGCGACCTCCAGCGCGTGCCAGAGCTCGTCGTCCGTGGCATCCGGCTTGCCGTAGCGGAGATTGGAGGCGACGGTGCCCGAGAAGAGGTACGGCTTCTGCGGCACGAGGCCGATGCGCTCCCAGAGCGCGTCGGGCTCGAGGTCGCGCACGTCGACGCCATCGATGCGGACGCTGCCCTCCGTCGCGTCGAAGAGTCGCGGGAGCAGGTTGACCAGGGTCGTCTTGCCCGCGCCGGTGCTGCCGATGACGGCCGTGGTGGTGCCCGGCTCGGTGAGGAAGGTGAGGTTGCGCAGCACCGGGGCCTCGGCACCGGGGTACGCGAAGCTCACGTCGTCGAACTCGATCGCCCCGTGCAGCGACACGTCGGTGATCGGCTGCAGCGGCGGCACCACGCTCGACTCGGTGTCGAGCACCTCGCCGATCCGGTCCGCGCTCACGGAGGCGCGGGGGATCATCACCGCCATGAAGGTCGCCATCATCACCGCCATCAGGATCTGCATCAGGTACTGCAGGAACGCCATGAGCGTTCCGACCTGCATGCTCCCGTCCTCGACGCGGAACGCCCCGAACCAGAGCACGGCGACGCTCGAGACGTTCAGCACGGCCATCACGACGGGGAACATGAGGGCCATGAGCCGGCCGGCCCGCGTCGCGACATCCGTGATCTCCGCGTTCGCCGCGCCGAACCGCTGCCGTTCGACGGGCTCCCGCACGAACGCCCGGATGACGCGGATGCCGGTCAGCTGCTCCCGGAGCACGAGGTTCACGCGGTCGATCTTCTTCTGCATGACGCGGAACAGCGGGACCATGCGGCTCACGATCAGGCCGACCGCGATGAGCAGCACGGGCACGCTGACCGCGATGAGCCACGACAGCTCGAGATCCTGCTGCATCGCCAGGATCACGCCACCGATCGCGAGGATCGGGGCCGACACGAGCATCGTCGAGGTCATCAGCACGAGCATCTGCACCTGCTGCACGTCGTTCGTCGTGCGCGTGATCAGCGACGGTGCACCGAACTTCGAGACCTCGCGCTCCGAGAACGCGCCGACCTTCCGGAAGACGCCCCGGCGCAGGTCGCGACCGACCGCCATGGCGAGCCGGGCGCCGAAGTACACGGCCGTGATCGAGCATGCGACCTGCGCGAGCGTGATGAGCAGCATCCAGCCGCCGGTGGTGAGGATGTAGGCGGTGTCGCCGGTGGCGACGCCGTTGTCGATGATGTCGGCGTTCAACGTCGGCAGGTACAGCGACGCCATCGACTGCGCTAACTGGAAGACGACGACACCCGTGATCAGCCACCAGTACGGCTTCACGTAGCGCTTCAACAGGGTCAGGAGCATGCGATCGGCTTTCTATGAGGCGGCGGTCGGTTCGGCGGTTGCCGGTGAGGTCGAGGTCAGGGCGCCGGATGCCTCGCGGCCGTCGACCGGCGCCGAGAACCCGTGCAGCAGGAGATCGCTGATCTCCTCGGCGGGCACGATGTCGCCGCCGGTGATGAGGGGATGCGTCATGGAGAACGTCGCGTAGCGGATGAACTGCGCAGCCCGCCTCGGCGGCACGGAGAGCCGGGCGCGATGCGGCAGCAGGGCATCGGTGATCGCCTGGATCACGGGCTCGTTGTCGGGCGGCCGGCGCTTCGCGTTCTCGGGGGTCCGTTCGTGGAAGCCGAGGATCGCCACGAGCGCGAAGATCTGCTCGGTGCGGTGCTGGGTGAGCTCGACGATGGTGCGGATCATGCCGGCGAGGTCGCTCGTGGGCGGGATCGCCGCGATCGCGTCGACCATCGACGTCGCCTCGATGTGCCGGTGGATCGCGGCGTGGATGATCTCGTCCTTGTCATCGAACACCGAGTAGAGGGTGCCCTCCGCGACCCCGGCGGCCTTGGCGAGTTGGCTGCTCGTCACGTCGCGGCCGTACTGCACGAGCAACGGGATGGCGGCGTCCATGATGGTGGCGCGTCGCTCGTCGCGGCTCATGGGTTTCGCCCGCCGTGGCTTCTCGGTCATGCGGGGAGCATAACTGAATGAGCGCTCACTCAGAAGCTTGCGAGCCGGTCAGCGGCAGAATTTCGCTGCGGGCGGATGTCGCGGCGAAGCGCACCGCGACCGGTCTCGGCACAGCCGAAGCGTCCCCTCAACCGAGCGAGGCGGCCTTCGCGAGCAGCGCCGCGCGCTCCCGCTCGTTACCCGTGAGCCGTGCCGCGACGGCGAGTTGGCCCTTGGCCTCCTCGACCCGCCCGAGCCGAGCCAGGAGTTCGCCGCGCACCGCGGGCAGCCCCGCATACCCGGCGAGCGTGCCCGCGCGCTCGAGCTCGTCGAGGATGCGCAACGCACTCGCCGGACCGGTCGACATCGCGACGGCGACGGCGCGATTCAGCTCGACCACCGGCGACGGCGCGATGCGACCGAGCGCCTCGTAGAGCAGGGCGATGCGGCCCCAGTCGGTGTCCTCCGCCCGCGCGGCGACGGCATGGCATTCGGCGATCGCGGCCTGCAGGCCGTACGAGGCGCGCCCGCGGCCGATGCGGTCGGCGTGCGCGAGGGCCGCCCGCCCGCGCTCGATCTGGGCGCGATCCCATCTCGCCCGCTCCTGCCGGTCGAGGGGGATCGGCGTCTCGTCCGGTCCGACGCGGGCGGCGAAGCGCGACGCGTGGAACTCCATCAGCGCCACGAGCGCATGCGCCTCGGGCTCCCGCGGCATGAGGGCGGCGACGACGCGGGCGAGGCGGAGGGCCTCGCCCGCGACATCCGGCCGCACCCAGTGCTCGCCGGAGGCCGGCAGGTACCCCTCGTTGAAGACGAGGTACAGCACCGAGAGCACGGAGCCCAGTCGAGCGGCGTAGTCCTGCGGCTCGGGGACCTCGAACGGGACCGCCGCCGCCGTCAGCGTCTTCTTCGCCCGGACGATGCGCTGCTGCACCGTGGCCACCGGCACGAGGAAGGCCCGCGCGATCTCCTCGGTCGTGAGGCCGCCGACCACCCGGAGCGTCAGCGCCACCTGCGCCTCGCGGGACAGCACGAGGTGGCAGGACACGAAGACGAGCCGCAGCACGTCGTCGTCGATCGTGTCGGGGTCCCAGCCCTGGTCGGATGCCGCGTCGCCACGCTGCTCGAGGTCGTGGGCGATCGCGGCGTAGCGCTCGTCGAGGCGCTCGCGGCGGCGCCACGTGTCGATCGCGCGACGCTTGGCGACGGTCGTGAGCCAGGCACCGGGGTTCCGGGGTACGCCCTCGACCGGCCATTGCCGCAGTGCCTCGAGCACCGCCTCCTGCGCGAGGTCCTCGGCCTGCTCGACGTCACCCGCGGCGAACCGGGCGAGCGTCGCGACGATGCGGGCGGACTCGATGCGCCAGACCGCGTCGACGGCGCGACGGGCCCGGGCCTCGGCCTCGGCCCCGTCGACGCCCGTCGCGCCATGCGCCTGCTCGTTCACGATCGACCGTGCCGCGCGATGCGCTCAGGCACGCGCCCGGCCGCCCGTCAGGAGCCGGACGGGCTCGAGAGCCCGGACTCGGCGGCAGCGGCGGCTTCGGCGTCCGCGCGCCAGCCCGCCTCCTTCTGGATCCACTCGTTGTCCTGCGGGAAGTCCTCGAGTTCGTTGACCCGGCGCACCTCGAGGCGCGCCCCCGGGCCGAGCGGGCAGCGCCTGGCCCACTCCGCGGCCTCCTCCTTGCTGGAGACGCCGATGATCCAGAAGCCGTTGAAGAGCTCCTTCGCCTCGGCGTAGGGGCCGTCGGTGACGACCGGCGGCGTGGAGTCGAAGTCGACGACGAAGCCCTCCTTGGCATCGGCGAGACCCTCGCCCGCGAGCAGGACGCCGGCCTTGATCATCGACTCGTTGTAGGCGCCCATCGCGGCGATGACCTCGGTGAAGTCGAGCTCCTCGTAGTTGGCGATGCCCTCGTCGTTGGCCCGCATGATCAGCATGTACTTCATGGTGTTCTCCCTCATCCGTTTGCGGGCCGAGCGCCCGTTCACCCCAGCGTCGAACGGGAGGGGCCCCGGATCGACACGGCGTGGAAACGTTCTCCGGAATCAGTCTGGCCGTGACCGCAGCGCCCTGGCCAGAGCGGATCGCGAACGGATGCCGGCGTCGAGCCAGGCTTCACGGCAGGCCGGTTCCGCCGGCGTGCCGCAGACCACCGGCCCAGACCTGCCGCAGCCGGCGATCACGCCCCTCGGGACCAGAGAGCGGCCGCGCTTGACTGATTGCGACGGTCTTCAGGTCTGGTCTGGGGTTTTGGTGGTGTGGTGTGGTGCGACACGCCCGGGATGTGGGGTTGATTTGTGTGGTGGGGGTGGGGGCTTGTAGATTCATACATGTCGCCGCGGCGGTCAGGAAGAAGCGGAAAG
>NZ_WBIR01000002.1 GCF_009749395.1 Agromyces salentinus
GCCCCCGCCGCCCCCGCCGCCCCCAGCGCCGCCGCCGGCCGCTGCAGCCGCTGCCGCCGCGGCTGCAGCGGCAGCGGCCGCCTCGCGCTCCGCACGCTCCTTCGCCTCCTGCTCGCCGATCCGGAACCGTCGTTCGACCTCCACCGACCGATCGCGCAGGCTCGCGAGCTGCGCGTACAGCGTGTCGAGGGTCGACTGCTGCTCGGCCGCGCGCGCCTCGGCCGCGACGTGGGCACCCTCTGCGGCCTCGGCCGCGGCCTCGGCTTCCGCGGCGAGTCGCTCGCGCTCGGACTCGGCGATGTCGGCCTGATCGCTCAGGGATTCGGCATCCGCCTCGGCTGCGTCGGCTCGGGCTGCGACGCCGCCGATCAGGTTGGTCAACTGCGCCGCCCGGGAGAGGCCGGCGAGCAGCCGGGTCGCGGAATCGCCGTCGAACAGGAGGCGCAGCCCCACGTCGGCCCCGCCGGAACGTGCGAGCACCGCGGCCGTCCGGCCGAGCGCTGCGGACGTCTCCTCGGCAGCGGCTGCGGCCCGCGTCGCCTGATCGCGGAGCGAGGCCGCTCGCGCGGCGGCATCCGCTCTCGCCTGCTCGGCGGCGGCCGAGTCCGCCGCGGCCGTGATCGCCGCGTCGCCGAGCCGGCCAGCCTCGGCCTCGAGTTCGTCGACGAACGCCGTGATGCGCCGGGCCTGGACCTCACCGGCCCCCACCTCGGCCTTCGCCGCCTCGACCTCGTCCCAGGTCGGATAGTCCTCGGCGACGGCACTCGTGGCGGGCAGCAGAAGGGCGGCGACGAGGACCGCCGCCAGCGAACCATGGACGAAGCCGCGCACGAACACCCCCTTCGAGCCCGGCCACTCTACCCAGCGCCATCTCGATCGGCGGGCGGACACGCAGCGTAGACTCGTCCGGATGCGCACCCGGCTCGCCCTCGTCACCGCCGTGGTCGCCGCGACGGCCCTGTTGTCGGGGTGCACCGCGGCAGCGACGGCGCCCGAGGCATCGACGACCGCGCCGTCCCCATCGTCCGCGACGGCGACCCCGACGCCGACGCCGGTCGATCCCGTCGCCGAGTTCGTCGACGAGCGGATGTCGCACATGAGCCTCGAGCAGAAGGCGGCGGCCGTGCTCATGCTGCATGCCCCCGGGCTCGACCCGGCACCGCTCCGCGCCTATGTGGAGCGGGGCGTCTCCGGGCTGATCCTCATGGGCGACAACGTGCCGGGCACCCCCGAGGAACTCGCCGCGCTGACGAGCGCCGTGCAGGTCGACCCTGAGGCGCCGGCCCTCATCGGCATCGATGAGGAGGGCGGTGACGTCCAGCGCCTGCCGTGGGATGCCGCGCCCGGTGCCGAGGCGCTTCGCGGAGAGGACCCCGCTGCCACCACGCAGGCGTTCGCCGATCGCGCGGCGACGCTCGCGGCATCCGGGATCACCGTCAACTTCGGCATCGTCGCCGACGAGACCGACGACCTCGACTCCTTCATCGCCTCGAGGGTGCTCGGCACCGATCCCGCCTCGGCCGGGGCCCGCGTCGCTGCGGCGGTGGCCGGAGAGCAGGGCGGCGTGTTCAGCACGCTGAAGCACTTCCCCGGCCACGGACAGGCGCCCGGGGATTCGCACTCGAGCCTGCCGACGGCTCCGCAGACGCTCGACGAATGGCGGAGCGGCCCGGCGATCCCGTTCGAGCAGGGCATCGACGCCGGCGCCGAGCTGGTGATGACCGGACACCTCGCCTATCCGTCGGTGGATGTTGCGCCCGCCTCGCTCTCGGCGGAGTGGCATCGCATCCTGCGGGAGGACCTCGGCTTCGAGGGCGTGGTCGTGACGGATGACATGCTCATGCTGCAGGGCAACGACCTGGCGGAGTTCGCGGACCCGAACGAGAACGCGATCCGCGCGATGGCCTCGGGCGCGGACCTGCTGCTCTACGTCCTTCCCGCCGATCCTGCCGAGGTGGGCGTCTCCGTCGACGGCCTCGTCGGGGCCATCAGCCGCGCGGTGTCCGATGGACGCGTTCCCGAGGCGCGGCTCGACGATGCGGTCGAGCGCGTGCTGACGCTCCGACTAACCTCGGTCCAGTGATTCTCGAGAAACTTCGGAGACTCGGGAATACCATCGACAGTTCCATGCGTTTGCATGTGTGTGGCCGAACGAGCCACGAACAGCTACCGAACACGGAGAACACTGAACCATGACGAACACCGCCACCGGAATCGAGATCCCCGGCTACCGCGCAGGCACCTGGACGATCGACGCCGCGCACAGCGAGGTCGCCTTCAGCATCCGCCACATCATGATCAGCAAGGTGAAGGGCAAGTTCGAGCGCTTCAGCGCGACCTTCGTCACCGCCGAGAACCCCCTCGACTCGACCGTCACCGCATCCGCCGAGGTCGCCTCGATCAACACGAACGAGCCGAACCGCGACGGTCACCTCCGCACCGGCGACTTCTTCGAGGCCGAGACCTACCCGACGATCGACTTCGTCTCGACCGGCGTCCGCGTCGAGGACGGCGACTTCAAGGTCGACGGCGACCTCACCATCCGCGGCATCACCAAGCCCGTGACCTTCGACTTCGAGTTCGGTGGCTTCGGCGGCGACCCCTACGGCAACTACAAGGCCGGCGCGACCGCCAAGACCGTCATCAACCGCGAGGACTTCGGCCTGACCTACAACGCCGCTCTCGAGACCGGCGGCGTGCTCCTCGGCGACAAGGTCACCATCACGCTCGAACTGCAGGCGGCGCTCGCGCAGTAGGCACGAGTCAACGGCCGTTCGGCCGTCATGAAGGGCCGGATGCCTCGAGCGTCCGGCCCTTCGTCGTCCGCACGCCCGGTCGGGCAGGCGCTCAGGCTCAGGCTGATGCGGTGACTTCGCCGACCCGGGTCGACCAGAAGGCCCCCCATCGCTCGAAGGCGGGCCTGAACTGCTCCCCGACATCGGCGGGCCCGAACGAGCTGACCTCGATCGGCGTCGCCCCGCGCCGCTCGGGCGAGCGCCGCCAGGTGCCGACCACCTCGCCGTCGGCGACGAGGATCGGCAGGAACAGCCCGTTCTTGCCCGGGACGACGCGCGCCGCGTCATCGGCCGAGCAGACCGCCGTGCGGTCGCCGTAGCCGAGGAAGTACTCGTCGAAGGGCGCCAGGGCGAGCCTCGTGCTGCGATCCGCGGCGAGCGGCGGGGGAGCGTCGACCGCGACGTAGCGCTCCTCGTCGTAGGCGGCCACCGAGTCGCCGGCAGCCGCGAGCGCGGTGCGCGCGGAGGTGAGGGTGAGCCCGGTCCACCAGGCGAAGTCGCGCACCGACACGGGGCCGTGGCCTCGTGCGTAGCCCGCGAACAGCAGCGCGAGCGTCTGCTCGTCATCGGGCTCGTCGCTGCTCGCCGGCGACCATTCGTCGAGCAGGACGAAGCGCTGCCGCGCACGGGTGTCGACCGGGCCGCAGCAGAGCAGGCCCTCGTTCGCGAGTCGCCAGATGAGGTGGTACCCGCGCTGGCCCTCGGTCGGGATGCCGGCCCGGCTCCACGCCGCCTGCAGCCCGTCGCGCGTGATCGAATGGCCGCCCTCGAGTTCGCCGACGGCGACCCGGCGCGCAGCGGCGTGCACCTCGTCGTCGATGCCCTCGTCGCGATGCCCCTTGGCCGCGCGCTGCATCAGTCGCGCAGCCGTGAGACGCAGGATCGGCCGCAGCAACCCGGGCACGACGAAGTGCAGCGTGCCGCGCATGGGCCAGGAACGCAGGAGCGAGGCGTCGTCGATGGCCGCATCGATCATCGCCTCGTCGGAACCGGGCACCCTCGCGCCGAGCACCCACTTCGCTGCCGCGAGATCTTGCGCCTGCACGCACAGGAGCCGATCGAGCGCGGCCTGCGGCGAGGCGAATCCGCCGTCGAACCCGTGGGCCGCGAGCCGCGAGCGACGCACCGCCGTGTTCGCCGCGCCGGTCGCGGCATCCGTCGTCATGCGTCCATTCTCTTCGTCGCCACCGACATGAGGAAAGTGCCGACACGCAAGGCCGCGCCCGGGGGAGACGCACAGCTCGGGGACATCCGCTCGGGATACACTGGGAGGCTGTGCCCCTCGGCACGACCCCACCACCACATCCTCCCGGAGGCTCACTGTGCTCGCCGTACACGATCTCGAGATCCGCGTCGGCGCACGCGTGCTCATGGAGCACGTCGACTTCCGGGTCTCGGCCGGCGACAAAGTGGGCCTCGTGGGCCGCAACGGGGCTGGCAAGACGACGCTCACGAAGACCCTCGCCGGGGAGACGATGCCCACCGGCGGCCGCATCGACCGCACCGGCGAGATCGGCTACCTGCCCCAGGACCCGCGCTCGGGCGACCCCGAGATGCTGGCGCGCACGCGCATCCTCGATGCGCGCGGACTCGGCTCGCTCGTGCTCGGCATGCACGAGGCGTCCATGCAGATGGGCAGCGACGACCCCGAGGTCGCCGAGCGCGCCATGAAGAAGTACGGCAACCTCACCGACCGCTTCACCGCGCTCGGCGGGTATGCCGCCGAGGCCGAGGCCGCGTCGATCGCGTCGAACCTGAACCTCCCCGATCGCATCCTCGACCAGCCGCTGAAGACCCTCTCGGGCGGCCAGCGACGGCGCATCGAGCTCGCCCGCATCCTCTTCTCCGACGCGCAGACGATGATCCTCGACGAGCCCACGAACCACCTCGACGCCGACTCGGTCATCTGGCTCCGCGAGTTCCTGAAGGGCTACAAGGGCGGCGTCATCGTGATCTCCCACGACGTGGTCCTCGTCGACGAGGTCGTCAACCGCGTGTTCTACCTCGACGCGAACCGGTCGAGCATCGACGTGTACAACATGGGCTGGAAGCACTACCAGCGCCAGCGCGCCGCCGACGAGGAGCGCCGCAAGAAGGAGCGCGCCAACGCCGAGAAGAAGGCCGGCGTCCTGCAGATGCAGGCGGCGAAGTTCGGGGCGAAGGCCTCCAAGGCGGCCGCCGCGCACCAGATGGTCGCGCGCGCCGAGAAGCTCCTCGCCGGCCTCGAGGAGGTGCGCGCCGTCGACCGCGTCGCGAAGCTCCGCTTCCCGACGCCCGCGCCCTGCGGTCGCACCCCGATCACCGCGAGCGACCTCTCGAAGAGCTACGGCTCGCTCGAGATCTTCACCGCCGTCGACCTCGCGATCGACCGTGGCTCGAAGGTCGTGATCATCGGCCTGAACGGCGCGGGCAAGACGACGCTGCTCCGCATCCTCGCGGGCGTCGACGCACCCGACACGGGCGTCGTCGAGGCGGGCCACGGCCTCCGCGTCGGCTACTACGCCCAGGAGCACGAGACCATCGAGGTCAAGCGCAGCGTGCTCGAGAACATGGTGAGCGCCTCGCCGAACCTCACCGAGACCGAGGCCCGCAAGGTGCTCGGCTCGTTCCTGTTCACGGGCGACGACGTGCACAAGCCGGCCGGGGTGCTCTCCGGCGGCGAGAAGACGCGACTCGCCCTCGCGATGATCGTCGTCTCGGGCGCCAACGTGCTGCTGCTCGACGAGCCCACGAACAACCTCGACCCCGCCAGCCGCGCCGAGATCCTCGACGCGCTCGCGCACTACGAGGGTTCCGTGGTGCTCGTCTCGCACGACCCCGGCGCCGTCGAGGCGCTGAACCCCGAGCGCGTGCTCATCATGCCCGACGGCACGGAGGACCACTGGAGCCGCGAGTACCAGGAGCTCATCGAGCTCGCCTGAGGTCAGCGCCGGTCGAGCACGCCGTCCTCGAGGTCGGCGTCGGCGTCCTTGCGCTGCGTGCGGTTCACCTTGCGCGGCGCGGGCCGGCTCTCGCCGAGGGTGATGCCGGAGGCCTCGTCGCGGGCCCGGCGTTCCTGTCGTGCGGCCCAGCCGAGCCCGACGAAGCCCATGATGGCGAAGACGAACCACTGCAGCGCGTACGACAGGTGCGGTCCCTCGTCACGCAGGGGGCGGGTCGCGGCGACCGGCGGGTCGGCGGCTTCCGCTCCGGACTGCACGAGCAGTCCGTACGCGCCCGTGTAGGTCGGCTGGTCGACGCGTTCGGCGAGCTCGTCGAGGTCGATCGTGGCGAACTCGTCTCCGGCCGAGGTCCGGCCGTTGATCCGACCCTCGCCCGCCTTCAACCGCGCCTCGACCTCCACCTGGCCGGTCGGGGGAGCGGCGTAGTCACTCGGGCGCGCCTCGGAATCCTGCGCGACCCACCCGCGGTCGACCACGAACACGGACCCGTCGTCGAGGAGGAACGGCGTCAGCACCTCGAATCCGGCACCCCCCTGGTTGGGTCGGTTGCGGACGACGACCTCCTCGTCGGCGAGGTACCGTCCCGACAGCGCGACGACCTGCCAGCGCTGATCGACGTCGAATCCGTCGAGCTCCGGCAGCTCGTCCTGCACCGGGACCGCCTGCGCGTCGTAGTTGGCGTCGATGCGGGCGATCTCCGCGCGGGCCTCGGCGCGCCTCGCGAACTGCCACATGCCGAGGGCGCAGCACACGATGGCGAAGACCACCACGAGCGCGAGGTACCCGGCCCATCGGCGCGACCTGAGGAAGGCCCAGTCGTTCACGAATCGACCTCGGCGGAGCCGTCGAGGGCTCCGGAGAACTGCTCGACGCGCACCGGGAACGAACGCGCCTCGAGGAAACCGCGCAGGTAGTCGACGTGTTCGTCGCACGCGAGCCAGGTCTTCCACCGATCGCCGAGGTGGATGCGCGGGTTCTGCCAGTCGATGCGCCAGGTCGCGCCCTCCTGGCAGGCCGCCCGCGAGCAGACGTCCTGCGGGGTGTCCCCGATGCCGCCGATCATCGCCCATCCTCGTCTCGGTCATTCCGTGGAGGGTCGGATGCTGCGTGCCCGGCTTCACCGGCGCGTTCGTCCGAGCCCGCAGCGGAGCCCGCCCCTGGGCCCGCGGCATCCGCCCCGGGCCGGACCGGGAGGATGCCGCCCGGCCGCTCGACCGCGGGGATGCGCGCCGGCGAACCGACGTTCGCGATCACGACCGCGAAGTACGGCAAAGCGATCGCGCCGACGGCGCACACCACGAGCCACCAGTCGCGCGCGAAGAGCATCGCGACGATGCACACCAGGCGCACGCCCATCGCGATCGAGTACTTGATCATGCGCGACCGCTGCTCGGCCTCGGGTGAGGGCGGCAGGCTCGTGATCGATTGCTGCTTCATCTCGTCGTCGCAGGTCGGTGCGGCGCTCCTCCATACAAGCCTACGTCTCGCCCGCCCGCTGCGCGGCCCCCACCGGACGGATCGCCCTGCACGAGCATCACTATGCTGAGACAGGCTCGCCTCGGGCCGATCCCCATCGGAATGGAGTCCACGCATGACCACGCCCCGCACCGTCCTCGTCACCGGCGGCAACCGCGGCATCGGCCACGCCATCGCCCGTGAGTTCGTCGCCCAGGGGCACCGGGTCGCGGTGACCGCACGCTCCGGCGAGGGGCCGGAGGGCACGCTGACCGTGCGGGCCGACGTCACCGACGCGGCATCCGTCGATCGCGCCTTCACCGAGATCGAGGCCGAGCTCGGACCGGTCGAGGTCCTCGTCGCGAATGCCGGCATCACGCGCGACACGCTGCTCCTCCGCATGACCGAGGAGGACTTCACGAGCGTCATCGACACGAACCTCACGGGTGCGTTCCGCGTCGTCAAGCGCGCCTCGAAGGGGATGCTCAAGGCCCGGTTCGGACGCGTCGTGCTCATCTCGAGCGTCGTCGGCCTCTACGGCTCGCCCGGGCAGATCAACTACTCGTCCTCGAAGGCGGCCCTGGTCGGCATGGCCCGCTCGCTCACGCGCGAGCTCGGCGCCCGCAACATCACGGCCAACGTGGTCGCCCCCGGGTTCATCGAGACCGACATGACCGACGAGCTCCCCGAGGCGCAGCAGGCCGAGTACAAGAAGAACATCCCGCTCGGGCGCTTCGCGTCGCCCGATGAGGTCGCACGGGTCGTCGCCTGGCTCGCGGGCGATGACGCCGGGTACATCTCGGGTGCCGTCATCCCGGTCGACGGCGGCCTCGGCATGGGGCACTAGCCCGTCCGGCGCACGGCACCCGGTCGAAGAACCGGTCAGCGAGCGCTCGTCCAGCCGAAGGCCGCCCTCCGCGGCGGCTCAGCCGCGAAGGCCGAGCAGCGCCAGCACCTGGCTCAGGTCGGGCGTCGTGATCGCGACATCCGCCTGCTCTCGCACGACCGGCTTCGCGCAGAACGCGACGCCGAGCCCGGCCCGCGCAAGCATGCGCAGGTCGTTGGCCCCGTCGCCGACGGCGACGGTGAAGCGCACGGGCACGGATGCCGCGCCGGCCCATTCCTCGAGCGCGAGAGCCTTGGCCTCCGCGTCGACGATGGCACCGTCGACGCGCCCCGTGAGGACGCCGTCCCGGACCTCGAGCCGGTTCGCCCGGCAGAAGTCGAGCCCGAGGGAGTCGGCGAGCGGGTCGAGGAGTTCGTGGAAGCCGCCGGAGACGACGCCGACGAGGCCGCCGGCGGCATGCACCCCCGCGACCAGCTCGTGGATGCCGGGCGTCGGCGTCATGCGCGTGCGCGCGTGCGCAAGGTCGGACTCGCTCAGGCCGGCGAGCGTCGCGACACGTTCACGGAGGCTCGCGGCGAAGTCGAGCTCGCCGCGCATGGCGCGCTCGGTGACCTCCGCGACGAGCGGCAGGCTGCCCGCAGCCTCGGCCAGCAACTCGATGGCCTCCTCGCGGATGAGCGTCGAGTCGGCGTCGAGCACCACGAGCGGGCCGCGCGGGCGGCCGGTGGTACGCCCGCTCACGCGTGCGAAGCCCGGACGCGCGAGCCCTTGCCGACGACCGTGATGCCGCTGTCGGTGACGATGAAGCCCCTGGCGAGATCCTCGTTGCGATCGACGCCGATGCGCGCCCCCGCCTCGACGACGACCTCCTTGTCGAGGATCGCCCGCTGCACGGTCGCGCCGGCGTCGATGCGGGCCCGGTCGAAGAGGATCGAGTCGGAGACGTGGGCACCGGAGCCGACGACGGCCCACGGGCCGAGCACGCTCCGCTCGACGTGCGCACCGGAGATGACGGACCCGAGCGAGACGATCGAGTCGATCACGGTTCCGAGCGTGCCGCGGGCATCGCGGGTGAACTTCGCCGGCGGCGAGTTCAACTGCTGGCTGAAGATCGGCCACTCGCGGTTGTAGAGGTTGAAGATGGGCATCACCGAGATGAGGTCCTGGTGCGCCTCGAAGAACGAGTCGATGGTTCCGACGTCGCGCCAGTAGTAGCGGTCGCGGTCGGTGGAGCCGGGCACGTCGTTGCGCTGCAGGTCGTAGACGCCCGCCGCGCCCTGTGAGACGAAGGCCGGGATGATGTCGCCGCCCATGTCGTGGCTCGAGTCGGTGCGCTCCCCGTCGCGGAGCACCGCGTCGATGAGGGCGTCGGCGTTGAACACGTAGTTGCCCATCGAGGCGAGCACCTCGCCGGGGGAGTCCGGCAGGCCCACGGGGTCGGTCGGCTTCTCGAGGAACCGGTGGATGTGCTCGGGGTTCGCCGGGTCGACCTCGATGACGCCGAACTGGTCGGCGAGGGAGATCGGCTGACGGATGGCGGCCACGGTCGCGGCCGCGCCCGAGGCGATGTGCGCCTCGATCATCTGGCTGAAGTCCATGCGGTACACGTGGTCGGCGCCGACGACGACGATGATGTCGGGCTGCTCGTCGTAGATGAGGTTGAGGCTCTGCAGGATCGCGTCGGCCGAGCCCGAGAACCACCGCTTGCCGAGCCGCTGCTGCGCGGGCACGGAGGCGACGTAGGAGTTGAGCAGGCCGCTCATGCGCCAGGTCTGCGAGACGTGGCGGTCGAGGCTGTGCGACTTGTACTGCGTGAGCACGACGATCTGCCGCAGCCCGGAGTTCAGCAGGTTCGACAGGGCGAAGTCGATCAGGCGGTACTGGCCGCCGAAGGGCACGGCGGGTTTCGCCCGATCCTCGGTGAGGGGCATGAGTCGCTTGCCCTCACCGCCTGCGAGCACGATGCCGAATACCTTGCGCGTGGCCATGCCCCAAGCGTAGTCAGAGCGGAGCCGGTTCCGGCACGCGAAGTCGACACGTGTCGGATGCGGCCGCTGCGCTAGCGTTTCCACATGCGCGTCGACCTGCTCACCCGTGAATATCCGCCCGAGATCTACGGTGGGGCCGGCGTGCACGTCGCCGAGCTCGTCCGTGCGCTGCGACATGACATCGACGTCCTGGTCCGGGCGTTCGGCGCCGAGCGCGACGAGGCCGACGCCTTCGGGTACGCGACGCCGGATGCGTTCGCCGGTCGCAACGCGGCGGTCGGCACCATGGGCGTGGACCTCCTGATGGCCGCGGATGCCGCCGGAGCCGACCTCGTGCACTCGCACACCTGGTACGCGAACTTCGCCGGGTTCACGGCGAAGCGCCTGCACGGCATCCCGCACGTGGTCACGGCGCACAGCCTCGAGCCCCTGCGCCCCTGGAAGGCGGAGCAGCTCGGGGGCGGCTACCGGCTCTCGTCGTGGGTCGAGCGCACGGCGTTCGAGGACGCCGACGCCGTGATCGCCGTGAGCGAGGGCATGCGCCGCGACATCCTGAGGTCCTATCCCTCGATCGATCCGGCCAAGGTGGAGGTCGTCTACAACGGCATCGACCTGGCGGACTGGCGCCCGAATCGCGACGCCGACCTGGCACGCGCCCTCGGCGTCGACCCCGATCGTCCGTCGGTCGTCTTCGTGGGCCGCATCACGCGCCAGAAGGGACTGCCGTACCTGCTCAGGGCCGCCCGGCTGCTGCCGCCCGACGTCCAGCTGGTGCTGTGCGCCGGCGCACCGGACACCGACGAGATCATGGCGGAGGTGACGGGTCTCGTCGACGAGCTCCGCACCGAGCGCGACGGCGTCGTCTGGATCGACCGCCACCTCCCGCGGCCGGAGCTCACGGCCCTGCTCACGGCGGCCACCGCCTTCGTCTGCCCGTCGGTCTACGAGCCGCTCGGCATCGTGAACCTCGAGGCGATGGCGTGCGGCGCGCCGGTGGTCGGCACGGCCACCGGCGGCATTCCCGAGGTCGTCGATGACGGCGTCACCGGCGTGCTCGTGCCGATCGAGCAGGCCGACGACGGCACCGGGACCCCCCTGGACCCCGAGCGCTTCGTCGCCGACCTCGCGGCGGCGCTGACCCGGGTCGTCCGGGACCCGGCCGGCGCGGCGGCGATGGGAGCGGCCGGACGCCGGCGGGCCGAGGAGCACTTCGCCTGGGATGCCATCGCCGCCCGCACCCGCGAGGTCTACGCGCGCGTGCTCGGCCGCTGAGCATCGCACCGTCACGTCGCCGGGTGCTCGCCATGCCGTGGCGGGCATTCGGGGGCCCGTGCTCCCGATAGCATTGGAGACATGGCGAGTACGGTGCTGCAGTTCCGGGATGTTTCGGTGGTTCGCGACGGGAATTCGATTCTCGACGGCGTGAACTGGAGCGTCGCCTCCGACGAGCGCTGGGTCGTGCTCGGCCCGAACGGCGCGGGCAAGACCACGCTCCTGCAGATCGCGGCCGCGGCGATGCATCCCACCAAGGGTGAGGCATCCGTGCTCGAGGAGAAGCTCGGCAAGACCGACGTCTTCGAGCTGCGGCCGATGATCGGGTTCGCGTCGACGGCGATGGCGCGCAAGATCCCGCGCAACGAGACGGTCATCGACACCGTGCTCACCGCCGCGTACTCGGTGACCGGTCGCTGGAACGAGGAGTACGAGGAGATCGACACCCGCCGCGCGCAGCGCGTGCTCTCCGAATGGGGTCTCGAGGGCTTCGCCGACCGCCGGTTCGGCAGCCTCTCCGACGGCGAGCAGAAGCGGGTGCAGATCGCGCGATCGGTCATGACCGATCCCGAACTGCTGCTGCTCGACGAGCCGGCCGCGAGCCTCGACCTCGGTGCCCGTGAAGAACTCGTGGGACTCCTGGGCGGCTACGCCGCGTCCGCCGCGTCGCCGGCGATCGTGATGGTGACGCACCACGTCGAGGAGATCCCCAAGGGGTTCACGCACGCCCTGCTCCTGGCCAAGGGCGGCATCGTCGCGGCAGGCCCGCTCGCCGAAGCCCTCACGTCCGAGACGCTGACCGAGGCGTTCGGCATCCCGATCGAACTGACCGAGAGCAACGGTCGATTCGCCGCGCGCGCCAACTGACCGTCGAACGCGTTCGATTCTGCTAGAATCGATAGCTGGCCCCCGGGCCATTCATGCTTTCCCGCTGTGCTGCACACGTCGCCGGCGGGATTCTGTAGAAATCATCCGATCAGCAAGGAAGTCACCATGAAGACCGACATCCACCCCGAGTACGCCGCCGTCGTCTTCCGCGACCTCGCCTCGGGTGCCACCTTCCTCACCCGTTCGACGGTCTCGAGCGACAAGACGATCGAGCTCGACGGCGAGACCTACCCGGTCATCGACGTCGAGATCTCGTCGGAGTCGCACCCGTTCTACACGGGCAAGCAGCGCATCATGGACTCGGCCGGCCGCGTCGAGAAGTTCAACCAGCGCTTCAAGAGCTTCGGCAAGTAGTCACGCCGAGCGAAGGGGCGGTCGACCTGGTCGACCGCCCCTTCGTCATGCCCACTCGGCCTCGAGCTCGCCGAGCCGCCCTCATGACAGTTCGGCGAGGACCCGTCGTCGCGCGGCATCCGACGTCTGATGCTGCAGGTTCGCGCGCGACCCTGTTCAGCGCACCGGCCAGGCTCCCGACGTGGTGAACTCCGGTTCGCCGTTGCTGCGCCGCCAGGACTGGTAGCTCTCGGCCTGGTCGCGGCACCAGTCGACCTGGCGGGCATGCAGTTCGCCGACGGCGATGGCGGCGAGCTCGGGGTACGCCCTGGCGATCGCCTGCGCCACGCGGCCGGCGGCCACGGCGTCGGCGCCGGCATCGTGCGCGTCGTCGAGACGGACGCCGTAGTGCTCGGCCGTGGCCGAGAGGGTGCGCTTGCCGCGGCGGTAGCGGTCGACGGCCTTGTCGATGACGAGCGGGTCGATGACCGCATCGGGTCCGGGCAGGCCGAGCAGGCCGTACCGCTCCGCCTCCCGCGCGAGCACCGTGAGATCGTACGCGGCGTTGTACGCGACGATCGGGAGACCGCGGGCCGCGGCATCCGCGAGAGCGCCGATGATCTCGGAGACGGCGGTCGGCGCCGCAGCGCCCTCGGCCCGCGCCCGCTCGGTGCTCACGCCATGGATCAGCGACGCGGCGGTCGGGATCTCCACGCCGGGATCGACCAGCCACTCATGGCGCTCGAGCACGCGCCCGTCGATGCCGATCACGCCGACGTGTGCGGTCACGATGCGACACGTGTCGACGTCGATGCCGGTGGTCTCGAGGTCGAAGACGGCGAGGGTGTCTGCCCAGCTGGCGAAGTTCTCGGGGTGCATGCTCGAAGGCTACGGGCGCGGACCGACATCGCCGGGGGAGGACGCCGCGTGTCAGGCGGATCCGCCGGCCCGGGCGGCCACAGGCGGAGCGCACCGCCTGTGGAGAGCGACGGGCGCACAGGCGTCGCGCCGTAGAATGACCGGGATGATCGTCTCCCCGTACGCCGAGCAGCTCGCGCGAATCCCCGTCCGCGAGCACCGGCTCACCGTCCTCGGCACGGAGACCGCGTGGTGGGAGTACGGCGCCGCCGATGCGCCGGTGATCGTGCTGGTCCACGGGTTCCGCGGCGACCACCACGGGCTCGAGCCCGTCGTCGCCCAGCTCCCCGGGTTCCGCATCGTCTCGCCCGACCTCCCCGGCTTCGGCTCGTCATCCACGTTCCGCGACCGCCAGCACGACCTCGACGCCTACACCGACTGGCTCGGCGCGTTCATCCGCGAGGCCGGCATCGAGTCCCCGTACACCCTGCTCGGCCACTCGTTCGGCTCCATCGTCGCGTCAGCCGCCGTCGCAGGGGGGCTCTCGCCCGAACGGCTGATCCTGGTCAACCCCATCGGCGCGCCCGCCCTCGAAGGCCCTCGGGGGGTCATGACGCGGCTCGCGGTGCTCTACTACCGCACGGCTGCGGCGCTGCCCGAGCGGCCGGGATTCGCCCTCCTGCGCAACGGCGCGATCGTGCGCATCATGAGCGTGACGATGGCCAAGACGAGGTCGAAGCCGCTCCGCAGGTGGATCCACGACCAGCACGACCGGTACTTCTCCGCCTTCGGCAGCCGCACCTCCGTGCTCGAGTCCTTCACCACCTCCGTGAGCCACGACGTGAGCGAGGTCGCGGCGGAGATCACCGTGCCGACGCTCCTCATCGCCGCAGAGCGCGACGACGTGACCCCCATCGAGGCCGAACGGCGTCTGGCCACGATGTTCCCCGACGCACGACTCGAGGTGATCCCCGAGGTCGGCCACCTGATCCACTACGAGACGCCGGGCGAGGCCGCGCGCCACATCCTCGGCTTCCTCGGCTCGGAGGCCCACGCGTGAGGATCGTGGTCGACTGCCGCTACATCCGCATCGGACGACACGACGGCATCAGCCGCTTCACCGCGGGCATCGTCACCGAGCTGGGCCGGCGGCATCCGCTGACCATGCTCATCAGCGACCATCGCCAGCTCGAGATGCTGCCCGACCTCCCGTGGCAACTCGTCAGCTCGCCGACGAGCCTCCGCGAGCCGCTCGTGGCCCTCCAGGTCCGTCGGCTGCGGCCCGACGTCGTCTTCTCGCCGATGCAGACCATGGGCTCCTGGGGCCGCACCTACAAGCTGCTCCTGACCCTCCACGACCTCATCTACTACGAGAACCCGACCCCGCCGCGCGACCTGCCCGCGCCGGTTCGACTGCTGTGGCGCCTCTACCACCTCGCGTGGTGGCCCCAGCGCCTGCTGTTGAACCGTGCGGACGCGGTCGTGACCGTGTCCGAGACGACCGCCGGGCTGATCCGCGAACACGATCTCACGCATCGGCCGGTCACCGTCGTGCCGAACGCCGCCGACGACTTGGCCACCCCCGAACTCCCGCGGTCGCGGCCCGAGGGTCACCGGCTGGTCTACATGGGCTCGTACATGCCGTACAAGAACGTCGACACGCTCGTGCGCGCCGTCGGCGCACTGCCCGACCACGAACTCCATCTGCTCAGCCGCATCGAGCGCGGCGAGCGTGCCCGTCTCACGCGCCTGGCACCGCAGGCGAGGCTCGTGTTCCACGACGGCGTGTCGGATGCCGCCTACGCCGAACTGCTCGCTGGAGCGACGGCACTCGTGCACGCGTCGAAGGCCGAGGGCTTCGGCATCCCCCTCGTCGAGGCCATGCGCCTGGGCACGCCGGTCGTCGTCAGCGACACCCCGATCTTCCGGGAGATCGGCGGCGACGCGGCGCTCTACTTCGACGCCGAGAACCCCGAGTCGCTCGTCGCGGCGCTCTGGGCGCTCGAGCGCGGCGACGAATGGCAGCGCCGGTCCGCGTCATCCGTCGTCGTCGCGGCGAAATACACGTGGGCCGCTTCCGCCGAGGTGCTGCTCGACCTCATGATGCGCACCGCGGGCCCCGGCTCGCGACGCGGGCGGTCGCGCCGCCGACGCTGACCTCGCCTCGGCGCCGGCTGTCGCGCACCGGACTGCGTTCGGCGGGCCCGGGCAGGATCGCGGGCGACGCGCGTTCGAGCGAGGCAGCCGTCGGCGTTCGCCGGCAGAGAGCGCGAGCGAGCCCGATCTCAGGAGGCGAGGGCCGCCGCGAACGCCGCGAGCGTCTCACTCGTGCCGGCGTCGACCTTGATCGCCGCCCGGCTGTCGCCCTTCGTGATGCCGCGGTTCACGACCACGATGGGCATGCGCCGACGACGGGCCAGCTCGATGAGTCGCATGCCCGAGTTCACCACGAGGGAGGAACCGGCCACGAGCAGCACGTCGGCGCCGCGCACCACCGAGGAGGCGGCCGCGAACACCTCCGGCGGCACGAACTCCCCGAAGAACACCACGTCGGGCTTCAGGATGCCGCCGCACACCGTGCAGTCGGGGATGACCAGCGAGGCGGCATCGTCGACGTCGACGTCGCCGTCGGGGTTCATGGGGAACTGGCCCTCGAGTTCGATGCGGGGATTCAGCAGCGCGAGGCGGTCGGCCACCGCCTGCCGTGCGAACTGCTGGCCGCAGGTCAGGCAGAGGACCCGGTCCATGCCGCCGTGCAACTCGACCACGTGCCGGCTGCCGGCGCGGCGGTGCAGGCCATCGACGTTCTGCGTGACGAGCCCGCCGACGACGCCCGCATCCTCGAGGAGGGCGAGGGCGCGATGGCCGGTGTTGGGCTGGGCGGCGCCGAAGGCGCGCCAGCCGAGGTGGCTGCCGGCCCAGTAGCGCTCGCGGGCGGCCTCGGAGGCGAGGAACGCCTGGAAGGTCATGGGCGTGCGCACCGGGGCACCCTCGCCGCGATAGTCGGGAATGCCGGAGTCGGTGCTGACGCCGGCGCCCGTGAGCACCGCGACGCGCGCGCCGCGGAGCAGGTCGATCGCCTGATCGAGTGCCGAACCGCCGCGGACGGGGACTTCGAGGTCGGATGTCACCGGTGCTCCCTTCGAATCGTCTGATTCTAGACGCGTCGGTTTTCCGGTTTGTTTCGGGACTGGCAGGCTTGGGTCGGGAGGATCATGCACATCGAACGAGTCCGCGATGCGGCATCCGACGCGGTCGCAGACTATGCGGGCCTCACGGATGTCTCGCTCCGCAGCGCGCACGAGCCCGCGAACGGCCTCTACATCGCCGAATCCGCGAAGGTGATCCGGCGCGCGATCCGGGCGGGCCACCGCCCGCGCTCGGTGCTCATGGAGGAGAAGTGGCTCGCGGGCCTCGAGGCGGAGCTGGCACCGTTCGACGTGCCCGTGCACCTCGCGGATGCCGCGCAGCTCGAGGCCATCACCGGGTACCGCGTGCATCGTGGAGCCCTCGCCGCATTCGAGAGACCCGCCCTTCCCGAGCCCGCCGAGCTCCTGGCCGGTGCACGACGGGTCGTCGTGCTCGAGGACATCGTGGACCACACGAACGTGGGCGCGATCTTCCGTTCGGTCGCGGCGCTCGGGGCCGACGCGGTCCTCGTGAGCCCGCGCTGCGCCGACCCGCTCTACCGGCGCAGCGTCCGGGTCAGCATGGGCACGGTCTTCCAGGTGCCGTGGACCCGGCTGCCCGAGTGGCCGGAGGCCGTCGAACTGCTCCACGGCGCCGGGTTCTCGGTCGCGGCCCTAGCCCTCTCGGACCGGTCCATCGGCCTGCGCGAACTCGCCGACGACGCACCGGACCGCCTGGCGCTCGTGTTCGGCGCGGAGGGCGACGGGCTGAGCCGCACCGCACTCGATGCGGCCGACGAGGTCGTGCGCATCCCGATGGCGCACGGCGTCGACTCGCTCAATGTCGCAGCGGCGGCCGCGGTGGTGCTCTACGCACTCCAGGTGGAACCGGCTGACGCCGCCGGAAGGGCCCGATGAACGAGGTCAAGCCAGATGCCCGCGTGTACCGACGCCGGCGCATCGTCGTCTTCACGGCCCTCGCGGTGGTCCTGGCCCTCCTCACCGGCACCGGCATCTACACCGCGAGCGCGCTCGGCGCACCGGTGCCTGCGGCGGCCCCCGCCGTCACGGATCCCGAGCCGGTGGCCGCAGCCCCGCAGCAACTCGCCTTGCCCGGATTCGGCGCCTTCGCGGTCGGCGCGGTCGGCTTCGAGGGCCTCCTCGCCGCCGGCAACGAGCAGACGCCCATGGCCATGGCCAGCATCACGAAGGTCATCACCGCGCTCACGGTGCTCGCCGAGCATCCCATCCCGGCCGGCGAGGCCGGCCCCGACATCGAGTACACCGACGCCGACGTCGACATCTACTGGGACATGGTCGCCCAGAACGGGTCCGTGGCCCCGGTCGAGGCGGGCGCGACCCTCAGCCTCAGGGAGAGCCTCGAAGCCCTGCTCATCCCGTCGGGCAACAACTACGGCATCTCCATCTCGAACTGGGCGTTCGGCTCCGAGGCGGCCCTCGTCGAACGGGCGAACGCCTGGCTGGCCGAGCATGGGCTCGTCAACACGCGGGTCGTCGACTCGAGCGGCATCTCCGACGACAACGTCGGTACGGCCGCCGACATGATCCTCCTCGGCGAGATCGCGCTGGAGGACCCGACGATCGCGGCGATCGTCGCCTCGAAGAGCGTCGAGATCCCCGAGCTCGGCACCCTGACCAACTCGAACAAGCTCCTCGGCACGCACGGCGTCGACGGGATGAAGACCGGTACGACGGACGACGCGGCCAACCTGCTGTTCACGGCCGACTACGCGGTCGGCTCCTCCACGGTCACGGTGGTCGGCGTGCTCATGGGCGGCGAGACGCACGCGGTCATCGACGAGGCGATCGCGGCGATGCTCGACTCCGTCGCTCCCGGATTCCACGAGGTCACGCCGCTCGAGGCGAACCAGGTCCTCGCCGAGTACGACACCCCGTGGGGCGAGACGGCGCGGGGGCGGGCCGCAGACGGCGCGACGGTGCTGGTCTGGAACGACACCCCCGTCGATGTCGAGGTGGACGCAGATCCCGTCACGCTCGCGAACCGCGGCGACGAGGTCGGCACGATCATCGTGCGGGCCGGCGCACAGGAGATCACGGTGCCGCTCGTGATCGACGCGTCGCTGTCGGATCCGGGCGCCTGGTGGCGTCTCACGAACCCGGGCGGGCTCGACGCGGCCGCTCAGTCCGGAAGCGAGTAGGGCGCGGCATCCGGCCGCTTCGCCTGGATGCGGTCACCCGAGGACTGGTGACGGATGCGGCGCACCACCCACGGCACGAGATACTCGCGCGCCCACGAGAAGTCCTCGACGCGAGCCCGGCGCCATGTGCTCGCCGGGAGCGGTTCGGGCCGGGACGGTTCCAGGTCGTTCTCGACGTTGAGCGCCTCGAGCACCATGCGGGCGACCGTGTGGTGGCCGAGCGCGTTCAGGTGCAGGCGGTCGGGCGCCCACATGCGCTGGTCCTGGATCTCGGTCAGCGCCCACTGGTCGGCGACGATGCAGTCGTACTTCTTCGCGACGATGCGGAGGTTCTCGTTGTAGATCGCGACCTTGCCGCGGATGCCGCGGAACACGTTGGAGAAGCCGACATCCACCCCCGTGAAGATCACGATGGTGGCGTGGTCGCGCGAGAGCCGTTCGACCGCGTGCTCGAACCGGGCGGCGATCTCGTCGGGATCGGTCCCCGGGCGGATGACGTCGTTGCCGCCCGCGGAGATCGTGATGAGGTCTGGGCGCAGCGCGAGGGCCGGCTCCAGCTGCTCGTCGATGATCTGGCGGATGAGCTTGCCGCGCACGGCGAGGTTCGCGTACGCGAAGTCCTCGCTGCTCTGGCCGAGCACCTCGGCAACTCGGTCGGCCCAGCCGCGATTGCCTCCCGGGACCGTGGGCTCGGGGTCGCCGATGCCTTCGGTGAACGAGTCGCCGATGGCGACGTAGCGTGACCAGGGGTGCTGCTGGGTGACCATGCCCCCATTCTGCCAAAGCCCGCGAGGCGGTCCCGGACGCGTCGTCGTCGAGCTCGCGCCGGTACGTCGGTTCGAGGATGTCGGCAGCCTCGACTACCCTCGAGTCCAGTGAGCACAGCGACCCCATCCGGCAACCAGCCGGGCACCTCGGCCGCCGAGCACCTCTCTCCCTCCTTCCCCGAACGCGCCGCATGGGGAACGGCGAGCAAGCTCCGCGCCTGGCAGGCAGAGGCCCTCGAGCAGTACCTCGCCGACATGCCCCGCGACTTCCTCGCCGCGGCGACGCCCGGCGCGGGCAAGACGACGTTCGCCCTGCGACTGGCGGCCGAACTCCGAGCCCGCCGCGTCATCGACCGCATCACGGTGGTCGCCCCGACCGATCACCTCAAGCGCCAGTGGGCGGATGCCGCGGCTCGCGCCGGAATCCGCCTCGACCCGGGCTTCCGCAACGCGCACGGCAGCATCGCCCGGCACTTCCACGGCGTCGCCGTCACCTACGCGCAGGTGGCGATGCGGCCCGCGTTGCACCGCGAGCTCACCGTGTCGGGCCGAACCCTCGTGATCCTCGACGAGGTGCACCACGGCGGCGATGCGCTCTCCTGGGGCGACGCGATCCGCGAGGCGTTCGAGCCCGCGACGAAGCGCCTGTCGCTCACGGGCACGCCGTTCCGGTCGGACACGGCGCCGATCCCTTTCGTCCAGTACGAGGCCGACGCGAGCGGGGTGCGGCTGTCGCAGACCGACTACGCCTACGGCTACGGTCGAGCCCTCGCCGACGGCGTCGTGCGACCGGTGCTCTTCATGGTCTACGCCGGGCACATGCGCTGGAAGACCCGTGCCGGCGACGAGATGGAGGCGCGGCTCGGCGAGGACAACACCAAGGACATCACCTCGGCGGCCTGGCGCACGGCCCTCGAGCCGACCGGCGAGTGGATCCCCGCGGTCCTCGCCGCGGCCGACCGCCGCCTCACGGAGGTCAGGCACGGCATCCCCGACGCCGGCGGGCTCGTCATCGCGACCGACCAGAGCATGGCCCGCGCCTACGCGAAGATCCTCGAGGAGATCTGCGGCGAGCCCGTGACCGTGGTGCTCTCCGACGAGAAGGAGGCGAGCTCGCGCATCGAGCAGTTCTCCGAGGGCACGAGCCGGTGGATGGTCGCCGTGCGCATGGTCTCCGAGGGCGTCGACGTGCCGCGTCTCGCGGTCGGCGTGTATGCCACGAGCTCGTCGACGCCGCTCTTCTTCGCCCAGGCGATCGGCCGCTTCGTGCGAGCGCGCAGACGTGGCGAGACGGCATCGGTGTTCCTCCCGAACGTGCCGATCCTCATGGCCCTCGGGTCGCAGATGGAGCTCGAACGCGACCACGCCCTCGATCGCCGTGAGGGCGACGATGCCGACGACGACGGCCTCGACGACAGCCTGCTCGAATCCGCGAACCGCGAGGAGCGCGCCTCCGAGGAGCTCGAGTTCGGCACGTGGGAGGCCATCGCCTCGGACGCCTCGTTCGACCGCGTGCTCTACGACGGCACCGAGTTCGGCACCCTCGCCGAACCCGGCAGCGACGAGGAGTTCGACTTCATCGGCATCCCCGGGCTGCTCGAGCCCGAGCAGGTCTCCGAGCTGCTCCGGCATCGTCAGTCGCGGCAGGCGCGACGGGCGGGGGAGCGCCGCAAGCAGGCCGACCCCGTCGAGAGCGCCGAGCCCGTCGCGCTCTACCGCACGCTGAAGGAGCAGCGGACCCTGCTGAACAGCCTCGTCGGGCTCTGGGCGCGGCACACGGGCGAAGCTCACTCCATGGTGCACGCGGAGCTCCGGCGGGTGTGCGGCGGGCCGGCGGTCGCGCAGGCGACCGTGACCCAGCTGCAGTCCCGCATCGACTACCTGCGCAAGCGCCTCGGCAGCCGCTGAACGCACCCACGGGCCGAGGCGGGCTCGCGAGGCCGAGCGCGGGCTGTGCCAGCATGGCCATATGGATCGCCAGACCAGAGTGCTCGTCGTCGCGATCGTCGTCTCGTTCATCGCCTTCCTCGACGGCGCCGTCATCAACGTCGCGCTGCCCTCGCTCGCGGAGGACCTCGGCGGCGGCCTCGCCCTCCAGCAGTGGGCGGTCGACGCGTACCTGCTGACCCTCGGATCACTGATCCTGCTGGCCGGCTCCCTGTCGGACTCGTTCGGGCGCCTGCGCATCATCCGCATCGGGCTCTACGGCTTCGCCGTCACGTCGGTGCTCTGCGCCGTCGCCCCCACCGGGGTGTTCTTCGTCGTGGCGCGTGCGTTCCAGGGCGCGGCAGGAGCCCTCCTGGTGCCGAGTTCGCTCGCCCTGATCGTCGCGACCTTCGCTACGACCGACCAGGGGCGCGCGATCGGGCGCTGGACGGCGTGGACCACCAGCGCCTTCCTCCTCGGACCGCTCTTCGGCGGGGTCCTCGTCGACCTCCTGTCATGGCGCCTCGTCTTCTGGATCAACCTGCTGCCGATCGCGTACGTCCTCCTGCTCATGCGACGGCTCGGACGCGACGAGCCGAACCCCGACCACGACCGCATCGACTGGCTCGGCGCCGGCCTCGGCGTCGTGGGGCTCGCCGGCACGGTCTTCGCCCTCATCGAGGAGGGCCGCTACGGCTGGACCTCGCCCGTGGTCCTCGTCCCGCTCATCGTCGGCGTGCTCGCGCTCGTCCTCTTCGTGCTGCAGGAGCGGCGCACGGCCCAGCCGATGCTCCCGTTGTCGCTCTTCGCGGCGCGGAACTTCGCCATGGGCAACCTCGCGACCGTGTTCATCTACGCGGGGTTCTCGCTCGGGCCGTTCGCGATGACGATCTTCCTCCAGGAGACCGCCGGGCTCAGTGCCACGATGGCCGGGCTCGCGACCCTTCCGCCGACCATCATGCTCGTCCTGCTCGGGTCGCGGTTCGGCGATCTCGCCGGTCGATTCGGACCGCGGATCTTCATGACCGCCGGGCCCGTGGTCGTCGGCGTCGGCTACCTCCTCACGCTCGCCGTCGATGAGGAGTTCGTCTACTGGTGGCAGTTCCTGCCCGGCATCCTCGTCATGGGGCTCGGCATGGCGATGACGGTGGCACCGCTCACCACGGCCATCCTCGGCGCCGTCGAGCCGGGCCGGGCGGGCATCGGCTCGGCCGTGAACAACGCCGTCTCCCGAATCGCGGGCCTCATCGCGATCGCGAGCATCAGCGTCGTGGCCGGCTCCCGACTCGACGTCGAGGGGTATCGCAGCGTCGCGATCTTCGTCGCGGCCGCCCTCGTGATCGGCGGAGCCGTCTCCTGGTTCGGCATCCGCAACCCCGCGCGGGTCACACAGCCGGAGACAGCCGCCTGAACGTCGCCCGCCGCGGCGCGCCTGCCGCCGACCGTCACGAAGACGGTCGGCATCCGCTCCGCCTCGTATGATTCCGGATGAGCGACTCTCACGGAGTCAGGCAACCCGACTCGTTGGAGGCACCCGCATGGCCGAGAAGCCCGAACTGGACCGCGTCGACCGCGCGCTGCTCCGAGCCCTGTCCGGCAACGCCCGCGCGTCGGGAGCGGCCCTCGCGGCCGAGGTCGGCGTCGCCGAGTCCACGGTCTCGTTGCGCCTGCGCCGGCTGCAGGCCCTCGGCACGGTCCGCGGATACCGCGTCGAGGTCGACCTCGCCTCGCTCGGGGTGTCGCTGCAGGCGCTCATCGCCATCCGGCTCGTGAAGCACGACCGCTCGGAGATCGACGCGTTCCGATCGCAGGTGCCGCACCTTCCGGGCGTCATCTCGGTGTACCACATGGCCGGCGCCGAGGATTATCTCCTGCACGTGGCCGCCCGCGACGCCGAGGAGCTCCGCGAATTCGTGCTCGCGCATCTCACCGGCCACCCCGCCGTCGCCCACACCGAGACGAACCTGATCTTCGAGCACGTCGACGGCGACGGCTGGGACAAGCTCGTCGGCTGACGATGGTGCACGCCGCGCGACCCATCGCGCGCCGTGTGGCCGCGCGGCGACGGACTCAGGCGATCGTCGTTCCGAATGCCAGTCCGAGCACATACGTGACGGCGGCGGCGCCGAGGCCGATGCCGAGCTGCCGGAGTGCCCGCTTCACGGGGGAGGCGCCGGAGAGCACGCCCACGGTGGCACCGGTGATGACGAGGGCGATGCTCACGAGCACGGTCGCGAGGATCGTGGCGGGCAGCCCGCTCATGCCGAAGATCCACGGCAGCACCGGGATGAGCGCGCCGGAGGCGAAGAAGAGGAAGCTCGAGACGGCGGCCGCGAGGCCCGTGCCGATCGCATCGTCGTCGTCCTCGGGGATTGCGAGGGCATCGGAGGGCGCCGTGGCGAGCGCGCCCGCTGCCTGCACGCGTGCGACGACCCTGGCCGCCTGGTCCTGCGCCTCGGCGTCGCCCATGCCGCGGGCGCGATAGACGAGTGCGAGTTCGTTCGCGTCGATGTCGAGGTCGATGAGCGCCTCGCGCGCGGTCGGGTCGGGGGCGGATGCCGCGAGCAGCTCGCGCTGGGACCGCACGGACACGTACTCGCCGGCGCCCATCGAGAGCGCCCCGGCCAGGAGGCCCGCGATGCCCGTGAAGAGCACGACCGACGCGGGAACGCCGGTGGCGCCGATGCCGAGCACCAGGGCGAGGTTGGAGACGAGTCCGTCGTTGGCCCCGAACACGGCTGCGCGGAAGGTTCCGGCGAGCCGGCGCCGGCCGCGCGCCGCCAGCCCGCGCACGACCTCGCCGTGGATGCGCTCGTCGGCGGCCATGGCCGGCGTCGCGTCGGGATCGTTGCTGTACGGCGAACGCGCCTCCGCCTGCTGGGCGAGCGCGAGCACGAAGATCGACCCGAACCGACGCGCGAACCATCCCAGCAGCCGCGTCCTGAGGTCGGCCCGCGGAACGGTCGTCCCGGCGTCGCCGAGCAGTCGCAGCCAGTGCGCCTCGTGGCGGCCCTCGGCGGCGGCGAGGGCGAGCAGGATGGCACGCTCCTCGCCGGTCCGTCGCGCGGCCAGCTCGCGGTAGACGACCGCCTCGGCGCGCTCGTCGGCGAGGTAGCGCCGCCATCGCGCCCGGTCGGCGGCACTGCCGTGCACTCCGTCAGTCTCGGTCTGACCCATCGATCCACATCCGTCTGGGACCGTGCGCGGCACGTTCCCGCATCATCACGACATCGGCCGCGCGTGCGGCCTCGCCCCACGATATCCGCGCCGGGCGCGGCATCCGCTCGATTCCGCGTTCTTGGCAGCATTTCGGAGTGCCGAACACGAGAAGCCCGGTCGCGGGGCGGCGGAGGGAACCCGCAGTGCGGGCGAGCCCTCGTAGTTCTGCCAGCATGGGGAGGATGAGTCCTCGCATCGCACTCGTGACCGGCGTCGGGCGGTCCAACGGCATCGGGCACGCCATCGTGCTCGAGCTCGCCCGTGAGGGCTGGGACGTCGCGTTCACCCACTGGCGGGCGTACGAGCGCCGGGTACCCCTCGGATCGGATCCCGAACGCGACCCCGAGCGCCTCGAGGCCGCGGTCCGGGCGCTCGGGCGGCGCGCGATCGCCATCGAGGCGGATCTCGCGGACCCGGAGACGCCCGACCGGCTCATCGCCGACATCGGCCATCGGCTCGGAACGATCGACGCGATCGTGCTGTCGCATGCCGAGAGCGTGGACTCCGGCATCCTCGACACCACGCTCGAGAGCTTCGACCGGCACTTCGCGGTGAACACGAGGGCGGCATGGCTGCTCATCCGCGCATTCGCCGGTCAGGTCGCCGGCGGCGGCCGTGTCGTCGCGCTCACGAGCGATCACACGGTGGGCAATCTCCCGTACGGTGCGAGCAAGGGGGCGCTGGACCGCATCGTCGTCGCCGCAGCGCGCGAGTTGGCTCCGCTCGGGATCACGGCGAACCTCATCAACCCCGGGCCCGTCGACACCGGCTGGATGGACGACGCGACCCGCGAGGCGCTCACCGCGCACCAGCCGAGCGGCCGGCTCGGGACGCCCGAGGATGCGGCCAGGCTCGTTCGGTTCCTGCTGTCCGAGGACGGCCGTTGGGTCTCGGGACAACTGATCATGAGCGACGGCGGCTTCTCGGTCTGACCCGGCCGGGCTCGCCCCTCAGGCGCCGGGAGCGGTCACGAAGTCGATGAGCTCCTCGACACGGGCGAGGAGCGCCGGCTCCAGGTCGCCGTAGCCGCGCACCTGCCCGAGGATGCGCTGCCAGGCGCGTGCGATGTCGGCCTGCTCGGCGTGGGGCCAGCCGAACGCCTCGCAGATGCCGTGCTTCCACTCGGTGCCGCGGGGGATGACGGGCCATTCCTCGCGGCCCACGCGGGCCGGCTTCACGGCCTGCCAGACGTCGATGTACGGATGCCCCACCACGAGCACGTTCGCACGATGGGGGCCGCGCATGACGGCGTCGGCGATGCGCTGCTCCTTGGAGCCGGGCACGAGGTGGTCGACGAGGATGCCCGCACGGCGCCCCGGGCCGGGCCGGAACTCGTCGAGCTGCTCGGCGAGCACGTCGACGCCCTCGAGGTACTCGACGACGACGCCCTCGACGCGGAGGTCGGCACCCCAGACCTTCTCGACGAGTTCGGCGTCGTGACGGCCCTCGACGAAGATGCGGCTGGGCAGGGCGACCCGCGCCTTCGCCTGGGCCGCGTCGACCGCGAACGATCCGGAGGCGGTGCGGAGCCGGCCGGTCGGCGCCTTGGGCTTCGGACGCACCAGCTGCACGGCCGCCCCGTCGACGAGGAAGCCGTGGCCGAGCGGGAACATGCGCGTCTTGCCGAAGCGGTCCTCGAGGGTCACGTGCTGCGCATCGACCGCCACCACGGCGCCGCAGTACCCGTCGGCGGCGAGCTCGACGACGAGGTCGCGTTCGGCCTCGACGGTCGGGATGACGCGCCGCCCTGCCGCCCGCCAGTCGCCGGCGAGCACGTCGTCTCCGTAGCGGTCGGGTCCGTTCGGGGCGTGGGTCGAGGCAGGCACCGGACGAGGCTAACGGAAGTCGCGGGAGCGCAGGGGCGCCGACACGGTGAGCCGTTCGAACCGGTCGGCGACGAGGTTCACGACCCCCTGGTCGGAGCGTTCGAGGATGCCGCGGATAATCATCGCCGGCGCCTCCCGCGCGATGCGCCGATAGCGCTGCCACACGCCGACCCCGGCGATCACGTTGACGGTGCCCGACTCGTCCTCGAGGTTCATGAAGGTGATGCCGCTGGCGGTCGCCGGGCGCTGGCGATGCGTGACCACGCCGGCAACCTCGATGCGCCGTCCGCTCTCGGCCTGGAGCAGCCGGTCGACCCGCATCACCCCGCGCGCATCGAGCCGCTCGCGCATGTGCCGCATCGGGTGGTCGTCGGGCGAGATGCCCGTGGCCCAGAGGTCGTAGACCACCTGCTCGGCGGGGGAGAGCATGGGCAGCAGGGGCGGCTGCACCACGACCACCGACCCGGCGAGGTACTCCTCGCGGTCCTGCGCGGCCTCGCCGGCGAGCCAGAGCGCCTCGCGGCGCCCGAGGTCGAACCCGGTGAACGCCCCGGCCGCGGCGAGCGCCTCGAGCTGCTCGGCCGACAGGCCGGCCCGGCGGGAGACGTCCGCCATGTCGCGGTAGGGCCCGCGAGCCTCGCGCTCGGCGACGATGCGCTCCGCCACGGCGATGCCGATCGAGGAGACGTCGGCGAGTCCGAGGCGCACGGCGAACGCCCCGTCGCGGCGGTGCTCGGCCGAGCGGTCGGGTGCCTCCCTGACGAACGTTCCCACGGGCGGCTGCACGGGATCGATGCACGTCGGCATGCCCGTCGGCTCGCGGCATCCGTCGTCTTCGGAGCCGCCCGCGTGACCTGCCGAGCCGCCCGCATCGTCGCGGTCGGCGCCGGCCGGACCGTCGCGGCCGCCCGACACGCCGGCATCGAGCGCCTCGAGCCCGGCATGCACCCCCGAGCGCAGGATGTCGGGCCGCAGCGTCTGCACCCCGTGTCGCCTGGCATCGGCGGTGAGCGTCTGCGGCGAGTAGAAGCCCATCGGCTGGGCGCGCAGGAGGGCCGCGAGGAAGGCAGCCGGGTAGTGCAGCTTCAGCCACGAGCTCGCGTAGACGAGCAGGCCGAAGCTCAGGGCGTGGCTCTCGGCGAAGCCGAAGTTCGCGAAGGCCTCGATCTTCTCGTAGATGGAATCGGCCACGTCGGGCTCGATGCCGTTCTCGGCCATGCCCGCGTAGAGCTTGGCGCGCAGTCGGTCGATCTTCTCGACGCCGCGCTTGGAGCCCATGGCCCGGCGGAGCAGGTCCGCGTCGGCCGCGCTGCAGTTGCCGACGGCGACGGCCATCTGCATGAGCTGCTCCTGGAACAGCGGCACGCCGAGCGTGCGCTCGAGCACGGGCTCCAGCTTCGGATGCAGGTAGCTGACCTTCTCCTCGCCCGTGCGCCGGCGGATGTAGGGGTGCACCGCACCGCCCTGCACCGGCCCGGGGCGGATGAGCGCGATCTCGACGACGAGGTCGTAGAAGCAGCGGGGCTGCAGCCTGGGGAGGGTGCCCATCTGCGCACGGGACTCGACCTGGAACACGCCGATCGAGTCGGCACGGCAGAGCATGTCGTAGACCGCGGCCTCCTCCTTGGGCAGCGTCGCGAGCTCCCAGGTCTCGCCCGTGTGCTCGCGCACGAGGTCGAACGTGTACTGCAGCGCGGCGAGCATGCCGAGGCCGAGCAGGTCGAACTTCACGAGGCCCATCCACGCGCAGTCGTCCTTATCCCACTGCAGCACCGTGCGGTGCTCCTTGCGCGCGTGCTCGATGGGGCACACCTCGCCGACGGGACGGTCGGTGAGCACCATGCCGCCCGAGTGGATGCCGAGGTGCCGGGGGAAGCTCAGCAGCTGCTCGGCGAGCTCGACCACGGGTGCCGGGATGTCGTGGTCGTCGGTGCTCACCACCGCGCCCCACCGCTCGACCTGCCTGGTCCAGGCGTCCTGTTGGCCCGTCGAGTAGCCGAGCGCCTTCGCCATGTCGCGCACCGCGGCCTTCGGGCGGTAGCTGATGACGTTCGCGACCTGGGCGGCGTTCATGCGCCCGTACTTCCCGTAGACGTACTGGATGATCTCCTCGCGACGGTCGGAGTCGAAGTCCACGTCGATGTCGGGCTCCTCGTCGCGCAGCGCCGAGAGGAACCGCTCGAACGGCAGCCCGTAGTAGATCGAGTCGACCGCGGTGATGTCCAGGACGAAGCAGACCGCCGAGTTCGCCGCCGAGCCACGGCCCTGGCACAGGATGCCGCGGCTTCGCGCCTCTCGCACGAGGTCGTACACGATGAGGAAGTAGCCCGGGAAGTCCTTCAGCTCGATGACGTCGAGCTCGCGTGCGAGCCGCTCGCGCACGTGCTCGGGCATTCCGGGGTACCGGCGCTCGGCGCCCGCCCATACCAGTTCGCGCAGCCAGCTCATGGGCGTGTGCCCCTCCGGCACCTCCTGCCTCGGCAGCCTGGGCCTGGCACTCCGCAGCGTGAACCCGAGCTCGGCGGCGAGCGTCGCCGAGCGGGCCACCGCCCCCGGATAGCGCGCGAACCGCTCGGCCATCTCGGCCCCCGAGCGCAGGTGCAGCCCATCGGATGCCGGAAGCCAGCCGTCGAGCTCGTCGAGGCTGCGCCTGGCGCGCACCGCGGCGAGCGCCGAGGCGAGCCGGTGCTCGCCAGGGGTCGCGTAGTGCACGGCGTTGGTGGCCAGCAGCGGGATCCGGGCGCGCGTGGCGAGCTCGGCGAGCACGTCGTTGTTCTGCTGGTCGAGCGGATGTCCGTGGTCGAAGAGCTCGACGACGACGTGGTCGCGGCCGAACAGGGCGATCAGGCGGTCGAGCTCGCGCCACGCGGCATCCGGCCCCTCGGTCGCGAGCGCACGCCGAACCATTCCCTTGCGGCATCCGGTGGGGATGATCCATTCATCGCCTGCATGCTCGGCGAGGGCTTCGAGCGAGTACACCGGGCGCCCCTTCTCGCCGCCGGCGAGCTGCCCCTCGGTGATCGCGCTCGCGAGGCGGTGGTACCCCTCCTGCTGCCTGGCCAGCACGAGCAGGTGCTCGCCCTCGGGGTCGGCCGCCCCCATCTGCGGGGCGGAGAGCCCGAGCGAGAGCTCCGCGCCGAACACGGTCTCGAGCTCGGGGAAGCTCTCGGCCGCCTCGGCGAACCGCACGACCCCGTAGAACCCGTCGTGGTCGGTGATCGCGAGACCCGTGAGCCCGAGCCGGTGCGCCTCCTCGACGAGCTGCTCGGGCGCCGAGGCGCCGTCGAGGAAGCTGTACGTCGAGTGCGCGTGCAGCTCGGCGTACGGCACGACCGGCCCGGCCGGCGCCTCGAGCCCCTCCGACGGACGGTACGGATGCCGCTTGCGGCTGAACGCGGGACCGTCGCCGCCGTCGGCGATGAGCTTCGGCGCCCCCGGCCGCTGCCGGTCGGAGAGTCGGCGTTCGAGTTCGGACCACGGGATGCCCGGGTTGTTCCACCCCATCAGCACCACCCGCCCATGCGTCTGCGCGCCATCAGTCGTACCTCGCCTCGGCCCACCAGCCCTCGGCGTCGCGCACCAGCAGCCACGCGCAGCCGTCGTCGTCGACGATCTGGAAGCGGTGCACGCGCTTGGCGTGCTCGGGGTCCCACCAGCGCTCGACGACGGGCCAGGGCCCCGCCCAGGCGCGCACGGGGGCGGCGCCGAACCCGTCGCGGGTCCGCGACCGCGTGGTCGGGGTGGCGGCGAGCGCCTCGCCGACCGCGAATCGCTCGGGCGGCGAGGAGATCGCCCCGCGGTCGTCGATCGTCACCACGGCGCCGCGGGCATCGAGCAGGGCCACGGGCAGGCGATCGCGGAACACGCTCGCCGGCGCGAGCGCGGGCAGGCTGCCCGGCCACGGGGCGTCATCGGCCCGCGCCGGCGCCGGCGCGCGATCGCCCCACGGCACGAGCACCTGCCGGTCGGCCAGCATGCGCCCGCCGCCGACGGATGCCGTGACCACCGCATCGTGCCCGAGCATGCTCTGCACGCGCGTGAGGCCGTGGTGCACGCGCTCGTCGGGCGCACCGCCCCAGAGCCCCTCCTCGTGGTTGCCGGTCGAGTCGACGCGCTCGGGGATGACGCGGAGTCGCACGATCGGCGATGCGAGGCCGGTGTCGGCGGTTCCCGCGCCCTGCAGCTGCCAGCGGACCCGGTCGATGACGTCGGCGGGCGTGAACCAGCGCGGATGCAGCCAGCTGCGACTCGAGTGTCCTCCGCGTTCGTCGTCGATCTCGACCCGCAGGCCCGTGCACACGAGTCGGACGGCACGCATGCGCTGGATGAACTCCTCGGCGCCGATGCGGAACGCGAACGCGAGCTGGTCGATGCGGTCCAGCGGCGGCTCGAAGTGCTGCTCGACCTCGAACTCGGGCGGGGGAGTGCGGGCCAGCACCCGCGCCTGCTCGCGCCCCGAGGCGCGGTCGTGCGCGAACGCGCCCGCAGCGCCGAACCTCCGGCGCACGTCGACCTCCGGCAGCGCCGCGAACTGGCCGAGCGTGTGCACGCCGAGCCGGTTGAGCAGCGTCGTGGTGCGGGGGTCGGCAACGAGCGAGACCGACAGCGGGGCGATGAACACGGCGGATGCCCCCGGCGCGACGATCTTCACCGAGGGTGGCGCGGATGCCGCGCCGGATCCAGCCGGCTCCACGGTCGCCGGGGTTCCCGCACGGGTCGCCCTCGCCGCCTGCTCGGCCGCGAACGGCCCGTCGGCCACGCCGATGCCCACGTCGACGAGCCCGAGCTCGGCGGTCGTCGCGAGCAGGGCGGATGCCGCGGCCTGCTCGCTCCCGTAGTAGCGAGCGGGTCCCCGTGCCCGCATGGCGAGCGTGCCCGGGCGCACCACCTGGACGCCGGGGACGATCTGCTCGATGCGCCGCACGACCGGTTCGAACACGCGCACGTCGAGCGCGGCGTCGTAGTCGTGCACGATGAGCTCCGGCGAGCGCAGCTGCGCCTCGCGGAGCTTGAGCCCACGCAGGACGCCCTGCCGTCGCGCCCCCTCGGAGCAGGCGAACACGAGGCCGCCCTCGATGAGGGCGATCGCCGCCGACGGATCGATGCCGAGTTCGTGACGCACGGCGTGCACGGGCCAGTCGGGGCACCAGAGCACGATCGTGCGGCCGAGGTCGGCGTTCATCCGGCCCTCCTGCGGGCCTGGCCGACGAGTCCGATGGCGATCGGGCGCGGCACGATCGACACCGGGGCGGGGAGCTCCGGGGCGACCGACCTCGGCGGGATCGGCGCAGATGCAGCTGCAGGTGCGAGCACGGGTTCAGCCGGTCCGGGTCCGGCCGGCACCGGCGCGAACTCGAGCGATCTCCCCGGCAGCCGGAGCCGTGAGCGGGCGTGGCGCGCGAACTCCCCGCGACCGGCCGCGTTCACGACGACCTCGCGATCGACCAGGTTGCCGTGTCCGCGGTCGATGCCGTGCCATTCGCTGGCCTCGAGCCCGAGCCGGGCGTCGCTGCCCGGCCACGCACCCGCCACGAGCAGGGTGGTGCCGCGCTGCCTGAGCCGCGCCTGCAGGCGGCTCGCCTCGGCGGGGGAGACCCTCGTGGCCGGACGCACCGCGACGACCGGCATGACGTCGACGAGCGCCGCGGAGACCGCGAGCCATTGGGCCCCGGGGTCGGGCACGAGCACGAGTCGTTCGAGGGCGATGCCGAAGCGGGAGGCCGCCTCGACGCCGAACTCGGGCATGCCGACCACCGCGGCCCACGCGCCGCCGGCGCTCGGGCCCGCGAGCAGAGCCATGAGCAGGGTCATCGACCCCTCGACCTGCACGACCGTTCCCTCGCGCAGCGTGCCGCCGGGCAGCACGTCGGCGAAGGCCGGGTGCGTGGGCACGGCCTTCGTCTCGAGGCGCGTCGCCTGCATGCCGCGGATGCGGGCCTGCAGCTCCTCGACGCGCGTCGCATGCGGCGCGGGCGCGGAACGGGGAGCGGTCATGGTCACTCCACCAGTTTCGAACACATGTTCGAATGTGGCAAGTCGAGCACGCCGAACGTCCGACCTTCGAGGTGCACTCGAAGGACGACCGGAAACCGGCCGGAGATCACCGTCACGAGGAATCGACGCCCGGCAGGGATGCGGTCGGGAGAATGCAAGAAGGCCCGGATCGAAACCGATCCGGGCCTTCTCGACACATCGCGTGCGCGAGGGGGGACTTGAACCCCCACGCCCGTTAGGGCACTAGCACCTCAAGCTAGCGCGTCTGCCATTTCCGCCACCCGCGCGTTGTGTCTGCCTCGCGATCTCTCGCTTGGCACGAGATAAGACATTAGCACGGTTCCGAGCGTCCGTTTGACCACGGCCGCGAACCGAACGCGCACCCACCGGGCCCGACGCGCCGAGCGCCGATCAGCGGCCCGTTCACGTGTCCGGATGCCGCCGCGTTGCGGCATCCGTCGCCCCGACCGCCCCCGGCGGCTACGGTGAAGGGCATGTCCGAGACATCCGCACCGACGCCCGCGCACGACCCCGGCCACGACCCCGATGTCGAACTCGAGGCGACCGCGGCCATCGCCCGGGACCTGATCCGGTTCGACACCTCGAACTACGGCGAGGGCAAGGCGAAGGGCGAACGCGAGGCCGCCGAATACGTCGAGGCGCACCTGCGCGCCCTCGGCCTGGAGCCGCAGCTCTTCGAGCCCGAACCGCGTCGCACGAGCGTCGTCGCCCGCGTGCCCGGTCGCAATCCCGACAAGCCGGCGCTGGTGCTGCACGGCCACCTCGACGTCGTGCCGGCCGATGCGCGCAACTGGAGCGTCGACCCCTTCGCGGGCGAGATCCGCGACGGCATGCTCTGGGGCCGCGGCGCGGTGGACATGAAGGACATGGACGCCATGATGCTCACGGCGCTGGGGGACATCCTCGGATCCGGCCGCCTCCCCGAACGTGAGATCGTCGTCGCGTACTTCGCCGACGAGGAGGCGGGCGGCGGCGTGGGCGCGAGCCGCCTGGTCGACGACCACCCCGAGCTCTTCGCCGGCGCCACCGAGGCGATCAGCGAGGTCGGCGGGTACTCGATCACGGTCGGCGGCACGCGGGCCTACCTGCTGCAGACGGGGGAGAAGTCGCTGCTCTGGGTGCGCCTCATCGCCCGGGGACGCGCAGCCCACGGGTCGCGACTGATCCGCGACAACGCGATCACGAAGCTCGCCGGCGCCATCGCCCGCATCGGCGCGACCGAGTGGCCGGTGCGCCTGACCGACACGACGCGCGAGCTCCTCGGCGAGGTCGCGAACGTGCTCGGCGTCGACCCCGAGCAGGTCTCGCCCGACGAGCTCGCCCTCGCGACAGGATCGGCGTCCGGCTTCATCACGGCCACGCTGCGCACGACCTCGAACCCGACCGGCCTCGAGGCCGGGTACAAGCACAACGTCATCCCCGACCGCGCCGAGGCGCTGGTCGACATCCGGACCCTGCCGGGCGAGGAGGAGCAGGTGCTCGCCGAGATCGCCCGAATCGCCGGCGACGACATCGAGATCCAGATCGTGCACCGCGACGTCGGACTCGAGTCGCCGACCTCCGGCGCGCTCGTCGATGCCGTGCACCGGGCGATCCACGCGCACGACCCCGGAGCGCCCGTCTTCCCGTACCTGCTCTCGGGCGGCACCGACAACAAGTCGCTCAGCCGGCTCGGCATCAGCGGGTACGGGTTCGCCCCGCTGCGCCTCCCGGACGGCCTCGACTTCCCGGCGATGTTCCACGGGGTCGATGAACGCGTGCCACTGGACGCACTAGTCTTCGGTAGACAGGTCCTCCGCGACCTGCTCCTCGACTACTGACGGTCTGAACTCCGGGTAGCCGGAGAGAGAAGGCGGCACCCACGTGATCGAAGCGCTCATCCTCGGTTTCGTCCAGGGACTCACCGAGTTCCTCCCGATCTCCTCCAGCGCCCATCTGCGCATCCTCGGGGAGTTCCTGCCAGGCGCCCAAGACCCCGGAGCGGCGTTCACCGCCATCACCCAGCTCGGCACCGAGACGGCCGTCGTGGTCTACTTCTGGCGCGACATCGTGCGCATCATCTCGCGCTGGTTCGGCTCGCTCACGCGTCGCGTGCCCCGCAACGACCCCGACGCCCGCATGGGCTGGCTCATCATCGTCGGCTCGATCCCGATCGTCGTGCTCGGCCTGCTGTTCCAGGACGAGATCGAGACGACGTTCCGTTCCCTCTGGATCGTGGCGACGATGCTGGTCGTCTTCGGCCTGATCCTCGGGCTGGCCGACTGGGCGGGCGCGAAGCGCCGCAAGCTCGACGACCTCACCGTCGGCCACGGCATCATCTTCGGGTTCGCGCAGGCGCTCGCGCTCATCCCCGGCGTCTCGCGGTCGGGCGGCACCATCACCGCCGGCCTCTTCCTCGGCTACGAGCGCGCGGCGGCGGCCAGGTACGCATTCCTGCTCGCGATCCCCGCGGTCTTCGGCAGCGGGCTGTACCAGCTCGCCAAGAGCTGGGGCGAGCCGTCGGTCTACAACCTCGTGGAGACCGGCGCGGCGACCCTCGTCGCCTTCGTCGTCGGTCTGCTGGTGATCGCGTTCTTCATGAGCTACATCTCCAAGCGCAGCTTCCTGCCGTTCGTGATCTACCGGGTGCTGCTCGGCACCACGCTGTTCATCCTGCTCGGCACGGGCGCCATCCAGCCCTGACCGCCGGATGCCGCGACGCGGCGATGCACGGATCGACCGTCGCCCACGGGAGGCGAGCGGATGCCGCGATCAGGCGTCGCGCGGACGCCGGGGGTCGTCGCGCGGCCCCTCGCCGCGGGGCGGCTCGCCGCGCCCGTCGGGACCGTCGCCACGGCGGCGCAGATAGCGCTCGAACTCCTGCGCGATCGCCTCGCCGCTCGCCTCGGGGGCGTCGACGGCGTCACGTGCCTGCTCGAGCTGCGCGATGTACCCGGCCATGTCCTCGTCGTCGGCCGCGAGCGCGTTGACCCCGGACTCCCAGGTCTTGGCCTCCTCCTCGAGGGTGCCTCTCGGGATGCTGAGGCCGGTGAGCTCCTCGAGCTTGCCGAGCAGTGCGAGCACGGCCTTCGGTGAGGGCGCGTTGTGCACGTAGTGGGGAACGGACGCCCACAACGAGACGGTGGGGATCCCGGCGCGCTCGGCCTGGTCGGCGATGACGCTGAGGATGCCGACCGGTCCCTCGTAGCTCGAGCGCTCGAGCCCGAGCCGATCCCGGATCTCCCGGTTCTCGCTCGAGGCGAAGACCGAGAGGGGCCTCGTGTGCGGGGCGTCCGCCAGCATCGCGCCCAGCAGGACCACGCCCTCGATGTCGGCGGCGAGCGCCTGGTCGACGAGTTCTGCGGCGAAGCCCTTCCAGCTCCGTGCCGGTTCGGCGCCGAGCAGCACGTGCAACGTGTCGGCGCCCGGCCCGCTGACGCGCTCGTCCTCGTCGACCGCGGACGGGTCGAACGGCTGGTCCTGGGGGAGGAGCGGCGGGCGGTCGGCGGGGCCGTACAGCGCCGCACCTGGCCACTCGATGCGACGAGAGCCGTCGTCGGTCTGCACCACGGTGGGCCTCGTGAACTGGTAGTCGAAGTAGAGCTCGGGGTCGACCGCGACGATCTCGACGAGCCCGAGCCGCTCGGAGAGCAGCTTCGCAGCCCCGGTCGCCGCCTCGCCGGCGTCGTTCCACCCCTCGAACGCGACCACGAGCAGTCGTCCGCCCTCGAATCCGGCCGCTTGATCCACGCCTGGTGCCCCACTCTCCGCCCGGCGGAGGCCGGGTCAACTCCAGAATAGGCCGTGCCCCGTAGACTTGACGGTCGTGACCACACGCCATCCCGCCGCCGCCCTCTGGGACATGGACGGAACCCTCGTCGACACCGAACCGTACTGGATGGCCGCCGAAGAGGAGCTCGTCGGGTCGTTCGGCGGGACCTGGACCCACGAAGACGCGCTCCAGCTGGTCGGCAGCGGCCTCTGGGAGTCGGCGAAGATCTTCCAGGACCTCGGCGTCGAGCTCGACGCGGACGCGATCGTGGCCTGGCTCACGGAGCGCGTGCGGCAGCAGCTGCACGAGTTCGGCGTGCCGTGGCGGCCGGGCGCCCGCGAACTGCTCCTCGCGCTCCGCGAGGCATCCGTCCCGACGGCGCTCGTGACCATGTCGGTCCGGGCGATGGCCGATGACGTCATCAAGGAGATCCCGTTCCACGCGTTCGACGCGATCGTGACCGGCGACTCCGTGACGAATCCGAAGCCGCATCCGGAGCCGTACCTGACGGCAGCGGGGGAGCTCGGCGTCGACATCGCCGACTGCGTGGCCTTCGAGGACTCGCCCACGGGCGTCGCCTCTGCGGCGGCTGCCGGTGCGATCACGGTCGGCATCCCCAACATCGTCTCGCTCGACGGGTCTCCCGCGAGCGTGCTCTGGTCCAGCCTCGACGGCCGCACGGTCGCCGACGTCGCGGCCCTGACCGAATCACGAAAGGCAACCGCATGAGCGAGCAGAGCCGGGGCGAGCGCAGCGGCCCCTTCCTCGTCGGCGATCGCGTGCAGCTGACGGGCCCGAAGGGCCGCATGCACACCATCACCCTCGAGTCGGGCAAGATGTTCCACACCCACAAGGGCCTGCTCGCCCACGACGACCTCATCGGCCGGCCCGACGGGTCGGTCGTGAAGAACCAGGTCGGCATCGAGTACCTCGCGCTCCGCCCGCTGCTGAGCGACTTCGTCATGTCGATGCCGCGCGGCGCCGCGATCGTCTACCCGAAGGATGCCGCGCAGATCCTCGCGCAGGCCGACATCTTCCCCGGGGCGACCGTGGTCGAGGCCGGAGTCGGCTCGGGCGCGCTCTCGTTGTGGTTGCTCCGCGCCATCGGTCCCGCCGGGCGCCTCCTCTCGTTCGAGCGCCGCGAGGACTTCGCGAGCGTCGCGCGCGACAACGTCGCGACCTTCCACGGCGCCGACCCCGAGAACTGGTCCATCACCCTCGGCGACCTCGCGGAGGTCCTCCCCGACGTCGCGCCCGAGGCATCCGCCGACCGCGTCGTGCTCGACATGCTCGCCCCCTGGGAGTGCCTCGACGCGGTCTCGACCGCGCTGAAGCCGGGCGGCGTGCTGCTCTGCTACATCGCCACGGCCACCCAACTGTCCCGGGTCGCCGAGGCGATCCGCGCGACGGGTCAGTACACCGAACCGCAGTCCTCCGAGACGATGGTCCGCGGATGGCACGTGCAGGGCCTCGCCGTCCGGCCCGATCACCGCATGATCGCGCATACCGGCTTCCTGCTCACGGCACGCAGGCTCGCGCCTGACACGATCCTCCCCGAGCTGAAGCGACGCCCGTCCAAGACCGAGTTCAGCGACGAGGACGTCGAGGCCTGGACCCCCGGCGCGCTCGGTGAGCGCCAGGTCAGCGACAAGGCGCTCCGCCGTCGCGTGCGGGCGGCGGACGCCGCGGCCACGCGTTCGCGGGACGGCGATCACGGTTCCGCATCCGACGGCGACGACCTCGCGGACGCTCCGACCGAACCCTCGACCGAAGTTGAGTAGGCTTCTCCCGTCCCTCCCGAGACCCACGAAGAATCGAGGATCTGTGCGCTCGTCCCTCGCGCTCATCGCCACGGCCGGCCTCGTCGCCGTCGCCCTCACCGGCTGCGCCTCGACGCCCGCCTCCGACGAGGCGTCGAGCCCGGGAGCGACCTCCGGCAGGTCGTCCGAGGCGGTCGCCGTCACCGGCGACTTCGGCGAGCAGCCGAAGGCCTCCTTCCCGACCCCGCTCGAACCGACCGAGTCGCAGTGCAGCGTGATCGTCGAGGGCACCGGACCGGTGCTCGCCGAGGGCCAGTTGGCACTGGTCGGGTTCGCCGTCTACAACGGGGCCACCGGCGAGGAGATCGCCACGCAGGGGTTCGACGAGACCGGCCCCGTGCCGATCGCGGCGAACAACCAGCCGATGGTCGGCTTCACGAAGGCGCTCACATGCGCACGTGAGGGCTCACGGGTCGCCGTGGTCATCCCCCCGGAGGACGGCTTCGGACCGAACGGCAACCCGTCGCTGCAGGTCGAGCCGACCGACAGCCTCGTGCTCGTGATGGACGTCACGCGGGCGTTCCCGCCGCGCGCCGACGGAACACCTCAGCTCACGCGCGACGGCTTCCCGGCCGTCGTCCTCGCACCCGACGGCCGCCCGGGCATCACGGTGCCGAAGGCCGACGCACCGGAGGAACTTCAGCAGGAGACCCTGCTCGAGGGCTCGGGCGAGGTCGTCGAAGACGGCGACACCGTCGTTGTCAACTACACCGGCGTCCTGTGGGACGAGGGCACCGTCTTCGACTCGAGCTGGGAGAACGGCGCACCGGCCACGTTCACCGTCGGCGAGGACGCGCAGGTGATCCCCGGCTTCTCCAAGGCGATCATCGGCCAGAAGGTCGGTTCGCAGGTCGGCGTGATCATCCCTCCGGCCGAGGGCTATGGCGATCAGGGGAATGCCCAGATCCCGGCCGGGTCGACGCTCTTCTTCGTCATCGACATCCTGGGCGTGATCTGATCCGGCGTCCTCGCGCGACCGGGCGACCGGGCGCGCAGGCGTGGGTAAGATCGCTCCTGTGACCGGTGCGCGAGCGAAGCCAGACGTGAGGATCCCGGTCGAGGACCGCCTGTTCTCGCTGGTCCTCGCCCTCCTCGCGACCGAGACGGGGCTGCTGAAGGCCGAGATCCTCTCGACCGTGCGCGGCTACGCCGAGCGCTACGACCGGCACGGCGGCAACGCGAACCTCGAGCGCCAGTTCGAGCGCGACAAGGACGAGATCCGCGAACTCGGCATCCCGCTCGAGACCGTCGAGTCGCCGGATCGACCGGGCGACAACCAGGCCCTGCGCTACCGCATCCCCAAGGGCCAGTACGACCTGCCGGACGAGGTCCGCTTCACGCCCGACGAGCTCGCGCTGCTCGGCCTGGCGGGGGAGGTCTGGCGCGGCGTCTCGCTCTCCGAGGACTCCCGCAGAGCGCTCACCAAGATCCGCGGCCTCGGCATCGAGCCGCGCGAGCCGGTCATCGGCTACGCCCCGAGGCTGCGGGTGCGCGATGCCGCGTTCGAACCGCTGCGGATGGCGCTCGATCGACGCCAGCAGGTGCGCTTCCAGTACCTCAAACCGGGCGAAGTCGCCCCGCGTCGTCGTCGGGTCAACCCGTATGCCGTCGTGCTGCACGAGGGCCGCTGGCACCTGCACGGCCTCGATGTGGACGCCGACGGGCTGCGCACGTTCCTGCTCTCGCGCATCGTCGGCCCGGTCGAGATCCTCGCGAGCACGAGCTTCGACGCACCGCCCGAGGGCGTGCAGGACCGCATCCTCGCCGAACTCGACGAGTTGCGCCTGAGCAATGCCGCGGACCTCGCCGTCACGGCCGGCAGCGACGCGGAGGTCCGGCTCGGCAAGCGCGCGGTGCGCGGTGACGAGGATGCGGGCGTCATCCGCCTGCACTTCACCGATGTCGACGCCTTCGCCGACGAGCTCGCCGCCTACGGCCCCGAGGTCCGCGTCCTCACCCCCGAGTCGCTCCGCGACGCCGTGCGCGACCGCCTCCGCATCGTCGCCGAGGCCCACGCCGCCACCGGATCGGAGGCCGGCCGATGAGTCCGCGCCGCCAGGCGCTCCGGGCGCCGGACAAGCTCGTGTTCCTGCTCTCCCTCGTGCCCTACCTCATCGAGCAGCAGGTGGTCGGCGTCGATGAGGCCGCGGCGCACTTCGGCGTGCCCGAGGAGCAGATCCGCGAGGCGGTCCGCCTCATCGCGATGTCGGGCCTGCCCGGCGACACGGGCACCTACCAGTCGAACGACCTCTTCGACATCGACTGGGACGCGTTCGAGGAGGGCGACGAGATCGTCATCGTCCACCACGTCGCGATCGACGAGGCCCCGCGCCTGGCCGCACGCGAGGCGGCGGCGCTCATCGCGGGCCTGCAGTACCTCGCCGCGCTGCCCGAGAACGCCGACAGCAGCGCCCTGGCCTCGCTCATGGCGAAGCTGCGGGCCGGCGCGTCGGCGACGCCCTCGGGTCTCGCCGTCGCCGAGCCCGCTGCGGATGCCTCCCTCGCGCGCATCCGCGAGGCGATCACGAGCGGCCGGCAGCTCGAGTTCGACTACCTGAACGCGCGAGGCGAGGCGGGCCGGCGACGTGCCGACCCGCTGCGCATCCTCTCGCAGGACGCCGACTGGTACCTGCAGGCCTACTGCCACACCCGTGAGGACGTCCGCAACTTCCGCGTCGACCGCATGAGCTCGGTCCTCGTGACCGACGAGCCCGTGGGCGACCACGCGGGCCTCGAGGTGCCCGAGACGCTCTTCCAGGGCTCGTCCTCCGACCTCGACGTCGTCGTCGACGTCGCGGCCGAGGCGCTGCCCCTGCTGGCCGACTACCTGGCGGATTCCTCATCGCAACCGGTCGGCGACCGGCTGCGCGTGACCCTCCGCCTCGCGCACGTGCACGGCCTCAAGCGCCTGGTCGCGGGTCTGCCTGGTCTCGTGACGGTCGTGGCGCCGGCCGACGCGCGTGCGGCCGTGGCCGAGTGGGCGTCGGCAGGACTTCGTGGCTACGAGGAGACATCCGTCCCCGAGTCGTGAGTCGTCGTCACTCCGAACAGGTAGAGTGGCAGCCACATCCCCGTCAGAATTGGACGCCGCATGTTCGCAAACCTCACCGGATGGCACTTCCTGATCATCCTGGTCATCATCCTCCTGCTCTTCGGCGCGCCGAAGCTTCCGGCGCTCGCGCGGAGCCTCGGGCAGTCGATGAAGATCCTCAAGTCCGAGGTTCGCGACCCCGACTCCGAGAAGGCCGGCACCGCGACCGACGCCGGCGACGACGCCGTGGCCAAGCCCGCGGCGACCACGGCCGAGGGCACGAAGAAGCCCGATCCGTCCTCGGGCGCCTGACCCGATGTCCGCGACCACGGCTCGCGGAGAGAAGAACCGCGAGCGGCGGATGTCGCTCGGCGCGCATCTGATCGAGCTCCGCAAGAGACTCTTCATCGCGGCGATCGCGATCGTGGCGGGCGCGATCGTGGGTTGGATCCTCACCGACCTGTTCGTCTGGGACGCCATCCAGGACCCGGTGCTGAAGGCCGCGGAAGCCCAGGGCCATGGTGCCGAAGGCGCTCCCGGCGGAACGAGCATCGTCTTCCCGACGATCTCGAGCGCATTCGACCTGCGCCTGCAACTCGCCTTCACCATCGGCATCGTGATCTCGAGTCCGGTCTGGCTGTACCAGATCTTCGCCTTCCTGGTGCCCGGGCTGAACACCCGAGAGCGACGCTTCACGCTGGGCTTCTTCGCATCCGCGATCCCGCTGTTCCTGGCCGGATGCGCCGCCGGATGGTTCGTGCTCCCGAACATCGTGCGGCTCATGACGAGCTTCGTCCCCGAGGGCGGCGAGAGCCTGCTGACCGCGAAGGAATACCTCGACTTCGTGCAGAAGCTCGTGATCGCGATCGGCATCGCCTTCGTGCTGCCCGTCTTCATCGTGCTCCTGAACTTCGCGGGGGTCATCACGGCCGCGTCGATCATCAAGTCCTGGCGCATCGCCATCCTCGTGATCGTCCTCTTCACGGCCATCGCGACCCCGTCGGCCGACGTGGTGTCCATGTTCATGCTCGCGATCCCCATGATCGGGCTGTACTTCCTGGCGTGGTTCATCGCCCACCTGCACGATCGCCGTGTCGAGCGCCGAAACCGCGAGGAGTTCGGCGCGGCTGTCTAGGCTGAGGGGATGAGCCTCTCGCCGGCCGAACGGTACGCCCTGTCGCGCGAACAGCGCCGACGCCCCCGACTCCAGGACTTCGCCGCCGCGCAGCGATTCGACCTCGACCCCTTCCAGCGCGCCGCGTGCGGCGCGCTGGACGAGGGCCGAAGCGTGCTCGTCGCCGCACCCACGGGCGCGGGCAAGACGGTCGTCGCGGAGTTCGCCGTGTACTTGGCGATGCAGGAGACGGGCGCGAAGGTGTTCTACACGACGCCGATCAAGGCCCTCTCGAACCAGAAGTACCAGGAGTTCGTCGAGACGTGGGGCCACGAGGACGTCGGGCTGCTCACGGGCGACACCAACGTCAACTCGAACGCGCGCATCGTCGTCATGACGACCGAGGTGCTGCGGAACATGCTCTACGCCGAGTCACCGACGCTCGACCGCCTCGCCTACGTCGTCATGGACGAGGTGCACTACCTGGCCGACCGGTTCCGCGGCGCGGTCTGGGAGGAAGTGATCATCCACCTGCCCGAGGCGGTCAGGCTCGTCTCGCTCAGCGCGACGGTGTCCAACGCCGAGGAGTTCGGCGACTGGCTGCAGGCCGTCCGCGGCGACACGGACGTCATCGTCTCGGAGGATCGCCCGGTTCCCCTCGAGCAGCACGTCCTGGTCAAGGCGAAGCTCGTGGACCTGTTCGACTCCTCGGGCACCGCTGCGACGAACCGGGTCAATCCCGAGCTCATGCAGCTCGCCCGCGCCGGCGGGCGATCGATCACCTCGCGTTCGGCCCGAGGCCGCCGAGGCGGCGACCGTGGCCGATTCCATCAGGGCGGCGGGCAGGGCACCGGCCGCATCGACCGACCCGAGGTCGTCGACCTCCTGCACGGCAAGCACCTGCTCCCGGCGATCTTCTTCATCTTCTCCCGTGCGGGCTGCGACCAGGCCGTCCGGCAGGTGCTCCGCTCCGGCATCCGCCTGACCGAGACGGCCGAACGCGACGAGATCCGGGGCATCGTCGAGTCGCGCGTGCAGATGCTCCGCGACGAGGACCTCGCCGTCCTCGGCTACTGGGACTGGCTCGAGGGGCTGCAGCGCGGCGTCGCCGCACACCACGCCGGAATGCTGCCCGCCTTCAAGGAGGTGGTCGAGGAGCTCTTCCAGAGGAAGCTGCTGAAGGTCGTCTTCGCCACCGAGACGCTCGCGCTCGGCGTCAACATGCCGGCGCGATCCGTGGTGCTCGAGAAGCTCGAGAAGTTCAACGGCGAGGCTCGCGTCCCCATCACGCCGGGGGAGTACACCCAGCTCACCGGTCGAGCCGGGCGCCGGGGCATCGACGTCGAGGGGCATTCGGTCATCCAATGGGTCGACGGGCTCGATCCCGAGTCGGTCGCCGCCCTGGCCTCACGGCGCAGCTACCCGATGAACTCGAGCTTCAAGCCGACCTACAACATGGCCGTGAACCTCGTCGACCAGTTCGGTCGCGAGCGCACGCGCCAGATCCTCGAGCTCTCGTTCGCCCAGTTCCAGGCCGACCGCGCCGTGGTCGACCTCGCGCGCACGCTGCGCAAGCAGGAGGAGTCCATGGCGGGCTTCGAGCAGGCGATGCAGTGCCATCTGGGCGACTTCTCGGAGTACGCCGCCATCCGCCGACGCATCGGCGACCTCGAGCGCCAGGCGTCGAAGGGCAATTCGACGCACGGCCAGCGCGAGCGGATGCAGCGCGACCTCGTGGCCGCCCGAAAGCAGATGCGGGCGCATCCGTGCCACGGCTGCGCCGAGCGGGAGCAGCATGCCCGCTGGGCGGAGCGCTGGTGGCGCCTGCATCGCGAGCACGAGCAGCTCTCGCGTCAGATCCACAGCCGTACGGGGCAGATCGCGAAGCGGTTCGACCGGGTTGCGGAGGTGCTCGAGATCCTCGGCTACTTCGAGCGCGCCGACGACGGGTCGCTCGTCTCCACCTCGGCCGGCCGCATCCTGAAGCGCATCTACGGCGAGCGCGACCTCCTGGTTGCCGAATGCCTGCGGCACGGGTACTGGAACGGCCTGGACGCGCCCTCCGTCGCGGCGATGGCGGTCTCCCTGATCTACGAACCCCGCCGTGACGATCGCGGCGAGCAGTTCCGGCTGCCCCGCGGACGGTTCCGGGACGCGTTCGAGCGCACGACCGACGTGTGGGCGCATCTCGACGACCTCGAGCGCGACCACCGGCTCGCCGGCAGCGAGGTCCCGTCACCGGCGCTGGCCGTGGCCATGCACGCCTGGGCGAGCGGGGCCGGCCTCGGCGCCGTGCTCGGCGACACCGACCTCGCGGCGGGCGACTTCGTCCGCGTGGCGAAGCAGGTGGTCGACCTGCTCGACCAGATCTCCATCGTCGCCGATGCCGAACTCGGGGCGACGGCGCGCGCGGCCATCGACCTGGTCCGCCGCGGCGTGGTCGCCTACGACGTGGCGGGGTGAGCGGAGCAGGCGCTCGCGACCTCCCAGTGAACTGGACCTAGGCTATTCTGGTGCCCCTCCCGAAGCCCGTGCTGCCCCTCTGGGCGGCCGTCGTCACCGCCGTCATCGGTGGACTGATCTACGACCTGGGGTTCCCGGGGGTGTCGTGGTGGCCGCTCGCCTTCCTCGGCATCGCCCTCGCCCTCGTCAGCCTGATCGGCAGATCGGCGTGGGGGGCCCTGCTCGTCGGCCTGTCGTTCGGGCTGGCTTTCTATCTCCAGCAGGTGTCCTGGACCTCGCTCTATCTCGGGCCCATCCCGTGGCTGGCCCTCTCGCTCCTCGAATCGCTGTTCGTCGCCGGGGGAGCGCTGCTCATCACGCTGGCCTACCGCTGGGTCCCACGCGCGAGCGATGCGACCTGGGTCCGCGTCCTCGTGCTGCCCGCGCTCGTCGCCGGCCTCTGGTGCCTCCGGGAGGCCGTGGTCGGCACGTTCCCGTACGGCGGCTTCCCATGGGGCAGGGCCGCGCTGAGCCAGTCCGAGAGCCCCTTCGCCGACGTGGTCTCCTGGGCGGGCAGCACCGGGCTCGGCTTCGTGATGGTCTTCATCGTGGCGAGCATCATCGAGTGGGTCCGGCTCGGCTCGCGCCGCGGCATCCGGTCGGCCGTTCCCGCGGTCGCCGTCGCCCTGGTCGCCATGCTCGTCCCCGCCTGGCAGACGACGGATGCCGGCACGCTGCGCGTGGCGAGCGTGCAGGGCAACGGGCCGTCGGGGTACTTCGACGAGCGCGAACCCGGCGACGTGCTGCGCGCGCAGCTCGATGCGACGGAGCCCATCGCCGACGAGGCGGGCATCGACGTGCTGCTCTGGCCCGAGGGCGGGTCCGACATCGACCCGACGCGCTCGGAGGAGGTCGCCGGGGTCTTCGACGACCTGAGCGAGCGCATGGATGCCCCCGTGCTGCTGAACACGGTGACGATGCGCGGCGAGGAGTACTTCAACACGTCGATGCTCTGGCGCGACGGCGAGGGCGCCGTCGCCACGTTCGACAAGCGGCACCCCGTGCCGTTCGGCGAGTACATCCCCGATCGCGACTTCTACTACGCCATCGCGCCCGACCTCATCGGCCTCGTGCAGCGTGGGTACACGCCCGGCACGAATGCCCCGGTCTTCGACCTGGGCGACGCGGTCACGGGCCTCGCGATCTGCTTCGACGTGATCTACGACGACCTCGTCTGGGAGGCCGTCGACGACGGCGCGCAGCTCTTCATGCTCCAGACGAACAACGCGGACTTCCGAGGCACCGACGAGAACGAGCAGCAGCTCGCCATCGCGCGGCTCCGGGCGATCGAGACGGGCCGTTCCGTCGTCAACATCTCGACCGTGGGAACGAGTCAGGTCATCGATCCGTCCGGCCGGACGATCGATTCGCTCCCGGCCTATGAACCGGGGGCGATGGTGACCGACGTCGCCCTCCGCGACGGGTCGACGCCTGCCGTCGCGATGGGCGTCTGGCTGCCGTCCCTGCTCGTCTGGGGGGCGGCGCTCGGTCTCGTGGTGGCAGGCATCCTCGCACGGCTCAGGAGCCACCCGAAGTCGCCCTGAAACCACGAACGCCGCCTCCGAACGGAGGCGGCGTCGACGGGGGAACGCGTCAGGCGCTCTGCTTCTGTCCGCGGCGGGCGCGGAGGAAGGCGAGGCGCTCTTCGAGCAGTTCCTCGAGCTCGGCGCGCGTGCGGCGCTCGAGCAGCATGTCCCAGTGGGTGCGGGCGACCTTCTCGCCCGAACGGTCGATCTCGACCGGCTTCGAATCCACGAGCAGCGTTGCGGGCGCACCGCAGTTGCGGCACTCCCACTCCTCGGGGGTTTCGGCTTCGGCCGAGAAGATCATGACCGTCTCGTGGTTGCAGGCCGCGCAGCGGTACCTGTATTCAGCGCGCTCGGCGAAGATCACTCCGTCTTCGCTCTGCAGGCTCTGAGCGCCGATGCGCATGCCTCGTAGGCTCCGGTCTGCCATGGCGAGCTCCTCTCGATCGTCTCTAGGTATAAACGATCAAGCTGGGCATTCCCCTTCCGGAGGCTGGGTGATTGCCGGGGAATTCTCAGTTTTGGCCGTCGAGGAGCGCGATCACGCGGTCCGGACGGTCGCTCACCAGGCCATCGACGCCCATCGCAAGGAGCCGCCGCATGTCCTCCGTCTCGTTCACTGTCCAGACGTGGACCTCGGCACCGGCGCGATGCACGACGTCGACGAAGCCGGGCGAGACCACCCGGATCATCCGGAACCGCTCGGGCACCTGCACCGCCGCGGCACCGCGGAGCCCGCGTCGCGCGAGCGACGGAGAACGGAGCCAGGAGGCGAGCAGCACGAGGATGACGCCCGCCTGGCCCGTGGAGGTCGCCACTCCGGGAAGGAGCTCGCCGAGTCGTCGTCGCCTCGCATCGGAGAAGCTCGTGAGCAGGACGCGATCGGATGCCCCGGTCGAGCGGATCACGTCGACGACGGGGCCGACTGCATCTGCGACCTTGACGTCGATGTTGAAGCGCGCATCGGGGAATGCCTCGAGCGCCTCGGCGAGCGTGCTGAACGTCTGTCCCGACCCGAGGTCGATGGAGCGCAGTTCCGCCATCGTCAGTGCGGCGACGGAGTCGCCCCGCCCGGTCATGCGCTCGATGGTCTCGTCATGGGCGATCACCACGATGCCGTCGCGCGTCAGGCGCACGTCGGTCTCGAGGTATCCGGCACCCGCGTTGAGCGCCCGCTCGAACGCGGCCAGGGAGTTCTCGGGGACCTCGATCGCGAGGCCGCGGTGCGCGAGCACACGCGGCCTCGGCGGGTCGAGGTAGGTCGAGCGCACCCGCTAGTCGCGTGCAGGCGGGTTCGCGCCCGGCGCCGTGGGCTGGCTGGAGCCCGGCATCCCGGGCGGCAGCCGGAAGGCGGTCCCGATGCCCTTCAATGCCTCGGTGAGCTCGCTCGGCACGATCCACAGCTTGGATGCCGGCCCCTGCGCGATCTCGGGGAGCGTCTGCAGGTACTGGTAGGCGAGCAGCTTCGGGTCGGGGTCGCCGTCGTGGATGGCCTTGAACACCGTGGTGATGGCCTCGGCCTCGCCCTGCGCACGCAGCACGGCCGCCTTCGCGTCGCCCTCCGCCTGGAGGATCGCCGCCTGCCGCTGGCCCTCGGCCGTGAGGATCGCCGACTGCTTGGTGCCCTCGGCGGTCAGGATGAGCGCGCGGCGGTCGCGCTCGGCGCGCATCTGCTTCTCCATCGAGTCCTGGATGGAGAGGGGCGGGTCGATGGCCTTGAGCTCGACACGGGAGACTCGGATGCCCCACTTGCCGGTGGCCTCGTCGAGCACGATGCGCAGCTGGCCGTTGATGTTGTCGCGGCTGGTGAGCGCCTCCTCGAGGTTCAGTCCGCCGACGACGTTTCGGAGGGTCGTGGTCGTGAGCTGCTCGACCGCACCGAGGTAGTTGGCGATCTCGTAGGTGGCCGCCCGGGCGTCCGTGACCTGGAAGTAGACGACGGTGTCGATCGAGACGACGAGATTGTCCTCGGTGATGACGGGCTGCGGCGGGAAGGAGACGACCGTCTCGCGCATGTCGACGAGCGGCCGCAACCGGTCGATGAACGGGATCAGGATGTTCAGCCCCGGCATGAGCGTCTTGTGGTAGCGCCCGAGGCGTTCGACGACGCCCGCATAGGCCTGGGGGATGATTCGGATCGAGCGTACGAGTACGACGACCACGAAGATGACGATCGCGATGACGACGATCGTCGCGATCACCGTTCCTGCATTCACTGGGGGGTGCTCCTCTCGACCGGTACGACGACGGCGGTCGCACCGTCGATGCCCGTGACGAGCACACGCTCGCCGACCGGGACATCGGCCTGTTCGGTGATGGGGGAGAGGCGTGCCGTCCACACCTCGCCGTTCTGGAGCCGGACCTGGCCGCTGGCACCCGTGACCGTGTGCACGACCCGGCCGTCCGCGCCGATGAGCGCGTCGATGTTGCTCCGCGCGGGATCGGCACCGCGCCGGAGCGCTCGGAGCAGGGATGGCCGGAGCGTCAGGATCAGGGCGACGGCCACGAGCGCGGCGACGACGAACTGGGCCCACCATGGGATGCCGAACAGCCCGGAGAGCAGGCCCGCCACGCTTCCGAGCGCGAGCATGAGGAACGTCATCTCGAGGGTGAACACCTCGATGGTGGCGAACACGAGGATGAGCACCAACCAGGCGATCCACGCGTACTGGGTGAGCACATCCAATTCGTTCTCCTTCGCACGGCCCCACTACCGAAACTATCAGGACGACGGATGCCGCGGGGGGTTGATATCCTCGGTGCGGCGCATCGCCGGGACCGACCGGTCCGACCCGAACTGCCCCGAGGAGACTCGCACGTGACCAATCCACTCGCCCCAGGATCCCTGACCGGAAAGGTGGCCCTCGTCACGGGTTCCTCGCGCGGCATCGGCGCCGACACCGCCCGCTACCTCGCCGAAGCCGGTGCTGCCGTGGTCGTCAACTACCGCAGCAAGGCGCCGCGCGCCGACAAGGTCGTCGCCGCCATCGAGGCTGCGGGCGGGCGCGCCGTGGCCATCGGCGCCGACCTCACCGACGCGGCATCCGTCACCTCGATGTTCGAAGAGGCCGTCGCCGCCTTCGGGCCCGTCGACGTGCTGGTGCTGAATGCCTCCGGCGGCATGGAGACCGGCATGGGCGAGGACTACGCGATGCGCCTGAACCGCGACGCGCAGGTCAACGTCGTCGACAACGCGCTCCCGCACCTCGCCGATGGGGCCCGCATCGTGTTCGTGACGAGCCACCAGGCGCACTTCATCCGCACGACGCCGACGATGCCCGAGTACGAGCCCGTCGCGCTGTCCAAGCGCGCCGGCGAGGATGCGCTTCGGGCGAAGCTGCCCGAGCTCGACGCCGCGGGCGTCGAGTTCGTCACCGTCTCGGGCGACATGATCGAGGGAACCATCACGGCGACCCTTCTCGAGCGGGCCAACCCCGGTGCGATCGAGGCGCGCAAGGTCGACGCCGGTCGCCTCTACAACGTCTCCGAGTTCGCGGCTGAGGTCGCGGCCGCGGCCGTCGAGCCGATTCCGGCCGACCACACGCGCTACGTGGGCGACGTCTCGGGGTTCCCGCCCGAGGGCTGATCACCGTCGCGAAAGCGCATCATCGACGCCTGCGGGCCGGCCGGGAGCATCCCGACCGGCCCGCAGGCGTCTCGAGGCACATCAGGCCGTGGTCACGCCCTTGCCGAACGTGAAGGCACGCACGATCTGCACGATCCCGAGGATGATCAGGCTGATGCCGGTGATCACGAAGAGGATCACGAAGCCCCAGATCGGCGAGAAGAGCAGGACGATGCCGGCGACCAGGCTGAGGATGCCGAAGAAGATCGCCCAGCCCCGCGAGGGTGCGTCGCCCGACTGCACGAGCGCGACGACCCCCTCGATGATCCAGACGATGCCGACGACGATGCCGAGTACCGCCGCGAGCAGGCTCGCAGCTGCCTGGATGTTCGCGAACGCGATGACCGCCGCGATCACGAAGACCACGCCGAGGATGATGTCCAGGGCCCTCGCACCACCGGAGATGCCCTTGGAGAAGATCCCGAGGCCGATGTACGCGAGGCCCGCGATCAGGAAGTAGATCGCCAGGAGGACGGTCAGCACGTCGGCCGCGTTCTTCGGCCAGAAGGTGATGAAGATGCCGATGATCAGGGCGATCGCGCCCGAGATCCCGAGCGTCGTACGCACCGTGTTGATGGCCGACTTCGACATGTTCGCGGAGTTCAGCGAGAAAGCCGCGAAGACGACGGGTGGCTGCTGGGAAGACATGAGCGGGTCCTTTCGATGGGCGACAGGATGGTGCGCTCACAGCGTATTCCCAGACCACGGCGGATGTCGCGGATGTCGCCGCGAGTCTCCGACTCGACCACCCGCACCGTCGCGGGCGTCGCGAGCACCCTCGTGCCAGAATCGCACTGTGACCGGAAACGCGGGGGAGGACCAGCGGCTGCGCGATCTCGCGTTGCTCAGGCGCGCGCACGACCGGATCGACCGCGAGTATGCGAAGCCCCTCAACGTCGAGGAACTCGCGCGCGGCGTCAACATGTCCGCCGGGCATTTCAGCCGCCAGTTCAAGCTCGCATACGGGGAATCCGTGTACAGCTACCTCATGACGAGGCGGATCGAACGCGCGATGGCGCTGCTGCGTCGTGGTGACCTGAGCGTCACCGAGGTCTGCTTCGCCGTCGGCTGCTCGTCGCTCGGCACGTTCAGCACGCGATTCACGGAGCTCGTGGGAGTGCCGCCGAGCGTGTATCGCCAGCAGCCCGACGGCATCTTCGAAGCGGTCCCATCGGTGCTCGCGAAGCGCGTCGCGAGACCGATCAGGAATCGAGAAGCCGGTCCGGCTCCCCGAACGTAGCGTGGAGACATGGACATCACGATTCAATACACCTTCCTGCCGCACACCGACGCCGAGGAGTCGCTGCGGTTCTACCGGGACACCCTCGGCTTCGACGTGCGCAACGACGTCGGCTACAAGGAGATGCGGTGGATCACCGTCGGCCCGGCCGGACAGCCCGACACGTCGATCGTGCTCACGCCGCCGACTCCCGATCCCGGCACCACCGAGGACGAACGCCGCACCGTCGCCGAGATGATGGCGAAGGGCACCTACGCGAGCATCGTGCTGTCGACGAGCGACGTCGACGGCGTGTTCGAGCAGGTCGCCGCGAGCGGCGCAGAGGTCGCCCAGGAGCCGATCGACCAGCCGTACGGAGTCCGCGACTGCGCGTTCCGCGACCCGGCCGGGAACATGGTCCGCATCCAGCAGCCCGTATGACGTTGCGGATGCCGCCCACGCAACGGACACCAGACGAACACCACACGCGACCGAGGAGCATGATGACCGAGAAGACCACCAAGAAGGAACCTTCGCACCAGGCGTTCAACGCCGAGGAGAGGGCCGCGATGAAGGCCGCCGCCGCTGAGGCGAAGAGGGCTGCCAGGAAGGCCTCGGCGGAGGAGAAGGCGGCCGAGGCACTGGCCGACTGCATCGCGAGCATCGAGGCCATGGACGGCGACGACCGCGCGGCGGCCGAGGCGATCCACGCCATCGTCCTCGAGCACGCGCCTCAGCTCGAACCCCGCACCTGGTACGGCATGCCCGCTTACGCAGGCGCCGACGGCAAGGCCGTCGTCTTCTTCCAGCCCGCGGGCAAGTTCAAGGCGCGGTATGCGACGCTCGGCTTCAACGACGGGGCAGCCCTCGACGACGGCAGCATGTGGCCGACCTCGTACGCCGTGACCAAGCTCACGCCCGCCGACACGAAGCTCATCGCCGAACTCGTCACGCGCGCCGCCGGCTGAGATCGAGTCTTGGGCTGAAGGAAGCTTTCCGCGGCGACCTGAGAGCCGGTCGTCCGGGTCGGCGACGTCGTTCGGCGGATCGCCGGCCCGTGACGGCGCGCAGGCGCTCAGGACGCAGAGCAGCAGACGCAGCGTGTCGGAAGACCTGTTCCCAGGCGATCGACGCCGATGAACCCGCCCTGAGATCGATCCTGACGCGGGATGGCGAGCACGGAGCCGCGGCAAGACCGAGCAGCGCCCATGCACTCGCCCCATGCGCCGATAATGCACATTATGTCGGAACGAAGGTCAGGATGAGGCTCTCGGCTTTCACGGCTGCCCCTCGGCGAGTCCCGGCTCGGCGAATCGCTCCTCCAGCAACCTGCCGATCTCATGTTGCCGAATCAGGAACATCCGTTCGTCGAAATTCTTGCGACGCAGCCACGACGTCACCTCGTCGTTGGACTTGCTCGCATTGCACGCTCCGCAGGCCGGCACGACATTGCCGAGCGTGTAGCGTCCGCCCCGTGAGATCGGCTGGACGCAATCGCGTTGCAACTGGCGATCACTCGCCGTGCAGTAGGCGCATCCGCCCCACTCGGCCATCAGCGCCTGCCATTGCGCATCGGTGAGGTCGTGCGTGTTCTGCGCCAGGCGACGCTTTCGCCGACGTGCATACACCGCCGCGCGGCTCCGGCTGACGGCCATGCCGACATCGTAATCCGAGGCTCCGCGAATCTCGTCCTGCCACGCACGGTCCGTGCTGCCGCTCTCCGAACCCGGCTCCGGCGCCGGCGCCGTCCGCTGCGAGGACGACAGTCGTGCCTTACTCGCTCCGAGGACGTACCCCTCCCCTGTCGCGTGCACGACGAGCGGATCACTGAGCATCGGCGTCGTCGCAGCACCCGGCGCGTCCCCGTGAGCGATGTCGACACGCCACGTCGCACCGTGGGTGCGCGTCGATGAGGACATCCATGACGTATCGTCCCGTCCCGTCATGCATGGATCCGGCCGTGATCCATGCACCCGCGGCCACTCACCGCGACGATCAATGCGTTCGGAGCATCAATCTACGAACGAGGCCCGAGAACAGATCACTCCCGCGCGAGCGCCCCGTCGTGGCTACATGCCCCTCGTGCGGCCGTCCTCGACCGGTTCGACCGGCATGCCGAACTCGTTGAGCGGGGTGTCGATCGGCCGCTCGGGAAGTCGGTCGGTGGTCGGGCAGACGAGGATCGACTCCGGCGTCGAATGGTCGATGGCGTGGTCCCCCATGCGGTGGCCGCAGAGCGGACACGGGCGGTCCTCGGTCGGGGCCGAGTCATCGGGACCGTAATCCACCGGCTTCCCCTGGCCGAATGCGGCGCTCAACGCCGGCTCGATTCGCTCGACGAACGCAGGTACAGGTCTCGGTCGTTGCCCTCGGACGGGCTCGCCACAGTGCTTGCCATGAGCGGATGCTACGCCTCGGCCGACATCGCCGCCAGCATCCGTGGCCGTCCTAGGCTGGTCCCATGGTTACGGATGCAACGACCCGACCGGTCACGATCATCACCGGCGCGAGCCGCGGCATCGGAGCGGAGATCGCCAGGCGCCTCGCGCGGGTCGGCCACGATCTCGTCATCACCTACCGCGATCGCGTCGCGGATGCCGAGTCGGTGAAGGCCGAGTGCGAGGCATCGGGCTCCAGGGTGCTGCTGATCGCGGTGGACATGAGCGACCTCGACGCGGCCGCTGCCGTCGTGCCCGCCGCCATCGCGGAGTTCGGCACCGTGACGGGTCTCGTGAACAACGCGGGCATCACCGGTCGCATCGGCCCCTTCCTCGACGCCCCCCTCGAGGAGACGGAACTCGTGTTCCGGGTGAACGTGCTCGCGCCGATCGTGGTGACGCAGGCCGCGATCGCCCACATGTCGACCGAGCGCGGGGGCAACGGCGGCAGCGTCGTGAACATCTCCTCTGGCGCCGCGACCAGCGGTTCGCCGAACACCTACATCACCTATGCCATGAGCAAGGCCGCCCTGAACGCGCTCACCACCGGGGCATCGAAGGAGTTCGGCCCCGTCGGCGTGCGCGTGAACACGGTCTCCCCCGGCACCACGCGCACGGAGATCCATGCCGCGGCCGGGCGGCCGAACGCGCCCGACGAACGAGCTCCCGGGATCCCGATGCGCAGGCCCGGCGAGGTCCACGAGATCGCCGGAGCGGTCGTCTACCTGCTGTCGGACGATGCGTCCTACACCTCGGGTGCGGACATCCGGGTCGCCGGCGGCAACTGAACCGACGGCGGGCGGCGCCGGCCGCCCCGTCACACCTCGCCGAACCCCGATTCCACGAGGTCGGCGATCGCCGCGACGGCGTCACCGGCGGCGGGGTCGTCGCTCGCGATCCGGAGCGACGCGCCCTTGGTGAGTCCGAGGGACATGATCGCGAGCAGGCTCCTGGCATCCGTGCCGTTCACGGTGACCTTCTGGTCGAAGCTGCTCGCGAGCTTCACGAGCACGGCCGCGGGCCTCGCATGCAGGCCGTCGTCGTTCACGAGGGTGACGGTCCGCACCGGACCTGCGGACGTCCCGGGGCCGGCGTCGGCCGGACCGGGCAGCGTCGCCTGCGGTTCGCCAGCGCCGTTCACGACGCCCGGCGCGCCTCCGCTCGCCGAGGACAGCGCTGCCCGCACGACCGATTCCAGGTCCTCACCCGACTCCGCCGCCACCGCCGCTGCGACACCGCCCTCGACGAGTGGTGCGTCCACGATCCGTACCCGGGATCTCAGCTCGTCGTCGAGGAAGTCGAGCGCGGTCTCCGCCGTGAGGATCGCCGAGCCGAGATCGCAGAGCACCACCACTCCGGCACCCGAATCCGCTTCGTCGATCGCGGACATGACCCGGTCGAAGCTCGTCCCGATGCGGTCGTCGTCCGTGCCGCCCGCTGCCACGAGCGCAGCCGACGGCGCCATCTGGGCGGCGAGTTCCACGAGGCCGGCCGCGATCTTGGAGGAGTGCGACACGAAGACGACGCCGACGCGGCCGCTCACCTCAGGCACCGGTCGACTCGGATGCCGCGTCGGCCGCGGCCTGCAACAGCAGCGCGCTCGACTGCGCCCCGGGATCGCGATGCCCCACCGATCGCTCGCCGAGGTAGCTCGCGCGTCCCTTCCTGGCCACGAGCGGTTCCGTCGCCTCCGCACCGGATGCCGCAGCCGACGCCGCTGCCGCGAGCACGGCCGTGGCGTCGGCGCCCGCCTCGGCGGCGGCCGCGGCCGCCTCGACCGCCGGCGACCAGGCGTCGATCATCGTCTTGTCCCCGACCTCCGCCTTTCCGCGGGCGACGATCCCGTCGCGGGCGGCCTCGAGCACACGCGCGACGGCAGGTCCGTCGAGCGACGCATCGGACCCGGCGGCGGCCGCGGCCTTGAGGTAGGCGGTGCCGTAGAGCGGCCCCGCGGCGCCGCCCACGGTGGAGATCAGCGTCATGGCGACCATCTTCAGCACGTCGCCCGGAGTCGAACCGGCGGCGAGGTCGTCGAGCTTGGGGATCACGGCCTCGAAACCGCGGTCGAGGTTCTCTCCGTGGTCTCCGTCGCCGATGTCGCGATCCAATCGGATGAGCTCGACGCGATGCTCCGCGACGACCTCGGCACTTCGTCTGACCCAGTCGACTGCCCAGGTGATGTCCAGTCCCACGCGCGCGCTCCTATCGGCCCCAGCGGAGCGCCGCGGTCTGCACGGGCGCGTCCCAGAGTTCGATCATCTCGTCATCGAGGCGCAGGAGCGTGATCGACATCCCCTGCATCTCGAGAGCGGTGATGAAGTTGCCGACCAACGAGCGGCTGACCTCGATGCCGCGTTCCCCGAGCGACTCCGCGGCGCGCCGGTACGCGAGGTACAGCTCGATCTGAGGCGTGCCGCCCATGCCGTTGACGAAGAGCAGCACCCGGTCCCCGTCGCTGAACGGGAGGTCCCCGAGGATCGGCTCGAGCAGACGGTCGACGAGCCGGTCGGCGGGCTCGAGGCCCACGCGCTCGCGGCCCGGCTCGCCGTGGATGCCGATGCCGATCTCGATCTCGTCCTCGCCCAGGTCGAAGCTCGGTTCCCCGGCGTGCGGGACGATGCACGCCGTGAGGGCGAGCCCCATGGAGCGGGCATTCGCATTCACGCGTTCGGCGACCGCGGCGACCTCGTCGAGCGAGTCGCCCCGCTCGGCAGCCGCGCCCGCGATCTTCTCGACGAGCACCGTTCCGGCGACGCCTCGCCGCCCGGCGGTGTACAGCGAATCCTTGACGGCGACGTCGTCGTCGGTGACGACGGCACGAACCGTGATGTCCTCCATCGCCGCGAGTTCGGCCGCCGTCTCGAAGTTGAGCACGTCGCCGGTGTAGTTCTTGACGATGTGGAGCACGCCGGCTCCCCCGTCGACCGCCCTCGTGGCGGCGAGGATGGGGTCGGGGGTCGGCGACGTGAACACCGCGCCGGGCACCGCCGCGTCGAGCATGCCGAAGCCGACGTACCCCGCATGGAGCGGTTCGTGGCCGCTGCCGCCACCGCTGACGATGCCGACCTTCCCGGCGATCGGGGCATCGGCCCTGACCACGTAGACCGGGTCGAGCTCGACCCTGACGATGTCGGCGTGCGCCAGCCCGAATCCTGCGACCGACTCGTCCACGACCCGCTTCGGGTCGTTGATGATCTTCTTCACGCTCGTCCTCTCCCCTGGGCTGCGAGATGCCGAGCGGCCGTGCATCGACCCCGACGCAGCACTCCCTCGGCCAACCTACGCCAGCAGCGGACTGCGGTGGAAGGGGTTCCCGGATGTCCCGCGCGGCCATTCCCCCCGTATGGGCCTCGGGGATAGTGTGACTGTGCGACCGCAACGCGGCGGCGCACGCGAAGGGGGTAGCAATGAATCTCGGAGTCATCTTCCTTTCGGAGATGGTTGGCACGGCGATGCTGGTCCTGCTCGGATGCGGCGTCGTGGCGAACGTCGCCCTGACCAAGACGAAGGGCTTCAACGGCGGGTTTCTGATGGTGAACATCGGCTGGGGCCTCGCGGTCTTCTCCGGCGTCATCGTCTCGTACGCGTCCGGTGCCCAGCTGAACCCTGCGGTGACGTTGGGTCTGACGGTGAACTTCCTCGGCAAGGGCGAGTCTGAATTCGTGCCCGGCATCCCGATCGATGGAGCATCGATCTTCACCTACATCGGCGCTCAGCTCATCGGTGCGATCATCGGCGCCGTCTTCTGCTGGCTCGCATACAAGCAGCACTTCGACGATGAGCCCGAGCCCGCGAACAAGCTCGGCGTGTTCTCGACGGGTCCGGCCATCCGCTCCTACGGCTGGAACCTCGTCACCGAGATCATCGGCACCTTCGTGCTGGTCTTCGTCATCCTCGGCTTCTCGTACGGCGGCACGCCGGCCGAACTCGGAGCCATCCCCGTCGCGTTCCTCGTGATCGCGATCGGCGCCTCCCTCGGTGGCCCGACGGGGTACGCCATCAACCCGGCCCGTGACCTCGGACCCCGCATCGCACACGCCCTGCTGCCGATCAAGGGCAAGGGCGGCAGCGACTGGTCGTACTCGTGGGTCCCCGTGGTCGGCCCGATCATCGGCGGTCTCATCGCGGGTTGGGCGGCGCTCGCCCTCCTTCCCGTGCTCGGATAGCGTGCACCGCCGCCCGGCTCCTGAAGAGCCGGGCGGCCCCTGAACATCACTGAATCGCGCCTCGGCGATCGGGGCGCAGCAACGAGAGGAAGTCATGGCCGACTACATCCTGGCGATCGACCAGGGAACGACGAGCACCCGCTCGATCATCTTCGACAAGGCCGGTTCGATCGTCGCGACCGGGCAGCTCGAGCACGAGCAGATCTTCCCGAAGGCGGGCTGGGTCGAGCACGATCCGGCCGAGATCTGGCGCAACACACGCGAGGTCATCGGCCAGGCCCTCGGCAAGGCCGACATCACGCGTCACGACATCGCCGCGGTGGGCATCACGAACCAGCGCGAGACCGCCGTCGTCTGGGACAAGAACACCGGCGAGCCGGTGTACAACGCGATCGTCTGGCAGGACACCCGCACCCAGTCGATCGTCGACCGGCTCGCGGCCGACGGCGGCGTCGAGCGGTTCAAGCCGGTCGTCGGCCTGCCGTTGGCGACGTACTTCTCGGGCACGAAGATCGTCTGGATCCTCGAGAACGTCGAGGGCGCCCGTGAGAAGGCCGAGGCCGGCGACCTGCTGTTCGGCACGACCGACACGTGGGTGCTCTGGAACCTGACCGGCGGTGTCGACGGCGGCGTGCACGCGACCGACGTCACCAACGCGTCACGCACGATGTTCATGGACCTCGAGACGCTCTCCTGGCGCGACGACATCCTCGAGGCGTTCGGCGTGCCGAAGTCGATGCTGCCCGAGATCCGCTCCTCCTCAGAGGTCTACGGCACCGTGGAGCCGTCGAGCCTGCTTCGCGAGGTGCCCGTCGCCGGCATTCTCGGCGACCAGCAGGCCGCGACCTTCGGGCAGGCGGCGTTCGATGCCGGCGAATCGAAGAACACCTACGGCACCGGCAACTTCCTCATCTTCAACACCGACACCGAGATCATCCACTCCAAGAACGGGCTGCTCACGACCCTCGGCTACAAGCTCGGCGACGAGCCGGCCCACTACGCGCTCGAGGGGTCGATCGCGGTCACCGGGTCGCTGATCCAGTGGCTGCGCGACAACCTCGGCCTCATCTCCTCCGCTCCCGAGGTCGAGACGCTCGCCAACAGCGTCGAGGACAACGGCGGCGCCTACTTCGTGCCGGCCTTCTCGGGGCTCTTCGCCCCGTACTGGCGGCCCGACGCCCGCGGCGCACTCGTGGGCCTGACCCGCTACGTGAACAAGGGACACATCGCGCGGGCGGCCCTCGAGGCGACGGCATTCCAGACGCGCGAGGTGCTCGACGCCGTCAACGCCGACTCGGGAGTCGACCTCACGGAGCTGAAGGTCGACGGCGGCATGATCGCGAACAACACCCTCATGCAGTTCCAAGCCGACATCCTCGGCGTGCCGGTCGTCCGACCGGTCGTCGCGGAGACCACTGCCCTGGGGGCCGCATACGCGGCGGGCCTCGCCGTCGGGTTCTGGTCCGACCTGGACGAGCTTCGCGCCAACTGGCAGGAGGACTCGCGCTGGGAGCCCAAGATGGACGCCGATGAGCGCGACCGCCAGATCCGCCTCTGGAAGAAGGCCGTCACGAAGACGTTCGACTGGGTCGACGACGACGTGGACTGATCACCCTTCGCATCACGTCGTCGGGCTCTGCGGATGTCGCAGGGCCCGACGTTCGCGTGTTCACCGTCGCGTCGCCGCGATCCACTCGTCGAGCTTGCGCGCGGCGGATCCGCTGTCGATCGCGTCCGAGGCGACGACCATCTTCTCGGCGAAGCGATCGAGGATCGGCCGGAGCACCTGCGACGGATCCTTCGCGAGCTCGAACGACACGAGTCCCGCGGCCGCGTTCAGCACGACGATGTCTCGGACGGGACCGGTCTCGCCTGCGAACACGCGATGAACGACCTGCGCGTTGTGTGCGGCGTCTCCCCCTTGGAGCTGCGCGATCTTCGCTCGCGCGATACCGAGGTCGCGAGGGTCGAGGTCGTGCTCCTTCACCGTGCCGAGCGAGACCTCCCACATGTGGCTGTGGCCGGTGGTCGTGAGCTCGTCGAGGCCGTCGTCACCGCGGAACACGAGCGCGGTGGCTCCGCGTGTCTGGAACACGCCCACGATGAGCGGCACGCGATCGAGGTGCGCGACGCCGACCGCGGACGCCTCGGGTCTGGCGGGATTGCAGAGCGGCCCGAGGAAGTTGAACACCGTCGGGACGCCCAGCTCGGCACGCACCGCGCCGGCATGCCGGAACCCGGGGTGGAAGGCCGACGCGAACGCGAACGTGATGCCCGCCTCCTCGAGCACGGCGGCCACGCGGTCGGCCGACATCGTCAGGTCGATGCCGAGCGCCGCGAGCACGTCGGATGAACCGGACGCGGAGCTCGCGGCGCGATTGCCGTGCTTGATGACCGGGACGCCGGATGCCGCCGCGACCACGGAGGCCATCGTGGAGACGTTGACCGTGCCGAATCGGTCCCCGCCCGTCCCGACGATGTCCAATGCCATCGGATCCACCGGAAGCGGTACGGCATGCTCCAGGACCGCGTCCCGGAACCCGACGACCTCGTCGACGGTCTCCCCCTTCACCCGGAGCGCCACGAGGAACCCGGCGAGCTGGGCGTGGGTCGCAGCTCCCGTCATGACCTGTTCCATGCACCACGCCGCGTCCGAGACGCTGAGATCTTCCCCATTGAGGAGGGCGGTGAGAATGTCTGGCCAATTGGTGTCCGCGGGCATGGAGTCGATCCTAGCGAGGGGATTCACGGGCGATTCACGGCACTTCGGCAGCTCAAGTAAGGCTCGCCTTAGTGCCGACGGTGCGACACGAGCAACGAGGATGACGAAAACTCAGCCCTGATTTCAGCCATAATGGTGAGCGTGACGAGCACCTCTATGACTTTCCAGGCGAGCGCGCCCGTGATCAAGCGACCGAACACCGTTGCGGTGGGCACGATCGTCTGGCTCGGGAGCGAAGTCATGTTCTTCGCCGGCCTGTTCGCGATCTACTTCACGCTTCGGTCGACGTCGCCCGAGCTGTGGGCCGCGGAAGCCGGCGTCTTGAACTTCCCGTTCTCGCTGACGAACACGATCATCCTCGTACTCTCGTCGGTGACCTGCCAGTTCGGCGTCTTCGCTGCAGAGAAGATGAAGCCCTACGGCACCAGCTGGAAGCCGTGGGACTGGGGAATGGTCGAGTGGTTCTTCCTCACCTTCGCCATGGGCTCCGTCTTCGTCGCCGGACAGGTGTGGGAGTACGCAACGCTCGTCTCCGAGGGCATCGCCCTCGACTCGAACTCGTACGGCTCCGCGTTCTACCTCACGACCGGCTTCCACGGCCTGCACGTCACGGGCGGGCTCATCGCCTTCCTGCTCGTGATCGGCCGCGTCTTCGCCGTCAAGAACTTCGGGCACAAGGAGGCCACGAGCGCCATCGTGGTGTCCTATTACTGGCACTTCGTCGATGTCGTCTGGATCGGTCTCTTCCTTGTCATCTACGTCCTCAAATAGCCGCAAGCAGGAGCGCCCACCCAGCATGCCCGCGAACAGGAAGAACCCAATGAACCGCCAGAAGCGACGCACCGGCCGCCGGCACCCGCTCGCAACGGTCGCATTGCTCGCGATCGGTCTCGTCTTCACCGGTGGCGCCTATGCGGCGCTGAGTGCGGGCACGACGGCCCAGGCCGAAGCCGACTCCACCTCGCAGCAGACCATCGAAGAGGGCAAGAAGCTCTTCCAGGCCAACTGCGCCACCTGCCACGGCTTGTCCGCGGAGGGCACCGACACGGGTCCGAGCCTCGTCGGCGTCGGCGCTGCGGCGGTCGACTTCCAGGTCGGGACCGGTCGCATGCCGATGCAGATGCAGGGCCCGCAGGCGCAGGAGAAGCCGGTCCAGTTCACCGACGAGCAGGTCAAGCAGCTCGCCTACTACGTCGCCTCGCTGGGCCCCGGCCCCGACATCCCCGATGACCACCTGGTCAACGGCGGCGGCGACGCTGCAAACGGTGCCGAGCTGTTCCGCATCAACTGCGCGATGTGCCACAACGTCGCCGGAGCCGGTGGCGCTCTCACCGAAGGCAAGTTCGCTCCCCCGCTCACCGACGTCTCCGGCGTGCACATCTACGAGGCCATGGTCACCGGTCCGCAGAACATGCCCGTGTTCAACGACCTGAACATCTCGCCCGAGGACAAGCGCGACATCATCACGTACCTCAAGTACGTGCAGGACAACCGGTCGCCCGGCGGCTTCGAACTCGGTTCGCTCGGCCCCGTTGCAGAGGGCCTGTTCATCTGGATCTTCGGTCTCGGCGCGATCGTCGCGATCACCGTGTGGATCACGGCCAAGTCCAACTAGCGCACGTCGGTACCGAAGTACCTGAAGAAGGAGAACCATGGCCCAGGACGACAACAGCGGCGCTGAGCTCGCCGCTGCCGACTCGTCGCATGCCGCGCACGCATCCGATGCCTCTCCGGGCACCGCACTGATCGTTCAGGACGCGTTCGAGAATCCGGGCTTCCCGGCACACCGGCCTCGCGTGACCGACGAGAATCCCCAGCGGGAGAAGCGCGCGCAGCGCACGGTCTACACGCTCTTCTACCTCTCCATTCTCGGAAGCCTCTGGGCGGTCGCCGCCTACATGCTCTTCCCGATGGAGTCGAACAACCCCGGCGACGTCCGACTGAACAACCTGTTCATCGGCCTCGGTGCCGCCCTGGCGCTTCTTGCCCTGGGCATCGGCATCGTCCACTGGGGCAAGTCCGTCATGGAGGACGTCGAGCTCGTCGACGAACGCCACCCGATCGGCGGCTCCCCCGAGACGCAGGCTGCCGCGGTGAAGGTCTTCACCGACTCCGACCGCGAGTCCGGCTTCACGCGTCGAAGCGTGATCCGCAACAGCCTCATCGGTGCGATCGTCGTGTTCCCCCTGCCGGCACTCGTCCTGTTCCGCGGGCTTGCTCCTCAGGACCAGCTTCCCGTGCCGCTGCTGAGCCACACGATGTGGCGCAAGGGCACGCGTCTCGCGCTCGATCCGAGCGGTGCGCCGATCAAGGCCTCCGACGTCACGATCGGCAGCGCGTTCCACGTGATCCCCGAGGGCCTGAACGACCTCGAGCACGGCAAACTTGATGAGAAGGCCAAGGCCGCGGTGCTCCTCATGCGCCTCGAGCCGAGCGAACTGAACGAACTGCCCGAGCGCAAGGACTGGTCCTACGACGGCATCGTCGCGTACTCCAAGATCTGCACGCACGTCGGCTGCCCTGTCGCGCTCTACGAGCAGCACACGCACCACCTGCTCTGCCCCTGCCACCAGTCCCAGTTCGACGTGGCGAACCACTGCGAGGTCATCTTCGGCCCGGCCAAGCGTCCGCTGCCGCAGCTGCCCATCGCGATCGACGATGAGGGCTACCTCATCGCGCAGAGCGACTTCACCGAACCCGTCGGCCCGAGCTTCTGGGAGCGCCATTGAGCACCGCATCGCCCACCACCGGCACGCCGAAGCGGTCGTTCACGACGTCCGCGGCCGTCTATGTGAACGAGCGCACGAGCATCGCCGGCTTCGTCAAGGAGCTCGGCCGTAAGGCGTTCCCCGACCACTGGTCGTTCCTGCTCGGCGAGGTGGCCCTCTTCTCGTTCGTCGTCATCCTGATCTCGGGCACGTTCCTGACGTTCTTCTTCCAGGCGTCCATGGCCGAGGTCCACTACGACGGGTCGTACGTCCCCCTCAAGGGCGTCGAGATGTCGGTCGCGATGGCATCGACGCTCGACATCTCGTTCGACATTCGCGGCGGCCTGTTCGTTCGGCAGATGCACCACTGGGCGGCCCTGCTCTTCGTCGCGGCCATCGGTCTGCACATGCTCCGCATCTACTTCACGGGTGCGTTCCGGAAGCCGCGCGAGTTCAACTGGGTGATCGGCTTCACGCTCTTCATCCTCGCGATGGCCGAAGGCTTCACGGGGTACTCGCTGCCCGACGACCTGCTCTCGGGCAACGGCCTGCGCATCATCGACGGCCTCGTCAAGGGCATCCCGGTCATCGGAACGTGGACCTCGTTCCTCATCTTCGGTGGTGAGTTCCCGGGCACGCAGATCGTCGGCCGCCTCTACTCGCTGCACATCATGATCCTGCCTGCGCTCGTGATCGCATTCATCGCCCTGCACCTCGTGTTCGTGGTCGTCCACAAGCACACGCAGTACGCCGGGCCGGGCAAGACCCCGCAGAACGCGGTCGGTCCCCCCATCCTCCCGATCTACGCCGCGAAGGCCGGTGGGTTCTTCTTCATCATCTTCGGCGTGCTGGCGCTGATCGCCGCGCTCTTCACGATCAACCCGATCTGGAACTACGGCCCGTACGACCCATCGCCGGTGTCTGCAGGAACGCAGCCCGACTGGTACATCGGCTTCGCGGATGGCGCGCTTCGACTCATTCCCCCGGGATGGGAGTTCGTGTGGCTCGACCGCACCTGGTCGTTCAACATCCTCGTCCCGCTGATCGCGATCGGCATCTTCATCGTCCTGGTGCTGATGTACCCGTTCATCGAGGCCTGGATCACCGGCGACAAGCGCGAGCACCACATCGCCGACCGTCCCCGCAACGCTCCGACCCGAACGGCCATCGGCGCAGCCGGCGTGACCTTCTACGCGGGCCTCTGGGCCGCGGCGAGCTCGGACATCCTGGCCACGCACTTCTGGCTCACGATGGAGGGCGTCATCCACGCGCTCCAGGCAGTGGTCATCATCGGCCCCTTCATCGCGTACTTCATCACGAAGCGCGTGTGCATCGCACTGCAGAAGAAGGACCGCGAGATCGTGCTCCACGGGTACGAGTCCGGGCGCATCGTTCGGCTGCCGGGCGGCGAGTACATCGAGGTGCACGAGCCCCTCGACGAGTACGACCGCTGGCGGCTGGTGAGCTTCGAGTCGTACGCCCCGCTGATGATTCGTCCGAACGCGCGTGGCAAGATCACCGCGGGCCAGAAGTTCCGGGCCTCGCTCTCGCGCTGGTTCTTCGAGGACCGCATCGCGCCGGTCACGAAGGGCGAACTCGAGTCCGGTCACGGCGAACACCACTGACCGCGCAGCTGAACCGCACTGCAGATTCGGGCATCGGGACCATGTCGTTCGACACGACGTGGCTCCGGTGCCCGAACTGCGTGGAGCCGCTCCACGAGGTCGGCCCACTCGTGATCGGCTGCGCGACCGGTCACCGTTTCGATGTGTCCAAGTACGGAACCGTGACCCTGCTTCCGCCGAAGGCGCCTCGAACCACGGGCGATGATCGGGAGATGCTCACGGCACGCTCGTCGTTGCTCGACAGCAGCGTCTACGCGCCGATCTCCGAGTCCGTCGTGGACGCGACGTTCCGCTGGCAGCCTGAGCCCGGCCGGCAGCGCATGTCGCCGCGTATCGCCGACTTCGGGTGCGGCACCGGCTACTACACGGCTGCGGTCGCGCGGGCGCATCCGGCTGCCGACGTCCTGGTGACCGATCGGTCCCCGGTTGCGGCACGCATGGCAGTTCGCGCGGTCGAGGGGGCCACCGGTGTCGTCCTCGACATCTGGCGACCACTCCCCCTGCGAGATGGCGTCGTCGACATCGCCCTCAACATCTTCGCGCCCAGGAATCCATCGGAGTACGCTCGGGTCATCCGCGAGGCAGGCATCCTCGTCGTGGTCGTTCCCCGCGAGAACCACCTCGAGGAGCTCCAGCAGCGTGGCGACATGCTGTCCATACCCGAGGGCAAGGAACTCCAGGTCGCAACCGCCCTGGGCCAGGTCGGATTCGATGCCTTGGATCGAACCGGGCTCGAGTACGAAGCTCTCGTCGATGCTGCCCAGCGCCGTCTGCTCACGGCCATGGGGCCCACGGCCCATCACGCTCGCGAGGGCGAATCCGATCGACTCGACGAGTCCGTCGGCGCCATGAGCGTCACCGTCTCGGTCGAGGTCCTCACGTTCGAACGTCGACGCCCGGCCTGAGCCCGCGCCGATACGACGCCGGCATGAGGACTGGCACGACACGGGCACCTGACATGGGTCGCGAGAACGCCCGGAGTCGGCTCGGGCACCCGCGGAACCCGCCGGAGTACCTCCACACGCGAAACGGCCCTCACACCCGGTGTGAGGGCCGTTTCAGCGTAGGAGACCGGTCAGCGGGCGAAGTTCCCGCGGTAGTACTCGTAGACCCAGCCCACGAGGCTGATGACGCCGAGGCCGACGGCGATGAAGCTGATCCAGAACCCGACCGCCAGGCCGAGGAAGAGCAGAGCGGCCGAGGCCGCGAGCATGATCGGCCACCAGCTCCACGGGCTGAAGAAGCCGAGCTCGGGGTCGCCGTCGTCGATGTTGGCATCCAGCCGGTCTTCGGGGAGCTCCGAACCCTGTGCCTTGTGCACACGCCCGAGGTAGAACGCGATGAAGGCGGCGAGCACGGCGCTCAACGAGATCGCCACGAGGCCGACCCACTCGACTCCGGGCTCGAGGTCGTCGACAGCCGTCCACGCGATGTAGATGGCCGCGGCGATCGCGAAGAATCCCGAGAGGATCCAGAAGAGAATCACATTCGCGCGCACTTACTTGACTTCCTTCGTCTCGACGTCGAACACGGGTGCGTCCGGCGCATCCTTGCCCGGGCCGATGCCGACGGGGATGCCGGCCTCGGGGTGGTTGAGGTCGAACGCCGGCGACTCCGAGCGGATGCGCGGGATCGAGGTGAAGTTGTGCCGCGGCGGCGGGCAGCTGGTCGCCCACTCGAGCGAACGGCCGTACCCCCACGGGTCGTTCACCGTGACCTTGGGAGCGCGGCGCGCCGTGATGTACACGTTGAGGAAGAACGGGATCAGCGAGATCGCGAGGATCGCGGAACCGATCGTCGAGAGCTGGTTCATCCACGTGATGTTGTCCTCGGGCAGGTACGAGTAGTACCGCCGCGGCATCGCGACCACGCCAAGCCAGTGCTGGATGAGGAAGGTGGTGTGGAAGCCGATGAAGAGCAGCCAGAAGTGCCACTTGCCGAGCGTCTCGTTGAGCATCTTGCCGGTCCACTTCGGCCACCAGAAGTAGAAGCCCGCGAACATCGCGAAGACGACCGTGCCGAACACCACGTAGTGGAAGTGGGCGACCACGAAGTAGGTGTCGGACACCGCGAAGTCGAGCGGCGGCGATGCCAGGATCACGCCGGTGAGGCCACCGAACACGAAGGTGATCAGGAAGCCGATCGACCACACCAACGGCGTCTCGAAGGTGATCGAGCCGCGCCACATCGTGCCGATCCAGTTGAAGATCTTCACGCCGGTCGGCACCGCGATGAGCATCGTCATGAGTGCGAAGAAGGGCAGGAGGACCGAACCCGTGACGTACATGTGGTGCGCCCACACCGTGACCGAGAGCGCCGCGATCGCGATGGTCGCGTAGACGAGCGTCGAATAGCCGAAGATCGGCTTCCGGCTGAAGACGGGGAAGATCTCGGAGACGATGCCGAAGAACGGCAGGGCGATGATGTACACCTCGGGGTGCCCGAAGAACCAGAACAGGTGCTGCCACAGGATGACGCCGCCATTGGCCGGGTCGTAGATGTGGGCCCCGAAGACGCGGTCGGCGCCCGCCGCCAGAATCGCCGCGGCGAGGACCGGGAAGGCCATCAGCACGAGGATCGAGGTGACCAGCGTGTTCCACGTGAAGATCGGCATGCGGAACATCGTCATGCCGGGAGCGCGCATCGTGATGATGGTCGTGATGAAGTTCACGGCGCCCAGAATCGTGCCGAAGCCGGAGAGGCCGAGGCCGAGCATCCAGAGGTTGCCGCCCACGCCAGGTGAGAACGTCGTCGACGCCAATGGCTGGTAGGCGAACCATCCGAAGGATGCCGCGCCCTGCGGTGTGAAGAATCCGGAGACGGCCATCAGCGAACCGAAGGCGAACAGCCAGAAGGCGAAGGCGTTCAGTCGCGGGAAGGCGACGTCGGGAGCACCGATCTGCAACGGCATGAGCACGTTCGCGAAGCCGGCGAAGAGCGGCGTCGCGAACATGAGCAGCATGATCGTTCCGTGCATCGTGAAGAGCTGGTTGTACTGCTCACGCGTCTGCACGATCTCCAGGCCGGGCTCGAAGAGCTGGGCGCGGATGATCAGCGCCATGACGCCGCCGATGCAGAAGAACACGAACGAGGTGATCAGGTACATGTACCCGATGACCTTGTGGTCGGTGGACGTGATCCACCGGACGAGGACGTTGCCCTTGCGTTCGACCTTCGAAGCGCCGAAGGGAAGGCTGCTCGACTGCGGCCGAGCCGGTGCGGTCGTGGTGCTCATTCGCCTTCGTGCTCCTCTTTCAGTTCGGGCGCGCCCGTGCCGGGCAGGTTCTGGTTGCGGTCGTACTCGTTGGAGAGCTGCCCCTCCTGGCCGAGGTCCCGCAGGGAGTCGATGTAGTCCTCGTACTCGCCCTCGGAGACGACCTTCACGTTGAAGAGCATCAACGAGTGGTACTCGCCGCAGAGCTCGGCGCACTTGCCCTCGTAGGTGCCTTCACGCTCGGGGACGAACGACATGTAGTTGGTCTTGCCGGGGAACATGTCCTTCTTGTAGAGGAAGTCCACGACCCAGAACGAGTGGATGACATCACGCGACTCGAGCTCGATCTCGATGTTCTTGCCGACCGGCAGGTAGAGGGTCGGCACCTCGGAGGCGACGAGCGAGCCCTTGGGCCCCTCGTTCGAGAGCTGGCCCTGGATGCCGGGCGAGTAGACGTCCTCGTTCACGTAGTTGAAGTCCCACGCCCACTGCTTGGCGATGACCTCGACCTTGACGTCGATCTGGTCCTCGGCGAACCGCTGCTCGATGACCTGCTGATCACGGGCGGTGAAGGCGAAGAAGCCGAGCACCAGGATGAGCGGGACGATCGTGTAGAAGACCTCGATCGGCATGTTGTACCTGAGCTGGACCGGAAGACCGGTCTGCCCCTTGCGACGACGGTAGGCGATGACCGCCCAGATCGTCAGGCCCCAGGTGATGACGCCGACGACGAGCAGCACGATCCACGACGTGACCCACAGGCCCGAGACGCGCTCGGTGTGGTTCGTGACGGGAGGCTGCCCCTCCTCGAAGCCCGGCAGGAACCCGTTGAGCTGAGCCTGCGTGCACCCTGCGAGGACGAGGCTGAGCGACGCTGCGATCGGGATAGCAGCCCATCGGAGACGGCGATTGTGGCGCACCGGTGACCTTTCGGGAGACTCGAAGGCGCTTCACAGTGAAGCGCATGATCGTTGGACAGCCTACTCCGACTCGACCGGGCTGGCGTGCAAGGGAGCCTCGTTTTCCGCGGATCCGGGTGCGTAATTCCGCGATCATCTGGAGAAACAAGAAAGGGAGGCTGCCGTCGGCAGCCTCCCTTCCGGAGTCGGATCTCGGTGCTCAGTGGAACGAGTCACCACATGCACAGCTTCCCTGTGCATTGGGGTTGTCGATCGTGAAGCCCTGCTTCTGGATGGTGTCCTCGAAGTCGATCGAGGCTCCGTCGAGGTAGGGAACGCTCATCTTGTCGACGACGACCTCGACGCCCGAGTAGTCGACCACGGCATCGCCGTCGAGGAGCCGCTCGTCGAAGTAGAGCTGATAGATGAGGCCCGAGCATCCGCCGGGCTGGACCGCGACGCGCAGACGCAGGTCGTCACGGCCCTCCTGCGAAAGGAGGCTCCGCACCTTGTCGGCCGCGGGATCGCTCAGTTTCACACCGTGTGCGGTGTCGGTGATGGTGTCGCTCATGTCTCTCCTCGGTGCGTCGAAGAACGCCTCATGTCTGATGGGATTCTACCCGGTGCGGCTGCGTGTCGGCCCGGAAGTCAGGATTCCGACGGGCCTCGCGCCTCGAGCCGCGCGAAGAGGAGCGCCTCGCTCAACAGGGCCCGCTTGAAGACTCCGAGGTGCAGCGACTCGTTCGGGCTGTGCGCCCGGGAGTCGGGGTCCTCCACGCCGGTCACGAGGATCTGCGCCTCCGGGAACTCCTCGACGAGCTCCGCGATGAACGGGATGGAGCCGCCCACGCCGATGTCGACGGGCGGCCGACCCCAAGCGTCCGACATCGCGGACCGCGTCTCCTCGACGGCCCACCCGCTCGTGTCGACGAGGAACGCCTGGCCCTTGTCGACGTCCTCGAAGCCGAGTTGCACGCCGAAGGGGGCGTTCTCGACGAGATGCGCGCGGATCGCCTCGTAGGCCTCCCCCGCATCCTGCCCGGGCGCGATGCGCGCGCTGATGCGGACCCTGACCTCGGGAACCAGGGTGTTCGAGGCGTTCGCGACATCCGGTGCGTCGATGCCGGTGACGGTGACCGCGGGCTGCGCCCAGATGCGGGAGAGGATCGAGCCACGGCCGATGGGGCTCACGCCGTCGACGAGACCGGTCTCCTCTCGAAGCTGCGCCTCGTCGTAGGCCGGCGGCACGAGGTCGGCGCTCGTCAGGCCGGAGATGGCGACCGACCCGTCTTCGGCCCACATCGTGTCGAGCACGCGGATGGCCGCGAGCATGGCATCCGGCACGGCACCGCCGTACATCCCCGAGTGCGAGGCATGCGACAGCGTGCGGATCCGGACGTTGAACGCCACCGCGCCACGGAGGGCGACCGTGATCGCCGGTGTCTCGAGGTCCCAGTTTCCGGAATCGGCGACGATGATCGCGTCGGCCGCCAGGTGGTCGCGGTTCTCGCGCAGGAAGTTCGCGAACGAGCGGGAGGCCCACTCCTCCTCGCCCTCGACGAACACGGCGAGGCCGAGGTCGAAGTCCCCCGCCGCATCCGCGAATGCCCGGATCGCGCCGACATGGGCCATGACGCCGGCCTTGTCGTCGGCGGCGCCGCGACCGTAGAGCCGGTCGCCGCGCTGGGTCGGCTCGAACGGCGGCGTGTCCCAGTCCTCGTCCTTTCCGGGCGGCTGCACGTCGTGGTGGGCGTAGAGCAGCACGGTCGGACGCCCGTTGCGCGCGGGCCGGCTCGCGACCACGGCGGGATGACCGAGCTCGGAGCCGTCCTCGACCAGCGCACGCCGCACGTCGACCAGGTCGAAGACGCCGGTGTCACGGAGCAGCCCGGCCACGGCCTCGGCGCTCGTCGCGACATGCTCCGGGTCGAAGGCGGGCCAGGAGACGGACGGGATCCGGACGAGGTTCGCGAGATCGGCGACCGTCGACGGGAATCCGACGTCGACGGCGTCGCGGATCGCGTCGACGAGGTCGCCGGTCGAAGGGGAAGCGGGGCCGGTGGGTGTGGGCTCGGTCATGCCGGTAATCTTAAGGGAACCGATTCGAGGGACCCCGTGGCAAAGCAACCCACCAACAGCGAAGACCCGAGCGCCGAGACGCTCGAAGAGACCCAGGCGCGACTGAAGGCCGGCAAGGGCGTTCCCACGCCGAGTCGCGCCGAGCAGGAGGCGGCCCGCAAGCGGCCGCTCGTGCCGAACGACCGCAAGGAGGCGGCGAAGGCGGCGAAGGCGAAGGAGGCCGAGGCGCGCGAACGCGCACGCGTCGGCATGGCCCTCGGCGATGAGCGTTACCTGCCGATGCGCGACCGCGGACCGCAGAAGAAGTTCGTCCGCGACTACGTCGACGCGCGCTTCAGCATCGGCGAGATCCTGATCCCGGTGATGTTCGCCGTGATCATCCTGACCTTCATCCCCAGCGCGCAGGTGCAGGCGATCGGCATCCTCGCGCTCTGGTCGTTCTTCCTCATCGCGATCGTCGACGTCGTCATCCTCGGCCAGCTGCTCACCCGCAAGCTGCGCGCGAAGTACGGCGAGAACGCCGAGCGCGTGCGGTGGTACGCGGCGATGCGCGCCCTGCAGCTGCGCATGCTGCGGCTGCCCAAGCCCCAGGTGAAGCGCGGTCAGTACCCGAACTGACACCCAGCAGCAGACCCGAGACGACGGCCGGTGGCGGATGCCCCGGCCGTCGTCGTCCGCAGATGCAAGGGCACCGTCGTGAGGTTCGCTGCGGCATCCGCCGAGGGACGCGCTCAGGCGCGCCCGAACACCCCGCCGCGGATCAGGGGCACGCGCGTCTCCTCGTCGGTGAGCGACCCGTGCTGGCCGATCATGGCCTCCGCCTGCCGGTTCGCCTCGCGGCGGTCGTAGTACGCGATGCCGGCGCGCGCCGCGACGAGGATGTCGCCGATGCGCGGGCGGACCTCCTCGGCGACGGCCCCGTAGAGGCCCGCCTCGATCGCCTCGTCGCGGGAGAGGACCCACGCTCGATGCTCCTCGGCCGCCCGCCACCGCGCCAGCAGGGCGTCGCGCTCCCCCGCACCGAGTCCGGGCTCCACGTAGAGCGACAGGAATCGCGGCTCGCCGCCGACGTGCCGCACGCCCTCGACGAGCTCGGGCTTCGCGTCGATGAAGACATGGCGGTGCGAGGGAACGTCGACCACGCCGTGGTCGGCCGTGACGAGCAGCCCGGCGCCACGTGGCATCCGCCGCTCGAACGAGGCGACCTCGGCGTCGAGTTGCTCCAAGAGGCCGAGCCATCGGTCCGACTCCCACCCGTGCGCGTGCGCGGCCTGGTCGAGCTCGGGGACGTAGAGGTAGACGAGCGGCGCGGCGCGCGTCTGCAGGAGGTCGAGCGCTGCCGCGAACCGGTCGGGCATCGACGCGGCCACGCGGTACTCGGCGCCGCGCAGCACTGCGCGGGTGAACCCGGAGTCGGCGTAGCGAGCAGCACCGATCGCGATCGCGTCGACGCCCGCCAGCCCTGCACTCTCGAAGAGCGTCGGGCACCGCTGCCACGTCTCGGGCACCATCGCGGCGTCCCAGCCGCTCAGCTGATTCACGAGGCGATCGTTCCCGGCGTCGAGGGTTCGATAGCCCACCAGCCCGTGCGCGCCCGGGAGCCGGCCGGTCGTCAGGCTCGCGAGTGCGGCGGCCGTCGTCGAGGGAAGTACCGTGCGAATGACGTCGCGCTTGGCCATGCGTGGCGCGAGGAACCTGGCGTGACCGGCCCTCGCTTGCAGGTTGGCGGCACCGAGCCCGTCGACGAGCACGATCACGACGCCGGATGCCGCGGGCAGGCCGAACGCGTTCTCGCGGCCGGCGAGGCTGGCCGTCGAACTGGCCAGCACGTCGGTGAGGCGCGGGACCCCGTCGGCGGGCACCGGTAGCATGGCAGGCATCGCGCCCAGTCTCGCACAGGCAGGGCGCGCCCTTCATTCCCGGCGTGAGCCCACCAGCAGCAGAGAACACGGATGACCCGAGCCAAGAACCCGCCCGCTGAAGAACCGATCGTCGAGCGCATCGAAGACGTCGACGTCGCCACCGAGATGCAGGGCTCGTTCCTCGAATACGCGTACTCCGTGATCTACTCGCGCGCGCTCCCCGACGCCCGCGACGGCCTCAAGCCGGTGCAGCGACGAATCCTGTTCGGCATGAACGAGATGGGCCTGCGCCCCGATCGAGGCCACGTGAAGTCCTCGAGGGTCGTCGGCGAGGTGATGGGCAAGTACCACCCCCACGGTGACACCGCCATCTACGACACCCTCGTCCGCATGGCGCAGGCCTTCACGCTGCGCGTTCCCCTCGTCGACGGGCATGGCAACTTCGGCTCCCTCGATGACGGCCCCGCGGCCTCCCGGTACACCGAGGCGCGACTGACCGCGGCCGCCATCGCCATGAACGACGGGCTCGACGAGGACGTCGTCGACTTCGTACCCAACTACGACAACCAGTTCATGCAGCCCGCGGTCCTGCCCTCCGCCTATCCGAACCTGCTCGTGAACGGCGCCAGCGGCATCGCGGTCGGCATGGCGACGAACATGGCCCCGCACAACCTCATCGAGGTCATCGCGGCGGCCCGTCACCTCATCGCCAATCCCGACGCCACGCTCGACGACCTCATGGAGTTCGTGCCGGCACCCGACCTGCCCTCGGGCGGCACGATCGTCGGACTCGCCGGCATCCGCGACGCCTACGCCACCGGCCGCGGAAGCTTCAAGACCCGCGCGAAGGTGCGCATCGAGCCGATCACGGCCCGCAAGACCGGCCTCGTGGTGACCGAACTCCCCTACCTCGTCGGGCCCGAGAAGGTCATCGAGAAGATCAAGGACGGCGTCAACGCCAAGAAGATCAGCGGCATCTCGGACGTCACCGACCTCACCGACCGCACGAACGGGCTCCGACTGGTCATCGGCATCAAGACCGGATTCAGCCCCGATGCCGTGCTCGAGCAGCTCTACCGCCTCACGCCGCTCGAGGACTCCTTCAACATCAACAACGTCGCCCTCGTCAACGGCGGGCCGCAGACGCTCGGACTGCGCGAGCTGCTGCAGGTCTACGTCGACCACCGCATCTCCGTCGTCACGCGCAGGTCCCAGTACCGGCTCGCGCGGCGCCGGGAGCGCCTGCATCTCGTCGACGGCCTGCTGATCGCGATCCTCGACATCGATGAGGTCATCCAGGTCATCCGGTCGAGCGACGACACCGCTGCGGCGCGAACGCGGCTGATGGAGGTCTTCGACCTCAGCCTCGTGCAGACCGACTACATCCTCGAACTCCAGTTGCGCCGCCTCACGAAGTTCTCGCGCATCGAGCTCGAGGCCGAGCGCGACAAGCTCCGAGCCGAGATCGAGGAGCTCGAGGCGATCCTCGCGAGTCGTCATCGCATCGAGGCCCTCGTCTCCGACGAGCTGGCCGAGGTCGCCGAGAAGTACGGCACCCCTCGTCGCACCCTCCTCACCGATGCCCGGCCCATCCCCACCGGCGCAGCTGCCAAGCGCGCCGCCGCCGTGCTGGAGGTGGCGGATGTGCCGTGTCGCGTGTTCCTCTCGGTGACCGGCCGCATCGCCCGCGTCGACCTGCAAGCCGGCGAGTCCGGGGCTCCCGCCGTCACCGTGCCGTCGCGACGGAGCAAGCACGACGCGATCCTGTCCACGCTCGACACCACGAGCCGCGCCGAGATCGGCGCGGTGACGAACCGCGGCCATCTCGTCCGCTTCACCGCGGTCGACGTCCCGATGCTGCCGCCGAGCTCGGTGCAGCTCGGTGCCGGCGTGAGGATCGGCGACTACCTCGCGCTGCCGGATCGCGACGAGAGGGTCCTCGCGCTGGTTTCGCTCACCTCCGATCGCTCGATCGCCATCGGCACCCGCCAGGGCATCGTCAAGCGGGTCTCGGCAGGGGGCTACCCGAACAAGCCCGACTTCGAGGTCATCGGTCTCAAGGCCGGCGACGAGGTCGTCGGCGCAGTGCAGGGCGAGGAGGGCGACGAGCTGGTGTTCGTGGCATCCGACGCCCAGCTCCTGCATTTCCCCGCCGCGACGGTTCGACCGCAGGGATGTCCCGCCGGAGGCATGGCGGGCATCAAGCTGGGCTCCGGCTCGCAGGTCATCCACTTCACGAGCCTGCCGGCCGAGGCCCTCGCCACCACCGTGGTGGTCACGATCGCGGCCGCCAGCGACACGCTCCTGGGCGTCGAGGCCGGCAGTGCCAAGGTCAGCGAGTTCTCGGAGTTCCCCGCCAAGGGCCGGGCGACCGGCGGCGTGCGGGCCCAGCGCTTCCTCAAGGGCGAGGACGCCCTTCAGCTCGCGTGGGCGGGCCCCGCCCCCGCGCTGGCCGTGGCCGCCGACGGCACCGCCAGGCAACTGCCGGACCCCGGTGCCAAGCGCGACGCGTCCGGTCAACCGCTCGAGGCCCACGTCGCCGCGGTCGGCACTCGCATCGCCTGACGTCGCGGTGCTCCCGCGCCACGCGCGCCGAGCACATGCACGAGGACGCGGTGGCCTGTCGGCCGCCGCGTCCTCTCGGTCTGCAGCCCCGCTCACCGGGGCGCTTCGTCAGGCGTCGATGCGCTCGCGCTCGAGGCCGTCGGCGCTGACCACGATGAACTCCTTGCGCGGTGCGACCTCGTTGCCCATGAGCAGTTCGAAGACGCGGCCGGCGTTCTCGGCATCGCCGAGGCCGACGCGGCGGAGGGTGCGTTGGCGACGGTCCATCGTGGTGGTCGCGAGTTGGTCGGCATCCATCTCGCCGAGGCCCTTGTAACGCTGGATCGGATCCTGGTAGCGCTTGCCCTGCTTCTTCAGCGTGGCCAATACGCCGGCGAGTTCAGCCTCGGAGTACGTGTAGATCGTCTCGTTCGGCTTCGAGCCCGGGTTCATGACCACCACGCGGTGCAACGGCGGGACGGCGGCGAACACGCGGCCCTCCTCGATCATGGGCCGCATGTACCGGAAGAAGAGCGTGAGAAGGAGGGTGCGGATGTGAGCGCCGTCGACGTCGGCGTCGCTCATGATGATGACCTTGCCGTAGCGCGCCGCCGAGATGTCGAAGCTCCGCCCGGAGCCGGCTCCGATGACCTGGATGATCGAGGCGCACTCCGCGTTGCCGAGCATGTCGGCGACGCTGGCCTTCTGCACGTTCAGGATCTTGCCTCGGATCGGCAGGAGCGCCTGATGCTCGCTGTCGCGCGCCAGCTTGGCCGTGCCGAGGGCGGAGTCGCCCTCGACGATGAACAGTTCGCTGTGTGCGACATCCGTCGATCGGCAATCGACGAGCTTCGCCGGAAGGGACGAGCTCTCGAGCGCGTTCTTGCGACGCTGCGTCTCTTTGTGCGCACGCGCCGAGATGCGGGACTTCATCTCGGCGACGACCTTGTCGAGTACCAGCGAGGACTGCGCCTTGTCGTCGCGCTTGGTCGAGGTGAAGCGGGCTCCCAGCTCCTTGGTGAGGACGTTGGCGACGATCGCCCGGACGGCGGGGGTTCCGAGCACCTCCTTCGTCTGGCCCTCGAACTGCGGCTCGGGCAGGCGCACGGTGATCACGGCGGTGAGGCCCGCGAGGACGTCGTCCTTCTCGAGCTTGTCGCTGCCAGCCTTGAGGCGGCGTGCGTTCTGCTCGACCTGCTGGCGGAGGAACTTCAGGAGCCCCTGGTCGAAGCCGGCCTGATGCGTGCCGCCCTTCGGCGTGGCGATGATGTTGACGAAGGACTTGACCACCGTCTCGTAGCCGGTGCCCCAGCGCAGGGCGATGTCGACGGTGCACTCGCGCTTCAACTCGGTCGGAACCATCGCTCCGCCCTCGGTGAGGACGGGGACCGTCTCGGAGAAGGTGCCGCTGCCGGTGAGGCGCCAGATGTCGGTCAGCGGCGAGTCGACCGCGAGGTGCTCGGCGAACTCGGAGATGCCGCCCTCGAACTGGAAGGACGTGGTGCGCGGCTCATCGCCGCGCTCGTCGGTGACGTCGATCGCGAGCCCCGGCACGAGGAACGCCGTCTGACGGGCGCGGCCGATGAGGTCGTCGGTCTGGAACTCGGCGCCCTTGGTGAAGATCTGCCGGTCGGCCCAGTACCTGATGCGCGTGCCGGTGACGCCCTTGGCGACCTTGCCGACGACCCGGAGCTCGCTGCGGTCCTCGAAGGGCGTGAACGCGGCGTCGGGCGACGGCTCACCCGCATCGGCGAAGATGCCGGGCTCGCCGCGGTGGAACGACATGGCCCACGTCTTGCCGTCGCGGTCGACCTCGACGTCGAGGCGCTCGGACAGGGCGTTGACCACGGAGGCGCCGACGCCGTGCAGGCCACCGGACGCGGCATACGAGCCCGACCCGAACTTGCCGCCGGCGTGGAGCTTCGTGAAGACGACCTCGACCCCCGAGAGCCCCGTCTTCGGCTCGATGTCGACGGGGATGCCGCGAGCCCGGTCGCGCACCTCGACGCTGCCGTCGGCGTGGAGCCGCACCCCGATCTCGCTGCCGTGACCAGCGAGCGCCTCGTCGACGGAGTTGTCGATGACCTCCCAGAGGCAGTGCATCAGCCCTCGGGAATCGGTCGAGCCGATGTACATGCCTGGTCGCTTGCGGACGGCCTCGAGGCCCTCGAGCACGGAGAGATGGCGGGCGGAATAGTCGGAGCTCACGTCGACCAAGCCTACTGAGCGCCACCGACCCTCGAGCGCAGGCGCTACGCGCTGAGCGAAATGCCCGGTCCAACGGAAGGGCACGGGCTCAGGACGTGTTTACATTGAGGAACGGAATTCGCGAACGTGAGCCAGGAGGAGGAGCCATGACGCAGTACACCGAAACCAACGGTGCGGTCGAGGAACTCGAGACCCCGTACGAGCTCACTGCGCTCGATCGCTGTGACGCGTGCGGCGCCCAGGCGTACATCCGCGTGGCGGTCGGCAACGGAGAACTGCTGTTCTGCGCCCACCACGGTCGCAAGCACCAGGAGAAGCTCTCCCAGATCGCGCACAGCTGGCACGACGAGTCGTCTCGTCTCAACGAGCGTCCCTGACGCCCGGCACGGCTCCCTGAGGGCCTCCACGAACGCAGCGAACGCCCCGAGATCCGATCTCGGGGCGTTTCGCATTCCCGGCGTGGTGCGGATGCCCCGGACTGCTCGACCGCCGATCGACGGGGACCCGAAGGTCCGGCGCACCCGTGCTCGGCCTCAGGCGACGGCGTCCTGGACGCCTGCCGCCGTGAGCTGCGCCCGGCGTGCGACATCCGCATACCCGTCGACGACGCGTGCTCGTTCGCCCGCTTCGTAGGCCACTCCGGCCCGCTCGGCCATCGTCGCGAGGATGCGGTCCGCAAGTTCGGGGTTCTTGGCGAGCACCGGTCCGTGAAGATGCGTCCCGATCACCTCGCCCATGACGACACCCTCCTGACCGGAGCCCCGACCGTTGCCGTGGCCTGCCCGGACGCGGCCGAGCGGCGACGCCTCCGCCCCGACGTAGTCGCGGGCATGGTTCTCGAACCCGACGAGCGTCCGGCCCGTTCCGAGTTCGGTGACGACCAGGTCGTCGGTCACGCGACCGCCGGGCCGAGGCACGGCACGACCGGGCAGGATGCCGAGGCCCTCGATGCTGGAGCCGTCGGGGTGTTCGATGCCCCATGAGAGGAGCTCCCACCCCGTGCCGACGGCGAGGATCGGGACGCCCTCGGTGCCCCAACGGCGGAGCTCGTCGTGCAGCTCGAGCAGCAGGTCGCGACTGCGCTCGAGCGAGGCGTCGCTGCCCGAGCCGAGCACGACCGCATCGACGCGGTCGGGCAGGTCGGCTCGGGCCTCGACGGCGACCACGCGCGCGTCGATGCCGGCCCAGGCCGCGCGCCGGGCCAGCACGGCGGCGTTCTCGGCGTCGCCGTTCGTGTTCTGCAACGACGGGACCAAGGTGATGATCGTGAAGGTCATTCCGCTCCCGTGAGTCCGAGGTGCGCGCGGGTGCGCCGCATGGAATCGGCCGAGAAGACGATGGTCTTCGTGCCCGATGCCGGCGCCGGCGCCGCGAGGAAGTCGTCGAGGGCGCGGCCGAGGTCGGGCTCGACCCGGTCGATCTCCACCCCGTCGTAGGCGAGCATCAGGGCGGCCTCCGCCGCCTTCGAGCCGGAGACGATCGCGACGCGGCCGAGGGAGGACGCATCGGTCGGCCAGAAGTACGACGGGTCGCGGACGTCGGAGCCGATGGCGAAGAGGACATCGGTGGTTCCGGGCTCGATGCTGTCGACGTTGAGCTGGTAGCTCGCCGGATTCTGCACGAGCACGAAATCGACCTCCTGCCCGCGCACGAGCACGCGCTCGCCACGGCCGAAGACCGCCGGAATCGCGCCGAGGGCGTCGGCCGCCGTCTGCCGATCGAACCGATCGCCGAGCACCGCCTTCGCGGTGGTGTACGCGGCCGTCGCGTCGACGCCGTAGTGGATGCCGCGGGCCGGAAGGCCGACGGCCACGACGGTGCCGTGATCCTCGATCACGGCTGAACGTCCGTCGACGCGCTCGAGGCGCACGCCGTCGCCCGCTTGCAGGCGTCCGGCGGCGGTCTGCGCATGGCCGAGGCCGCGCGGTGCCGCCGCGAGCACGGCCTCGGACACGCCGAACCGACGCACCGCGACATCCGGCCCGACCTTCAGGGCCAGCCGCTCGAGGTACGCGTCGTCGGCGTTCACCACCACCGTCTCCAGGGCGCGGGCGGCGATGCGTTCGAGCATGCCGGCGACCATCTCGGAATCGTGGAATCGGTCGATCTGGTCGACCATCACGTTCATGAGCGCGACGGCTCGGGCGTCCACGCCCTGCATGACCAGCGCGCCGTGGCCCTCGTCCATCTCGAGCACGGCCATCTCCCCCGGAACCCGACCACGCCAGTCGGCGCGCTCGAGGAGGGCGGAGGTCAACCCCTGGCTGATGTTCGCCGTCGACGGGTTGGTGAACACGTCGACGTGGTGCGCGCGCAGGATCGCCACGAGCATCTTCGTGGTCGTCGACTTGCCGCTCGAGCCCGAGACCACGACGAGCCCCTGGGGGAACCCGGAGAGCGTGCGCTTGAGGTAGTTCGGGGCGATGCGGTTGACGACGAGGCCCGGAACAGCCGATCCGCCGCCGGGCTTGCGCAGCCGGGCGGCGAATCGGGTGAGCCTGCCGACGAGGATCGCCGGCGCGTAGCGGAGGGCTCCAGCTGGCACCGCCGGCCTACTCGAGGTAGTCGCGCAGCGACTGCGACCGCGACGGGTGGCGGAGCTTGGCCATCGTCTTCGACTCGATCTGGCGGATGCGCTCACGCGTGACGCCGAAGGTGTCGCCGATCTGGTCGAGCGTCTTCGGCATGCCGTCACCGAGACCGAAGCGCATGCGGATCACGCCCGCCTCACGCTCGCTCAGCGAGTCGAGGAGGGACTCGAGCTGCTTCTGCAGCATCGTGAAGCCCACCGCGTCGGCCGGGACGACCGCCTCGGTGTCCTCGATGAGGTCGCCGAACTCGCTGTCGCCGTCTTCACCGAGCGGGGTGTGCAGCGAGATGGGCTCGCGCCCGTACTTCTGGACCTCGATGACCTTCTCAGGGGTCATGTCGAGCTCGCGGCTGAGCTCCTCGGGCGTGGGCTCGCGGCCCAGGTCCTGCAGCATCTGGCGCTGGACACGGGCGAGCTTGTTGATGACCTCGACCATGTGCACCGGGATGCGGATGGTACGGGCCTGGTCGGCCATGGCGCGCGTGATCGCCTGACGGATCCACCAGGTCGCGTACGTCGAGAACTTGAAGCCCTTGGTGTAGTCGAACTTCTCGACCGCACGGATGAGGCCGAGGTTGCCCTCCTGGATCAGGTCGAGGAACTGCATGCCGCGACCCGTGTAGCGCTTCGCGAGCGAGACCACGAGGCGGAGGTTCGCGCCGAGCAGGTGGCTCTTGGCACGCTGGCCGTCCTTCGCGACCCACTGCAGTTCGCGACCGAGCTGCGAGCGCTTCTCGGCATCGGTCATGTGCGAGAGCTTCTCCTCGGCGAACAGTCCCGCCTCGATGCGCATCGCCAGCTCGACCTCTTCGGCCGCGTTCAGCAGTGCGACCTTTCCGATCTGCTTCAGGTAGTCCTTGACCGGGTCCGCCGTGGCCCCCGTGATGGCGCTCGAGTAGACGGGCACATCGTCCTCGTCGTCGACCGCGCGCAGGACGAGGGCGCCGGTGGGGTGGGGCTCGACGGCGACGGGCTTCTCCTCCTCGTCCTCTTCGGTCGTCGCGGCATCCGCCTCGTCGACGACCACTGCCTCGACCTCGACCTCGACGTCTCCGGGCTCGGCGTCGTCCTCTTCGTCATCGCCGGACTTCGCGGCGCCGCGCGGCTTCGTCGTCGCCTTGGCGGTCGTCTTGCGCGGCGTCTTGCTCGCCGGGGTGGCCTTCGCGGCGGTCTTCGTCGCAGCCGCCTTCGTGGTCGACTTCGCGGCCGTCGTGCGGGCGGCAGGCGTCTCAGCCTCGGCCTTCGCCGGCGTCGCAGCTTTCGTCGTTGCCATTGGTGAACCTCTCCTACATCGCACGTCGCGTGCCCGGTGGGGATCGCGGATCGTGGTGGTCCGAAGATTTCGGACACTATGAGGACCCATGTCAAGTCCGCGAGGTGTTCGCACGAAATCGTGCCCGCGGACCAGAACGGGTCCTTCCCTCATTATACAGGCGCAGCGCTCCACTGCCGTACACGTCCGGCAGCGCGCCGTCCGTGCCCGACCCGCGCACGCCCACCGGTATGAGTGATGCAACGACTGGGGCAGGCCACGCATTCCCGATCGACGCACCCGCCAGCGCGATCGACCGGAGTCCCGGCCCTCGCCGGCGAGAGATTTCTCAGCTGCCGAGCGGCGACTCGTCGTCGTGCCTGCGGCGCACGGCCAGGAACTTCTCCAGTTCGGCGGCGATCTCGTCCGCGGAGGGCAGCTCGCCGCCCTCGTCGGTGAGGGGCGACCGGAGGGTCGTCTCCTCCATATAGGTATCGTGACGCTCCTCGAGCGTGCCGACGAGCCGGGCGAGCTCCGCATTGCCGGCGACCTGCTCGTCGATTCGCGCGACGAAGTCCCGGTTCTGCTCGCGCAGGCTGTCGGTCGGGAAGATGCGGCCGGTGGCCTTGCTCACGGCCTCGAGCGCGGCGACGGCCGCGGCGGGGTACTCGGTGTCGCTCAGGTAGTGCGGGATGAGCAGGACGAACCCGACGATCGGCTGCCCGCTCTCGTACAGCCGGTACTCCACCAGGTGCAGCGCGTTCGCAGGCGCCTCGGTGGTCGGCCGCCAGACCGAGAGCGCCTCCACGAGCTCGCCACGGTTTCCGCTGACCGTCATGCTCACCGGACGGGTGTGGGGCACGGGCATCGGGATGGCATTCAGCCAGGTGGTCGACGACACGCCGAGCCGATCGATCAGCTGGAGGACCGCCGCTCCGAAGCGCTCCCACTGGAAATCGGGCTCGTAGCCCGTGAGCAGGAGGAACTGCTGGCCGATCTCGTCCCGCGCGAGCGAGAGCATGAGGCGCGGCGGACGATAGTCGGTGATGTGGTCCTCCTCGAAGAGGATGACCGGACGGCGCGCGCGATAATCGAGCAGCTCGTCGGCGTCGAACGTCGCGACGACGACGTTCTCGAGGGTTGCGAGCAGGTAGTCGGTGGTCTGCGCGACGGCTCCCCCGGCGTCGGCGAACCCGGTCAACCCGGCGATGAGCGGCAGGCCGCGAGGCACCTCGACCTCGGGGCTGAGCTCGTACAGGGAACGTGGATCGCGCATGGTTCCAGCCTACTGAGCGCACCGGCGAGCCCGGCCCTGATCGCCCGACCGGCGAGATGCTCAGAGCGAACACGTAGCATTCGCTGCATGAGCTCTCCCGATCTTCGCCTCAGCGACCAGTCGCCCGCGACCTCCGACGCCGACGTCCTCGTCCTCACCGCGACGGCGGGCGACGACGGGGCCGTGCTCCTCGCCGTCGAAGGCTACGACTGGGTCGCTCCGTCGCTCACCCGGCTGGGGGCGAAGGGCTCCGTCGACGAACTCGTCCGGCTCCCCTCCCAGACCGATGGCCCGGCCGTCGTCGCGGTCGCCGGCCTCGGGAAGCACGCGGATGCCGCGTCGATGCGCCTCGCCCTCGGCGGCGCCCTGCGCAGGCTCGCCGGCCAGGGTCACGTCGCCGTCGCGGTGCCGATCGAGGTGGCCGGCCTCGCGGAGGCGATGCTCGAAGGCGCCGCGCTCGGCGCCTACGCCTTCACCGCGTATCGCACGGACCCGACCGCGGCCGTCGAACGGATCACCCTGCACGTCGCGGCACCGTCGGCCGACGTCCGTCTCGACCGCGTCCGCGCCGTCGCCGATGCCGCGCGGCGGACGAAGGACCTCGTCAACACCGCGCCGGCCGATCTCTCCCCCGCTCGATTCGCCGAGATCGCCGTCGATGCAGCCGACGCGGTCGGCGTCACCACGACCGTGTGGGACGAGGAGGCGCTCGAGACCGACGGGTTCGGCGGGATCCTCGGGGTGGGACAGGGGTCGGTGCGAGGACCGCGACTCGTCCGACTCGAGTACGCACCGGAATCCGCGAGCACGCACCTCGCGCTCGTCGGCAAGGGCATCACGTTCGACTCGGGCGGACTCTCGCTGAAGCCGGCGGGCTCGATGGTCGGCATGAAGTCCGACATGGCCGGCGCGGCGACCGTGCTCTCGGCCATCCTCGCCCTCGCCACGCTGGGCGTCCCCGTCCGCGTGACGGGCTGGCTGTGCCTCGCCGAGAACATGCCTTCCGGCACCGCCATGCGGCCGAACGACGTGTTGCGCATGCGGGGCGGCACGACGGTCGAGGTGATCAACACCGACGCCGAGGGGCGGCTGGTGCTGGCCGACGGGCTCGTCGCCGCGAGCGAGGAGCAGCCCGACGCGATCATCGACGTCGCCACGCTCACCGGTGCGCAGGTCGTCGCCCTCGGCCATCGCATCGGCGGGCTGATGGGCGACGACGCGCTCGTCGAGCGCGTCCGCAGGGCGGCGGATGCCGCAGGCGAGGCCTTCTGGCCGATGCCGTTGCCCGGCGACCTGATCGCGTACCTGAAGTCGGACGTCGCCGACCTCGCGAACGCCAAGCTCGGCACGACCATCCCGGGAATGCTCGTCGCCGGCGTCTTCCTCCGCGAGTTCGTCGGCACGGACCCGGAGTCGGGCGACCGCATCCCCTGGGCCCACCTCGACATCGCCGGACCGGGATACAACACCAGCGCACCCTGGGGTTTCACCGGCGCCGGCGGCACCGCCATGGCCGTCCGCACGCTCATCGGCCTGAGCGAGGAGCTCGCCGCGGAGTAGTAGGGTCTTTGGGGGCGAGTTCTTCGTCCATCACTCCGTCCTCGGTGACCCACCAACGGCGGTTCGTGCTGCAGAACAGTTGCGCAAGGGAGATTCCGGTTGTCCGAGCAGAACTTTGACATTGTCATCCTCGGTGGCGGCAGCGGAGGCTATGCGGCGGCGCTTCGCGCCGTCCAGCTCGGCTTCACCGTCGGCCTCGTCGAGAAGGACAAGCTCGGCGGCACCTGCCTGCACCGCGGCTGCATCCCCACCAAGGCACTGCTCCACGCCGCCGAGATCGCCGAGCACACCCGCGATGCCGCGAGGTTCGGTGTCCGGGCCACGTTCGAGGGCATCGACGTCCCCGCCGTCACCGCGTACCGCGAGGGCATCATCTCGAGCAAGTACAAGGGTCTCCAAGGCCTGATCAAGGCTCGCGGCATCACCGTCATCGAGGGCGAGGGACGACTCGTCGCCCCCAACGCGGTCCAGGTGGGCGACCAGCGCATCGTCGGCAAGAACGTCATCCTCGCGACCGGCTCGTACTCGCGCTCGCTCCCGGGCCTCGAGATCGGCGGCCGCGTCATCACGAGCGAGCAGGCGCTCGAACTCGACTTCGTCCCGGGCAAGGTGGCCATCCTCGGCGGCGGCGTGATCGGCGTCGAGTTCGCGAGCGTCTGGAAGTCCTTCGGCGCCGAGGTCACGATCATCGAAGCGCTCCCCCACCTCGTTCCGAACGAGGAGGAGTCGATCTCCAAGCAGCTCGAGCGAGCCTTCCGCAAGCGCGGCATCGAGTACAAGCTCGGCGTCCGATTCCAGTCCGTGAGCCAGCACGATGACGGTGTCGTCATCACGCTCGAGAACGGAGACACGGTCGAGGCCGAGCTCCTGCTCGTCGCCGTCGGTCGAGGCCCGGTCACGCAGGGGCTCGGGTATGAAGAGGCGGGCGTCACGGTCGACCGCGGCTTCGTGATCACCGACGAGCGCCTCTCGACCGGCGTCCCCGGCCTGTACGCCGTCGGCGACATTGTTCCGGGCCTCCAGCTCGCCCACCGCGGATTCCAGCAGGGCATCTTCGTCGCCGAGGAGATCGCGGGCCTCAACCCGATCATCGTCGAGGACGTCAACATCCCGAAGATCACGTACTGCGAGCCCGAGATCGCCTCCATCGGCTACTCCGAGGCGAAGGCGGCCGAGAAGTTCGGTGCCGACCAGGTCTCCTCGTACGAGTACAACCTCGCCGGCAACGGCAAGAGCCACATCCTCGAGACGAGCGGATCCATCAAGGTCGTCCGCGTCAACGACGGTCCGGTGGTCGGCGTGCACATGATCGGCGGCCGGGTCGGCGAGCTGATCGGCGAAGCACAGCTCGCCGTGAACTGGGAGGCCTACCCGGAGGACATCGCACCGTTCCTCCACGCGCACCCCACGCAGAACGAGGCCCTCGGCGAGGCGTTCCTGAAGCTCGCCGACAAGCCGCTGCACGCCCTCTGATCCACGCAACCCCCATTCGACTGCAATAAGCTAGAAAGCGTCCCAACGCTGTGAAGGAGACAAGCGCATGAGCGAATCCGTCAGCCTCCCGGCACTCGGTGAGAGTGTCACAGAGGGCACGGTCACCCGATGGCTGAAGAACGTCGGCGACCGTGTCGAGGTCGACGAGCCGCTGCTCGAGGTCTCGACCGACAAGGTCGACACCGAGATCCCGTCGCCGGTCGCCGGTGTCATCGAGGCGATCCTCGTCCAGGAGGACGAGACCGTCGAGGTCGGCACCGCACTCGTGACGATCGGTGACGGCTCTGCCGCGCCGGCCGAGGAGGCACCGGCTCCTGCCGCCGAGGCTCCCGCAGCACCGGCTCCCGCCGCCGAGGCCCCCGCAGCACCGGCTCCCGCACCCGAGGCCCCCGCGGCACCGGCCGCCGAAGCTCCGGCAGCACCGGCGCCCGAGGCTCCCGCTGCACCGGCCCCGGCCGCCGAAGCGCCCGCAGCACCGGCGCCGGAAGCTCCTGCTGCCCCCGCACCCGAAGCTCCCGCTGCGCCCGCCGCCGAAGCGCCCGCCGCGCCGGCGGCACCGGCAGCTCCGGCCGCACCTGCGCCCACGGCTGCGGCACCCGCCGCGCCGGCCGCACCCGCACCCGCCGCTGAAGCACCGGCCGCGGCTCCCGCCGCATCCGGTTCGCACGCCGGCGCTCCCGGATACGTCACCCCGATCGTGCGCAAGCTCGCGAACGACCAGGGCGTCGACCTCTCCAGCGTGACCGGCACGGGCGTCGGCGGACGCATCCGCAAGCAGGACGTCATCTCGGCGCAGACCGCGCCGAAGGCGGAGGCCGCCCCGGCGCGCACCCCGCTCGAGACGTCGCCGCTGCGCGGCACCACCGTCCCGATGACCCGGCTCCGCAAGGTCGTCGCAGAACGAGCCGTGGTCTCGATGCAGTCCACCGCCCAGCTCACCTCGGTGGTCGAGGTGGACGTGACGAAGGTCGCCCGCCTCCGCGACAAGGTCAAGGGCGACTTCCTCGCCAAGACCGGCAACAAGCTCAGCTTCCTGCCGTTCTTCGCACTCGCCACGGCCGAGGCGCTCCGCGCCTTCCCGATCATCAACTCCACGGTCGACGGCGACACCATCGTCTACCCGGCTCAGGAGAACGTGAGCATCGCCGTCGACACCGAGCGCGGCCTGCTCACCCCGGTGATCCGCAACGCGGGCGAACTCGACATCGCCGGCCTCGCAGCGCAGATCGCCGACCTCGCCGACCGCACGCGCAACAACCAGCTGAAGCCCGACGAGCTCTCGGGCGGCACGTTCACGCTGACCAACACGGGTTCGCGCGGCGCGCTGTTCGACACCCCGGTCGTGTTCCTGCCGCAGTCGGCCATCCTCGGCACGGGCATCGTCGTGAAGCGCCCGGTCGTCGTCACGACCGACGGCTCCGAGGCCATCGCGGTCCGCTCCATGGTCTACCTCGCGCTGTCGTACGACCACCGGATCATCGACGGCGCCGACGCGGCCCGCTTCCTCACGGCCGTCAAGGATCGCCTCGAGTCGGGCGACTTCGAGGCGGATCTCGGCATCTAGTCGAACATCTCGCGAAGACGCCAACCGGCCTCGCTCCTCACCATGAGGAGCGAGGCCGGTTCCGTCTGACCGGCAGCAGCAACTCGCACGAGGACCGCCGCGCCCATCTCCGCGACGACCTCGACGTACTCGGGGTCCAGTTCCGGAACCTCGGGACCGCCATCGCGCGCCGCGATCATCGAATGCCAGTCGGACGCCTCGATGGCGGACCCCGGCTGAACGAGCGGACGGAGGCACTCGGGGTCGAGATCCGCGAAGCATGCTGCGCGTCGGCGGATGAGCAGCGCTGCGGCATCGGCCGGAGCGACCGAGCCCGAGAGGCCGTCCGGCTCGCCGGTCTGCTCCACGGCTCCCGCTGTCGGCGACGGGGGCCGGTCGGGCGCTTCGGCGGCCTCGGACGGCACGGTGACGATCGCGTCCGGCTTCGTCCCGCCGCCGCCCGGTGCGGGCGGCACGGCGGTCAGGAGGACCACGAGCGCTCCAGCGCCGACGAGCGCCGCCACGACGAACGTTCGGCGGTGGCGACGCATCCACGCCGAGACGGCGACGCGGGGCCGCGCGAATCGCGCACCGTCCACCGAGTCGGCGAGGCGTTCCAGAAGCGGGGCGGGCATCTCGGCCACGTCGAGCAGGCCGCCGCCGGCCGTCATGAGGCCGGCCCCCCGGCGAGAACGCACCGGGTGCTCGCCGGCCCCAGGTGCGGCGTCGGGCTCGGTGCTCGGCAGTGGCGGGACCATCCGGGTCGGCACCCGCGGTGCGCGCGCGACGACGGCGCCGCTGATCGGCACCGCTGCGGCCGCCGCGAACATGGCTCGCTCGAGTTCGCGCTCGAAGGGCTCGAACGGCCGCGCCTCGAGTGGACGGCCCATGAGACGGCGCGCATCCTCGAAGACCCCCGCCGGGCGGACCGCGGCGATCACCGCCTCGACGTAGCCCGACATCGCGAGCAGCGCATCGCGCCTCATGGCGGTTCGCTCCGCCCCGCTGGATGGCATCCGTCGGATTCCGTCCAGCCCGAGCAGCCTCGGCCGGCCGGCCGCGTCGAGACGCACGTCGAACGCCGTGAGGTCCACGTGCGCGAAATCCCGGTCGGCAAGCCTCGCCACGGCGTCGACGACGGGCGCGACCAGCGTGACCGCCTCTCCGGGCTCGATCGCCCGGTCGATGAGGAGCTGTCCGACCGTCGGCCCCGCAATCCGCTCCACGACGAGCACCCGGGCGCCGTCGGTCGAGGTCGCGACGTCGATCAGCGCGGGCACACCCGCGCCCGCCGCCTCCTCCATGACGGCGAGCTCGGTCGCGATGCTCACGTCGTCCACGTCGTCCCGGTACACGCGCAACGCGACCAGCGGTGCGGAGCCCGCGTCGACCGACTCGCCCGATCGGGTGGGCGGCCCCCAGCCGCCCTCGCCTGCTCCACGCGCCGCCACCGCGAGGAAGACGTCCGCGCGCTGGCCCGACGAGATACGACGGACCACGCGATAGCCGGCGATCCGCGTGCCGGAGTCGGCCCGTGGGTCCTCCGGCGCCGGGTCGGGCTGGCGAGCGGAACGTCGTCGGGTGCGTCGCGTCATCCGATCAGCGTGGCCGACCGACACCACGCGCCACGCTGATCGCGGTCGTGCCGGGCGCAAGGCGACACGTGCGCTCCTGTCGAGGACGGGATGGGGTGCTTCCATCAGGTCGCGCCGCCGTCCGCGCCATCCGCTGTCTAGACTGGGCGACATGCTCGACTTCGTCGTCGCGGGGCTAAGCGCCAACTCCGTGCCGTACTTCGAGGGTCTCGACCTTCAGCGCGCCGTCCATCGCGCGGTCGTCAGGGGCGAACGCCCCGACACCGTCCTCCTCCTGGAGCACCCACCCGTCTACACCGCCGGAAAGCGGACCGCGCACGACGAGCGGCCCACCGACGGGACCCCGGTCATCGACGTCGACCGAGGCGGCAAGATCACCTGGCACGGTCCTGGCCAGCTCGTCGGGTACCCGATCATCCGCCTCTCCGAACCCGTCGACGTCGTCGCCTACGTCCGGCGGCTGGAGGGCGTCCTCATCGACGTCCTCACCGGGTTCGGCGTCGAGGGCCGCCGGGTCGACGGCAGATCCGGTGTCTGGGTCGGCTCCCACGGCCACGAGAGCAAGATCGCCGCGATCGGCATCCGGGTCGCCGACGGCGTCACGATGCACGGGTTCGCCCTCAACTGCTCGAACTCGACCGCCCCCTACGAGAAGATCGTCGCCTGCGGCATCCGTGATGCCGGAATCACGACCATCTCGCAGGTGACCGGACTCGAGACGACGCCGGAGGATGTCATCGAGCCGGTCATCGCGCAGTTCCGCGCCGCGTTCGAGGGTGCGGTCGCCGCGTGAGCGCCGAACCGCAGGGGCGCCGGATGCTGCGCCTCGAGGTCCGCAACGCCCAGACGCCGATCGAACGCAAGCCCGAGTGGATCAAGACCCGGGCCAAGATGGGGCCGGAGTACCGCCAGTTGCAGAGCCTCGTGAAGAGCGAGGACCTGCACACCGTCTGCCAGGAGGCCGGCTGCCCGAACATCTACGAGTGCTGGGAGGACCGGGAGGCCACCTTCCTCATCGGCGGCTCCCAGTGCACGAGACGCTGCGACTTCTGCCAGATCGACACCGGAAAGCCGGCCGACTACGACGTGGACGAGCCACGCCGGGTCGCGGAATCGGTGCTGCGGATGAACCTGAGGTACTCGACGGTCACGGGCGTCGCCCGCGACGACCTGCCCGACGAGGGCGCATGGCTCTACGCCGAGACCATCCGCGAGATCCATCGGCAGTCGCCAGGGACCGGCGTGGAGATCCTCGTGCCCGACTTCTCCGGGAACCCGGTGCACCTCGCAGAGGTCTTCTCGGCGAGGCCGGAGGTCTTCGCCCACAACGTCGAGACGGTGCCCCGCATCTTCAAGCGGATCCGACCGGCCTTCCGGTACGAACGCTCGCTCGACGTGATCACGCAGGGCCGGGCGGCCGGCCTCATCACGAAGTCGAACCTCATCCTGGGCATGGGCGAGGAGCGAGGCGAGGTGTCGCAAGCGCTCCAGGACCTGCACGACGCCGGCACGGACATCATCACGATCACCCAGTACCTCAGGCCGAGCCCGCGGCATCTGCCGGTCGACCGCTGGGTGAGGCCGGAGGAGTTCGTCGAACTCAAGGAGGAGGCCGAGCAGATCGGATTCCTCGGCGTGCTCGCCGGCCCACTCGTCCGCTCCTCGTATCGAGCAGGCCGTCTCTGGGCGCAGTCGATGCATGCCAAGGGCCGCGCGCTGCCCCCCGAACTCGCTCATCTCGCAGACACGACGGCAGGCTTCGCGCAGGCCGTCGGCTGAGGCATCCGCAAGACCGCCTTCGCCCGTCGAGAACACGGTCGGAGGCGGTCGCGCGCGCCGCTATCCTTGTGTGCATGGCACGCACCAAGGACTCGTCGTCTGCTCCGAAGGAACCCGGCCGTCTGAAGCAGATGTGGCAGGTCTTCCAGATGACCCGCCGCTACGACCCGACGGCCCAGTGGTTCATGCTCCTGGTGTTCCTCGCACCCGTCATCGTCGGCCTCGGCCTGGCGCTCTGGCTCAGCGAGGGCAACGGCTTCACGATCGCGCTGTGGATCGTGGCGGGCGTGCTCGCCGGTCTGCTGCTGGCGCTCATCGTGCTCGGCCGTCGCGCCGAGCGTGCCGCGTACTCGCAGATCGAGGGCCAGCCCGGAGCCGTCGGCGCCGTCCTCCGCAGCGGCCTGCGCGGCGGCTGGATCGGCAACGAGATGCCGGTCGCCGTCAACGGCAAGACGCAGGATGCCGTCTACCGCTCGGTCGGTCGGGGCGGCGTCGCCCTCATCAGCGAGGGCCCGCTCTCGCGCACCCAGCGCATGCTCGACGACGAGAAGCGCAAGGTCGCGCGCATCCTTCCGAACGTGCCGATCACGCTGCTCTCGGTCGGCACCGATGACGACTCGATCGCCTTGCACCGGCTCCCGTCCGCGCTGCGCAAGATCAAGCGCACCCTGACCAAGCCCGAGGTCCTCGCGGTCTCGAACCGTCTCAACTCGCTGCAGAACTCCCTGCCGATCCCGAAGGGCATCGACCCGATGAAGGCGCGCCCGCAGCGCGGGAAGATGCGCTGAGACCCGCACGACCAGTCCGGAGGCGGCATTCGACACGAGTCGGATGCCGCTTCCGTCGTTCCGCCGCGGGAACGGTCGGCTCCACCAGCATGAGCCGCGGCCGAGGAACAGCCGTCAGGCGCGGATGAGCACCGTGCCCGCGACCTTGTCGTGGAACCCGCGCTGGTCGGAGTCCCAGACCAGGGCCGGCACGACGATCGCGAGCAGCAGCGTCCGCACGACGGGGCGCCAAGGTCCGACCCAGCCGCCGGTGAGCGGAACGATGCGCAGGCCGAGCAGCCGATGTCCGAGGCTCCCGCCGATGGTCGGGATGAAGACGGCCTGCATCAGGACGAAGAGTCCGAGCGTCAGCCAAGAGTGCAGCACCGAACTATAGGGCGCGAACAGCAGGGCGATGACGAGCGCTGCGGCCCAGTCGACGGCGATCGCGACGATGCGGCGTCCGATGCGCGCCACGGATCCCCGGCCCTCCTCGGGAAGTCCGAGCCGCTGGCCCGGCCACCGGCTGGGTTCGAGCTGGCCGAAGGTGGTCCGTGTAGAGTCAGGCACCCATGGATTCTACCGGCGGCACCCTGCGTAACATGCCGGAAACAACTGCGTCACGGTAGAGAAACCCTCCCTCTGTACGGTCGACAATGGCTGTGCACGTCCGTCCGGCCCCGCCGGTTCAACTCGCCCCCTTGGAGATTCCAACCCATGTTCAGTGATTCCTCTGAAGTGCTCAAGTTCATCAAGGAGACGGATGTCAAGTTCCTCGACATCCGCTTCACCGACCTCCCGGGTGTGCAGCAGCACTTCAACATCCCGGCGTCGACCGTCGACGAGGAGTTCTTCACGGTGGGGCAGCTGTTCGACGGCTCCTCGATCCGTGGATTCGCGAACATCCACGAGTCCGACATGCAGCTCATCCCCGACGTGACGACGGCGTACATCGACCAGTTCCGCGTCGAGCGCACGCTCATCATGGTCTTCGACATCTACAACCCGCGCAACGGCGAGATCTACTCGAAGGACCCGCGCCAGGTCGCCAAGAAGGCCGAGAAGTACCTCGCCTCGACGGGCATCGCCGACACCGCGTTCTTCGCCCCCGAGGCCGAGTTCTACATCTTCGACGACGTGCGCTACGAGGTCAACCAGCACTCGAGCTTCTACTCGGTCGACTCCGAGGAGGGCGCCTGGAACTCGGGCCGCAAGGAAGAGGGCGGCAACCTCGGCAACAAGACGCCGTACAAGGGCGGGTACTTCCCGGTCAGCCCCGTCGACAAGACCGCCGACCTTCGCGATGACATCACGCTCAAGCTCATCGACGCCGGCTTCGTGCTCGAGCGCTCGCACCACGAGGTCGGCACGGGCGGTCAGCAGGAGATCAACTACCGCTTCGACACGATGGTGCACGCGGCCGACGACATCCTGAAGTTCAAGTACATCGTCAAGAACACGGCCGACCAGTGGGGCAAGAGCGCGACGTTCATGCCGAAGCCGCTCTTCGGCGACAACGGCTCGGGCATGCACACCCACCAGTCGCTCTGGAGCGACGGCAAGCCGCTCTTCTACGACGAGGCCGGCTACGGCGGGCTCTCCGACCTGGCCCGCTGGTACATCGGTGGCCTCCTCAAGCACGCCCCTGCGGTGCTGGCGTTCACGAACCCGACGGTGAACTCGTACCACCGCCTCGTTCCTGGCTTCGAGGCCCCCGTCAACCTGGTCTACTCGGCGGGCAACCGCTCGGCGTCCATCCGCATCCCGATCACGGGCACGAACCCCAAGGCCAAGCGCATCGAGTTCCGCGCGCCTGATGCCTCCGGGAACCCGTACCTCGCGTTCGCCGCGCAGCTCATGGCCGGGCTCGACGGGATCAAGAACCGCATCGAACCGCACGAGCCGGTCGACAAGGACCTCTACGAGCTTCCGCCCGAGGAGGCCAAGGCGATCCCCCAGGTCCCCGGCTCCCTCGGTGAGGCGCTCGACGCGCTCGAGGCCGACCACGACTTCCTCCTCGAGGGCGGCGTGTTCACCAAGGAGCTCATCGAGACCTGGATCGACTACAAGCGCGAGAAGGAGCTGAAGCCCCTGGCCCAGCGTCCGCACCCGTTCGAGTTCGAGCTGTACTACGGCGTCTGATTCGAGCGCTCCCCGCAGTCCCGGAAGGGCCCGCGTCGCTTCGGCGGCACGGGCCCTTTTCGCGTTCAGCGGGATGATCCGGCCCCGGTCAACGGGTCGGCGCGTCAGCGGGTCGACGGCTCGCGCCGCTCCTCTTCGCCGTAGAACCCGCGCTCGAAGACCGCACGAGAGCGCCGCGTGACCGCGAGGTAGTCGTCCTCGAGCTGCGTCGCCGAGCCGGGCGGGTAGCCCATGATCCTGGCAACGCCCTCGAGCTGCGTACGCTCGACCGGCAGCACGTCGGTGGTGCGCTGGAGCCAGAGCGTCAGCGCCGAACGGGCGCGTGAGGCGAGCACCCATGCAGTGCGCAGAGTCTCCGCGTCGGGCGCCGGAATGAGGTCGTGCTCGACGCTGGCGCCGAGCGCGTCGAGAGTCGAGGTCGTCCGCAGCGCAGGGATCGCGGCGGCGTGCTCGAGCTGGACGAGCTGCACGTACCATTCGACGTCGCTCAACGACCCCCGCCCGAGCTTCAGGTGCCGCGTGGGGTCCGCCCCCTGCGGGAGTCGCTCGTTCTCGACACGCGCCTTGATGCGCTTCACCTCGCGGATGTCGCGATCGGAGATCTCCGCCGGGTACCGGACGGTGTCGGCGAGCGTGGTGAAGTCCTCGATCAGCGCGTGGTCGCCGGCCACCCCGCGCGCGCGCAACAGCGCCTGGGCCTCCCACGTGAGCGACCACCGGGCGTAGTAGGCGCGATAGGCGTCGAGCGAACGCGCCACGACACCGTTCCGCCCCTCGGGGCGGAGGTCGGCGTCGAGCTCGAACGGGAGTCGCGCATCCTCGCTCAGGCGCACGAGTTCCGCGACGATGCGGAGCGCCTGCGAGTGGGCCACGTCGGGCGCGGCATCCGCGGGGCGATACACGTAGATGATGTCGGCGTCGCTGCTGATGCCGAGCTCGCGACCACCGAACCGCCCCATGCCGATCACGGCGAACTCGATGCCGTCGGGAGCTGCGCCGCGGATGGCGGCGAGCAACGCGGCGATGTGGTTCTCCGTGACGTCGCTGAGCGCACGGCCGAGGTCCTCCACGGTCACGACGTCGAGGATCGCGGCCAGGGCGAGCCGCAGGACCTCGCGACGGCGAATGGCGCGGAAGATGTTCGCGGCGGCATCGGGCTCGGTATGGCGCGCCAGGACCGCGCGCCCCTCCTCCTCGAGCGCCGCCAGGCTCCGCGGCCGGAGTTCCTCGAGGTCCTCGAGCCATGCGACCGCCTCGGGACTGCGCTCGAGGAGCGCGGCGGCGAATCGTGACCCGGAGAGGACCCTGGTCAGGTTCAGCGCGGCATCCGAGGAGTCGCGGAGCAGCCGGAGGTACCAGTGCGTCGTGCCGAGGGTGTCGCTCAGACGCCGGAAGGAGAGCAGACCGAAGTCGGGATCGGTGCCGTCGGCGAACCAGGAGATGAGCACCGGCATGAGATGGCGTTGGATCTGCGCCCGTCGTGACACCCCGGCCGTCAGCGCGCCGATGTGGGCGAGCGCGCCGCGGGGGTCGCGGAACCCGATGGCCGCGAGGCGCGCCTCGGCCTGCGCACTCGTGAGTTCGAGGCCGGATGCAGGCAGTGCCGCGACGGCGGAGAGGAGCGGACGGTAGAACAGGCGTTCGTGAAGGCCGCGGACACGCTGGCGCACGGTCTGCCACACCTCGCCCAGGCGTTCGGCGTCGGGTGCCAGGCCCGACGCGCGTGCGAGCCGCCGCATGCCGGCCTGGTCGCGCGGCATGAGGTGCGTGCGACGGAGTCGTTCGAGCTGCAGCCGATGCTCGAGCACTCGCAGCAGCCGGTAGTCGCGGGAGAACTCCGCGGCCTCCTCACGGCCGACGTAGCCCGCGTCCGCGAGGGCCTGGAGGGCGGGCAGGGTGCCCCGCTGGTGGATCGCCTCGTCCGTCGACCCGTGCACGAGCTGCAGGAGCTGCACGGTGAACTCGATGTCGCGCAGCCCGCCCGGCCCGAGCTTCACCTGGTAGGCGACCTCGTCTGCCGGGATGAACTCGGTGACCCGTTCGCGCATGCGCTGCACCGACTCGACGAAGCCGTCGCGTCCGGAACTGGTCCACACCTTCGGACCGACGCCCGCGGCGTACCGGGCGCCGAGCTCGGCATCGCCGGCGATCGGTCGTGCCTTCAGCAGCGCCTGGAACTCCCAGCTCTTGGCCCACCGGTCGTAGTACTGCAGGTGCGATTCGAGCGTCCGGACGAGCGCACCGTCCTTGCCCTCCGGTCGGAGGTTCGCGTCGACCTCCCAGAGCAGCGGCTCGATGCCGGACTCCGAGATGACGCGCGCGAGGACCATCGCCAGGCGAGTGGCGATCTCGAGTGCACGAGCGGTGGAGACGACTGATTCGTCCGCCGACTCCCCCACGTAGATGACGTCGACGTCGCTCACGTAGTTGAGTTCCCTGGCGCCCGCCTTGCCCATGCCGATGATCGCGAGCCTCGTCGCCTCGACCTCGGCCGCCGGGAACAGGCCCGGCGCGGCCGGTGCGCCATCGACGCGGGAACTCGCGAGCCTGGCAACACGCAGCGCGGCGTCGAGCGTGGCGCCGGCGAGGTCGGCGAGCCCCGCGGCGACGGATTCGACCGCGTCGACCGCGTCGAGACGGGTGAGGTCGTAGACCGCGATCCGTGCGAGCAGGCTCCGGTATCGCACCCGGAGCGCGGCGGACGCCGTGTCGAGCGACGATCCCGGTGCAGCCCACGCGCGGTCGACGGCGTCGAGCAGCAACACCCGAGCCTCTGCCGAGGTGAAGGGCGGCGCCGGCACCTCCTGGAAGAGCGCGAGCTCCGACGGATGCCGCAGGAGGAACTCCGCGAACCCACGGGATGCTCCGACCAGGCCGGCGTATCGTTCAGCCGAGGCCGGCTGCTCGAGCGTGACGGTCACCTCCTGCGGCGCACGCGCGTAGAGCCGTTCCGTCGCGATCAGCGCCTCGTCTGGATCCGCAGCGTGGGCGAACGCCGTGAGCAGGTGCTCCTCGTCGAGGGAGGTCGACTCCGCGAGGGCTCCGAGCCTCGCGGAGGCCGCCGACAGGTCGTCGAAGCCGGCCCTCGCGAGGCGTCCGAGCGTCGGTGTCTGGCGTGACATCCGGCGCGGGTCAGAGGATCTCGAGGTTGCGCTGCAGTTCGAAGGGCGTCACCTGCGTCCGGTAGTCCCGCCACTCGGCGCGCTTGTTCGCCAGCACGTAGTTGAAGACCTGCTCGCCGAGCGTCTCGGCGACGAGTTCGGAGTTCTCCATGTACTCGATCGCGTGATCGAGGCTGGCGGGCAGCGGGTGGTAGCCGAGCGCGCGGCGTTCGCTGTCGGTCAGCGCCCAGACGTCGTCCTCCGCCTCTGCGGGAAGCTCGTACTCCTCTTCGATGCCCTTCATGCCAGCTGCGAGCAGCAGCGAGAAGGCCAGGTAGGGGTTCGCGGCCGAGTCGATCGCGCGGTACTCGACGCGTGCGCTCTGGCCCTTGTTGGGCTTGTAGAGCGGCACCCGCACCAGGGCGGAGCGGTTGTTGTGGCCCCAGCAGATGAAGCTGGGCGCCTCGTCACCGCCCCAGAGGCGCTTGTACGAGTTGACGAACTGGTTCGTCACGGCCGAGATCTCGTGTGCGTGGCGCAGGAGGCCCGCGATGAAGTGCCGGCCGATCTTCGAGAGCTGGTACTGCGACCCGGCCTCGTAGAACGCGTTGGCGTCACCCTCGAAGAGCGAGAGATGCGTGTGCATGCCGCTGCCGGGGAACTGCGAGAACGGCTTGGGCATGAAGGTCGCGTACACGCCCTGCTCGATCGCGACCTCCTTGATGACCGTGCGGAAGGTCATGATGTTGTCGGCGGTCGTGAGCGCGTCGGCGTACCGCAGGTCGATCTCGTTCTGGCCGGGGCCGGCCTCGTGGTGGCTGAACTCGACCGAGATGCCGAGGTCCTCGAGCATGCGCACCGATCGCCGGCGGAAGTCGTGGGCCGTGCCTCCCGGCACGTTGTCGAAGTACCCGGCCGAGTCCACGGGTTGAGGCCCCTCGGGGCCGAACTTCGAGGACTTGAGCAGGTAGAACTCGATCTCGGGATGCGTGTAGAACGTGAAGCCCCGGTCGGCGGCGCGCGCGAGCGTGCGCTTGAGGACGTTGCGCGGGTCGGCCACGGCCGGTTCGCCGTCAGGGGTGGTGATGTCGCAGAACATCCGGGCGGTCGGGTCGATGTCGCCCCGCCACGGCAGCGTCTGGAACGTCGTGGGGTCGGGGTAGGCCAACAGGTCGGACTCGTAGGTCCGGGTGAGCCCCTCGATCGCGGATCCGTCGAAGCCGATGCCCTCCGTGAAGGCGCCCTCCACCTCGGCCGGGGCGATCGCCACCGACTTGAGCGTCCCGACGACGTCGGTGAACCAGAGCCTGACGAACTTGACTCCCCGCTCCTCGATCGTGCGAAGAACGAAGTCGCGCTGCTTATCCATCCACACCCTCTCTCGCAACTCTCAGGGTAGCGGTTCCGGCGGGGACGAGCCGCCGCATGGCCGATCCCGTGTGGAAGACTGGCGGCATGTCCGACCAGTCCGAGACCACGTCCGCCGCCGACCCGTCGTCAACAGCACCGTCGGGCGAATCCTCGCCCGGTGGCGAGACGGTCGTCGAGGCGACGCCGTACGGCGGCGCGGCGGCATCCGGCGGACCGAGGCGGGTCCGCACGCGTCACTTCCAGAACGCCAAGCGCGACGGCATCAAGATCACGGGCCTCACGAGCTACGACCAGCTGACGGCCCGCATCTTCGACGAGGCGGGCATCGACTTCCTCCTCGTCGGCGACTCCTCCGGCAACAACGTGTTCGGCTACGAGACGACCCTCCCGGTCACGGTCGACGAGCTCATCCCGCTGACCCGCGCCGTCGCCGGGGCGGTCAAGCGGGCGTTCGTCGTCGCCGACATGCCGTTCGGGTCGTACGAGGTGGGCGCCGAGGAGGCCCTGCACACCGCCATCCGGTTCATGAAGGAGACCGGGGCGCACGCGGTCAAGCTCGAGGGCGGAACGCGCAGCGCCGAGCAGATCCGCCGCATCGTCCAGGCAGGCATCCCCGTCATGGCGCACATCGGCTACACGCCGCAGAGCGAGCACGGCCTCGGCGGGCACATCATCCAGGGCCGCGGCGACGCCGTCGAGCGGCTCCTCGCCGACGCGAAGGCGGTCGAGGAGGCCGGAGCGTTCGCCGTCGTGCTCGAGATGGTCCCGTCCGACGCCGCCCGGCAGGTCACCGAACTGCTCGAGATCCCCACGATCAGCGTGGGCGCGGGCGCGCACACCGACGGACAACTCCTCGTCTGGACCGACTGGGCCGGGCTCACCACGGGGCGTGTGCCGAAGTTCGTGAAGCAGTACGCCGACCTCGCCGGCATCCTCGGCCGAGCGGCGGCCGAGTGGCGCACCGACGTCGCGAACGGCACCTACCCGAGCCCCGAGCACAGCTACGAGTGAGCGGGAGCCGCGGACTCAGTCCTCGGCGGCCTCTTCCTCGGCCCACTTCGCGCTGTTCGCGCGAAGGATCTCGAGGGCACGACCGGCCTCCTCGCGCGTGTCGAACGGACCGACGCGATCGACGGAGGGCGACTGGAAGCCCTGCTCGACCTCGCCCGTGTTGAGGTTGTACCAGTACCGGTGCTCGATATCCTCGGCCATAGGCTGATCCTATGCCGAAGGATGCCGCTGGCCACCTGATTGCCGGACGCCTGTCGCCGATGCGATCCGTGCCCGATTCGATCGCCCGGCCCGAGTACGTCGGTCGGGCCGCGCCGGCGGCGTACACCGCCGGGGACCGGTACACGCCCGACGAGGTCGAGCGGGTCAGGGCCGCCGGACGCATCGCCGCGCAGGCGATCGCGGCCGCCGCATCCGCGATCCGTCCCGGCGTGACGACCGATGAACTCGATCGCATCGCGCACGAGTTCGTCGTCGGCCATGGCGCGTATCCGTCGACGCTCGGCTATCGCGGATACCCGAAGTCCTCGTGCACCTCGGTGAACGAGGTCATCTGCCACGGGATCCCCGACGACACCGTGCTCGCCGACGGCGACCTCGTGAACATCGACGTCACCGCCTACCTCGACGGCTACCACGGCGACCTCAACCACACGTTCCTGGTCGGCGACGCGTCGGAGGAGGCGTCGCTGCTCGTCGAGCGCACGCGCGAGGCGCTCGCGCGCGGCATCCGCGCGGTCGCTCCCGGTCGGCAGGTGAACGTGATCGGCCGGGCCATCGAGGCCTACGCGAAGCGCTTCGGCTACGGCGTCGTGCGCGACTACACCGGGCACGGCGTGGGCCGGGCGTTCCACACGGGGCTGATCATCCCCCACTACGACGCGCCCCAGTTCGACACCGTCATGGAGCCCGGCATGATCTTCACGATCGAGCCGATGCTCACCCTCGGCTCGGTCGAGTGGGACCTCTGGGCCGACGACTGGACGGTCGTCACCAGGGACCGGTCGCTCACCGCCCAGTTCGAGCACACGCTCGTGGTCACCGAGCGCGGCGCCGAGATCCTCACCCTTCCCTGAGCGTGGGCCCGAGCCCAGCACCCGAGGCAGATCGCCATCCTGCGCCGCGATAGTCTGACGGCATGGCGACTCAGCACGCGATCGGGATCGACGTCGGCGGCACGGGAATCAAGGGGGCGATCGTCGATCTCGCGACCGGCGCACTCCTCAGCGAGCGCCGCAAGGTGCGGACGCCCGACGGCGGCAAGCCGGCCGACATCCTGACCGCTGCGACCGAGCTGCTTGAGACGATCGGCGGCGACGGCGACATCGAGGGCCTCGTGCTCGGCGTCTGCTTCCCGGCCATCGTGAAGCGCGGGCGCACGCTGTCCGCCGCGAACATCTCCGACGAATGGATCGGGCTGCCCGCCGAGGAGCTCTTCGAGCAGTCGCTCGGTCGTGACATCCACTTCGTCAATGACGCGGATGCCGCCGGCATCGCCGAGATGCGCTTCGGCGCGGCGAAGGACGTCGACGGGCTCGTCATCCTCACCACGCTCGGCACGGGCATCGGGTCGGCGTTCCTCTACGACGGCGTGCTCATCCCCAACACCGAGCTCGGCCACCTGGAGCTCGACGGCGACGACGCCGAGCACCGGGCCGCCTACTCCGCAATGGAGCGGGAGGAACTCAGCTGGGAGCAGTGGTCGGAGCGACTGCAGCGCTACTACGCGCACGTCGAGTTCCTGTTCTCCCCCGACCTCTTCGTGGTCGGCGGCGGCGTCTCCAAGCATCAGGAGCACTTCCTGCCCCGACTCGACATGAAGACCCCGATCGTCCCGGCCGTGCACCGCAACAACGCGGGCATCATCGGCGCGGCGGCGCTCGCTTTGGACTGACCGTCGGCCCGCGCCCGCGCGGAACGCGGACGTCGCGAGGTGTGAGCGGGCCGGCTGATACGCCGGGTTCTGTTCACCGGGCGCTTGCGCGACACCGGCTGGACGACCATCTCTCTCGGAGACACGTTGCCGTGCCCCTCCAGCGGCCTACCCGGGAACGGGACGGGCAGCCCCATCGTTCCCTGTCTGACCTTGCTCCGGACGAGGTTTACCGAGCCGGCCGCGTCACCGCGGCCGCTGGTGGGCTCTTACCCCACCGTTTCACCCTTACCGCCCGCTCGCGCGGGAGGCGGTCTGCTTTCTGTGGCACTGTCTCGCGGGTTGCCCCGGGTGGGCGTTACCCACCGTCCTGCCCTGCGGAGCCCGGACGTTCCTCGGCACCCGATCGCTCGGATGACGCGGTCGTCTTGCCGACCCGCTCACCGTTGCAGCCTACAGGTCGAAGCTGGCAGGACCCGCCGCCCGAGCCCGGTCGCCGCACGGCGCGGTCGACCCGTTCAGATGCCGGATTCCTCGGTGCGGACGAGGATGCGGTCGCACTCGGGGCAGAGCAGCACCTCGTCGGGCGCGGCCTTGCGGACGGTCTCGAGGTCGGACCCGGTGAGCGTGATCGTGCACCCTCCGCAGGTGCGCTGGCGCAGGAGCGCGGCGCCGATGCCGCCGCCGCGGGTGCGGCGCTGCTCGAAGTACGCCAGGAGCTCGGCCGGAACCTCGCCGGCCACGACGGCGCGGTCCCGCTCGGCGCCGTCGCGCTCCACCACGAGCCCCGCGGATGCCTCGTCGCGGGCGCTCTCGAGCACCGCCGTCTCCTCGGCGATCACGGCACGTTCCGCGTCGATCGCGGCGACCGCGCGCTCGGCCTCCTCGACGCGCTCCATGACGACGAGCTCCTGGTCCTCGAGGTCTGAGAGCCGCTTCTTCAGCGACACGATCTCGGATTCGAGCGCGGCGACGTCCTTGGTCGAGGACGTGTGCTGCAGTCGGTCGGCATCGCGTGCGATGCGCGCCTCGACGACCGCGACATCCGACTCGATGCGCTTCAGCTCGGTGCGCGCGTCCTCGAAGGTGCCGAGCGCTTCGGCCCTGCGCGAGCGGACCGCGGTGTCGCGCGACGCGAGCTCGGCGATCGGAGCGGTCTGCGGCAGGGTCCCGAGCCGATGCGCGATCTGCTGGAGGCGCGTGTCGACGGCCTGGAGGCGCAGAAGTTGCTGCTGGTCGGCTGGGCTGGCCTTCACGTGGTGCTCCTTGTGGGATTCGCGGTGGGAATGGTCATCATTGCACGACCTGGAAGTCCCAGGGGTCGGTGCGCAGGTCGCTGACCCGGATCTCGAGCTCGGGATGGGCCGCCGCCAACTGCGCAGCCGCGGCGTCGAGCCACAGCCATTCGCTGGCCCAGTGCGAGACGTCGATGAGGGCGGGGCCGCCGCCCAGCCGCGACTGCTCGCGCGACTCGGAGACGGGGTGGTGGCGGAGGTCCGCGGTGATGTAGACGTCGGCCGCGCGCACGGCCGGATCGCCGAGCAGGGAGTCGCCCGCTCCCCCGCACAGCGCGACGGTCTCGACCACGTCGTCGAAGCCGCCCGCCACGCGCACGCCCGTGGCGGTCGGGGGGAGGATCTCGGCGAGGTGCCGCGCGAGACGCCCGAGCGTCGTCGGCTCTGCGAGGCGCCCGACCCGCCCGAGGCCGTGCCCCAGGTCGGCGCCCGGGCCGCTGCTCGCCACGATGGGGACGGATCCGACGAGCCCGAGCCGCTCGGCGAGCACCGCCGAGGTCCCGCTCTCGACGACGTCGGCGTTCGTGTGCGCCGCGACGAGTGCGCAGTCGCCACGGATGAGCCGAGCGAGGAGCGAGCCCTTGTAGCGGTCTTCGGCGACGGTCGTCACGCCGCGGAGGAGCAGCGGATGATGCGCGACGACGAGATCGGCGTTCCAGTCGAGTGCCTCGTCGACGGTCTCGCCGACGGCGTCGACGGTGAGCAGGACCCGCTGGACCGCGGCATCCGGATGACCCGTGACGAGGCCGACGGAGTCCCAGGCCTCCGCGCCCGCGGCGGGCCAGAGCCGCTCGATCGTGGAGAGGACGTCCAGGAGAGCGGGCATGCGCCCAGCCTAGCGCCGGGCCGGTCATCGACTCGTGGGCCCTGCCGGGCTCGAACCGACGACATCCACGGTGTAAACGTGGCGCTCTACCAACTGAGCTAAAGGCCCGTCGCGGTGCGACGCATCGCCATGCTACCCCGAGTGCCGGATGCCGCGACGCGCACGGTTCACGCGGGGACGACCTCAGGCCTGCGGCAGGGCCTCGAGCGCGAGGCGGTACTGCGCGATGCTGCGGGATTCGCCCGGGCCGGTCGCGAAGCTCGCCCTGATCGTGCCGGCGTCGTCGATCACGAAGGTCGCGCGCGCCGCATGCCCGCGCTGCTCGAGGAAGGCGCCGTATGCCGCCGCGACCTCGCCGTGCGGCCAGAAGTCCGCCAGCAGTGGGAACGCGTATCCCTGCTCCTCCGCCCACGCGCGGAGCGCGAACTTCGAGTCGACCGAGACGCAGAGCACCTGCGCGCCGAACGCGGCGAAGAGGTCGGACGCGTCGCGGAGGGCTGCGAGCTCGCCCTCGCACGTGCGGGAGAACGCGAGCGGGAAGAAGACGAGCACGACCGGAGCGGACCCGCGGAAGTCGTCGAGCGCGACCGTGCGACCGTGCTGATCCTGCAGCTCGAACCGAGGGGCTCGCGTGCCATGGGGAAGGATCGTCATCGTCTCGCAACTCTCCTCTGGGCGGGGTGTGCGGCGCCAAGCCTAGCCCCCGCGATACGGTCGTAGAATCACTAGGATGGCGTGGTGCCATGCGACCGCGAGGCGGTTCGCCTCGACGTGAGCACCCCCACACCCCAGCGGTCACGAGCCGCAGAAGAGAGAGGTCGAGTGTGACTGTCAACGACCAGGACCCCTACTCCGTCGAGGCATTGGACTCCGACCCGGATGAGACATCCGAGTGGGCGGAGTCCCTTGACGCCCTCGTCGCGCAGAAGGGTCATCAGCGTGGCCGCGAGATCATGCTGAGCCTGCTCAAGCGCTCGAAGGAGCTCCACCTCGGCGTGCCGATGGTTCCCACGACGGACTACCTGAACACGATCGCGCCCGAGAACGAGCCCGAATTCCCCGGCGATGAAGACGTCGAGCGCCGCTACCGCGCCTGGCTGCGCTGGAACGCCGCGGTGCTCGTGCACCGCTCGCAGCGCCCGGACATCGCCGTCGGCGGTCACATCTCCACGTATGCCGGCGCCGCCTCGCTCTACGAGGTCGGCCTCAACCACTTCTTCCGCGGCCAGGACCACCCCGGCGGCGGCGACCAGGTCTTCTTCCAGGGCCACGCCTCCCCCGGCATGTACGCCCGCGCCTTCCTCGAGGGCCGCCTCAGCGACGCCGACCTCGACGGGTTCCGCCAGGAGAAGTCGCGTGCCCCGCACGGGCTGTCCTCCTACCCGCACCCCCGCCTCATGCCGGAGTTCTGGCAGTTCCCGACGGTGTCGATGGGTCTCGGCCCGATCAACGCGATCTACCAGGCCCAGCTGAACCGCTACCTCACCAACCGCGGCATCAAGGACGCATCCGACCAGCAGGTCTGGGCGTTCCTCGGCGACGGCGAGATGGACGAGGTCGAGAGCCGCGGCCAGCTCCAGGTCGCCGCGAACGAGGGCCTGGACAACCTCAACTTCGTCATCAACTGCAACCTCCAGCGCCTCGACGGACCGGTGCGCGGCAACGGCAAGATCATCCAGGAGCTCGAGAGCTTCTTCCGGGGTGCCGGCTGGAACGTCATCAAGGTCGTCTGGGGCCGCGAGTGGGACGACCTGCTCGCCCGCGACCACGACGGTGCGCTCCGCAACCTCATGAACGTCACGCCCGACGGCGACTACCAGACGTACAAGACCGAGTCGGGCGCCTACGTGCGCGAGAACTTCTTCGGCCGCGACCCGCGTGCCCTCGAGCTCGTGTCGCACCTCAGCGACGACGAGGTGTGGGGCCTCAAGCGCGGCGGCCACGACTACCGCAAGATCTACGCGGCGTTCAAGGCGGCCACCGAGCACAAGGGCCAGCCCACCGTCATCCTGGCGAAGACCATCAAGGGCTACGGCCTCGGCAAGGCCTTCGAGGGGCGCAACGCGACCCACCAGATGAAGAAGATGACCCTCGACAACCTCAAGACCTTCCGCGACGAGATGCGCATCCCCATCGCGGATGCGCAGCTCGAGGAGAACCCGTACCTGCCGCCGTACTACCACCCCGGACAGGGCGACGAGGCGATCCAGTACCTGCAGGAGCGACGTCGCGCGCTCGGCGGCTACGTTCCCGAGCGTCGCAACAACCCGGTCACCATCTCCCTTCCCGACGACTCCGCGTATGCGATCTCGAAGAAGGGCTCCGGAACGCAGGAGATCGCCACGACCATGGCGTTCGTGCGACTGCTGAAGGACCTCATCCGCTCCAAGGACTTCGGCCACCGGATCGTGCCGATCATCCCCGATGAGGCCCGCACCTTCGGCATCGACGCGTTCTTCCCGACCGCGAAGATCTACAACCCGAACGGCCAGCACTACACCTCGGTCGACCGCGAACTGCTCCTGGCGTACAAGGAGAGCCCGCAGGGCCAGATCGTGCACGTCGGCATCAACGAGGCCGGCGCGTTCGCGGCGTTCACCAACATCGGCACCTCGTACGCCACGCAGGGCGAGCCCCTCATCCCGGTGTACGTCTTCTACTCGATGTTCGGCTTCCAGCGCACCGGCGACGCGATGTGGGCAGCGGGCGACCAGATGGCACGCGGCTTCATCATCGGCGCGACCGCGGGTCGCACGACCCTGACGGGCGAAGGACTCCAGCACGCCGACGGCCACTCGCCGCTCCTCGCGTCGACGAACCCCGCCGTGGTCAGCTACGACCCCGCCTACGGCTACGAGATCGGCCACATCATGCGCGCCGGACTCGAGCGCATGTACGGCGGCTCGCACTCCGACCCGAACGTCATGTACTACCTGACGGTGTACAACGAGCCGATCGTGCAGCCGGCCGAGCCCGAGGGCGCCGATGTCGACGGCATCCTCCGCGGCATCCACAAGGTCGCGGCCGGCAACGGCAACGGTCCCACGGCCCAGCTCCTGGCATCCGGCGTCGCGGTTCCGTGGGCGCTCGAGGCACAGCAGCTCCTCGCGAACGACTGGGGCGTGTCGGCGGACGTCTGGTCGGTCACGAGCTGGTCCGAGCTGCGGCGCGACGGACTCGCGGCCGACGAGCACAACTTCCTGAACCCCGATGCCGAGCCCCGCGTGCCGTACGTGACGTCGAAGCTCTCGGGCGCAACGGGTCCGTTCGTCGCCGTGTCCGACTACATGCACGCCGTGCCCGACCAGATCCGCGCCTATGTGCCCGGTGACTTCGCGACCCTCGGAGCCGACGACTTCGGCTTCTCGGACACGCGCGCCGCAGCCCGACGGTTCTTCAAGATCGACGGACCGTCGATCGTGGTCCGTGCGCTCGAACAGCTCGTCGCGCGCGGCGAGCTCGACCGTTCGGTGCCCGCCCAGGCGATCGAGAAGTACCGCCTGCACGACGTGAGCGCCGGAACGACCGGCTCGGCCGGCGGCGAGAGCTAGCGGAGGTGGCGAAGCCCCGTACCAAGGATGAGACCCTCGCATGGTTGCGAACCATCGCGGGTGAACTGTCGACCCAGACGCTGAAGCGCCTGGAGGACACGCTGCCCTGGTACGGGGACATGCCCCCGAGCCGTCGCTCCGCCGTCGGGCTGGTCGCGCAGGCCGGCATCTCCTCGTTCATCGCGTGGTTCGAGGATCCTCGTTCCACACCGTGGATCGCGGCCGACGTCTTCGGCGCCGCGCCCCGCGAACTGCTCCGATCGGTGAGCCTGCAGCAGACGCTCCAGCTCATCCGCGTCACGGTCGAGGTCGTCGAGGACCGTGTGAAGGACGGCGGCGAACCGCTGCGCGAGGCGATCCTGCTCTACTCGCGTGAGATCGCCTTCGCCGCGGCCGACGTCTACGCGCGAGCGGCCGAGGCCCGCGGCCTCTGGGACGCTCGCCTGGAGGCGCTGGTCGTGGACTCGATCCTCTCGGGCGAGTACGACGACGAGCTGCCGAGCCGCATCGCGGCGCTCGGCTGGCACGGGCACGGCGAGGTCGCGGTGCTCGTCGGTACGGCGCCCAAGCAGCTCGACGTCGACCACGTCCGCCGCGTCGCCCGGCACATGCAGGCCGACGTGCTCATCGGCGTGCAGGGCAACCGGCTGGTGCTCGTCATCGGCAGGTCGGAGCATCTCGGCCGCCAGCCCGACGAGGTCGGCACCTCCCCCGCCATGTCGTTCATGGAGTTCGCGACGGCCCTCGAGGGCCACTTCGGGCCGGGGCACCTCGTGCTGGGTCACGAGGTGCCGAACCTCGTCGACGCCTCGAAGAGCGCGAAGGCGGCCCTCGCCGGCTTCGCGGTCGCCCGCTCCTGGCGCCACGCACCCCGTCCCGTGCACGCCGACGATTTGCTCCCCGAGCGCGCGCTCGCGGGCGATCCCCTCGCACGGGCCACCCTCGTGCACCGGATCTACCGGCCGCTGCAGGCGCACTCCACCGAGTTGCTGACCACGCTGTGGAGCTACCTCGACAACGGGCGCTCGCTCGAGGCAACGGCGCGCGAGCTCTTCGTGCACCCGAACACCGTGCGCTACCGCCTGAAGCGGGTTTCCGACGTGATCGGCTGGGACGCGACCGGTGCGCGCGAGGCCCTCATCCTCCAGTCCGCGCTCATCATCGGCTCGATGAGCGATCATGAACACGCTCCGCGCCGACGGCCCAACTGACCGAGCGCAACCGCTCGATCGACACGCCACTGTGTGACGCGCACAAAGGTTTCTGCGAGAGCTTGTCGCACCGGCACACACATGGCGCCGTGGTCGTTGGCAGACTAGGGACGTGATCGTCGTCGTCTGCCCTGGTCAGGGCTCGCAGACCCCCGGATTCCTCTCCCCCTGGATCCCCGACCCCGCGCGGGCCGAGCGTCTGGCGGCCTACTCGGAGGCGGCCGGCGTCGACCTCTCCCTGCACGGCACCGAGAGCGATGCGGACACCATCCGCGACACCTCGATCGCCCAGCCGCTCATCGTCGCAGCCGGCCTGCTCACGCTCGAGGCCCTCCTCGACGACGGCCGTGCCGAGCGCATTGGCGGCATCGCCGGCCACTCCGTGGGCGAGATCACGGCGGCCGCAGGTGCCGGCGTGCTCGATGCCGCTGATGCCATGCGGTTCGTCGGCGAGCGTGGACGAGCGATGGCGGATGCCGCGGCACAGACCCCGACGGGCATGAGCGCCGTCCTCGGCGGTGACGAGACCGCGCTGCTGGCGCGCCTCGACGACCTCGGCCTCGAACCCGCGAACTTCAACGGCGGCGGCCAGATCGTGGTCGCGGGCGCCAGCGACGCGCTCGAAGCCCTGAAGGCCGAGCCGCCCGCCGGCTCCCGCGTGATCCCGCTGCAGGTCGCCGGGGCCTTCCACACCCGCTACATGCGTCCCGCAGTCGAGCATCTCGCGTCGGTCGCGGCGACCCTCTCTCCCACCGACCCCGCGCAGACGCTCTGGACGAACCGCGACGGCAGCACCGTGGCATCCGGCGCAGCATTCGTCGACCTGCTGGTCGGCCAGGTCTCCTCGCCCGTGCGATGGGACCGCTGCATGACCTCGTTCGCCGACGCCGGCGTCACGGGCATCATCGAACTCGCGCCCGCCGGCGCGCTCGTCGGCCTCGCGAAGCGCGCGCTGAAGGGCGTGCCGACGGTCGCGGTCAAGACGCCCGACGACCTTCCGGCCGCGATCGAGCTCATCGAGCAGGCCGCCTGAGGCGCGGCCCCGTCCACGAGAGAATGTCGAACATGACCAAGCCCACCCTGCAGCAGTCGCACGGACCCGCCTACACCCGCATCTACGCGGTCGGCGCCGCCCGAGGCGAGAACGCCGTGCCGAACGAGGACCTCATCGGCCCGATCGACTCCTCCGACGAGTGGATCCAGCAGCGCACGGGCATCATCACCCGGACCCGCGCGGGTGCGGACGTCTCGGCGCTCGACCTGGCCACGGATGCCGCGCGCGAGGCGATCGAGAAGTCGGGAGTCGCCCCCGAGCTAATCGACCTCGTGATCGTCGCGACGATCTCGAACGTGCAGCAGACCCCCTCGATGTCCGCCGTCGTCGCCGACCGCGTCGGCGCGAGCCCGGCAGCGGCCTACGACACGAACGCCGCCTGCGCGGGATACGCCTACGCGGTCGCGCAGGCCGATGCGCTCATCCGCACGGGCGTGGCCCACTACGCGCTCGTCATCGGCGCCGAGAAGCTCTCCGACGTGGTTGATCCGACCGACCGCTCCATCTCCTTCCTCCTCGGCGACGGCGCGGGCGCCGTCGTCATCGGCCCCAGCGATTTCCCGGGCATCGCCCGCACGATCTGGGGCTCCGACGGCTCCAAGGCGGGCGCGGTCGGCATGAACGGCACGCTCACCGAGTTCCGCGACGGCGCCGCCGAGTGGCCGACCCTCCGCCAGGAGGGCCAGACGGTCTTCCGCTGGGCCGTCTGGGACATGGCGAAGGTCGCCAAGCAGGCGCTCGACGCCGCCGGCGTGACCGCCGCCGACCTCGCGGCCTTCATCCCCCATCAGGCGAACATGCGCATCATCGACGAGTTCGCCAAGCAGCTGAAGCTGCCGGAGTCGGTCGTCATCGCGCGCGACATTGCCACGACGGGCAACACGTCCGCGGCCTCGATCCCGCTCGCGACGCATCGACTGCTCGACGAGCACCCTGAACTTTCCGGGGGCCTCGCCCTCCAGATCGGCTTCGGCGCCGGCCTCGTATTCGGCGCCCAAGTGGTGGTTCTGCCCTGAACCGCCGACCCCTGTCCATCTAGACTGGCTCTCGGTCAAACGAGACACCATCAAGGAGAAGAACCCATGGCATTGTCCACCGAAGAAGTGCTTGCCGGCCTGGCCGAGCTCATCAACGACGAGACCGGCATCGCGACCGACACGGTTGAGCTGGACAAGTCGTTCACCGACGACCTCGACATCGACTCGATCTCGATGATGACCATCGTGGTCAACGCCGAAGAGAAGTTCGACGTCAAGATCCCCGACGAAGAGGTCAAGAACCTCAAGACCGTCGGCGACGCCGTCGACTTCATCGTCAAGGCCCAGGCCTAGCCGCTGCGTGGAGCGGGCCGCGGCGTAGCCCGGCCCGCTCGATCAGCTCGATCGTTCCTCCCATCGGAGTGTTTCTCGTATGACCAAGAAGATCGTGATCACGGGCATCGGCGCGTCCTCGCCGCTCGGCGGCACCGCCCGTGACAGTTGGAAAGCCCTGCTCGCCGGCGAGTCCGGCGCGCGCACCCTCGAGCACGAGTGGGTCGGCACGTACGACCTTCCCGTCCACTTCGCCGCCGAGGCGAAGGTGCGTCCCGAGGAGGTGCTCGAGCGTCCGGTCGCCAAGCGACTCGACCCGTCGAGCCAGTTCGCCCTCATCTCCGCGATGGAGGCCTGGGCCGACGCGGGCGCTCCCGCCGTCGCCCCCGAGCGGCTCGGCGTCGACTACGCCACGGGCATCGGCGGCATCTGGACCCTCCTCGACGCCTGGGACACCCTGCGCGATCGCGGACCCCGGCGCGTGCTGCCCATGACCGTGCCGATGCTCATGCCGAACGCGGCATCCGCGGCGATCTCGATGCACTTCGAGGCGCGTGCGTTCGCACGCACGGTCGCTTCCGCCTGCGCATCGAGCACCGAATCCATCGCCAACGCCTACGAGCACCTCCAGCTCGGGCTCGCCGACGTCGTGATCGCCGGCGGCTCGGAGTCCGCGATCCACCCGATCACCCTCGCGTCGTTCTCCTCGATGCAGGCCCTCTCCCGGCGCAACGACGACCCGGCCCACGCCTCGCGTCCCTACAGCGTCGACCGCGACGGCTTCGTCATGGGCGAGGGCGCCGCGAGCCTGGTCATCGAGACCGAGGAGCACGCGCTCGCCCGCGGTGCGCGCATCTACGCCGAGCTGGCCGGCGGCGCCGTGAGCGCCGACTCGTACCACATCACGGCCAACGACCCCGAGGGACGGGGTGCGAGCCGCGCAGTGCTCGATGCCCTCGCCCAGGCGGGCGCCGCGCCGGACGAGGTCACGCACATCAACGCGCACGCCACGAGCACGCCCGTCGGCGACATCGCCGAGTACACGGCGCTGCGCAACGTCTTCGGCGACCGGGTGCACGAGATCCCCGTGTCCGCGACCAAGGCGTCGACCGGCCACCTCCTGGGCGGTACCGGCGCACTCGAGGCGGTCTTCACCGTGCTCGCCCTGCAGGACCGCCTCGCCCCGCCGACGATCAACCTCACCGAGCAGGACCCGGCCATCCCGCTGCGGGTCTCGGGTGAGGCCCAGCCGCTCGGCAACGGACCCCAGGTGGCCATCTCGAACTCCTTCGGCTTCGGCGGCCACAACGCCGTCGCGGTGTTCCGGTCGGCGTAGTCCCCGAAGCGGATGCCGCGGCATCCGCTCAGGCGAAGACCCCGGTGCCGATCTCGGCACCGGGGTCTTCTCGTCGACGGCCCGCGAGTTTCGTCCGTGCGCCCGCCGGGAACATCTCACCGACGGCGCGGGGCGCCAGCACGCGGGCCGAGGCCCTGCTCACCCCACCTGGTGCAACCAGACGACCGGGGCGAAGTCGCTCGCATGACGGAACGGTTCGAGTTCGTCGTCCCACGCCTGCCCGAGCGCGAGCCTGAGCTCCCGCTGCAACTCGACGGGGTCGGCACCGGCGACCTCCATGGCGTACCGGATGCGGTCCTCGCCGATGACCGTGTTGCCCGCGACATCCGTCTGGGCGAAGTAGACGCCGAGCTCGGGGGTGTGCATCCAGCGGGCGCCGTCTGCGCCTGGGGTCGGATCCTCGCTCACCTCGTAGCGCAACTGCTCCCAGCCGCGCAGGGCCGACGCGATGCGGGCCCCACTCCCGGCGTCGCCCTCCCAGTGGAACTCCGCGCGCATCAGGCCGCGATAGACCGGCTGGTCGGTCCAGTCGAAGTTCACCGCCGTGCCGAGGGCGCGACCGGCCGCCCACTCGACATGCGGGCACAGCGCGCGCGGTGCCGAGTGCACGAACAGCACTCCCTGCGCGGGGCGCACGACCCGCGACAACGTCTCTGCCATCTCCGTCTCCGTTCTCGAGGTGCGTCTTCCCCTACGACCTCGGAACTGCGGCTGGCGATGTGTTCGATTGTGGACGGCGAGCCGTCTCCCGCGATTATGCCCCGGATCGGGCGGTCTGACAAGGTTCGCCGCACCACGGCGAGGATCCCGGCATCCCGCGGAAGAACACTATGCTCGGTGAAGAGTTCCGGTTTCCCGATTCGAAGGAGCCCCAGTGGCCGTTCGCGACTCGCTCCTCGTCCTGCTCACGATGGGGCCCGCCTACGGGTTCGCCCTGCACGGCGGCCTCGCCGAGCGCACCGGCGGCCGTCGGTCGGTCAACGTGGGCCAGACCTACGCCACCCTCGACCGCCTCACCAAGCAGGGCCTCATCGAACCGGCCGGCAACACGGCCGACGGCCTGCCCCTGCACCGACTGACCGCCGCGGGCAGGACGGCATCGGCACGGTGGCTGGACGGCGCGGATGCCGCGGGCGCGGACCCGTGGGACGAGACCGTCGATCGCGTGCTGATCGCGTCCTCGCTCCCGCGCTTCGACGCGACGACCGTCATCGATGCGGAACTCGCGCGCTGGACCGCGCGTCGCGACGATTCCGCCATCCGCGCCGACGCCGCGCACGCAGCGGATGCCCCGCCCGCGCGTCTCGCGGTGCTCGGTGCGGCCGCGGAGATGGCCCGCGCCGAGAGCGCGATCAACTGGCTCGAGGGCGCCCGCCGCGCGAGCGGGCTCGGATTCGAGCCGAGTACGGAGCGCCCGCGGCGAGGACGTCGACCGGGCGGGAGCGCCGGCCCCGCGGCATCCGCGGATCTCATCGCTCAGGGCTCGACGGCTCCATAGCTGTCGACCACCGCGAGGTCGAGCGGGAACCGGATCGGGAACTCGCCGAACAGCAGCCGGCCCGCCCTCACGGCCGAGTCTCGCACCGCCTCTGCCACGGCATCGGCGAGCAGTTTCGGGGTGTGCACGATGATCTCGTCGTGCAGGAAGTAGACGAGGTGCGGCTCGGTCGCGAACACCGGTCCGGATGCGGCGGCCGGCTCGAGCTCGCCGGCGTGATCCGCGCCGAGCCGATGAAGCGTCGCCCGCAGATCGGCCATCCAGCAGAGCGCCCACTCGGCCGCGCTGCCCTGGACGACGAAGTTCCGCGTGAACCGCCCCCAGTCGCGGGCCGCAGATCGCGCCCGGCGCTCGTCGACCGCGGTGGCCTCGGGTTGGCTCGCCCGCGACTGGGTCTCCCGCCACTCGGGCGGCGGCACCGGAGAGGAGCGGCCGAGGAGCGTGGTGACCGGCATGCCGCGCTCACCGTCGAGCGCCGCACGGTCGACGAGTCGCATCGCCTTCGGGAACGCGCGCGACAGTCGCGGGACGAGACGCCCGCTGTCGCCCGTGGTCGCGCCGTACATCGCCCCGAGGATCGCGATCTTGGCCTCATCGCGCGTCGCGACCACGCCCGCGTCGACGAGACCCCGGTAGAGATCGCGACCGTGGCCGGCGCGCTCCATCGCCTCGTCGTGGGCCATGCCGGTGAGCACGCGGGGCTCGAGCTGTGCCGCATCGGCGACGACGAGGGTCCAACCGGGATCGGCGACCACCGCGCTGCGGACCAGTTTCGGCAGCTGCAACGCACCGCCCCCGGAGGTCGCCCAGCGGCCGGTCGCGGTGCCGCCCGGCACGTACTCGGGACGGAAGCGTCCGTCGCGGACCCACTCGTCGAGCCAGGTCCAGGCGTTGGCGCTGAGCAGTCGGGCGAGCTTCTTGTAGGCGATGAGGGGCTCGATGGCCGGGTGCTCGTGCTCGCGGAGTTCCCACCTCGAGGTCGACGACGTCGCCACCCCGGCCGCACGCAGGGCGCGGAGCACGTCGACCTGCGAGTCGAGGTTGAGCGCCGGGGCGCCGAGCTCCGATCGCACGACCGTCGCGACCTCCTCCATGCGGGCGGGCTTGCGCCCGGGCGCGGGACGCGAACCGAGTTCGGCCTCGAGCACCGCCTCGTGCACCTCGCGACTCCAGGGCAACCCGGCGGCCCGCATCTCGGCGCCGATGAGGGCACCTGCCGACTCGGCGGCCAGGAGCAACCGCAGCGCCGCGGGCGAGGTGCTCCCCTCGACCAGGCGCTCCTGCCTGCCGAGCTCGCCGGCGACGGATGCCGCTGACGGCGACCGACCTCGGACGGGTTCCGGGACTCCCCCTGGGCCCCGCCTCGGGGCGGTCGGTCGCCCGGTGGAGCCGGGATCGCCGCCCGAGGCGAACTCCTCGAGCTCGAAGAGGGTCTCGTGGGCAGAGGGCGCCGGGAGCGGAGCGGCCTCGCCGGCTTCGGTGGGCCCCGGCGGCAGCCAGGCGGGCGGCGCCTCGCCGGCCCGGGCCCGCACGTCGGCCGTCAGCGTCGAGTGCTCGAGGATCGCGCCCGCCAGCCGCAGGTCGTGGCACCGCCCGAGCCGAACGCCCTGCTCAAGGAGCGACGGATACCAGCGCCGCGTGTCGACCCAGACCCAGCGTGGACCGTACTCGGCCTCGAGCCGGTCGAACGTGGCCGCCGCCGACCCGACAGCGCAGCGCGACAGCGGCTCCTCGGGCGACGCGACGTCGAGGAACTCCACGCGACCGTCGTCGCCGACGCCCACGGCGATCTGCACGTCCTCATTCTCGCGGGTGGCACCGACACGCGGATGTCAGTGGGCGCGGGCAGGATCCAGGCATGCCCGAGCAGAGGAGACGACGATGGTCGCAGTGAGCTTCCGGTGCGGACACGGCGCCGCGCCCGACGACCCGGGCGTCCTGAGCCTTCGCCGGGCGTGTCCGCTGTGCATGCTCATCGACGAGACGCATCGCACGCGGGCCGAACTCCTCCGCAAGGTCGCACCCGGCCAGCGATCGGCACTCGCCGCCGAGACGCGCATCGGCACGTCGTACCACTGGCGCTGCTCCCGCGGACACGACCGGTACGAGGCCACCGTGAGCGACGTGCTCACCGGAACCGGCTGCGCGAAGTGCCGAGCCGGCGCCGTCGCCCCGGCGGCCCTCCGCGAGGCGGGTCTCCCCTTCATGAAGCCCGGTCTGCGCACCGCCACGTCGATGACCGAGCAACGGTTGCGCACTCTGCTCGCGGAGCGCATCCGCCTCCACCACCGCGTGAACGCCGTGCACATCGCACGCACGTTCTTCGGTCGACGAGAGGTCTGGCCCGACGTCATCGTTCCCCAGTTGCGCATCGCCGTCGAGTACGACGATCCCGGTCGCTCCCGTCGCGCCCACCTCGGGCTCAAGGAGGCTTCAGACCTCGAGAAGGACGAGGCGCTCAACGAGGTCGGCTGGGAGGTCATCCGAATCCGGGCGGGCGGCCTGGAATCCCTCGGCTCGAACAGCATCGTGTGCCGATCGCTCACTCCGGCCGTCGTCGACGCGGTCGTCGACCGCATGCGCGTCCTGCGGGGCCACGCCGCCGTCGAGGCGATCACGGTGGCGGCACCCGCGGTGTCGTGACCACCTGCGTCGAGCGATGTGGAGAACCGCTCCGCGGCCGCCCCGCATCCCGATAGAGTTGCTCGACCCGCGCCCTGTCCTGCGCGATTCTCCGGTGCGCAGAAAGGCCTGTGGATGCTCCTCCCGTTCCTCATCGTCGGCGGTCTCGGCCTCGTGTTGCTCGTCATCTCGCTGGTCCTCGGGGACATCCTCGATCACTTCGACATCGGCGACGGCGCCATCTCCGGAACCGCGCTCTCGGTGGGGCTCGTCGTGTTCGGCGCATCCGGCGCCCTGATCACGACCACCGGGCTCGACCTCATCTGGGCCTACGTCCTCGCGATCGTGCTCGGGGTGGTGGCCTACGCACTCTCCGCGCTCGCCGTCCGCAACCTCACGAACTCGTCCGACGGCGTGCCGGCCTCCGCCGTCGGACTCTCCGGCGTCGCCCGCTCGCGGATCACCACCGCGGGCGGCGAGGTCAGCCTCGAGGGGCCCGGCGAGATCGAACGGCGGCTTGCCTACTCCGACGAGCCCATCGGCGAGGGTTCCCGCGTCACCGTGATCGAGCACCTCGGCAGTCGCGTGAAGGTCATTCCGGGCTGACCCGCCCGGATCCGCTCGACCACCGGCACCCGTCGAACTCGCCCGCGGGATCCCCGAAGCCCGACCCCCACCACCCCACCCGAAAGGCCCCACCGTGCTGGACACGACCATGATCCAGGTGATCTCGATCCTCGCGATCGCCGTCGCCCTCCTCTCCCTGCTGGTCTTCATCGCGCGCCGCATCCGCCGCGTGCCGCCCAACGAGGCGCTCGTGATCGTCGGCCGCGGTGCCGGGAGGCGGGCCGCCGACACCTCGTCGGGGCAGCGCGTCGTGATCGGCGGCCGCACGTTCGTCTGGCCGATCCTGCAACAGGGCTTCTCGATCTCGCTCGAGCAGCGTCAGATCGGCATCACCGTCGAGGGCGTCGACAAGCACCGCATCAAGATCGCCATCAAGGCGTCGATCAACTTCAAGGTCAGCGGAACCGAGGACGGCGTCCGCCGGGCCGCACAACGATTCCTCTCGCAGCAGGAACTGCTCACCGAGATCATCAAGGAGTCCCTCGAAGGCTCCCTCCGCTCGATCGTGGGCGACATGACCATCGAGCAGATCATCTCGGACCGCAAGAGCCTGTCAGACCGGGTCGTCGCCGAGACCAAGACCGACCTGGTCGAGCAGGGCCTGCAGGTCGACCTGCTGAACATCTCGGACATCTCCACCCCCGGAAGCGACTACCTCGCGAACCTCGGTCGCGCCGAGGCCGCCCGCGCCCGCCAGGTCGCCGAGGTGAGTGAGGCCGAGGCGGCTCGCGCGAGCGAGTTCGCGCGCATCGACGCCGCCGAGCAGATCGCCGAGCGCCAGAAGGCGCTGAGCCTCAAGCAGGCCGGCATCAAGGCCGAGACCGACCGGGCGAACGCCGAGGCGCAGGCCGCCGGCCAACTCGCAACGGCCGAACAGGACAAGCTCGTCGCCGTGCAGGAGCGCGACGCCCTCCAGGAGCAGGCGCTCGTGACGCAGGAGCGCCTCGACATCGAGATCCGCAAGCCCGCCGAGGCCGAGGCCTACGCCGAGGTGCAACGCGCCACGGCGAAGCGAGACGCCGCGAACGCCAGTACCGAGGCCGAGGCCTTCAAGCGCACGAAGATCGCCGAGGCGAACAAGGTCGCCGCCGTGCAGGATGCCGAAGCGGCGGCCACGTCGGTTCGTTTCGCCGGTGAGGCCGAGCGCGACCGCAAGGTCGCCCTCGCGGCCGGTGTCCGCGCCGAGGGCGACGCACGCGCGTCCGCGATCGAGGCTGAGGGCCTCGCCGAGGCATCCGCCACCGATGCCAAGGCCCTGGCGCTCCAGAAGTACGGTGAGGCCGCCCTCGCGCAGGAGATCATTTCGCGGCTGCCCGAGATCGTGCGCGCCGCGGCGGAGCCCATCTCCAACATCGACAAGCTCACCGTCGTCTCGACCGACGGCGCGAGCGCCGTCACGAAGACCGTCGGGCAGGTGCTCGGCGAGGGCACCGAGGTCGTGAAGTCCCTCACCGGACTCGACATCAGTTCGATCCTCTCGGGCCTCGCCGGCGGACAGCTCGTCAAGGGCTCCGAGGTCGCGACGAAGTAGTCGCCGCCCTCCATCACGAAGCGCCGGGTGCCCGCACCCGGCGCTTCGTCGTCCGGGTGGACGACCTGCCCTCCCGGACCGCCGACCGGCCGTTGCAGACGACGGCAGGACACGCCGCGGGCGGCGAGTCAGCCTCCTGCGCCGAGGTTCCCGGCGAGCCGCGCGTGCATGGCCGCGCTCGGGTCGTTCAGCCCCACGATGTCCACGTGCTTGCCATGGCGGGCGTACGCGACGATGACCGCATCGAGCACGGCGACCGTCGACGCATCCCAGATGTGCGACTTCGACATGTCGATCACGACGCGATCGGGGTCATCCGCGACCTGGAACCGAGTCGAGAGGTCGTTGGACGACGCGAAGAAGAGCTCGCCCTCCACGGCGTAGTTCGCCGTCGGCACTCCGCCTTCCGTGTCGATGGTCCGCACGACACCGGCGAACTCGGCGACGCGGCGCGCGAACGCGACGAGCGCGACGAGGACCCCGACGAGGACGCCGATCGCCAGGTTGTGCGTCAGCACGACGACCACGACGGTCGCGACCATGACCGCGGTCTCGCTCCTCGGCATCCGCCTGAGCGTCGACCAGCGGATCGAGTGCCAGTCGAAGGTCGCGACGCACACCATGACCATCACGGCGACGAGGGCCGCCATCGGGATGACGGCGACGAGGTCCCCGAACACGAGGACGAGAACGAGGAGGAAGACACCGGCCAGGAACGTGGAGATGCGCGTGCGGGCACCGGAGACCTTCACGTTGATCATCGTCTGGCCGATCATCGCGCAGCCGCCCATGCCGCCGAAGAGTCCGGAGAGCACGTTCGCCGCACCCTGCCCGAGCGCCTCCCGGGTCTTCGGCGAGGGGGTCTCGGTCACCTCGTCGACGAGCATGGCCGTCATGAGCGACTCGAGGAGCCCTACGAGCGCCATGGCGAGGGCGTACGGCGCGATGGTGGCGAAGGTCGCCCACGTCAGGGGCACATTCGGGATGAACAGTTCGGGCAGGCTCTCGGGCAGGTCGCCCTGGTCGCCGACCGTCGGGACGTGCACCCCCGTGATGAGGACCGCGGACGTGATGAGGACGATCGCGACGAGCGGCGCCGGGACCACGCGCGTCAACTTGGGGAGGAACACGAGGATCAGGATGCCGGCGGCCACGAGCGGATAGACCGCCCAGGGCACGTCGATCAGCTGAGGCAGCTGTGCCGTGAAGATGAGGATCGCGAGGGCGTTGACGAAGCCCACCATGACGCTTCGCGGGATGAAGCGCATCAGCCTCGCGACGCCGAGGAGGCCCATGACGAGCTGGAAGATCCCGGCGAGGATGACCGTGGCGATGAGGTAGTCCATGCCGAGTTCACGCGCCACCGGCGCGATGACCAGCGCGACCGCCCCGGTGGCGGCCGTGATCATCGCGGGCCGCCCACCGAGGAAGGCGATGGTGACCGCCATCACGAAGGACGAGAACAACCCCACCCGAGGGTCGACGCCGGGCGGAGGTCGTCCGTCGTTCGCGCGCCTGGGTCTCTGGATGTCGGAGGGTGGCCACGTGGAGCTCCTGTCGGCCGGCTCGGCGGAGTCGGCAAATGCGGTCATGGAGCGCGACGGTGCGCAGCGGAACGTCGGGCCGCGTGCTGCCGGCCTGGCATCACGAGCGTCCCGACGACCGTGAAAACTGTACCCCACGGGGCGGGCCGGGCCTTCGCCTCAGCGCCCTACGGTCGCGCCGTGCGTCGTCTCGACGCGACCACCAGCACACCCGCTCCGAGCAGGGCGAGGATCACGGCGGCCGTCAGGGGAAGACCGGTGTCGGCTCCGGCTGACGGCAGCACGCTCACCCCTGCCGCCGAGTCCGCCGTGTTGACGAGGGCGACGGACACGACGCGGCCCGCGCCGATCGTGACGCTCGGCTCGCTCACCTCGACCCCGTCGACCTGCCAGACCGGCTCACCCCACGTCACGCCGGGCACCTCGGGGATCACGGGCTCGGCGAACGTGACGACGGCCCCCGGCGGAAGGTCGGATACCGTCGCGGCCTCGCCCGCCCGCAGCTCGAGCATCTGCTCCGGCTGGTCATCGACGCGATATCCGATCGTGAACGTCGTCTCGGGCGGGACGGCCGACGCGCCATCGCCGGCGACCGACTTCGTCACGGTGAAGCCGCCGGGCGCGAGTTGCGCGATGTTCTCGAGCGAGAGGGCGACCGTCGTGCCCGTCGCCGACATGAACGACACCCAGCCGTCGTCGTCGGGGGCCACCGGTGTGCCGTCGATGCTCCACTGGGGCTCGCCCCACTGCACGCCGGGGACCTCCGGCAGCGCGGCTTCCCGGACCGAGACGTCGACTCCGGTCGGGAAATCGGATGCCTCGAACACCTCTCCGGCCACCACGTCGGCCGTCTGGATCGGCCCTTCGGAGACGCGGTACTCGATGGGGTAGGTCGTGTCTGGGGGAACGAGGTCGGACGCTGCCCCACTGACCGTCTTGACGAATGAGAGCGAGCCGATGCCGTTCGCGGTGTTGACGAGCGACAGCGCGACGGTCGCGCCGGGCTGGACGACGAACGTGATGTCGCCCTCGGCATCGGGCGTCTGCGGCACGCCGTCGATCGTCCAGCCGGGAGTCCCCCACTCGACACCGGGGATCTCGGGCAGCTCCCCCTCGCGAACCGTCACGACGGTGCCGGCGGGCAGCTCGTCGAAGGTGATCACCTCATCGGCCGGAACCACCACGGTCTCTTCGGGCCCGCCGTCGAGCGTGTAGACGAGCGGGAACTCGAGATCATCGGGAAGCGCGCCGATGCCATCGCCGATGACGGTCTTCGAGACCGAGATCCAACCGACGGCCTCGGCCTGGTTGACGAGGTCGAGCGCGATCGTCTCGCCGCCGACGAGGGTGAACTCGACGGCGCCGCTCGCGTCGGGAGTGAGCGGCTCACCGTCGATCGTCCAGGTCGGGGTCCCCCACGCGATGCCGTCGACCTCGGGGAGGCCGACCTCGGTGATCGTCACGACATCGCCGGCCGCCAGGTCGTCGACGACGGCGGTTTCCCCCGGCGTCACGACGAGTTCGTTCGGTGCACCGCCGTCGACCTCGTACTCGAGCGTGAACTCCTCGCCGGAGGGTACGGCCGTGGCCCCTGAGCCGGCCAACGTCTTCGTGACGCTGAATCCGGCCGGGATCGGTGCCGCGGTGTCGGTGACCACGAGGCTGACGGTCGGATGCGTGGAATCGATGGTGAAGACCGTCTCGCCGTCCCAGGAGACGTCGCTCCAGGCGAGTTCGGGGGGAAGGAGCGCATCGTCCGGCTGGATCTCGAACACCGCGATGCTGGTGCCGAACGGGAAGTCGGCTTCGGGCGAGACGGGGGTGCCGTCGGGGTCGAGTGCCAGGATGCCCGTCGAGATCGTCCCGTCAGGTTCGAGGGCGAGATACCCCACCTCGAAGACGGTGCCCGGCGCGAGCCCGCCGGCCTCGACGCCGCTCAGCGCCTTCGCCACCGAGAAGTTCCCGGCGTCGACGGGGGCCGCGCACGGCAGCGCGCCCGCGAAGAGGTACGAGTGCACCTCGCCGCCCGTGATGTCCACGGAGTTCGCGATGATCTGGCCGTCCCAGGGCTGCGCGGTGATGCTCAGGTCGGCGTTCGGTGCGTAGATGGAACCGTCGCCCCGGCCGTCGGTGGCGATCGTGACCGAGCCGCTGACCTGGGAGAGGTCCCAGATGACGTACGGCGAGTAGGTGCCCTCGGGGTCGATGGAGGGCGGGAGGATCGACGTCGTACCGGGTTCGACGTGGATGACGAGCGGATTGGCCGGACCCGGGGTGCCATCGGAGAACTGCAGGAGTCGGGCGCCCTCGATGTCGGCGTACTGGACGACGTTCGGCTGGTCGGGCGAGAGCGTCCCGAGCACGACCCGGTCGCCCGCATCCTCGGCGATCTCGACCGGGTATCCGATCAGGTTGTCAGGATCGACGACATCGATGAGGCACTGGTCGATCTCACCCTCGTCCGCCTGGGCGTTCGCCTCCACGTAGCTCGCCACGATCGAGGCCGTGTCCTCGCCCGTCGCGTACGTGTAGATGCTGCCGTCGCCGTCGGCGCTCGTCGGGGGGACGGAATCCGCGGGGTGGACCTGGTCGCGCGCATCGATGAGCGGCGGGGTGTCGGTGCCCTGCTCCAGCGCGTATCGAAGCCACGACGCACGGGTGAAGGTGACGAAGGGAGTCGTTCGGTCGACGATCTTCAGGTCGCCGAACTGGGACGGTTGCGTCGCCCCCGCATTCGTGATCTCGACCCGACCGGAGTTCGTGGCAGGGTCGGGATCGTAGGAGCCCGCCAGCACCCGCGTCGGGTCCGAGTCGATCGTCGGGAGGACGTAGCTCCCGGTTCCCGCGATGACATGGGCGAACTGGTATCCGGCCGTCTGCGTGACCCGGAGCTGGTCGCCGACCGCGATGCTGCCCTCGAACTCCGTGTTGCCGAGGACCGCGTCGTCCTTCGCGTAGACGGTGAAGCCGCCCGCGAGCGTGAACGGGTTGACGCCGATCAGGCCGGCCGGCAGGGCCGCCGGCGCGACTGCGGGCAGGGTGACGGATGATACCGGCTCAGCCGTGGCGGACGATGCCGCGACGCCGAGCGCTGAACCGCCCGCGACGGCGAGGACGCCCAAGGCCGCGACGAACCTGCGCAATGAACCGTGCCGCATGATGCTCCTTCGGGTACCACCGAGGTGCATCGCCCTCGCGCACTGCCGGGTGCATGGTGCGCTGCCGGTGCTCCCCCACCCGCCAGCAAACCATATTCGGCTCGAATCTCCTATGGCGGGCGTCGGGATCGGCTGGGTGGACAGCCGGTCGATGTCAAGCCCCTCGGCTCCGGCATCGCACGATTCTCTCCCTGGCGCCCCGGCCCGCTACCGTTGGGTGGTGCATCCCTCTGTGAACGCCGTTGTCGCCGGCAACCTCGGCCACCTGTCGCTCAACCGTCCCGACTCGATCAACGCGATCGACCTCGAGATGATGCGCGGCCTCACCGAGGCGCTCGACGCGTGGGCCGACGACGAGGCCGTCACCGCGATCCTGCTCGACGGCACCGGCGACTACGGCTTCTGCGCCGGTGGCGACTTCCGCGAGATCCTGGCGCGGGCCGCCGAGGGCATGACGATCGGATCCGTGTTCTTCCGCAACGAGTACCGACTGATCGCCAAGCTCGCCGAATACCCGAAGCCGATCATCTCGATCATGCACGGCATGACGATGGGCAGCGGCATCTCGCTCGCAGGGCACGTGTCCACGCGGGTGGTGACCGATCGGGTGAAGCTCGGCCAGCCCGAGACCGGGTACGGATTCGTGCCCGACGGCGGGGCCAGCTGGCGACTTGCGCGGACTCCCGGGGAGATCGGCACCTACCTCGCGCTGAACTCCGTCGACCTCAGCCCCGCGGACGCGATCGAGCTCGGCTTCGCCGACGTGATGGTTCCGGCGGAGCGGGTCGGCGACCTCACGGCGGCGCTCCTGGACGCCGACGACGCGGCCTCCCCCGACGAGAAGGCTCGACGCTTCGCCACGGAGGCCGGCCCCTCCGCAGTGCTCGCGCGTCGCGACTGGATCGACGCCTGCTACTCGGCCGACACGGTCGAGGCGATCCTCGAGCGGCTCTGGGCGTTCTCGAACGGCGACGTCGTCGAAGGACTCGCCGCCGCGGACTCGAACGATCCCGACGCGGCGTCGAACGCGGCATCCGCTGCCGACGCGCTGCTGCGACTCTCACCCACGGCCCTGGTCGCGACCCTTCGATCGGTGCGCGCCGCAAGCGACAGCGAGACCCTGCGCGACGCGCTCGAGCGCGAACTGCGACTCGCCCGCTGGTTCACCACGCAGCCCGACCTGTTCACGGGCGTGCAGGCGCTCGTGGCGCAGAACACCGAGACGCTGCACCAGGACGAGGTCCCGGAATGGAAGCCCGCAGAGCTCGCCGACGTGGATGTCGCGGACATCGTCGCCGCGATGCAGACGCAGCTCCGCCACAGCGTGTTCTCCCGCGGCTTGGGCATCCCGGAGGAAGAGCCCGCCGCAGCGCCCGAGTCCGCGTCCGCGTAGCGGGCGGAGGCTCGCGAGGGCAAGCGCGCCGCGCGCCCGCTCACCAGTCGTGGACGGTGCCGTCGAGGAGTCGGTTGTAGGGAAGGTAGGCCTGTTCGTACGGGTACGTGCCCGCCTCATCGACGTCGAGCTCGACGCCGAGTCCGGGCTTGTCGCCGGGGTGGAGGTAGCCGTCGGTCCAGGTGAAGGACTGCTCGAAGACCCGGTCGGTCTTCGCACCGTGGCGCATGTACTCCTGGATGCCGAAGTTGTGGATCGACAGTCCGAGGTGCATGGCGGCCGCCATCCCGACCGGGCTGATGTCGGTCGGACCGTGCATGCCCGACTTGATCTGGTACATCGCCGCGTAGTCCAGCGTCTTCTTCAGCGGTGAGATGCCGCCCATGTGCGTGACCGCGCCGCGCACGTAGTCGATGAGCTGGTCGCGGATGATGTCCTTGAAGTCCCAGACCGTGTTGAAGATCTCGCCGATCGCGAGCGGTGTCGTGGTGTGCTGGCGCACCAAGCGCAGGGCCTCCTGGTTCTCGGCCGGCGTGCAATCCTCGAGCCAGAACAGGTCGTACGGCTCGAGGTCCTTGCCGAGGCGGGCGGCCTGGATCGGCGTCATCCGGTGATGCCCGTCGTGCAACAGTGGCAGATCGGGCCCGAACTCGTTGCGCACCGCTTCGAACACGCCGGGCAGGTGGTTCAGGTAGGCACGCGTGTCCCAATCCTCCTCGACCGGCTTCGCTCCGCGGCGTGCGGGTTCGTGGTCGTAGCGAACGGATGCGTCGCCGACCTCGGCGCCCTGTGCTGCGATGCCGTAGATCGCCTTGAGGGTCGGTACGCCGGTCTGCACCCGGATCGCCTTGTATCCCTGCTCCTGGTGGGAGCGGATCGAGTCGAAGAGTTCGGGCAGCTCCTTGCCCGATGCGTGCCCGTAGGCCATCAGGCCGTTCCGGGACGCCCCGCCGAGCAGCTGGTACACGGGCATCCCGGCCGCCTTGCCCTTGATGTCCCAGAGCGCCATGTCGACCGCCGCGATCGCGGCCATCGTGACCGGCCCGCGACGCCAGTACGCCGACCGGTACAGGAACTGCCACGTGTCCTCGATCCTCCCGGCATCCGCGCCGATCAGCAGCGGCACGACATGCTCGGTCAGGTACGCGACCACGGCGAGCTCGCGCCCGTTCAGGGTCGCATCCCCGAGCCCCGTGAGCCCGTCGTCGGTCGTCAGCTTCAGCGTGACGAAGTTGCGGTCGGGGCTGGTCACGATGACCTCAGCCTTGTCGATGATCATGGTGCTCTTTCCGTGGGTGGTCGTGGTTCGACGATGGAGGGATGCGCGCGCGCTCAGGACGGCTCGAGCACGGCGAACTCGGATGCCACGCGTGCCGCGAACGGCTCGTCGGCGGCCAGCCGCTCGTCCAGCGCGCAGAGCAGGGCATGACGGGCGGATGCCTCGAGCGACGCGATCGCGGCCGCCTCGAGGCCGCGCGGGGTCGGCGCGAACCCCTGGCCGACGCCGAGCATCCAGGCTGCGATCGCGGAGGCGCATCCGCCCGCCGATCGCCCGGCGGCGCGTTCGCCGAGCGCGACGGGGACGATGCGGAGCCGCACCTTGGTGGTCGAGTCCTGGGCGATCTGCGACAGGCGGTGCTCGATCCTGGGGTTGCGGAAGCGTTCGAGCAGGGAGGCCCGATACTCGGCGAGATCGAGGCCGGGCAGTTGGCGCGCGTCATCGTCCCAGAGCGCCTCGACAAGGCGGCGACAGGCCTGGTCCTCGATGGCGGTGCTCACGAGTGCGTGCCCGCGTGTTTGCCCGAACGCGGCGAGCACCGTGTGGGCGCCGTTCAGCATCCAGAGTTTGCGGTTCTCCCACGGCTCGAGGTCGTCGACGAACCGGGCACCGGCTGCTTCCCACTCCGGGCGACCCGCGGGGAACGCTCCCGAGAGCACCCAGTCCGAGAACGGCTCGGTCACGACGGGCGCGGCGTCGCGCCATCCGCTCGCCTCGGTGACGGGAGCCGACTCGGACTCGACGTCGATCGCCGGAGTGATCCGGTCGACCGACGTCGAGACGACGGCGACCGACTCCGCGAACCAACTCCCCAGCTCCGACGAGACCAGGCCCGCGAGCTCCGCCAGCGCGCGCCGCAGCAGCCCGCCGTTGTCGGGAAGGTTGTCGCACGAGACGAGTGCGATCGGTCCGGCCCCGCCGCGGCGACGAGCATCGAGTGCGAACAGGATCCGGCCGAGTGCGGTCGCCGGGTGCGCCTCCACCTCTGCCTGCATCGCGCCCGCCTCCGCGAGGGCCCCGAAGGCCGGCCGGAGGAGCGCGACGTCGGACGCCACTGCAGGATCCGCCAGGTTCGGCGTGCCGTCGGCGGCGAGCCGGTAGCCTGCCTCGGTGATCGTGAGCGTGAGGATCGCCGTCATCGGGTCGGCGACGGCCGCGGTGAACGCGGGCACGTCGTCGCCCGCCTCGACCCGGACGATGCTCGGCACGACCTCGAACCGGTCGCCCTCGGCACCACGCTCGACGAGCGTGTACAGGCCGTCCTGCGCTGTGAGCCGATCGGCGAGATCGCGGCTGCGACCGGTGAAGGCCACGATGCCCCAGTCGGCGGCGTCGGACGCATGCGCGGTGTACCAGGCCTGATGCGCGCGGTGGAACGCCCCGAGGCCGAGGTGCACGATCCGCTCGGGCGGCGTCGGCAGGCCCGCCGCCTCCCGGGTCAGCCGCCTGCCGGTCGCGTGGGAGACGATCTCGTGAGCCAGGCCGGTCACAGCTTGAACACCTCGCGGGGGATGGCACCGACGAGGTCGTCGATGATCTGCTCCGCGGCGGGAAGCCGCACGCGTCCCTCTGCGACGAGTCGGGCGAGGAACCCGGCGTCGACGCGTCGTGCCGTGTCGTGCCGCGCGGGGATCGAGAGGAACGCGCGGGTGTCGTCGATGAACCCGCTGCTGCGATAGAACCCCGCAGTCTCGGTGACCGAGGCCCGATGGCGGGCGATCGCGTCCGGCGCATCGAGGAACCACCACGGCGCGCCCAGGTACACCGAGGGGTAGAACCCGGCCAGGGGCGCGAGCTCCCGCGAGTACGTCGTCTCGTCCACCGCGAACAGCACGAGGTGGAAGTCGCGTTCCAGCCCGTACCGTTCGAGCAGCGGTCGGATGCCGCGCGTGAACTCCGTCGCGACCGGGATGTCGTGGCCCGTGTCCGGCCCGAACCGGCCGAGCGTCGCCGAGGAGTGGTTGCGGTGGACACCGGGGTGGATCGTCATGACGAGACCGTCATCGACGCTCATCCGAGCCATCTGCACGAGCATGTGACCCCGGAACGCACGCTGTTGGGCGGCATCCGCTCTGCCGGCGATGACGGCCTGGAACAGGCGTTCGCCCTCCCCCGCCTCGAGGTCGACCGTGAACAGCTCCTCGACGCCGTGGTCGGCCGAGACCGCGCCGTGCCGGATGAAGTGCGCTCGTCGCTCCTCGAGCGCGCCGAGGTAGCCGGCGAAATCGCCGGGCCTGCCGGTCGCGGCGAGCAGGCGGTCGACGTTGCCCGCGAACCCGATCGCCTCGGGATCGAGGTACCGGTCGGGTCGGAAGGTGGGCGCCACGCGGCCGCCGAGGTCGGATCCCGCGAGCGCGGCGTGCTCGGACAGGTCGTCGAGCGGGTCGTCGGTCGTCGCAAGGAACTCGATGCCGAATCGCTCGAAGAGCGCCCGCGGGCGGAACTCCGGACGCGTCAACGCGACCGCGATTTCGTCGTAGATCGCATCCGCCGTGTCGGGACCGAACGGCGTGGTGACGCCGAAGACGCCGTCGAGCTCCTCCTCGATCCAGTATCCCGAGGCGGTGCCCGCGAATCGGTGCCAGTGCGACGCGAGCGTGCGCCACAGGGTGCGCGCATCCCGCCCTGCGGTGTCGTCGACCACGAGTTCGCCGAGGTCGACGCCCGAGGCGTGCAGCAGCCGCGTCACGTAGTGGTCGCCGGTGACGAGCAACGCCACCGGGTCGGTGTACGGCTCGTCGCGGAGCAGGAGCGAGGGAGGCACGTGCCCGTGCGGGGAGATGATCGGCGCGCCGGCGACCCGTTCGTACAGCGCGAGCGCGACCGCACGCGTTGCCGGATCGGCCGGCAGCAGCCGTGCGGGATCTCGATGCGGCCCGATCATCTGGCGATGAGGTTGAGCCGGGCGTTCAGCGCCGCGACCTGATCGATGGACACGCCGCCGGCCTGGCTGATGAGGGTCTGCACCGTCATCCGGTCGACGATCGCCTGCATCGCCGGCGGGATCTCGACGCCCTGGCCGACCTCGCCACGGCTCGTCGCCACGGCCTCAAGCACCGAGGCGATGACCCGGGCGCCGTCCTCGGACTGCTTGATGTCGCCGAGGGTGTCGCCGACGGAGAAGAAGCCGGCGGGGCTGGGCAGGTCCGCGTTGTCGAACCAGTTCGCGATGGTGGTCGTCGGCATCACGTTCGACGCCGGCACGTCGTCCACCCTGCGCAGCGCGATGGAGTCGGTGAGCTCGCCGCTGCGGGCGGAGATCTCGTGCGCGCCTGAGATCGGGACACGGAAGCGAAAGGTCCGGACCCCCTCGACGGTGTCGTGTTCCGCGCCATCGACGAAAAGCGTGACGCGGCTCTGGTTGGAGTACACGACCACCTCGGTGATCTCCTCCGCCCGCTCGGCCCGGCGACGCCCGGCGATGTGCACGAACGGGTCGCGCGACCACGCGGCCTTGTAGACGTAGAAGGCGTCCTTCTTGAGGCTGCGGTCGAACGTGACGAGACCCTTCTGGTTGCGACCGGCGGCACCGCCCTCGTCGCGGCCGGCAGAGCCGAAGTCGCAGAGGTTCCACACGTGGGTGGCCCAGAGCCAGGGTCGCTCCTCGATCATCGTGATCATGTGCTCGTGGTAGCGCGCCTGGTAGCTCTCGCTGTAGTCGCCCTTCTCCGGCTCGGCCGACTGGTACTGCGGGTTCGCGTCCGCACCGTACTCGGCGAGCCCGATCGCGACCTCGGGATTGGCCGCATGGAAGTCGTCGAGCCAGGTGTCGTTGTCGGCGACCTCGCCCACGTACCAGCCGAAGTAGAGGTTGTACGACATGACGTCGGGCAACGTGACGAGCGGATGGTCGGTCTCGAGGAGGAACAGGTTCGCCATCGCCGTGAGACGGGTGGGATCGAGCTCGTGGGCGAGTTCGTTCAACTCGCGGTGCGCCGCGACCACCTCCTCGCCCGATCCTGCGAGCGTGATCTCGTTCGACAGGCCCCAGCTGATGATGCTCGCATGGTGGCGGTTCTGGACGATCAGTTCGGTGAGCTGGTCGCGGGCGTTCTCGGTCGCGCCGGGAAGGAAGACGGTGATCTGCGGGATCTCGGCCCACACCACGATCCCGGCCTCATCGCACAGGTCGTAGAAGCGCTGATCGTGCTGGTAATGGGCGAGTCGCACGGTGGTCGCGCCGAGTTCCTTCAGCAGCGCGAGGTCCTCCTGCTTCATCTCCTCGGTGATCGCGTTGCCGACGCCCTCGCGGTCCTGATGACGCGAGACGCCGCGCAGCGGATACTCTTCGCCGTTCAGCAGGAAGCCCCGCTGCGGATCCACCGCGAACTCCCGGCACCCGAACCGCAGGTCGACCATGTCGAGCACCGTGTCACCCTGGAGGAGCTCTGCACGGGCGGTGTAGAGGTGGGGGTCGCGAAGCCCGTGCCAGCGTCGCGCACGCTCGATCGACACTGTGGCGTTCGCCTCGCCGTCGACGACCGGCACCGTCTGGTCGGCCTCCCCGTCGACGGTGAAGCGCACCTCCGCGCCCGCGCCGACCACTCCGGCCCGGAACACCACGTCGGCGCGATCACCGTCGAGGATCGGGGTGACCGTCAGGCCCGGGCCGCCGTGCTCGGCGAGCGTGAAGTGGGTTCGCCCCACCGTGATGAGACTGGCGTCGCGGTAGATGCCGCCGTAGAAGGTGAAGTCCGCCTGCTGCGGGTACACGCGCTCGTTCACCGCGTTGTCGACGAGCACGACGAGCGTCTGCGCCCCGGCCAGGAGGCGATCCGTCAGGTCGACCCGGAACGTCGAGTATCCGCCGTCGTGCCGGGCGAGCAGTGCTCCGCCCAGGTAGACCTCCGCGGAGGAGTTCACGCCCGCGAACTCGACCCAGGTCTCCACGTCGCCGGCTTCGGCGCCGACCTGCCGCGCATACGTGGAGCGCCCGCGACGGTACTCGCCTCCGGCCTGCCCGTCGATCGCATTCCAGGTGTGCGGCAGGTCGACCTGCTCCCCCACGGCGAGCACGTCATCCCAGCTCGCGGTCGGCGGGAGTTCCACCGGTGCGAACGCCCAGCCGGTGAGGATGGGAGCGACCCGACGGGAGTGGGGTGCAGCAGCGGTCGACGTCATGGGATCTCCTTCGGCGCGATGACACCGGCGTGCGCCGGGCGACCAGACAACCGTACGGATCCCTTCGCCCGCGGCAATAGAATCGATCACGCAGGATGAGCACCGAATCGGCAGCACTCGCCTGCCCGACGAATCGAGGTCTCGATGGTGACGACGACGAGGGCCGAGCCGGGGCCCGAGCCACGGGCGCCGCTCGAGGCGATCAGCGCTGTCCTGGCCGAGGTGCTGAGTTGCCCCGTCGTCGTGACGACCGACGTGGCTTCCACCCTCGACGCGTTCGAGGACGCGCACTGCCTCGACCCTCGGATACAACCCGCCTTCACGGCCACCACATTGCGAGGGTTCGTCCGGGAGATGGCGCCGAACGTCGTCCACGAGATCCTGGAACCGCTCGGGATGGCCGTGGTCATGGTGCGCTGGGACGAGCGGCTGCTGCTCATCGGCCCGTACACCCACGAGCCGATGCACCCCGGGGTCGCCGAGGAGATGATGAGCCGGCTGGGCATACCCAGCGCGCATCTGCCCGTGTACAAGCTGTACCGCACCCGGTATGCGATCGTCGATGCGGAGCACGCGCACCGAGCTGCCGCGGCAGTGCTGCATGCCGCCGGCAGCGAGGACGTGTTGGGCAGCCTCCATCAGATCGAGGCCGAGGGCGGCACGATCGCCCCGGGATACGCCGAGGCTCCGCAGTCGGCGTCGTTCACGGTGATCGACGAGCGGTACCGGCTGGAGCGGGACTTCATGGACGCCGTCGCCGACGGATCCACCGAGCATGCGCTGGCCGCCCTGCAACGACTCGCCGGCATGCCGCAGACGATCAGCTACCTGAACACCCCGTTCCTCGGCACGACGATCCTGCGGATCATGTCACGGGTCGCAGCGCAACGCGGAGGACTGCCTCCCGCCACGATCGATGCGATCTCCCAGGAGTATGCGCAACGCCTGCACCGCATCGGCCACACTGTCGATGCGCGGCGCACGGTCGGCTTCACGGCGCAGATGGTCACCGATTTCTGTCGGCACGTGCGACGCCACCAGCAGCGCAGCTACTCCTCACTGGTGCGGCAGGTGACCGACGAGATCGACCTCCACCTCAGCCACCACGTCTCGACGACCGAGCTGTCGGAGCGACTCGGGGTGTCCGCGTCCACGCTCGCTCGCCGCTTCAAGGCTGAGACGGGGCTGACCGTCGCCACCTACGCCGCCCGCCACCGAGCGGAGCGGGCGGCCAGGCTGCTCGCCACCACCTCGCAGAGTGTTCGCGAGATCGCGCTGTTCGTGGGCTACGACGACCCGAACTACTTCGTGAAGGTGTTCCGAGCCGCCCACGGCATGACCCCCTCCGCCTACCGCGAGGCCCACGCGGAATGATCTGCCGGCGACGTCAGCCGGTGACGCCGACGGGTTCCTGCGACTGGAGCGACTCCTTGCGCTCCGCCACGCGCTTCTGCACGTCGATCATCTCGGTGCGGGTGAGCTTGTAGCCGCGCATGGCGATCAGGGTGCACACCCAGCCGAGGATCGGGAGGCCGAAGAACAAGAGCAGGCTCATCATCAGGATCGGCGTCGACGGGCTGTCCGTGGGCTGGGGCATCACGGTGGAGAATCCGATCAGCGCGACGGCGCCGAGTGCGAGCGCGGCGCCGAGCGAGGAGATGATCTGATCGACGATGTTGTACGTCGCGGTGACCGTGGCCGGGAGGTACTTGCCGGAGCGGTCAAGTTCGTAGTCGATGACGTCGGCCCGCATGGTGCCGGAGGCGACGGTGACCACCATCGACGCGCCGTTCAGGAGCAGGTACACGAGGAAGAACCCGATCGTGAGCGGCAGGCTCGTCAGGATGGACCGCATGTCGACCAGCAGGCAGAACACGGTCAGGACCGCAGCGAGGGCCACGCAGATCCAGGTCCAGGTGACGGTCGCGGCCTTCGAGCCGTACTTGCCGGTGTACCGCGCGCCGAAGATCGCGAACACGATGCCGGGGAGGATCGCGATCAGGCCGAGCAGCGAACCGAGCTGCATATTGCCGAGCAGGATGCCCCACATGAGGGTGCCGATCACCGCCTGCGACTTCACGACCTGCGCGAGCTTGTCGGATGCCCCGCTGATCAGGTACCGCAGGAACGACCCGTTCTTGGTGAGCAGGTTCCACATGTCGCGGAGCGAAACGTCGACCTTGTTGCGGGCATCGGTGAGGTGCGCGAAGTTCTCGGGCTTGTCGATGCGGGACACGCCCACGCAGGCGAGGATCTGGAACACGAGCGAGCAGGCGACGTAGGTGATCGCCGTCTCGCTGAGCATCCCCACCGTGAACTGGTTGCCGTGCCTCGGCAGGAACACCAGCGTCGAGAGGATCGTGAAGGCCGCCGGCACGAAGTACGCGTAGACCGTCGCCCACACCTGCACGGTCGGCCGCTGCCTGGGGTCATTGGTGAGCACGGGCCCCGACATCTGTCCGGCGATGTCGTTCATCGAAGAGCCGATGATGTACACGACGTAGACGGCGATGAAGTAGCCGGCACCGAGGCCGCTGCCGGCGCCCCAGACGAACAGCATGAGGATCGCGATCGACCGGATCAGCCATCCGAGGAGCATGAAGAAGCGCAGCTTGCCGAACGAGAAGGTGACCCGGTCGATGACCAACGCGAGCAGCGGGTCGATCAGGCCGTCGAACACGCGGGTGACGGTGAGGATCAGGCCGGCGACGGCGACCGCGATGCCGTACCCGGAGTTCTGCAGGTAGCTCATGAGGCCGACCAGGACGTAGAAGATCATCGCCGAGCCGTTGTTCATCTGGGAGAGGGCGATCTCCCACGTGCGGGCGCGTCGGTAGGACACGCCGTCCGTCTCGCTGGCCGTCTGCTTCGGGTTACGCACCATTGCGTTCATGCTCCTTCGGAGGGAGGCTCAGGGCGTGGACGGGTCGTTCCGTCGGCGTCAGCCTGAGCCGAGGGCAACATTAGGAAAGCACCGCACCGGCGGGATAGAAGCAGGTCGGCAGATGCAGAATGCATTCGGCGACGATCGGCGGGTCATCACCGTGAGGAGGCGCCCGAGGGCCCGGCGCGGTGCCCGAGGTCACGACGTGGCCAGCAGCCCGCCCATCTGCTTCGCGATCAGCTCGGTCGCGAAGCGCGGGTTGAGGCGCGAAAGGCGGTCCATCGCGGCGGCGTCGGACCCGATGGTCGCGCGGAACCGGCCCTTCTCGATGGCGTCCACGATCACCGTGGCGGCGACGACCGGGCTCGTCGTCTTGTACGAAGCGTTCTCGGCGGAGCCGTCCCCCGCGAGGCTCACACCGGAATTCGCTGCGATGTCGGTGCCGATCGCACCGGGGAACACGACCGAGACCTGCACGTTCGTGGTGAGCAGTTCGGCGTAGAGCGCCTCGGTGAGCAGCTTCACGGCCGCCTTGGACGCGCCGTAGACCGCCTGACCGGGAACCGGCGCATACGAGCCCATGCTCGCGACGTTGAGGATCGCCGCACGCGGGCGTGCCAACAGCGTCGGCAGGAAGGCCTTGCACATGTTCATCACGCCGCCGAAGTTGACGTTCATGACCTTGTCGATCTCGGAGAACGGCAGGTCGACGACCTTCACGAACTGCTGGATCACGCCCGCGATGTTCACGATCCCGTCGACCGCGCCATGGGCGGCCTCGACCGCGGCCGGCAGTGCGATGACCGCATCACGGTCGGTGATGTTCACCGCGTGCTCGGAGAATCGGCCGCCCACATCGGCGAGGCGAGCCGTCGCGGCCAGCCCGTCGGCGTTGAGGTCGACGCCTGCGACGGAGGCTCCTCGCGCGAGGAGGCGGAGTGTCGTCTCGCGTCCGATGCCGTTGCCTGCGCCGGTCACGACGAAGACCTTGTTCGCGATGTCCATGTGCTGTCCTGTCTGTAGAGCTCGTGAAGGAGGAAGAGCAGAAGAAGAAAAGAAGAAGAAGTGACGGGTGTCAGTCGATGCGCATGGCGTCGCCGGGAGTGATGCCCGACACGGTGAAGGCGTCGACGGCGAACCAGTACGGGTGCCCGGCGTTGAGAGACCCGATCTCGAGCTCCGTGCGGTCGTAGACGAGCCACGAGTGGTAGAGCTTGTCGGGCGCGAGGCCGTATCGGATGTTGTAGCCGACGGCGCCCGCCGAGGCATCCCATCGCAGTGCGACGGTGAGCGGATCGCGCCGCTCGCCCGACGGAGCGACTGCCGCTGCGAGGTCGGCGTCGCCGAGGCCGAAGACCCGCAGCCCGCTGACGGCGAAGGGCCCGCCGAACGGCATCGCCCCGGCCGTCACGCGGACGAACCGCGCTCGCTGCGCCTCGGGGAGCGCGATGAAGGCGTGCGGAGCATCCGCGCCGGTGCCGATGCTGTCGTGCACGAGCGTCCACTCGACGCCGTCGAGCGAGAGCTCCACGCGCACCTCGGCCGGCTGCGGGTCCGCGAACACGGCGCGCTTGCCGAACGTCGCCTTCGCGAGGTCCTGCAGCTTCGGCGCCCGCGTGGCGAGACCGTGATCGGCGAGGTTCACCTGCACGGCGTGCACGTCGGCTGCCGCACCCAGATCCAGTTGCAGCCACTCCCCCGGTCGATCGGTGCCGGCAACCCACCAGGTGCGCACCGACTCGTCGGTCGCGAGCGCGGGCCCGTGGCCCGCGAGCGAGGACGAAGCGGTGGCCGCCACCCGGTGCGACAGCAGCATCCAGCCGGCGGATGCTTCGGTCCACGGGTCGAACGCCCGGTCGGGCATGTTCATGGGGAAGTCGGCGAAGTTCTGGTTGCAGAACAGCACGCCGTCCTGGTCGAACCCCGCGGGGAACAGGCCGATGCGACGCTCGAAGTCCGCGTTGACGGAGATGCGCATCGTGGCGACATGCCACCAGTTGCCGTGCCGGTCCTGGAAGGTGCTGCCGTGGCCCGCGCCGGTGATGAATCCGCCGGGCTTCGACGAGAACGGGCTGTTGGCGTCGTACTCGAACGGCCCGAGGGGCCCCGGTCCGACGTAATAGCCGTCTGCGTAGGTGTTGAACTGGGTGCCGGGCCCGGCGTACTGCAGGTAGTACCGGTCATCGACGCGGTTCAGGTAGGCGCCCTCGATGAACGGGGCGTCGCCGATGTAGGCGTCCATGACCTTGCCCATGACGCCGCGGCGGACGACGGGCACGTAGTCGTCACCGGTGCGTTCCCACCCGCGCGCCGAGGTGTTCGCGGCGATCAGCGGCACCGGGTCGCCGATCCGCTGGAACGTCCCGCGGTCGAGTTCCACGCCCTGGATCGGCGCCTTGTGCGAGCATCCCCAATAGAGATAGAGGCGACCGTCGTCATCTTGGAACGTGTCCGGATCCCAGAATGCGATGTCGCTCGGCGCGATCTCCACGAAGTCGTCGGCGAGCGGATCGACGCTTCGGAAGAAGCGACCGTTCGACCGACGCGATGCCGTGAAGAGCAAAGCGCCGTCGACCTCTCGCACGTCGGGGGCGTAGTCGACCGCGGGGAGCCGGTCGGTGGGCTGCAGCGTCCACTCGACGAGGTCGTCCGAGTGCCAGAACCCACGCGTCATCGACGCGAACATGAAATAGCGGTCGCGAAAGAACACGACCGTCGGGTCGGCGGCCTCCCGGTGCACGCTGCGACCCGCGAACGGGGTCCGCACATCCTGATAGCGGTAGGCGAGATCGAGCGGGTTGCAGACCACTCCGGTCATCCGGGATCCCTTCACCGGTTCTGCGCCGCAGTCGCCCGCAGGTGCGTGATCGACGCGGCGATCGCCTCGAAGGCGTCGCCGTCCACGTGGTCGAACTCGACCACCGGGAGGCAGGCGCCCGGGGCCGCCGCGAGCGTCGCATCGATCGGGAGTCCCCCGGTGCCGAGTGCGCGCTGGCCGAGGACCGCGGGATCGTACTCGCCACCCGCGGCGAACACGTCGACGGCGTGCACGGCATCCTTCAGGTGCAGTGCACGCACCCGCGACCCGAGCCGCTCCACGAGCTGCGGCACGTCCTGGCCCGCTGCCGCAGCCCAGTACACGTCGACTTCGAGGGCCGCTCGTTCGTCGAGCAGGGAGACGAAGTACTCGTACGCGGTCAGGTCGCCGATGCGCTGGTGGAACTCGAAGGAGTGGTTGTGATAGCCGGCGCTGAGTCCTTCAGTGGCCGCCGCCTCGACGACCGCGTTCATCCGGTCGGCGGTGCGGGCGATGTCGTCGGCGGTGCGCCAGCGCTCGGCTGCGACCATCGGGTCGATCACGAGCGACGCGCCGAGTGCCCGAGCGGCCGCGAATGCCGCCGCGGCGGCGGGAACCGGCACGGATCGCCCGCCGAACTGCATCTCGTCGGAGAGCAACGGCGCGTGGACGGTCGGGATGGTGAGCCCGTTCGCCGCCGATGCGGCCGCGATCTCCACCGGCCGATCGTAGGCCGAGAACGGCTCGATCGCGTCGGCACCGGCCGCCGCGAGTGGCCCGAGCACGGCGTCGAGGTCGGCCAGCTCGGTGCGGACGGAGTACAGCTGGACGCTGATGGTCGCGGCGGTCTCGATGCTCGCCCCCATCGTCAGATCGTCTCGCCGGCATCCGCGAGGAGCGTGCTCCCCGTCATGATGGTCGCGAGGTCGCTCGCGGCGAAGAGCACCACGCGGGCGATGTCGTCGGGAGTGCCCACGCGCCCGATCAGGCTCTGGGACATCGCGGAGGGCATGTTGGAGGCGTCGATGCCCGCGTCGCCCATGGCTGCGAGGGCGGCCGCGGCGGCCGCCATGTTGCCCTCGGTCGGGACGAAGGTGGGGGCCACGCCGAGCACACGGATGCCCCGGGGCGCGAACTCGAGCGCCATCTGCTTCGTCATGCCCCGCACGGCGTGCTTCGAGCCGACGTAGGCGGCCAGCCCCGGCGCGGTGCCGCGGAAGCCGGCGGTCGAGATCACGTTGACGATGACGCCGCCGCCGGGCATGCGTCGGGCAGCCTCCCGAGCGCCGTTGCGGACGCCCCTGGTGTTGACGGCGAAGACGTGGTCCCACTGCTCGTCGCTCATGTCGAGCACGGAGGCGCTCGGGAAGACCCCGGCGTTGTTGATCCAGATGTCGATGCCGCCGAACGCATCGACGACCCGGGACGCCGCGGCCGACACGGACGAGGAGTCCGCGACATCCATTCGCACCCCGAGGGTCGCGGCGCCGCGCGCCTCGGCGATGCCGGCGGCCGCGGCTGCGGCACGGTCGAGGTCGAGGTCGGCGATCGCGACCTCGGCGCCCGCTTCGGCCAGTCGCCCGGCGATCGCCAGGCCGAGTCCCTGTGCCCCGCCCGTCACGAGGGCCCGCCGGCCGTGGAGCGAGAGGAGGTCGGCCAGCGCGACGGCGGAGACATCCGCGAAGCCCCCGCTCATGCGACCGCCTCGACCGTCTCGAGGGCGTTGCGCTGCGCGACGCGCCCGACCCAGGAAAGGCTCGGCTTCGGGGTGCGCACGAACGTGTCGCGGTCGACCGCGATGAGGCCGAAGGTCGGCTCCCAGTGCCCCCACTCGAAGTTGTCGAGCAACGACCAGTGCAGGTAGCCCCGCACGTCGATGCCGTCGGCGATCGTGCCGAGGAGCCCCTCCAGCGCTTCGCGGGTGTAGCGGATGCGCTGGGCGTCATCGGCCGTCGCGATGCCGTTCTCGGTGATCACGATCGGCGTGTGCTCGCTGACCTCCCACGCGTGGCGAACGGCCATGGCGAGCGAGTCGGGGCGGTAGGCGGTGCCGACGAGCGTGTTGTCGGGGTGCGGCGGGTGCGCGACCAGGCCGTTCGCGTCGACCTGCTGGGTCGAATACGCCTGCACGCCGACGAAGTCGTCGCCCCGGCTGCCCTCCCAGTAGACGTCCTCCTTGCCGTGGCGGATCTGCAGGAGCTTCTCCTCGCCGCCGGGTGCCGCGGTCAGGGCCCCGGCAGCGATCGTCCAGCCGACGTTCGCACTCGTGCGGGCCCGCACGATCTCGCGCGCAGCGTGGTGGATGCGGGTGAACATGCGACCGATCTCGGGGTCGGCGTAGGTGAGGAAGTCGCTGTGCGTCTGCTTCTGCTCCTGGTCGCCGTCGGCCTCGACCGTGGGGCTGGTCCAGCTTCCGCCGGATGCCGAGAGGTGCCGCATCGCCGTCATGATCGCGGCCTGCATGTTCGGCTCGTTCATCGTGACGACCCACTCGACGCCGTCGAGGATCGTGCAGGCCTGCTCCGTGAACGCGCAGAACAGCTCTTCCGCCTCGGGCGAGTCCCACCCGCCGAGCGCGGCGAACCACTGCGGCGTGGTGAAGTGCTGGAGCGTCACGACCGGCGTCACGCCGAGTTCGAGGCAGAACTCGATCATCCGGCGGTAGTGCGCGAGCTCCGCCTTCGAGAAGTGCCCGCGGACCGGCTCGATCCGCGACCATTCCAGGCTGAACCGGTACGACGTGAGTCCCGCGGAGGCGAGCAGGCGGATGTCCTCCTCGTAGCGGTGGTAGCTGTCGACCGCGTCGCCGGACAGCTCCATGCCGGGCATCATCTGCTCGCGCGCCCACCAGTCGCTGTTCACGTTGTTGCCCTCGATCTGGTGGCCGGCGGTCGCGGCGCCCCAGAGGAATCCATCGGGGAAGGTCGTCATGAGGTGATCCTCTCGTTCGTGGTGTTGGTCAGGTTCTGGATACGGATGCCGCGGCGGATGCCTCGGTCGGGTTCAACCGGCGGGGACGCCCGCGGCGACCGGCAGCAGGGCGGATGCCTCGAACCGACCGGCACCGATCCGGCGTTCGGTGCCGTCGGGCATGCGCACGACGGCCGTGGTGCCCGAGGGGATCTCGGCGCTCAGGTGCATCCGCTCCCCCTCGATGCGCCAGTCGACGGCGAGCGTTCCCTGGGGGCTCTCATGCGTTCCGCGAGCCCAGGTGATGCCGCCGCCCGGGACGGGCGCGATGACGACCCGCTCCCAGCCGATCGAGTCCTCCTGCTGGCGGAGCCCGAGCGTGTGCGTGTGCAGGAACCGCATGGCGGCGCCCTTGCTGTAGTGGTTCAGGGACTCGTGGGCTTCGCCGTGCTCGTCGATGCCCTCCCAGTCCTCCCAGACCGTGGTGGCGCCGCGGTCGAGCATGTACCGCCACGACGGCGCGGTGCGCTGCTGCAGGAGCTCGTACGCGACATCCGCACGACCGCCGTCGGCGAGCACCGGCAGCAGGTCCCCGGTGGCGAGGAAGCCGGTGCCGACGTGGGTCCCCGCGTCGCGGATCAGCTCGACGAGCCGATCGAGCGCGCGATCGCGGAGGTCTTCCGGGATGAGCCCGAACGCGAGGGCGCGCACGTACGCGGCCTGGCTGTCGGTCGAGGTGGTGCCGTCAGCACGCAGGTACGCCTGACGCCACGCGGCCGCGACGTGATCGGCGACGACCGCGTAGCCGGCGGCCTCGTCGGGGCGGCCGAGGATCTCGGCGATGCGCGCGAGGGTCGCGGTCGAGCGGTACAGGTAGGCGGTACCGACCTCGCCCTTGTCCGCCATGAACCATGCCATGGGGTCGTCCTTGATCGGGTCGATGCGATTGCCGTCGGCGTCGCGCTGCCTCGGCTCGGTCCATTCACCCCAGTGGAACGTGCCGTCCCAGAGGTACTGCTCGAACGGCTCCGGGTCCGGCGAGGCCTGCACGCGGGCGTGGTGCCGCGTCGTGCGCGCCTGCTCGAGGGCCCACTCGACCCAGCGCCGCATCGCGTCGACGTTCTCGGCGAGCACCTGCTCGTCGCCGTACGAGCGGTAGAGCTCCCACGGCACGGCGATGATCGCGTCGCCCCAGCCGGAGGACCCGGTCATCATCGCGAACTGGTCGTCGAGGTGCTGCTTGATGCGGCGCCCGTCGGGCGAGAAGTTCGCGATGCGACCGTCGTCGAGCTGGTCGTCGCGCACCGAGCGCAGCCACTTGCGACTGAACCCGAGCACGTCGTAGAGGCGGGTCGCGGTCGGCGCGAAGACCTGGTAGTCGCCGGTCCAGGCCAGGCGTTCCCGGGTCGGGCAGTCCGTCGGCACGTCGACGGCGTTGCCCCGGAAGCTCCAGTCGGCGATCTCGTGCAGGCGGTTGAGCTCGTCGTCGCTGCACGCGAACGTCCCGGTTCGGACGAGATCCGTGTGGACGATCCGCATCTCGACCGACCGGGCCTCGACGGGCCGGCCGTCGGTGCGCGTGATGCGGGCGTACTGGAAGCCGTGCACCGTGTGCCGGGGCTCGAAGATGCCGCCGGCCTCACCCGCGACGACCTCGTCGCGCTGGACGAACGCCTTGGGCGCCTCGCCCGGGCGCTCGGAATCCAGGTGCGAGGTGCAGAGGTCGCCGTCGCGATCGAGGGCCTCGCCGTAGTCGATCACCGTGCGCGTTCCCGACTCGCCGAGATCGCTCAGTCGGATCCATCCGGACGCGTTCTGGCCGAAGTCCGCGATCCACGCGCCGCCCGGGAGTCGGCGAAGCTCTTGCGGCGCTCGGGTCTCGATGACGCGGACCGGAGGTGCGGGCGACCAGTCGATGGCCGGCGCGTCCACGACGTCGATCAGGACCGGCACCGGCACCGCTTCGGCTTCGGCTGCCGACAGGTCCAGCGTCTGCCCGTCCATCAGGTCGGCCCTGGTGATCGCGGATCCGGAGCACGTCCAGGTCGCATCGCTGCGGACGACCTGCCGGGTTCCATCGGCGAACCGCAGGTGCAGTTCCGCTCGGGCGCCGAGCGTGGTGCCCCACCCGGCCGGCAAACGGAATGCGCCGACCTGCCCCCGGTACCAGCCGTCGGAGAGGACGACCTCGATCCGGTTCTCCCCCGTGCGCAGCGACGTCGTCACATCGGCGGCCTGCGCAAAGAGCGTGCGGTCGTACGACGTCGAGCCCGGCGCGAGTTCGCTGGTGCCGGCCCGTTCGCCGTTCACGGTCGCCGTGGAGAGGCCGAGTGCGGTGCTGTACAGCCGCGCGGCGACGACGTCGCCGTGGACCGTGAAGGTTCCGGCGAGCACGTGCGCCGCCCTCTTCCCGTACCCCGCATCCTCGGACGAGCCGACCGTGGGCTCCACGGGCGAGATCCACGACGCCGACCAGTCCTGGTCCAGCAGGCCCGACTCGAAGGCCGCCCACTCCGACCACGCGGCATCGGACGCCGTGGCGCGGACGCGCCAGCGCACCCCCTGCGCGCTGCCGAGGGCATCGAAGGGCCACGGCACCAGGCGGCGACCGTCGACTTCCGCGACCGCGGGCGTCGCTCCGTCGACCTCGGCCTCCACGCGGTAGGCGGAGCGGATGTCGCGGTCCACCGGGTCCTTCCAGGAGAGCCGAGGCCGTGACCCGGTGACGGCGAATCCGTCTCCGCCGCTGTCGACGGCGAGGTCGTGGGGTGCAGTGCGCATGGTCGATCGATTCCGTTCGAGGTCCTGGTTCTGGTCGTGCGTCGGGCGAATCGGCCGGCTATCGGATGGACTTCACCTTGAGCAGGATGATGAGACCGCCGATGAGGGCGAAGACTCCGCCCGCCAGGTACAGCAGCGTGTAGTTCTTCTCGCCGCCGATCGCGCCGATCGTGATCACCAACCCGGCGAGCATCGGGGCGATCGCGCTCGGGATCTTCTGTGCGAACTGGATGACGGCCATGTAGCGGCCCGCTTCGTTGCGTTCGGGGATGATCGCGAACACGATGGCCTGGTCGACGGTCGCGAAGACGGCGATCGAGAGCTGCATGGTCACGGCACCCGCGATGATCTGCGGGAGTGACCATGCGGTGGCCTCGAGCACGGCGCCGCCCACGAAGAGCACGGCGGCGATCATCACGAACAGGCGCCGGCGCTGCAGCTTGTCGGAGAGGAACCCGCCGACGAGTGCGCCGATCGTCGCGGCCAGCACGCCGACCATGCCCACGGTGGCGACCACGCCGGCGACCTCTCGGACCGGCATGTCGAGTCGTTGCGCGTAGAAGAACGTGCCGAATGTGGTGTTGAAGTACAGGCCGACGAAGAACACGAAGCGGCCGAGCCAGTTCCACGCGAAGTCCGGGTACTTGCGGATGCTGAAGCCGTAGCTCATGAACACGGACTTCGCCGTGACCTCGGTCGACGGCGCCAGGCCCTTCGAACTGCCCTCGGGCTTCACGAGCGGGAACAGCACGATCAGCACGGCGCCGATGACGCCCGGCACGAGGAACACGAGGAAGGTGCTCGACGAGACCGCGTAGGCGACGCCGATGCCGAGCACGGGTGCGATCTGCGTCATCAGGCCGGTCAGGGCGGAGACGCGGCCACGCTGCTGTTCGGGAAGCTTGTCGGCCTGGAGCGTCTGCAGCGCCGCACCGGCGATCGACCAGCCCACCATGCCGAGGATCCAGCCCGCCCCGACGATGAGGAGTTCGGGGGCGAGGCCGATGATGACGAGTCCGACCAGGCCGATGGCGGTGCCGAGGAAGAGGAAGGGCGCCCGTCGGCCGAACCGCGACCTCGTTCGATCGCTCCAGATGCCGACGAGCGGGCTGATCAGCAGGTACGCGACCTGGGCGGTGCCCGTGATGTACCCGAGCACCTCCTCGTGACCGGGCGCGAGCTCGGTGATCCGCACCGCGATGCCGTACGAGAGCGGCACCATCATCGCCATCGACGCGCCGAAGCTCGCGAGCATGAGCCAGAGGATGTATCCCCTGCTCATGGGCTGCGTCGGCTCGGAGGTCGCGCCGGGTGCCCGGCCTGCGCCGCCGGAGCTGTCGCGTGTCGCGGCATCCAGGTCGGACGCGGGTGCGATGCCGACCGGCGTGTTCGCAGTGATGCCGGCGGCGCTGAGCTGCTCCGCGTCGGGCACGTTCTTCGTCACCATTGACTCCTTATCGGGGTGAAACCGACCCCGCGATCGTACGCGCAGTCGAGCTGGGCAACCACCCAAAAGTAACCACCGTGGTTACTTGAGCGCAACTGTAACCAGATCGGTTACTATTGGCAAGTCCGGCTCCCCCGAGGCCTGCCAGACTGGGACCGTGGAACTGGGATCAGGAGACGAGATGCAGGGATCGACCTCCGTCGCACCGACGGATCGTTCGCCTGACGGCGGGGTCTCCGGTCGCGGGGCCGCATCGACATCCGCTCCCTCCCGCCCCGCGCGCCGGGGCCCCTATGCGAAGACCCCCGCACGGCGCGCCGAGATCGTCCGCGCCGCGCTCGCGAGCTTCGCCGAGCACGGCTACGAACGGGCGTCGCTCCGCGACATCGCGGCACGGGCGGACGTCACGCATGCCGCGCTGCTCCGCCACTTCGCCAGCAAGGACGACCTCCTCCTCGCCGCGCTCGCCCAGCGGGACGCGGACGACGAGGAACTGGCGCACCGCATCATGCAGTCACCGGTACCGGCCGAACGCGTGCTGTCGAGCGTGCTCGCCGACGAGTTCGCGCACCCCGAACGCCAGCGCAACTGGCTCGCCATCACCGTCGCGGCGACGAACCCGGAACACCCCGCCCACGACTTCTTCATCGCCAGACGCGAACGGATGCGGTCGCATCTCTCGAGCGGGCACCTGCCCACGGCGACCGCCGGCGAGGAGATCACCGCGGACGAGAAGGTGACGATGATGATGGCGATGATGGACGGCCTCCGCATCCAGGCCCTCCTCGACCCGAACCGCCCGACGCTGCCCCTCCTCGAGACCTTCATGCGACTGTTCGTCAGCGCGGACGAACAACGCTGACGGCGCCCACCGTCCACCTCCGGTCCCCGAAGGCCATCGCGAGCGCTTCGATCGCGGCGCTCCGGTGGGCGACTCGGACCGCGCCACCGCGGCCGCGGTCTTCGAACCGACCGACCCGGCCCAAAATGTTAGCTGCTAACATTTGACCATGAGTCGACCTTCCAAGCGCGCGCGGACCTCCGATGCGCTCGTGCAGGCGGCGCTCGACCTGTTCGAGCAGCAGGGCTACGAGGCGACGACCGTCGGTGAGATCGCCCGTGCCGCCGGGGTCACCGAGATGACCTTCTTCCGTCACTTCCCGGCGAAGGAGCAGGTGCTGCTCGACGACCCGTACGACCCGGGGCTCATCGCGGCGATCGGCGCCCAACCGCTCGACGATCCCCCGTTCCTCCGAGCGGCCCGGGGCGTCCGCGGCGCCTGGCGAGCACTCCCCGAACCCGAGGCGCCCGTCATCCGCCGGCGGGTGCGCCTCATCGCGGCGACACCCGCGCTGCGGGGCGCGATGTGGCGGTCGACCGGCAACACCGAGGCCGCCATCGTGGGGCAGCTGGTCGACGACGGTGCGCCGGTCGAGGTCGCGCGCGTCGCCGCCGCCGCGGTGCTCGCCGCGCTCGTCACGGGCCTCTACACGTGGGCGGAGTCCGCCTCGACGTCGCTCGCCGACGCGATCGAGCGCGCGCTCGACGTCATCGAGGTGCGCGCATGAACCAGGCGCACTCGGTACCCCTGCTCGAGGGCCACGCACTCGTGCGGCGGTTCCCGGGCGGCGCGGGGGTGAATGGGATCGACCTCGCGATCGCACCCGGCGAGGTCCACGCGATCGTGGGACTGAACGGTGCGGGCAAGACGACCCTGATGCGGCTCCTGCTCGGCATGCTCGGGCCGCAGTCCGGATCCGTGCTCCTCGACGGAGTCGACATCGCCGACGCCCCGCCGCAGGTGTGGGCCGGTGCGGGCCACCTCGTGGAGCACCCGCTCGCCTACCCCGAGCTCGACGTGCGTGCGAACCTGCAGGTCGCCGCCCGCCTGCACGGCCTCCGCCGGGCTGCTGCCGCCGACGTCGCCGAGCGGGCCATCGCCGAGTTCGACCTCGCGCGCTACGCCGGAGTGCGTGCGAGCCGACTCTCCCTCGGCAACCGGCAACGGGTCGGCCTCGCCGGCGCCCTGCAGCACGGCCCTCGGCTCATCGTCCTCGACGAGCCGACGAACGCCCTCGACCCCGCGGGGGTCATCCTCCTGCGCGAGGCGCTCATCCGTCGGGTCGGAGCCGGTGCCGGCGTCCTGGTCTCGAGCCATCATCTCGACGAGGTCGCGCGCATCGCCGACCGGGTCACGGTCGTCAACGCGGGCCGCGTGATCGGAATGCTCGATCCCGGCGGGATCGACCTCGAGCGGGCGTTCTTCTCGCTCGTCCATGCCGACGACGTCGAACGGTCCGCCGCATGAGCACGCTGCTCGGCACGGCCATCGCCGTCGAGGCGCGAAAGGCGCGCGGCGCGCGCGTCATGCTCTGGATCACGGTCGCGCTCCTCGGCGGTCTCGGGGCCCTCACCGTCGGCATGCGGCTCGGGGCCGCCTCGGGCGATGCGCAGGTGCTCGCCAAGCTCGGGCCGCTCGCCGACGTCGAGGGCTGGGCCGGCCTCGTCGGCGTGGTGGTGCAGATCACGGCGGCCGGCGGCCTCCTCGCGTTCGGCGTGGCCCTCAGCTGGATCTTCGGTCGCGAGTTCGCCGACGGCACGGTGACCGGTCTCTTCGCCCTGCCGGTGCGCCGCTCGGCCATCGCCATCGCGAAGCTCGTCGTCTTCCTCGGGTGGGCCGTGGGCGTCGCGGTCCTCGCGACGTCCGTGATCGCGGCGGTCGGGCTGCTGCTCGGATACGCGGACACGGATGCCGCGGGCGCGGCGGAACTCGTGCGCGTCCCCGTCCTCGTGCTGCTCACGGCGCTCATCGCGACGCCGGCCGCGTTGGCCGCCTCGCTCGGGCGCGGCCTCCTGCCCGGCATCGCCGCGACGGTCGGCACGATCGTGCTGGCCCAGGTCATGGCGGTCATCGGCGTCGGCGAGTGGGTGCCGTTCGTGACGCCGGCCCTCTGGGCGATCGCGCCGTCCACGGTCTCCCCTGCGGCCCTGGTCGCGGTGCTGTCGGTGCCGCTCGTGTTCGGCGCACTCACCACCCTCGTCTGGGCGCGCCTGCAGCTGGATCGCTGATCACCAGCCCGTGACGAGCAGGTGCTGCACGACGAGGGCGAAGCCGAGCTGGCCCGCGAAGCCCCGCCGTCGCCACCGCTCCGAGAGCAGCGCCGTGCCGACGAGGAGCCACGGCACGAACGGCAGCCAGATGCGCTCGACCTCGGCCTTGCTCATCTGCGAGAGGTCGGCCGCGAGGATCGTGAGGGCGGCCGCGAGCGCGAGCAGCACGACCACGCGCTCTCCGGTCGCGACCTCGCGCCACCGGATGCCCCGCCCGATCGCCATCGCCGCGGATGCGCCCACGAGCGGGCCGGCGCTCACGGCGAGCGCCGCGAGGTTGCCCCAGATCCAGTACGAGAACTGGCGGCGGCTCGCGATGCCGTCCCAGTAGCGGTCCACGAGCACGGGGTAGGCCTCCCACCAGGCGAAGCCGAACGCCGCGAACACCCCGACGACCGCGAGCGCGGCGAGGACCGCCCATGGCAGTGGCGTCCACGATCGGGCGAGGGCGAGGACGGCGATCGCGAGCAGGCCGAGCAGCGGCAGCCCGTACGAGAGCATGACGCAGGTCCCGAGCAGGAGCCCGGCGAGGACGCCCCAGCCGACCAGCGCGCTCCGCGAGCGAGCGGTCGCGGAGAACCCCAGCGAGCACAGTCCCCAGGCGGCGACAGCGGTGAACATGCCGTCGGCGGAGACCGCCATCCAGATCGCCGCCGGCCCCATGACCAGGAACGGCGCCGCACGCCGCGCCCACGGCTCGGATCCGAGACGGCGGAGCAGCACGAGCACGGCGACGGGCGTGGTCGCGGCGATCACGAGCACGACGAGTCCCGCGGCGAAGCCGCTGCCGAGTCCGAGCTGCACGAGCACGACGAAGAACAGCAGCGCCCCTGGCGGGTGACCGGCGATGTGCACGGGCCAGTTGTCGGCCGAGTCGAGCGGGATGTGCTCGACGTACTCCCGGAGCGTCGCCGGGAAGTTGGTCACCGCGCGGGCGGTGCGAAGGTACTCGTACTGGGTGTCGAGGATCACGCCGATGCCGTCGGCCCCGTCGACCGTCGCGAGGCTCAGGAGCCACGCGATGCCCACGAGGAGGGATCCCGCGAGCAGGTGCCCCCACCTCGCGCGGGCCGCGGCATCGACGCCGTACACCGCCGCCGCGAGCGCGAGCACCACGGCGGGCAGCGTGCCCGGCCCGAGCCGTGGCGACCACTCCGCGTGCAGCGGCGGGAAGGACTTCACGTGCACGCTCTGCCCGAGCAGCACCGGCACGAGCATGGCGAGCCCGATGAGGAGCACGGCTGCGCCGAGTCCGATCCACGGCGCGAGGCGCCCGGTGCGGGGCGCGGCGCCTCGTACGGTGTCCGTCGGATGCATCGCCACGTCCCGACCCTACGAAGGAGCGGGTGCCGCCGGGCGCACCGACTCTTACGAAAGCGGAACGGACGGAACGACGGCCGCGACATCCGGATGCCGCGTGACGCCCGCGTCTTCGAACCGTAAGGTCCTGCCGCTGCGGCCGGGCACGCTGGGTGCTCGACTTGATCGCATGTCCAACGTCACCGGCCGCGCCGCCGCGCGCCTCGCCGAGCGCATCGCACCGCTCATGCGGCGGGCGCACGACACCGCCGACGACCCGGTGAAGTCGCCGCGCACGGCGGTCGTGGTCGGCCGGCTGCTCGCGACCGCGTTCCTCGTGTGCTTCGCGACGGGGCTGTACAGCCACGTGCTGCAGCATCCCGCGTCGTGGCTCGTCCTTCCCACCCGACCGGTCGAGCTGTACCGGTTCACGCAGGGTGCGCATGTGATCAGCGGCATCGCCGCGGCGCCGCTCCTGCTGGCGAAGCTCTGGAGCGTGTTCCCGAACCTGTTCACCTGGCCGCCGGTGCGGTCCCTGCCGCACCTCCTCGAGCGCGTGTCGATCGCCGTGCTCGTCGGCGCCGCACTCGTGGAGGTGACGATCGGCCTGCTGAACATCGTGCAGTGGTATCCCTTCCCGTTCTCGTTCCGCACGACGCACCTCGCGCTCGCGTGGGTCGTCATCGGCGGGCTCTCCATCCATGTGGGGGTGAAGCTGCCGGTGATCGCGAGGCACTGGCGGCGGCGGGACGAGGACCGGCACGGCACGTCGGATGCCGCGGGGCGGGTCATCTCGCGCCGCGGATTCGTGACGGCCGTCGGCGCGGCGGCGGCATCCGCCGTGGTGCTCACGGCCGGCCAGAGCGTCGACGCCCTCGCTCCGATGAACGTCTTCGCGCCGCGCCGCATGGGCGTCGGGCCGCAGGGCCTGCCCGTCAACCGCACCGCCGCCCAGGCCGGCATCGCACCGGCCGCCGTCGGGCCGGCATGGGCGCTCGAGGTGCACTCGTCCGCAGGCACTCGCGCCTTCGACCTCGACGCGCTCCGACGGATGCCGCAGACCGACGTGGTGCTGCCGATCGCGTGCGTCGAGGGGTGGAGCCAGAGCGCCTCGTGGCGCGGGGTGCGACTCATCGACCTGCTGGCGACGGCCGGTGCGGAGCCCGGCGGGCCGCTGGTGTTCACGAGCGTGCAGGCGGAGGGCGCTTTCGCGCGCACCACGATGCCTCCCGAGTACGCGCGGGACCCGCTCACCCTCGTCGCGCTCGAGCTGAACGGCTCCGTCCTGCACCTCGACCACGGCTACCCGGCGCGGGTCATCGCACCGGGGCGGCCGGGCGTCATGCAGACGAAGTGGCTCCGGGCGATCGAGGTGACGGCATGAGGCTCGCCCGCGGCATCCTGATCGCCCTGGGCGTCGGCCTGACCGCGATCGGCGGCATCGTGCTGCTCGTCGACGTGCCGCCTGAGCGCTACCTCGGCATCGCGACCTGGGTCGGAGCGGCGATCGTGCTGCACGACGGCGTGGTCGCCCCCGTCGTCGTCGCCGTCGGGCTCGGCGCCGCTCGCGCGGACCGGCGCCTGGGCCGTGGACCGGTGGCCGTCGTCCAGGGTGCGATGCTCGTCGGCGCGATCCTCACGGCGATCGCCCTTCCCGCGCTCATCGCGTCGCTGCGGGGCAACGCCAACCCGACGATCCTCGTCGGCTCCTATGCGAGCTCGCTCGCCGTCGCCTGGGCCCTCGTCGCCATCACGGTCGCCGTCGCGGCCGTGGCCGGCGTGCGGCGTGCATCGCCTTCCTCCGCGCGCGCGGCGCGGAGGAACTGACGCCCGGCCGCCGCCCACCGCATGACGACGGCGAGGCCGGCACGCACCACGGCCGATTCGGCCTCGAGCGTTCCCATGCGGGCCCACGGGAACGGATCGCTCTCGTGCCCGTCGTCGTCGACGAGGACGCAGGTCGAGCAGACCGCGAGGGCGTCATCCGGGTCGACCTCGATCACCAGCGACCCACCCGGGGCGAGCAGTGCCGCGCAGCGCCGGAACAGCGCCTCGGGATCGCCGCCGATACCGAGGTTGCCGTCCATCAGCAGGATGGTCTGCCACCGGCCCTCGAGCGGCAGCCGGTCGAAGACCGACCGCTGGAGCGCGAGGCTCCCATCGACCCGGGTGCGTGCGACCGCGTGCGACGCGATGTCGATGCCGAGGGCGGGGATCGCCCTGGCAGCGGCGGCGCGCACCATCCGCCCGGGCCCGCAGCCGACGTCGAGCGTCGGCCCCGTGGCGGCATCGAGCGCGGTGAGGTCCGCCGGGCTCGCCGCGCGCACCCAACTCCCGACGTCGAGGAGGAAGGGGTCGTGCGAGCCGTCGACGCTGCGCAGCACGAGCGAGGCCGGACGCGGCCCGGTCAGCACGCGCACGTAGGGTTCGCCGCGACCCGCCCCGAAGACACCCGACGTCGCGATCACGAGCCGGCTCCGGCCCTCGACGCCCCCTGCGCGAGCCGGCGGTACTCGCTCGCGAACCTCGTGCCGGGCGCGGCCGCCGCCACGGCCGCCGCGGAGTCCATCGTGTCGACGTCGGTCAGCACGGGCAGCGCGCCGACCGCGAGCCCGGCATCGCGAAGCCTGGCGAGTTGCACGGCACCGGTGTCGGGGCGCGACATCGGCACGCCTCGGATGACGTCGCCGCGGGGCGCCCGCATCCAGAGCGCCCAGAACCCGCCATCGGTCGCGCCACCGAGCCAGGCGTCGAAGGCGGGATCCCCCGCCGCGGGCGTCCCGAAGACTGCAGCGACCTGGTGCGCTGCGAGCTGCGGCGTGTCCATGCCGACGAGGAGGGTCGGTCCGGTCATCTCGTCGAAGAGTCGCGCGAGGCGTTCGTCGAGGCTGCCCTCGCCCTGCGGGATGACGTCGAACCCGAGGGCGGAGGCGAGGTCAGGCACCCGGTCGCCGGCGAAGCAGAGGACACGGCGCGATGCGGGCAGTGCCGCGACGGCGGCGATCACGTCGTCGAGGCTCGCCGCCGCGATCCGCGCGGCCTCCTCGAGTGAGAACGGCGGACTCAACCGGGTCTTCACGCGGCCCGGCACGCACTCCTTGGCGATGATGACGACGGTCGTCATCGCGGCACCTCCGCGAACATCCGGGACATGTCGGCAACGGCGGTGAACGTGCCGCGCACCGTGCCGGTCACCTTCGAGCGGCCTTCTCGCGGCGTGTACGGCACGTCGACCTCGCGGATGCGCCATCCGGCCGCGGCGGCCCGCAGCACCATCTCGAGGGGGAAGCCGCTGCGACGGTCTCGGATGCCGAGCGCACGCAGCTCGGCCGTGCGCGCCACGCGCATCGGGCCGAGGTCGTGGAGGCGCACGCCCGTGCGCCGGCTCATGCCGGCGGACAGCACGAGGTTGGCGAACCGGGCATGCGGCGGCCACGCCCCGCGGGTGGTCGGTCGACGCCGGCCGAGCACGAGGTCGGCCGGTCCCAGGCCCTCACCGCCTCCTCCGCCGTCGTGTCCCGCGCCACCGGTGCCCCGGCCGCGCTCGCCGTGCTCGCCGTGCTCGCCGTGCTCGAGCATCGCGACGAGTCGAGGCAGCTCGGCAGGGTCGAGTGAGGCGTCGGCGTCGCAGAACGCCACGTACGCGGCATCCGCGACCTCGAGGCCCGCGTTCGCGGCCGCGCCGAACCCGCGACGCGCCTCGTGCACGACGAGGGCGCCCAGCTCCCGGGCGATCTCCGCCGAACCGTCGGTCGAGCCGTTGTCGACCACGATCGCCCTGACGCCCGCCGGCACGCGGCCGAGCACCCACGGCAGGGCCTGCGCCTCATCGAGGCAGGGCAGCACGAGGTCGACACCGGAACCGGACATGCTCCGACGCTAGGTCCCCGCCACCGTCCCGGCACCGGGGCAAGTCTTACGGATCGCGAACGGATGTCCCGTCCGGCCGTTGCGTCGACGGACACGGTCGTAGTCTGTGAACGTGCCACCCACCGCCCCATCGACGACCGGGAACGAGGACCTCGTCGGCCGGCGCGTCCTGCTCGTCGATGACGACCCGACGGTCGCCGAGGTCGCCTCGAGCTATTTGCGCGCGGGCGGCTTCGTCGTCGAGGAGGTCGGCGACGGGTTCGCCGCCCTCGACGCGGTCCAACGCACCGAACCCGACCTCATCGTGCTCGACCGCATGCTGCCCGGCATCGACGGCATCGAGGTCTTCCGGCGGCTGCGCGAACGCATCTCCACGCCGGTCATCATGCTCACCGCGCTCGGCACCCCGGACGACCGCATCGCCGGCCTCGAGGCCGGCGCCGACGACTACCTGGCGAAGCCCTTCTCGCCGCGCGAGCTGGTGCTGCGCGTCCAGTCGGTGCTCCGCCGGTCGATCGACGAGTTCACGCCCGAGTCCGTGCTCGAATGCGGTGCGTTCCGGCTCGACCCGTCGGCACGCGTCGCGACCCGGGCGGGCGAGGAACTCGCACTCACGGCGCGCGAGTTCGACCTCTTCGAGTTCCTGCTGAAGCATCCGAACCAGGTGTTCAGTCGCGAGGACCTCCTGCGCGCGGTCTGGCGATGGGACTACGGGGACCTCTCGACCGTGACCGTGCACGTGCGCCGGCTGCGCGAGAAGATCGAGCCGGATCCCCGCTCGCCCACCATGCTGACGACCGTCTGGGGCGTCGGCTACCGGTTCACGATGGGCGGTGCCCCCGATGCCCTGGTCTGACATCCTCGCGATCGCGAGCGTCGCGCTCGTCACGAGTGCGATCGTCGGCGCGATCAGCGTGCTCGCCCTGCTGATGCTGCGACGCGCCTCGCTCGTCGTGCAGATGCTCGTGCTGCTGCTCACCGCCATCGTCTCCGTCGTCGCCAGCATGGTGGGCGTCGCGAACGAGATGTACCTCTCGGAGCACGACCTCACCGTCGCCGTCGCGGTCGCCGGCATCTCGGGGCTCGTCTCACTCGTGCTCGTGGCGGTGTTGAGTTGGATCGTCGCCCGCACCTCCCGCTCCCTCTCCGCCGCCGCCCGGCGCATCGGTGCGGGCGAACGCCTCGAATCCGCCGGACGCTACTCGAACAGCGAACTGAACGCGCTCGCCGAGGAGCTGGTGTCCACGAGCGCCAAGCTCGCCGAGGCGCACGAACGCGAACAGCGCATCGAGGCGTCGCGGCGCGAGCTCGTCGCGTGGATCTCACACGACCTGCGGACCCCGCTCGCCGGCATCCGGGCGCTGGCGGAATCCCTCGAGGACGGCATCGCGCCCGACCCCGCCAGGTACCACCGGCAGATGCGGATCCAGGCCGACCAGCTCTCGAGCATGGTCGACGACCTCTTCGAGCTCTCGAAGATCGACTCCGACGCGCTGCACCTCTCGCTCAAGGAGGTGTCGCTCTCCGACATCGTCAGCGACACCGTCGCCGATCTCCGCCCCGTGTCGCGTGGGCGGGACATCCGCGTGGAGGTGCCGCTCGCCCAGGACCTGGTCGTCACGGCCGACCCGCGCGAACTGTCCCGGGCGATCGCCAACCTGCTCATGAACGCGATCCAGCACACGCCCGACGGCTCGCCGATCACCGTCGCGGTCGGGCTCGTCGACGACCGCGCCATGGTGTCGGTCATCGACGCGGGAGGCGGCATCGCCGAGGACGACCTCGATCGCGTGTTCGAACCGGCCTGGCGTGGTTCGAAGGCGCGTACGCCGTCGCTGCAGGACGGCTACTCGGCCGGTGCCGGCCTCGGGCTCGCGATCGTGAAGGGCATCATGAGCGCGCACCGCGGCGAGGTGGCCGTGCGCAACGTGCCGGGCGGCTGCCGCTTCGACCTGCTGCTGCCCGCGACCCTTCAGTGAGCGGATGCCCCGTCCGCGGCGAACTCGCGCAGCCCGGTCTCCAGCGGCACGAGCGCCTTCCAGCAGAGCTCCTCGCGGGCCCGTGACGACGACGCGGTGATGTGGCGCACGTCGCCGAGGCGGTACTCCCCCGTCACGATGGGCTCCCGGCCGCCCATCGCACGCGCGAGGCCGGCAGCGACCGCCCCGACCGAGGTCACGGATCCCGACCCGACGTTGAAGGCGCGTGCCGTCGAGGGCGGGAAGTGGACGAGCCGGTCGGCGGCCGCGAGGTTCGCGCGCGCGACATCCGAGACATGCACGAAGTCGCGTCGCTGCGCTCCGTCCTCGAACACCCGCGGCGCCTCGCCGCGCGCGATCATCGATCGGAACAGGGCCGCGACCCCGGCGTACGGGGTGTCGCGGGGCATCCCGGACCCGTAGACGTTGTGGTACCGCAGCATCGCCGCCGTTCCGCCCGTCGAACGCGCCCAGGTCGTGACGAGGTGCTCCTGGGCGAGCTTGGTGAGCGCGTAGGCATTGCGCGGGTCGAGGGCATCCTCCTCGGTCACGAGGTCAGGCGCGAGCCGCTGCCCGGTCTCGTCGACCGGGTCGAAGACCCCGGCCTCGAGGTCGCGGACGGTCCGCGCCGCCGGACGCCTGCGTCGACCAGCGTCGTCCACGTACGCGCCCTCTCCGTAGACGACCATCGATGAGGCCAGCACGAGGCGCCGCACCCCGGCACGCGCCATCGCCGCGATGAGTTCGGCGGTACCGAGCACGTTCGTCGCGGCGTAGTCCGGCGCATCGGCGAGGTCGACGCCGAGCCCGACCTTCGCGGCCTGGTGGAGCACGGTGTCGACGCCTTCGAGCACGCCATCGAGGACGTCCGGGTCGCGGATGTCGCCGCGAACGAACCCGACGCCGTCCGGCAGCCGCTCGCCCGCCACCGCCGGGTGCTCCGTTCGGTGCACGTCCGGCCGCAGCGAGTCGAGCACGCGCACGTCGCGCCCCTCGGCCAGGGCGAGCGCGACGATCTCGCTGCCGATGAACCCGGCGCCGCCGGTCACGAGGAGGGTCATCGCAGTGCCGGTCGGGCCAAGATCAAGGCGATGGCCTCGTCGTCGATGAGCGGTCGCGGCGCGTAGGCCTCGGGAATCGCCTCGACGATGCGGCCGACGGCCTCGACGACCCGTCCGCGCACCGTCGCGAGCCTGCGGAACACCAGTTCGGCGGTGGCGGCGTCGGGATCGTCGGCGAAGTTCCCGCTGTCGGTGTCGGTCACGATGGCGAGGGTGACCGTCCCGATGCCGAGTTCTGCCGCGAGCGCGACCTCGGGGCAGAGGGTCATGTTCACCAGGTCCACTCCCGAGTCGCGGAACAGCCGCGACTCGGCGGCCGTGGAGAAGCGCGGCCCCTGGATGACCGCGACCGTCGCCCGTGGCGCGGCATCCGGGAGGGCATCCGTGGCGAGGCCGCGGAGGACCGGGCAGAACGGCTCTGCGAAGGGCAGGTGGCGCACCGTCTCCTCGTCGTAGAACGTGTCCGGCCGACCGTGCGTGCGGTCCACCAGTTGGTCGGGGATCGCGAGCGATTCGGGCGGCAGCTCGGACCGGAGCGAGCCGACGGCCGCCGTGGACACGACGGCGCGCACCCCCATGCTCGCCAGCGCCCAGAGGTTCGACCTGGCGTCGATGCGGTGCGGTGCGACGGTGTGCCCGGCGCCATGCCTGGCCACGAACACGACCGACCTGCCGGCGAACTCCCCGACGATGATCTCCGCGCTCCCGTAGGGGGTCGCGACGTGCCGGATGTCGCCGTCGACCAGATCGCCCAGACCCGTGCCGCCGATCAGCCCAACGATGCTCGCCATCCCACCACGATGCACGCTCCACCGGCAGGCCGGTCCCTCGGTTCCTTACGGTCCCGTGACGGAGGAGGACTCGGACACCGTTTCGACGTCACGGATCCGTAACCAGTCCGGCCGCCCGACGAGCCGTGCCGCGGATAGCGTTGGGCCCCGGGCGGATGCCCGTCCAACGACGACAGGTCCAACGACGACAGGACGAAGATGTCACGCGCACGAATCGGAACCGCGGCGATGCTCGCCCTCGTGGCGATCGCCGTGAGCGGCTGCACCACCGGATCGCCGGGAGCGGCCGCAGGCACGGGCGCTCCGAGCGAGGCGGCGTCATCCGAAGCCCCTGCTCCCGCTCCATCGGCCGAATCCGACGCCGACGCCGACGTGCCCGGAGACGGCTCGAGTCCCGCGACCGAGGATGCAGCCTCACCCGGCGCGTACGTCGACTACACCGACGGGGCGATCGAATCGACTCCAGGTGCGAAGGTGCTGTTCTTCCACGCATCCTGGTGCCCGAACTGCCGGGCGCTCGATGAGCAGCTGCGCTCGGAGGGTGCACCCGAGGGCCTCACCGTGTTCAAGGTCGACTACGACGATCGCACCGACCTGCGCCAGCAGTACGGGGTGACGATCCAGACCACCGTCGTCTTCGTCGACGACCGCGGCGATGCGATCTCGAGCACCGTGCTCTACGACGACCCCTCGATCGAGTCGCTCATCGCGGCCATCCCGTGACGGCATCGCTGCTGCTGAGCCTCGCCGCGGGCGTGCTCACGGTGGCCGCGCCCTGCGTCCTGCCGCTGCTTCCCGTCGTCGTGGGCGGCGCCATCGTGCGCGATGGCGGTTCGGCACGGGGCGCCGCCGGCGGTGGTCGGGCGACTCGGACGGACCGGTGGCGGCCCCTCGTCATCGCCGTCTCGCTCGCCGTGAGCGTCGTCGTGTTCACCCTCCTGCTCAAGGCGTCGACGTCGCTGCTGGGTGTTCCACCGCAGGCCTGGCAGCTCGTCTCGGGCGGCATCATCATCTTGTTGGGCGTCGACCTCCTCGTTCCGGCCGTCTGGGACCGGATCTCGATGGCGCTCGGCCTGCAGGCCCGATCGGGCGCGATGCTCGATCGTGCCGTTGCGCGGCGGAGCACGACCGGGGACATCATGACGGGTGCGGCCCTCGGCCCCGTCTTCTCCAGCTGCAGTCCGACGTACGCGCTCATCGTCGCCGCCGTCCTCCCGGTGTCGTTCCTCGAGGGACTGGGGTTCGTCATCGCCTATGCGGTGGGCCTCGCCGGCACGCTCCTCCTGATCGCCGTGCTGGGGCGGCGGCTCGTGCGCCGGCTCGGCTGGCTCGCGAACCCGAACGGGTGGTTCCGCCGGGTCATCGGCGGAATCTTCGTCCTGGTCGGGGTGGCGGTGATCACCGGACTCGACAGGCAGCTGCAGACGTGGATCCTCGACGCCGGGCTCTACGATCCGATCGCCCGGCTCGAGGAGCTGCTCGGCGTCGGTTGAGCACCCTTGGACCGCGCCAGGGCAATGCAAGATCAGAGTTCCACCGGATGACCGATCGTCGACCGTGCCCGTGCCGCGGACGGGCAGTCACTGCCTCAGCCGACGCGGAAGCGGATCGGGTCGAGCACCGCTTCGGCCGCCCAACCTGCGGCGTCGGCGATGTCGCTGCGGGTCATGCCGAACTCCCGACGGAAGGCGACCCACGTCGCCGCCGAATCGAGGTGGGCCAGGGCGGCGACGATCGCCCGGCGCTCGGCCGCTCCGAGCGAGGGAACCTCCGCATCGATCATCGCCTCGAGCTTGGCCCGTCGCGGGCTGGGCGTCGCGCCGCTGATTCCTCGCATCGTCGTTTCCGCCACGACGTGCGCGAGTTCCGGTCGTCGGTCGTACGACTCCATCGCCGCCCGGATCGTGAGCGGCATGTCGAAGATGCTCGCGGCGTCTTCGCGGGGGAAGATCCGGCGCTCGATCCAGACGGCCTCGGCGAGCAGCAGGTCCACCCGTGTCGCATAGTTGCGGAAGATGGTCCGCTCGCCGACGCCTGCGCGTCGTGCGATCAGTCGGAAGGAGACGTCGTCGGTGCCGAGTTCCTCGATCAGCTCCGCGTAGGCGGCGAGGATCGCCTCCTGGGTGCGATTGACGTCGCTCGCCGATACGCCTGCGGGTTCGGAGCCGCCCGGCATCGTCACGCCCGGACTCGGGAGAGGGAACGACTCATCTCGACGTCCGTGACGGGGCGGGAAGGACGGTCAGGACCTGGGCGACGGAGCGATCGAAGACGTCCGAGATCTCCGGCGCGCTCAGGTCGAACCCCGTCCGCATGCGCGCCCAGAACTGCGCCGACGCGAAGTAGCGGAGCGCGGCCGCGACCCGGCGCAGATCGCGTTCGTTCAGCGAGGGGTGGTTCGTCGCGAGCATCGCGACGAGGGCGCGCGTGAAGAACGTCGGCTCCGGGTCCCCGGTCGGCGAGATCGATGCGGCGCGCGCGCACACGAACGCGAACGCCGGCGCCTGGTCGAAGGCCAGGAAACGCGCCCGCGACGCTTCCTCGAACTGGGCGATCGTGATGAACGGCGGCAAGGGGAACTCGGTGGACTCGAGCCAGCCCGCGACACCCTCCAGGAGATGCGACCTGGTCGGGAAATGACGGTAGACGGTCCGCTCCGACACGCCGACCGCCTCGCCGAGGGTGCCGTACGAGATCTCGTCGAACGGATACTCGCGCAGCGCCGCGGCGGTCTTCGCGAGGATCGCGGTCGGAGTATCGACCCCATCCGCCATCACTCGCCCCTCTCCGTCGACTGCGCGACCTCTTCAACCGTTCGCCCCGGCGGAGGGTCGCCGCTCGACGCCTGCTCGGCCGGAAGCACGTACCGATCGGAAGCATCGAGCGTGAGGGCCAGTGACGAGACGTACTGCGTCTCGCCGTGAGCGCCTCGCTCCGCCGAGGCAAGCATATCCGGACGCTCGAAAGTGTACCCGGTGACGTGGCAGCGAAGCCGGTCCCCCGACGGGTTGCCGTCGGCATCGAGCATCGGCGAAGCGATGCCGTCCGTCCGGCGTCGCAGGTAGTACCGACCGCGCGTGGCCAGCGCCATGAGCGGGGTGGCGATGACGGCGACCCCGATGGCGATCAGCACCGAGAACGGCCGGGGCCCTTCGCCGAACAGGCCGCCGAACGCCGCCAGCGAGAGGAGGGATGCGAGGCCGACCGACACCAGGCCGACCGGGTTCCAGTCGCGCAGCATCCCCCGACGGAACTCGGGATAGATCGGCGAGAGGCGCAGCACGTGCTTGTTGATCGCGATGTCGCTGGCGATCGTGACCAGCCACGCCATCACGACGTTCGCGTAGAGGCTGAGCACGAAGCTGATGAGGCTGAAGACGTCCATCCACATCAGGGCGAGCGCGATGGCGAGGTTGAAGAAGATGAAGATCGACCTGCCCGGGTAGGTCTTGGCGAGCCGGGTGTACACGTTCGACCAGGCCAGCGACCCGGAGTAGGCGTTCGTGACGTTGATCTTGACCTGGGCGACGACGACGAGCATCAGAGCCAGCCCGACCGCCAGCCACTCCGGCATGATCGATTCGTAGAGGGCGATGAACTGGCGGACGGGCTCGGCGGCCTTCTCGCCGAGATCCGGGTCGACGCGCGTGATGAGGTAGACCGCGAGGAAGACGCCGATCACCTGCTTGATCCCGCTGAAGAGCACCCAGCCGGGCCCCGCGAACATGAGCGAGGCCCACCATGACCGCCGATTCACGCGCGTGCGCGGCGGCATCGCCCGGATCACGTCGATCTGCTCGGCCAGCTGCGGTGTCAGCGCGAAGCAGACGGCGGCACTCGCGACGATGGCCTCGAGGCTCACGGTGCCGTCGGTCTCGCCCGTGAACGCGGCGAACGCCCGCACCGCACCGGGGTCGGACACGACCACCCAGAGCAACGGAACCAGTGCGAGCGCGAGCCAGAGCGGTGTGGTCCAGAACTGCAGGCGCTCGAGCGCGCGCATCCCGTAGATCACGATCGGGATCACCACCACGGTCGAGATGAGGTAGCCGATCGGCAGTGGGATGGCGACCGCGACGTGAAGTCCCTGTGCCATGATCGCCCCCTCGAGGGCGAAGAAGATGCACGTGAAGACGGCGAAGATCACGGTCGTGATCGATGAGCCGTAGTACCCGAAGCCCGACCCGCGCGCGATCAGGTCCAGGTCGAGGTTGTACCTCGCGGCATAGTACGCGATGGGCAGGCCGACGATGAAGATGATGACCGAGGCGAACAGGATGCCGAGCAGGGCGTTGTTCGTCCCGTGCTCGATCCCGACGCTCGCCCCGATGGAGAAGTCGGCGAGGAACGCGATCGAGCCGAGGGCCGTGATCCCGATCGACCCGGCGCTCCAGCGCCGGAACGAGCGCGGGACGTAGCGGAAGGCATAGTCTTCGAGGCTGTCATCGGCGGCTGCCCGCGCGTTGTCCGCCCTCGCCACGTCGCCCTCCTGCCGCCTCGCATGTCGGGCCCATTGTCCCGGGTCGCGTGTTACAGCCGCATTGCGCGCGGACGGTGTCAGATCGCCATCGCCTCTCGCACGCCTTCGGCCGCGGATGCCCCGCCGTCGCCGGTGCTCGCCGCGAATCCGCTCGCGAGCACGAGGTACTTCTCCGCGGCCTCGAGGGCGAAGCCGATGTGCTGCTCGACGAGCAGGACGGAGAGGCCCTCGCTCGCGAGCTGCATCACCGTGTGCTCGATCTCGGCGACGATCGTCGGCTGGATGCCCTCGGTCGGCTCGTCGAGGATGAGCATCTTCGGCTCGGTGATGAGCGCACGGGCGATCGCGAGTTGCTGACGCTGGCCGCCGGAGAGCAGGCCGGCCTTGCGGGTGGCGAACTTCTCGAGGGCGGGGAAGCGCGAGAGCTGCTGCTCGATGAGCGACTTGCCGCGCTTGCGGCCGTCGGCGACGAGCTGCAGGTTCTCCATCGTCGTCAGCTGCGGGAACGACTGCTGGCCCTGCGGCACGTACGCCATGCCACGTGCGACCCGCTTGTTCGGCGGCAGCGACGTGACGTCCTCCCCATCGAACACGACCTGGCCGCTGCGCGGCTTGATGAGTCCGATCGCGACGCGCAGGAGCGTCGACTTGCCGGCGCCGTTGTGGCCGAGCACGGCTACGACCCTCGCGACCGGCAGCGTCACGCCGTGCAGCACGAGCGTCGGGCCGTACCCCGCCCGGATCTCATTGAGCTCGAGCATGTCAGACTCCCTCTCCGTGTCGTGCGGCATCCGTCGTCGTCTCGGTCATCGCGTCGGGCGGGACGGACCCCGCGGTCGTGGTCGCGGCGGTGCCGAGGTAGACCTCCTGCACCCTGGGGTCTGCCTGCACCTGGGCGACGGCCCCCTCTGAGAGGACCTTTCCCTGATGCAGGACCGTCACGCGCGACGCGTAGCGGCGCATGAAGTCCATGTCGTGTTCGACGACGAGCACGATGCGGCGCTGGGCGATGCGCTGCAGCAGTTCTCCCGTGGCGGTCCGCTCGTCCTGGCTCATCCCGGCGACGGGCTCGTCGAGCAGCAGCGCGCGGGGTTCCTGCACGAGCATCATGCCGATCTCCAGCCACTGCTTCTGGCCGTGGGACAGGATGCCGGCGGGAGTCTCGCGCTCCTCGCTGAGGCCGATCTCCTCCAGCGCCGATTCGATCGCCGGATCGACGCCGCGGCGGGCCCGCAGCAGCGAGAGCGAGGAGCGGTGGAGCCCCGCCGCGATGTCGAGGTTCTGCAGCACCGAGAGCCCCTCGAACACGCTCGCGGTCTGGAAGGTGCGGCCCACTCCGAGCCGCACGATCTTCTGGGTGGACCGGCCGAGGAGCTGCTGGTCTCCGAGCGTGACCGAGCCCGTGCCCTTCGACAGGCCGGTGATGGCGTCGATGCAGGTGGTCTTGCCGGCCCCGTTCGGGCCGATGAGGAACCGGACCTCGCCAGGATGGGCGTCGAAGGAGACGCCGCCGACGGCGACGAATCCATCGAACTCGACCCGCAGGTCGGTGACGACGAGCGCACCACCGGGGCCGGTCACTTCGTCACCCCGTCGCCGACCGGCTCGAGCACGGGTGCGGGCTCGTCGAGCGCGTCGGGCGGTGTCCCGCGCGATCTCCACAGCAGGCCCTTCGCCTTCCCGAACAGCGAGGACAACCCCATCGGGAGGAAGAGCGTCACCAGGATGAAGACGAGTCCCAGGATGTAGACCCACCCATCGGGCCAGCTGGAGCCGAGGCTCGACTGTCCCCATCCGATCGCCATCGCTCCGAGAGCCGGGCCGAAGAGCGACGCACGCCCGCCCAGCGCCACGCCGGCGATCATCAGGATCGAGGCGGAGGCGCCGATCTCGGCCGGCGTGATGATGCCCACGATGGGGACGAAGAGCGCACCCGCGATGCTCGCCATCAGCGCGGCGACGACGTAGGCGACCAGCTTGATGTTGGCTGGATCGTAGCCGAGGAAGCGCACGCGCTCTTCGGCATCACGCGTGGCGACCAGCAGTTCGCCGAAGCGGCTGCGGTTGAGCTGCCACACCGCGAGCAGGCACAGGATCAGCAGCGAGGCGGCGATCATGAAGACCATGACCTTGTTCGCGTCGTCGTTCAGGACGAACCCGAAGAAGTACTTGAAGTCGCTGAGGCCGGTATCGCCACCGGTCTCGCGGATCGTCGAGCTGATCAGGACGGCGAGCGCCACGGCGAGCGCCTGGGAGAGGATCGCGAAGTACGCCCCCTTGATCCTGCGCTTGAATAGGGCGTAGCCGAGGACTCCGGCCACGATCACCGGCAGCAGCACGATGGCCGCCAGCGTGAACGCGTCGCTGCGGAACGGTTCCCAGAAGGCGGGAAGCGACGCCAGCGGGTCGTACAGGATCATGAAGACGGGAAGGCTGCCGGGCGCCGTGCTCTCCAGGGTGAGGTGCATCGCCATGGCGTACGCACCGAGCCCGAAGAAGACGCCCTGGCCGAGGACCAGCATGCCTCCACGACCCCAGGCGAGGCCGATCCCGACCGCGGCGATCGCCCAGCAGCAGTACTTGCCGAGGTTGTTGAGCCAGTGCATCGACAGCACGGCTGGAGCGACGACCAGGAGCAGGACGGCGAACACCGCGATGCCGATCACTGGAAGCCACGGCTTGAGTCTGGTCATGTCAACCCCCGGGTGCGGACCGTGAACAGGCCCTGTGGACGGAACTGCAGGAACACGACGAGCAGCACGAAGGCGAGCACCTGGGCCATGCTCCCGGTGGTCCACTCGGCGAAGAAGGACAGGGCGATGCCCAGGGCCCAGGCGGCCAACACGGTGCCCTTGATCTGGCCGACGCCGCCCGCGACGACGACGAGGAACGCGGGAATGATGTATTGGGTGCCCATCTGGGAGTTCGTGCCGCCGATCAGCGAGGCGGCGACTCCGGCGACACCGGCCAGCCCCGAGCCCACGAAGAACGTGATGCGGTCGATGTTGCGAGTACGGATGCCGCTGGTCTCGGCGAGGTCCCGGTTCTGGACGGTCGCCCTGATCCGGCGTCCGAAGGACGAGTACTTGAGCCAGACCGCCAGCGAGACCAGACACAGGGCCGCGAGCACGATGGTGAACACCTGCCGAAGGGGCCACGCATAGCCGAAGACGTCGATCTGCCCGCTGAGCCAGTCGGGGGCCTCCACGGGCACGCCCTGCGCGGGGAAGATCTGCAGGGCCACCTGTTGCAGGATCAGCGCCACGCCGACCGTGACCAGGAGCGTGTCGAGGGGTCGTCGGTACATCCACTGGATGATGCCGATCTCGAGAAGCAGGCCGAGCAGGCCCGCGCCGATGAAGGCGAGCGGCAGCGCGAGCAGGATGGAGACGTTGCTCGAGGCGACGACCGTCTGCGTCAGGTAGGCGATGAACGCGCCGGCCATGATGAACTCGCCGTGGGCCATGTTGATCACCCCCATCTGGCCGAAGGTGAGGGTGAGCCCGAGCGCTGCGAGCAGCAGCAGCGCTCCCAGCGCGGTGCCGTTCAATAGCGGCGATATGAGTGCATCCACGTGCGGTCGCTCTCTGTGCGGTCGGAGTTCTGGAGCGGTGAGGGTGCGGGGTCCCGTGCCCGAGCGGACACGGGACCTCGCATCCGGGGGGATCAGCCCGCGGCGGCTACCAGCGCATCGCGGACGTCGGCGGGGAACCAGTCGTACCCCTCGAGGTAGGGATCGGGCTCGATGAAGCCGTCGGACGACCAGACGATGTCGAACTGGTTGTCGGCGTTGATCCTGCCGATGTTGCCGGGCTTGGAGATGTGGTGGTTCTCGCCGTCGAGCGTGACGACGCCCTCCGGCGCGTCGACGGTGATCCCGCCTTCCGCAGCGGCGGCATTGATGTCGTCGACCTCGAACGAACCGGCCGCTTCAGCCAGGGCCTTGTAGAGGTAGAGCGAGATGTACGCGGCCTCCATCGGGTCGGAGGTCACCCCGCTGCTGTCGGGGTAGGCCTGCCAGCGTTCGATGAAGCCCGGGTTGTTGGGGGTCTCGAGCGACTGGAAGTAGTTCCACGACGCGTAGTTGCCCGTGACCTCGTGGCCCATGGCCGGTGCCTCCTCCTCGGCGATCGACACCGAGATGATCGGCGTCGTCTCGGGGGTGAGACCGGCGTCGTAGTAGGCCTTGATGAACCCGACGTTCGAGGAGCCGTTGATCGTGTTGAAGACGAAGTCCGGGTCCGCGGCGACGATCTTGGAGACCTGGGTGGTCCAGTCGTCCTTGTCGAGGGGCACGTACTCCTCGCCGACGATCTCGATGCCGAGTTCCGCGGCGTACAGCTTGATGATCGCGTTCGCGGTGCGCGGGAACACGTAGTCGGAGCCCGCGAGGAAGAGCGTCTTCACGCCCTGTGCGGCGAGATAGTCCATCGCGGGGATGATCTGCTGATTCGTGGTCGCGCCGGTGTAGTAGATGTTCGGCGACGACTCGAGGCCCTCGTACTGCACCGGGTAGAAGAACAGGCCGTTGTTCTCCTCCACGACCGGCTTGACCGCCTTGCGGGAGGACGAGGTCCAGCCGCCGAAGATCGCGGCGACGCAGTCCTGCGTGAGCAGCTTCTCGGTCTTCTCCGCGAACGTCGGCCAGTCGGTGGCGCCGTCCTCCTGGATGTACTCGATCTGCTTGCCGAGGATGCCGCCGTCGGCGTTGATCTCGTCCGCGGCCATGTGCAGGACGTTGGAGACGGTCTGCTCCGAGATCGCCATGCCCCCCGTGAGGGAGTTGAGGAAGCCCAGCTTGATCGTGTCGCCGGACGTGTCGATGCAGCTCCCCGCCGCCGCGGTGCCGGCATCCGCCTCAGCGGTGTCGCCGGCGCGGGAACCGCAGCCGGCGAGCACGAGGACCGCGGCCGTCGCGAGGGCGGGGATGGCCAGCATGCGTCGCGCTGTTCGAGTTCGTGTCGCTTTCATGGGGAACTCCGTTTCTGTGGGATGCAGGGGTGATGCGTTCTCGGGTCCGGTGCTGCGTCCTGCGGGCACGCCGGACACCCCTCGGCGAGAGGGCGTCATTTCGGGGACGCCGGCCGAAGGCCCCGGGAGGAGGCCGCCGAGGAGATGCCGGAACGTGCTGATCGGTGAATCACGGTGTGCCGTGCAGGAGGTCGAGCCGGTGGTGCAGCGCGTCTGGATGCCGGATGGTGCCGGGCCTCGCGTGCCGGTTCGGATCGGCGGAAGGTGATCGCCGACTGTTGCGGTAGTGCCAGCATGCGACCGTGGCATTACTCTGACATTTCTCGATTGTTCCGATCCGGTTAACCATTCCCGAGGCATCCCGGTGACTGCCGCGCCATTCCAGGCGTGACCGAGCGAGCGCCCCTGATCATCGATGGGACGCACTCCTCGGCACGGGGGCCCGTATGGCACACTTCTGACATCACCCGTCGGAGGTCCCCATGCACTTCACTCCCGCCGAGACCGAGAAGCTCCTGCTCTCGGTCGCCGCGATGATCGCGCGCGACCGGCTCGATCGTGGCATCCTGCTCAACCATCCCGAGACCGTCGCCCTCCTCTCGTGCTGGGTCATCGAACGGGCGAGAGAAGGCCGTGGGGTCGCGGAGTTGATGCAGGAGGGCCGAACCGTGCTGCGCCGCGACCAGGTGATGCCCGGCGTTCCCGAGATGCTCGCCGACGTGCAGGTCGAGGCGACGTTCCCGGATGGTCGCAAGCTCGTCACCGTCCATCACCCGATCGACTGAGGAGTCACTGTGGCATCCACTTCCTCGCACGGCCCCGGCGCCTACCGGATCCAACCGGGCCGCATCGAGCTGAACGCCGATCGCAGCGATGCCGAGCGCATCCGACTCGTCTTCGTGAACACGGGCGACCGGCCGATCCAGATCGGTTCCCACATCCACCTCCCGGATGTGAACGGGGCCCTCGAGTTCGATCGTGCCGCCGCCCACGGATTCCGCCTCGACATCCCCTCCGGGACGTCGCAGCGCTTCGAGCCGGGTGCATCGCGTTCGCTCGACGCCGTGGCACTTCGGGGCGCACGCCGGGTTCCCGGCATCCGGATCAAGGCCGATGGACAGGAGCTGCTCGATGGTGTGGATTGATCGATCACGATACGCAGCGATCTACGGGCCGACGGTCGGGGACGAGGTGCGGCTGGGCGACACGGACCTGTGGATCCAGATCGAGCGCGACCTCACGGTCGGCGGCGAGGAGGCCGTCTTCGGCGGCGGCAAGTCGATCCGCGAGTCCATGGCCCAGGCGACGACCACGCGAGCGGACGGCGCCCTCGACACCGTCATCACGAATGCGATCATCCTGGACTGGTGGGGCGTCATCCGCGCCGACATCGGCATCCGCGACGGTCGCATCGTCGGGATCGGGCATGCCGGCAACCCTGATGTGAGCGACGGCATCGACATGATCATCGGGCCGTCCACGGATGTCATCTCCGGCGAGGGGCGCATCGTCACCGCCGGAGCCATCGACTCGCACGTCCACCTGCTCTCGCCCTCGCAGATCCACGAGGCCCTCGCCACCGGCATCACGACGATCGTGGGCGGCGGCACGGGACCCTCGGAGGGGTCGAAGGCGACGACGGTGACTCCGGGAGCATGGCACCTGTCCTCGATGCACCGTGCGCTCGATGCCCTGCCCGTCAACGTGCTGCTGCTCGGCAAGGGCAACACGGTGTCGATGGCCGCGCTGAAGGAGCAGGCCCTCGCGGGCGCCGCCGGGTACAAGGTGCACGAGGACTGGGGCTCCTCCCCCGCCGCGATCGACGCGTCGTTGCGGGCGGCCGAGGACTGGGGCCTGCAGGTCGCGCTGCACTCGGACTCCCTGAACGAGGCGGGATTCGTCGAGTCCACGATCAAGGCGATGGGCGGCCGATCGATCCACGCCTTCCACGTGGAAGGCGCCGGCGGCGGCCACGCCCCCGACATCCTGTCCATCGCGGGGTTGCCGAACGTGATCCCGGGGTCCACGAACCCGACGCTCCCCCACACGGTCAACACCATCGCCGAGCACCTCGACATGCTGATGGTGTGCCACCACCTCAGCCCGGCGGTGCCGGAGGACCTCGCGTTCGCCGAGTCGCGCATCCGTGCGACCACGATCGCCGCGGAGGACATCCTGCACGACATCGGAGCCCTGTCGGTGACCTCGTCCGACGCGCAGGCGATGGGGCGGATCGGCGAGGTGATCACGCGCACCTGGCAGGTCGCGCACGTCATGAAGCACCGTCGCGGCCGATTGGACAGCGGGATGCCGGCAGACAACGAGCGAGCGCGGCGCTACGTGGCGAAGTACACCATCAACCCCGCGATCGCCCACGGGATCGCGTACGACGTCGGGTCGATCGAGGTCGGCCGCCTGGCCGACCTCGTCGTGTGGGACCCGAAGCTCTTCGGGGTCAGGCCGGCCGTGGTCATCAAGGGCGGTGCGATCTCGTGGGCCGCGCTCGGCGATCCGAACGCGTCCATCCCGACCCCCCAACCCGTGATGATGCGACCGTCCTTCGGCGACGCGATCGGGGCGGACCTGTCGGTGACCTACGTCTCGCCCGCGGCGCTCGATGACGGTCTCGCCGAGAAGCTCGGCCTCCGCCGCCGACTGGCGGCGGTCGAGCCGACGCGCCAGATCGGCAAGGCCGACATGAAGAACAACGACGTCCTGCCGTCGATCCGCATCCGTCCCGACACGTTCGAGATCGCGATCGACGGCGAAGACGTCGAACCGGCGCCCGCGGCATCCCTCCCCCTCGCCCAGCTGTACAACCTCTTCTGATGCAGCCGTCATCGCACACGATCAGCCTGCTGCTGGCGGATGCACGGCTCCCAAGCGGGGGTCATGCGCAGTCGTCGGGAGTGGAACCGGCCTTGCTCGCGGGCATGCCGGTCGCGGACGTGCCCGCGTTCCTGCGCGCCAGGGCGCGGACGACGGCCACGGTGGATGCCGGTACCGCCGTGCTCGCCCGGCACGCGGCGCTCGACTGCATTCCGGTCGCACCCATCGAGCGCGCGTGGGCTGCACGCACCCCGAGTCGCGCGATCCGCGATGCCTCGAAGGACCTCGGACGCGGACTCCTCCGGCTCGCGGGGCGGATCTGGCCCGAGGTGCGAGCCTCGCTCGACGGGCTCGACGAGTCCCCGCCGCGACCGCTCGTGCTCGGGGCCATCGCAGCTCACACGGGAATCGATGCCGAGAGCCTGGTGCGGCTCACCGTCTACGACGATATGGCCTGCGCCGTGGCCGCGCTCCTGAAGCTCGAACCCGGCGACCCCGCACAGGGGGTCGCGATGGTGCTCGACGCCTGCTCGTCGATCGAGCCGCATGTCGCTGCGGTGTCGAGCATCACGTCCACCCACCAGATCCCCGCGGCGAGTGCGCCGCTCAGCGAGGCATGGTCCCAAGCCCATGCCCTGACCACGAGGAGGCTCTTCCGTGCCTGAGAACATCCCCACCCGTGCCCTGCGACTCGGCGTTGCCGGCCCTGTCGGAACCGGGAAGTCGTCGCTCATCGCGACCGTGTGCCGATCGCTCGCCGACGAACTCCGTCTCGGCGTCATCACGAACGACATCTACACCGACGAGGACGCGCGCTTCCTGCGTTCGGCGGGAGTGCTCGAACCGGAGCGCATCCGGGCCGTGGAGACCGGCGCATGCCCGCACACCGCGATCCGCGACGACATCACGATGAACCTGCTCGCCGCGGAGGACCTCGAGCGCGACTTCGCCCCCCTCGACGTCGTGCTCATCGAGTCCGGCGGCGACAACCTCACCGCGACGTTCTCACCGGCGCTCGTCGACGCGCAGATCTTCGTGCTCGACGTCGCAGGCGGCGGCGACGTCGCGCGCAAGGGCGGGCCGGGCATCGGACGGGCCGACCTGCTGGTGGTCAACAAGACCGACCTGGCACCCTACGTCGGGGTCGACGTGCCGCAGATGGTGGCGGATGCATCGGACGCGCGCGACGGCCGGGCCGTCCTGGCGCTGTCGCGCTCGGATGCAGCCTCCGTCGCTGAACTGCGGGCCTGGGTGCTCGGGGTGCTCGAGAGCCACCGCCGGGGAACGCACGTGCCCCAGGACCCGGGACCGATGGCACCGCACTTCCACGCCGATGAAGAACACCCCGACGGCGGCTTCGTCCACAGTCACGACGAGGAGGGCGGGCACGAGCACCACTCGGGTGCACCGGGACACGTTCCCTCCCTCTCCGACACTCGGGGATGACGACGACGCGGATCGCCGTGCGGGCGGGGCATCCCCGTGCGCAGGTCGACCTGGTCGTCGGCGCGCTGGCTCCCCGCCTGGTCGGTCGGACTTCCCGCACCGCGCACGTCGCGCTCACCGCGGCGGGCATGCTCCTCCTCGGCGGCGACCGCGTCGAGGTCGAGGTGGACGTGGGGCCCGACTGCACCCTCGAGCTCGAAGACGTCGGCGGCATGGTGGCCTACCGCGCCCTGGGGTCGACGTCCCAGCTGACGCTCGCCGCACGGGTGGGTTCGGGGGGCACCCTGCTCTGGCGCGCGCTGCCGCTGGTCGTGGCCGAGGGCGCGCTCGTCGATCGCCGCACTCGGATCGACCTGGACCGGGGCGGACGCGCGGTCATCCGGGAGACGGTCGTGCTCGGCCGGCAGGGCGAGGCGGGCGGAAGCCTCACGTCCCACCTCTCGATCGCCGATCCCGACGGCCCCGTGCTCACCGAGGACCTCGACCTCGACGGATCCTCCCCCGAGCCGGGCGTGCTCGGCTCGGAACGGGTGCTGGACGCGGTCATCGCGATCGGATTCCGCCCCGACCCCGAGCCCGGGTCGTTGGAGCTCGACCAGCCCGGCGCGGTGGCACGGCACGTGGGCCGACACACGCACGAGTCGTCATTGGATCGCGTCTGGGCATCGTGGGCGGAGCAGGCGACGTCGACTGCCGCGTCCCGCGCCGCGCCGGAGCCGACCCCGGCGGGCGTGCCCCACCCGCGTTGACGGGCCGCTCGGCCGACGCGACCACGCTAGGACTGGGCTCGGTGGAGGCTCGATGCACGCCACCATCTCGGCTCCGTCAGACTGCGACCACCGTCGTCAGGTCCCTGCCGCCATGTTTCGACGCGAACATCGCCGAGTCCGCGGCGACGAAGAGGCGGTCGGCCGTCACAGGCGCCGAGCCGGCACCATCATGCACCGCGACCCCGATGCTCGCCGAGATCGGAAGGTCCTCCGGTATGCCGGGAATCGCGACACCGATCTCACCGCGAAGGCGATCGGCGATGGCTGCGGCCGCCTGGGTTCCGGCGCCCTCGCAGATGACCAGGAACTCGTCGCCCCCGAAACGGCCGGCCAGGTCACCCGGGCGGATCGCGGTCGCGAGGCGCGCAGCGACCTCTCGAAGCACCGAATCGCCCGCCACGTGACCGAGCCGGTCGTTGACGGCCTTGAAGCCGTCGAGGTCGACCACGATGAGGGCCGTGGGCACCCCCTCCCGCTGAGCCGAGGCCAACACCTCACCCAGCCTGGCCTTCAGCAACTGGCGGTTGGCGAGCCCGGTGAGCTGATCGTAGAGCGCCATCCGCTCGAGGCGGGCCTGGAGACGGATCCGGGCCAGCGCTTCGGACGCCTGCCGGGCGAGGGCCTCGTACAGCTCGACGGTTCGGCCGTCGAAGGCGCGTTCGCGGCCGAACGAGCAGAGGACGACACCCGACGCGCCTGCGCCGGACAGGAGCGGCGTCGCGATCACCGTCTCGATCCGTGCGCGCTTCATCCCTGCTGCGTACGTCGGATGGGACTCCAGGATCCGCGAGCGCGACCAGACGAGCACTCGGCCCGATCGGAGCGCCTCGGCCTCGGGCGTCCCGTCGTGTTCGCCTTCGGGTGCGGCGTCGACGACCGCCTCGGGAGGGGTCCCGGCGACCAATTCGAGCGTCCCGGACTCATCGACGAGGAACACCGCGGCGGCCGAGGCCTCGAACGCATCCCGCATGCTGGCCCCGAGCGCCTCCGCGAACGCATCGACGGAACCGCTTGCGATGAATGCGGCGGAGGCGCGCTGAAGCGCGCGGAGTCGCTCCTCGGATGTCTCGGCCATCCGGCGCGCCGCGAGCAGCTCTCGCTCGTAGTCCTGGCGGGACGTTGCATCGAAGATCGCCGAGCGAATGAGCTGCACCGCCCCGCCCGACTGCTCCACGAACACTGAGTTCACGAGCGTCGGCAGGATCGATCCGTCGGCACGACGGACCGGCAGCGCGACCTCCTTGACAGCGCCTTCGAGCCGCAGCACGGGCAGGTACCGGGTCTCGGCGAAGATACGACCGCCAGGGGTGAGCAGGTCGCCGAAGGGCGTCCCGACGAGTTGGTCGGCCGAGTATCCCGTCCACTCCAGGAAGGTCGAATTGACACGGAGGATCGTGCCGTCGGGTGCGGTCGACATGTGCCCGCAGGGCGCATGCTCGTACAGGTCCTCGAAGGAGGACTCGATCCCGGCGGCGTCGGGCGCTCCGGTCGTCGGTGGTTCCATGGACGCCGTCGTCATCGCAGGAAGTCCTCGATCGCCTCGATCACCTCGCCGGGGCTGGACAAGTTCGGGCAATGACCCGTCGCGGCGAGCACGACCATGCGGCTGCCCGGGATCTCCCGATGAACGTAGTCGCCGACCTCCCGAGGAGCGATGACATCGTCGGTGCACTGCAGGATCAGCGTCGGTGTCACCACGGCCTTGAGGTCGTCGCGGTTGTCGGAGGTGAAGGTCACGCGGGCGAAATGCCGGGCGATGGCGGGATCCACGCTGCAGAAGCTGGCGGTGAGTTCTTCGCCGAGTTGGGGCTGGTCGGGATTCCCCATGATCACCGGGGCGAGATCTGACGACCACCCGAGGTAGTTCGCGTCGAGGGCATCGAGCAGTCCGTCGATGTCGGCCTGGGAGAACCCACCGCGATACCCGAGATCGTCGTCGATGTAGCGCGGGGACGGGCCGACCAGCACCAGCGCACCGAACCGCCGAGGATCGTTCGTCGCCGCCAGGACGCCGACCATCGCACTGACCGAATGTCCCACGTACACCGCGTCCTCGAGGTCGAGCGTCTCGAGGATCTGGAGCAGGTCATCGGCGTACCCGTGCAGCGAGTCGTACTTCGAGCGGTCGTACGCGCGGAGGTCGGAACCGCCGGCGCCGACATGGTCGAACAGCACGACGAGGTGGTCGCGCTCGAACGCCGGGGCCACGAGCCGCCACATCTCCTGGCTGCATCCGAACCCGTGGGCGAAGACGAGCGGGCGACCAGCCGGATTGCCCGAGACCTTCACGTTGTTGCGCTCGAGAACCTGCATGGCACGTGGTGATGCAAGCGTCACAGCGGGCCTTTCGAGATATGGGCGGCCGATCCGCCCCGACGACGACCCGGCGAATGCCCGCCTCATCATAGCCCGAGGCAGCGGCAGGCCTGCTCTGACCATGCGGTGACCGCCGTGGACTCGTGGGAGCCGGGGAGCGCCCACGGCGAGTGGCGCCGAGACCCTTGGGCCGTTCTCCGGCCACGGCCTCACAGGTTCTCGCGCGAACCGTCCGAGCGGACACGAGCGGAGCCACTGCGAAGCTGGCCGGCGATCCACGGCACCAACCAGGCGCTTCACGCGGCCAGACCGACACCGACGAGCGTGAGCACGATTCGTTCGACGAAACAGTGTCCAGGAGTTTCGTCCTCACCGAGCAGCAGCATCGAAAGCACGATGGTGGTTGAGAAGAACGGGAGCACGTACCACCCGCTTGCCGCGGTCGCCACTGCACCGGCGAGCCCGACCCGAATGCCGTACATGAGCGTCGCCGATCGTCCGCCTGTCGGCCGCCGGGAACGAGGTGCAGGTGGTCCCGCCGGCCAGAGCAACGAGACCAACCACGCGTAGACGCAACCGGCGACCATGAGCAGTGCGGCCAGGGCGCCGAGTGCCGGGTCGGTGACCGAGAGACCCCGCCGACCAGAGGCAGACCGAGCATCATGACGAGGGGAGCGATCTTCCGAACGGGATTCGCACTGCGACGGCGATCACGACGCTCAGGGCGAAGATCGTCAGCACGGCGATCACGGGGAGAGGCGCGACGAGCGAGCCGAGGAACATCGCCCAGCCTGCGACCGTGCCGACGACGAGCACGAGCATGCGCTCGCGCCGGGAAGTCTCCAGGCCGAGGGCTGCGGCGGGCAGCAGTCCGGCCCCGAGCAGCAGGCCGAGTGCGGGGTCGAACACGGCGACGATTGCCGTCGGAGCAGCGTACGCGCCCCCGAGCGAGACGTTCCGCCACGACCAGGCAATCGCGCGCGCCCCGGCAGCCATGCTGCTCGGCATTCACCAAGCGGGATCGGACCACCAGCGATGATGTGCTCCGGTGTCGGTCGGAACCTCGAGCCTCGGCCGCGACGGTTTCTTGGGCTACGCGTGAATCGACGGCGCCAGGTCACGCATCAGCCGATGGCGTCGGGTTCGTTCGACGCCGATCCGTGAAAAGATGAGGGCGCCGCCATCACGGGCTCGCAACGATGAGACCTTGCATGACCGTGGCGGTTCAATTCCACAGGCTGAACGCTCTCTGGCCTAGCCGGGAAGCAGATCCTTCAGTTGCCTGCGGGAGGTGATACCGAGCTTGCGGAAGATGCTGCGCAGGTGCGCTTCGATGGTGCGCGGGCTGAGGAAGAGCTGCGCACCGACTTCCCGCGACGTCGCGCCCGTCGCCACCAGGCGGGCGACCTGCAGCTCATGAGCCGTGAGCGAACTGGCCGGCTGGACCGATCTCTTCCGCGGATTCTCGCCCGTGGCGCGAAGCTCGCGGGCGGCGCGGGCGGCGAAGGCCTGCGCCCCCATGGCGGCAAGAGAGTCATGGGCTGTGCGGAGCTGCGCGCGAGCATCCTGACGGCGACCCTCTCGGCGCAGCCACTCCCCGAACACGAGATGGGTCCGGGCGAGATGACCGCTCATCCCGGATGATCGCAGCCTGTCGAGCGCTTCCCGGTAGTGTCCCTCGGCGGCGGCGGCGTCGGCGCTGACGAGCGCGCGGGAACGCTCCGCGAGCCCGAGCGCCCAGCCGGTGCCGCTCGCCTCAGCCCGCATGCAGAGCTCCGCGAGCGCGGATTCGGCGAGTGTCCGGTCACCTGCCCGGACGGCCGCCTCGACCAGTTCCGGCATCGTGATGCTGCTGTTGGAGATCTCATCGGTCTGACGCGCCCGAACCGCGGCGGCCACGGCCGCGGAGTAATTGCCCAGCCCGTTGTGCAGCACCGCCAGCGCATAGTGGGCCGTCGCGACCGCGGCCCCGTCCGTCGGCGCCGCCGAGCCCTGCGTGCGCAGCGCATGCAATCGCAGGGTCTCGGCCTCGCGTCCGCACCACGCGGCGAGGATGAGCTGTCCGAAAGGCTGGGGTATCGCGCCCGTCGCCTGCGTGATGGCTGCTCCCTCGGCGGCGACTTCGCCAGCCCGTGCGAGCTCGCCGCTCAGAACCAGCACGCCGGCGAGTGCGGCGAGAGCCCCTGGAAGCGTGGTCAGAGCACCCAGCTCTCGTGCCAGACGTACGTTGCGTATCGCCAATTCGCGTCCCACATCAGCGTCGTAGAGCCCGGCGGCGCTCCGCGTCGCCAGCCACATCCACCGACGACTCCCCATCTGGCCGACAGCTTCGCCGTCGAAGCCGCGCGCTCGGAATGCCTCGAGCGCACGGTGCATCGCAGGAGCGCCCGCCGCGTAGCCCTCGGTGAACGTGACGATGAGCCCGTCGAGCAGATCGTCTGCGGGCAGCGGTGGTCCGGGCGGCGCGGGTGCCGCGAGAGCGGCGCGCGCAACATCTGCCGCGCCCCGCTTCTCGCCCGCGCCTCCGATGATCATCGCCGCGTCCAGGGCGTGCAGGTAGGTTTCCCGCGACAGAGACGCATCCAGCGGTGCCAACGTCTCCGCGGCGTCGAGCAGCATGCCCGGCGCGTCGACCCCTTCCGCGCGGTGGAAGGCGAGCCTCGCGCGCAGCAGCGCGATGCGTGCGCGCTGCAAGGCGTCGAGCGGACCTGTAGAGGCCATCGTCGCGAGCTCCTGAGCTTCGACGAACGCCCCGGCATCGTGCTTGGCGTGGGCCGCCTCGAGCGCACGCCTCGCGCGTCCCGCGGGCTCCGGAGTCAGCTCCGCCGCGCGCTGCAGGAAGACGGCCGCGGCCGCCGCCCCGCCCCGGGCCAGTGTGCGGGCAGCGGAGCGCTCCAGCTCCTGCGCCGTCTCCTCGTCCGTGCCCTGGGCGGACTGGGCCCGATGCCAGGTCCGACGATCGGGATCGACGTCTGGATCTGTCGCGAGCGCCAGAGCACCGTGCGCTCGACGCCGGTCGGGCGGCCTCGCCGCCCGGTACACGGCCGACCGCACGAGCGGATGCCGGAACTGCACGCGCGCGCCGATCTCCAACAGGTCCGACGCCTCAGCCGGTTCGGCATCCGTTCGCCTCATCCCGAGCTGCTCGACCGCCCGCCACAGCAGGTCGGCATCGCCCGTCGGGTCTGCTGCAGCCAGGAGAAGGAGCATCTGGGCGTCCGGCGCCAGCCCCTCCGAGCGCTGGCGAAAGGTCTCTTCGATGCGCCGGGGGACGCTGAGCGCATCCGGCAGCTCGAATCCTCCCGCCCACCCCGTCGCACTGCGGGGCAATTCCAGAAGCGCCAGCGGATTCCCGCGCGCTTCAGCGAGGATCCGATCGCGGATGTCGTCTTCCAGGGGTGTGTGGACGCCTTCGGACAGCAGCATCCGCGCATCGTTCTCGTCGAGACCGGTGAGCCGAAATTCGGGTGCGAGGTCGATGAACACATCGATCTGGTCCTCGCCGACCTCGCGTCGCGCGAAAAGCAGCGCGATGCGCTCTGCGCTGATCCGCCGGGCCACGAAGGCCAGCACCTGCGCAGACGCATGGTCGAGCCATTGAGCGTCGTCGATGAGGCAGAGCAGCGGGCGCTCTTCAGCGGCCTCGGTGAGCAGATTCAGTGTCGCCAACCCGACCAGGAAGTAGTCGGGAGCCGCTCCCCCGCGAAGCCCGAACGCCACGCTGAGCGCCGACTCCTGCGGCTCCGGCAATGCGCTCATCCCGTCGAGCAGCGGCGCGCACAGCTGATGCAGCCCCGCGAACGCGAACGGTGTCTCGGCTTCGACGCCCGTGCACGCCTCAACGCGGAAGCCTGCGGCAGCAGCCTGCTCTCGTGCATGGTGCAGCAAGGCGCTCTTGCCGATGCCGGCCTCGCCGCGCACCACGAGAGTCCCGCTGCGCCCCGACTTCGCCTCGGCAAGCAGCGCTTCGACGACATCGCGCTCAGCGCGGCGCCCCAGGAGATTCGTCAGGTGTGCTCCCGCCGGATAGGGGGTGAGTGTGTCCCTACTACAGGGTATTGCGGTACTCGATTAGGTGAAAGACACCGACGCGAGCACGCGCACCCCGCTGCGAGTCTGGCGACACGGCAGAGAGGGCATGGGCCGAACCGCAGGACCGACAACAGGAGACGAAGAAGTGACGTGGAGCACGCGGGAGCTCGCAGACTTGGCGGGCACGACGGTCAACACAATCCGGCACTACCATTCGCTGGGCCTTCTGACGGCACCGGAGCGACGGTACAACGGCTACAAGGAGTACCGGGTCCATCACCTGGTACGCCTGATCCAGCTGAGACGGGTCGTGGAACTGGGGGTCCCGCTCGCGCAGGTCGACGCGACGGCGGGGCACGGGATCGCCTCGCACGATGAGTTGCGAGAGCTCGACGAGCGCGTGGTGGCCGAAATCGCCCGCCTGCAGCGAGCACGGTCCGACATCGCCGCCTTGCTGACGGTACGGGCACCCGTCGACACGCCTCGAGGATTCGAGGCCATCGCCGCCGATCTGTCGGAGCCCGACCGATCGCTCATCCACATCCTCACGCGCCTTCACGACGAGGTCTCGATGTCGCGACTGAAGCAGATGGTGGCAGACGAGCCCGCAGAGGGCCGGGAAGCGTTCGCGGTGCTTCCACCGGACGCCGACGAGGCCGACCGGCGGCGGGTCGTCTCTCTCCTGGGCTCGGGTGGTACCAATTGGCGCTCCACCGCCCGTCCGTGGCTGGTCGTCGACCCCGGGCATCGTCGCGCTCACAGTCAGGAGACCCGGGCCGCGCTCGCCGAGATCGTCACGGAGCTCTACAACTCCGCACAGCGCGACGTGCTCCGCCGCGTCACCGCCGCTGGGCTGGCGAGCGATCTGCGCGAGGCCCGCCACGTTCACGAGCCTCGGTCGGCCTGAACGCTCGTTCTTTTCCGCGATCACGCGACCAATCGGGCTCTGTTCGGCGGCATGGCGCTAGCGGCTGGTCGGTCGCGTCGCCGTTGCGGGTCACGCTCGGGGCCGGCAGACGGAACAGTCGCTGCTGGCTGCCCGCATCCCCGACGAGAACGGTGAGGGAATCGTTCGCTCCAAGGGACGATATGACTGGTGTCACTCATTCACGTGACACCATGGCACTACGTGCGCGGCCTCCGATGAGGTGCGATGGAAGCATGTCCATTCCGCAGACCTCCATCGCTCCTCCCGAGCCTGTGCGCTTCTGGCCGAGGCTCTTCCGGGTTGTGCGCGAGAACATGCGCGTCTCCTCATCCTCAACCCGGCTGCCTGCGGGCCGGCACCCATCGGCTTCATCATCGGCATCCTGGCTCCCGACCTCGCCGCCGCCGAGGCCGCTGGGCTGGAGGAGGACGGAACCGGGGACTTGGTGGGCTGGATCGTCATGCCTCCGACTCCCGGCGCTCGTGCTGCTGATCATCGGAGCCGTCTGGGAGGCGTACCCGCTGCGCCACCCGGCGTACCCGCTCACCCATTGGCCTGAGGTGAACGGAAGGACCGCCCGCCGTCGTGTTCCCGAGAAGGACCGTCGGAGGCCGGCCGGCAACTTGACCCTGTTCCTGCAACACGACCTTCGATAGGAGGATGTCCGTGTTCGACGAAGACGATGCCGACGCGCTCGGCATGCTCGGCGATGCCGACGACGGCACGATGCCCCGCCGCCAGAAGCGCGGAGACGGGCGTCCGCTCGAGCCTTTCCGCTGGTGGCACCTGGTGTCAGGCCGAAAGCTGTTCTCGCTGGCGGTGCCGCGGCCGGGCGCGCCGGACGTGGTCTACGCGGTGGATGTGCGGACCGACGACGACGGCGACCCCCGTGCCCACCTCTACCGCGACGGGGCGCAGGCGGTCGTCTCCAAGCTGCCGGCGAGGTTCACCGTCGAGGGCGGCGTGATCCAGGTGGCGGCGGGCTCGTACGGCCTCCGGCGGATGCACTACGTCACGCCCGATCGATCCGAGCGTCGCCTCACCCCGCATCCGCGATCGGCGATCGGTCGCCGCCTGCGACTCGAGCAGATGCACCCGACCGTGAGCCGGTGGATCGCCGCCAGCGCGATCGCCATCTTGATCGTCGGCGTGGGAGTGAACGTCCCTCAACTCGCACAGGTGATCTCCGAGATCCCACCCATCGCGGAGCGGTTCGGCACGTTCGTCTCCCCTATCCATCTCCCCCTGTGGCTCAACATCACCCTCGGCGCCGGTGCGGCACTGGCCAGCATGGAGCGCGGCCTCCGCCTTCGCTACAACTGGGTCCTCGACGGCCTCGGCAATTGACGACCGGATGACGCGAATTCGGCTCTCGATCCATGCGTCGACCGGGCCGTCATCATCGAGGCTCACCGTGGAGTCAGAGAAGGACGAGAAGCAGGTGCGCAGACACGGGGCTGTTCCTCCCTTCAGCCGACCACCCCTGGGGCTTCGCCCAGTGCCTCGCGATGAGACCCCGTCTCACCAGCCCACCAGCGCGAGGAGACCCGCAGCGACGGCAGCCGCCGCACCCGTCCACAACACGATCGCGACGAGCTGCCAGAGGAGGACCCACTCCTTGCGGACGCCGGATGCGACGAAGAACGCCGCGGTGAGCATCGTCGGCAGAGCCAGCGGGGCGAGGATGCTGGCGCCGGGAACGCCGAACTTGACGAGCCAGCGCCGCAGCTTCGTGCGTCCCTTTCCTCGCCGTGTCGTGTCGTCCTCCTCGCCGTCGGATACCGCAGCATCGGCAGTGAGGGTGGATGCGGTTGTGGCCATCGACGATGGGGCCGTCGACGACAGGGCGGCCGACTGGTCGCCCTGCGGCGCCATACCGGCCGTTCCGGGAGCCGATGCAGTCGACCGCGCCGCGCGTCGTGCAACGACACCGCCGCGGATGCGCGAACCGAGCAGGACGACGCCGACCACGCAGAGGAAGTTGCCCGCCATGGCGGCGAGAGCCGCGACCACCGGGTTGATGCCGGCGATGATGCCGAATGCAGCGGCACCTTCGCCCTCGATGTAGGGGATGAACGCGACCAGCGCGACCATCACGGGCTGAAGAATGTCGGGAACCTGGTTGATGAAGTCCTGTAGCCAGGGGTAGGGATTGTCCATCGGTTCGTTCCTCCTGTCAGATGCCGCGACCGGATGGTCACCGGTCGCTGCATGCAGTAGAGACCCTGTGCCCGGGACAGAGTCAAATGCGCGACACCGGACTCACCCCACCTTGACCCGGTCCTCGGAACAGGGTCTTGACTGAACACATGCATGAACTGATGTCGGATGAGCCTCTTCTCGTCGAAGACACGCTCCTTCTGCTCTTCCAGCCCGACTCCGGCACCATCGCGGGAGAGAACATCCTCTTCTACGTGCTCGGTGGAGCCGTGCTCGCCGACCTCGCGCTCGCCGGCCGGGTCGAGGTGGAGCGCGGGCTGTCCACCCGGGTGCGGGCGGCCGGTGCGGGCGAAGCCCCCGACCCACTCCTCCAGCCGGCACTGTCATCACTGTCGGAGAAGGCGCAGGACATCCAGACCGTTCTCGCAGGCTCCGGTCCTCTCCTGCGTGGACCGGTCCTCGACCGCGTCGTCGCTCGCGGCGACCTGCAGCGCACGGAGGGCAAAGTCCTCAGATTCTTTCCGACGACGAAGATCACGCTGGCGAGCGATCGCCGTGCGAGCCTGATCCGGAACGTGCGGGCCGCGCTCGTCGACGGCGAAGAGCCCAGTGCGCGGACCGCGGCGAGCATCGCCCTGTTGTCGGCGAGCGGCACACTTCCCCAGTTCCATGCCGAGATTCCCTGGGGCACGGATGTCTACACGCGAGCCAAAGCGCTCGAGAGCGGCGATTGGGGAGCCGCCGCGGCGTCGAGCGCGGTGGTGCGGACGATGAATGCCGTCATCATGAACACGGTGATCGCGGCGACGGTGCTCCCCCGGCTGTGAGCCGCGAAGGCAGCTCTTCGTGAGGCACGAGGCGCACGGCGGAATCGCCGGCTGCGGAATTCATGAACTCGGACATCGTCCGAGCTCAGATGGCGCTCACTCCTCGGATGCTTCGACCGTCGCCGTCGCGACGGCGGTAGCGCGGGCGATCACATCGAGCTGGGCGGGGTTGTAGAGTGCGGCGACCGATTCCGCGACCATCTCCCACGTGATCTGCGGCCTCCTCTTATGATGAGCGAGTGGATCGCGGAGCCAGGGATAGGCCTTCAGATCATGTGCCAGCCCCACCGCGTACCTCACGGCCAAGGCGCGCCGCGTCTCCTCGTCGGCATCCGGAGGAAGGGCGTCGAAGTCGACACGTACGTCCTCGGGATCAGACTCGAGCATCGCGCGAATGTCGCGCATGGCCTCATCGTCGTAGACCTGCGAATAGATGAGCATCAGAGACCGGTCGGTGGCCGTGAGACGCGAACCCAGGTTCTCGAAGCCCGGGGGCAAATCGGCGGTCGTCGCTCCGTCGGCGATCGTGCGGATCTGTGCTCGCGCCTCCTGCAGGCGCTCGATCGTCGCAGCGAGTTCCGCATCGATGTCTTCGAGCGCCGCGGCCGCACGATCGTCACCCGCGGCGACGCGGTCGATCTGATGGACGGGGACCCCGAGTTCACGCAGACGGCGGATGCGCAGGAGGTCTACGAGGTGCCGCACCTCGTAGCTCTTGTAACCGTTCGACAACCGCTCAGGCATCTCGAGCAAGCCGACGCGGTGGTAGTGCCGAACCGTGTTCACCGTCGTTCCGGCGAGGTCGGCGACCTCTCTCGTGCTCCACCCCATGACGGCCCCTCGCCCTCCGTTGTCGACTGCTTCATTCTCCCGCTCACCGGTCGCAGATGGCGGTGTCCACGAGGTCGCGCAGACGCTGCTCCGACTCGGCCGCCCCTCTGTCCGGGGTGTTCGCCCCCCTCAGCGTCGCAGGCGAGCCCGTCGTTCCAAGGGACACCGTGTGGTGAGCACAGGGTCAAGTCCCGGCAGGCGACCGTCTTGACCCTGTGGTGGGAACAGCTTCTTGACTCAGCACGACGTGGCTTTCGAAGAAGGTGACAACCAGATGAACGATATGGGTCAGGAGTTCCTGCTCGGTCTCGCCGGTGTCTCGGCGACACTCCTGGGCACCTTCATCGTCGGGGTGTTCTTCTACATCGACTCCACCACGCATCGCCGGTTGGCCGGTTCGGAAGCGACCGACCTGTACCTTCGCTCCGCCACGCGGTGGGTCTTCACCGCATATTCGATCCCTCTGTTCGTCCCCCTCTCCCTGGTCGCGATGGAGCCGCTCTGGGGAGCCGTCGTCTTCGCTGCCCTCGGCATCCTCCTGATCCTGCTGACCGTCGGAACAGGGCGTCGCATCCTAGCCGGGGGCAGGGCACGGATGTCGCGCGCATTCTGGGTCAACGAGTGGATGACGAGCGTGGCGCTGCTGGCGGCGATGATCCTGCCCTGGGCGTTGGGTGGCTGGGTGCCGGAACCGGCCGATTTCACGCCATCCCTGCTGCTCATCCTCGGTTCCGGATTCGCGAGCACGGCCGCGCTGGTGATGACGCAGTTCGATGCGACCAGGGGCACGTGACCCTCACCCCGTGCCAACCTCGGCCGGCCGTTCGGGAGCAGGCCCTCGCCGGACTCCGGGGGCGTCATCCGTCGACTTGAGCACGGACGGCGTCGATGATCGTCGATGCTCCAGTGTCGAGCTCGAGGATCCGGCGGCGGATGCGCGGCTCATGAAGGAGCTCGGCCAGGTCCGGGGCCTGCTCGGGACGTCGGACGAGCCCGCCGACGTCGTCTTCCCGTGAGAGCAGCTCCGTGGCCTACGCGCAGGACATCGCGGAGAACGCTCCGGATCTGACGTGCGCGGCAGGACAGTGACCCTTGACCGTGTTCTCGCCACACGGCCTTCAATGAAGCACCGGCACTCGACGAAAGGCATCTGATGACCGTGCAGCTCAGCCACCCCGAAGGTCTCCTCGAGCAGGAGAAGTACTCCCCGGTCGCCAGCGCGATCGGAACCCGACTGGTGCTGCTCGCTGGGCAGGCCGCCATCACTCCGTCAGGAGAGGTGACCGCGAGTGACCTCGCAGGCCAGGTCCACACTGCCCTGCAGAACGTCGCCGTCGGCGTCACCGGTGCCGGTGGCTCCCTCGCCGACGTCGCTCGGCTCACGATCTACGTCGTGGGCTGGACACCGGAGATGGCGGAGCCGCTCTACGACGGCTTGGCGCGAGCGCAGGCCTCCGACGGTCTCGCCGTACCGCTGCCGCCGATCACCGTGATCGGCGCCCAGGCGCTGTGGACCCCGGAATTGCTGGTCGAGATCGAGGCGACAGCCGTTCTGTCCTGATCGGCGCGCCCGACGAAGAGAGAAGAAGAGAATGAGTGCGCTCACCGGCGATCACCACGACCCTGCACCATCGTCCGACGTACGCGCCGCCGGAGGGGTGCGCCCCGGTCCTGCGATGTCGCCGCTCGACGGCAGTCGCCCGTTTGGCATCCACTTCCGGATGGCGTGGTGGAAGTCGCTCATCGTGATCGTCGCTCTGCCGCTGACCCTGGTCGTCACCCAGCTGGCGTTCTACCTGTTGGCAGGTCTCGTCGAGGGCCGCGACCCGTTCGCGCAGGACCTCTCTCCATTGAAGCTGCTGGGAGCCAACCTCAGCACCGGTGTCACGGCACTGCTGGCCCTCGTGTTGGTCGGGCGGTTCGCGGAGGTGCCGTGGCGGTTCGTCTTCAGTGCGCCGCGGAGGTTCGATCGGCGTCGCCTGCTGGTCTCTTTCCTCGGGTCGCTCGCGGTCGTCGGAGTCTCCTTCGCACTGGTCGGCCTCACTGCAGCCGAGGCCGTCGGATGGACGACTCTGAGCATCACGAGCACGACAGTCGGCATCCTCGTCGTCGTCATCCTCTCGACGCCGATCCAGGCGGCCGGCGAGGAGATCATCTTCCGCGGTGCCGTGCTTCCGGCAGCGGGATCATGGTTCCGCTCCGTGAAGCCGGCATTCCTCACGGGCCTGATCATCTCCAGCCTGATGTTCGCGTTCCTGCATGGATCGACCGATCCGATGCTGTTCGCGTACTACCTCGTATTCTCCGTCGCGACGGCCGTCATGGGTCTCATCACGCGAGGGCTCGAGGCTGCCATCGCCTTCCACACCGCCAACAATCTGGTCGTCACCACGATCAACGCCCTGTTTGCCGGAGGCGGCGTGGTCGCCGTCGAGCGATCAGAAGGAGCCGCCGGGGGCCTCGCGCTGCTCATACCGGCAGCCGCGAGCCTCGCCGCGCTGACGATGGTCTGGCTGCAGGAACGCAGACGTCGCACCGCCTGACCGCGCGACGAGACGACCGCGCCTTCAGCGGTCCTCGAGAGATTCCAGTCCTACGGACGAACGCTCGCTCGACACCTCCGCGACGACGCTGGCTCAGCGACCCGACGGCGCACCTCACCAAGAGTCCGAACGCGACGACGGACAGCTTCATCGAATCGGTGTCCGCCTTGTACAACCGGGCCCAGCTCGATGTCATGGACCGCGCCAAGGTGGTCGCGCAGGCACTCGTCGCAGAAGCTGACGACGCTTGACCCCGTGGTGGGGACAGGGTGTGCGATGGCGTCATGCACACCGCCCTCTATGAGATCACCGTGCAGGTCGTTCCCGTCCTCATGATCGCCCTGTTCCTCGATACGCGCATCGCACCGGCGCGCACGGCTCGCTCGGCGAGCTCGGAGCGTCTGCAGACCGTGGTCTTCCTCTTTCTGTGCGTCGGGGCATTCGTCGTCTCGCTGCTCATCGTGGCCGACGTCCTCGTGGAGGGCCGCGTGACCGATGCGCTCGTGATCAGCGCGCTCATCGGATGCATCGGCCTGATGGCCGCCAAGGCTTGGCGGCGTCTGATGGGCGTGGGAACTGGACGCGCGGTGAACCGATCAGCTGCCGACGAATAGCTCGAGTGGCGGCGTAGCCTCGGGTCGCGCCTTCTACCAGCTCCGGTGTCTGGTTTTGGCCGTACAGGTAATGGCAGGGTCTCCCACTCGGGCGGCACCCCGATCTACGGTCGGGAAGATGAACGAAACCCTCGAACTCAACAACGGCGTCTCGATGCCCGCACTCAGCTTCGGCGTCTTCCAGACTCCCCCTGCCGAAACGGTGACGGCCGTCGAGACCGCCCTACGCACCGGGTACCGTCACATCGACACTGCGGCCGCATACCTGAATGAGCGCGAGGTCGGCGACGCGATCCGCCGTTCGGGCCTCGATCTCGACGAGGTCTTCATCGAGACCAAGGTGTGGATCAGCGACTACGGCTACGACGAGACACTGCACGCCTTCGAGAAGAGCGCCGGCAAGCTCGGCGTCGACGCCCTCGACCTGCTCATCCTCCATCAGCCGATGCCGGCGCACTTCGATCGCACCATCGAGGCGTACCGAGCGCTCGAGACGCTGCTCGCCGCCGGCAAGGTGCGCGCCATCGGCGTCAGCAACTTCATGCCCGATCACCTCGAGACCCTCCTCGAGGCAACGAGCGTCCTGCCGGCCGTCAACCAGATCGAGGTGCACCCGTACTTCTCGCAGCCCGAGGCGCGAGCGGCGAATGCCGCGCACGGCATCCTGACGCAGGCCTGGTCGCCCATCGGAGGCATCACGTTCTACCGCGGTGACGGCGCCGGCACCCTGGCCGACCCGGTGATCGGCGACATCGCCCGGAACCACCGCAAGACGCCCGCCCAGGTCATGCTCCGCTGGCACCTGCAAGAGGGCCGCTCCGCGATTCCGAAGTCGGTCCGCCCCGAACGCATCACCGAGAACTTCGACGTCTTCGACTTCGACCTCACGGCGGCTGAACTCGACGCCATCGACTCGCTGGACACCGGAAAGCGGGGCGGCCCCGACCCGGCATCGATCACGCCCGACACCTTCGCGCTGATCATCCCCGAGGTGTGAGCCCGACACGATTCCCGAGGTTCTGAGGAGAAGCATGGCCGAGTCAAGCCCACTGATCACGAGACGCGGCCTGCTGCAGCGAACGATGCTCGCCGCGTCAGCGACCGCGACGACGGCCGTGCTCAGCAGACGCGGTTCCGTGAGCGGCGAGCGAAGCGCGCAGTGGACCGGGCAGTGGCACCCGCCCCGTCACGCATATCCCTGACCGCACGCAGGATGCGGCCATCGATGCTGCGTACTTCGCCAACTACGGAAAGGGCGCTCGCCGCCGTGGCTGCGTACAGCCTGACTCCGATCGCCAGGAGGAGACCACGACCGACAAAGATGATTACGGGCACGGGCGACACCGATCACCTTGGGATCCGTCGGCTCGCTGGATGGCCCGGTGACCGGGTGTCCTTCAGAGGGATCCATGAACGGGCAGGTGTTGGCGAAGCCCGTTACTCGTCGATGGTGCGGACCACGCGGGCGGGTGAGCCGACTGCGATCGTGCCGGCGGGAATGTCCTTGGTAACGACGGAACCGGCGCCGATGACCGCGTCTCGACCGATGGTGACGCCTGGGAGGACGGTGACGTTGGCTCCCAGCCAGACGTTTCGCTCGATGATCACGGGTGAGGGTATGAGGTCGCTGCGTCGGCGGGGGTCGATGTCGTGTTGAAGGGTTGCGATGACGGCGTTGTGGCCGATCAGGCAGTCGTCGCCGATCGAGATGCCGCCCTGATCTTGGAATCGGCAGCCGGAGTTGATGAAGACTCGCTTGCCGAGTGTGATGTTCTTCCCGAAGTCGGCGGTGAACGGCGGGAAGAGGGTCACGGTCTCGTCGACGGGCTTGCCGGTCAGTCGCGCCAGGAGTCTCCGAACCTCCGCTGGCTCGTGGTAGCCGGTGTTGAGTTCGCCAGCGATGCGGAGTGCTTCCTGGCTGGTGGCGTGCATGACGGCGTGACCGGGTGAACCGCCGGTGATGGTCTCTCCGGCATCAAGCAGTGCGAGAAGTTCAGTGAGCGTCATGCCTACCCCTTGGGCGGATCGGAGCGGGGATGGTTGAACGGAGTCATTCTGACGGCGCCGTGCGTGCCGGAACGTCGGCACTCCAGTTGGCGAGCATCTGGAGTCGCTCCGCTGACGGTGACCCGGGCTCGGCGGTGTAGATGAGGAGGCTGAGGCCGTCTTCGGCGGTCACGGTGAGTTCTTCATAGAGCAAGGTGAGCTCGCCGACGACGGGATGTTGGAAGCGTTTGGTGCCGGTGCCGTGGGTTCGGACGTCGTGTGCGGACCAGAGCCTGGCGAAGGTCTCGCTCCTGGTGGTGAGTTCACCGACCAGGTCCTGCAGGCCGCGGTCATGTGGGTCTCGCCCAGCCTCGACGCGCATGATGCCGACGCACATCTGAGCGAAGAGCTCCCAGTCGGGGTAGAAGTCACGGGATGCGGGGTCGAGGAACTGGAATCGTGCAAGGTTGGGCACCCTGCCGCTGGTGCCGATGACGGGTGAGTAGAACGCTGCCCCTAGGGCGTTCGTGGCGATGAGGTTCTGGTGCCGGTCCCGGACGAATGCGGGTCCGCCGGTGATCGCGTCGAGCGTGCGTTGCAGACCGGCGCGGGCTGGTTGCCGTACCGTCGCGCGCCGACGCGGACGACCGGAGGTCGGGATGCCATCGGCCGCCCGTGCGAGATCGAGCAGATGCATCCGCTCGGTCTCATCCAGATGCAGTGCGCGCGCGAGTGCTTCCAGGACAGCTGCGGATGCGCCGGCGATGTCGCCGCGCTCCAGCTTCGCGTAGTACTCGACGCTGACGTCGGCCAGCATCGCGACCTCGGCACGGCGCAGCCCGGCCACGCGCCGGTTCGCGCCGGCCGGGAGTCCGACCTCCGCGGGCGAGATGCGCGCGCGTCGTGACATGAGGAACTCCCGCACCTCCGCCTTGTTGTCCATGCACTCCACAGTAGGACGGTCCGTTCATAGGAGGGATGCACTGCCAGTACACCTTCCGCAAGGGACTCCCTCGGCGGGAGTTCCGCGGCTTGACTTGGGACGTGACGATTCGACGTGCCTTCATTGCAGGACTGATTTCTCTGGCCGTGCTCCCCGCTCTTGCCGGGTGCATGGCGAGCGAAGAGGCTCCGTCGACCGAACGCGCTCGCCCCTCCTCGGCAGCCCCCACACCCTCATCCGCTGCACCCGCGTCCTCCACGCCTGCAGCCTCACCGACGGGAGAACCGATGCCCGACACGCCCGGTACCGCGATCACGATGACGATCGATGGTCACGTCACCACCGTGACATTGCACGACAATCCGGCCGCGAACGCCCTCGTCGAGCAGCTCCCGCTGACGCTGACCTTCGACGACTTCAACGGCGTCGAGAAAACCGCCCGACTCCCTTCCCCGCTCTCGATGGAAGGGATGCCCGAAGGCGCCGACCCGGAGATCGGCGACATCGGGTTCTGGGCTCCCGGCGGCGACCTCGTCCTCTACTACGGCGACGTCGGGTACTGGAACGGGATCGCCCGCCTCGGCACCTTCGACGACGTCGACGCCATCGCGACCCGGACCGAGCCGTTCACCGTCACCATCGCCACCCAGTAACTCGAGAAAGGACCGAACCATGCACATCCTCCCCACCACTCCCACGGTGAAGAACCCCCCGGAATGGTTCACCGGCGACGTCTGGCTCGACCAGGTCATCTCCCCGCAGGACGACGGGCAGCGGCTGAGCGCGGGCCTGGTCCGGTTCAGCCCGGGCGCCCGCACCGCATGGCATTCGCACCCGCTGGGCCAGACGCTTCGCATCATGGAAGGCACCGCGCTCGTCCAAGCCCGCGGCGGCGACGTGATCGAAGTCCATGCCGGCCAGACCGTGTACACGCCGCCAGGCGAGGAACACTGGCATGGCGCCGCCCCCGACAGCTTCATGACCCACCTCGCCCTCTGGGAAACGCCCGAGGGCGATGACAGCGCCCACTGGGGTGCACACGTGACCGACGCCGAGTACGACAGCCACTGAACGAAGTCCGCGGCTGAGCCGCAGAAGAAAGGACCGCTCATGCGAGCAACCCTGATGTACACCGCCGGCGACGTCCGAGTCGAAGACGTCCCCGAACCCACCATCCAGGAACCGACCGACGCCATCATCCGCGTCACCTACGCCTGCGTATGCGGATCGGACCTGCACCCCTACCACTCGCTCGAGGAGACGCTAGAAGGGCGCCGCATGGGGCATGAGGCGATCGGCGTCGTCGAACAGATCGGCTCGGATGTCGCACGCCTGTCCGTCGGCGACACCGTGATCGTGCCGTTCGCCTGGTCCGACAACACCTGCTCATTCTGCCGAGACGGCATCACGACGTCCTGTGTGCACGGTGGATTCTTCGACGGAGCCGCGTCAGCGACACAGGCGGAGAAGCTGCGCGTCCCGCAGGCGGACGGCACCGCGGTCGTCATCCCGGCAGGCACCGACGAGGCGTTGATGCCGTCGCTGCTGACCCTCTCGGACGTCTACCTCACCGGGTACCACGCCGCACACAAAGGCAGGGTCGAGCCCGGGAAGACCGTCGTCGTCATCGGCGACGGAGCCGTCGGCCTGTCGGCAGTACTCGCCTCGAAGCAACTCGGCGCGGAAACGATCATCCTCATGGGCCGCCACGAAGACCGCACGAACCTCGGTCGAGACTTCGGCGCCACCCACATCGTCCCCGAGCGCGGCGAGGAAGGGATCGCGAAGGTCCTGGACATCACCGGCGGCGAAGGTGCGCACGTGGTGCTCGAAGCCGTCGGACACATGCCCGCCTACGAACAGGCCTACGGCATCGTCCGCCCCGGAGGAACGATCTCACGTGTCGGCGTACCGCAGTACGAAGAAGCACCCGTCGGTTTCGCATCCCTCTTCGGGAAGAATGCGACGCTGACGGGCGGGCCGGCAACGGTTCGCGCGTACCTCGAGGCAGCGCTACCGCAGGTCCTTGATGGAACGATCGACCCCGGGCGGGTGTTCGATCGCGAGCTTCCCCTGGATGAGATTGCCGAGGCCTATCGGCTCATGGACTCCCGCGAAGCGCTCAAGGTGCTCATCCGACCGTAGGGATCAGCCAGCACGCTGGCCGGACCCTCGAACGCAGATGCGCCGAGGGCCGGGCCGTGGTCCGTTCTCGGCGTGACTCACGGACGCATCCTGAGTCCGCCATCGACCGAGATCGACGGCCCCTGGATCCAGGCGTCGACCTCGGAGAGCGGGCGGACGATGCGACTGGACGAAGCTGCTCTCCGAGCTGGCGTCGTCACAAGTGTGGTCAGAGCGTGGTCACTTCAGCCTGTTGAGTGACGTCCAAAATGAACCAGCGATGTCCGGATTACTGAGGTTGTAGGGCGGACGGGACTTGAACCCGTGACCGATGGATTATGAGTCCACTGCTCTAACCGGCTGAGCTACCGCCCCTCGAGCGATGTCAGTCGGGCAGTATGACCGGCATCGACTCGGTGACCGGATCGGTCACGCGTTCACCACGATACAGACTCTCGAACGTGTCGAGCGTGCGGGTGATGTCGTGGGCCTTGATGAACTTCGCGGATGCCGCCTTCAGGGCGTTGTACTCCTCGGGCGACGCCTCGAGCACGGTGCGGAGCTTCGCCGCGAGGTCTTCGGAGTTGCCGGGCTCGAAGAGGTAGCCATTCTCGCCGTCATGCACGAGGTGCGGGAGCGCCATGGCATTGGCGGCCACGACGGGCAACGCCGAGGCCATGGCCTCCATGGTGACGATGCTCTGGAGCTCGGCGATCGAGGGCATGGCGAGCACGCTGGCGCGGTGGTAAGCCTCGCGCAGTTCCTCGTCGGTGACATAGCCGGTGAAGGTCACCCGGTCGGCGATGCCGAGCTCGGTCGCCAGGTTCTCGAGGTTGCGCTTCTGGTCGCCGCCGCCGACGATCTCGACCTTGGCGTCGAGTTCGGCCGGGAGCAGGGTGACGGCCCGCAGGAGCACGTCGATCTGCTTCTCGCCCGTGACGCGGCCCACGAAGATGATGCGGTTCTCGGTGCGCGGCTCCCAGTTCGGCGAGTACTTGTGCGCATCGATGCCGCAGGAGATGGCGTGCACGCCGGCCAGGCCGGTGTGCTTCTCGAGGAACTGCGCGGCCTTCAGGGTCGGCGTCGTCACCGCTTCGGCGCGGCCGAACGTCCGGCCGGCCGCCTTCCAGGCGAGCCCGACGGCCCATTCCTGCCAGGCCTTGGGCAGCAGGGTGAACTCGAGCATGTTCTCGGGCATGAAGTGGTTCGTGCCCACGATGCGGATGCCGCGCTTCGCGGCCTCGACCGACAGGCCGCGGCCCACGATGATGTGCGACTGGAAGTGCACCACGTCGGGCTTGACGGCGTCGATGATGCGGGCGCTGTTCTGCTTGATGCGCCACGGCAGCGCGAAGCGCAGCCAGTCGTGCGGGTACCAGCGCCAGCTTCGCAGGCGATGGGCGGTGATCTCCTGGCCCTCGTGCACCTCGGCCCAGGTGCCGTGCTTGCGGTTGGCGGCGGGCGCGACGACGTGCACCTCGTGGCCGCGCTCGACGAGGCCGGCCGCGAGTCGCTCGGCGAATCGCGCAGCCCCGTTGACGTCGGGGGCGAAGGTGTCGGCGCCGATCAGGATGCGGAGCGGACGCTCCGACGCTGCGCGGTCGGCGGCATTTGCGGATGTCGCGCCGTGAGTGTCAGACACGTGGAGAAGTTCCTCACAATTCCGGGGCGGCCGATTCGGCCGATCTCGCCACAGCGCAGGGATGTTCGCGGGCGATGAGTTCGAAGATAGTCTACGCAGTCCGCTCCGCGAGCGGCTTCACGGGCATGTCGCGGAGCGGTCAGAGCCTGGTCTGGGGGTGGTTGCGGGCGAGCAGGAACACGCCCCACACCGCGATCGCCCCGGCGATCACGAACGTCACGTTCGCGAAGAGCCCCGCCTGGGATGCCTCGCCGAGCACGACGATGCCGATGAGCACCGCGACGATCGGGTCGACGACGGTGAGGCCGGCGATCACGAGGTCGGGCGGACCCGACGCGTAGGCGTTCTGCACGAAGTAGGCGCCGAGCGCCGTCGCGGCGAGCAGGCCGATCACGCAGGTGAACGTCAACCACTCGAACTCGCCCTGCTGGACGCGACCGATCACGACCTTGGCGAGGGTGGCGACGAAGCCGTACAGGATGCCGGCCATGATCACGTAGAACACGGCCCGGATGCGACTGCGGAAGAACCAGAACGCGAGCCCCGCGGCGATGAGGACCACGGCGAGCAGCGAGAGGATGACGATCAGTTGGCGCTCGGTCACGGGCTTGTCGACGGCCGTGAAGGCGGCCACGCCGACGAAGAGGAATACGCCGCCGACGCACATCACGATCGCGGTGATCGACTTGGAGTTGAGCTTGACCTTGTTGACCCGCGAGTTCAGGATCGACGTGATCACGAGGGCGATCGCCCCGAGGGGCTGCACCACGATGATCGGCGCGAAGTACAGGCTGGAGAGCTGGAACACGATCGCGAGCCCGAGCATGACCGTGCCGATGACCCAGGACGGGCGGGACAGCAGCAGCCACAGCTGGCCGACGCCGAGCCCCTTGCCGAGCGAGTCGCTCGTGTGCGCCTCGACCTTGGTGACGCCCCGATGCTGGAACTGCGCGCCGAGCGACAGGAAGACCGCGCCGACCAGCGCGAGCGGAATCCCGATGAACTGCGTCGGGTCGAGGGCGATCTGATCGGTCAGCTCGCTGAGGTCTGGATCCACGCATCGACCCTATCGTCTGGGCGCCGATATCCTTGGCGAATGGCCGTGCTTCCCATTCGCATCACCGGTGATCCGGTGCTCCACTCCCCCGCCCTCCCCGTCGAGACCATCGACGACGGCGTCCGCGAACTGGTGCACGACATGTTCGAGACCATGGATGCAGCGCCGGGCGTCGGCCTGGCGGGGCCGCAGGTCGGCGTGGCGCTGCGCCTGTTCACGTTCGGCTGGACCGACGAGTCCGAGCGCCAGTGGCGCGGCGTGGCGATCAACCCCGAGCTGTGGGTCACCCCGGCCGTTCCCGGCCATCCCGACCCCGACCTCGAGTCCGAGGGCTGCCTCTCGTTCCCTGGCGAGCGGTTCCCGCTCCGCCGCGCCGAGCGCGCGCTGCTGCGTGCGACCGACCTCGACGGCAAGCCCTTCGAGATCGAGGCCGAGGGCTGGCTCGCTCGCATCTTCCAGCACGAGTTCGACCACCTCGACGGCACGCTCTACACCGACCGGCTCACCGATCGCGAGCAGCGCATCGTCGCGAAGATCTGCCGCAAGGTCGGCTGGGGCGAACCCGGCGTCTCGTGGATGCCGGGCGTCGACGACCTCGAGGCCTGAGGCGCCCGCTGGGCGCCTGCCGAGACCACCGGTCCGCACGGCGATGCGGGACGCCCATCGGCCGCAGGGCGGCATCCGCTCAGGTGAAGGCGCGGATGCCGGCGGCGACGGCCGCAGCCGCGATGACCACGATGACGAACGGAACGCGCAGCGCATAGAGCGCCGCCGCGACGATGACCGCGGGGACGCGCGCGTCGAGCACGATCGCCTGCCCGGCGCCGAGGGTCTGCACGACGATGAGGGCCGAGAGCAGCGCGACGGTCAGCAGGTCGGCGATGCGCGCTGGGCGCTCCCGCTCGAGGAATCCGGCGGGCACGACGTAGCCGCCGAGCTTCAGGGCGAGGGTCGCCGCGGTCGCGATGAGGATGACGTGCCAGGTGGTCACGATGCCTCCTTGCGGTCGAACCAGTCGAACCAGCCGATGAGGAGGGCGACGGATGCCGCGACGAGCACAGGCAGGCCGGGGACGAGCACCGGCGTGGCCAGCGCCGCGACCACGGCGGCGCCGACCGCCACGGCGCCCGCCTGCACGCGCTTGAGCCGCGGCCACAGCAGGCCGAGGAAGGCGGCCGCGGCAGCCGCGTCGAGCCCCCACGCGCGCGTGTCGCCGAGCGCGTCGCCGATGAGGGCGCCGATCAGCGTCGTGAGGTTCCAGCCGACGAACACGACGGTGCCGGTCAGCCAGAAGCCGAGCCTCGCCGAGCGGTCGTCGGATTGGGCGAGCGCGACGGCGGTCGACTCGTCGATCGTGATCCACGCGGCCGCGACGCGCTTCACGGGACCGCCACGGTCGACGAGCGGCTTCATGCGCATGCCGTAGACGACGTTGCGCACGCCGAGGAGGGCGGCCGCGGCGATGGCCGGTCCGGCGGCCGCCGGCCCGCCGCCCGCGAGCACCCCGATGAGGGCGAACTGGGACCCGCCCGTGAACATCACGAGGCTGAGGAACATGGTCTGCCACACGTCGAGACCGGACGCGACGGACAGCGCGCCGAACGAGATGCCGTACGCGGCCGTCGCGAGCCCGACGGAGAGCGAGTCCCGGAGCGCGGCCCGGCGGCCGGGATCGGCTTCGGTCACCTCGTCCATGTGCCCCTCGGTCTCGCCGCCACCGTTGCAGAAAGCCCCGCATCCGTGACGGATGCGGGGCTTCGATTGCTCCCCCACTTGGACTCGAACCAAGAACCTATCGGTTAACAGCCGATTGCTCTGCCAATTGAGCTATGGAGGATCATGCGTGTTGCAGCGAGATTCACTCTAGCAAAACGCGGGCGTCTGACCAATTCGAGCGACCCTCGACAAACACCTGGCCGCGGCGCCGTGGAGGACGCCCCGACCAGATGCGATTTCAGGATACCGACGGCACCTGAACGAGAGCCGGACGTCAGTATCCGGCGTGCAGGTCGATGCGGCCGACCCACTCGCCATGCCCGAGGAAGGCCGCCGCGTTCGCCTCGACGCGCTCCGCGAACAGCGGCACGGTCATCGCCTCGGTGTCGGCCACGTGCGGCGTGACGAGGGCGTTGCCCAGTCGCCAGAGCGGATGCCCCGCCGGCAACGGCTCGGGATCGGTCACGTCGAGCCCGGCTCCCCCGAGGCGGCCGCTCGCGAGCTCGGCGACGAGCGCATCCGTGTCGACCAGCGCGCCGCGCGCCACGTTCACGAGGACCGCGCCGTCGGGCAGGCGTCCGAGCTCGTCGGCACCGATCATGCCCCGCGTGCGCTCCGTCAGGGCCGCGGCGAGGAACACCACGTCGGATTCGGCGAGCACCTCGTGCAGGGCGGCATCCGTCACGGTGCGGTCGGCGCCGTCGAGCGGGTCCGCACGTCGGCGCATGATCGTGGCGTGCACGCCGAACGGGGCCAGCAGCTTCAGCAGTTCCTCGGCGATGCCGCCGCCGCCGATGACGAGCACCCTCGCGCCGAAGAGGGATCGCCCGCGCTCGTCGGCCTCCCACGCATCGGCACGTGCCCGACGGGGAAGCTCGCGCAGCACGGCCAGCGCGAGCGTCAGCGCGTGCTCGGCGACCGGTCGGGCGTAGGAGCCCTTGGCGCTGGTCCAGACGCGGCCATCGTCGCGGAACCGCTCGAGGGTCGACGCGAACGAGTCCACGCCCGCCCAGGGAAGCTGGACCCACGCGATGTCGGGATGCCGATCGAGCACGTCCGCCAGTTCGCCCGACCCCGAGTTCGCGACCCACACGACGCCGCGGGTGCCGTCGCCCAGGGGCACGACCTCGCCGCCGCCGCGGCGGACCGCCTCGACCACGCTCGGGACGGCATCGGGCAGCACCGAGACACCGCCTGACGGCACCGGCCGGGCGGCGGCATCCGTCATGCGCCGAAGCCCTCGTCGACGTCGTCGATGATGGCGTGGCCGTTGTCGAGCGCACCCGCGAGCGCAGCCACGTACGGGTGACTGGGGTCGTGGAAGACCTCCTCGATGGTGCCGAGCGCGGCCAGGTTGCCCTGGTCGAGCACCGCGATGCGGTCGGCGATGCGGCGCAGCACCGGCAGGTCGTGGCTGATGAGCAGCGCGGAGAACCGCTGCCGCTCCCGCAGCTCGCCGATGAGCTGGGCGACCGCGTCGCGCACCGTGAGGTCGATGCCCGCCGTCGGCTCGTCGGCGATGAGCACCGACGGGCCCAGCACGAGCGCGCGTGCGAGCGCGACGCGCTGCCGCTGGCCGCCACTGAGCTCGTAGGGGTACTTCTCGAGGTACCCCAGCGGCAGCCGCACGCTGTCGAGCATTGTCGCCACGCGTGTCGTCAGCGCGCGCTGGTTGTACCGGTGGTCGCGCTCGAGGATCGGCTCGGCGATGATCTCGGCGACGCTGCGATCGGCGGTGAGACGTGAGCCGGCGTCCTGCGCGAGGTACCCGACGTGGAACCGCAGTTCGGGCAGGCGACGCTTCGGCAGCCCCCGAAGACGATGGCCGAGCACGGATGCCTCGCCGCCGGTGATGACCGGACGCGAGTCGCTCGACCGCGGGTCCAGCGCCTCGCCGGACAGCAGCCGCGCGAGGGTGCTCTTGCCGCTGCCGGCGCTGCCGAGGAGGCCGACGACCTCGCCCGGGGCGATCGTGAGGCTCAGCCCGTGCAGCGCGACGTGGGCCGGGCTCGGCCCCTTCGCCGGGTACTCGAGCGTCAGGTCGCTGAGGACGATCGGGTACCCGTGCTCGGTCGGAGCCATCAGTCGGCCTCCCGGAGCAGTCGCAGCTGCTCGCGCCGCCCGGCCTGCACGACCGGATCGGGCACCGGCAGCGACGCCAGCAGGCGCTGCGTGTAGGCCTGCTGCGGTGACCCGAGGACCTCCGTGCCCGTGCCCTCCTCGACGAGCTCGCCGTGGTAGAGCACCGCGATGCGGTCGGCGAGGATGTCGACGACTGCGAGGTCGTGGCTGATGAACAGCGACGCGAAGCCGAACTCGCGCTGCAGCTCGGCGAACAACTCGAGCACGCGCGCCTGCACGGACACGTCGAGCGCGGAGGTCGGCTCATCGGCGATGAGCAGCTCGGGTTCGAGGGCGAGCGATCGGGCGAGGCTCGCGCGCTGGCGCTGTCCGCCGCTCAACTCGTGCGGGTACCGGTCGCCGTAGGCCTTCGGCAGCTGCACGGCCTCGAGCAGTTCGTCCACGCGGGTGCGCGCTCCGCGGGCGTCGCGGGCCCGACCGTGGATGATGAGCGGCTCGGCCACGCACTCCGCGATCGTCAGGAGCGGGTTGAAGCTCGACGCGGGATCCTGGAAGACGAACCCGATGCGGCTGCGGAGCGGCCGGAACTCGCGCTCTCGGATGCCGTTCATCTCGGCGCCCAGGACCTTCAGCGACCCGCCGGTGACCTTCGTCAGGCCAGCGATCGCACGACCGATGGTCGTCTTGCCGGAGCCCGACTCCCCCACCAGGCCCAGCACCTCGCCGGGCCGGATGAGGAGGTCGACCCCGCGCACGGCCTTGAACCCGGAACTGCCGAACCGCCCCGGGTACTCGATCTCGAGCCCCTTCGCCTCGACGAGGGGGGTCTGTTCCGCCCAGCCCGCGGGTCGCGCGGCGGCGCGGGCCTCGGCGCGGGCGGTGCCGTGCCCGACGAAGGGCACCGCGGCCAGCAGCGCCTTGGTGTACTCCTCCTGCGGGTTCGCGAAGAGCTCGCCGACGGGCGCCTGCTCGACGAGGTTGCCCTGGTACATCACGGCCACCCGGTCGGCGAGGTCGGCGACCACGCCCATGTTGTGGGTGATGAGCACGATCGCCGTGCCGAACTCGTCGCGGCAGCGACGCAGCAGGTCGAGGATCTCCGCCTGGACCGTGACGTCGAGCGCGGTCGTCGGCTCGTCGGCGACGATCAGGCCGGGCTCGAGCACGAGCGCCATCGCGATGACGATGCGCTGCTTCTGCCCGCCCGAGAACTGGTGCGGGTAGTGGTCGATGCGCTCCTCGGGGTCGGGGATGCCGACCCGCCCGAGCATCTCGATCGCCCGCGCCCTGGCTTCCTTCTTGGAGACCTCGCCGTGGGCGCGCAGGCCCTCGATGATCTGCCAGCCCACGGTGTACACCGGGTTCAGCGCCGTCGACGGCTCCTGGAACACCATCGCGACGTCGGTGCCGCGGATGTCGCGCAGCCGCTGCTTGGACAGCGAGATCACGTCGTTCTCGCGCGTGCCCGCACGGTTGGAGAGCACGACCGCGCCGCTCGTCGTCGCCGTCTCCGGCAGCAGGCCGAGGATCGTCTTGGCCGTCACGGTCTTGCCGCTGCCGGACTCGCCGACGATGGCGAGCACCTCGCCGCGCTCGACCGTGAGCGACACGTCGTCGACGGCCTTCACCGCGCCGGCGTCCGTCGCGAACGAGACGCCGAGGTTCCTGATGTCGACCACCGTGCTCATCGCTTGACCTCGATTCCGTGCTCGTCGAACGTCTCCCCGTCTTCGAGGCCCTCGATGCCTCCCGGTCCGGCGACCAGCGTGCCGCCGGGGACCACCGAGGTCTCGGCGACGAGGCCGGCGGACTTGGCGACCCGGCGACGACCGCGCAGTCGCGGGTCGGCGAGGTCGTTCAGGCTCTCGCCCACGAGGGTGATGCCCAGCACCGTGAACACGATCGCGAGGCCCGGGAACAGCGCGGTCCACCAGATTCCGCTCGTGACATCCGACTGGGCCTTGTTCAGGTCGTAGCCCCACTCGGCCGCGGCCGTCGGCTCGATGCCGAACCCGAGGAAGCCGAGGGCCGCCATGGTGAGGATCGCCTCCGAGGAGTTCAGCGTGATGATCAGCGGGAGCGTGCGGGTCGCGTTGCGCAGGACGTGCTTGAACACGATGCGCGAGTTCGAGGCGCCGAGCACCTTCGCCGACTCGACGTAGGCCTCGGCCTTGATGCGCACCGTCTCGGCCCGGATCACGCGGAAGTACTGCGGGATGAACACGACCGTGATCGACCCGGCGGCGGCGAGCACGCCCGCCCAGAGACCCGACTGGCCACCCGAGATGACGATCGAGAGCACGATCGCGAGCAGCAGCGACGGGAACGCGTAGATCGCGTCGCACACGACGACGAGCACGCGGTCGAGCCAGCCGCCGAAGTAGCCGGAGTAGAGGCCGAGCGCGACGCCGATGAAGATCGAGAGCAGCACGGCCACGATGATGACCACGATGGCCGTCTGGGTCCCCCAGATGACCCGGGACAGCACGTCGTAGCCGCCGACGGTCGTGCCGAACAGGTGCTCGGCCGAGGGCGGCTGCTGCGTGCCGAACGAGCCGGAGGCGTCCTTGCGCTGCGCGAAGCCGTAGGGCGCGAGCAGGGGCGCGAGGATCGAGACGAGAATGAACAGCCCCACCATGACGAGGCCCGCGACGAGCATGCCGCGCTGGAGGCCGACGCTCTGGCGGACCTGGTGGACGACCGGCAGGCGGTCGCGGAGACGGCGCTTGGGTACGCCGGTGACGGATGCCGCGGTCATGTCAGTACCTCACTCGCGGGTCGATGAATGCCGCGATGATGTCGACGACGAAGTTGGTCAGCGCGACGATGATCGCGAGCAGGACCACGATGCCCTGGACGGCCACGAAGTCACGCGACTCGAGGAACTCGGCGAGGATGAAGCCGAGGCCCTTCCACTCGAAGGTCGTCTCGGTGAGCACCGCACCCGACAGCAGCAGTGCGATCTGCAGTCCGATGACCGTGACGATCGGGATGAGGGCCGGCCGGTAGGCGTGCTTGCGGAGCAGGCGCGACTCGGCCACGCCGCGCGAGCGCGCGGCGTCGACGTAGTCGGTCGACAGCGTGCCGATCACGTTCGTGCGGACGAGCCGGAGGAAGATGCCCGCGGTGAGCAGGCCGAGCGCAGTCGCCGGGAGCACCACATGCGCGAGCACGTCGGTCAGCACCTCGGGGTTGCCGGTCAACAGCGCATCGATCGTGTAGAACCCCGTTTTGTTCGGCAGGGTCTGCAGCTGCAGTTCGGCGCCGACGCTGGCGCGCCCCGCGACCGGGAGCCACTTGAGCCACACCGCGAAGACGAGCTTCAGCAGGAGGCCGGCGAAGAAGATGGGGACCGCGTACCAGAAGATGGCGAGGACGCGGAAGATGGCGTCCTGCGTGCGGTCGCGGTGGTAGGCCGCACGGAGGCCGAGCGGGATGCCGACGGCGAACGCGACGATGAGCGAGTAGAACACCAGCTCGAAGGTCGCGGGCCCGTAGGTCGCGAGGACCTCGATGACCGGACGGTTCGTGGTGAGGGTCGCCCCGAAGTCGAAGACCGCGATGCGCCCGAGGTACTCCAGGTACTGGACGAGGAGGGGGCGGTCGTAGCCGGCCGCCTCGCGGAGCGCCGCCAGCGCCTCGGGGCTGAGACGGCCGCCCTGGGCCGCCGTGATCGGGTCGCCGGTCGTGCGCATCAGGAAGAACACGAGCGTGACGAGGATGAAGATCGTCGGGAAGATCAGGAGGAAGCGCACGAGCAGGTATCGGGCGAACCCCCCGCCCTGCGACTTCGTTCTCGGCCGGCCCGCCGTAGGTGCGCCCTCAGCGGGTGCGATGGTGTCAACAGTGCTCATGGGTTCCTCAGGGGGTACAGGGGAACGGGGACGACCCGCTGGTGTGCGAGTCGTCCCCGTCGTCGAGCTTCAACCGAGCCTAGACGGTCGGATCAGCCCTTCGAAAGCGCCGCGTAGCGGAACTTGAACGACGCATCGAGGGTGTCTTCGGTGCCCTCGACGTCGGAGCCGACGACCGCGACCTGGGCGCCCTGCATGTACGGGATGGTCGACAGGTCGGCCGCGACCTTGTCCTGGATCTCGCCGAGGAGCGCCTCGCGCTCGGCCGGGTCGACCGTGACGGCCTGCTCGAGGATCAGGTCGTTGACCTCGGGGTTGTCGTAGTGGTTGGCCAGGAAGTTCTCCTTGAGGAAGAACGGCGTGAGGTAGTTGTCCGCGTCGGAGTAGTCGGGGAACCAACCCAGCTGGTAGGCCGGGTAGAGGTCGGCCACGCGGTCCTCGGAGTACTGGACCCACTCGGTGGACTGGAGGTCGACGGCGAACAGGCCGCTCTCCTCGAGGTTCTCCTTGATGATCGCGTACTCGTCGCTCGAGCTGGGACCGTAGCGCTCGGCCACGTACTGGATCGAGATGTCGAGCGGCGTCGTGACACCGGCATCCGCGAGACGGGTCGCGGCCTTGTCGGCGTCGGGAGCACCGTTGCCGTCGCCGTAGAGGCCCTTCAGCGCCTCGTTCGCGCCGGTGAGGCCCTCGGGCACCATCGAGTACAGGGGCGTGAACGTGCCCTTGTAGACGTCCTCGGAGATCGCGTCGCGGTCGATGAGGTCGGCGATGGCCTGGCGCACGGCGAGGGCCTTGGCCGGGTCGGCCTCGGCCGTGGTCGCACCGAACGGCATCGTGTTGAAGTTGAAGACGAGGTAGCGGATCTCGCCGCCGGGCCCGTCGACGACCTTCACCTTGTCGTTGCCGCGGAGGTCCTCGATGTCGGTCGCACTCAGGGTGCGGTTCGCGACGTCGATGTTGCCTTCCTGCACGTCGAGCTTGAGGTTCGAGGCATCCGTGTAGTACTTCACGTTGACCGTGTCGGTCTTCGCAGCACCGAGGAGGCCGTCGTAGTCGGCGTTGGCCTTGTACGAGATCAGGTTGTTGAAGTCGTAGCTCGTGATGACGTACTGGCCGGCGAAGGCGTTGCCGTCGACGATCTCGTCGTCGGAGGTGAGCGCGTCGGCCGCGAACACGTCTTCGTCGACGATGGGGCCGACCGGGCTCGAGAGGATCTGCGGGAAGATCTGGTCGTTCTCGCTGAGCAGGTTGAAGACGACGGTCGTGTCGTCGACCGCGTCGACCGACTCGAGGTTGTAGAGCAGCGATGACGGGCCGTTGGGGTCCGCGATCGCGACCTGGCGGTCGAACGTGAACTTCACGTCGGACGCCGTGAGGTCGTTGCCGTTGGCGAACTTCAGGCCGGGCTTGAGCTTGACCGTGTACTCGGTCGGCGCGGTGAACTCCGCGGATTCCGCGATGTCGGGCTCGACGTCGGGGCTGCCGTACGGCGTGTTCATGAGGAACGGGTACACCTGATTCATGACGGCGAACGAGCCGTTGTCGTACGAGCCCGCGGGGTCGAGTGCCGTGACCTGCTCGGTCGTACCGATGGTCAGCGTGCCTCCGGAGGCGCTGTCGCCGCCGGACGACGCGGTGCAACCGGCCAGCGCGAGCGCGGCGACCGAAACACCGGCGGCCGCGATGAGCGTGCGGCGCCGGTTCGTGGATGCGGATGTCATATCCGTCTACCTCTTCCTGTCAGGAAACGCGGGCGCGGACAACCGCGGCGCGTGTGCGTATTCCCAAGGAGTAGCACATCACAGGGGGCATCCCGCAGGTTCTGCGGAAGTCGTGCCTGAATGTTTATCGTTCTGCAACGCGACCGTGATCGGCGTGCGGATCTCGCATGGATGCGCCGCATGATATGGACAGGTCGAGCTGCCGACGCTCAGTCGCCGCGGAGCTGCCGACGCTCGCGCTCGAGTTCGACGAGCCCTCGCTGCAGGGCCGCGTAGGTCTCGGTGTCGGCGCGATCGGTGCGCTGGAGGCGGCCGAGGAGTTCGGCCTTCTGCCGCAGCAGCTCGCCCTCGACGAGGGAGCCGACGACTCCGCGCACGTAGACGCCCGGTTCGGCGTTGCCGCGTTGCGGGATCGGCGCGACGGCGAGTTGGCGTACGACGCCAGCGAAGGGCTGGGGCACCTCGTCGACCACGCGGTCGACGGCCACGGCGACCTCGCCCGCGGCGAGCACCGAGGCGATGCCGTCGCGCACCACCGCCAGGGTCGGATTCGTGAAGCGGCAGTCGACCGCATGGCGGAGCAGCTCGATGCCGACCTCCGTGGGGTACTGGAGCATCGCCTGCAGGGCGTCGCGCTCGAGCCGCGTCGCCGGGTCGTTCGGCAGGTCGGCGATGGAGAACGGACGCGCCTCGGTCGCCGTGGTCGCGCCGCCTGCCCCGCCGGGCGCTGCGCCCACCGAGGCGGTGCGCTCCCCCGTCGCGTGCCGTGCCTGTCCGCCGTCGCCCCGCTGGCCCGCTGCCGGTCCGCGGCCCTGCGAGCCCGCCTGACGCACGGCGCGCGTCGCCTCGGCGAGCTCGACGCCCAGCATGCGCGCGATCTCACGCGTGTACCCGGGCCGAAGCGCAGGATCGCGGATGTCGGCGATGACGGGCGCCGCGGCCCGCAGTGCCCCGACGCGTCCTTCGACGGTCTCGAGGTCGTAGCGCTCGATGGTGTGTCTCAGCACGAACTCGAAGAGCGGGGTGCGGGACTCGACGAGCGAGCGGACCGCCGCGTCGCCGCGCGCGAGCCGCAGGTCGCATGGGTCCAGCCCGTCGGGCGCCACCGCGACGAAGGTCTGCGCGGCGAAGCGCTGCTCCTCGCCGAACGCTCGCATCGCGGCCTGCTGGCCCGCCGCGTCGCCGTCGAACGTGAACACCACCTCGCCGCCGCCGGAGTCGTCCCCCATGACGCGCCGGAGCACCTTGATGTGGTCGACGCCGAATGAGGTGCCGCAGGTCGCGATCGCCGTCGTCACCCCCGCCAGGTGGCAGGCCATGACGTCGGTGTACCCCTCGACCACGACGACGCGGTGCGACTTGGAGATGTCGCGCTTGGCGAGGTCGAGCCCGTAGAGCACCTGCGCCTTGTGGTAGACCGGCGTCTCGGGGGTGTTCAGGTACTTGGGACCCTTGTCGTCGTCGAGGAGTCGACGGGCGCCGAAGCCCACCGTCTGCCCGGTGACGTCTCTGATGGGCCACACCAGGCGCCCGCGGAACCGGTCGTACACGCCACGGTCGCCCTGGGAGACGAGGCCCGACGCCGAGAGCTCCTCGGTGCTGAACCCGCGGCCCTTCAGGTGATCGGTGAGGGCGTCCCAGCTCTTGGGCGCGAAGCCGACCCCGAACCGCCGCGCGGCCTCGGCGTCGAACCCGCGCTCGCCGAGGAACCGGCGACCGACCTCCGCCTCCGGTGAGACCAGCTTGTCGATGAAGAACTCGGCCGCGGCCTGGTTCGCCGCGAGCAGCCGGGCCCGGTTGCCGTGGTCGCTCGCCTGGCCGCCGTCCTCGTAGTGCAGCTCGTACCCGAGCCGGCCCGCGAGTCGCTCGACCGCCTCACTGAACGAGACGTGGTCCATGCGCTGCAGGAAGGTGTAGGCGTCGCCCGACTCGCCGCAGCCGAAGCAGTGGTAGTACCCGAGCGCCGGACGCACGTGGAAGCTCGGACTGCGTTCGTCGTGGAAGGGGCAGAGGCCCTTCAGCGAACCGACGCCCGCGGACTTCAGGCTGACATGGTCGCCGACGACGTCGGCGATGTTCGTGCGGGCCTTCACCTCTTCGACGTCACTCTGTCGAATTCGGCCGGCCATGGCTCTCATCCTAGATCGCGTGGAGGGTGCATCGCCCGGTGCGGGCGGGACAGACCGCCCCGCACCCGGCCCGCGCCGAGGTCAGGCCCGCACGAGGCGTTCGTGCCAGGCCAGCGCGGACTGGTCGGTGAGGCTCGCGACCTGGTCGACGACGACCCGCTTGCGCGCGGTGTCATCGCCCGCCGCGGCCCAGTCCTCGGCGAAGCCCGGGTCGAGATCTCGCTCGCCGCTCGCGAGCAGCGCATCGGCGAGTTCGACGAGCACCTCCCGCTGCTGCGCGTAGATCGGCTGCCGGCTGTTCCTGGACATGACGAAGGCGGCGACGATGCCCTTGAGCACGGCGATCTCGGCCTGCACCTCGCGAGGCACGACCACGTCAGCGTCGAACCGGATGAGGCTGGCCAGGGGGAACGCCGAGCGCGTCGCGTCGGTCGCGGCACGCGCGAAACGGCCGATCAGTTGGCTGGTGAGGTTCTTCAGCTGCGCCTGGTCGCGCCGGCCCGCATCGTAGGAGTCCATCCACCCGTCGAGCGAGTCGAGCCGGTCGAATGCGGCGATGAGCTCGTCATGCGAGTAAGCCCCGCCGATCCACTCGTACATCGAGCTCACGAGTGCGTCGTGGTCGACGCGCTCGCCGAGGCTCGCCACGTCGATGTAGCCGTTGACGACCGCGTCCTCGAAGTCGTGCACCGAGTACGCGATGTCGTCGGAGAGGTCCATGACCTGGGCCTCGATGCAGAGCCGCCGCTCGGGCGCACCGCGGCGGAGCCAGGTGAACACGTCGAGGTCGTCGCGGTAGAAGCCGAACTTCGCGCGGCCGCTCGGATCGGACACCGACGTGGCCTCGGGCCACGGGTACTTGCAGCTCGCGTCGAGGCTCGCTCTCGTGAGGTTGAGGCCGTAGCCGCGGCCGTCGGCACCGAACACCTTCGGCTCGAGCCTCGTGAGGATGCGCAGCGTCTGCGCGTTGCCCTCGAAACCGCCGATGTCCCCGGCCCACGTGTTGAGCGCCTTCTCGCCGTTGTGCCCGAACGGCGGATGGCCGAGGTCATGGGCGAGGCACGCGGTGTCGACGACGTCGGGGTCGAGGCCGAGCGAGCTCGCGAGTTCGCGACCCACCTGCGCCACCTCGAGCGAATGCGTGAGTCGGTTGCGGGCGAAGTCGAGACCGGCGGTGGGGCTCAGCACCTGGGTCTTCGCCGCGAGCCGGCGCAGTGCGCTCGAGTGCAGCAGCCGGGCCCGGTCGCGCGCGAAGTCGCTTCGCCGGTTCGTGTGCTCTTCGGGCAGGAGTCGCTCGGTGTCGGCGTCGTGGTAGCCGCCGAACAGTCGTTCGCGCACCTCAGCCGCCGCTCGTGTCGAGCTCGGCGTCGACGAGGGTCGTTCGGTCGTGGCCGGCGAGCTCCTGGGAGTCGAGCCAGCCGTCGGGGAGCGAGGGGTTCTTGGGCGTGCCTGCACGGCCGCGCGGCCCCTCGGCGCCCTCGCCCGGGTATGGCATCGACCAGTCGAGGGTGCCGAGCAGGTCGTCGAGCTGGGCGAGCGATTCGACCGTCGCGAGCCTGGCGCGCAGGTCGCCCCCGACGGGGTAGCCCTTGAAGTACCAGGCGACGTGCTTGCGGATGTCGCGGCAGCCGCGCTCCTCGCTGTCGAAGAACTCGGTGAGCAGCTCCGCGTGGCGGCGGAAGGTCTGCGCGACCTGCCCGAGCGACGGCTGGAAGCTCTGGGACTCACCACGGAACGCCGCCGCGAGGTCGCCGAACAACCACGGGCGCCCGAGGCACCCGCGCCCGACGACGACGCCGTCGCACCCCGTCTCGGCGACCATGCGCAGGGCGTCCTCGGCCGACCAGATGTCGCCGTTGCCGAGCACCGGGACGCCCGTCACGGCCTCCTTCAGTCGGCCGATCGCGGACCAGTCGGCGTGGCCGGAGTAGAACTCGGCGGCCGTGCGCGCGTGCAGCGCGATCGACGCCACGCCGGCCCCCTCGGCGATGCGCCCGGCCTCGAGGTAGGTGAGGTGGTCGGCGTCGATGCCCTTGCGCATCTTGATGGTGAGCGGGATGTCGCCCGCCGCCCTGACGGCGCCCTCGACGATGTCGCGGAACAGCCCGCTCTTCCAGGGCAGCGCGGCCCCGCCGCCCTTGCGGGTGACCTTGGGAACGGGGCATCCGAAGTTCAGGTCGATGTGGTCGGCGCGGTCTTCGGCCACCAGCATGGTGACGGCCTCGGAAACGGTCTTCGGGTCGACCCCGTAGAGCTGGATCGAGCGGGGCGTCTCGGACTCGTGGTGCGTGATGAGGCGCATCGACTCGGGCGTGCGCTCGACGAGCGCACGCGAGGTGATCATCTCGGAGACGTAGAGGCCGGCGCCGAACTCGCGGCACAGCCTGCGGAACGCGGTGTTCGTGATGCCCGCCATGGGGGCGAGCACGACGGGCACGTCGAGTTCGAGGCCGCCGATGGTCAGCGGGCCGGTGGGCGTCGTGGAAGTGAGTGACATCACCGTCGATTCTCCCAGAATCCTGCGACATCCCGCCCACCGCCCGAATCCCGCGCCTAGGATCTCCCTCAGGCGACCTGGGGAGGACGACATGGGCGAGGCCCTGAGCGGTTCGGAACGCGTGCGAGCGGATGCCGCGGCGAGGGGCCTCAACGTCGAGATCATCGATCGACCGGCGGCGCGCAGCCTCGAGGAGGCAGCCGGACTGCTGGGCATCGAACCCGGCGACATCGTCAAGTCGCTCGTCGTCAAGCGCAGCGACGACACCTACCTCTTCGCACTCGTGCCGGGCGGGCGCAAGATCTCGTGGCCCAAGCTGCGCGCGCTCGTCGGCGTCAACAAGCTGCAACTCCCGGATGCCTCGCTCGCGCTGGCCGCGACCGGCTACGAACGCGGCACGATCACGCCGCTCGGCTCGAGCACGGCGTGGCCCGTGTACGTCGACGAGTCCGTCGTGGGGCGCCGGGTGTCCATGGGCGCGGGCGAGCACGGCCGCAGCCTCTTCGTCGACGCCGACCACCTCATCGAGGCGTTCGGGGCGACGGTCGCGGACCTCAGCGACCCCGAGTAGCCGCCCCGGCGAGCGAGCGAACGAGCGTGCCGCCGGCCCCGGCTGCACGGCGCCGACGCAACTCGGAGGTCGCTACTCGGCGGGTTCGGTGCCCGGCACGAAGCAGACGTCGCCCTCGCACACCATCGCCGCGGGATCGCCCATCACCATCGTGAAGGGCGACGCCGCGGCATCCGCCACGCTCTCAGCCGTCAGATCTGGCTCGCTCATGCCGCCCGCTCGCCGGCGACCTGCGAGATGGCCTGCGAGAAGACCTCGGCGGGCTGCGCTCCGGAGATGCCGTACTTGCCGTCGATGACGAAGAAGGGCACGCCGTTGATGCCGTACGCGCCGGCCTGGGCGATGTCGGCCTGCACGCCGTCGGCGTACCGACCGGACTCGAGCGCCTCGCGGGCGGCAGCTCCGTCGAGGCCGACCTCCTCGGCGAAGCCGACGAGCTCATCGATGCGGTTCACGCGGCCGCCCTCGACGAAGTACGCCTTCAACAGGCGCTCCTTGAGCTCGAGCTGCTTGCCGTTGGCCTTGGCGAAGTGCAGCAGTTCGTGCGCCTTCAGCGTCTTCGTGTGGGCCACCTTCTCGAAGTGGTACTCGAGACCCGCGTTTGCCGCGACCCCGGTCACGTGCTCGAGCATCTGCTCGACGCGCTCGACCGGCATGCCCTTGCGGTCCGCGAGGTACTCGACCGTCGAGCCCTCGAAGTCGAGCGGGGTGTCGGGCGAGAGCTCGAACGAGTGGTACTCGATCTCCACGTCGGGGGCGTCGGCGCCGAGGGCCTCGAGGCCGGCCTCGAGGTGGCGCTTGCCGATGTAGCACCACGGGCAGGCGATGTCGGACCAGATGTCGATCTTGATGGGGGAAGTCACGAGGACATGCAACGGATGCATGTGCATCGATATTCCCCCATCCGGCGATGGCCCGATCGATGCGATCAGCCGACGACGATCCGGGTCGCCTCGGCCACGACCGCATTGTTCCGCACCGCGTCGGCGCGGTCGGTGCTGGTCAGGATCGCCAGCGTCAGCGGCGCCGCATCCGGCCGCCAGAGCACGCCCGCGTCGTTCACGACGCCGTAGGCGCCGCCGCCCGTCTTGTCGGCCAGGTCGTACGGCGGGGTCAGGCCTGCGCGCATGCGGGCGTCGGACGTGCGGTTGCGGAGCATCCAGGCGCGCAGCTGCGAGGCGGCGAGCAGGCCCGCGGCCTCGTCGAGGAGCAGCGCCGAGTACAGGTGCGCGATGTCGTCGGGCGTCGTGGTGTCGCGCTCGTCGCCGGGAATCGCCTGGTTCAGGTCGGGCTCCCAGCGGTCGAGCCTCGTGTCGGTCGCGCCGAGGGATGCCGCGAATGCCGTGACGGCAGCCGGTCCGCCGAGCTCGCGCAGGATGAGGTTGCCCGCCGTGTTGTCGCTGAACCGGAGCGCGGCGTCGGCGAGCTCGCCAGGGGTCGCCTCCTGCGGGTCCAGCTTGTCGAGCACGTTCGAGTCGACGACCAGGTCGGCGTCCGTGAACGGGATCGGCGTCGTCCAGTACGCCTCGTCGTATCCCCTGGCCTGCACGAGGGCGGCCGCCGCGAGCGGCTTGAACAGCGAGCACATCGGGAACAGCTCGTCTCCGCGATACCGGAAGGCACGGCGCCCGCCCTGTGCGACGGCGTGGACGCCTATGCGGACCGAGGTCGCCGCCTCGAGCGCCCGGAGTTCACGCGACATCCGTCCGTGGTCGCCACCACCGCTCGCCGTGCCGTGCGGGAGCGCCTGCGCCCCCGTGGTGGGCGCGGCGACGGAACTCGCGACGAGGCCGGCGGTCGCGGCGCCGCCGAACGCGAGCAGCGAACGTCGGGAGATGGACGTGGATCGATGCGAAGAAGTCATGCCGGGCAGTCTTGCGACGCACCACCGATGCAGGCAAAGCACGAAACCGCCGCATTCATGCCAGAATCGCATGCGTGCCGCGGAACTTCGATCTCATGGCGGCCTGCGAGGCCTTCGTCTCCGTGGCCGAGCGCGAGAGTTTCACGGCCGGTGCGGTGGGCGCCGGAGTGACGCAATCCGTCGCGAGCCGGCGCATCGCGGCCCTCGAGACGCACCTCGGTGCGCGGCTCTTCGAACGCACGTCGCGGCGGGTCGCGCTGACGCCGTTCGGCCGCAGCGTGCTCCCCGGAGCCATCAGGCTCGTCGTCGCCGCCCAGGAGTTCGCCGACGACGCCGACCACGCCCGGGCGCTGCCGATCACCCTGGCCGTGCCCCGCCATCTCTCGCCTGCGGCCGCCGCCCGGGTCTGCGCCGCCGCCGCCGACCGCGCACTCACCGTCGAACTCCTCGAGGGCGCCCCGCGCGAACGTTCGGAGTGGATGAGCACCGGGCGCGCCCAGCTCGCCCTGCAGCACGTCGAGCCCGACCGTGCCGACTGGTCCACGCCGCTCGGCGTCGGATTCGCCCAGAACGCCGACACCGGCGAGGAGCCCTTCTACCTCGCCGAGCTCCGACCCCGTCGCGGTACGCCCGAACGCCGACGCCTCTGGCTCGCACCCGAGGACGACGTGCCGAACGTGCGCGACCGGCTCGAACGGGTCAGGAACGGCGCCGGACTCGCCGCCGGGCACCTGCGACAGGCCACCTCGCTCGTGAGCGCCATCGCGCGGGCGATCGGCGACGGCGACCTCGTGCTGTGCACGCGCAGCGAGGCCGGGGAGGCCGACCTCGCGTGGCATCCACTCGGCGACCTGCACCTCGTGCGCGGCTACACGCTCGTGCACCGCGATGCCGACCTCGCCGAGCGGTTCCTCGAGGCGACGGCGCCGCTGCTCCCCGACCTGCTCGGCACCACCTCGAAGGCGGACCCGCGTGCGAGCTGACCGGCTCGTGCTGCGCGATGCGTCCGACGTCCTCGCCGATGCGGGCCTGACCGCCTCGATCACCGTCCGCGACCTCGGAAGCGGTCGAGAGCTCGCACTCGACCCGGATGCCGCGTACCCGCTCGCGTCCGTCGTGAAGCTGCCGCTCGCCCTGGCGATCCTCCGTGCCGCACGCGAGGGGGACGTGGATCTCGGCGAGCCGGTTCCGATCGATCCGTCGAACCGTACGCCGGGCCTGACGGGGCTCTGCCGCTTCGAGCATCCGACGAGCGTGGCCGTCGAGGACCTGCTCTACCTCGCGATGTGCGCGAGCGACGACACGGCCGCCGACGCCCTGTTCCGGCTCCAGTCCCCCGCCCGGGTCACCGAGGTGCTGCGCGCCCTCGGCATCGCGGAGATCACGGTCAGGCACTCGATCCAGGACCTGCACGAGACGCTCGCCGCCCGGCTCGAGCCCGACGAGCTGCCGCAGGCCCTCGCGCTCGCCATTCAGGCGTCCACACGCGGCGGCGGGCACCTGATCCCCCAGCTCGACGTCACGCATGCCAACAGCGGCACCTCGCGTGCCGTCGTCGACCTCCTCGACCGCATCTGGCAGGACCCCGCCCTCGGCGACGAACGGGAACCGGTGCGGCGGCTGCTGGGCATGAACCTCATGCGCCACCGCCTGGCACCCGACCTCGAATCCGACGACGCGGCGTGGTTCTCGAAGACCGGCACCTTCCTGCACCTCCGACACGAGGTCGGCGTGCTCGAGCATGCGGATGGCGCACGCATCGCCATCGCGGTGCTCAGCGAGTCGTCGGTGCCCGCGCGGGTCCAGCCGGGCGCCGAACAGGCGCTCGGCTTCGCCGCCAGGCTCCTGCACGACCACGTCCGCGCCACCAGGGTCGCGCGGTGAGCCCTCCGCGGCGCGCGGAACGCCGGCTGCGCGACTACGCCGACGCGGTCGGCGTGTCGACGGCGCCGCCGAACCGGCGATTGCGCGCCGCGTAGAGCTCGATGGCCTCCCACACGTCGGTGCGGGAGAAATCGGGCCACAGCGTGTCGAGGAACACCATCTCGGCGTAGGCCGACTGCCACAGCAGGAAGTTCGACGTGCGCTGCTCCCCCGAGCTGCGGACGAAGAGGTCGACGTCGGGCATCTCGGGCACGTACAGGCGCTTCGCGATCAGTCGTTCGGACACCGCCGACGGCCGCAGCCGGCCGGATGCCACGTCGTCGGCGATCGAGCGCACCGCGTCGGTGATCTCATTGCGCCCGCCGTAGTTCACGCACATCGTCAGGGTGAGCGTGTCGTTGCCCGCGGTGAGCTGCTCGGCGTACTGGAGCTCGTTGATGACCGACGCCCACAGCCGCGGCTTGCGGCCGGCCCAGCGGATGCGCACCCCCCACTCGTTGAGCTGGTCGCGCCGCCGGTGCAGCACGTCGCGGTTGTACCCCATGAGGAAGCGCACCTCGTCGGGGCTGCGCTTCCAGTTCTCGGTGGAGAACGCGTACACCGACAGGTGCTTGACGCCGGCCTGGATCGCGCCGGCGACGACGTCGAGGAGGGCGGCCTCGCCGGCCTTGTGCCCCTCGATGCGGGTGAGGCCCCGACGGTTGGCCCAACGGCCGTTGCCGTCCATGACGATCGCGACGTGGTTGGGCACGGCGCCCTTCGGGAACGCCGGCGGGTACACCCCGGTCCAGTCGAGCGGACGGTAGGGCACGGCGTCGCGGTGCGTGTAGGGCTTGGGGGTCACGGTGCGGTCGTTTCTCTCGAGACGTGCGGCAGCGAGCGGAGTCCGCGCTCGAGGTGCCACTGGGTGTAGGCGGCGACGATGCCGCTGGCCTGGTTGCGGTCGCCCGTCGCGGATGCGTCGACGAACGCCCAATCGCCGGCGAGCAGGGCGCCGAGCAGGGCCACCGTCGAGCGGGCGATGCGCGGGGTTCCGGGAGGGGCGCACTCGGCGTCGCACACGACCCCGCCGAGCTGCACGACGACGGCGGTGTGCTCGCCGGGACGGCCGCATCGCGAGCAGTCCTCGAAGCTCGGCGCCCAGCCCGCGAGGGCGAGCGCGCGCAGCAGGTAGGAGTCGAGCGTGAGCGTCGCCCCGTGCTCGCCGCGCGCGAGCGAGCGCAGCGCACCGACGAGCAGCAGGTACTGCTGCAGCGAGCCCTCGGACTCGGTGAGCTTGTCGGCGGCCTCGACCATGGCGCTCGCCGCCGTGTACGCGGCGTAGTCGGCGCTGATCTCGGCGCCGTACGACCCGAGCGACTCGGCCTGGGTGACGACGTCGAGCGTGCGACCCTCGTAGAGCTGGAGATCGGCGACCATGAACGGCTCGAGCCGGGCCCCGAACTTCGAGCCGGTGCGCCGCACGCCCTTGGCCACCGCCCGCACCTTGCCGTGGCGCCTCGTCAGCAGCGTGAGGATGCGGTCGGCTTCGCCCAGCTTGTGGGTTCGAAGCACGACGGCTTCATCTCGGTACACGGGCACCCTTCATTATCCCGCCCCGCGCCGACATCCTCCCCGCCCCTCGCAGGTGCCGCCGGATGTCGCGAGCCGATGCCGCGGCAACCCGTGCGGTGTCGCGTCGTGACGTGTCGTGTCGCGAGCGGCTCGAACGCGATGGTTCACTGAGTGCGTGGACGACTCCCTCTTCTCGATCCCCCTCTGGCTGGACCTCGCCGCGGTCGGCATCGGGGCGGTGCAGGGCGCGATGTTCGCCGCCCGGCTCACCGAGCGGCGGATCGACCTGCTCGGCATCGCCCTCATCGGCATCATCGTCGGGCTCGGCGGCGGCCTCATGCGCGACCTGATCCTGAACCAGCTGCCCGCGGCGATGACGAGCAACTGGTACATCGTCGTCGCGGCGGCCGCAGCACTGCTCGGGATGCTGCTGCTCCGGGTGTTCACGCGCCTCAACGGGCTCATCATCGCGCTCGACGCGGTCACGATCGGCCTGTTCGGCGCGATCGGCGCCTCGAAGGCGCTCGCCTACGGGGTGCCGGTGGTGCCGGCCGTGTTCGTCGGCGTGCTCTCCGCCGTGGGCGGCTCGATCCTGCGCGACGTCGCCCTCAACCTGCCGATCGCGCTCATGCACGTCGGCTCGCTCTACGCCATCGCCGCGACCGCCGGCACCGTGCTGCTCATCGGCCTCGACCTCGCGGGCGTGAACATCGTCGTCGCCGGCATCGCGTGCGTCATCGTGACGACCCTCACGCGCCTCGGATCGGTGCGGTTCGGGTGGAGCCTGCCCGAGCAGCGCGCGCTCAGCACCTGGCAGGTCTGGCGCCGAACCGGACGGTCGGCCTGAACGACGGATGCCGCGTGCCGAGGTCGGCACGCGGCATCCGCTCGTGATCGTGGTCAGACCGTGACGGCCTCGCGCTCCTCGACCGCGATGCCCGTGCGGATCGCGCGGTTCACGGCGGAGACGACGGCCTTCAGGGAGGCGGTCGCGATGTCGGCGTCGAGCCCGACGCCCCAGAGCGTGCGGCCGCCGACCTGGCACTCCACATAGGCGGCGGCGACGGCGTCGCCACCGGCGGACATGGCGTGCTCGCTGTAGTCGAGCACGCGCACGTCGACGCCCTCGGCGCCGAGCACGGACAGGAACGCGGCGATCGGACCGTTGCCCGAGCCGTCGGCCTCGACGCGCTCATCGCCGTCGCGGAGACCGCAGCGGACGCGCACCTCGCCGGTCAGCTCGCTCTCGGTGCGCAGCGACAGCAATTCGAACCGGCCCCACTTCTCGTCGGGGCGATCGGCCGGGGCCGGCAGGTACTCGTCGTTGAACACGCGCCAGATCTCGTCGCTGGAGACCTCGCCGCCCTCTTCGTCGGTCTTGGCCTGCACGACGCCGGAGAACTCGATCTGCAGGCGACGCGGCAGGTCGAGCGCGTGGTCGTTCTTCAGCAGGTAGGCGACGCCGCCCTTGCCGGACTGCGAGTTCACGCGGATGACGGCCTCGTAGCTGCGGCCGAGGTCGCGCGGGTCGACGGGCAGGTACGGCACCGCCCACTCGAGGTCGTCGACGCTCCCCCCGCGACGCTCGGCCTCTGCGGCCATCGCCTCGAAGCCCTTCTTGATGGCGTCCTGGTGCGAGCCGGAGAACGCGGTGTAGACGAGGTCGCCCGCCCACGGGTGACGCTCGGGCACCGGCAGCTGGTTGCAGTACTCGACCGTGCGCTTGACCTCGTCGATGTCGGAGAAGTCGATCTGCGGGTCGATGCCCTGCGTGAACAGGTTGATGCCGAGCGCGACGAGGTCGACGTTGCCGGTGCGCTCGCCGTTGCCGAACAGGCAGCCCTCGATGCGGTCTGCCCCGGCCAGGTAGCCCAGCTCGGCCGCGGCGATCGCGGTGCCGCGGTCGTTGTGCGGGTGCAGCGACAGGATGACGTCCTCGCGGTGCGCGAGATGACGGCTCATCCACTCGATCGAGTCGGCGTACACGTTCGGGGTCGTCATCTCGACCGTGGCCGGCAGGTTGATGATGACCTTGCGCTCGGGGGTGGGCTCGAAGATCTCGATGACCTGGTTGCACACGTCGACGGCGAACTCGAGCTCGGTGCCGGTGTAGCTCTCGGGCGAGTACTCGTAGTACACCGCGGTGCCGGGAACCGAGGCCTCCATCTCACGGCACTTGCGCGCACCGTGCAGGGCGATGTCGATGATGCCCTGGCGATCGGTGCGGAAGACGACCTCGCGCTGCAGGATGCTGGTCGAGTTGTAGAGGTGGACGATCGCCTGCTTGGCGCCCCTGATCGACTCGTACGTGCGCTCGATGAGGTGGTCGCGGGCCTGCGTCAGCACCTGGATCGTGACGTCGTCGGGGATGGCGCCCTCCTCGATGAGGCTGCGCACGAAGTCGAAGTCGGTCTGGCTCGCGCTCGGGAACCCGACCTCGATCTCCTTGTAGCCCATCTTGACGAGCAGGTCGAACATGATGCGCTTGCGCTCGGGGCTCATCGGGTCGATGAGGGCCTGATTGCCGTCGCGGAGGTCCACGGCGCACCAGCGCGGCGCGACCTCGATGCGCTTGGCGGGCCAGGTGCGATCGGGCAGGTCGACGACGATCTGCTCGTGGAACGGTCGATACCGGTGAACGGGCATCGAGGACGGCTTCTGCGTGTTCTTCATGGGGTGCTTCTCTCGCTTCGCGGATGATTCAGCCGACGACGAACTCCGCAGCGAGGGAGGCCTGAGAACTAGGACTCGCTGCGGCAGCTAAGGAGAAGCAGGCCGTAAGACACGCACCAAGGCTAACACCGCCGCAACTCGGATGACCAACCGTGTTGCACGACCCGGTGCGGGCGGACGCCTCCCCCGAGGCATCCGCCCGCACCGTCCCCCTTCTCGCACCCCCGTGCGAGAACCCGGCGCGGCCTACTGGACCGCGAGCGCGACCACCGGCGACACGCGCGCTGCGCGTCGCATGGGTGCCACGGATGCCACGAGCGTGAGCAGGATCGCGGCGCCGACGACGATCGCGATGATCGGCCACGGGATCGTCGGAGCCACGATGCCGGGACCGCCGCCCACCGAACCGAGGATCGACTGGGCGCCCACCCACCCGTACGCCACGCCGAGGACGAGTCCGGTCAGCGTCGCCGCGATCGCGAGCGCGGCGGCCTCGAGCACCACCATGGCGCGCACCTGGCGCCGGTCGAACCCGAGGGCGCGGAGCAGTCCCAGTTCCCGCGTGCGCTGCAGGATGCTGATCGAGAGCGTGTTGACGAGGCCGACGGCGGCGATGACCGCGCTGAACCCGATGAGGATCGAGAACACGGCGACCGTCGCGTCGATGACCGGTCCGAGCGCGTCCTGCAGTTCGGCGCGATCGGCGGTCGCGGCCAGCACCATCGTGCGGTACGACTCCATCGTGACGGCGAACGTCGTCACGAGCGTCACCCCGATGACGAGGCCGATGGTCATGCGGGCCGAGCGTTCGGGGTGGCGCACCGCATTCTCCGCGGCGAGCCTCGCGACCGGGCCGTCGCCGAACGCCCGGCCGACGGCCCGCAGCACCGGCGGCATGACGCGATGGGCGGCGAGCACGATCGCCGTGAAGGAGAGGATGCCGCCGAGGAGGCCGATGAGCACGCCCTCGGGCCGGAAGAGGCCGACCACGACGCCGAGCGCGAGCAGCGCGAAGCCGACGATGCCGAGGATCCACGCGGCGACCGCACGGCCGGTCCGCCGGGATACGGTCTCGAGATCGGCCTCGGCAGAGTTGCCGAGTGCCTGCGACGGGCGGACGGCGAGCACGTGCCGCGATCCCGCCCAGGCGGCGAGCCAGGTCGTGACCACGACCGCGGCCATCGGCAGCAGCACGGCCGGGTCGAGCAGCGAGTGCTCGAATCGCGGGAGGCTGCCCTGCAGGACGCCGATCTCGCCGGCCGCCCAGGCGACCGCCGACCCCAGCACGCCGCCGAGGATCGCCCCCGCGATGCCCACGAGCAGGCCCTCCTTCGCGATCGTCGTCCGCTGCGCCCTCGCGCTGGAGCCGATGAGCCGGTACAACGCGATGAGGCGGGTCCGTCCGGCGACCACGGTGGCCACGGTGTTCGCCGTGACCACGGCGCTCACGTAGACGGCGATGACGATGAAGACCCCCGCGACCAGTCCGAGCAGGAGCCGCACGGTGCCGGACTCGGCGGCACCGGAGTCCTCGATGACGACCGCCAGGATGCCGGTGACCTGCAGCAGCGCCGCGCCGAACGCCGCCGCGAGCGTCGCGACGAGCAGGGTCGGCCCCTGGTCCCTGAGCCGGGTCATGCCGCCTGCTCCATCGCGAGCATGTACGTGCTGATCTCCTCGGGCGTCGAACGGCCGGAGTCGCGCACGATCCGCCCGTCGGCGAGGTACAGGATGCGGTCGGCGTGGCTCGCGGCCACCGGATCGTGGGTCACCATCGCGATCGACTGGCCGTATCGCGACGAGGCCTCCGCGAGCAGCGCGAGCACCTCGCGACCGGTCCGCGAGTCCAGGTTCCCGGTCGGCTCGTCGGCGAAGACCAGGTCGGGTCGGGTCGCCAGTGCGCGGGCGATCGCGACGCGCTGCTGCTGGCCGCCCGAGAGCTCGTGCGGCCGGTGCCGGATGCGCGAGGCGAGGCCCAGGGAGTCGACGAGCCCGTCGATCCACGCCTGCTCCTCGGTGGCCGGTCGGCGCCCGTCGAGCTCGAAGGGCAGCATGATGTTGCCGCGCACGTCGAGCGTGGGCACGAGGTTGAACGACTGGAAGACGAAGCCGACGCGCCGCCGGCGGAGCAGGGTCAGCGCCGAGTCCGAGAGCTCCGTGACGTCGGTGTCGCCCACCCACACCCGTCCGGAGGTCGGCGAGTCGAGCCCGGCCATGATGTGCATGAGCGTGGACTTGCCCGAACCGGACGGGCCCATGATGGCGGTGAACTCGCCGCGGCGGAGCCCGATCGAGACGTCCTCGAGCGCGGTGACCGCGCCGGCTCCGGTTCCGTACTGCTTGCCGAGGGAGACGACCCGGGCGATGAGGCCGAGGTCGGTGGGAGTGATCTGCATGCCTTCGACGCTAGGGATGCCGCGGAGCGCGATCATCGGGCGACGGGATGGTCTCCCGTCATCCTCAGGGATGATCCGGCAGCCCGAGGTCGTGCTCGTAGGCGAACACGACGAGCTGCACCCGGTCGCGCAGGCCCAGCTTCGCGAGGATGCGGCTGACATGCGTCTTCACGGTGGCCTCGGAGAGGTACTCGAGACCCGCGATCTCCCCGTTGGAGAGTCCTCGCGCGGCGAGCCCGAAGATCTCCCGCTCGCGCGGGGTGAGGTCCGTCCAGGTCGGGGGCGCCGGCCGGCGTCCGCTGCCCCTGGCCACATGCGCGAACAGCTCGCGGGTCGCGCTCGCCGCGATGACCTGGTTGCCCTGGTGCACCGTCCGGATCGCGGCGAGCAGGAACTCGGGGTCGGCGTCCTTCAGGACGAACCCGCTCGCGCCGGCACGGATTGCCCGTGCCGCGTTCTCGTCGAGGTCGAAGGTCGTCAGGACGAGGATGCGGGGAGCGCTGCGGCCGTCACGGTCGGCCTCGGCGAGGATGCGCTCGGTCGCGCCGATGCCGTCGAGCAGGGGCATCCGCACGTCCATCAGGACCACGTCGGCGGGCACCTCGGCGAGCAGCGAGGCCGCGGAGATCCCGTCGCCGGCCTCGCCCACGACCACGAGGTCGGGCTGGGACTCGACGAGCATGCGCACCCCGGCGCGGAACAGTGCCTGGTCGTCGACGAGCGCGACGCGGATCGGGCTCATGCCGTCACCCCCGGTTGCGCGGGGATCCGGGCGAGCACGCGGAAGACCCCATCGTCGCCGGCCTGCGCGGTCAGGGTGCCGCCGACGAGCTGGGCCCGCTCGCGCATGCCCGTAATGCCGTGCCTGGTGGCCGCCGGCGTCGGCGAGGCGACCTCGGCGTCATCCGGCCTGAGGTAGTTCGACACCTCGAGGTCGACGCCGTCCTCGCGCCAGGCGAGCCGGAGCGCGACGGGGCGGGAGGCGTCGCCGTGACGCAATGCGTTCGTCAGCCCCTCCTGCACGATGCGGTACACCGCGATCTGGTGCCCCGTGCCGAGCTCGCGCCGCTCCCCCTGTTCGTCGAACACGACCTCGAGCCCGGCACCGGTGACGCCCTCGATGAGCGCGCCGAGGTCGTCGAGCACGGGCTGCGGTGCGCCGCCCTCGTGGTGCCGCAGCTCGGCGAGGAGGACCCGCACGTCGCCCAGAGCGCCGCGGGCGACCCCGGAGATCGTCTCCAACGCCCCGGATGCCGCTTCGGGGCGCGTCCTGGAGACGAAGCGGGCCCCATCGGCCTGGGCGATCACGACGGCGAGCGAGTGCGCGACGACGTCATGCATGTCGCGGGCGATGCGGTTGCGCTCCTGCTCGACCGAGAACCGGTACTGCGCGAGCGATCGCTCCCGGTTCGCGACTTCCTCACGGCGCCGCACCTCCCGGCCGTCGCGCACCGAGCGGGCGAGCAGGCCCGCCGTCCAGGCGAGCACCAGCACGGCGACGGATGCCACGAAGACGAAACCGGCTCCGAGGAGATCGTTCGCGCCGAGCCCCGAGGCTCCGTCCGCCAGCGGCTTCACGAACTGCAGGTACACCGTGGCGACGGCCGCACCGCCGATGGCCGAGGCGAGGCCGAGCCACTTCACGAGGCGACCGCCGTGCGCGGCGCACGAGTAGAGCACGCCGAGCACCGCGAAGTCGTAGATTTGGAGGTCGCGCAGCGCCGCCATCTGCACGGTGGCGCCGGCCCACGCGACGCCGAGCGACCAGGGCGGCGAGAACCGCCGCACGGCCAGGGCGCCGACGAACAGGACCAGCGCGAACAGGTCGGCAGCGTTCCCGAGCAGCGCGAACGGCAGGCCCATGAGGCCGAACACGACCGCGAGGATCACGTCGGTCCTCAACTTGGCGCGGCTGAACGGGGTCTCGGTCACCGATCCACCGTACGCGTCAGAGGTGGCCGGGCACGGCGATCGGCGGCGAAATCATCCTCGAGTCGTACGCGGGCCGCCTCCGGGCCGCAGATCAGAACCCGAGGCGCCCCAGCAGCTTCGGATCCCGCTGCCAGTCCTTGGCGACCTTGATGTGCAGCGCCAGGTAGACCTTGCGGCCGAGGAGCCCCTCGATCTGGGCGCGCGCCGTGGCCCCGACCTCACGGAGGCGCGCGCCGCCCTTCCCGATGATGATGCCCTTCTGGCTGTCGCGCTCGACGTAGAGGTTGGCGTAGATCTCGAGGAGGTCCTTGTCCTCCCGCTCGACCATGTCGTCGACGACGACGGCGATCGAGTGCGGCAGCTCGTCGGTCACGCCCTCGAGCGCGGCCTCGCGGATGAACTCGGCGATGCGCTCCGACGTGTCCTCGTCGGTGAGGGTCTCGGCCGGGTAGAGCGGCTGGCTGGACTCGGGCAGGAGCGAGAGCAGTTCCTCGACGAGCACGTCCAGCTGCTCCCCCTCGGGAGCCGACACGGGCACGATCGCGGCCCACTCGCGGAGCTCGGAGACGGCGAGCAGCTGCTCGGCGACCTTCGCCTTGGACGCGGCATCCGTCTTCGTGACGATGGCGACCTTCTTCGCGCGCGGGTACTGCTCGAGCTGCTCGTTGATGAAGCGGTCTCCGGGGCCGATCGGCTCGTTCGCCGGCACGCAGAACGCGATCACGTCGACGTCGCCGAGGGTGGACTGCACGAGCGAGTTCAGGCGCTCGCCGAGCAGGGTGCGCGGGCGGTGCAGCCCGGGGGTGTCGACGAGGATGAGCTGGCCGTTCTCGCGGTGCACGATGCCGCGGATGGCGCGTCGCGTCGTCTGCGGCTTCGAACTCGTGATCGCCACCTTCTGGCCGACGAGGGCGTTCGTGAGCGTCGACTTGCCGACGTTCGGCCGCCCCACGAACGAGACGAATCCGGCGCGGTATTCAGCCACGGTGCTTCCTTCCATCGGGGTCCCCGGGCTCGAACGCGGTCTGCGCGTCGATGAGGGCCTGATCGCGTTCGACGAGGATCGTCGAGATGCGCTTCCTGCGTCCTTCGGTGCGTTCGGCCTCGAGGATCAGCCCCGAGACCGTGGCGCGCTCGCCGGGCTGCGCGAGACGGCCGAGGCCCTTCGCGAGCAGTCCGCCGGCCGAGTCGACGTCCTCGTCCTCCAGCTCGAGGCCGAAGACCTCGCCGAGCTCGTCGACCGGCAGCCGGGCGCTGACCCGGAACCGGCCGCCGCCGAGGTCCTCCACCTGCACGGCCTCGCGGTCGTACTCGTCGGAGATGTCGCCGACGAGTTCTTCGATGACGTCCTCGAGCGTCACGAGGCCGGCGATGCCGCCGTACTCGTCGACGACCATCGCGAGGTGGTTCTTGTCGAGCTGCATCTGGCGGAGCAGCGCATCGGCCTTCATGGAGTCGGGCACGAAGACCGCCGGCCGCACGAGCTCGCCGACCGTGAGCTCGCCCGCGTCGAGCGGGCGCTCGAACCCGAGCCTCGCGAGGTCGCGGAGGTAGAGGATGCCGGCGACGTCGTCGGCGTCCTGCTCGATGACGGGGATGCGCGAGTATCCCGCGTTCAGGAACAGCGCCATCGCCTGCGCGAGATGCGCGGTGGAGTCGATCGTGACCATGTCGGTGCGCGGGATCATCACCTCGCGGGCAACCGTGTCGTTGAACTCGAAGATCGAGTGGATCAGCTCCCGATCACCCTCCTCGAGCACGTCGAGCTCGGTGGCCTCGTCGACCATGCTGAGCAACTGCTCCTCGCTCGAGACGCCGGCGAACCGGATACGCCCGGGCGTCACCCGGTTGCCGAGGGCGACCAGGGCGTTGGCGAGCGGACCGAGGAGCACGCGCAGGAAGTGCACGACGGGAGCGGTCGCGCGGAGCACGGTCGGCGCATGCGCCCGGCCCACGCTGCGCGGGCTCGCCCCGACCAGCACGAACGACACCGCGGTCATGATCAGCGCCGACCACAGCAGCACCCACCACACGTTGTCGAGGAAGGACACGAAGGCGAGGGTCACGAGCACGGCCGCGGTGGTCTCGGCGATGATGCGCACGAAGTTCACGGCGTTCACGTGCGCGCCGGTGTCATCGGCGATGGCGAGCAGCGAGCGGCGGGCGCGCGAGCCGGCCGCGAGGTCGGTGACATCCGCCCTGCTGGTCGCCGCGAGGGCCGAATCGACCGCGGCCATGAGGCCGCCGAACGCGACGAGGACGAGTGCCGCTCCGAGGAAGAGCCAGGGTTGCATGGTCAGCGGCGGCGTTCCTGCATCGTGAAGCCCACGAGCAGGTCGCGCTGCAGCCCGAACATCTCCTTCTCGTCCTCGGGTTCGGCGTGGTCGAACCCGAGGAGGTGCAGCATGCCGTGCGTCGTCAGGAGCGTGAGCTCGTCGATGAGCGGATGCCCCGCGGCGCGAGCCTGGGTCTCGGCGACCTGCGGGCACAGCACGACGTCGCCGAGCAGGCCCGGCGGGGTCGGGTTCTCGTCGCTGCCGGGCCGCAATTCGTCCATCGGGAAGCTCAGCACGTCGGTGGGCCCTGGCTCATCCATCCACTGCACGTGCAACTGCTCCATCGCGCCCTCATCGACCAGGACGATCGCGAGCTCGGCGTCCTGGTGCACGTGCAGCGCGTCGAGGACGTACACGGCGAGCCGCTGCAGCACCGCCTCGTCGACGTCGATCGCGGATTCGTTGTTGACCTCGATGCTCACGAGTTGCCGCCCCTTCGCGGAAGGTGGTCGCGCGGGGCGGCGTGCCCCCGTCGTTCGGCGCGGTTCGCGAACTCGCGCGCCTGGTCCCGCTCGAACCGTTGCGCCTGCGCGCGCTGGTCGTACTCGGTGTAGGCGTCGACGATGCGGCCGACGAGCGTGTGCCGCACGACGTCGTCGCTCGTGAGCCGGGAGAAGTGGATGTCCTCGACATGGTCGAGGATGCGCGTCACCGTACGCAGGCCGCTCGCGCCGCCCGGCAGGTCGATCTGCGTGATGTCGCCGGTGACGACCATCTTGGAGCCGAACCCGAGCCGCGTGAGGAACATCTTCATCTGCTCGGGCGTCGTGTTCTGCGCCTCGTCAAGCACCACGAACGAGTCGTTCAGCGTGCGACCGCGCATGTACGCCAGCGGTGCCACCTCGACCGTGCCCGAAGCGAGGAGCTTCGGCACCATCTCGGGGTCCATCATCTCGTTGAGCGCGTCGTAGAGCGGACGGAGGTACGGGTCGATCTTGTCGGTCAGCGTGCCGGGGAGGAAACCGAGTCGCTCACCGGCCTCGACGGCCGGGCGCGTCAGGATGATGCGGCTGACCTCCTTGCGCTGGAGCGCCTGGACGGCCTTGGCCATCGCGAGGTACGTCTTGCCCGTTCCGGCCGGGCCGATGCCGAACACGATGGTGTGCTCGTCGATCGCGTCGACGTAGGCGCGCTGGCCCTCGGTCTTCGGCCTGATGGTCTTGCCTCGGGACGAGACGATGACCTGGCCGAGCAGCTCGGAGGGTCGGGAATCGGGATCGGCGTCGATCATGCGGGCCGAGCTCCTCACTTCGGTCGGGGTCGGATCCTGGCCGGCTCGCACGAGCTCCAGGAGTTCTTCGATGAGTCGTCGGACCTTGAGCCGGTCGTCGGCCGGTCCGCGGATGCCGATCTCGTTGCCGCGCACGTGCACCTCGACGGACGGGTATTCCCGCTGCACCGAGGAGAGCAGGCGATCCTGGGGTCCGAGGAGGCGCACCATCGCGATGCCGTCGATGCTCAGGCGGTCCTCGTCGCTCGCGGCCTCGCGCGACCCCGGGTCGGTCGGCGCCGACTCGGCTCCTCCGGGCTGGGGTGCCACGGGCTCGGGCTGCGCGTCATCCGCCAAGCGAGGCCTCCTCGAGGCCGCCGGCGAGCACGTGGGCGTGCACGTGGAACACGGTCTGGCCGGCGGCGGCCCCCGTGTTGAAGACGAGCCGGAACTCGCCGTCGGCGAGTTCCCCCGCGATGTCGCGCGCGACCGAGACGAGTTCGGCGAGCAGGTCGGGATCACCGGCGGCGAGCTCGACCACGTCGCGGTAGTCGCCGGCCTTGGGCGTGACGACGACGTGCACGGGCGCCTGCGGCGCGATGTCGTGGAACGCGATCACTCGCGCGGTCTCGGCCACGATGCTCGCGGGGATCTCACGGGCGGCGATGCGCTCGAAGATGGTCGGCTCGGCCTGGGCTGCGGTCATCACCCCATCGTACCGACGGATGCCTCACCACCGCCCGAGTTCGGCGTTCAGCACCGCGATGGCCGCCGGTCCCGCCGTCGAGGTGCGGAGCACGGAGGCGCCGAGGCGGACGGGCTCGGCGCCCGCGGCGACGAGCCGCTCGATCTCGGCCGGAGCGATGCCGCCCTCGGGGCCGACGACGAGGGCGAGGTCGCGGCCGTCGTGCCGGATGCCGGTGAGCGGCGTCTCGGCGGTGGGCTCCAGCAGGAGGACGCGGGCGCCCGCGAGCAGCGTTGCGAGCCCAGCGGTCGGGGTGAGCGGCGCGACGGCGGGCAGCCACGGCCGGATCGACTGCTTGGTCGCCTCTCGGACGATGCTGGCCCAGCGGGCACGGCCCTTCTCGGCCTTCGCCCCCTCCCACCGGGAGACCGAGCGGGCCGCCGACCACGGCACGATGCGGTCGACGCCCAGCTCGGTGGCCGCCTGGACGGCCAGCTCGTCCCGATCGCCCTTGGCCAGTGCCTGCACGAGCGTGATCCGCGGCGAGGCCGCGGGCGTCTGCTCGACCGCGGCGACCTCGAGCACGAGTTCTCGAGGAGCGGTCTCGAGGACGACGCACTGCGCGAGCGTGCCGCGCCCGTCGCCGATCGCCACCTGCTCCCCCGCCCGCAGCCGCGACACCGTCACGGCGTGCCTGGCCTCCTCGCCCGTGAGGCGCACGTCGTCGCCGGGCGAGACGGCTGAGAGGTCGAGGTCCTCGGAGAGGTAGAGGTGGCTCATCGCGGTGCCGTCAGCCGAGGAACCGGTCGCGGAGGCGCGCAAACAGGCCCTGCTGGAAGTGGCTGAGCGCCGGCGCAGGCGCCTTCTTCGAGGCCGCGAACTGCTGCATGAGGTCGCGCTCCTTCGAGGAGAGCTTGGTGGGCGTCACGACCTGCACGCCGACCTTGAGGTCGCCGCGCCCGTTGCCCCGCAGCTTCGTGACGCCGCGCTCCTTGACGGTGAGGATCTCGCCGCTCTGCAGCCCGGCCCTGATCTCGACGTCGACGTCGCCGTCGAGCGCCTCGATCTTGGCGGTCGTGCCGAGGATCGCATCGGTCATCGAGACCTCGAGCGTGGCCAGCAGGTCGTCGCCGTTGCGGCTGAACACGTCGTGGTTCTTGACCTTGATCTCGAGGTAGAGGTCGCCGTTGGGGCCACCGGCCGGGCCGGCCTCCCCAGAGCCGGGCATCTGCAGCCGGACCCCGGTGTCGACGCCCGCCGGGATGTCGACGGGCACGGTGCGACGGGCGCGCACGCGACCCTGGCCCTGGCACGTGACGCAGGGCGTCGCGATGACCGTGCCGTACCCGCGGCAGGTACCGCAGGGGCTCGAGGTCATGACGTTGCCGAGCAGCGAACGCACGGCGCGCTGGATCGATCCCGTGCCGTGGCAGATGTCGCACGTGACGGGCGAGGTTCCCGGCTGGCAGCAGGAGCCCTGGCAGGTCTGGCAGAGCACCGCCGTGTCGACCTCGATCTCGCGATGCGTGCCGAAGACGACCTCGTCGAGGCCGACCTCGACCCTGATGAGCGCGTCCTGGCCGCGCTCGCGGCGCGACCGCGGGCCCCTCGTCTGCTGGCCCGCCCCGAAGAAGGTCTCGAAGATGTCGCCGAAGCCGCCGAAGTTCTGCCCGCCGCCGAAGCCGCCCTGGTCGCCCAGGTCGTACTGCTGGCGCTGCTTCGGATCGGAGAGCACGTCGTACGCGTGCGTGACCGACTTGAACCGCTCGGATGCCTCGGCACCCGGGTTCACGTCGGGGTGGAGCTCGCGGGCGAGACGGCGGTAGGCCTTCTTGATCTCGTCGGGGGTGGCGTCGCGTGCGACGCCGAGGACCTCGTAGTGGTCTGCCACGGAGGGCGTGTCCTTTCGATTGCGGAAGGAACCGGTGGGGGCCGGCCCTGCTCAGTTCTCGCCGAGCGTGCGGGAGAGGTAACGGGCGACCGCGCGAACGGCCGCGATGCTGTGCGAGTAGTCCATGCGCGTGGGCCCGACGACGCCGAGCCGGGAGACGTCGCGACCGGGGATCTCGAAGGCGCTCGAGAGCACGGATGCCTCGCCGAGGCCGAACGATGCGTTCTCACGGCCGATGCGGACGGCGACGGGGTGCTCGTCGGCCGCCATCTCGCCGAACAGGCGGAGCAGCACGACCTGCTCCTCGATGGCCTCGATCACGCCGAGGATCGAGCCCGCGAAGTCCTGCTCGGTGCGGACGAGGTTCGCCGCGCCGGCCACGACGAGCCGGTCCTGACGCTGGGCGCGGGCCTGGTCGGCGAGCGTCGCCGCGAGGGTGCGGAGCACCTCGGCGTCGGCGGGGGCGACCTCGTCGAAGGTGCCCGACAGCGCGACCGCGGCATCCGCCATGGACCGGCCGCCGACGACCTCGTTGAGCCGAGCACGGAGCTCGGCGAGCTTGTCGTCCTCGATGGCGTGCGGCAGCTCGGTGACGCGCTGCTCGACCTGGCCGGAATCGGTGATGAGGATGCAGAGCACGCGGTCGGGCGCGAGCGAGACGAGCTCGACGTGACGCACGCGCGCGCTGCCGAAGCTCGGGTACTGCACCACGGCGAGCTGGCGGGTCAACTGCGAGACGAGCCGGACGGTGCGCGCGAGCAGCTCGTCGAGGTCGGCGGATTCGCCGAGGAACGTCTCGATGGCGTGCCGCTGCGCGCGCGTCATCGGTCGCACCTCGGTGAGCTGGTCGACGAAGACGCGGTACCCCTTGTCGGTCGGGATCCGGCCCGACGACGTGTGCGGCGCCGCGATGAGCTCCTCCTCCTCGAGGAGGGCCATGTCGTTGCGGATCGTCGCCGCCGAAACCCCGAAGGCGTGCCGTTCGACGATGGCCTTGGAGCCGACCGGCTCACGCGACGCGACGTAGTCCTGCACGATCGCCCTGAGGACGGCGAGACTGCGTTCGGAGACCATGTTCCTCGCTTTCGCCGACCCATTTAGCACTCGTTCACTGCGAGTGCCAATCATACCGCGGAACTCAGGGTAATCCCCATTGCCGACACTCCGGCCCACCGCTACCGTGGGCGTGATCCGCGAGTCACCAAGGCTGCGCCGCCCATCCTCCGCAGCAGCGGTTCACACCCCGAACCCTCGAAAGGCACGCACATGTCAGATCCCAACGCAGGTCCGTCAGACCCCAACCTGCCCCCGACGCCGCCCCAGCAGCCGGCCGCCGGGCAGCCCGTGGCACCGGCCGCCCCGCTCTCCCGGGACCAGGACGTGCAGTGGGGTTCGTTCGCCCACCTCGGCGGCATCCTCGGCTTCCTGCCGTCGCTGATCATCTGGCTCGTGTTCAAGGACCGCGGCCAGTTCACGAACACCGAGGCGAAGGAAGCGCTCAACTTCCAGATCACGCTCGTCCTCGCGCAGATCGCCCTCTTCATCCTGACCTCGATCATCACGATCGTGACGTTCGGCCTCGGCAGCGTGCTCGGGCTGCTCTCCTGGGCCGTCTGGATTGTGGGCGTGGTCTTCTCGATCATCGCCTTCCTCCGGGCGAAGGACGGCAACCACTACCGGTACCCGTTCGCCATCCGCCTCATCAAGTAGTCGACTCGCGATTCGCCCGTCGCAGGAGCGTCCCCTCCCGCGGCGGGCGTCGCTGTGCCACCATGGTGGCGTCCGCAGTCCCGCGCGCCAGCGCACAGAACCAGGAGTCCACGATGTCCGACCTTCCCCCTCCTCCCCCGCCGCAGAACCCGTACGGGCAGAGCCCCCAGCTCAGCCCGAACGACGAGAAGCTCTGGGCGACCCTGGTGCACATCGGCGGGATCTTCTTCGGGTTCATCCCGGCGCTCATCGGCTACCTCGTGCTGAAGGACCGTGGACCGTTCGTGCGCGCGCACACCGCCACCGCGCTGAACTTCCAGATCACCATGACGATCGCGTCGATCATCGCCGCGCTGCTGTGGCTCGTGATCATCGGGTTCTTCCTGAGCATCGCCATCGTGGTCGTCGTGGTCGTCTTCTCGATCATCGCCGCGGTCAAGGCCAACCAGGGCCAGCCCTACACGTACCCGCTCTCGATCAAGTTCGTGAGCTGATCGAGGTCAGTCCTCGAGCAGGCGCCTGACCACGGCGTCCGCGAGTAGCCGTCCTCGCCGGGTGAGCGTCAGCCCGCCGGCGAGGGCGGCTCTCGCGTCGACGAGGCCGTCGGCGATCAGCCCGGCCACCGCATGGCGACCGCCGGCGTGCAGCGAGGCGATGTCGATGCCCTCGCGGATGCGGGTGAGCAGCAGCACGCGCTCGGTCTCCCTCGTCGGGGCGTCGAGCACCTCCCGCCCGACGGCCGGCGAGTGCCCGGCCGCGAGCCGCTCCGCATAGGCCGCCGGGTGCTTCGCGTTCCACCAGCGCACGCCGCCGACGTGGCTGTGGGCCCCGGGCCCGACGCCCCACCAGTCGTCGCCGCGCCAGTAGCCGAGGTTGTGCCGCGAACGGTGCGCGGCGTCGGTGGCCCAGTTGCTGACCTCGTACCACTCGAAGCCCGCGTCGGCGAACGCCTCGTCGGCGAGCTCGTACATGTCGGCCTCGAGGTCGTCGTCGGGCTGCGCGAGTTCGCCCCGGCGGATCTGCCGCGCGAGCTTGGTGCCGTCCTCGACGATGAGCGCGTACGCGCTCACGTGATCGGGCCGCTCGGACACGACCGCGTCGACGCTGCGACGCCAGTCATCCAGAGACTCCCCCGGGGTGCCGTAGATGAGGTCGAGGCTGACGTCGAGGCCCGCGTCGCGCGCCCAGCGCACGACGAGCGGCACCCGCGCCGGGTCGTGCGTGCGATCGAGCGCGGCCAGGACGTGCGGCACCGCCGACTGCATGCCGAAGGACACGCGCGTGAAGCCGCCCTCGGCGAGGCAGAGGAGGTCCTCGGGTCCGACCGAGTCGGGGTTGGCCTCGGTGGTGACCTCGGCGCCGTCGGCGAAGCCGAACTCCTCACGCACCGCACCCAGCATCCGCACGAGGTCATCGGCCGGCAGCAACGTCGGGGTGCCGCCGCCGAAGAAGACGGTCTCGGCCTCGCGCGAGGCGACACCGGATGCCGCGAGCACACGCCGCGACATCCGGATCTCCTCGATCGCCTGGTCGGCGTAGTCGACCTGGCGGGCGCCGCGGAGCTCGCTCGCGGTGTACGTGTTGAAGTCGCAGTAGCCGCAGCGCACCCGGCAGAACGGGACGTGCACATACACGCCGAGGGCACGCCCATCGGCGCCTTCGGCTGCCGATGCGGGCAGCAGCCCGTCGAGCGGTGCGGGCTCGCCGAGCGGGAGCGCCGAACCCACGCCTACACGCCGCCGGCGGGATGCAGGGCGCGCAACTGCCGACGCGTCAGCTCGCGGCGCCGACGCCGGATCGTGGGCCCGATGAGCCGGGCGAACCCGGTCGGGATCTCGCGGAACGAGCGGATCGTCAACCACACCGTGTCGTCGTCGCGGTGCTCGAGCACGAAGGACTCCTCGCCGCCCTCGTGACCCTCGCCGGTCGTGCCGTACGCGTACCCGACGCGGCCGGGCTCGTCGATGACGTAGACCACGAGCACCGGCGTTCGCTTGGAGCCCAGGCGGTCGTGCCGCACGAGGGTCGCCTGCATGCCCGCGGCGATGTACGGCGTGCCGTCGGCGCCGAAACGGTCCTCCGTGCGCGGCCCCGGTTGCTCGGTCAGCGGCGAGCCGTCGACGTCGTAGACGATGCCGGGGTACTGCGCGCCAGTGCCGGCGGAGACATCCGTCACCTCGTACCCGGCACCGCGCTGGATACCCCAGGTCATGAGCGCCTCGGCGGTGCGGTCGAATCGCTCGACACCGCTGCCGATGCGCACGCTGTCCTCTGCGGGCAGGTACCCGGCCGGCGGGTAGCGGAGCAGGTCGGGGTCGAGCGTCGCCCCGATGGAGCCGTAGGTCACGGACTGGTCGGTGAAGGTGCTGCGACGGGTCATCTCGGGCCTACTTCTTCGAGTCCTTCTTCTCGACGTCACCGCTCAGGGCGGCGATGAACGCCTCCTGCGGAACCTCGACGCGGCCCACCATCTTCATGCGCTTCTTGCCCTCCTTCTGCTTCTCGAGGAGCTTGCGCTTGCGGCTGATGTCACCGCCGTAGCACTTGGCGAGGACGTCCTTGCGCATGGCGCGGATGGACTCGCGGGCGATGATGCGAGCGCCGATGGCCGCCTGGATCGGGACCTCGAACTGCTGACGCGGGATGAGCTCGCGGAGCCGCCCCGTCATGAGCACGCCGTAGGCGTACGCCTTGTCGCGGTGCACGATGGCGCTGAAGGCATCGACCTGCTCGCCCTGGAGGAGGATGTCGACCTTGACGAGGTCCGCGGCCTGGTCGCCCACGGGCTCGTAGTCGAGCGAGGCGTACCCGGCGGTCTTGGACTTCAGCTGGTCGAAGAAGTCGAACACGATCTCGCCGAGCGGGATGGTGTAGCGGATCTCCACCCGGTCCTCGCCGAGGTAGTCCATGCCGAGCAGCGCCCCGCGGCGCGACTGGCAGAGCTCCATGATGGTGCCGACGTAGTCCTTCGGCGCGAGGATCGCGGCGCGGACCATGGGCTCGCGCACCTCGGAGATCTTCGCACCGGTGGGGAACTCGCTCGGGTTGGTGACCGTGACCGTCTTCTTGTCTTCGGTCGTCACCTCGTAGACCACGCTCGGCGCCGTCGCGATGATGTCCAGGCCGAACTCGCGCTGCAGGCGCTCGGTGATGATCTCGAGGTGCAGCAGGCCGAGGAAGCCGGCACGGAAGCCGAAGCCGAGGGCGACGGAGGTCTCGGGCTCGTACACGAGCGCGGCATCCGACAGCTTGAGCTTGTCGAGCGCCTCGCGAAGCTCCGGGTAGTCACTGCCGTCGATCGGGTACAGGCCCGAGAAGACCATGGGCAGCGGCTCGGTGTAGCCCGCGAGCGCCTCGGTGGCCGACTTCGCGGCCGTCGTCACGGTGTCGCCGACCTTGGACTGCCGCACGTCCTTCACGCCGGTGATGAGGTACCCGACCTCGCCGACGCCGAGCCCCTTGGTGGGCGTCGGCTCGGGCGCGCTCACGCCGATCTCGAGGATCTCGTGCGTCGCCCTCGTCGACATCATCTGGATGCGCTCGCGCGGGTTCAGCTTGCCGTCGACCATGCGGACGTAGGTGACCACGCCGCGGTAGCTGTCGTAGACCGAGTCGAAGATCATCGCGCGCGGCGGGGCGTCGGCGTCGCCGACCGGTGCCGGGATGCGCTCGACGACGCGGTCGAGCAGGTCCTCGACGCCGAGGCCGGTCTTGCCCGAGACCTTCATGACGTCGGCGGGGTCGCCGCCGATGAGCTCGGCGAGCTCGCGCGCGTACTTCTCGGGCTCGGCAGCCGGCAGGTCGATCTTGTTCAGCACCGGGATGATCTCGAGGTCGTTCTCGAGCGCCAGGTAGAGGTTCGCGAGCGTCTGCGCCTCGATGCCCTGCGCGGCGTCGACCAGGAGGATCGCGCCCTCGCAGGCGGCCAGCGAGCGGGACACCTCGTAGCTGAAGTCGACGTGCCCGGGGGTGTCGATCATGTTGAGGGCGTACGCGGTGTCGCCGACCTGCCACGGCATGCGCACGGCCTGGCTCTTGATCGTGATGCCGCGTTCGCGCTCGATGTCCATGCGGTCGAGGTACTGCGCACGCATGTCACGGTCGCTCACCACGCCGGTGATGCCGAGCATCCGGTCGGCCAGGGTCGACTTGCCGTGGTCGATGTGCGCGATGATGCAGAAGTTGCGGATCAGCGCGGGGTCGGTGGCAGCAGGCACCGGCGGGGTGTGGGCTCTCGGAGACATCCCGTCGATTCTCCCACGAGTTTGGGTTCGCACTTTCGACGGATGCCGCGTGCAGGGGGCGAGGGCTACGCTGGCCGCACCATGACCGTGTCCGCAGCCCCGTCGCCCACGCCCGCATTCGACTTCGCGCGGGTATCGCCATCGGCCCTGCGCCCGGTCTTCGTGACGCTCCGCTTCGGCCTGCACGTGCTCGTCGTCGGGCTCGCCCTGTTCGTGCTGGTCCGCGCCCTGCTCGCCGACGACGACTCCGAGGTGGCGCTCACCGTGCTCACCTTCGCGTTCCTCGGCTGCTACGGCGTCGGCATCGCTGCCTCTCGGCGGAACCTCCCCCAGTGGGCCCGCGTCCTCTGGCTCACCGCACTGCTCGCCCTCTGGGTCGGCATGTCGGCGATCACCCCGGATGCCGCGTTCCTCGCGTTCCCCCTCTTCTTCCTCGAGCTGCACGTGCTGGCCGCGCCGCTCGCCGTGCCGCTCGTCGTCCTCACCTTCGGGCTCTCGGTGTGGGGCACGGCCACGCACCAGGGATTCGCCGTCGGCACCATCCTCGGGCCGCTCATCAGCGCAGGGGTCGCGATCGTGATCGGCCTCGGCTACCGGGCCATGGCGCAGGAGACCAAGGACCGCCAGGCGCTGATCCTCGACCTCATCGCCACGCGCGAGGAGCTCGCGGCCGCGAGCCGCGAGGCCGGCACGCTCGCCGAGCGCCAGCGCATCGCCCGCGAGATCCACGACACGGTGGCGCAGGGCCTCTCGAGCATCCAGATGCTCCTGCACGCGGCCGAGCGCGACATCGCCGACGAGGCGATCCTCGGCAAGCTCGAGCTCGCACGCGCCACCGCCTCGGAGAACCTCGCGGAGACGCGGCGGTTCATCCGCGAGCTGAGCCCCCCGTCGCTCGACGAGCAGACGCTGCCCGCGGCGCTCCGCCGCCTCGCGGCGACCGTCGACGAGCAGGCCGCGCAGGCCGGCGCCGCGACCCGGGTCTCGTACTCGAGGAGCGGGACCCCCGTCACGCTGCCCATGGCCATCGACGCGACGCTCCTCCGCATCGCGCAGGGCGCCTTGGCGAACGTGCTGAGACACGCCCGCGCCACCCGTGCCGAGCTGACGCTCAGCTACCTCGGCGACGAGGTCGCGCTCGACATCGTCGACGACGGCATCGGCTTCGATCCCGCCGAGGTCGCCGCCGACGGCTCCGGCCTCCGCTTCGGGCTGCGCGCCATGCGCGAGCGGGCCGAACGCGAGAGCGGCACCATGGAGCTCGAGTCCTCGCCCGGCGAGGGCACGGCGATCTCGGTGCGCATCCCGGTGGTGGCGGCATGAGCGGTGCCGGCCTCGCGCAGGAGGCGTACCCGGCGGCCCGGAGGATCAGGCTGGTGCTCGCGGACGATCATCCGGTCGTCCGCGCCGGAGTGCGGGCGATGCTCGAGTCCGTGCCCGACCTCGAGGTCGTCGACGACGTCGACTCCGCGGATGCCGCGGTGCAGCGCGCGCTCGACGGCGACGTCGACGTGGTCCTCATGGACCTGCAGTTCCCGACGCGGATGCAGGGCGCGGAGGCGACACGGCACATCAGGTCCGCGCCCGGCGCCCCCCGGGTACTCGTGCTGACCAACTACGACACCGATGCGGACATCCTCGGCGCGATCGAGGCCGGTGCGAGCGGATACCTGCTGAAGGACGCCCCGCCCGCCGAACTCGTCGACGCGATCCGCACGGCGGCCGGCGGCGAGCCCGCGTTCGCCCCCGGCGTGTCCTCCCGACTCGAGGCGAACACCGGCATCGAACGCCTCACCGGGCGCGAGGTGGAGGTGCTCCAGCTCGTCGCGAACGGCAACTCAAACCGCGAGGTCGGCAAGGCGCTCTTCCTCAGCGAGGCGACCGTGAAGTCGCACCTCGTGCACATCTTCGCCAAGCTCGAGGTGGGCTCGCGCACCGCAGCCGTGGCCCGGGCCCGCGACCTCGGCGTCATCCGCTCCAATTGACGGATGCCGCCGCCGTGGACTCTGCGGCGACTCCCAGCCCTCGCATTGGTGCCGTGTCCGCGTTGCTGGTATCGTTGCCTGTTGGCTTGCGTGTGGGTCCCACCCCGCACGATTCGCCGCGCGAGGCCCCTCTACCTTCGCTCGGCACATCCGGTACCCGCACAAGAACGAAAGACGAACCACGTGGCAAACATCAAGTCGCAGATCAAGCGCATCAAGACCAACCTCAAGGCGCAGGAGCGCAACAAGGCCGTCAAGAGCGAGGTCAAGAGCGCCGTCCGCGCCGCTCGCGAGGCCATCGCCACCGGTGACAAGGACAAGGCCACCGCCGCCGTCCGCGTCGCGGGTCGCAAGCTCGACAAGGCCGCCAGCAAGGGCGTCATCCACAAGAACCAGGCCGCGAACCGCAAGTCGGCCATCGCGAAGCAGGTCGCTGCGCTCTGACGCACAGCCCCTGATCGAACGCCCCGCACCAGCGTGCGGGGCGTTCGTCGTTTCCGGGCTGCGATCCCCGCTCGGGGCCCGCACCGGGTTGGCGGCAGGCATTCGCGGCGTGCGCGGCATTCGCGGCGTGTGCGGCATTCGCCGCGTTCGCGGCATTCCCGGCGTTCGCGGCGTGCGCGGCGCTCACGGCGCTCGTGCCTTGGCGTCAGCGCCCGCGCCGCTGCCGCCGTGGAGCCGTGGTTCCGCGACGCGCCTTCCCGCGACGGTGTGCGGCGTGGAGGACGCCCGCCGACCTCCCGCACGCCGGGAAACCGTCGCGGGAGCGATCCTCGCGTGCGACCCGCGGCGGCCATGCGGGAATCCAGGCCGGCGTTCCAGTTGCTCCGGAGGCCGGAAGCGCGAACCCGGTGCGGCGGGCGAGGCGGCGCGCTCGTCCCTGCCGCGCCAGCAGGGCGAGCGGGCTACGACGCGAGGTCGCGGCCTCGCGCGGCGATGACGCCGATGAGTCGCTCGAGCGCGAACACCGGGTCGCGCTCGGCGCCCTTGACCGCGGCGTCGGTGCGCGCCAGCGCCACGATCGCCCGTTGCAGGCCCTCGTCGCTCCAACCGGCGAGGTCTCGCCTGGCGCGATCGACCTGCCATGGCGCCAGGCCCAGCGACGCGGCCGCCTGGCCGCCGCCGCGCACCCCCGAGACCTTGGCCATCGTACGGATCTTCATGGCGAACGCGGCCACCATGGGCACCGGGTCGGCACCGCTGTCGAGTGCGTGGCGCAGGGCGACGAGCGCGTCGCCGTGGCGACCGGCGATGGCCGCGTCGGCGACTTCGAACGCGTTGGTCTCGACCCGGCCGCCGTAGTACTTGGCGACGACGGCCTCGGTGATGTCGCCGGGGGTGTCGGCGAGCAGCTGACGGCACGCCGCCGAGAGCTCGCCGAGGTCGTCGCTGAAGGCGGCGACGAGCGACCGCAGCGCCTTCGGCGCGATCTTGCGACCGGCCGTCCGCATCTCGGCCTGGACGAACTCCTGCTTGTCGGACTCGCGTTTCAGCTCGGCGCAGACGATCTCGATCGCGCCGCCCTGACCGGAACGGATCGCGTCGAGCATGCGCTTGCCCCGCACGCCGCTGCGATGACGGATGACCACCGTCGTCGACTCGGCGGTCTGCGCCAGGTAGTCGACCACGTCGAGGATCAGGTCGTCGGTGGCCTTCTCGGCTCCGTCGATGCGGATGAGCCGGGCCTCACCGAAGAGCGAAGGGCTCGCGAGCGTGATGAGCTCGCCACGTTGATAGGCGTCGCCGGAGATCTCGCTGACCTCGAGGTCGGGGTCCTCGGCGCGGAGTTGATCGCGCAGCAGGCTCGACGCGCGGTCCGCGAGCACGTCTTCGGGGCCCGAGATGAGCACGATGGGCGCCGGGCGGACCTGACTGTAGGGAAGTTGCGGGATCGCCGCACTCGCGCGGGCGTTGCCACGTGCACCGGTTCGAGCCGCCACGGCACCTCCTGTCTCGCCCCAAGTCTACGGTCGAGGTGCGACATCCCCGGAGTCGCGCTCGACCCAGAGCCGGTAGCCGCCGCCGTCGACGGCGGTGAGCAGCGAGGTCCCGCTCCGGTCGCTCCGCACGGCGGTGGTGCCGACGCCTTCGAGCAGGTCGAGCAGGCGGTCGGTGGGATGCCCGTAGCCGTTGTCGGCCCCGACCCCGACGATGCCGACGGTGCCGCGCAGGAGCTCGTACAGGCGTTCGCTCTGGTCGGCCGACCCGTGGTGGGCGACCTTGACGAGGTCGACGCGTGCGAGGTCGGCCGAGGCGACGAGCCGGGCCTGCGCCTCCTCGCCGAGGTCGCCGAGGAAGATCGCCCGGCCGAGTCGGCCGTTCACCTCCAGCACGACGCTCGCGTCGTTCCCCGGCTGCGCCTTCGGCCGCGGCCAGAGCACGCGCCACCGCGAATCCCCCAGCGTGCCGCTGCGTCCGGCCTCGACCTCGATCGCCTCGGCTCCTGCCTCCTCGAGCGGTTCGAGCGCGCTCGAGGACCGCGTGCCGTCGAGCGGCCCGTGGATCACCACGCCGACGCGGCCGACCACCGCCGGCACCCCAGCGACGTGGTCGGCGTCCCAGTGCGTCAGCACCAGCAGGTCGATGGTCGCGACCCCGAGGAGCGAGAGGCACCGCTCGAGGGCGGCTGGATCCGGTCCGGTGTCGATGAGCGCGGTCGCACCCTCGGAACGCACGAGCACCGCGTCGCCCTGGCCGACGTCGCAGTTGGCCACGTCCCAGTCGGCCGGATGCTGCGCGCGGGCCACGACGATCGGACCGACGGAGATGCCCGTCGGCACCGCGACGAGGAGCAGCACGGCGACCGCGATGACGCGTCGGGCAGGCCCGGGCCGCGGCCTCGACATGGCGAGCCAGAGGGACGCTGCCGTGACGGCGACGAGCAGGAGCGCTCCGATCGCGTCCGCCGGCCATGGCAGCCGCGCCCCCGGCAGCGCCGCGGCCCCATGCGCGACGAGGGCGATCCAACTGGCCGGCACCCAGGCGACCTGCATGAGCGCGTATCCGACCGAGGGCAGCAGCGGCAGGACGAGGCAGCCGACCATGCCCACGATGGTGCCCACCGGGGCGGCAGGCGCTGCCAGGAGGTTCGCCGGGACGCCGTAGAGGGCGATCGACGGATCGAGGAGGACGAGGACGGGCTGGCATGCCAGCTGGGCGGCGACCGGCACGGCGAGCACCACGGCGAGCGGCGTGGGCATCACGTCGGCCAGCCGCCGCGCGAGCGGCGCGGCCAGGAGCAGCAGCCCGGCCGTCGCCGCGGCCGAGAGCGCGAAGCCGTAGTCCCGGGCGAGCCACGGGTCGACCGTGAGCAGGATCACCACCGCGAGCGAGAGCGCCGAGACGCCGCCGGCCGACCGGGCCAGGGCCATGCCGACGAGGATCACCACCGCCATCGCAGCGGCCCGGATCACGCTGGGTTGCGGCGTCACCAGCACGACGAAGCCCGACAGTGCGACGAGTGCGACCGCGACGCGGGCACCACGACCGAGTCCGCACAGGGCCGCCAGGCCGAAGGCGGCCGCCGTCACGATGGCGCAGTTCGCGCCCGACACGGCGGTGAGATGGCTCAGCGAACTCGTCTTCATGGCGGTGTCCAGCTCGGTGCCGACGGCGGAAGTGTCGCCGATCGCGAGCCCGGGCACGAGGGCGCCGCCATCGCCACCGAGCTCGGTGGCCGCGTCGGCGAACCGGTCGCGGAGGCCGCCCGCCCATGCGAGCCAGGCCGGGGCGGGAGACACGGTCGAGACCTCCCCGGGTGCCACCATCCGGAACGCGTTCGGTTCCGCCGCCGGCAATGAGCTGGCGCGGGCGCTGAAGCTGACGTGGGCGCCCCACTCCGCCTCGGCGCCGCCCAGCCCGACCGTGACCGGCACGCCTCGGACGGGGTCGCCATCGACGGCGACGAGCGTGCCGTCGACCCGCATGAGCGGCTCCGCACTGGCCCACACGGCCGCCTTCATGGGCTGGGGCGGTCGTGTCACCTCCACCACGACCTCCACCGTGCGACGCGACTCCGCCGGCTCGGCCAGTGCCGACCGCTCGCGGGCTCCGAGCCCCACCGCGGCGGCCGTCGAGACGAGGGCCGCGCACGCGAACGCGACGAGCAGGGTCGCCGCGACGGCCGCCGTCCGCGCGTGGCGTGGATGCCGCGCACGCACGACCCACCGGCGACGAGACGTCGCGAGGCGCGGACCACGAGCGACGGCGAGCCAAGCCGAGAGGAGGAGGAGCACGGTCGCCGCGCCCCATGCCCAGGTCGCGACGACCGTCGTGCCGATTCCGAGATCGGGCACGGTCACCGCGAGCCACGCCGCCGCCCATGCCGCGCACGCCGGTCCGAGGAGCCGGAGGTCGCGCACCTCAGAGCGCCACGAGTTCGGCGAGCCCGGAGAAGACCGCGTCGCCGATGCCCGCCACGTCGAGCAGTTGGTCCACGCTCGTGAACGGGCCGTTCGCCTCGCGATGGTCGAGGATCCGCTGGGCCAGGGCCGGCCCGATACGAGGGAGCGTGTCGAGCGCCGCGGCATCCGCCGTGTTCAGGTGCACCAGCCCGTCGGATGCCGCGGCGGGTCCGCCCGGGCCGCCGCCCGTCACCGCACCACCGGAGGCGGCCGCCGGCTGCTCCCCGACGGCGAAGACCACGAGCTGCTCGCCGTCGACGACCGGGCGCGCCAGGTTGACCCCGGCGGGATCCGCCTCGGCGGTGAAGCCGCCGGCGGCCGAGACCGCATCGACGACGCGTGCCCCGGGTGCGAGCTCGACGAGGCCGGGCTCGGCCACGGCCCCGAGCACGTGCACCAGGAGCGGCGTGGTCTGCACCTCGGCGGCGGCATCGCCGCTCGGAGCCTCGCCGTGCGCGACCGTCGAGCCCCCGATCACCGGCTGCTCCCCGCCGCCTCCCCCGATGAACGACAGCACCGCGGCGACCGCGACGGCGCCGACGAAGAGCACGACCGCCGCGCCGACGGCGATGCGCACCCTCGGCGTCGACCGCCGCGAGGCCGGGTCGAGGGCATCGATCGGATCGGCGAGGTCGGGCGGGGTCGCCGCGAGCGGTTCGGGACGGGCGGAGGCGGGCATGCCCGCACGCTATCGACCGGCAGCATGCGGAACGGCCGCCCGGGCCTGAACCCGGACGGCCGTCGCCGACGATGCGCTGTGGAGGAGCGCTCAGCCCCTCGTGGCGATGTTCACCAGGCGCGGCGCGCGCACGATGACGTTCACGATCTCGCGGTCGCCGATCGACCGCGTCACCGCGGCGGATGCCCTGGCGAGCGACTCGAGCTCGTCGCCGGAGATCTTCGGCGAGACCTCGAGCCGGTCGCGCACCTTGCCGTCGACCTGCACGACGGCCGTCACCGATTCCTCGATCAGCAGCGCCGGATCGGCCTTGCGCCACGGCACGAGGGCGATGGTCGGCTGGTAGCCGAGGCGCTCCCACATGTCCTCGGCGGTATAGGGGGCGAACAGGTCGAGGATCATCGCCGTGACCTCGGCCGCCTCGCGGACCGCCGCATCGCCCGCACCCGGGCCCGAGTCGATCGTCTTGCGCGTGGCGTTGACGAGCTCCATGAGCCGGGCCACCACCACGTTGAACTTGAAGGCCTCGACGAGACCGGGCGCATCGGCCAGCAGGCGATGGGTGATGCGGCGCAGTGCCGCGTCGCCCGTCTTCCACTCGACGTCGGGGCTCGAGGCCACCTCTCCCGAGATGCGCCACGCCCGGGCGAGGAACTTGGCCGCACCGACGGGCGAGACATCCGCCCAGTCGATGTCGTCCTCCGGCGGACCGGCGAAGGCGAGCGTCACGCGCAGCGCGTCCGCGCCGTGCGCGCCGAGCTCGCTCGCGAACTCGACGAGGTTGCCCTTCGACTTGCTCATCTTCGTGCCGTCCATGATGACCATGCCCTGGTTCAGGAGCGAGGTGAACGGCTCGGTGAAGCTCAGGTATCCCTCGTCGAACAGCACCTTCGTGATGAACCGCGAGTAGAGCAGGTGCAGGATGGCGTGCTCGACTCCGCCGACGTACTGGTCGACGGGCGCCCACTTCTCTGCCTCGGCCGGGTCGAAGGCCATGCCCGCGTCGGTCGGGTTGAGGTAGCGCAGGTAGTACCAGGAGCTGTCGACGAACGTGTCCATGGTGTCCGAGTCGCGGCGTGCCGCTCCCCCGCAGTTCGGGCAGGAGACGTTGACCCAGTCCTCGGCCGCGCCGAGCGGGCTCGAGCCCTTCGGCTTGAGGTCGAGCCCCGCGGCGTCCGGCAGCCGCACCGGGAGCTCGCTGTCGGGAACGGGGACCTCGCCGCAGTCGGGGCAGTGGATGATCGGGATCGGGGTGCCCCAGTACCGCTGACGCGAGATGAGCCAGTCGCGCAGGCGGTAGTTCTTCGCAGCCCGTCCGAGGCCCCGATGCTCGAGCAGGTCGATGACCCGGCGGATCGCGTTCGACTTGGAGAGCCCGTCGAGCGGCCCGGAGTTGATCAGCCGGCCCTCGCCGGTCAGCGCCTCGCCGGTCTCGGCCGGGTTCAGCGGCGGCAGGTCGTCGGGCAGGTAGGGAACGCCGTTCTCGTCGAGCGGGATCACGGGGATGACGCCGGTGACCGGCTGGTTCGTGTCGACGACGACGCGGACCGGCAGGTCGAAGGCGCGCGCGAAGTCGAGGTCGCGCTGGTCGTGCGCGGGCACGGCCATGATCGCGCCGTGGCCGTAGTCGGCCAGCACGTAGTCGGCCGCCCAGATCGGCAGGCGCTCGCCGTTCACCGGGTTGATCGCGTGTCGCTCGAGGAACACGCCCGACTTGGGGCGGTCGGTCGAGAGGCGGTCGATGTCGCTCTCGGTGCGCACCGAGTCGAGGTAGCCCTCGAAGCGGGCCTTGACCTCGTCGGAGGCCCCCGCGGCGAGCTCCGCCGCGAGCTCGGAGTCGGGCGCGACGACCATGAAGGTCGCACCGAACAGGGTGTCGGGTCGCGTGGTGAAGACCGGGATGCGCTCCTCGCGGCCCTCGATCTCGAACTCGACGTCGGCTCCGGCCGAACGCCCGATCCAGTTGCGCTGCATGGACAGCACCTTCGAGGGCCAGGCGCCCTCGAGCTGGTTGAGGTCGTCGATGAGGCGGTCGGCGTAATCGGTGACCCGGAAGTACCACTGGGTCAGGGCCTTCTTCGTGACGACCGCGCCGCAGCGCTCGCAGTGGCCGTCGATGACCTGCTCGTTCGCGAGCACGGTCTGGTCGTTGGGGCACCAGTTCACCTGGCCGGCCTTGCGGTAGGCGATGCCCTTCTCGTAGAGCTTCAGGAAGAGCCACTGGTTCCAGCGGTAGTACTCGGGGTCGCTCGTGTGCAGTTCGCGGGACCAGTCGAACGACGGCGCGTACTGGCGGAACGAGCGCTTCTGCTGCTCGATGTTCTCGTAGGTCCAGCCGCGCGGGTCGACGCCGCGCTTGATGGCGGCGTTCTCGGCCGGGAGGCCGAAGGAGTCCCAGCCGATCGGATGCAGCACGTCGAAGCCCTGGTGGCGCCAGTAGCGCGCGACCGTGTCGCCGTAGCCGAACGCCTCGGCGTGGCCCATGTGGAGGTCGCCTGACGGGTACGGGAACATGTCGAGGATGTACTTGCGCGGCTTCGTGTCACCGGGGCGGCCAGCCGTGAACGGCTTCGCCTCGTCCCACACCGGAAGCCACTTCGCCTGGATGGCGGCGAAGTCGTATGCGCCGGGGTCGACCTCGTGCTGATCGTGTGCCACGTGACTCTCAATCGTGTCGATGCGGTTGCCCGCACTGCGTCTGGGCACGCCAGACGTCGACGCACCGAGAGTCAAGCCTACTCACTCGCGCTGTGCGCTCGCCGCGTCCAGGACCGCCAGCAGCGCCCTGGCCTTGACCCGCGTCTCCTCGATCTCCTCGGAGGCGACCGAGAGGGCCGTGATGCCTCCGCCGGTGCCGATCGAGGCGCCCCCCGGTCCCAGCACGATCGAGCGGATCACCATCGCGAGGTCGACGCCGCCGTCGACCGCGAGGTAGCCGAACGCGCCGGAGTAGACGCCCCGCGGACCGCCCTCGAGCCCGTGCAGGATCGTCATCGCGCTGTGCTTCGGTGCGCCGGTCATCGACCCGGCCGGGAAGGCGGCCTTCACGGCGTCCAGGGACGTGAGCGGATGCCGCAGCCTGGCGCGGACCGTCGAGACCAACTGGTGCACGTGGGGGTACTCCTCGACCGCGAGCAGGCTCGGCACCTCGACGGTGCCGAGTTCGGCGATGCGACCAAGGTCGTTGCGCATGAGGTCGACGATCATGAGGTTCTCCGCGCGCTCCTTCTCGCTCTCGAGGAGCTCGCGGCGCAGTCGGCGGTCCTCCTCGCCATCCGGATGCCGCGGCCGGGTGCCCTTCATCGGCTTCGTCGACACGATGCCGCCGGGGGTCACGTGGAGGAAGAGCTCGGGCGACGCGCTGAGCAGCGCGTGCTCGCCGAAGCGGAGGTAGCCGCCATGGTGGCTCGGGCTCGACGCCCGCAGGGCGAGGTAGGTCGTGGCCGGGTCGGGCGTCACGTCGAGGTCGATGCGGTTGGTGAGGCACAGCTGGTACGCGTCGCCGCGGCGGATGGCGTCCTGGCATGCGCCGATGAGCGTGGCGTAGGACTCGGGCGGGTGGCGCCAACGATGCTCGGGCGCGGCCTCGGGCACCGGCGCGGGATCGACGGCGGACCTCGCGCCCTCCTCCGCGTCGGGGTGCGCACCGTCCTCCGAGGCGCTCGGGAGTCCCGCCCACGCGTCGATCAGGCCCTGCTGCCACGCGGCGATGGACTCGATGCCGCGATCGGCGACGGCGTCGTCGTCATCGTCGTCGTCCTCGAGCCAGACCAGGTCGGCCGAGCGCGCGGCGTGGTCGAACACGACGGCGCGGTCGACCCACAGGAACGCGGCATCCGGTGCATCGGTCGGCTCCGCGGGGACGCCGACGATCCGCGCACCGAACTCGTAGCCGAACCAGCCGAACCAGCCGAGCGGGGCGTCCGGGCTCACCGCATCGGAGCCCGCTCCAGGACGCTCGAGCGGCACGGCGAGTGCTGCCCCGAGCACCGCGAGCACGTCGTCGACGGTGCCGCGATCGGCCACGGCCGCCTGACCGGATGCCGCGGGGCGATGCCTCGAGATCGCGCCCGTCGCGACATCCGCCGTGATGAGCTCGCTGCCGGCGTGCGCCGCCGCGAGGATGCTGAGTCCGGCCACGGCTGCCGGGCCCGCATCGAGCCACACGACGTGTGCTGCGTCGGTGAACCGTGCCCGGAAGAGCAGGTGCGGATCGGACCACCCGTCGAGGCGGCGGCGTCGGACTCGGCGCGGCATCCCCTCACCCTATGTCGTCGCGCGGCCCGCGAGTCGCCCGTCGGCCATGACGACCTCCCGGTCGACGAGCCGGTCGTCGAGCGGTGCGTGCGAGATGACCAGCACCGTCCGGCCGTCACGCCGTGCTGCGGTCACGAGGTCCCGCATGAGCGCGTCGGCCTGCGCCGCGTCGACGTTCGCCGTGGGCTCGTCGAGCACGAGCACCGGGAACCCCCTGAGGCTCGCGCGCGCGAGCGCGATGCGCTGGGCCTGGCCACCGGAGACGAGCGAGCCGCGCTCGCCGACGGGCGCGTCCAGGCCCCCGCGCTCGAGCACCCACGTGCGAAGGCCCACCAGTTCGAGCGCGTCGAGCAGGTCGTCATCGCTCGCATCCTCGCGGGCGAACAGGAGGTTCTGGCGCACGGACTCGTCGAACAGCCACGGCCGCTGCTCCACCAGCCCGACCGCGCTGCGCAGGTCGCCGGGATCGAGCAGTGAGGCCTCGATGCCGTCGAGGCGGTACGAGCCCTCGTAGTCGAGGAAGCGCACGAGCACGTGGGCGAGCGTCGTCTTGCCCGCGCCGGAGGGCCCGCGAAGCAGGACGCACTCCCCCGGCAACAGGTCGAGGTCGACGTCCGCGAGCGGGGCGCTCGATGCCGCCCCGTCCGCGGGCCGGCCTGCGTGCTGCGGCCACACGGCCCGGATGCCGCGCAGGCCGACGAGGGGCGGCCCGTCGCCGGTGGGCAGCGCGACCGGCGCTGCCGGCGGCACCGGAACTCCCGCCGGCACGTCCTCCGGCACCGCCTCGTCAATGCGGGCCGCCCCGGCGCGGGCGATCCGCCACGACGTCGCCGCGAGCGGGATGGCGCCCGCGACCTCGGCGATGGCGAGCGGCACGAGGCAGAGGACCGCGAACGTCGGCCCGTCGATGCGGCCGTCGGCGAGCAGCGGTGACGACGCCGCGAGGCTCGCGGCCACCGCGAGACCGCCGATCGCCGTCGTCGCGGCGGATGCCAGGCCGGCGACGGCGACACGGGCTCGGCTCGCCCGGGCCAGTCGCTCGCCGAGCCGTTCGATGCGGGCCCGGCTCGCGTCGGCCGCGTCGAACGCGACGAGCACGTCGACCGACTGCACGTGCTCGAGCACGGCGGCCTGGAGGTCGCCCCTGAGCGGCGCCAGGTCGCGGTCGGCACGGGCCGCCGCCCGTCGCTGGGCGAGCAGGGTCAGGCCGATGCCGCCCGCAAGGCACGCGAGGATCGAGAGCGCGGAGCCGGGGGCCAGCACGGCCACCCCGATGATCGCGGCCGCGAGCACCACGAGCGCGCTGACGACCGGCTGCACCACCCGCAGGGCCACGTTCTGCAGGTCGTCGACGTCGTCGACGAACCGCGCGAGCAGGTCGCCCCGGCGAACGCCCACGAGTCCGTCGGGGGCGAGGGGCAGCATCCGCTCGAACACCCCGGCGCGGATGGCGGCGAGCTGGCGGAACGACGCGTCGTGGCCCGTGAGCCGCTCGAGGTAGCGGAACACCGCGCGGCCCAGCGCGAAGGCGCGCACGCCGACCACGGCGACCGAGAGGTAGAGCACGGGCGGCTGCTCCGCCGCCCGCGTGATGAGCCACGCGGAACAGGCGAGCAGGGCGATGGCGGAGGCGCCCCAGCCGATGCCCGCGAGGATCGACGGCGCGAGCCGCGCGGGTGACGGAAGGGCGGCGCGCAACGCGCCGGGTCGACGCTCAGACACGGGCGCCCTCCAGGTCGAGGACGCGATCGGATGCCGCCGCCAACGCCGCGCGGTGGGTCGCGACGATCACCGTCGCACCCTCGTCCGCGAGTTCCCGCACCCCGCGGGCGAGGATCGCCTCGCGAGCGGGGTCCTGGGCCGAGGTCGGCTCGTCGAGCAGGAGCACGGTCGCCTCCCCGGCGAGCAGACGATGGATCGCCCTCGCGGTCGCGACGCGCTGCGCCTGGCCTCCCGAGAGGCCGAGGCCACCCGGTCCGACGAGCGTCCGCGGGTCAAGCTCGACCCCGGCGAGACGCATCGCGCGCTCCGCGTGCCGGGGTTCGGCGTCCTCGAGGCCGAGCCGGACGTTCGACTCGATCGAACCTGCGAACAGGGTCGCGCCCTGCGGCGACCAGGACAGGCCCGAGCGCGCCGCCGGACCCGGTGGCAGGCCCCGCACCCGGATCCCGCCCTCGAACGGCACGAATCCGAGGATGGCCGCGAAGAGGCTCGACTTCCCGGCGCCGCTCGGCCCCGTGATCGCGACGACCTCTCCCGCACGGGCCAGCAGGTCGACCTCGTCGACGACCGGGCGACCGCCTCGACGGACGTTGACACCCTCGAGGAGGACGCCGTCCGCGGCATCCGGCCGGCCGGCCCTCGATACGACGTCGACGTGTGCGGAGGACGCCGCCGCGGCCGCATCGAACAGCTCGAACGCGTCGGTCGACGCCGTCATGCCGGCCGATGAGGCGTGGAAGGCGGCCCCGACGTTCCGCACCGGCAGGAACACCTCGGGGGCGAGCAGCAGCACGAACAGGCCCGGAAGCAGTCCGATCTCGCCCCACACGAGGCGGAACCCGATCGACACGGCGACGATCGCGACCGACAGGCTCGCCGCGAACTCGAGCGTGAATCCCGACAGGAACGTGACGCGCAGCACGCTCATCGTGCGCCTGCGGTAGTCCTCGGTGACCGCGCGGATGCGGCCGGCCTGACGTCCGGCCCGGCCGAATGCCACGAGCGTCGAGAGACCGCCGACGACCTCGAGGAACCCGCGCGACAACGTGGTGAGCGTGTCGTACTGGCGGCGCTGCACGCCGGCCGTCGCCATGCCGATGAGCGCCATGAACACCGGGATGAGCGGCAGCACGATGACGAGCACGAGCCCGGACAGCGGGTCGGCGAGCCAGACGACCACGACCAGGATCGGCGTCGCGATCGCGGTGAGGACCAGCTGCGGGAGGTACGTGCCGAAGTAGGCGTCGAGCGCTTCCAGGCCGGGTCCGAGCAGCGTCGCCGTGCGGCCGCTCGGAAAACCGGGCACGCCGTCGGGCACCGTCTCGAGGGCGTCCAGCACGTCGCCGCGGAGCTCTCGCTTCACGCGCATCGCGCCCGAGGACCCCACGACGTCCCAGAGCCACGCGGCGGCGGCCCGGACGGATGCCGCGGCGACGAGCCCGACGAGCCACGGCCACTCGGCGTCCAGGCGGCCGCCATCGATCAGGCGGACGACGAGCGTGGCCAGGGAGAGCGCGAAGCCGACGGTCGCGGCCGCCTGCAGCAGGGCGAGTGCCCCACCCGTCACCAGGAAGCGGCGGGCGGCGCGGGATCGCCGGACGAGCCTCGGATCGAGTGGCTTCACGTCAGTGCGCGGATGCCTCGACCGAGGCCCGCGTGACGCGCCTGCGGAAGACCCAGTACGTCCATCCCTGGTAGAGCAGCACGATGGGGAGGGTGAACACGGCGACCCACGTCATGACCGTCAGCGTGTAGTCGGTGCTCGAGGCGTTCTCGATCGTGAGGCTGTTCGCGGGGTCGTTGGATGCGGGCATGACGTCGGGGAAGAGCGCGGAGAAGAGCGCGAGCACCGCGGTGGCGACCGTTACCGCGAGCAGCGTGAACGCGACGCCCTCGGATCCGCGGAGGTTCATGAGCCAACCGCCGATGAGCGCGAAGGCCGCGATGGCCGCGAAGACCCAGAACCAGAACGTGCCGAAGGCCAGGCCCGTCCAGAGCAGGAACGCCGCCGCGACGACGATGGTGACGAACCCCGACCGCGTGGCGAGGCGCTGGGCGCGCTCACGCAGGTCCCCATCGGTCTTCAGCGACGCGAAGACCACGCCGTGCGTGAAGAAGAGCAGCAGCGTCGTGACCCCGCCAAGCAGGGCGTACGGGTTCAGCAGCGTGAGAAGGCTGCCCGTGAAGTTGTGGTCCGCATCCAGGGGCACGCCCGCCACGATGTTCGCGAACGCGACGCCCCAGAGCAGGGCCGGCACGGCAGAGCCGACGACGATCATGCCGTCGAACCACGCCTTCCACTTCGAGTCGGGCCGCTTGTGACGGTACTCGAAGGAGACGCCACGGGCGATGAGGGCGAGCAGGATGAGCAGCAGCGCCAGGTAGAACCCCGAGAAGAGCGTCGCGTACCACTCCGGGAACGCCGCGAACAGCGCGGCACCGGCGACGATGACCCAGGTCTCGTTGAGGTCCCACACGGGGCCGATCGTGTTGATGAGCACGCGCCGGTCGGTGTCGTCCCTGCCGAGGAACGGCAACGACATGCCGACGCCGAAGTCGAACCCGTCGAGCACGAAGTACCCCACGAAGAGGAACGCGACGATCCAGAACCAGAGTGTTGCGAGATCCATCTCCATCGCCTCCTAGTACACCGTCGTGGCGGGTTCGATCCTGCCGGTCTCGGGGTCCGGGTCCCCGACCTCCGGTGGGCCCTTGCGGATCGCCTGGATGATCAGGCGCACCTCCACCACCAGGAGGATCCCGTAGATGAGCGTGAACGCGACGAGGGAGATCAGCACCTCGAGCCCGGTGACGTACGGCGAGACGCCCGACTCGGTCTTCATGAGGCTGAAGACGATCCAGGGCTGGCGCCCCATCTCCGTGAACACCCAGCCGACGCTCATCGCGAGCAGCGACAGCGGGAAGCTCCAGATCGCGACCTTCCAGATCCACGCCTGCTTCGGCGTGCGCCCCTTGCGCGTGACCCACAGGCCGACGACCGCGATGAGCACGTGCGCCATGCCGAGGCCGATCATCCAGCGGAACGCCCAGTACGTGACCCAGAGGATGGGCGCGTAGTCGCCGGGTCCGAACTGCTCGGTGTACTGCGCCTGGAGGTCGTTGATGCCCTCGACGCATCCGTCGAACGTATGCGTCGAGAGGAACGAGAGCAGGTACGGGATGCGGATCGAGAACAGCTCGCTCGAGCCGTCGGGCGTGCCGAGCGTGAAGATCGAGAATGAGGCGTCGGCACCGCAGACCGTGTCGAACGTGGCCTCGGCCGCCGCCATCTTCATCGGCTGGGTCGCCACCATGGCGAGGCTCAGCTGGTCGCCGAAGATCGTGGTGAGGATGCCGGAGCCGACCATGAGCCACAGGCCGTACTTCAGCGCCGGCCGCATGGTCTCGAGGTTGCGGTTGCGCGCGAGATGCCAGGCCGCCGCGCTGATGATGAGGCCGGCGGCCACCATGAAGCTCGCGGCGATGGTGTGCGGGAAGGCGGCGAGGGCGACCCGGTTGGTGAGCAGGGCCCCGATGTCGACGAGCTCGGCGCGGCCGCTCTCCGCGTTCATCTCGTAGCCGACGGGGTTCTGCATGAACGCGTTCGCGGCGAGGATGAAGTACGCCGAGAGGATCGTGCCGACCGCGGTGGCCCAGATCGTGGCCAGGTGGATGCGGCGGGGCAGCTTGTCCCAGCCGAAGATCCAGAGGCCGATCATCGTCGCCTCGAAGAAGAACGCCAGGAGGCCCTCCATCGCGAGCGGCGCGCCGAACACGTCGCCCACGAAGCGCGAGTACTCCGACCAGTTCATGCCGAACTGGAACTCCTGGACGATGCCCGTGACGACGCCCATGGCGAAGTTGATGAGGAAGATGTTGCCGAAGAACCGGGTGATGCGCAGGTACTCGGCCTTGCCCGTGCGGTACCAGGCCGTCTGGAAGACGGCCGTGCTCGTCGCGAGTCCGATGGTGATGGGCACGAAGAGGAAGTGGTAGACGGTCGTGAGGCCGAACTGCCATCTGGCCAGCAGCAGCGGATCCAGCAGGTCGTTCACAGGTGCCCCTCTCGCGCGGTCGCGTCGCGGTGACGTTCTTCTACACAGCGTAGAACATTCAGGCGGTGAGCGGTAATCTGGATGCATGGCGAGTCTCGGAGAACTGGAACGCTCCGTGATGGAGGTGCTCTGGACGAACGACGCCTCCCTCACGGCGAACGAACTCCGCGATGCCCTCGCGCTGCGCGATGAGGCGTCCGGACGCACGGTGGCGACCACCACGGTGCTCACCGTGCTGTCCCGTCTCGAACGCAAGGGATTCGTCTCCAGGTCCCGCGACCAGCGGCCGCACCGGTACCGGGCGCTCCTCTCCCGCGAGGAGCACACGGCCGAGCTCATGCACGAGGTGCTCGACCGCTCGAGCGACCGCGACGCGGCGCTCGCCCGATTCGTCGGCACGGTGAGCGCCACCGAGGCCGCGACCCTCCGCAAGCTCCTCGACGACCTCGCGCCGCGCTGAGCATGCTCGCCACGGCCATCGTCCTCGGCGTGATCGCCGTGGCACTCGCGTGGCCCGTGCCGATGGCGCTGTCCAGGGCCGAATGGCCGGCTCGCGCGCCCGCCATGGCCCTCGCGCTGTGGCAGGGCATCGCCCTCGCGGGTGCGGCCTCGATGATCGGCGGCCTGCTCGCCTTCGCCGCCATCCCGGCGGGATCCTTCGCGGCTGCCGCGGAGCAGTTGGCGCCGGCCCTGCTGCACGGGGCGATCCCGCCCCAGTACGCGGTCATCCACCTCGCCGCCCTCACGCTGGCCGTCGGCCTCGCGGTGCACCTGATGCTGAACGTGGCGCTCACGGCAGTCCGCGCCGAACGGGAGCGACGGCGCCAGCACGAGCTCATCGCGATCCTCGGCGATCCCATGCCCGGCATGCCGCGCACCCTGGTCCTCGCGCACCCCGAGCCGCTGGCCTACTGCGTACCCGGGTTCCGCACGGCCACCGTACTCACCGACGGGCTCGTCCAGGCCCTCGGCCCGGACGAACTCGCGGCCGTCATCGCCCACGAGCGCGCGCACCTCGACCAGTTCCACCACCTCGTCCTGCTCTCGTTCCGGGCCTGGCACAGCGCACTGCCCTGGTTCCCGATCGCGAATCGGGCCGAACGGGCGGTCGCCCTCCTGACCGAGATGCTCGCCGACGACACCGCGAGGCACGAGGTCGGCGATCGTGCACTCGGCTCGGCGATCCTCCTCGTCGGCAGCTCGGGCGAGCCGGGGGCCTACGCGGAGTCGGGCGGGGTCTCCCCCGATCGCGGCATGCTGGACGCCCGGCTCGCACGGCTCGGAATCAGCCTCTAGGGTGACGCCCCGCCGAGGCGCCGCCGTTACGCTCGAACGATGAACGAGATCCTCGACTGGATCCTGAACACCGTTCAGAGTGTCGACCCCGTTGCCCGGACCCTGCTCGCCGCGCTCGGCATCATGCTCGAGACCTCGGTGCTCATCGGACTCATCGTGCCGGGTGACACGATCGTGCTCGTCGCCTCGACCGCGGTCGACGGCGTCGTGGAGTACTTCGCCCTCGTCATCGCGGTCATCGCCGGAGCGCTCATCGGCGAGAGCATCGGCTTCGCGCTGGGCCGCTGGTTCGGCCCGCACATCAAGCGTTCACGGCTGGGCCGTCGCCTCGGTGAGGAGAACTGGGCGAAGGCGCAGCGGTACCTCGATCGCCGCGGCGGCCCCGCGATCTTCATCTCGCGGTTCCTCCCGGTGCTGCACTCCCTCATCCCGCTCACCGTGGGCATGAGCACGATGCGGTACCGCCGCTTCATCTCCTGGACCCTGCCCGCCTGCGTGATCTGGACCTTCGCCTACGTGAGCGTCGGCAGCCTCGCCGCCGGGAGCTACCGCGAACTGAGCCGCGACCTGCACTGGGCAGGCTACCTGTTCGTCGCCGTGATCGTCGTGTTCCTCGTCGCGGCCTGGCTCGCCAAGCGCCTGATCTTCCGGTCGGAGTCGGCGCACATGGAGCACCGGGCCGACGAGGAGACCGCGCCCGCCGACACCTCGGCCTCCCCCTCCGACGGCGAAGGGCCGGATGCCGCAGCATCCGACCCCTCGCGTCCTTCGACCGGCTTCTAGAAGAGGTCCTGCTCCGCCAGCCAGTCCTCGGCGATCTGCTCCGCGGACTGCTGCTCGTTCACGCTCAGCGCATTCAGCGCCACGAGCTCCTGGGGCGTGAGGGCCGCGCTCACGGTGTTGATGACCTCCGCCATCTCGTCCGTGATCTTCTCGCTCACGACGGGCACCACGTTGGACGCGAGGAACAGGCCATCTGGGTCCTCGAGCGTGACGAGGTCGTTCGCGGCGATGTTGGGGTCGGCGCTGTAGATGTTCACCATCTGCACCTGGTCGTCGACGAGCGCCTTGAGCGTCAGAGGTCCGCCGCTGTCCTCGATCGGTGTGAAGGCGACGTCGACGCCGTAGACCGACTTCAGCCCCTCGGGCCCGTAGGGACGGGATTCGAGTTCCGAGTTGCCGCCGAGCGTGATCGGCGTGGAGACGCCGGCCAGGTCCGCGAGGCTCGTGACGCCGTTCTCGTCGGAGAACGCCTTCGTCACGTTGTAGGAGTCCTGATCGGTGGCGGAGGACTGCTCGAGGACCGAGACGCCCTCGGGAAGCGCGTCGGCGAGCTCGGCGTAGACGTCGTCGCTCGTCTTCGACTCGGTGTCGGGCACGTAGTACTGGAGGAGGTTTCCCGTGTACTCGGGGAAGAGGTCGATCGCCCCGTCCTCGATCTCGGGGATGTAGACCTCGCGCTGGCCGATACGGAGGTCCCGCTCGACGGTCACGCCGTTCGCCTCGAGCGCCTGCGCGTAGATCTCGGCGATGATCTCGTTCGAGTAGTAGTCCTGGGAGCCGACGACGATGGTCTCGGATGACTCGTCGCCGCCACCCGATCCGCTGTCGAGCGGATCACCGGACGAACACCCTGCCAGGGCCACTGTCGCCCCGACCGCGACCGCTGCAAGTGCACCGAGCCGGCCTCTTCCTGCTGTGAACATTCCTGCTTCTCCTTCGATTCGGGTCACCCCGTGGCCGCTCGCGACCGGGCCGGTCTCGAGCGGAGTTCCCTGGTTCGCGTCGCCCGCACGCCGGCGGGGACGACGATGCGCTGCACGAGTGCGAAGCACCCGTCCACCACGAGAGCGAGGGCGATCACCAGGATGGAACCGCCGAGCATCTCCGCGTAATCCCGTGTCTTCAAGCCCTGAAAGATGTACCGCCCGAGTCCCTCGTCGGCGAGGTACGCGGCCAGCGTCGCGGTCGCGATGATCTGCACCGAGGCCGAGCGGATGCCGCCGACGAGGATCGGCAGCCCCAAGGGCAGCTCCACCCCGCCGACGATCTGCAGTTCGCGCATGCCCATGGCCCTCGCGGCGTCGACGGTGCGCCGGTCGACGGATTCGAACCCCGCGTACGCACCGGCGAGCAGCGGCGGGATCGCGAGGATCACGAGCGCGAGGATCGGTGCGGTGAGGCCGATGCCGATCCACAGGCCGAACAGGGTCAGCACGCCGAGCGTGGGCAGTGCGCGCAGACCGCCCGAGACCATCACCGCGGCTTCGCGACCGCGGCCAGTGTGGCCGATGAGGGCGCCGACCGGCAGGGCGATGACCATCGCGATGAGCAGCACCGTCGCCGAGACGGCCAGGTGCTGACCGAGGCGCTCGGGGATGCTGCCCGGACCCGACCAGTTGGCCGGGTCGAGGATCCACGCGAAGCCCTCGACGAAGAGGTTCATGCTGCTCCCGCCACCCGTTCGGTCGTCTCCATCGCGCGTTCCTGCGACGCTCGGCGTCCGCTCGGCGTGCGCGTCCACGGCAGCAGCAGGCGCCCGAGGAGCACCGCGACGAGGTCGAGCACGAGGGCGAGCAGGATGGTCGCGACGATGCCGGTGACGATCTCGGCCTGGATGCCGCGCTGGAAGCCGTCGGTGAAGAGGCTGCCGAGGCTCGGGACGCCGATCACCGCGCCGACCGTCGCGAGGCTCACCGTGCTCACGATGACGACGCGCAGGCCGGAGAGCAGCACCGGACCGGCCAGCGGGAGTTCGACGCCCCAGAAGCGCCCGGACGCCGAGTAGCCGAGCGCCGTCGCCGACTGCCGCACCTCGCGGGAGACGGAGTCGAAGGCGTCGGCCGCCGTGCGCACCATGACCGCGACTCCGTAGATCGTCAGGGCGATGACGAGATTCATCGGCGAACGCAGCCCGAACCCGGTCAGGGGCGGGAGCGAGACGAAGAGCGCGAGCGACGGGATCGCGTAGAGCAGCGCGGCGATCGAGAGCAGGACGCCACGTGACCAGGCGTAGCGATGCGCCGTCCAGCCGAGCGGAATCGAGAACACGAGACTCAGGATGACAGCGGGCACCGACAATGCCAGGTGCACCAGCATCAGCTCGCCGACCTCGTCGAGGTTCGACCACAGCCAGGTCACGGGGCGAGCACCCCGGCCGGGCGGCCGTCGCCGTCGACCACGACGGTGCGGCCGTCGACCTCGGTCAGGTGCAGCGAGCGCTTGCCGCGTTCGGCCCCCACGAAGTCGGCGACGAAGGCGTCGGCCGGTGCGGCGAGGATCTCCGCGGGCGAGGCGGCCTGCGAGATGCGACCGCCCTGCTGCATGATGACGATCTGGTCGCCGAGGAGGAAGGCCTCGTCGATGTCATGCGTGACGAAGACGACCGTCTTGCCCAGCTCGCCCTGCAGCCGCAGCAGCTCCTGCTGCAGCTCCGAGCGGACGATCGGGTCGACCGCGCCGAAGGGCTCGTCCATGAGCAGGATGTTCGGGTCGACCGCGAGCCCGCGGGCCACGCCGACGCGCTGCTGCTGGCCGCCGGACAGCTGCGATGGGTACTTGTCGGCGAGCGACCGCTCGAGGCCGACCGTGTCGAGCAGCTCCAGCGCGCGGGCCCTGGCCTGCTTCCGACTCACGCCCGTGAGCACGGGCACCGTGGCCACGTTGTCGACGACCGTGCGGTGCGGCAGGAGCCCGGAGTTCTGCATCACGTATCCGATGCCGCGGCGCAGGCGCACGGGATCGACGGTCGCGACATCCGTGCCGTCGATGAGGACCTGGCCGCCGGTCGGATCGACCATCCGGTTGATCATGCGCAGCAGCGTCGTCTTGCCCGAGCCCGACGAACCGACCAGCACCGTCGTGGTGTGCGGCTCGATCACGATGTCGACGCCCTCGACGGCGACCGTGCCGTCGGGATACTGCTTGCTGACGCCTCGGAACTCGATCATCGCTGCCCCTCACCCGATGCGGCGGGCGGGCGCCCGATCGCAGTTCTCCAGCCAAACACCATTCCGGCGCGGAGGCAACGGCGACCGTCCGGCCGGTCGAGTGGGGTAAGGTTCGCGAACCGCGGAGGGCGGGCGGATGCCGCGTCAGGCGGCGTTGCTCGCGGCGTGCGGCGTTCCGACGTGCTCGAAGAGGTACGTGCGCACGAGGCTGCGAGCCTCCTCGAGGTACCCGGGGTCGCCGTCGATGCTCCGCTCGAAGGCCCGGTTGATCAGCGAGTGACCGACCTCGAGCGCGATGCCGAGGCGGAACCGGAGCTCTGCCGCCTCGAGTTCGACGTCGAACTCGCTCGCGATCAACTGCGCCATCCGGGTGGCGAATTCGGGCTCGTCGTCGTCGGCACGGTCGCGGCGTCCGGCGTGCACGACGGCGAAGCCGGGCTCGTCCCGGTACATCGCGACGCAGGCGTCGAGCGCCAGGTCGATGGTGTCCCACCAGGTGGCGGGCGCGGTGCGCTCCATGTCGTCGACGACGCGCTCGCGATAGCGGCGGATGGCACGTTCGCGGAGCGCGTCCACGACGGCGACGCGGTCGGGGAAGTACCGGTAGACGGTGCCGATGGAGGCTCCGGCGCGCTCGGCCACCATCTGCGTCGTGAGCCGTTCGAAGCCGGACTCGTCGACGATGTCGGCGGCGGCGTCCAGCAGCGCGTCGAGACGCTGCGAACTCCGACGTTGGGTCGGCTCGGTGCGGACTGAGCGCTTCCTGCTCGAATCGGCCCCGAGGATCAGGTCGACATTCGGCACGGAACCTCCTCAGATTGCGGGCTCCACTCTACCTGTCGGGAGCTGCTTCGAAGACCACGGTGCGGGCCCGTTTCGTCCGGGGCATCCGGCCATGACAGACTGAGTGGATGCCGGCGAGCCCCCCTGATCCGGCCGGATCCCGAGAGCGCGAGGTCCGGCATCGTGCCGCGCGCGTCGAGGACTGGATCCACGACCTGCACGTGCGCTGGGCGCGGTGGCGCGGGCAGGTGCCCACGGTCGTCCCGTACACGGGCTACGGCTCGACCGAATGGGTCCGCGTGCTCTGCCGGGTGCTGCTCAGCCGCCCGATCGCCGAGGACGAGCCCTCCCCCCGACGTCGACGTCGGGGCGAGCAGGGCATCCGCGGCTGGCGCAGCTTCACCAGCGCGCCCGTCGGGGACGTCCCGGTCATGATCGACATCGCCGGCCAGCGCATCGAGGTCCTCGCCGACCGCGGCGGCGTCGTCGACACCCGCATCCCGGTCTCGCTGGTGCCGGGATGGCATCAAGCCACGCTCACGACGGCCGGCGCGCAACCGGTCGAGGCGCCGATCCAGGTGCTGCCGCCCGACGCCTCCTTCGGCATCATCTCCGACGTCGACGACACCGTCATGGTCACGGCGCTGCCGCGGCCGTTCGTGGCATTCTGGAACACGTTCGTGCTCGACGAGCACGCGCGCATCCCGACGCAGGGCATGGCGGTGCTCTACGACCGCCTCGTCCGGGCGCACCCAGGGGTCCCGATCATCTACCTCTCTACGGGCGCCTGGAACGTGGCTCCCACGCTCACCCGCTTCCTCTCGCGCAACCTCTATCCCCCGGGTCCGCTGCTCCTGACCGATTGGGGGCCGACGCATGATCGGTGGTTCCGGAGCGGTCGGGCGCACAAGGAGGAGAACCTGCGTCGTCTCGCCGGGGAGTTCCCCGACATCCGGTGGCTGCTGATCGGCGACGACGGCCAGCACGACGAGGCGATCTACGCCGAGTTCGCCGCCGAGCACCCCGAGAACGTCGCGGCCATCGCCATCCGGACCCTGTCGACGGGCGAGGCGGTGCTCGCCGGCGGTCGGGCCAAGGCCGACCTCGAGGGCGTGCAGGCCCCATGGGTCTCCGCGAGCGACGGGTCGACCCTCGCCGATCGCCTGACCGGCGCCGGCATCCTCTGAGCCCGCTGTTCCCTCGCGAGGCGATTGCCTCTGCAACGGGGCGCGACGGCTCGTACCGCGCCTCGGCGTGCGGGCCGGGCTCGGTTCAGGCGGCGACGGGTGCCGCGTCGCGGTCGCGACGCCGGCGCAGCTCGACGAGGCCGCGGTTGACCTGCCTGGCCCACGCCGGGCCGCGATAGATGAACGCGGAGTAGCCCTGCACGAGGGTGGCGCCGGCGTCCAGGCGCTCCTGCACGTCCTCAGCGGTCTCCACTCCGCCCACCGAGATGACGCACAGCCCGGCGGGAACGTGCTCGCGGACGAGCCTCAGCACCTCGAGCGACCTCGCGGCCAATGGCGCTCCGGAGAGCCCGCCGGCCCCGATGCGCTCGACCTCCGCCGACGACGCGGTCAGTCCCGTGCGCGCGATGGTGGTGTTCGTCGCGATGATGCCGTCGAGGCCGAGCCTGGTGGCGAGCTCGCAGATGCGGACCACCTCGTCGTCGGCGAGGTCGGGTGCGATCTTCACGAGGAGCGGCGTCCGCCCCGCTGCCGCGCGGACGGCCTCGAGCAGCGGCGCGAGGGCGTCCAACTCCTGCAGGCCGCGGAGCCCCGGGGTGTTGGGCGAGCTCACGTTCACCACGAGGTAGTCGGCGTACGGCGCCAGCACCTTGGTGCTGCGCTCGTAGTCGGAGACGGCGTCCTCGACGGCGGTGATCCGGCTCTTGCCGATGTTGACGCCGAGCACGGGTCGGTGGCGACGACGCGCCAGGCGCGAGAGGCGCCCGACCGCGGCATCCGCACCGCCGTTGTTGAAGCCCATGCGATTGATGAGGGCGCGATCGCGCACGAGGCGGAACAGGCGGGGGCGGTCGTTGCCCGGCTGCGGCACGGCGGTGATGGTGCCGACCTCGACGTGGCCGAAGCCCAGGTTGCCGAGGCCTCGGACCGCGAAGCCGTCCTTGTCGAACCCGGCGGCGACACCGAAGGGCGACGCGAAGCGGAGGCCGAGCGCCTCGACCGCCAATGACTCGCTCGGCCTCGTGAACGACTCGACCACCCGGCCGAGGCCGAGGGTGGGGAGCATGCGGATGACCCGGAACGCGAGGTGATGCGCGTCCTCGGGGTCCATGCGCGAGAAGACGAGGGAGAAGAGGAGAGGATACATGCGGCTTTCAGGGTAGCGGAGCGTGCCGGGCGGCCTGCGGCCCGGTCATTCGACGGGACGAGCGGGAAGCCGGCCGTGCACCTCGCGCAGTTGCCCGATCGCGGTCTCGAAGTCGTCGAGGGACTCGAACGCCTGGTAGACGCTCGCGAAGCGCAGGTAGGCGACCTCGTCGAGATCGCGGAGCGGCGGCAGGATGGCGAGGCCGATGTCGTTCGCCTCGATCTGCGAGGCGCCGGTCGAGCGGATGGTCTCCTCGACGGTCTGCGCGAGCATCGCGAGATCGGAGTCGGTCACGGGTCGGCCCTGGCAGGCCTTCTTGACGCCGAGGACGACCTTCTCGCGGCTGAACGGCTCGGTGACGCCGCTGCGCTTGATGACCGAGAGGCTCGCGGTCTCGGTGGTGGAGAACCGCCCGCCGCACTCTGGGCACTGCCTGCGGCGACGGATCGAGAGCCCGTCGTCGCTCGTGCGGGAATCGATGACGCGGGAATCCGAGTGACGGCAGAACGGACAGTACATGGTGAGCCAAGCCTAGCGGCCCGTCCGAACCCCTCGGATGCGGTGCGTCGGCCTCACGGCCGGATCACACCCGACCGGCCTCCCCGCCGTCACCGCTCGAATCGAGCGGTGACCGCCTCGCCGTGCGCCGGCAGGTCCTCCTCGGCGGAGAGCGCCGCCACGACCGGGGCCACCTCGCGCAAGGCCGACTCGTCGTAGCGCACGACCTGCTGCGGTCGCAGGAACGTGGCCGCGGACAGTCCGGCGACGTGACGGGCGGTGCCCCCCGTGGGCAGGACGTGATTCGAGCCGGCCGCGTAGTCGCCGAGGCTCACGGGCGAGTGCGGGCCGATGAAGATCGCCCCTGCGTTATCGATGCCGGCGAGCACGGCATCGGCGTCGACGACCTGGATCTCGAGGTGCTCTGGACCGAACGCATTCGTGAAGGCCGCGGCCTGCTCGAGGTCGTCGACGAGGACCAGGGCGGACTGCGGACCCGTGATCGCCTGCCGCACGCGCTCGCCGTGCTTCGTCGCCGCCACACGCACCTCGAGCCTCGCCATGACGGCCTCGGCCAGTTCGACCGAGTCGGTGACGAGCACGGATGCCGCGAGCTCGTCGTGCTCGGCCTGGCTGACGAGGTCGGCGGCGACGAAGTCGGGGTCGGCGCCGGCATCCGCGATGACCAGGATGTCGGTGGGACCGGCCTCCGCGTCGATGCCCGTGACCCCGGCGACGAGGCGCTTCGCGGCAGCGACGAAGACGTTGCCCGGCCCGGTCACGCGTTGCACCGGTTCGAGCCCGAGGTCCGGCACGCCGTAGGCGAAGGCGCCGATCGCGCCCGCGCCGCCCATGGCGTACACCTCGTCGACGCCCAGGAGCGCCGCGACCGCCGCGATGGTGGGGTGGATGCGCCCGTCGTGGTCGGACTGCGGCGGGGACGCCAGGGCGATCGAACGCACGCCCGCCGCCTGCGCGGGAACGACGTTCATGACCACGCTCGAGGGGTAGACCGCCTTGCCGCCGGGAACGTAGAGCCCCACGCGGTCGACCGGCTGCCAGCGCTGCTCGACCACGGCCCCCGGCGCGAGCACGGTGACGACGGGCACGGGGACCTGTGCCATGCTCGCCTCGCGGACGCGGGCGATCGTGGACTCGACGGCCGCGCGCACCTCGGGGTCGAGCGCCACGAGCGCGTCGCGCAGCTGCTCGGCCGGAACGCGGACCGTCGCGGGACGCACCCCGTCGAACCGCTCCGCCTGGTCGAGCAAAGCCTGCTCCCCGTGCTCGCGGACCTCGTCGATGATGCGCCCGGCGGGCGCGAGGGCCGCCGTGACATCGGTCTCGGCGCGCGGAACGAGGGCCAGGAGTTCGGACGCGGTCGGACGCGTGCCGCGGAGGTCGAGTGTGCGGAGCATGATCACCAATCGTACCGGCCGCGTCGGCACGGGCCCGAGGCATCCCCCGTCACACGAGGCAGTTGGGCCCGAGCAGGCTCTTCAGTTCGCCGTAGAAGTCGGCGGTCACCTTGACCGGGTACTGGGGCACCTCGAAGACCCGGCCGGCCCGGCCCTTCGTCAGGGTGATCCGGACCTCCGTCTCCCCGCGATGGCGCACGAGCACCTCACGGAGCGCGTGGGTGGTCTCATGCGTCGCCCGGTGGTCGGGAATCGTGATTCTCACGATCCCGGATTCATCGTTCTGACCGAGTTCGGGGGTGAACACGCTGAACGCGTGCAGGTTCATGCCGTCATCGCGCATGCTGACGCGACCCCGGACGACGGCGATCGAGTCGGCCTGCAGCCCCGGCGCGAACTCCTGGTACGCCTTGCCCATGAACATGACGGTGATCTCGCCCGAGAAGTCCTCGACCGTGATCATGCCGTACTGGTTGCCCGACGACTTCGCGATGCGGTGCTGCACGCTCGTGACGAGCCCGGCGACCACGACCGTCTCGCCGTCCTGCGTCGAGTCGGACGTGGTGAGGTCGAGGATCGAGGACGACGCGTGCTTCGCGAGCGGCACCTCCAGCCCGTCGAGGGGATGCTCCGACACGTACAGCCCGAGCATCTCGCGCTCGAAGGCGAGCTTCTGCTTCTTCGGCCATTCGGGCCGATCGGGGACGAGGGAGGGCACGGCGTCGCGTTCGTGGTCGTCGAAGAGGCTGTCGAAGTCGAATCCGATGTCGCCCACCTCTTCGGCGCGCTTCTCCTTGACGACGGACTCGACCGCGCCCTCGTGGATCTCGACGAGCGAGCGTCGCGTGTGACCGAGCGAGTCGAACGCCCCGGCCTTGACCAGGGATTCGACCGTGCGCTTGTTCGCGACCGGCAGCGGGCACTTCTTCAGGAAGTCGTGGAACGACTCGAACCGGCCCTTCGCGTCGCGGGCCCCACGGATCGCATCGACGACGTTGAATCCGACGTTGCGCACGGCGCCCATGCCGAACCGGATGTCCTCGCCGACGGCCGCGAAGTAGCCGATGGACTCGTTCACGTCGGGCGGCAGCACCTTGATGCCCATGCGCCGGCATTCGTTGAGGTACAGCGCGAGCTTGTCGCGGGCGTCGCCGACGCTCGTGAGCAGGGCCGCCATGTACTCGGCCGGGTAGTGCGCCTTGAGGTACGCCGTCCAGTAGCTCAGCACCCCGTACGCGGCCGAGTGCGCCTTGTTGAAGGCGTAGTCGGAGAACGGGAGCAGGATCTCCCAGAGCTTCTGGATCGCGGCATCCGAGTAGCCGTTGGCCTTCATGCCGCCGGAGAAGCCCTCGTACTGCTTGTCGAGCTCGGACTTCTTCTTCTTGCCCATGGCGCGCCGCAGGATGTCGGCCTGGCCGAGCGAGAAGCCGGCGACCTTCTGCGCGATCGCCATGACCTGCTCCTGGTAGATGATCAGGCCGTAGCTCGTGTCGAGGATCTCCCGCAGGGACTCTTCGAACTCGGGGTGGATCGGGGTGATCTCCTGCAACCCGTTCTTGCGGAGCGCATAGTTGATGTGCGAGTTGGCACCCATGGGGCCCGGGCGGTACAGCGCGATGACGGCCGAGATGTCCTCGAAGTTGTCGGGCTTCATCTGGCGCAGCAGCGAGCGCATCGGCCCGCCGTCGAGCTGGAACACGCCGAGGGTGTCGCCCTTGCCGAGCAGCTCGTACGCACCCGGGTCGTCGAGCGCGAGGTCTTCGAGCACCGGGCGGAAGCCCCGGTTCGCCTCGATGTTGTCGAGCGCGTCATCGATGATCGTCAGGTTGCGCAACCCGAGGAAGTCCATCTTGATCAGGCCGAGCGACTCGCACGCGGGGTAGTCGAACTGCGTGACGATCTGGCCGTCCTGCTCGCGCTTCATGATCGGGATGATGTCGATCAGCGGGTCGCTCGACATGATCACGCCCGCGGCGTGCACGCCCCACTGGCGCTTGAGGTTCTCGAGCCCGAGCGCCGTCTCGAAGACCGTCTTCGCCTCGGGGTCGGTCTCGACGATCGCCCGGATGTCGGCGGCTTCCTTGTAGCGCGGATGCTTCGTGTCGAAGATGCCGGTCAGCGGGATGTCCTTGCCCATGACGGCCGGGGGCATCGCCTTCGTGAGCTTCTCGCCCATCGAGAACGGGAACCCGAGCACGCGACCGGAGTCCTTCAGGGCCTGCTTCGCCTTGATCGTGCCGTAGGTCACGATCTGCGCGACGCGCTCGTCGCCGTACTTCTCGGTGACGTACTTGATGACCTCGCCGCGGCGACGCTCGTCGAAGTCGACGTCGAAGTCGGGCATGGAGACGCGGTCGGGGTTCAGGAACCGCTCGAAGATGAGGCCGTGCTGCAGCGGGTCGAGGTCGGTGATGCGCATCGCGTACGCGGCCATCGAGCCGGCGCCGGAACCGCGGCCGGGACCCACCCGGATGCCGTTGTTCTTGGACCAGTTGATGAAGTCCGCGACCACGAGGAAGTAGCCGGGGAACCCCATCTGCGAGATGACGCCGACCTCGTAGTCGGCCTGCTTGCGCACGGCGTCGGGGATCCCGTCGGGGTAGCGCACGTGCAGTCCCCGCTCGACCTCCTTCACGAACCAGCTCTGCTCGTCTTCGCCCTCGGGCACCGGGAAGCGGGGCATGTAGTTGGCGCTCGTGTTGAACTTCACGTCGCAGCGCTCGGCGATGAGCAGCGTGTTGTCGCACGCCTCGGGATAGTCGCGGAAGACCTGCCGCATCTCCGCCGCGGTCTTCAGGTAGAACTCGTCGGCGTCGAACTTGAACCGGTTGGGGTCGTCGAGGGTGGAGCCCGACTGGACGCAGAGCAGGGCGGCATGGCTCTTCGCGTCGTGCGCATGCGTGTAGTGCAGGTCGTTCGTCGCCACGAGCGGGAGGTCGAGCTGCTTCGCCAAGCGGTGCAGGTCGGACATGATGCGGCGCTCGATGCCGAGACCGTGGTCCATGATCTCGGCGAAGTAGTTCTCCTTGCCGAAGATGTCGCGGAAGTCGGATGCCGCCTTCAGCGCCTCGTCGTACTGCCCGAGCCGCAGCCGGGTCTGCACCTCGCCGGAGGGGCATCCGGTGGTCGCGATGAGCCCGGAGGCGTAGGTCGAGAGGAGTTCCCGGTCCATGCGGGGCTTGAAGTAGTAGCCCTCGAGCGAGGCACGGCTCGAGAGCCGGAAGAGGTTGTGCATGCCCTCGGTGCTCTGCGAGAGCAGCGTCATGTGCGTATAGGCACCGGAGCCGGAGACGTCGTCGCCGCCGCCGGAACCCCAGCGGATCCGGGTCTTGTCGCCGCGATGCGTGCCCGGCGTGACGTACGCCTCGGTGCCGATGATGGGCTTGATGCCGGCGTCGGTCGCCTGCTTCCAGAAGTCGTAGGCGCCGAACACGTTGCCATGGTCAGTGACGGCGACGGCGGGCATGCCCTGCTCGGCCGCGGCGGAGACGAGTTCACCGACCCGGGCCGCACCGTCGAGCATGGAGTACTCGCTGTGCACGTGCAGGTGGACGAAGGAATCGGTGGCCACTGGGCTCCTCTTCGGATGCTGCGGGGTGGTTCTCGGGGGCGCGTTCGAGTCTACGGCGACCGGGCGTCAGTGCCGCCGAATCACTCGGCGCGGAGCGATTCGAGGGCCGCCGCGAGGTCGGCCGGGTACTCGGACTCGAAGGTGACCCAGTCGCCCGTCGCGGGATGCGTGAGCGAGAGCCGGTGCGCGTGCAGCCACTGCCGTGCGAGGCCGAGGCGCGCCGAGATGGTGGGGTCGGCCCCGTACATGGCGTCGCCCACGCACGGATGCCGCTGGGCGGCCATGTGCACGCGGATCTGGTGGGTGCGGCCGGTCTCGAGGTGGACCTCGAGCAGGGAGGCATAGGGGAACGCCTCGAGCGTCTCGTAGTGGGTCACGGCGTGCTTGCCACCCGCGACGACCGCGAACTTCCACTCGGAACGCGGATGCCGCCCGACCGGGGCGTCGATCGTGCCCGCGAGCGGATCGGGGTGTCCCTGCACGACCGTGTGGTAGACCTTCTCGACCTCGCGGTCGTGGAACTGCCGCTTGAGCTCGGTGTAGGCCCGCTCCGACTTCGCCACGACCATGAGCCCGCTGGTGCCGGCGTCGAGCCGGTGGACGATGCCCTGGCGCTCGGGGGCGCCGGATGTCGAGATCCGGAAGCCCGCGGCCGCGAGGGCGCCGACCACGGTCGGGCCCTCCCAGCCGAGCGACGGGTGCGCGGCGACGCCCGCCGGCTTGTCGACGACGACGAGGTCGTCGTCATCGTGGATGATGCCGAGGTCGGGAACCGCGATCGGCACGACCTCGACGCTGCGCGGCGGCTCCCAGCTCACCTCGAGCCAGCTGCCGGCGTGGAGCCGGTCGGACTTGTCGGCGGTGCGGCCGTCGAGCGTGACGCCGCCGGACGCCGCGACCTCGGCCGCCTGCGTCCGCGAGAAGCCGAGCAGCTTCGCGAGGCCCTGGTCGACGCGGATGCCTTCGAGGCCATCCGGTACCGGGAGGGAACGGTACTCCATGTTCGCGTCAGGCCTCGCGGACGACCGGCGCGACGCCGCCCGGCTCACCGTCAGCCTCGACCGCATCGCTCGGCCGCTCGTCGGCCGCCCGCTTGGATTCCCGCGACCCGTCGAGGCCGACGCCGCGGATGGTGAGGACCATGAAGAGCACCATGCTCGAGACGATCGCCATGTCGGCGACGTTGTAGATGGCGGGGATCAGCCAGGGCGTGGACACGAAGTCGACGACATGCCCCAAGCCGAAGCCGGGTTCGCGGAAGAGACGATCGGTGAGGTTGCCCAGGACGCCGCCGAGCAGGAGCCCGAAGACGAGCCCCCACGCGACGGACCTGATGCGCCGTGCGAACCAGATGATGAAGGTGATGACGCCGGCTGCGAGGATCGTGAAGATCCACGTCATGCCGCTCGCCAGCGAGAACGCCGCTCCCGGGTTGCGGACGAAGTGCCATTGCAGCACCTCGCCCAGCACCGGGACCGTCTCCCCCTCAGTGAGGTTGGAGACGACGAGGAACTTGCTCAGTTGGTCGAACCCGTAGACCGTGAGGGCAGCGAGAACGAGGACGACGAGGGCGGTTGTTGCTCCGGCCTTCGTGCGCCGCTCAGACTCCAAAGCCCTGGAAGGTGGGCGCGGGCGCCTGCTCGTTCGAAACCGGAGCGTGGTAGCCCTGGTTGTCGGGCATCGACACCGGCGCGGCGGTGTCGAGGTCGCGCAGCTGGCCCTCGATGTAGCTCTTCAGCTTCTGGCGGTACTCGCGCTCGAACAGGCGGAGGCCGTCGACGCGCTTCTCGAGCGCCTGGCGCTCCTGGTCGAGCACGCCGATCTGGGCGCGCTGCTTGGCCTCGGCCTCGGCGACGACGCGTGCGGCCGTGGCGTGGCCCTCGGCGATGAGCGCATCGCGCTTCTCGATGCCCTCGCGGACATGCTCCTCGTGGAGGCGGCGTGCGAGCTGGAGCAGGTTCGTCGTGCTGGTCTGCTCGTCGAGCTCCGACTGCGGCGCCGGTGCGGGCACCGTGACCGCGACCGTCGCCGGCTGGGGCGTGGGCTCGGCGTAGACGGGCGCAGGAGCCTGTGCGGCGGGCGCGGACGCGGCCGACTTGGCGGCCTCTGCGGCCCGGGCCTCGGCGGCCGACACGCGCTGGCGCAGCTCTTCGTTCTCCTGATTCAGTCGACGAAGCTCGACGACGACCTCGTCGAGGAAGTCGTCGACCTCATCCTGGTCGTACCCCTCGCGGAACTTCGTCGCCTGGAAGCGCTTGTTGACCACATCTTCCGGAGTTAGCGCCATGGCTTCTCACCCTCACATCTTCGAACTGTTCGTTGCGTTCTGCTAAACGGTAGCAAAGTCCACTCGGTTCCCCCAGTATCGGGGTCATGCTGTGCCTCGGGTTCGCAGGAGATCGTCAGGCGACCGCTGCGAGCCACGATACGACGGTCATGGCGATGATCACGACGAGCATCGCGAGCGACCAGCCGAGATCGAGCGCCACCTGCCCGATGCGGATCGGCGGGATCAGCCGTCGGAAGAATCGGACGAGCGGGTCCGTGACGGAATACACCACCTCGACCACCACGAGCCAGGCGCCCTGCGGACGCCAGGATCGGTTGAAGGTTCGGATCAGGTCGAGCACGAAGCGCGCCCACATCACGAAGAAGTAGATGACGAGCAGCGTGTAGAGGATGCTCCAGACGACGGACAGCGCAGCCACCGCCGCTACGCGTGCGTGAAGAACGACGCGTCGACGTCGCCTTCGGCTTCACCGGTCTCCCCCGAGACCACGACATGCGACGGAGACAGCAGGAAGACCTTGCTCGTGACTCGTTCGATCTTGCCGTGCAGGCCCTGAGACAGCCCGCTGGCGAAGTCGATGAGCCGGCGCGCGTCGGCGTCGGACATCTGCGAGAGGTTGATGATGACCGGGACTCCCTCGCGGAAGGACTCGGCGATGACCTGCGCGTCGCGGTACTGACGCGGGTGCACGGTGAGGATCTCGTTCATCTCCGCCTGCGGTGTGCTCGGTTGGACAGTGTTCTTGCGGAGCGGCGTGACAGCCGCCCCGGTCTTCGGTGCCGGCGCAGCGTGCACGACCGGTGCCGCCGGCGCTGGTGCCGACGCTTCTCGGGTCTCGGTCTCGAACTCCTCGTCCGCGAGGCCGAGGTAGACCATGGTCTTCTTGAGCGGGTTTGACATCGCTGCCTCCGTCTATGTTCCGTCTCTTCGAGGCTAACCGGCGACCGGACGATTGCCGGTGATTGCGGTGCCGATCCGAAGGTGTGTCGCGCCTTCGGCGACAGCATCCTCAAGGTCGTGGCTCATGCCCATCGAGAGGTCGGTCGCCGTCGGCTCACGCGGACGGACGACCGTCTCGGAGAGCTCGCGGACGCGCGCGAACGCGGGCCCGGCGGGCTGCTCGAGCGGGGCCACCGCCATGAGTCCTCGAAGCCGCAGCCCCGGCGTCGCCAGCACGTGCTCCACGAGCGCGGGGAGCTCCGCCTCGGCGACGCCTCCGCGCCCTGGGTCGTCGGTGAGGTTGACCTGCACGAATGCGTCCACGGATGTCTCGTCCGACCGGAGCGCGTCGACGAGGGCCGGCCGGTCGACCGAGTGGATCGCCCGCGCATATGCACGGACCTGCCTTGCCTTCTTGCTCTGCAGTTGGCCGATGAAGTGCCAGGTCAGGTCCAGGTCCGCGAGTTCGCGGGCCTTCGCCTGCGCCTCCTGGTGGCGGTTCTCACCGATGTCCGAGACGCCGAGCGTCGCGAGGTCGCGCACGAGCGATGCCGGATGGAACTTGGTCACGACGATGGTCGTGATCCCGCTCGCATCCCGCCCCGCGCGCCTCGCAGCCGACCCGACCCGGTCGCGGACCGCGAGCAGGCGCTCTCGGAGGCGATCGAGGTCCTGGCCGGCGTGCTCGGAGCTCACTTCAGGAAGTCTGGGATGTCGAGGTCGTCGTCGGCCGCGTCGAAGGCGGGATCGCTCACGATCTGGTCCGCCGTCGAGGTCTCGGCGCCGCCCCAGTTCGCCGTCTCGACGAGTTCGTCGATGTCGATCTCGCCGATCACGTCGGCCGAGTCCGCACCGGAGGAGGCTGCACCGCCGATCGCGGCGGCGCCGACGGCCGCGGGGACGAGGTGCTCGCGGCGGACCTCGACGGGCTTGGCACCGGGCTCGCCCCCGTCGAAGCCCGCGGCGATGACGGTCACGCGGACCTCGTCGCCGAGGGTGTCGTCGATGACCGCGCCGAAGATGATGTTCGCCTCGGGGTGCACGGCCTCCTGCACGAGGCGCGCCGCATCGTTGATCTCGAAGATTCCGAGGTTCGAACCACCCTGGATCGAGAGCAGCACGCCGTGCGCGCCGTCGATGGACGCCTCGAGCAGCGGACTCGCGACCGCGAGCTCGGCGGCCTTGATGGCACGGTCCGCTCCCCTGGAGGAGCCGATGCCCATGAGCGCCGAGCCGGCTCCCTGCATGACCGACTTGACGTCGGCGAAGTCGAGGTTGATGAGGCCGGGCGTCGTGATGAGATCGGTGATGCCCTGCACACCGGCGAGGAGGACCTGGTCGGCCGTGGCGAACGCCTCGAGCATCGAGATGCCGCGATCGCTGATCTCGAGCAGTCGGTCGTTCGGCACCACGATGAGGGTGTCGACCTCTTCCTTCAGGCGCGCGACGCCCTGCTCGGCCTGGGTCTGGCGACGCTTGCCCTCGAAGCCGAACGGCTTGGTGACCACACCGATGGTGAGCGCGCCGATCGACTTCGCGATGCGCGCGACCACCGGCGCGCCGCCCGTGCCTGTTCCACCGCCTTCGCCGGCCGTGACGAAGACCATGTCAGCGCCCGCGAGGGCCTCTTCGATCTCTTCCGCATGGTCTTCGGCTGCTCGACGGCCGACCTCGGGGTCGGCGCCGGCGCCGAGTCCCCGGGTGAGGTCGCGGCCGACATCGAGCTTGACGTCGGCGTCGCTCATGAGCAGCGCCTGGGCGTCGGTGTTGATCGCGATGAACTCGACGCCCCGAAGGCCGAGTTCGATCATGCGGTTGACGGCGTTGACGCCGCCGCCGCCGATACCGACGACCTTGATGACGGCGAGGTAGTTCTGGTTAGTCGACATCTCCGGCCCTTCGTGCGAACTCTGAACTTTGAACCTCAAGTCGAGGGTTAAAGTCTTGCCGAGTATGCAATTCCTGTGTTCGAAGATAGGCGGACTCCGCCGCTCGTACGGCACGGCACGCGGGCGTGTCGCGAACGCCCTTCATCGACGGCCGGCAGGGGAGGCCCAGCCGGCCGGCACGACGCATCCGTCAGCGCGTGACCGGGCTCATCGGTGCCGACACGTCGTACTGCGAGACCGTGCCGGGCGGCGCCGCGCGCATGAGCCCGGCGAGCACGACGGCCTTCAAGGACGACTGCTCGGCGCTCCCCCACACCACTCGCGCGTCACCGAGTTCGAGCAGCACGTCGTCGGCCGTCTCGGCGCTCGCACCGGTCAGGAGCCCGCGCACGTCCGCCGGGAGGCTCCGGACGACCGCGGCGATCGCCCGGAAGCCGTCGCCGGCCACGCCGTCCTCCACGCTGATGAGGGGCTGGCCCTCGGGACGCTCCGCCGGCCGGTCGATGACCACGCCCGCGGCATCCACGAGGGCCAGCCCGTCACCGGTCTCGATCACCCCGACCGGCGTGCGCTCGACCAGCCTGACGACGAGCGTGCCCGGCGGCACGGCCTCGACCTGATAGGTCTCGATGAGGGGGAACTCCGAGAGCGCACCCTGCACGTCATCGCGCGCGATCAGGGTCAGCGGCGTGCCCAGCATCGGGTCGAAGGCGTCCACGACGTCGGCCGCCGGCACCCTCGAGGCGCCCTCGACCCGAACCTCGCGCAGGGCCATGAGCGGCGAGTAGGCCCCGATGACGACGACGGCCACGAGCGCAACCAGCGTGCCGAGCGAGATGCCCCAGGCCCAACGTCGCCGTCGGGAGCGGACGGTGAAACGACGGACCTCGGCCCGTTCGTACCTCCGACGTTCCCGCGCTGCGGCGGCGACCGCACGCCGCGCCGCCCGTGCGCTGCGCCCCGTCGGCCCGGAGCCGGATGCGGCTGCCGGGTCAGCAGCAGGACGCTCGACCCCTCGAGCGTTCCCGACCGCGCCGGACTCCTCGCCACGCGAGCCGCCCACCCGGACCGCTTCGGTCGCCGTGGCGTCCACGGCGGGCTCGCGCGGAGGACGCGAGGGCGGGGCCGAGCTCGCCGCTGCTCCCGGCTGCGGACCAGGTGCGCGCGTCGGCGCCGCCGGCTTCGCGCCCGACTTCGCGCCGGCCGCGCTCGACCTCGGGCCCGGGCGAGGCTCCGTCGGCCGGTCGAATCCCTGCGGCCGCTTCACGCGGCGCGCATCCTCACCCGTGCTCCCGCTCGAGCGCGCCGAGCAGTTGGGGCACGATGCGGTACACGTCTCCGCAGCCGAGGGTGATCACGTAGTCGCCGGGTCGGGCGATGCGGGCGGTGTGGTCCGCGGCCTCCTGCCAGTCGGCGAGGAACGCCACGTGCGCGGCATCCGCGAACCGCTCGCTCACGAGCGCGCCGGTCACGCCGGGCACCGGGTCCTCGCGCGCACCGTACACGTCGAGGACGACCGTCTCGTCGGCGTACTCCTCCAGCACCTCCGCGAACTCCTTCGCGAAGGCCTGCGTACGACTGTAGGTGTGCGGCTGGTGCACGGCGATGATGCGACCCTCGCCCACGACGGTGCGCGCGGCCGACAGGGCGGCGGCGACCTCAGTGGGGTGATGGGCGTAATCGTCGTACACGCTCACGCCGTCGACGGTGCCGTGCAGCTCGAACCGCCGGCCGGTGCCGGAGAAGCCCTCGATGCCCGCGAGGGAGGCGGCGGGGTCGAACCCGAGTCCGACGAGCACCGCGAAGGCACCCGCCGCGTTGACCGCGTTGTGCCGCCCGGGCACCCGGAGGCGCGCCCGGTAGTCGACTCCCTCGTAGGAGACGCTGAACGCGACGGGACCGTCGGTGACGACCGAGTGCAGGCGAACGGTGGCCTCCGGCGCTTCGCCGAACGTGATCACGCGCTCGTTCGCAAGCCGCTCAGCGACCCGCACCGCACCCGCGTCGTCGCTGGAGATCACGACGAGCTCGCCCGCCCTGTCGGCGAAGTCGACGAACGCCTGCTCGAACGCGTCGCGGGAGCCGTAGTGGTCGAGGTGGTCGGGGTCGACGTTCGTGATGAGCGCCACGGCGGTGTCGTAGAGCAGGAACGATCCGTCGGACTCGTCGGCCTCGACGACGAACAACTCCCCCGCCCCGGCCGCGGAGCTCACCCCGAGATCGGCCAGGACCCCGCCGTTCACGAAGCTCGGGTCGGCGCCCAGCGCTCGCAGCGCGGTCACGATCATGCCGGTCGAGGTCGTCTTGCCGTGGGCCCCCGCCACGGAGACGAGCCGGCGCCCGGCGATCAGGGCGGCGAGGGCATGCGAGCGGTGCAGCACCGGCAGCCCGCGCGAGAGCGCGAGCTGGTACTCCGGGTTGTCCTGCCACAGGGCGCCCGTCACCACGACCGTGTCGACGTCGTCAGCGAGGTTCTCCGCCGCATGGCCGATGGCGATCTCGGCGCCGAGCTCGCGCAGGGCCGCGATGTTCGCGGAGTCACGGACGTCGGAGCCCGTCACGCGGTGCCCCTCGCCGATCAGGAGTCGGGCGATGCCGCTCATGCCCGAACCGCCGATGCCCACGAAGTGCACGGCTCCGAGGCTGGACGGGATCGGAGTGGAGAGATCGGGCTTGATGGTCACGAGGTTGCTTTCTTCGGGTGGCTGGAGCGGCGTCGGAGGTGCGGCGGATCAGGGTCTCGAGGACGGATGCCGCGGCATCCGCACGTTCAAGGCTACGCGCCGGACGGGGCACCGTCGGCACCCGCGCCGAGCGCCGCGTCGACCAGCGCGACCATTCGTTGCGTGCCGTCGCGCCGACCGACGGAGGCGGCTGCCGCCGCCATCTCTGACACGCGCTGCGGCGAGGCGAGCAGGGGCAGGAGCGTCGAGCCGACCAGGTCGGGGGTGAAGGCGGCGTCGTCGACGAGCATCGCGCCCCCGGCCTCGACCACCTCCGCGGCGTTGTGGCGCTGCTCGCCGTTGCCGACGGGGTACGGCACGAGGATCGAGGGGATGCCGAGGGCGGCGAGCTCGCACACGGTGGCCGCGCCGGCGCGGGACACGGCGGCGTCGGCGACCGTGAGCGCGAGGTCCATGCGGTCGGCGTACTCGAGCATGCGGTACCCGTCCACCCCGGGGTCGGAGACGTCCGAACCCGCACCGGTGACGTGCAGCACCTGCCACCCTGCCCGCGTGATCGCCTCTGCCGACGCGACCATCGTCCGGTTGATGCGGCGGGCGCCGAGCGAGCCGCCCGTCGCCAGGAGGATGGGGCGATCGGGATCCAGGTCGAACGACTCGGCTGCGGCGCGGCGCCCTGCGGCGCGATCGAGGTCCGCGATCTCGCGCCGGAGGGGCATGCCGACGACCTCGGCGTGCCTGAGCGGCGTGCCTGAGAATGCAACACCGACGGTCTCGGCCCACCTCGCACCGAGACGGTTCGCGAGCCCAGGCTTCGCGTTCGCCTCGTGAATGGCGATCGGGATGCCGAGGCGGCGCGCAGCGATGTACGCCGGCGTCGACACGTACCCGCCGAAGCCGACGACGACCTCGACCTCACGCTCCTCGATGATCGCCCGCACGTCGGCGATCGACTGGGAGAACCGCCTCGGGAACCGGGCCGCGGCGCCGTTCGGCCGACGCGGGAACGGAACCTTCGCGATCGTGAGGAGTTCGTACCCCTTGGCGGGCACGAGCCGGGCCTCGAGGCCCTCCGCGGTGCCCAGCACCAGGACCTCGGCGTCCGCGTCGCGCGCACGCAGGTGATCGGCGACCGCGAGCAGCGGATTGACATGGCCGGCGGTACCGCCGCCGGCGAGGAGGTACGTCGTCATCGCGTGCGACCAGCCGCCGCACGCGCGGCGACCCGCGCCGTGGCCCGAGCCGCGGCACGCGCCGTCGCCTCGGGGTCTCGAGCGACGGAGAGCACGACGCCGATCGCGAAGAGCGTGGTCACGAGCGCGGTACCACCGGCCGAGACGAGCGGGAGGGGGACACCGAGGACAGGGAAGACACCGAGCACGACTCCGATGTTGACACACGCCTGGCCGATCACCCACACCATGACGGACGCGGTGACCGTCTTCGCGAACGGCGTCTGCGCCGAGCGCAGCACGCGAGCGAACGCGACGGCCAGCAGCACGAAGAGGGCGATGACGATGACCGCCCCGATGAGACCGAGCTCCTCGCCGATGATCGCGAAGATGAAGTCGTTGTCGGCCGCGGGCAGCCATGACCACTTCGCCGTCGAGTTGCCGAGGCCGACGCCGAAGACGCCCCCGTTGGCGAGGGCGAACCGACCGTGCTGGATCTGCCAGCAGTCGTCGCTGTCGCCCTGTGCGCAGTTCTCCTCGAGGAAGGCACTGATGCGTCGCATCCGGCTGTCGCTGGAGACCGCGACGATCACGAACACCGCCGCGCTCAGCAGTACCGGCGGCAGCAGCAGGCGGAACCGCACCCCGACCAGGAACAGGGCACCGAGGAGCATGGCGCCCATGATCATGACCGTGCCCAGGTCGCCGCCGAGCAGCACGAGGCCGATGGACCCGCCGCCCACCAGCAGGATCGGGATGATGCCCTTCCGGAAATCGCCGAGGTACGCCTGCTTCTTCGTCACGATCAGGCCGAGCCAGAGCACCAGTGCGACCTTGATGAGCTCCGAGGGCTGGAACTGCACGGGCCCGACCGCCAGCCAGTTCGTGTTCCCGCCGACCTCGATGCCGAGCGGCGTGGCCACGACGAGCAGCTGGAGTGCGCAGGAGACGATCAGCAGCGGCCAGGCGATGCGGAGCCAGAACCGTTCGGGGAACCGGCTCGCGATGAGCATGAGCGGCAGGCCGATGACGGCGAACATGCCCTGGCGGGCCGCCTGGAAGAAGAAGTCGCCGTCTTCGAGGCGCGACTCGACCGTCGAGGAGGAGAGCACCATGACCAGCCCGAAGAGCACGAGGAAGACCGTCGTGCTGAGCAGGAGCACGTAGTCCTTGGACTCAACGCGGAACACGCGGCCGAGTCGGATGCGGGCGGCGACGCCGCGGCGCTCAGACTCCGGTGCCGGGGGTGTTCGCGGCGGGGTCGCCATCCGCACCACCTCCTGCTCGCTCCCGGACCGCCCGTTGGAAGGACCGCCCGCGATCGGCGTAGTCGGCGAACTGGTCCATGGATGCCGCGGCCGGCGCCAGCAGGACCGTGTCCCCGGCCCTCGCCTTCGACTCGGCGAATGCCACCGCCCGCGCCATCACCGTTCCAGTGTCGGCGTCGTCGACCTCGAACAGCGGCACGTCGGGCGCGTGTCGGGCGAACGCGGCGACGAGCGCCGATCGGTCGACCCCGATCACCACGGCCGCGCGGAGTCGCGACGCATGCGCGGCCACGAGCGCGTCGACGTCGACGCCCTTGAGGAGACCTCCGACGATCCACACCACGCTCGGGTACGCGCGGAGCGACGCCTCGGCCGCGTGCGGGTTGGTGGCCTTGGAGTCGTCGACCCAGCGGATGCCGCCGGCCAGCTCGACCGTTTCGATACGGTGGTGGTCGAGGCGGAAGTCCCCGAGCGCGTCGTGGATGACGCCCACGGGCACTCCGACGGCTCGGACGAGAGCGGATGCGGCGAGGATGTTGGCCACGACGTGCGGCACCGCCAGGCCGTGCGGCTCCAATTCGTCGACGGTGATGATCTCGAGGGCGGACGAGTGGCGCTCCTCGAGGAACGCACGATCGCAGAGGATCCCCTCGACGACGCCGAAGTCGCTCGGCCCCGGCACGTCGAGGCCGAATCCGATGGCCCGGGCGCCGGCTTCGACGTCGGCGTCCTCGACCATCCGCCGGGTGGCCTCGTCGGCCCGGTTGTAGACGCAGGCGATGCGCGTGTTGGCGTAGACCTTGCCCTTGGCCGCGCGGTACGCCTCGGCGCCCCCGTGCCAGTCGAGGTGGTCATCGGCGACGTTGAGGCAGACGCTCGCGGCCGGGTGCAGCGCACCCGGGCCCTCGGTGGGCAGGGCGTGGAGCTGGTAGCTCGAGAGCTCGACCACGAGCACGTCGAACCCGCTCGGGTCCCGGATCGCGTCGAGCACCGGAATGCCGATGTTGCCGCAGGGTGCCGCCCGGAGGCCGTTCGCCGCGAGCAGGGTCGCGGCGAGCTGCGTCGTCGTGGTCTTGCCGTTCGTGCCGGTGACGAGGATCCACTCCGCCGCGTTCACCTTGTCGCGCACGCGCCAGGCCAACTCCACGTCACCCCAGACGGCGACCTGGGCACGGGCGGCCCACTCCAGCACGACGTGATCGGGATGGAATCCCGGCGAGGTCACGACGAGCTCGGGCGCGAAGGTCACGACCTCCTCGGGAACGGCGTCGAGCGGATGCCGCAGCACCCCGACGCCGATCACGTCGAGGATCCTCGCGCGATCGTCATCGACCTCGGACGCGACGAGGAGCACCTCCGCGCCGAGCTCGGACAGCGTGTCCGCGACGGCGAACCCCGTCACGCCGGCGCCGAGCACGACGACCCGCAGGCCCTTCCAGTCGGCGCGCCAGCTCGTGAGCGCGTCGAGGCGCGAGCCTGCGGCATCCGCAGCGGTCATCGCTGCAGCCACTCGAAGTAGAAGCTGCCGACGCCGGCCGCGACGAACATGCCGGCGATGAGCCAGAAGCGGACGACGATCGTGACCTCGGCCCACCCCTTCAACTCGAAGTGATGGTGGATGGGACTCATGAGGAAGATGCGTTTGCCGCCGGTCATCTTGAAGTACGCGCGCTGCACGATCACCGAGCCCGCCTCGATGACGAAGATGCCGCCGATGAGCACGAGGAGCAGCTCGGTGTGGCTGAGGATGGCCAGCGCAGCCAGCGCGCCGCCCAGGGCCAGGGAGCCGGTGTCGCCCATGTAGATCTTCGCCGGGTTGGTGTTCCACCAGAGGAAGCCGATGAGGCCTCCCACGATGGCCGATGCGACGATGGCGATGTCGAGCGGATCGCGGACGTCGTAGGCGCGATAGGCGTCGGCCTGGTTCAGCGTGGGACTGAACAGCGACTGGTTGAACTGCCAGAACCCGATGAAGATGAACGACCCGATCGCGAGTACCGACGCACCGCCGGCCAGGCCGTCGAGCCCGTCGGTGACGTTGACGCCGTTCGAGGTCGCCGCCGCGATGAGGCAGATCCAGATGACGTAGATGATCGTTCCGGCGACGGTCCCGAACACCATGAAGTCGAGCGGGAGATCGCGGATGAATGAGATCTGCGTATCAGCGGGGGTGATGTTCTGGTCGTTCGGGAAGTTGATCGCGAGCAGTGCGAACACCGCGGCCACGGCGGTCTGGCCCGCGATCTTCGCCCACCCGCCGAGTCCGAGGCTCTGCTTCTTGCGCGTCTTCAGGAAGTCGTCGAGGAATCCGACGAGCCCGAGCCCGACCATCATGAAGAGCACGAGCAGTCCGCTGGCCGTCGGCATCTCGTTGCTGATGAGCAGCGTTGCCGCGAAGTACCCGAACAGCGTGCCGAGGATGAAGACGATGCCGCCCATCGTGGGCGTGCCGCGCTTGACGTGGTGGCTCTGCGGCCCGTCGTCGCGGATGAACTGACCCCAGCCCAGCCGGACGAACAGCCGGATGAACAGGGGGGTCAGGAACAGCGTGAAGGCGAGCGACAACGCCCCGGCGCTCAGCAGTGCTCTCACGAGAACCATTCTCCCAGTCGGTCGCCCAGGTGGCGGAGGCCCGCCGAGTTGGACGATTTCACCAGCACGGTGTCACCGGGCCGGGCGGCGGCCACGACGAGGTCGTAGGCCTCGTCGGCCGTCTCGACGTAGGCGGACTCGCCGTCCCACGATCCTTCGTTGATGGTCGTGATGTGCAGGCGGCGCGCGCCCTGCCCGACGACCACGAGCTGCGACACGCCGAGCCGCACGGCGAGCAGGCCGATGCGGTCGTGCTCCTCGCCCGAGAACTCCCCCAGCTCGCTCATCTCGCCGAGGACGGCGATCGTGCGGGTCCCGGGGGCCTGGACCTGCGCGAGCGTCTTGAGCGCCGCGCTCATCGAGTCGGGGCTCGCGTTGTACGCGTCGTTGATGACGGTGATGCCGTCGCGGCCGCCCATGACCTGCATGCGCCAGCGCTCCGCGAGCGTCACCGTCTCGAGCGCGGCCACGACCTCGGTCAGCGGCACGCCGAGTTCGACGGATGCCGCGACGGTCGCGAGCGCGTTCATCACGTGGTGCTCGCCGAGCACGCCGAACCGCACCCGCGCGGACTCGCCGCCGGGAACATGCACGGTGAACTCGGTGCCGCGCGCGTGCACGACGACCTCGGTCGCGCGCACGTCGGCGCCGGCTCCGAGCCCGAAGGTGACGACCTTCGCCGTCGTGAGCTCCGCCATCGGCGCCACACGCGGGTCGTCGAGGTTCAGCACCGCGACATCCGTCGGCAGCAGGTCGGTGACCATCTCGGACTTCGCGAGCACCGTCTGCTCGATGCCGCCGAACTCGCCCGCGTGGGCGAGGCCGACCTTGAGGACGATGCCGATGTCGGGGCGCGCCATGCGCACGAGGCGCGCGATCTCGCCCACGCCCGAGGCCCCCATCTCGGCGACGAGGAACCTCGTGTCCTGCTCGAGCGAGAGCATCGTGATCGGCGCACCGACCTCGTTGTTGTAGGAGGCGCGCGCGGCGACGGTCGGGCCGACCCGTTCGAGCACGGCGCGGAGGAGGTTCTTGGTCGTCGTCTTGCCGTTCGATCCCGTGACCCCGACGATCTTCAGGTCGCCGGCCGCGCGCACCCGGGCGACGACCGAGGTCGCGAGCTCGCCGAGCGCGAGCACCGAATCGGCCACCACGATCTGCGGCACCGGGAGGTCGAGCCCGTGCTCGACGACGAGCAGCGCCGCGCCCTGCCGAGCCGCGGCGGGAGCGAAGCGGTGGCCGTCGTCGAACTCGCCGCGCTTGGCGAAGAACACGTCGCCGGGTCCGACCTCACGCGAGTCCGTGGTGACGGTCCCGTCGACGCGAGTGTCCGGCGAGCCGCCGGACGCGCCCAGGCGGAGTTCTCCGCCGACCGCCTCGGCGATCTCTCGAAGGGTCAGTGCGATCATGCCGGCCACCCGGCCTCGCGGAGCGCGGTCCGAGCGTCGTCTCGGGCTGAGTAGGGGATCTTGACGCCTTTCACTTCGTGGTAGTCCTCGTGGCCCGGGCCGGCGTAGAGGATCGCATCGCCGTCGCCCGCGAGGGCGAGCGCGGCGCGGAACGCGGCGCGCGGATCGGCGATCTCGTGGAGCTCGCGGTCGGGCACCGCCGCGCGCGCACCCTCGAGGAGGGCCGAGCGGATGTCGGCGGGATCCTCCCATCGCGGGTGGAAGTCGGTGACGACGACGACGTCGGCGCCGCGGGCGGCGATGGCCCCCATGTCGGCCCGCTTCGTGGTGTCGCGGTCGCCGTCGGCGCCGAACACCATGATGAGCTTGCCCGTGGTCGTGCGCCGGATGGCGTCGAGCGTCTGCAGGAACGCGTCGGGGCTGTGCCCGTAGTCGATGTACACGATGGGGCCGCGATCGCCGGAGATGCGCTCCGCGCGTCCGGGGATGTACGCGTCGATGCCGCCGTCGCGCTCGAGCACCGCGCCGATCTCCGCGAGGTCGTGGCCCGCGCGCACCAGCATCACGATGGCGAGGGCGGCGTTGGCCGCCATGTACCAGCCGAGGAGCGGGACCCTGGTCTCGAGTCGCGCCCCATCGGGACCCTCGAGCAGGAACGACGTGTGGGCGGGCTGCTCGTCGAGCACCGTGATGCGCCAGTCGGCCGCGATGCCGGGCTTCGTCGTCAGCGTCGTGACGGGGACGCCGGCCTCCTCCGCGAGGCGGCGACCCCATTCGGAGTCGACGGTGATGACCGCGTGCCGCGACCGCTCGGGTCGGAAGAGCTCGTGCTTGGCCTCGTAGTAGACCTCCATCGACGCGTAGTCGTCGAGGTGGTCGTGCGTGAGGTTCGTGAACCCGGCGACGTCGAAGACGAGGCCGTCGACCCGGTGGCGGGACAGCGCCTGCGCCGACACCTCGATGCCCACCGCGCGCACGTCGACCTCGCGCATGCGCGCGAGGAGCGCGTGGAGTTCGCTCGCCTCGGGGGTGGTCAGCGAGCTCGTGACCGCCTCATCGCCGATGCGGCGCTCCGCGGTGGAAGTGAGCCCCGCGGTGACGCCGAGCTGGCGGAGGATGCCGTAGAGGAGGTAGACGACGCTGGTCTTGCCGTTGGTGCCCGTGACCGCGAACGTCGTCGCCGGATTCTCGTCGGTGCGGTGGATCCATGCGGCGACGCGGCCGAGCGTCGCACGCGCGTCGTCGGCGACGAGCACGGGCAGGCCGGACTCGGCGGCGAGCTCCGCGCCCGCGGCATCCGTCAGCACCGCGACGGCACCGGCGTCGCGCGCGGCGCCGGCGTACCTCGCCCCGTGCGCGTTGCGGCCGGGCACGCCGACGTAGAGGTCGCCCGGACGTACGGTGCTCGATGACAGCACGACCCCCGTGGTCTCGAGGTCGGCGAGATCGCCGCGCACCTCGAGCCCGAACTGCTCGGCCAGGCCGCGGAGCGACCGCGGCGCGGGGTGCTGCGGCCGGAGGGCCGTGGGAGGCGATCCGGTCACGAACCCAACTTTCTCACCAGGTTGCTGGCAGGTCAGGCGCCGGGGCGCCGGATGGAATGGTCCGATACTTCTTCAGCACCTGGCTCATGACCTGTTGGAACACGGGAGCGGATGCGGCGGACGAATTCATCTTAACGGCATTCATGTAGCTCACCGAAACGACGAACTCGGGGTCGTCCGCCGGTGCGAAGCCGGAGACCGAGACGAGGTACTCCTTGCGGTAGCCGCCGTTGCCGTCGGGAACCTGCGCGGTGCCAGTCTTCGCGGCGACGCGGTACCCGGGGATGTTCCACTGGTCCTTGAGCCAACCCTTGGTATAGACCTGCTCGAGCATCTGGCTGGTCTCGTCGGCCGCCTTCTCGCTGATGACCCGCGAGCCCTCCTGCTTCGTCTCGGTCACCTCGCCCTCGGCGTCGGTGCAGCTCTCGACGAGCTGCACCGGCATCCGGACGCCGCCGTTCGCGATGGTCTGGTATGCGCTGGCGATCTGGATGGCCGTCGTGGTCAGGCCCTGGCCGAACATGGTCGTGTACTTGGTCTGGTTGTCCCATTCCTCGGGTCCGCCGTTGAGGTCTCCGGATTCCTCGGCCGGGAACCCGACCTCGCTCACGGCGCCGAAGCCGAACTTCTGCATGTACTCGAACCGCACCTGATCGGACATCTGCTCGCCGAACATGGCCGTCGCGGTGTTCGAGGAGTCGATCAGCGCACCCGTGAGCGTGTACGGCATGTCGTCGTGGTAGAAGCTGTCCCGGAAGTTCGCACCGTTCGGAGCGTCGTAGGAGTATCCGGCCATCACCTGGCTGAGCGGGTTCGCCTTGCCGTCGTCGATGACGGATGCCGCGGTCACCGCCTTGAACGTCGAGCCAGGCTCGAACGGCGCGGTGAAGGTCCGCGAACCGCGATCGGCCTCGGCGGTCTCGGAGGGAGCGTTCGGGTCGACCGTCGGAACGTCCGCCACCGCGAGGAGCTTGCCCGTCTTCGCCTCCATGACGGTCACCGTGGCCCACTCGGCCCCGAGCGCGAGGCGCTGCGCCTCCGCGATGCGCTGCACCTCCCACTGCAGGTCGGAGTCGATGGTGAGCTTCAGCGTGCCGCCGTCCTTCGCCTGCTTGTGGACGACCTCGGTGCCCGGGATCTCGACCCAGTCCTCGAGGCTCGGGATGAACGTCACCTCGCCGTTCTCGCTCGCCAGGCATTCGTCCTCGCCGAGCTCGAGCCCGGCCCCCGGTGCGCCGTCGAAATCGACGAAGCCGAGGAGGTTGCCGGCGACGGCCCCGTTCGGGTAGCTGCGGCTGGGGTGCGGATACTGCACGACCCACGGGATGTCGAGTGCTCGGACCTTCTCGTACGTGTCGACGTCGATGGTCTTCGCGACGTACTCGAAGTCGGAGTCCGGGTTCTCCGCGAGCGCCGCGGTGATGATGCCGAGCACCTGGTCTCCGGTGAGGCCGACGACCTCGCCGAGTTCGGCCGCGGTCTGCTCGAGCGGCACCTCGACCCGGATCTTCTTGGACGGGTCGGCGGGATCCGGCTCCTCGCGGGCGACGGGGCCCTTCTTCGCGTTCTTCGGCGAGAGGGCGACGTCGTAGCGCATCACGCTGTCGGCGAGCACCGTGCCGTTGCGGTCGACGATGTCGCCTCGGGTGCCGAACACCGGGATCGGTTCGGTCGAGCGCACCTCATCGGCTTGCTCGTTGAGCGCCGCCGCCCGCACGACCTGGATGTCGACGAGCCGGACGACGAACACGCCCACGAGCAGCACGAGGAGCACGCCCGCCGCGAGGATTCGCCGCATCGGATGTCTGCTCACGCGATTCATCTGCGGCCTTTCAGGTGGTGCGGTGGATCAGTGCGTGGTCGGCGTCGGGAGCGACTCGCTCGCCGGGGGCGGCGGCGGGACCGCGGCCTCCGCGGCCGGCGCACCGACCGCGGCACCCTGTCCCCCTCCGGGTGCAGTCTCCCCCGCCTGCTGCTCGGTCACGAGCGGCACGCCGTCGATCAGCGCATTCGGGACGAGTGCGGCGGATGCCGCGGCGGCGGCGCCCGCACTCGCGGGCTGTCCGAGCACGGCTCCGTCGCTGAGGCGCAGGAACACCGGGTTCGTGTTCGGCACCATGCCGAGCGCCTCGGCGTTCTTCGCCAGGTACTGGGGCGACTGCACGCGGTCGAGGTCTTCGGACAGCTTCTGCTGCTCTCGCGAGAGCGTCGCGCGGCTCGTCTCGTACCCGTCGATCTCGTAGGCGCCCTGCGTGACGGCGATCGAGAGGAGGAGCTGGGCGAGCGCGATCACGACGACGCCGCTGATCGCGATCACCGCATAGGCGAGTCGTGGCTTCGGCCGGGTCGCGCCGTCGGGCACGGGCCGGAGGACCTCGGGGACCCAGGCGCGGCGCCGGGCCGGAGCCGGCGCACCGTGGATCGGAAGTGCGGTCATGACGCCCTCCTGACGCGCTCGGCCGCGCGGAGTCGCACGGGCTTGGCCCTGGGGTTCTCCGCCTGCTCCGCTTCACCGGCCAGTTCCGCGCCCCGCACGAGGAGCTTGAACAGCGGTCGATGCTCGGGCAGTTCCATCGGGAGTCCCGCAGGGGCGGACGAGGAGGTCGCCGCCTGGAGCACGCGCTTGACGATGCGATCCTCGAGCGACTGGTAGGCCAAGACGACGATGCGTCCGCCGACGTTCAGCGTTTCGAGCGCGGCCGGCATGGCGCGCTGGAGCACGGAGAGCTCCTCGTTGACCTCGATGCGGAGCGCCTGGAACACCCGCTTGGCGGGGTGGCCCTGGCGCTGGACCGCGACCGGCGTCGCCGCGGTGATGATCGCCACGAGCTCGGACGACCGTGTGATGGGCTGGGACTCCCTCGCCTGCACGATGGCCTTGGCGTAGCGCCCGGAGAGCTTCTCCTCACCGAAGTCCTGGAAGATGTGGCGCAGTTCCACCTCGGAGTACGTCGCCACGATGTCGGCCGCGGTGCGCCCCGTGGTGCCGTCCATGCGCATGTCCAGCGGCGCATCCTTCGAATAGGCGAATCCGCGCTCGGCCCGGTCGAGCTGCAGCGAGGAGACGCCGAGGTCGAAGAGCACGGCGTCGACCTCGTCGAACCCCTCCGAGCGGACCGCCTCGGCGATGCCGTCGTACACGGTGTGGACGAAGCGCGCGCGATCGCCGAACCTCGCGAGGCGCTCTCGCGCGATCGCCAGGGCGTCGGTGTCGCGATCGAGTCCGACGACCGTGAGGCCGGGGAACCGCTCCAGCATGGCCGCGGTGTGGCCGCCCATGCCGAGCGTCGCGTCGACCGCGACCGCGCCATCGCGCGCCAGGGCGGGTTCGAGGAGCTCGAGCGTCCGCTCGAGCATGACCGGGGTGTGGATGTGTTCGATGTCCATGATGCCTTCGGGTTCGTGTCCGACGGATTCCGATGCCCATCCGTTCGTCCTGTTGCGGGGAAGTGCAGCAGGCGCGCACGGCTGGGAGTCGCAACCCGCCGGGCTAGAAGAGCCCGGGAATCACCTCCTCCGCCGTGTCTGCGAAGGCCGCCTCCTGTTCAGCGAGGTACGTCTGCCACGCCGTGGCATCCCAGATCTCCACCCGGCTGCCAGCACCGATGACCGTGAGGTCTCGGCCGAGGCCCGCGTAGCTGCGAAGCGTCGCGGGGACGGTGATCCGGTGCTGCTTGTCGGGGGTCTCCGCAGATGCACCCGACAGGAAGACGCGCATGTAGTCGCGCGCTTGCTTGCTCGTCACCGGGGCTTGGCGGATCTTCTCGTTGATCTGCTCGAACTCGCGCGCGCTGAACACGTAGATGCAGCGCTCCTGACCGCGCGTGAGCACGAGTCCGGTCGAGAGCTCCTCTCGGAACTTGGCCGGAAGAATGACGCGGCCCTTCTCATCGAGCTTCGGCTCGTAGGTCCCGAGGAACACCGCACCACCCCCTTTCCTCCGACCAGGATCCAGGTGTCCCCACTTTACTCCACTCTCATCCACCGATCAACGACTGATGGCGGCGCGGAGCGGCATGGCCGCTTGAGATCGCCGAGAACAAGCGGATCCCGTGGGTGGAGGAAGGTGAAGCAAACGCGCCTGACCCGGGAGTGTCCGGGAGATTCCGGCCGTGCCACGGCCGGTCTCGACGCTGCGCTCCTGTCGGGAACGCCGGCGGGAGCACGCCGGTCCGGGCACCGGCCGTTCGACACGGCCGAAAACGGCGTCCGGAAACGACGAAACGGGCCGATCCGCAGATCGACCCGTTCAGGCGTGGAGGAAGGTGGAGGGCTAGTCGCCGCGCTCCTGGCGGCGGTCCCAGCGGTCGTTCAGCCGGTCCATGAAGCCCGCCGACTGCTGGCCCTTGGGCTTACTGGCGGACGGCCCGCTCTCGGCGGGGGCCGGAGTGGCGGCGCCGCGCTTGGACGGCGTGATGGCGACGAGCACCCCCGCGAACATCAGCGCGAACCCGACGACCCCGATGATGAGGGCCTGCAACGCGACTCCGGCGATGAGCGCACCGGCGCCCGCGACGGCGAGCAGCACGCCGAGCACGATCGCGCGATAGTTCGGGCGTCGCCCGCGTACCCCTCCGACCGCATGGACGAAGTCCGCATCATTGCGGTAGAGGTTCCGCTCCATCTCCTCGAGAAGACGTTGCTCCTGCTCTGAAAGCGGCATCTCTTTCCCCTCAGGCTCGGGACCGACGCATCCGGGGACATTCTAGCGCCGCGCGGCCTCGCTAGGCTAGGCGGGTGGCTCATGGTTCTCGACTTGTCGATCTTGTTCAAACGCGCATCGACTCGTTCCTCGACGAGCGCACGTCCATTCTCCGCTCGATCAGCCCCGACCTGGAGCCGCTCGACGAGTTCTCAAGGCGCTTTCTCAGCGGCGGCAAGCGATTCCGCGCGCTGTTCTGCTACTGGGGCTGGGAGGCCGTGAGCGGCGCCGGGTTCGACCCGTTCGCCGACGACGAGCCCCGGGACCTCGCGCCCATCGTCTCGGCGGCCGCGGCACTCGAACTCTTCCACGCCGCGGCGCTCATCCACGACGACATCATCGACCGGTCCGACACGCGGCGCGGAGCCCCTTCGGCGCACCGGCTCTTCGAGCGGACGCATGCCGAGGCGGGCTGGCTGCGACGCAGCGACGACTTCGGCACCGCCTCCGCCATCCTCCTCGGCGACCTCCTCCTGGGCTGGAGCGACGAACTGCTCGACGAGGGCCTCGACCCGATGCCCGACCGCAACGCGGCGGCGGCCGCGCGAGCCGAGTACGTGCGCATGCGCACCGAGGTGACCGCGGGCCAGTACCTCGACATCTTGGCCGAGCAGTCCTGGCACCAGCGTCGCGACGACGAGCAGCGCGTGATCGCCGAACGCGTCATCACGTTCAAGGCCGCGAAGTACTCGGTCGAGGCGCCGCTCGCGCTCGGCGGGCTCATCGCCGGCGGGACGCCATCGCAGATCGAGGCGCTCCGCGCCTTCGGCCTTCCGCTCGGCATCGCGTACCAGCTGCGCGACGACCTCCTGGGCGTGTTCGGGGACCCGGAGGTCACCGGCAAGCCCAGCGGCGACGATCTCCGCGAGGGCAAGCGCACCATGCTCATCGCCGCGGCACGCGAGCGATTGGCACCTGGGCCGCGAGGACTGCTCGACGAACTCCTCGGCGACCCCGAACTCGACGAGGCCCAGATCCGGATGCTGCAACGGACGATCCTCGACTGCGGCGCCGCCGACGAGATCGAGCAGCTCATCGCGAACGAGGTCGGCCGGGCGCGCGCCGCACTCGCCGATGCGCCGGTCAGTGACGTTGCGCGGACCGAACTCGACGCGCTCGCGACGACGGTGAGCCGGCGCACGAGCTGATCCGGCGGGAGCCGGTCGGGCGGCGGATGCTCGGACGTCGAGCGCCGAGGTCAGGCGAGCGCCTGCGCCACCCGTCGGACCTCGGCCTTGCGTCCGGCGCGCAGCGCCGCGATCGGCGTCGTGCCGAGGCTGTCGTCGACGCTCAGCAGCCAGTCGAGGGCCTCGGTGTCGCTGAAACCGCCGTCGCCGAGCACGATCGCCGTGCCGTGGAGTTCGGGCAGCGGCGCGCCGTCGCGGATGAAATCGGCCGGAACCTTGAGCACGCCGTCGATGCGTGCCGCGAGCAGGTGGCGGTCGTCGATCAACCGACGGACGCGGCTCGGCGTCGAATCGAACAGTTCGACGAGGTCGGGCACGGTCAGCCACTCCGTGGCGTTCGCATCGGGCGCAGTCGCATCGGTCACCCTTCCAGCCTAGCCAGCGCGGGGGCTCCGCCGGAACCGCCATCCGCAGGACACGCGCAGATGACGTTGACACGCCACACCTGCTGTGAAACGTTGGCGCCGAAGCCGATGGGGGTCGGCGGAGGGGGCAGCATGGCGAACCGAGCCGACCGGACCGGAGTGGACCGACCGCGCGAAACCGAAACGCCCGCCGAGCAGGAACCCGCCACCACGCGGCGCGAGCGCGGCCGGGCACGACGGCGGCGCGGCGGCATCCGGCGCGTGATCACGCTCCCGGTGGCGTTCGTCGGGGCACTCGCCGTGACGCTCGGCATCGTCCAGCCGGCGGAGGCCGCCCCGCAGACCTCCAAGAGGCAGGCCAAGGCCAAGGCGATCGCGCCCGGGGCGAAGGCCGCCGCATCCGTCGCCGCCCTCGCCGCGCCCGCGGAGGTGACCGTCGCCGAGGGCGACACGATCAGCGGCATCGCGGAACGCTACGGCCTGGCGACGGCGGAGATCCTCGCCGCCAATGGCCTCGGCTGGTCGAGCCTCATCTTCCCGGGTCAGCGGCTCGCACTTCCCGGCGGAGCCCCGCCCGCCGTCGACGCACCGCCCCCTGCACCCGACCTCGCGCGCCACACCGTCGTCGCCGGCGACACCGTCAGCGGCATCGCCGAGCGCTACGGCCTCGAGGTGGCTCAGGTCCTCAGCGCGAACGGCCTCGGCCGGTCGAGCCTGATCTTCCCCGGCGAGTCGATCGTGCTTCCCCCTTCGGGAGGCGTCGCCTCCTCCACGGCGCAACCGCTTCCGGTATCCGAGCCCGTGGTGGCGACGCCCGTCGCGGAGACTGCTCCGGCCGCCCCCGCCGCACCGCCGAAGCCCCCCGCCCCGGAACCGGATCGACCGGCGACCCTCACCGAGGAGATGCGCCAGAATGCGCGGGTCGTCATCGAGGTGGGCCGGCAGACCGGCGTGTCCGACGCCGGCATCCTCGCGGCGCTGGTCGCCGCGGCGCAGGAATCGGGTCTGCGCAACGTGGCCTCCGGCGATCGCGACTCGCTCGGCCTCTTCCAGCAACGCCCGAGCCAGGGATGGGGCACGCCCGAGCAGGTCATGGACCCCGTGCGCGCGGCGCGTGCGTTCTACGGCGGACCCGACGGCCCCAACGTCGGCGTGGCCCCCGGCCTGCTGGATATCGACGGGTGGGAGGCCATGCCTGCGGATGCCGCGGCCCAGGCCGTCCAGAAGTCGGCGCACCCGGCCCACTACGCCAAGTGGGTGACGGCCGCTCGCGCATGGCTCGCCGAGCTCGGCTGACCCGCAGCCCGCGCCGGGAGTCCTTCCGGGGGCGGGAAGGCCGGCCTCGCGGCATCCGCCGGATCACGAACCCGTTTCGATCGTGCCGCCATCGGTGTGTAGTCGGCCCGAGGCATGCGCGAGTTCGTACACTCGTCTGGTGACCACCGCGCCCGTCGACCCGATGATCGGCCGTCTCATCGACGGCCGGTACCAGGTGCGCTCGCGCATCGCGCGCGGAGGCATGGCCACCGTCTACCTCGCGACCGACCTCAGGCTCGAGCGCCGGGTCGCGATCAAGATCATGCACGGCCACCTCGCCGACGACAACACCTTCAAGACCCGGTTCGTCCAGGAGGCGCGCTCCGCCGCACGCCTGGCGCACCCGAACGTCGTGAACGTGTTCGACCAGGGGCAGGACTCCGACATGGCGTACCTCGTCATGGAGTACCTCCCCGGCATCACCCTCAGAGACCTGCTGAAGGACTACAAGCGGCTCACCCCCGAGCAGACGACCGACATCATGGACGCGGTGCTCGCCGGCCTCGCGGCGGCCCACAAAGCCGGCATCGTGCACCGCGACCTGAAGCCCGAGAACGTGCTCCTCGCCGACGACGGGCGCATCAAGCTGGGCGACTTCGGCCTCGCGCGGGCCGCCAGCGCGAACACGGCGACCGGGCAGGCCCTGCTCGGCACGATCGCGTACCTGTCGCCGGAATTGGTGACCCGCGGCGTCGCAGATGCCAGGAGCGACATCTACGCGGTCGGCATCATGATGTACGAGATGCTCACCGGCGAGCAGCCGTACGTCGGCGAGGCCCCCATGGCCATCGCGTACCAGCACGCGAACGACCAGGTCCCGATGCCGAGCAGCAAGAACCCCACCGTGCCGGCCGAGCTCGATGAACTCGTCCTCTGGGCGACGACGCGCGACCCCGAAGGGCGCCCGCGCGACGCCAAGGAGATGCTCGACCGCCTGCGGGAGGTCGAGCCCGCGATCCGTGGCGGCTTCGCCGGCCCGGTGAACGCGACCATGGTGCTCTCCAGCATGCCCGCACAGGCGACCCCGACGGCGGCGACGACCGTGCTCGGCGTGGCGGGCACCCGCGGCGTCGCGACCGCGCCCGAGACTCCCCCGTTGTCCGATGCCGATGGCGGCGGACCTGACGCCGCGGCGCTGACGACGGCCGCGGCGCGGCGTCGTCGCCGTGGGTACTGGATCCTCGCCCTCGTGCTCCTGCTCACCGGACTCGCAGCCGGGACGGGATGGTACTTCGGCAGCGGACCCGGTTCGTACGCGCAGGTCCCCGCGACGAGCGGGATGTCCGTGGAGGAGGCCCGCGCCGAGCTCGAAGGTGCCGGGCTCACGGTCGCGCAGGCCGAACGCAACGATCCGGTCGTCCCCGCAGGATCCGTGTCAGGAACCGATCCGGCCGAGGGCGAGCAGGTCAATCGCGGATCCGAGGTCACGCTCTACGTCTCGACCGGGCCGGCGATCATCCCCGTGCCGCAGGTGACCGGCCTTCCAGAGGCCGACGCGCGCGCCCAGCTCGCCGCCTTCGCCGTGGCCGAGGCTCCGGTCGAGCAGTTCTCGGGTGACGTCGAGTCCGGCTCGGTCATCGCCGTGCTCGACGCCGACGGCGCCCCCGCACCCGAGCAGTACGCCGAGCAGGGCGAGCTCACGCTCGTCGTCTCCGTCGGGCGGGTCCCGCCGGTCGAGGGCCTCCCCGCCGGCGAGGCGGAGACGCGGCTCGTCGATGCCGGACTCACGGTGACGTACAACGACCCGGTGTTCGACGCCGAGGTGCCGGCCGACCACGTGAAGACCGCCGACTGGACCGAAGACCCGATGGTCCCCGGATCGACCGTGGTGCTGACCGTCTCGAAGGGACCGGACCTCGTCGCGATCCCCGACGTCGTCGGCAAGAACTGGGAGGACGCGGGCGCCGAACTCCGCGATGCCGGGTTCGTGGTCGACTACAACGCCGCGGTCGACATCGCGCCGTCGCTGTTCGTCGTCTCGAAGACGACCCCGGCCGCGGGCGAGACGGCGCTGCGCGGCTCGAGCGTCTCGGTGAACTTCGCCGGATTCTGACGGCGCGACCGGCCTTCCGGTCCACGTCGCCATCGATGGATGACGCGATCCCCTGCTCACCGGCGGCGATCGTGCACGCCGCACGTGCTGCGGAACCGGGCGCGCCGAACGCAGCATCCGATCGATCATGACCGGATGCTGCGCCGGCGATCAGCGGGCCGAGAGCTCCTCGGCCACGAGGAACGCGAGCTCCAGGGACTGCATGTGGTTCAGGCGAGGATCGCAGAGCGACTCGTAGCGCGTCGCGAGCGCCTCTTCGTCGATGTGCTCCGAGCCGCCGAGGCACTCCGTGACGTCGTCCCCGGTGAGCTCGACGTGGATGCCGCCGGGGTTCGTCCCGGCGGCGCGATGCGCTTCGAAGAACCCCTTGACCTCGTCGACCACGTCGTCGAAACGACGCGTCTTGTAGCCGTTCGGCGTGGTGATGCCGTTGCCGTGCATCGGGTCGGTGACCCAGAGCGGCATCGCGTCGCTCGCCTTGACGGCGTCGAGCAGGGGCGGCAGTCCGTCGCGGATCTTGCCGGCACCCATGCGCGTGATGAACGTGAGCCGGCCCGGCTCGCGGTTCGGGTCGAGCTTGTCGATGAGTTCGAACATCGTCTCGGGCGAGGTGGTCGGGCCGAGCTTCACGCCGATGGGGTTGCGCACCCGCGACAGGAAGTCGACGTGCGCGCCGTCGAGGTCCCGCGTGCGCTCACCGATCCAGATGAAGTGCGCCGAAGTGTCGTACGGCGTGCCGGTGCGGGAGTCGATGCGCGTCATGGGCCGCTCGTAATCCATGAGCAGGCCCTCGTGGCCGGTGAAGAACTCGGTGTGCCGCAGCGCCTCGAAGTCCGCGCCGCACGCGTCCATGAACTTCACGGCCCGATCGATGTCGCGCGCCATGATCTCGTACCGGGCGTTCGCCGGATTCGCCGCGAAGCCCTGGTTCCAGGAGTGCACCTGGCGGAGGTCCGCGAAGCCGCCCTGCGTGAACGCGCGGATCAGGTTCAGGGTCGACGCGGCCATGTGGTAGCCGCGCACCAGTCGAGCGGGGTCGGCCTGGCGCGATTCCGGCGTGAAGTCGTAGCCGTTCACGATGTCGCCCCGGTACGCCGGAAGCGTGACGTCGCCGCGGGTCTCGGTGTCGCTCGATCGGGGCTTGGCGAACTGCCCCGCCATGCGGCCCATCTTCACCACGGGCATCGAGGCGCCGTAGGTGAGGACGACGGCCATCTGCAGCACCGTCTTGACCCGGTTGCGGATCTGGTCCGCCGTCGCTCCGGCGAAGGTCTCGGCGCAGTCGCCGCCCTGGAGGAGGAACGCCTCGCCCCGGGATGCCGCAGCCAGGCGGTCGCGGAGGTTGTCGACCTCACCGGCGAACACCAGCGGGGGAAGCGACGCCAGCTCGGCGGATGCCGCGGCCGCGGCCACGGAGTCGGGCCAGACCGGCTGCTGCTTGATCGGCAGGGTCCGCCAATAGTCGAGGCCGTCGATCACGGAGGGATCTGCATTGACGACGGGCTCGACGAGCTGTACCACGGGTATGTCCTGAGGGTTCGGGGCGCGATGGCCGGGGGAAACGAGATCGGTGGCACGAGTCGTGCCACCGCGAATTCGAGCCTACCGCGATTGCGTGGCGCGCTGCTCCCGCACCGAACTGGCGTACACGTCGATGTACTCCTGCCCGCTCAGGGAGCGGAGGGAGTGCACGAGCTCATCGGTCACGGAACGCAACACGAAGCGATCGCCCTCGAGTCCGTCGAACCTGGTGAAGTCGATCGGCTCGCCGATGATGATGCCGATGCGCCGCACCTTGGGCAGCCTCGTGCCGATGGGCATGACCGTCTCCGTGCCGATCATCGCGACGGGGATGACTGGCACGCCGGCCTCGAGCACCATGCGCGCGACGCCCGTGCGGCCACGGTAGAGGCGGGCGTCGGGGCTGCGCGTGCCTTCCGGGTAGATGCCGAGGATGCCGCCGCCGCCGAGCACGCGGAGTCCGGTCTCGAGGGATGCCTCGGAGGCCTTGCCCCCTGACCGGTCGATGGGCAGCTGGCCCGCGGCCTGGAAGAACATCTTCGTCGCCCAGCCCTTGAGGCCCTTGCCGGTGAAGTACTCGCTCTTCGCGAGGAACACGACCTGACGATCGACGACGAGCGGGAGGAAGATCGAGTCGATGAAGGAGAGATGGTTGCTCGCGAGCACGACGGGACCGGTCTTCGGCACGTTCTCGAGCCCGACGATCCAGGGACGGAAGATCGCGAGCAGGATCGGCCCCACCACGATGTGCTTCATGATCCAGTAGAACATCGGCCGTCCTTCCCGCCGCTCAAACCCTACCGCCGACGCGGTCAGGCGTGCTCGGACACCCAGACCCGGGCGAGGTCGGCCGCGCCGACCACGCCGGCGTCGTTGACGAGTTCGGCGATGACGAAGTCGGGCTCCGGGTGGTACCCACGGGCCGGGAGGTGCTCGACGAAGGCCTCGCGGACCGGCCCGAGCAGGAGTTCCCCCGCGGAGGCGACGCCGCCGCCGAAGACGAAGAGCTGGGGGTCGAGCACGGCCGACAGCGACGCCGCCGCCTCGCCGAGCCAGTGCCCGAGCTGGCGCAGGGCGGCGATCGCCCCGGGGTCCTCGGACTCGATCATGGCGCCGACGATGCCGCCGTCGAGGGCGCCGTTCGCATCACGGGCTCGCGAGAGCTGCAGGCCGATGCCACCGGCATCCGCGATCTCGTTCGCCAGCCTCAGCAGCGCGCGACCCGAGCCGTACATCTCGAGGCAGCCGCGCTGGCCGCACCCGCACGGAAGCCCGCCGGGCACGACGCGGAGGTGCCCGAGCTCGGCGCCCGCACCGAACCCGCCCCGGAACAGGCGGTCGCCCGAGACGATCGCGCCGCCGACGCCGGTGCCGATGGTCAGCATGACCATGTCGCTCACGAGCCGGCCCGCACCGAACCGGAACTCGGCCCAGCCGGCGGCGTTCGCGTCGTTGTCGACCACGACGGTGCCGCCGACGCGCGCCTCGAGCTTCGCGCGGAACGGCTCGTTGCGCCAGTCGATGTTCGGTGCGTAGTAGACCGTCGACTGCGCCGCGTCGATGAACCCGGCGGCGGCGACGCCGACCGCGACATCCGACGCGTCCACGCCCTCGGAGAGGGTCTGGATCATCTCGACGACCGCGTCCTCGAGCAGCGCGGCATCACCGGCGGGGGTGGGCACCCGCTCGTGCCTGACGATCGCACCCGCCTCGTCGACGACCGCCCCAGCGATCTTGGTTCCGCCGATGTCGATGCCGATCGCGTGCACGGTGGATCGCCTTTCCGTGGGGTGGGAGCTTGCGGATCACCCGCCGGCCGGCCGCACGGGCGGGGGCGCAGGGCAACCACTAGAGTGTAGTAGACCGGTCACCCCCTACGCCGACCGTTACCCCCTTGTACGACTTACCGGTGCCGAAGGAGCTACCGTGATCCAGTTCGATACCCCCGTCGTGGTCCCAGCCGATCCCGAAGCGAACGTGACGGACCTCCTGGTCCAGCGCGTCGCGGCGACTCCCGACTCCGTCCTGTTCTCCCTGCCGACGGCCGACGGCGGCTGGTCCCCCGTGACCACCCGCGAGTTCCACCGACAGGTGGTCGCCCTCGCGAAGGGCTTCGTCGCGGCCGGCGTCCAGCCGGGCGACAAGATCGGCCTCATGAGCAAGGTCCGCTACGAGTGGACCCTCATCGACTTCGCGATGTGGTTCGCCGGCGGCATCCTCGTGCCCGTGTACGAGACCAACTCCCCGGCGCAGGTGCGCTGGAGCCTCAGTGACTCCGGGGCCGTCGGCGTCATCCTCGAGACCGCCGACCACTTCACCCGCTTCGACGAGGTGCACCCCGACCTGCCCGCCATCGGCAACGTCTGGCAGATCGACCTCGGCGACCTCGACAAGCTGGCCGCGGCCGGCGCATCCGTGCCCGATGAGGAGATCGAGCGTCGCCGCAACCTGGCATCGGGCTCCGACATCGCGACCCTCATCTACACGTCGGGATCGACCGGCAAGCCCAAGGGCTGCGTGCTGACCCACTCGAACTTCGTCGAGCTCTCCCGCAACGCCGCGGTGGCGCTGAAGGACGTCGTGCTCGACCCGAACGGCGCGTCCACGCTGCTGTTCATCACGACCGCGCACGTGTTCGCCCGCTTCATCGCCGTGCTCTCGGTGCACGCCGGGGTCCGCGTCGGCCACCAGGCCGACACCCGTCAGCTGCTGCCCTCGCTCGCGAGCTTCAAGCCGACCTTCCTCCTGGCCGTGCCCCGCGTGTTCGAGAAGGTCTACAACGTCTCGGAGCAGAAGGCCGAGGCCGGTGGCAAGGGCAAGATCTTCCGGGCCGCCGCCGAGACCGCCGTGGCGTACTCCACGGCGAAGGAGGCCGGCACGCCGATCTCGCTCGGCATGAAACTCAAGTTCAAGCTGTACGACACGCTCGTCTTCTCCAAGCTCCGCACCGCCATGGGCGGCAACGTGAAGTACGCCGTGTCGGGTTCGGCTCCCCTCGGTCCGCGACTCGGTCACTTCTACCACGCGCTCGGCATCACGATCCTCGAGGGCTACGGCCTCACCGAGACGACTGCCCCCGCGACGGTGAACCTCACGACCCGTTCGAAGATCGGCACCGTCGGGCCGGCACTGCCCGGCGTCTCCGTGCGCATCGCCGACGACGGCGAGATCCAGGTGAAGGGCGTCGACGTCTTCAAGGAGTACTGGAACAACCCTGAGGCCACGGCAGAGGCGTTCGACGGCGAGTGGTTCAAGACCGGCGACCTCGGGTCGTTCGACGACGAGGGCTTCCTCACCATCACGGGACGCAAGAAGGAGATCATCGTGACGGCCGGCGGCAAGAACGTCGCCCCCGCCGCGCTCGAGGACCCCATCCGCGCGAACCCGCTGGTCGGTCAGGTCGTCGTGGTCGGCGACCAGAAGCCGTTCATCTCGGCGCTCGTCACGCTCGACCCCGAGATGCTCCCCGTCTGGCTCAACAACAACGGCGAAGACGCCGGCATGAGCGTCGAGGAGGCGGCGGTGAACCCGGCGGTGCTCGCCGAGGTGCAGCGCGCGATCGACACCGCGAACGAGACCGTCTCGCGCGCCGAGTCGATCCGGAAGTTCGCGATCCTGCCGATCGACCTCACAGAGGCGAGCGGACACCTCACGCCGAAGCTCAGCATCAAGCGGAACGTCATCCTCTCGGACTTCGCGCCGCAGATCGAGGCGATGTACACCGGTGCCCCCGCGACGGAGGGCCACTCGATCATCCGCTGATCGAGCTCGACACGACGGGCCCCGCAGCTGCTGCTGCGGGGCCCGTCGTTCGTCGAGCCGACCGTTCGGCCGATCGACTCAGAACCAGTCCGACTCGCGCACGGCACGCATCGCCGCCCGGCGCTCGTCCTTCTCGAGGCGGTCGAGGTAGAGGAGGCCGTCGAGGTGGTCGGTCTCGTGCTGGAGCGCCTGGGCCATCAGCCCGGAGCCGGAGACCTCGATCTCGTTGCCGTCGAGGTCGATGCCCCGCACGCGGGCGAAGGGGTACCGGGGGGTCTTCTGCCAGAGTCCGGGAACCGAGAGGCACCCCTCGTCGAGCAGCTCGAGCTCGCCGGAGGTCTCCACGAGCACCGGGTTCAGGATGTAGCCGACCTCGCCGTCGACGTTGTAGCTGAACGCGCGGAGGTTCACCCCGATCTGCGAGGCGGCGACGCCGGCCCGGCCGGGCACGCGCACGCTGTCGACGAGGTCGGCGACGAGCGCACGGACACCGTCATCGACCTGTTCGACAGGGGCTGAGATGGTCTTCAGGACAGGGTCGCCGAACAGGCGAATGGGACGTTCCGGCAATGCCGCTCCGTTTCAGTGGCCGCCACGGTCGACCGGCAGCCCCTCCACGACGAGCGCGGCGAGCTCGCGTGCGGCGTGGCGCGTGATGGGACGGAGTTCGTCCCAGTGCACCACGGAACCGGCGGCCAGTTGGGGGTCGTAGGGGATGCGTACGATCTCGCGGACCCGGGACTGGAAATGGGCCTCGATCTCGTCGACCTTGACCAGGTGCGTGCCCTGCGTCGCCAGGTTGATCGCCACGACGGCGTTGCGGACGAGGTCGCCGTAGCCGTTCGCCTCGAGCCAGGTGAGCGTCTCGGATGCGAGTCGGGCCTCGTCGACACTGCCGCCGGAGACGATCACGATCGAGTCGGCGCGCTGCAGGGTCGCGCGCATGACGGAGTGGACGATCCCGGTGCCGCAGTCGGTGAGGACGAGCGAGTAGTACCTGGCTGCCAGGCCGGCGACCACGTTGTAGTCGTCGTCGTCGAACGCCTCGGAGAGGGTCGGGTCGGTGTCGGAAGCGAGGATGTCGAGCCTGGTCTCGTCGCGCGAGACGAAGGCCGAGAAGTCGGTGTAGCCGCCGATGGACGGGGCCTTCGTGACGACGTCGCGAACGGTCTCGCGCGTCTGGCGATCGACGCGCTCGGCGAGCGTTCCGCGATCGGGGTTGGCGTCGATCGCGATGATGCGATCGTCACGCGCGTTCGCGAGCGCCATGCCCAGCAGCGCCGTGATGGTGGTCTTGCCGACGCCGCCCTTCCGGGTCAGGACCGGGACGAAGCGCGCGCCACCGTCGAAGCGGCGCTGGATGCGAGCGCTGAGCTCCTTGTACGCCTTCGCCTTCGCGGAGTCGCCGAGGTTCACCAAGTGCAGCGACGCCTCGTAGATGAAGCGGTTGAAGCCGCCATGCGGGGCCGGCCTCGTCGTGCGGTTCAGGTCGATCAAGCGATCGGCCGTCAGGGACTCCGACGTCTCGGGCACCTCCGGTGGCGTGGCATCATCCGACGGGACGTCCACGATCGCGACGTGGCTCCCGGTGTCGGTGCTCACGCGCTCCCGACGCGTCTTCGACGCATCCGCCGCGAGGAGAGCGCCGTAGGGCGATGCGTCGGAGTGCGCTCCCCCGCGATACGCGCCCGAGAGCGCGGGCGTCATCACGTCGACGGAGGTCGTGCTCGGCCCGCCGGCGAGGCCGCCCGGGTCGACCGCGACGTCATCGATGGCCACGGCCACCTCGTCGTCGGGCATGACCGGGCGTGGTGCCGGGGGCAGGTCGACCCGGATGTTCAAGCTGTCGGGAATGGCGCCCGCGGTGTGGGCGCCGCCCGCGTCGGGCCGCTCCGCCGACGCGCTCCGACCGGTGCGTCGAATACCCGTGCGATCTGCTCCTGAATTGTCAGCCACCGAATCCCCTCCTCAGTGCGAACATGAGCGCGCGTCACCGCGGGCTCTCGCCCAGCCTACAGCGGACGGACGACCACGAGGAGGTCCCCTGCCTCCACCTGCTGGGTCTTCGGGATCGCGACGCGCTCGATCACGCCCGCGATCGGCGAGGTGATCGCGGCCTCCATCTTCATGGCCTCGATGCTCGCGACGCTCTGGCCGACGGCGATCTCGGTGCCGGGCTCGACCTGCAGCGTGACGACGCCGGAGAACGGCGCCGCGACGTGCCCTGGCTGGGAGGCGTCGGCCTTCTCGGCTGCGCGCGAGTCGACCTCGATGCTCCGATCGCGGACGAAGACGGGACGGAGCTGGCCGTTGAGGATCGTCATGACGGTGCGCATGCCCTTGTCATCGGCCTCGCCGATCGCCTCGAGTCCGGCGTAGAGGCGAACCCCTCGATCGATCTCGACGACATGCTCGGAACCCTGTCGCAGCCCGTAGAGGTAGTCGAGGGTGTCGACCGCGGAGAGATCGCCGAAGAGCTCCCTGATCTGCTCGAACTGCCTGGTCGGCGCCGGGAACAGGAGGTTGTTGAGCATCGCACGTCGCTCGAGGCTCTCGCCGTCGAGCGCGCTGCGCTGCTCAGGGGTCAGCTCGGTGACCCCGATGCGGATGTCGCGCCCGGCGAGCACCTTGGTGCGGAACGGCTCGGGCCAACCGCCCGGCAGGTCGCCGAGCTCGCCGGCCATGAAGCCGACGACCGAATCGGGGACGTCGTACTTCTCGGGGTTCGCGGCGAAGTCGGCCGGATCCGCTTTGACCGCGGCGAGGTGCAGGGCGAGATCGCCGACGACCTTCGAGGATGGCGTCACCTTCGGCACGCGCCCGAGGATCTCGTTCGCCGCGGCGTACATGTCCTCGATGAGCTCGAAGTCGTCGGCGAGTCCGAGGGCGATCGCCTGCTGGCGCAGGTTCGAGAGCTGGCCGCCGGGGATCTCGTGGTGGTACACGCGGCCCGTGGGGCCCGGGAGACCCGACTCGAACGGCTTGTAGATGCGGCGCACGGCCTCCCAGTAGGGCTCGAGGTCGGCGACGGCCTGCAGGGAGATCCCGGTGTCGCGTTCGGTGTGTGCGAGGGCCGCGACCAGCGAGGACGCCGACGGCTGACTCGTCGTGCCCGCCATGGGCGCGCTCGCGACGTCGACCGCGTCGACTCCGGCACGGCTCGCCGCGAGGAGGGTCGCGAGCTGGCCGCCCGCGGTGTCGTGCGTGTGCAGGTGCACCGGCAGGTCGAACCGCTCCCGGAGCGCGGCGACCAGCTTCTCGGCGGCCGCCGGGCGGAGGAGGCCGGCCATGTCCTTGATGGCGAGGATGTGCGCGCCCGCGTCGACGATCTGGTCGGCGAGGCCGAGGTAGTAGTCGAGCGTGTAGAGGTCCTCGGCGGGATCGAGGAGGTCCCCCGTGTAGCAGAGCGCGACCTCGGCGACGGCGGTGCCGGTCGCCAGCACGGCGTCGATGGCGGGCCGCATCTGGTTCACGTCGTTCAGGGCGTCGAAGATGCGGAAGATGTCGACACCGGTCGCTGCCGCCTCGCGGACGAACGCATCGGTGACCTCGGTCGGGTAGGGCGTGTATCCCACCGTGTTGCGGCCGCGAAGGAGCATCTGGATCGCCACGTTCGGCAGCGCCGCACGGAGCGACGCAAGCCGCTCCCACGGGTCCTCGCCGAGGAAGCGGAGCGCGACGTCGTACGTCGCGCCGCCCCACGCCTCCACCGAGAGCAGCTCGGGCGTCAGCCGCGCCACGTACGGCGCGACCGCGACCAGGTCCTTCGTGCGCACGCGCGTCGCGAGCAGCGACTGGTGCGCATCGCGGAAGGTCGTGTCGGTGACGGCGAGCGGCGTCTGCGAGCGGAGCTCCGCGGCGAAGCCGGCGGGGCCGAGCTCGAGGAGGCGCTGCCTGGATTTGGCGGGCGCCGGCGCGGCGAGATCGAGCTTGGGAAGCTTCTCCGTGGGACTCACCTTGGTGGGCGCCGCCCCGTTCGGCTGGTTGACCGTGACGTCGGCCAGCCAGTTGAGGATCTTGGTTCCGCGGTCCTTGGACACGCGACCGCGCACCAGCTGGGGACGTTCGTCGATGAAGGAGGTGCTGAGGTCGCCCGCGACGAAGGCCGGGTCGTCGAGCACGGCCTGCAGGAAAGAGATGTTCGTCGAGACGCCGCGGATGCGGAACTCGGCGAGGGCGCGCCTGGACCTCGCCACGGCCGACGGGTAGTCGCGGGCGCGACACGTCAGCTTGGCGAGCATGGAGTCGAAGTGCGGGCTGATCTGCGCACCCGGGTTCACGGTGCCGCCGTCGAGGCGGATGCCGGCGCCGCCCGGCGAGCGGTAGGTCGTGATCTTGCCGGTGTCGGGCCGGAAGCCCGCCGTCGGGTCCTCCGTCGTGATACGGGTCTGCAGTGCGGCACCGCGCAGGCGGATGTCGCCCTGCTGGAGCCCGAGCTCGGCGAGCGTCTCACCGGCGGCGATGCGCATCTGCGACACGACGAGGTCGACGTCGGTGACCTCCTCGGTGACCGTGTGCTCGACCTGGATGCGCGGGTTCATCTCGATGAAGACGTGCTCACCGGCTCGCTCGCCCGCCGTGTCGAGCAGGAACTCGACCGTGCCGGCGTTCACGTAGCCGATCGACCGGGCGAAGGCGATCGCATCGCGGTACAGCGCCTGCCGCACGTCGTCGGAGAGGTTCGGGGCGGGCGCGATCTCGATGACCTTCTGGTGGCGCCGCTGCACCGAGCAGTCGCGCTCGAACAGGTGCACCGTCTCGCCCGTGGCATCCGCGAGGATCTGGACCTCGATGTGGCGCGGCCGCAGCACCGCCTGCTCGAGGAACATGGTCGGGTCCCCGAAGGCGCTGTCGGCCTCGCGCATCGCCTCCTCGAGCGACCCGCGGAGCTCGTCCTTCGTGTTCACCCGGCGCATGCCGCGACCGCCGCCGCCGGCGACCGCCTTCGCGAAGATCGGGAAGCCGATCTCGTCGGCCTGGGCGACCAGGGCCTCGATGTCGCGCGAGGGCGGCGTGGACTTGAGGACCGGCACGCCGGCCGCGATCGCGTGCTCCTTGGCGGTGACCTTGTTGCCCGCCATCTCGAGCACGTCCTTCTTCGGGCCGATGAACGTGATGCCCGCGGCCTCGGCCGCCTCGGCGAGTTCGGGGTTCTCGGAGAGGAATCCGTAGCCCGGGTAGATGGCGTCGGCGCCGGACTCGCGGGCGACCCTGATGATCTCGGAGACGTCGAGGTAGGCGCGCACCGGGTGGCCCGGTTCGCCGATCTGGTAGGCCTCGTCCGCCTTCAGCCGGTGGAGCGAGTTGCGGTCCTCGAAGGGATAGACCGCAACCGTCTTCGCACCGAGTTCGACGGCCGCGCGGAACGCTCGAATGGCGATCTCACCGCGATTGGCAACCAGAATCTTCGAGAACATGCAGGCCTTTCGTGAGAGGGGTTCCGCACAGCGAACGTTTAGGTTTCGCCCAAGCAATAGAGGTAGCGTATCTGTTCGTGCACGTACTCAGCGTCAGTTCCCTCAAGGGCGGTGTCGGCAAGACGACCGTCACCCTCGGACTGGCGTCGGCGGCGTTCGCCCGCGGCGTCCGGACCCTCGTCGTCGACCTCGATCCGCAGTCCGACGTGTCGACCGGCATGGACATCCAGGTCGCCGGCCACCTCAACGTCGCCGACGTCCTCGCCTCTCCCAAGGAGAAGATCGTCCGTTCGGCGATCGCCCCGAGCGGGTGGGCCCGTTCCAACCCGCAGTCGACGATCGACGTGATGATCGGCAGCCCGTCCGCGATCAACTTCGACGGACCGCACCCGTCGATCCGCGACATCTGGAAGCTCGAGGAGGCGCTCGCGAACGTCGAGGCCGACTACGAGCTCGTCCTCATCGACTGCGCCCCGTCGCTGAATGCCCTGACGCGCACCGCGTGGGCGGCGAGCGACCGCGTCGCCGTCGTCACGGAGCCCGGCCTGTTCTCGGTCGCCGCGGCCGACCGCGCCCTGCGGGCGATCGAGGAGATCCGTCGGGGTCTCTCCCCCCGTCTCCAGCCGCTCGGCATCATCGTGAACCGTGCGCGGGTCCAGTCGTTGGAGCACCAGTTCCGCATCAAGGAGCTCCGCGACATGTTCGGCCCCCTCGTGCTCTCGCCCCAGCTGCCCGAGCGCACGTCGCTCCAGCAGGCGCAGGGCGCCGCGAAGCCGTTGCACATGTGGCCCGGCGAGAGTGCCGAGGAGATGTCGGCCAACTTCGACCAGCTCCTCGAGCGCGTGCTGCGCACCGCTCGCATCGGCGAGTTCTCCAACGCTCCGCTCGAGATCGAGACGCCGACGCGCTGACGCGAACCCGTCGATCGACCCGACGGCCTCGCCTCGGCACGGGTGAACGCGTCACCGTGAACCGGGATGCGCCTGTTCGCGCCGACGACGGCGCAAGGGCACCGGCAGCGTGCGAACCTCGCGCGCGTCAGGAGATGCGGCGGCTCTTCTCACCGCGTCGCGCGGCGAGCTCGTCCATGGGGTCGGCCGGATGCGTGTCGAGCTCGACGAGTGAGTTCTCGACCTCGCGGAGGACCTTGCCGACCGCGATGCCGAAGACGCCCTGGCCGCGGTTGACGAGGTCGATGACCTCGTCATCGGAGGTGCAGAGGTACACGCTCGCGCCGTCGCTCATGAGCGTGGTCTGCGCGAGGTCGCGAATGCCCGACTCCCGAAGCTGGGTCACCGCCGTGCGGATCTGCTGCAGGGAGATGCCCGTGTCGAGCAGGCGCTTGACGAGCTTCAGGACGAGGATGTCCCGGAACCCGTAGAGCCGCTGGGAACCGGAGCCCGCGGCCCCGCGCACGGTGGGTTCGACGAGTTGCGTGCGCGCCCAGTAGTCGAGTTGGCGATAGCTGATGCCGGCCGCGCGGGCAGCGACGGCCCCGCGGTATCCGGTGCCGTCCTCGTGCTCGGGCATGCCGTCGGTGAAGAGGAGTCCGAGGTCGTAGCGGTCGCGCGCGCTCCGGTCGAGCTCACTCATGCGATCCCCTCACTTTCGGCCCCTCACCCCGACGGGGCATCGTCCACGCTACCGAGCCGACCGGGTCGAACCAAACACATCGGGCCGAACGTCACGGCGTGTCGCGCGTCGGATGCGTCGGGCGCTCAGCGCACGAGCTTGGCGAGGGCCGTGCGCACCGCTTCGGCGCGCACGGTGTCGAGCTGTGCGGCGAGTTCCGCCGCTCGCTCGGACACGCGCGCCTTGCCCGCGGCGTCGGGTCGGCGGGAGGGCGCGAGCGCCCGGTCGATCAGGGCGGCGTCGCGCTCGGCGGCCGCCCGGAGGCTGCGGAGGTGCCGCGGCTCGATGCCGACCTCCCGGAGCGCGGCCAGGGCCTTCAACACGCCGAGCGCCTCGTCGTCGTAGGGCTCGGCCGACGAGATGAGCGAGGCGGCGACGGCCTCGTCGAGGAGTCCCCGCGGCGCGCGGGCTGCCGAGATCAGTTCGTCGCGGGCGAATCGCCGTGCGCCGAGGAACCCTCGCGCGTCGGTGGCTCCCGGCAGCGTCGGGGTGCCGCCGTCGTCGATCGCCTCGAGGTGGGCACGGATCACCTTGAGCGGGAGGTAGTGGTCGCGCTGCATCGAGAGCACCAGGGTGATGCGTTCGACGTCGGCGCTGGAGAACTTGCGATAGCCGGCGGCCGTGCGCGCCGGGAACACGAGTCGCTGCTCCTCGAGGAAGCGGAGTTTCGACGGCGTCAGGTCGGGGAACTCCGGCTGCAGCCGCGCGAGAACCTGACCGATGCCGAGCAATGGGGCCTGGCCGCTCGCCTGCGTGTGGGCGGCGTGGCCCGCCACTAGCTGCTCGCCAGCGGCGCCAGGTCGCGGCGCGATGCGTAGAAGGTCAGCCGGAACTTTCCGATCTGCACCTCTGCGCCGTCGCTGAGCAGGGCGGTCTCGATGCGGACCCCGTCGAAGTACGTGCCGTTCAGCGATGCGAGGTCCTTCACCTCGAACGCGGTGCGGTGGCGGTGGAACTCGGCGTGACGGCGCGACACCGTCACGTCGTCGAGGAAGATGTCCGCATCGGGGTGCCGCCCCACGGTGGTCACATCCGTGTCGAGGAGGAATCGAGCCCCGCTGTTGGGGCCGCGGCGCACGATGAGCAGCGCCGACCCGGACGGCAGCGCCGCGATCGCCTCCTGCTCCTCAGCCGTGATGTCGGCATCGACGAGCGAGAGCTGCGCCGCAGCCTCCCGGCTGAAGCCGATGGTCGTGCCGGCGGTGTTGCTGTCGCCGAACTCGCCGCTTGCCGCCGTACGGTCGCCCTCAGCGCCGCCTGCCTGTGTCATGTCGGTCTCCGCCACGCTAGCCTCCCTGTTCAAGCGTATCCGATCGCGACTCATCCGACACCCGCGGAATTCGGATGACTCGTGCCGTCTCGATCGCATAGATGATGCCCGCCCACCAGTAGAGGAAGGCGCCCCAGATCGTGATGGCCCATCCGATCGGCGCGCTCACCGGCTGCACTGCCGGGAACGCGAGGCCGAGCATGATGACCGGAAGGCCGAAGAACAGGGCGAACGTGGCGACCTTGCCGAGCTGGTGCACCGGCAGCGGGCCGAAGCCGTGGTTGGCGAGGACGATGCCGAGCACCAGCAGGAAGACGTCGCGGGAGACGATGACGATGACGATCCACCACGGGACGAGGGAGTTCGCGGCCAGGCCGACCAGCGCCGCGAAGATGTAGAGGCGGTCGGCGGCCGGGTCGAGGAGCTGCCCGAGCCGGGTGATCTGGCCGAGGCGCCGCGCGAGGTATCCGTCGAGCAGGTCGGTGAGGCTCGCGACGACGAGGATCACGAGCGCGAGGACGTAGGCGCCGGCCACGACGGCCATGAGGAACGGTGGGACCAGCAGGAGCCGCAGCATGCTGAGCAGGTTCGGGATCGTCCAGATCTCCGTCCCGACCGCCCCCGCGCTCCGCCCAGCCACGATTCGATCCTATCGACCCATAGAATCCAGCCATGACTCCCCTCGCCGTGTGTCTCGTGCTCTGCGCCGTGATCACCGCCGCCACTTGGATCCTCTCCGTCGTCACCCGCGAGTACTCCTGGGTCGATCGCATCTGGTCCATCGCTCCGGTCGCCTACGTCTGGGTGTTCGCCGTGGCGAGCGGGTACGACGCCCGCCTCGTGCTCATGGCCGTGCTGGTGAGCGCCTGGGGCGCGCGGCTGACGTTCAACTTCGCCCGCAAGGGCGGATACCGGCCGGGCGGCGAGGACTACCGCTGGGCGGTCCTGCGGGAGCGGATGCCGCGGCCGGCCTTCGCGGCCTTCAACCTGTTCTTCATCTCGATCTACCAGAACGCGCTCATCCTGCTGTTCTGCCTGCCCGCCCTCACCGTGTTCGACTCCGCCCGCCCCGCGCTCGGCCCGTGGGACCTCGTCGTGTCGATCGTGTTCCTCGCGTTCCTCGTCGGCGAGACGGTGGCCGACGAGCAGCAGTGGCGGTTCCACGAGTGGAAGGCCGCCGAGCGCGCCGCCGGACGCACGCCCTCCCCCGGCTTCCTGCAGACCGGCCTGTTCCGGGTGTCGCGGCATCCGAACTTCTTCTTCGAGCAGGCCCAGTGGTGGGTCTTCTACGCGTTCGCCGTGGTGGCCACCGGCGTGTGGCTGCACTGGAGCATCGCGGGCGCGGTGCTGCTCACGCTGCTGTTCATGGGGTCGACCGTCTTCACGGAGTGGATCTCGCGCAGCAGGTACCCCGACTACGACGCGTACCGCGCGCGCACCTCGGCCATCGTGCCGTGGTTCCCGCGCCGCGGGGCCGAGGTCACGGCGACGACCGACCGCACCGCTGCGAGCGGTTGACCCGGACTCAGAGCCGGGCTCGCAGCGACGGCCACGCCTCACCGAAGCGGGGATGCAGCGGGAGCGCGTCGACCTCGCCGATGGGCACCCACGCCAGGGCGATGGACTCGGGGTCGCTGACGACCGGTTCGAACCTGCGCGAGGCGTCCGCGATGACCGTCGTGTACGACCAGTAGCCGAGGTCGAGCACGCTCGTGGCTCGTACGTCGAGCACGTCGGCCGGCACTCCGGCCTCCTCGCCCGCCTCGCGGACGGCCGCCTCGAGCGGGCTCTCGTCCTCGTGGCGGGCCCCACCAGGCAGGCCCCACGTGCCGCCGAAGTGGCTCCACGTCGCGCGATGCTGCAGCAGGACCTCGCCGTCGGGGCTCACCACGAGCAGCCCGGCCGCACCGAAGCGACCCCAGTAGCGCGCCCCCTCGGGACCCTCGACCCAGCCGTCGCCGCTCGCTCCGCTCATGCTCCCAGCATGCCGCACGGCACCGGATGCCCCGTCATGGGGCGACCTCCGGCGGTGCGATGGCGACGGCGAGGTCGTCGAGGAATCGGATGATGACCGCGCGCTGCGCCTCGTCGAAGGACTCGGCGACGCGCTGGAGTCGTTCGTGCATGCGACCGAGCGTGCGCCGGATGCGCTCGTGCGCGATCGGGAGCGTCTCCAGTTGCAGGACCCGCCGATCGGTCGGGTGCGGCCTGCGGGTCAGGTCGCCGCTCGCGACGAGCCGGGCGACGACCTTCACCGTGGCGGCGGAGGTGATGCCGAGCTCGCGGGCGAGGCCCGCGCTGGTCGGGGCCCGCCCCGAGCGCTCCTCGCCGATGATCCAGCGGAGGGCGGCGACATCCGTGTCCCCCATGTCCATGTCGGCCCGCAACCGGCGGCGCATCTCGGCCTCGGCCGCGCGGTGGCGGCGGACGGCGTCCAGGAGCGCCAGGGTCGAGGCATCGGCGGACTCGTACCAGTAGCGCTCCTCGTTCGAACTTTCGGTTGTTCCGGAGGGCACAGCGCAATGCTAGCGTTCCTTTCACTAACCAAGTAAGCGAAATTCGGGGAGCGAACATGACCGACACGATCGATCTCAGGGAACTCGTCGATGACGACGACGTGGTGCTCCTCGACGAGGCCGGCGAGCCGATCGGGCGCGTTCGCAAGAGCGCGGTCCACGGCCCAGACACGGCGCTGCACCTCGCCTTCTCGTGCCACGTCCTGAACCCTGCCGGCGAGGTGCTGGTCACGCGGAGGTCGCTGACGAAGCAGGCATGGGCCGGCGTGTGGACCAACTCGTTCTGCGGGCATCCGCGACCGTCGGAGCCCCTGACCGCCGCGGTGCGGCGCCGCGCGGAGTTCGAGCTCGGCATGGAACTCGACTCGCTCGAGCTCGCCCTGCCGACCTTCCGCTACCGGGCGGTGGACGCCGACGGCACGGTCGAGAACGAGATCTGCCCCGTGTACATCGCGACCGTGTCGGGCGACCCCGACCCGAACCCGCGCGAGGTGATGGACCACATGTGGGTCCGGCCCGACGAACTGCGCGCCGCCATCGACGCCGCGCCGTGGGCCTTCAGCCCGTGGCTCGCACTGCAGGCGGCCCAGTTGGAGCTCTACCGTGGCTGACCTCGTCGACTCGGCCATCGAGGTCGAGCTCGGCGCGATCTTCGCCGACGCACGCCGACGCGCAGGAGACCTCGATCCGCACTACGCCGCGCTCTGGCACACGCTCGCGAAGCAGAGTTCCGGCGGCAAGCGCATCCGGCCCCAGCTCGTGCGCCTCGCCTACGCGGGATTCGGCGGCATCGAGGAGGACCTCGCCACGCGTGTCGCGGTCGCCTTCGAACTGCTGCACACCGCATTCCTGATCCACGACGACGTCATCGATCGCGATACGGTCCGCCGGGGCGGGCCGAACGTCGCGGCCAGGTTCGCGGCGCGCGCCATCCGCTACGGGACCGACGCCCGTACCAGCGACATCTGGGGCGAGACGGCGGCGGTGCTGGCCGGGGACCTCGCCCTCAGCCGCGCGCATCGCGAGATCGCCCTGCTGCCCGTCGAGGCGACGCGCAGGGCCCGCCTCCTGGACATCCTCGACCGGGCGGTCTTCGTCTCCGCCGCCGGCGAGCTCGCCGACGTCGTCAATGCCGGGGAGGTCGAGCCGACGAGCATGTCCCGTGTGCTGGCCACCCTCGAGCAGAAGACCGCGGTGTACTCCTTCGAATGCCCGCTCGCGGCCGGAGCCGTGCTCGCTGGTGCGCCGGATGCCTCGATCGCGGCGCTCGAGCGCTTCGGTCGCTTCATCGGCGTGGCCTTCCAGATCACGGACGACATCCTGGGCGTCTTCGGCGACCCCGCCGTGACCGGCAAGTCCATCTCGTCGGACCTCCGCGAGGGCAAGCGGACCGCACTCATCGCGCACGCCGCCACGACCGCCGAATGGCCGCGCATCGCGGTGGGCCTGGGCGACCCGGCCCTCGAGGACGCCGAGGCCGAGGACATGCGGACCGCGCTCCGGGACTGCGGGGCGCTGGACGCCGCGATGCGCCTCGCGGATGAGCACGTGACCCTCGCACTGTACGAACTCGAGGCCGGGAACCTGCCCGAGCCGCTCGCGAGCGAGCTCGCGGCGATCGCCCGGCGAGCCGTGGAGCGCGCGCGATGAGGCCGCGTCCCGGTCTGCTCGAGCGCTACGACGAGACCGCGGTCGCGAGCGCCGCGACCGTCATCGGCCGATACTCCACGTCGTTCGGAGCGGCCGCCCGCATGCTCGATCCGGCGACCCGCCGCGGTATCCGCTCGATCTACGCCCTCGTCCGCGTGGCCGACGAACTCGTGGACGGCACGGCGGATGCCGCCGGGCTGACGGCGCCCGAGCAGCGCTGCCTCCTCGACGAACTCGAGGCCGAGACCGAGGCGGCCATGCTCTGCGGCTACTCGACGAACCTCGTCGTGCACGCCTTCGCGCGCGTGGCGCGATCGGCCGGCATCGGCGTGGAGCTGACGCGCCCGTTCTTCGCGTCCATGCGACGCGACCTGGATCCCGCGGCGATCCGCGAGGACGAGGTCGCGCCGTACATCCACGGCTCCGCCGAGGTCGTCGGGCTCATGTGCCTCGCGGTGTTCCTCCTCGACGAGCCGATCGACGACGACCGGCGGCGCCGGCTCGAACGCGGTGCCGTGCACCTCGGCGCAGCGTTCCAGAAGATCAACTTCCTCCGCGACCTCGACACCGACTGGCGCACGCTCGGCCGTAACTACTTCCCCTGGTGCGACCCCGAGCACTTCACCGAGGCCGACAAGGACCGGATCCTCGACGACATCGACCACGACCTCGACCTCGCGGCGCAGTCGTCGCGCGAACTCCCGCGGCGCGCGCGCGCGGCGGTGCAGACCGCGCACGGGCTGTTCGCCGAGCTGTCACGGCGCTGCCGGCAGACGCCGGCCCCGGTGCTGATGACCACCCGGATCCGGGTTCCCGACGCCAGGAAGCTCGTGATCGTGGTGCGCTCCGTCGCCGGCTCGTACGGACGCACCCGATGATCGGCGGTTCGGAACGGATCGTCGTGATCGGCGGGGGCATCGCCGGACTCGCGGCATCCGCGCTCCTCGCTCGCGACGGACACCGCGTGACGCTGCTGGAGGCGAGGGACGAGCTCGGCGGACGGGCCGGGTCCTGGTCGCGCGGCGGCTTCCGCTTCGACACCGGTCCGTCGTGGTACCTGATGCCCGAGGTGTTCGACCACTTCTTCCGGCTCTTCGGCACGAGCGCCGGCGAGCAGCTGGAGCTCACCCGGCTCGATCCCGGCTACCGGGTCTACGGCGACGGGTACGCCGACCCGATCGACATCCGGGCGTCGCGGCGGGAGAACGTCGCCCTGTTCGAGTCCATCGAACCCGGCGCCGGCGCCGCGCTCGAGCGGTACCTCGACTCGGCCGCGACCACGTACGACATCGCCCGCCGCCGATTCCTGTACACGAACTTCGACAGCGCGCGGGCACTGCTCGCGCCCGAGGTGCTGCGCGGATCCGGACGGCTCGCGACGCTGCTCGCCACCTCGCTCGAGACGTTCGCCGGGCGCTCGGTGCGGGACCGCCGCCTGCGCCAGGTGCTCGGGTACCCCGCGGTGTTCCTTGGCTCCTCCCCGGCAGCCACGCCGGCCATGTACCACCTGATGAGCCACATGGACCTCGAGCAGGGCGTCTTCTACCCGCAGGGCGGGTTCTCGGCGGTCATCGACGCGATCGCGGCGATCGCGGCCGCGGCCGGGGTGGACCTCGTGCGCAACGCCACGGTGGAGGCCATCGAGGTCACCGACGACTCGGAGCCGGCCGTCACCGGCGTCCGCTTCCACGACGGGAGCGGTGCGGTGCACCGTGTCCCCGCGCACCGGGTGGTCTCCGCGGCCGACCTCCACCACACCGAGACCGAGCTCCTGCCGCCGCGGGCGCGCACGTATCCGGAGTCGTGGTGGCGGCGACGGACCTCCGGCCCGGGTGCGGTGCTCGCGATGCTCGGGGTCCGGGGCGAGGTGCCCGGGCTCGCCCACCACACGTTGTTCTTCACCGAGGACTGGCACGCGAACTTCGACACGATCTTCGGCTCCGCACCCTCGATCCCCGATCCGGCGTCGTTCTACGTCTGCGCACCGAGCACGACGGATGCCTCGGTCGCGCCCCCCGGCGACACGAACCTCTTCGTGCTCGTCCCGATCCCGGCGGACGTCGGGATCGGGCACGGCGGCGAGGACGGCGGCGGCGACCGACTCGTCGAGGCGACGGCCGACACGGCGATCGCGAAGATCGCCGCGGCCACCGGCACCGCCGATCTCGCCGATCGGATCGTCGTCCGGAAGACCGTCGGCCCCGCGGACTTCGCGGCGGACCTCAACTCGTGGAAGGGCGGAGCCCTCGGCCCCGCGCACACCCTCAGGCAGAGCGCCTTCCTGCGCGGTTCCAACCGGTCGCGCCGCGTCAACGGCCTCCTCTACGCCGGTGGATCGAGCGTGCCTGGCGTGGGGCTGCCGATGTGCCTCATCAGCGCGGAGAATGTCCTCAAGCGCGTGCGCGGCGACCGCACCGCGGGCCCCCTGGAGGAATCCGGCGGGTTCCGGGCCGGAGGCCGCGCCGACACGTCGACCACGCATTCGAGGGAGGGCGCATGACGGGGTTCGCATACCTCGCGCTGCTCCTCGTCTCGATCGGGGCGATCGCCCTCATCGATGCGCGGTGGCGCCTGGCGTTCTGGCGGGCTCCGGTCGCCTCGGCGATCGCCGTCGCGACCGGCACCGTGCTGCTGCTCGTGTGGGACCTCGTGGGCATCGGGTTCGGCGTCTTCTTCCGCGGCGAATCGCCGTGGGCGACCGGGGCGCTGCTGGCACCCGACCTTCCCGTCGAGGAACCCGTGTTCCTCCTCTTCCTGTGCCAGATCTCCCTCGTCGCGGTGCTCGGCGTCGAGCGCATCCTCGAGCGTCGCGCCGGGCGGTCGAGCAGCGGGAATGCATCATCCGATCCAGTCGTCGCCTCGGAGTCGCCCGCATGACCTACCTGCTGATCTGCATCCCGTTCGTCCTGGTCGCGGTCGCGGTCGCGATCGTCGCCACGATGCGGATGCCGCGTGCCGCCCGTCGACGGCGCTGGCTCGCGCTGGGGGCGGGTGCGTTTCTCCTTGCGGTGCTCACGGCGGTGTTCGATTCGATCATGATCGCGGCCGGACTGTTCGGCTATGCCGACGGCACCCGGCTCGGGCCGACCGTGGGGCTGGCACCGGTGGAGGACTTCGCCTACCCGCTCGCGACCCTGCTCCTGGTGCCGGCCGTGTTCTCCCTCCTCGTGGGACGTCCGCGGACGGTCGGCCGGGAGGACGCGCGATGACGGCGGAGGCGGGTGCCTCGGCGCCGACGCGGCTCGGCCGGATCCTCGTCTCGAGCCGGCCCATCAGCTGGATCAACACAGCGTTCCCGTTCGCCGCCGCCTACCTGCTCACCACGGGCGCCGTCGACCTCACCTTCGTGATCGGCACGCTCTTCTTCCTCATCCCGTACAACCTGCTCATGTACGGCGTGAACGACGTCTACGACTACGAGTCCGACCTCCGGAATCCCCGCAAGGGCGGCGCGGAGGGCGCGGTGCTCGACCCGTCGCTGCATCGGGCCGTGGTGTGGGCCGGCATCGTGACTGCCGCCCCGTGCCTGGTCGTACTCGTGTGGTCGGGCGGCACGCAGCATCCGTGGTCCTGGCTCGTGCTCGCCGCGAGCCTCTTCGCGGTGTTCGCCTACTCGGTGCCCGGCCTGAGGTTCAAGGAACGCCCGGTGCTCGATTCGGTCACCTCGAGCTTCCACTTCGTGAGCCCGGCGCTGTACGGCCTCGCCGTCGCGGGCGCGACGATGACGCCGCAGCTCGGCGCCCTGCTCGTCGCGTTCTTCTGCTGGGGCATGGCCAGCCACGCGTTCGGGGCCGTGCAGGACGTGGTGCCGGACCGCGAGGCCGGCATCAGCTCGATCGCGACGGCCTTCGGCGCTCGTGCGACCGTGCGGGTGGCCCTCGCCCTCTGGGCTGCGGCGGGCGTGCTCATGCTCGCGACCCCGTGGCCGGGGCCCCTCGGCGCGGTGCTCGTGCTGCCCTACCTCGTCGCCGCATGGCCGTATCGTTCGGTCGACGACGCGCACTCCGGCGAGGCGAACCGCGGATGGCGCCACTTCATCGCGTTGAACTACGCGGTGGGCTTCTTCGTGACGATGCTGCTGATCTGGTGGGCCGCCGTCCGCGCGTAGGCTGAGCGCATGCCCGCGCCTGGAGACTCCCCCGTGCGCATCGACGCCTGGCTCTGGGCGGTGCGCCAGTTCAAGACGAGGTCGGCCGCGACCGCTGCGTGCCGGGCCGGCCACGTGCGCGTGAACGGCGAGCGGGCCAAGGCCGCGCAGACGGTTCGCCCCGGCGACGAGGTGCGCGTCAGGGTCGAGGGCTTCGACCGGCACCTCATCGTGCGACTGACGCTCGTCAAGCGGGTCTCCGCGACGGTCGCGGCCACCGCGGTCGAGGACCGGACGCCGCCTCCCCCGCCCCGCGAGAGCGTGCCGATCGTGCCCGTCCGCGACCGCGGGTCGGGCCGTCCGACGAAGCGCGAGCGCCGCGACCTCGAGCGCCTCCGCGGACGCGACGGCGTAGCCTGAGACGATGCAGCGAGCGTTCACCCACGAGCCGGACGCCGGGCGCTACGTGCTCCGGCTGAACGACGAGATCGCGAGCGTGCTCGACTACCGCGTGCTCGGCGACGCGATCGCGATGACCCGGGCGTTCACGAACCCGCCGTACCGCGGATCGGGGTACGCGGGCGAGCTCGTCGCCTTCGCCGTCGATGACGTGGAGGCCAACTCGACCCGGCACATCGTGCCGAGCTGCTGGTACGTCGGCGAGTGGTTCGACCACCACCCCGAGCGTGCGGGCCTGCTTCGCCCGCGAACGGCCTGAACCGCCGGCGACGAGCGGAGCGCCCGCCCGTCGCCGATACGCGCGAGCGCGGAAGCGATCAGTACCAGTTGACCGACTGCGAGTGCGACCAGGCGCTGCACGGCGATCCATAGGAGCCGGCGATGTAGCCGAGGCCCCACGTGATCTGCGTCGCGGCGTTGGTCGCCCAGTCGGCGCCCGCGGTGGCCATCTTGCTGCCGGGCAGCGACTGCGGGATGCCGGTCGCACCGCTCGAGCCGTTGTACGCGGTGTACGACCATCCGGACTCCTTGGCCCAGAGGCTGTCAAGGCACTGGAACTGGTCCTCGCCCCACCCGTACATTGAGGAGGCCAGCGCGCGGGCGGTCGCCCGGGCGCCGTCGGGCGTGTTGGCGTTCGCGAGCTGCTGGGCGGCCTCGGCCGCGGCCTGCGCCGCCGCTGCGGCCTGCTCCTGCTCGAACGCGGTCGTGGCCGCGGCGGTCTCCTGGGCGACGGCCTTCGTCTGCTTCGTGAGGTCCACGACGTCGTCGGTCGGGATCTTCTCGTACTCGCTCAGCGAGGCGACGGAGGCCTGCAGCGCGGAGGCGTCGACCTTGCCGTCCGCCTTCTCGAGGGTCGCGGTCGCGAGCGAGATCGTGTCCTCCGCCTGGGCCTGCACCTTGGCCGCGGCGATGCCGCTGTAGACGCCGAGGTAGTCGCTGCTCAGCCCGGTCGCCTTGGTCAGCTGGGCGGTGGCCTGCGCACGCGCATCCGCCTCGAAGGCGTTCTGCACGGCGAAGCCGGAGCCGGCGACGGCGCCGACGGCGAGCACGGCGCCGGCGGCGATGAGCCGTCGACGTCCGACCCGGCGCGAGCGGAGCGTGCGGCGAGGGTGGGATGCGGGGGTGGTCTTCGAGCGGTCTGACGCGGTGTTCGGAGTGGTTCGCATGAATCCTGTGTGCTCGGGGTTGGGGCAGGGATGGGGGCGGCGCCGCCGAGCGCGGGCACAAGTCAGTGACTCTGTCGGCCGATCCTGTACAGACCCTCATTTCTTCCTGTGCAGTTCATGACCGCCTGCACCGCGACGCCCGGAATACTGGGGGGATGCCGCGATCCTCCGAATCCCCTGAGTTGCCGGCGCCCGGCGCCCGCTGCCCGTGCACGAGCGGCCTCGTGTTCGGGGAGTGCTGCGGCCGATGGCTGGCGGGCGAGGCGGCGCCGACCGCCCAGCAGCTCATGCGCTCGAGGTTCACCGCGTTCGCCGTCGGCGACGTGGGGTACCTGCTCGCCACGTGGCATCCGTCCACCCGGCCCGCCGACCTCGAACTCGACCCGGGCACCCGCTGGCTGCGGCTCGACATCGACCGGACCGTCCGGGGCGGTCCGCTCGACCGGGAGGGCATCGTGGAGTTCACCGCCCACTCCCGAGGGCACGGCGAACGGGGCAGCCAGCACGAGGTGAGCACGTTCGTCCGCGAGGGCGGGCGATGGTTCTACGTCGACGCCGCGGGCTGATGCCCTCAGGCGTCCTCGATGCTTCCCTCGTCGAGCGGCCGGCCGTCCAGAGCCGCGTACGCGCGCTCGGCGGCACCGGAGAGTCCGTCGGCCGGGAAGGGCCACCGCTCGTGCGCCGCAAGCGCCTCGACCGTGCTCAGGCCGCCGGCATGCGAGGCCGCGAGCCGATCGGCCACGAGGCGGAGCGCTGCCGCCTGCCGTGTCACGAATTCGGGCGCGACGACCGCTCCGTGGCCCGGGATGACGCGGTCGCCGGGCCGCATCTCCGCGACGAGGCCCTCGAGCACGCCGGGCCAGCCGAGCGGATAGCTGCCGGATCCGTACATCGGCGGACCCGACTCCTCGACGAGGTCGCCGAGGATCCAGATCCGATCGGCCGGCAGGAACAGGACGAGGTCGGTGTCGGTGTGCCCTTCGGACTGCGGCCGCAGCTCGATGACGCGTCCGCCGAGATCGAGCCGGGTCATCCGGTCGACCGGATGCGTTGGCGCCACGAGTTCGACGTCCTGCCAGCGCCGATCGGGCTCGCGGGAGGGGTCGTCGCGCCACGCCGCCAGGCGCGGCCCCTCGTAGGCGGCGAAATGCGCCCCGATCGCGGCATGGCCGTGGATCGGGGCATCCGCGGAGGAACCCGGCCCGAACGCCTGGTTGCCGAAGGTGTGGTCGAAATGCGCATGCGTGTTGACGAGCCCCACGATGCGGCGGCGGCCGAACCGGGATCGGATCTCGGTGAGGATCGCCCGCCCCTCCTCGGGGTCCGCGCCGGAGTCGACGACGAGCAGGCCGTCCTCGCCCTCGACGACCACGACGGACAGGTCGAAGGCGCCGACGCGCAGCTGATGCACCCCCGGTGCGATTCGAGTCCAGGCCGACATGGGACGAGCGTACCGACGCGCGACGCGAGGAGCGGGAGCCGGCACGGGTCGCGGCATCCGCGCGCCTGAACAGGCGTCAAAGCGAATGCAGAGGTTGCCCCCGTACGGTGGCAGGCGTGAGTTCGAACGATGACGCCGCCCACCACGACGACGCGCCCCACGCGCTGACCGAACGGGCCCAGCGGGCACTGGAGGGCATCGACGGCGGCACCCTCGACGAGATGCGGAGCCTCCGCGACGAGACCGAACGCTTCATGCTGCGGTACAAGTTCGGCATGGACGAGGTGATCACCAAGCTCTCGATCCTCCGCGAGGAGTTCGGCCACACCCACGCCTACAACCCGATCGAGCACATCTCGAGCCGGCTCAAGAGCCTCGACAGCGTCATCGAGAAGATGGACCGCAAGGGCCTCGATCCGAGCTTCGACGCCATCCGCGAGACCATCACCGACATCGCCGGCGTGCGCGTGACCTGCAGCTTCGTCTCCGACGTGTACCGGGTGGCGGAGCTCCTCACGACCCAGGGCGACATCCGGGTGCTGAAGCGCAAGGACTACATCGCGCAGCCGAAGGCCAACGGGTACCAGAGCCTGCACCTCATCGTCGAGGTGCCCGTCTTCCTCTCGACGGGCACGCACCACGTGCCCGTCGAGGTGCAGGTGCGCACGATCGCCATGGACTTCTGGGCGAGCCTCGAGCACAAGATCTACTACAAGTACGACCGCCTGGTTCCGAGCGAGCTGCTCGAGGACCTCACGGATGCCGCGCGCACGGCGTCCGAGCTCGATGCCCGCATGGAGCGGCTGCACCGGGAGCTGCACGGCGAGCGTCCGACTCCCGGCACCACGTCGCCGCCGACGATCCGCCCCGTCGCGGTCTGACTCAGCCGAGCGCGACGACGTCGTCGAGCGCCTCGCGACCGGCCGCGGTGAGCTTCAGCGAGCGATCCCGCGGCAGTCCGACCGCCCAGCCGCGATCGAGGAACGACCGGTGGATCTGCGCGCCGAACGCTCCGGCGACGTGGGGCCGCCGCTCGGTCCAGTCGAGGCATCCGCGCACGGCGGGTCGACGAGTGCCCGGGAGCGATCGGCCCGCGCCTGTGCCACCGTCGAGGCCGAGGCGCCGCGCAAGGGGTCCTGCGCCGGTGATCTCGCCGACGCGTCCCGCGACGAGCGGCGCGATCGAGCCCTCCTCGACGAGCACGTCCGCGATCGCCAGGGCGATGCGGCCGGCGAGGTGGTCGTAGCACGAGCGCAGCTCCCCGAGCCGGACGGCCGTGGTGGACTGCCGCAGCGAACTCACCCGCTGACGTGGCGAGATGCGCTGCAGCGCCTCGACGGCATCGGCCACGCTCGCATCCGCGAGCTGGAAGTACCGATGCCGGCCGAGCCGTCGATCGACCAGGAGCCCGCCCTCGACGAGTCGCGCGAGATGCGCACTCGCCGTCGGCGGGCGCACGCCGGCGATGGCGGCCAGTTCACTCGCCGGCCGCGCTCCCCCGTCGAGCAGGGCCACGAGCATCGCCGCTCGCGCGGGCTCGCCCATGAGCCTGGCAGGATGCGAGAGGTCTGCGTCGCCGTTCACCAGGCCAGCGTACGCCGGGCACGGTTCGTCGCCGGGCGAAGTCTTCCGCCCCTAGCGTCGAAGAATGACCACCACGATCATCGATCCGGGAGCCGTGCGGCGCCACCTCGCGGACCCCGCACTGCGCGTACCCGAAGCGGATGCCGCATCCGCGCGCCCGATCGAACGCTTCCGGGCGGCGAGCTCGCGCTTCGTGAACGGCGACGCGCACGACGTTCGCCGGGCACGCCTCGAGCAGCGGCTCGCGGATCTCGATCCCGCGGAACTGGCCGAGACCGCCGCGCGGATGACGCGAGCCGCGTCCACCGCCTCGACCGCGCCGACCGCGCCGACGGCGGCATCGACGGCCGCGACCCTGTCGGACCTCACGATCTCGCGGCGCATCCCGGTGGCGTGCCTTGCGCGGCACCTCGGCTTCAACCGGCCGGAGCGGCTTCCACAACTCGTCGCGACGATCGCCGCGGCGTATCCGACCGGCATCGCCGCGGTCGAGGGCGACGGCGTGATCGCCGCCGACGCCGCGGATGCCGCCGTCGACGTTGCGCTCCAGGCCGCCGTCGACGGTGACGCGGCGCTCGACCTGCAGCTCCTGGTGCAGTCCTGCCTCGCGACCGCGTCGCTCATCGACGGCGCACTCGCAGCCGTCGCAGCCGCACCGGCGGTCTCCACCCGCACCGCCCTCGTGCAGACGCTCGCCCGCCGCCCGCCCGTCCCCGCGACCCGCCGCGTCGACCCGCACGGCGCCGTGCTGGTGCTGCCGCTCGGCGATCCGGCGGCTCACCCGGCGGCGGACGATCCGGCATCGATGCTCGCGTTCGGCTCGGGCCCGCGTGCGTGCCCGGCGCCGGCGCACGCGCTGGCGATCGCGGCGGCGGTGGTCGACGTGCTTCGAGCGCACGGCCACCCGCTCGCCGCGACCGACGCATCGTCCGCGTCGCGGACGGCCGGATCCGGCGGCGACCGATGATCGGCCCCTCCGAGTTCGCCGCGCGCCACGTACCCGGGAACCCGCTGCTGCTGCCGAACGCCTGGGACCCGGCTTCGGCGAGATGGCTGGCCGCCCGCGGGTACGACGCGATCGGCACGACGAGTCTCGGGGTCGCGATCGCGAGCGGCCTTCGCGACGGCGCCGGCGAGACCGCCGCAGCGACGATGCGCCTGGCTGAGGAACTCACCGCCGCCGGCATCGGCGTCACCGTGGACGTCGAGGCGGGCTTCTCCGATGACCCCGACCAGGTCGGCGCCTACGCTCGCCGACTCGCGGGACTCGGCGTCCTCGGCGTGAACCTCGAGGACGCCGACGTCTCCGGAGGCCTCCTCGACGTCGAGCTCGCGGCGGCGAAGGTGGCGGCGGTGAGCGCCGCCGCGCCCGACCTCTTCCTGAACGCGCGCACCGACGCGTACTGGATCGGCGCGGGCGAGTCCGACGCGGAGCGGGAGGCGATCGCCGTCGCGCGAGCCCGTCGTTACGTCTCCGCCGGCGCATCCGGGGTCTTCGTCCCGGGCGTGCTCGCGCTCCCGCGCATCGCGGGGATCGCCGCGGCCGTGGGCGCGCCGCTCAACGTCCTGGTACAGGCGGGCACGACGTTCGACGACCTCGCCGCCGCGGGCGTGGCACGCGTGAGCACGGGGTCGCTCCTCTTCCGTGCGGCACTCGGTGCGCTCGACGAGGTGCTCGGCCAGGTGCTCGGCGACGGCTCCGGCTCGGGCGACCTCGCATCGAGGGTCGCGCCGCCACGGACGCCGACCTACGCCGAGGTCCTGCGGATCACGGGCTCGGGCGGCTGAACGCGACCGAACAGCCCGTCAGTCGTCGTCGGCGGCGGCGGCGTCGTGTCGCGCACGGCTCGGCTGGACGCGCATCGGCTCACCGGGCATCTTGGGGAAGTCGGGCGGGAACGGGAGTTCACCGAGGCCGTCGTCGAGGTCGCGCTGCCACCACTCGAGCAGCGTGTCGATGCGCCCGGGATGCTCGTGCATGCCGGCCCACGGGTCGCCGCGCTCGGCGAGGCGCTGCGGCACCGAGCGGAGGGTGTGCTGGGCGGGATCGGTCGTCTCGAGCTCGCTCCACTCCAGCGGGCACGACACGGAGGCGTGCGGGAGCGGCCGTGGGCTGTAGGCGCCGGCCATGGTGCGGTCGCGATTGGCCTGGTTGTAGTCGATGAAGATGCGGTCGCCGCGCTCCTCCTTCCACCAGTTGGTGGTCACCAGCTCGGGCATGCGGCGCTCGAGCTCCCGGCCGAGCGCGATGACCGCATGCCGGACCTCGAGGAACTCGTGCTCGGGCTCGATGGGGGCGAACACGTGGATGCCGCGGCTGCCGGAGGTCTTCACGAACGCCGTGAGGCCGACCTCGCCGAACAGGTCGCGGAGCGCGAGTGCGATGGGCACGGCCTCGGCGAAGCCGGTGCCCGGCTGCGGGTCGAGGTCGATGCGCAACTGGTCGGGGTGATCGGTGTTCTCGGCTCGCGAGGCCCACGGGTGGAACACGATCGTGTTCATCTGGGCCGCCCACACCGCGCCGGCCGGTTCGTCGAGCACGACCTGCGGATGCCGCCGGCCGCTGGGGTAGGTCACGGTGACCGACCTCAGCCATTCGGGTGCCCCGCGCGGCGGGTTCTTCGAGAAGAACTGCTCGCCGTCGACGCCCTCGGGGAATCGCTGCAGCGACACCGGCCGGCCGCCGTTGGCCTCGATGAACGCCGGGCCCACCGCGACGAGGTACTCGGCGAGCTCGAGCTTGGTGATGCCGACCTCGGGCCAGAGCACGCGCGAGGGCGACGAGATGCGCATCTGCCGCTCGCCGTCGGGAGAGGGAACGGTGAGCTGTGCCGCGTCGCCTGCCATGGCTGCGACGCTACCCCACGCCGCCGACGGTGCGCGAGGGCGGCCGGCTCACGCCGCCGCGTACCGCTTCGCGGAACGCTCGCGGGCCTTCTGCGCCTCGACCTCGCGATCCTTCGGCGGCGCCGTGGTGACGAGGTCGTCGAGCAGGTGCTGCGTGATGTGCGCGATCTCGGCGACCGCGCGCTCGAAGGCCTCGGCGTTCGCCTTGGACGGCTTGGTGGAGCCGCTGACCTTGCGCACGTACTGCAGCGCCGCGGCGTGCACCTCGGCGCTCGTCGCGGCGGGTTCGAAGTTGTGGAGGGTGTGGATGTTCCTGCACATGCCGACAGCCTACGACGAGGTCTCGAGGATGTCTCGCCTCGGTCCGCCCGTCGGGGCGGCCGGCGGCCGCGCGAGCCCGCCGTTCAGGCCGCGTCGCGTCGCGCCTCGCGGGCGGCGTCGCGCGCGGCGTCCGATGCGGCGGCCTCCTCGGGCGTCGGCGCGGTGCCGCCGAGGTGTCGCGGCTGCCACCAGGCCCCCGTGCCGTCGACGGGATACTCGCGCTGCAGTCGGTCGACGAGTTCCTGCAGTCGAACCCTCAGCCGCTCGGTCGCGACGCGGGCGTCCTCATCGGCGCCGACCGTGATCGGCGCGCCGAACGCGAACTGCACCGGAACCCCGAATCGCTGGAAGAACCCGATGCGATGGCCCTTCGTGAGAAGTCGCTGGCCGCCCCACACCGCGACGGGGATGATGGGGACGCCGGCCTCGGCCGCGAGGCGTGCCGCGCCCGTCTTGAGCTCGCGCACGGTGAAGGACGCGCTGACGCCGGCCTCGGGGAAGACGCCGAGCAGTTCGCCGTCGCGCAGCGCCTGCACGGCCTTGGCATAGGACGCGGCGCCCGCCTTCATGTCGACGGCGATGTGGCGCATGCCGCGCATCAGCGGGCCGGTGACCGGCGAGTCGAACACGGACTGCTTGGCCATGAATCGGATGCGGCGGCGGTTCGCGAGCCAGGTGACCCATTCCACCAGGGCGAACTCGAGGTAGCCGAAATGGGTCATGGCGAGCACCGCCCCGCCGGCCACGGGCACGTGCTCGACCCCGATGACCCTGCGCTTGAGTCCCCAGAGCCCGAAGAGTCCGCGCCCGGCGACGATGGCCGTGCTGTAGATCGGTTCGCTCGCGCGTCGTCGGGTCATGTGATCAGCGTAGGGAGCGGGCCTGTGCAGGGGCTGTAGTGGGACGACGGCGCGCCGCACCGGCATCGGCAACGGCAACGGCAGGGCTCTCGCCCACCGGCCGCAGCAGGAACAGCCGGACGGTTCGGCCGGAATCGCGCTCGTACCCGCGGTACCCCGGCCACTGCGACTCGATCCTGGCCCAGGCGGCCTCCCGCGCCGCCGGGTCGGCGATCAGCTCGGCCCGGACGGCCAGCTCGCGCCCGCGCACCGTGATCGAGGCATCCGGATGCCGCAGCAGGTTGTAGGTCCACCCGGGATGCTTCGCCTGCGCGAACGTCGTGCCCGCGACGATCGCCCGCCCGTGTCCGTCGGGCGTGTACATCAGGTAGGTGGCGCGCGGCTCACCGGACTTCGCCCCCGTGGTGTGCAGCACGAGCGAGGGCACGAGCAGCCCGCTCAGCTGGACGCGGCCGTGCGTCAGCCACCGCAGGACGCGTTCGATCGGGGGCAGGAGGACCGGCCCGATCGCGCGGAACGCCCGCGTGCGGGTGAGGGGCGCGACCGCGGCGCGAACCACCGTCAGCACGGACCTCATGTGCGGCTCCCGTCCCCGTCGGACGCGCCAGGCCCGGTGCCCCGTTCGGCCGCCACCGCCTCGCGGGCGGCGGTGAGTTCTGCCGCGGCATCCGCTGCCCGTCGCTCGGCCCGTCGCAGGCGCCGAATCGCGACCGTGGGGGCGCCGTGCCTCGCGCTCACGCGGTCTCGTTCCTCGTCGATGCCCGTGATGATGTACGCGGAGGCGAGCAGGATCACCTGGCTCGAGAGGTTCAGCCAGAGCAGCAGGGCGATGAGCGAGCCGAAGGACGCGAGCAGCGGATTGCTCGTGGCGCCGCCCACGAACAGGCCGGAGAGCTGCTGCAGCACGGTGAGCCCGAAGCCGCCGATCAGCGCGCCGACCCAGAGCGTGCGCCCGGAGGGGCGCATGCCCGAGAGGATGCGGAACATCGCGGCGACGACGACCGTGTCGATCGCGAAGATCACGAGGATCGAGACGAGCCGCGTCGTCCACTCGTAGCCCTCATCCTCCGTCGAGAGACCGAACCAGCCGAAGAGGATGCCGATGGCCGAGGTGCTGAAGAAGGTCACGGCCGCCGCGACGAGGAGGGCGCCGCCGAAGCCGATGGCCAGGGCCAGGTCGCGCAGCATCACCCAGAGGAAGAAGGTCTGCGAGTCGGGCCGGTCGCCAAGGTTCCGGATCGCGACGCGCAGCGAGCCGATCGCGCCGATCGCGGCGAAGACGAGGCCGACCAGGGCGATCGCACCCGCGATGGTGAGGGTGATCGGCTGCACGAGGTCGTCGGGGTCGATCAGCGCGCCCTTGCCGACGAGCCCCGGGATCGCCTCCCCGACGGTCGTCACCAGCGCCTCGAGCGCGACCGGGTTCCCGGCGAGCCAGACGCCCGCGATGGCGAATCCGAGGAACGTGCCCGCGAACACCGAGAACAGGGTGCGGTAGGTCACGCTGTCGGCCAGTGCGGCGCCGTGGTGCTCCATGTAGAGCAGGTAGGCACGGACGGGCTTGAGCGCGAGCGCCCACGCCGTCAGGCGCCGGATGCGCTCCATGAACGGCACCGATGCCCTGCCGGCCGGTTCGGTCGCGTCATCCCCCATGCCGTCAGCGTATCGAGGGCGGATGCCGCGTGCAGGCGCTTGACACGGACGCCGCGCACCCGCATGCGGCGCCGACGGAACGACGACGGCGCCCCGGCCGAAGCCGGGGCGCCGTCACGTCGCTGCGGCGGGGCAACCGCCGCCGATCAGTACCAGCCCTGCGACAGCGCCGTGTTGTAGGCGCCGCAGGCGTCGCCGTAGCGGCCCACGATGTAGCCGAGGCCCCACGAGATCTGCGTGGCGGCGTTGGTCTCCCAGTCGGCGCCGGCGGTGGACATCTTGCTGCCGGGCAGGGCCTGCGGGATGCCGTAGGCGCCGCTCGGGTTGGAGGCGTACACGTTCCAGCCGGACTCGCGGTCCCAGAGGGCCACGAGGCAGCCGAACTGGTCGTCGCCCCAGCCGTAGCGGGAGGCGATCATGTCGCGAGCGATGGCCTGGGCCTCGCTCGGGTTGGAGGGTGCGCTCGGGGCGACGAAGCCGCCGCCGGACGAGGACTCGCCGGCCGAGGCCTCCTCGGCCTCGCGAGCAGCGGCTTCGGCCTCGGCCTTCGCGGCCGCCTCGGCCTCGGCGGCGGCCTTCGCGGCCGCCTCCGCGGCGACGCGGTCGGCCTCGGCGACGGCCTTCTGGACCTGGCCCGTCTGCGCCTCGGTCGTGTCGACGAGCTCGAAGACCTTGCGCGGGCTCAGCAGCTCGTAGGAGTCGAGGGCCGCGACGGTCGTCGCGAGCGCGCTGGCGTCGGCCTTGCCCTTCGCCGCGGCGATGGCGGAGTTCGCCACGCTGAGCGTGTCCTCAGCCTGCTTCGCGGCACGCACGTCGAGGACGGCGCTGTGGTCGACGGCGCGGTTCTGCACGGAGTCGCGCTCGGCGGCGAGGGAGAGCGCCTGTGTGGCGGCCACGCTCTTCGCCTTCGCGTCGGCGCCGCTCTGCACGGCGTAGCCGGTGCCGACCAGTGCGCCGACGGCGACGATGGCGCCCGCCGTGATCAGCGGGGCACGGAAGCGGTGGGCAGAGTCCGTCAGGCGCCTCCCGCGACGGGAGGTCTCCTGGTTCTCGGGCTCGGATGCGTTGGGGGGAGTCTGAAGAGTCTGGTTCTGCATGTCTTTCACGGGCGGCACGCCGCACCGGAGTGCGTCGAACCTGGTCTCGGCGTTCCACGGACGCGGGGGCGCCCGGGCGAAGTCGCCAGTCTGCCGAGAGGTTCTGTACAACCCCTCACCTTTCCCTGTGAATCTCATCCGAACTGTTGACGAATGCTCAGGATCGGGAATCGGGCCTTCCCTCCGCCTGGTCGTCGAGATGCACGTGCAGTTCGAGGCTGATCTGGGTCGCGTCGAGCGCCGCGAGCGCCTCGGTGAGCGCCTCCGAGCTGAAGCGTCCTTCGTCGCGCTGGGCCCACAGCGCCTTCCGCTGCGCGTCGATCACCCCGAGGCGGAACGCATAGCCGCGGGCGGGGACCGGCTCGGCCTCGCCGCGCTCGGCCGCGGCCTTCGCCTCCTCGATGCGCTCCCTCGCGATGTCGCGCAGCATGGCGTCGAGCTGCTCGCGATCGGCGTCGATGGCCGCCTGGTCGTGCCGTGCCGGCTTCACCCACTTCACGAGCATCGGCAGCGTGCCGCCCTGGACGATGAGCGAGGCCGCGGCGACCACGAACGCCACGAACACGAGCAGCGACCGGTCGGGGGTGTCCGCCGGCAGCGTCTGCGCCGCGGCCAGGGTGACGGCCCCCCGCATGCCCGCCCACACGATGACCGCGCCCTCGCGCCAGCCGAGTGGCTCGGCCGTGAAGTAGTCGATGTCGGCCACCTTGCGGTTGACCCGCCGCCGGAAGAGGGCGAGGCGCTCCTTCGGGACCTCCCGACCGGTGGTGCCGAGCTGCGGTCCGCCCCGCCGCTCGAGCTTCAGCGGATGCTCCTCGTCGACGGCGTCGAGGCGGTCCTGCATGCTCGTCAGCTGCTCGCGCATCTCGGCGCTGCGTCGCGCACGCCGGCGCTGCAGCCCGAGCGTCGGGAAGACGAACGCGGCGCGGACGATCGTCACCGCGAGCAGGGCGAGCCCGGCGATGACGAGCCCGCTCACGATGCCCGCGCGCCCGCCCTGCACGTCGGACATGATGGCGGACATCTCCAGCCCCATCACGAGGAAGATGGCGCCCTCGAGGATCAGCTCGACCGTGCGCCACGCCTGGGTGTCGGACGCGCGATGCTGTGGCGAGAGGCGCTTCACGGCCCCGCGACCGGTCACGAGGCCGGCGACCACGGCCGCGACGAGCCCCGAGGCGCCGAGCGCCTCGCTCGGGACCGAGGCGAGGAAGGGCACCGTGAACGAGATGACGGTGTTCACGGTGGGGTCCTTGACCCGCTCGCGCACCCACAGGTTCGCCTTGCCGACCACGAAGCCGATCACGATCGCGACGACGACGGCGAACACGAAGTCGCCGATCACCTCCCAGAAGGTGATGGATGCCGCGGTCGCGACGATCGCCGATCGCAGGAGCACGAGCGCCGTCGCATCGTTCAGCAGGCTCTCCCCCTCGAGCACCGTGACGATGCGCGGGCTCACGCCCACGCGCTTCACGATCGAGGTGGCGACCGCATCGGTCGGGCTCACGATCGCGCCGAGCGCGATGCCCCCCGCCAGCCCGAGCTCGGGGATCACCCACGAGAAGAGCAGGCCGAGCAGGACGGAGCTCACGACGACGAGGCCGACCGAGAGTCCACCGATCGCGCTGAACTCCCGGCGGAACTCCATCGCGGGCATCTGCACCGACGCGGAGTAGAGCAGCGGCGGCAGCACGCCCGCGAGGATCCACTCGGGATCGACTTCGACCTCCGGCACGAACGGGAGCAGGCTCGCCCCGATGCCGATGACGACGAGGATCAACGGCGCGGCGACGCCGAGCCTCGGCCCGAACGCCGTCGCCGCGGCGATGCCCAGCAGCCCGAGCACGACCACGACCAGCAACTCCATGCGCATTCCCCTCGGAGATCGGCCCGTCGCGGCATCCGACCGGCGGCGATGGGGAAAGTCTGGCGCACGCGGTGCGAGGTGTCACGGAACGCCTCACGGCGAACTCACAGCGTGCGGGCGCAGCATCCGGAACAGCCGGGGTCCCTCGATGGTTTTCTCCAGTGTCGCGCCGCGCAGGCGATCGCGACCGACGAGGGTGCCGCAGCCAGCGGTGCCCCATGAAGGAGGAACGAATGTCGAACGACTACCGCAGCACTCCCGAGGCCATCGCGCGCCTCACCCCCCTCCAGCGCAAGGTCACGCAGGACGAGGGCACCGAGCCCGCGTTCCGCAACGAGTACTGGGACAACCACGAGGACGGCATCTACGTCGACGTGGTCTCCGGGCAGCCGCTCTTCTCCTCGACCGACAAGTACGACAGCCGGTCGGGCTGGCCGAGCTTCACGAAGCCGCTCGAGGCGACGGCCGTGACCGAGCATGTCGACCGCACCCTCTGGATGAAGCGCGTGGAGGTACGCTCGTCCGGTGCCGACAGCCACCTCGGACACGTGTTCGACGACGGGCCCGCCGACGCCGGCGGACTTCGATACTGCATGAACTCGGCCGCACTGCGCTTCGTGCCGGTGGCCGAGCTCGAGGAGCAGGGCTACGGCGACTTCCGCAGCCTGTTCACGACGACGGATGACGCGGGCGCGGCGTCCGAGAAGGAGAACGCATCATGACCAACCCGACCGAGACCGCGATCCTCGCCGGCGGCTGCTTCTGGGGCATGCAGGACCTGATCCGCAAGCGCCCGGGCATCGTGTCCACCCGCGTGGGCTACACGGGCGGCAGCAACGCCGAGCCCACCTACCGCAACCACCCGGGCCACGCCGAGGCGATCGAGATCGTCTTCGACCCGACCGTGACGAGCTACCGCGAGCTGCTGGAGTTCTTCTTCCAGGTGCACGACCCGTCGACCCTGAACCGTCAGGGCAACGACATCGGCACGAGCTACCGGTCGGCGATCTTCCCGCAGAGCCCCGAGCAGCAGGAGACCGCGCTCGACACGATCGCCGACGTCGACGCGTCGGGCCTCTGGCCCGCCAAGGTCGTCACGACGATCGAGGAGGCCGCCCCTTTCTGGGAGGCCGAGCCCGAGCACCAGGACTACCTCGAGAAGTACCCCAACGGGTACACGTGCCATTACGTGCGCCCGGGCTGGAAGCTGCCCAAGCGCGACGCCTCCCCCGTGGCCTGATCGCCCGGGCACGACCCGCGGCGCGGTGAGCACGAGAGCGGATGCCCCGCCGGATCCCGATCCGGCGGGGCATCCGTCGTCTCGGGGCTTTGGGCCGGGTCACAGCGGGGCGAACGTAGGCTGGAGCGCATGGGTGTGCTGAATCCGGATTCCATGGCAGACGGCCTGATGGCGGATGCCGCGTCGCCGACGCTCGTGCCGGCGACCATGGAGGCGTTCAAGGCCGCGTTCCGCGACCATCCTGCCGGTGTCGCGCTCGTGACGGCGATGACGCCCATCGGCCCGGTCGGGCTCACGGCCTCGAGCGTGGCGTCCGTGTCCGCCGACCCGGCCGCCCTCTCGTTCTCGGTGACGCGCGCCACGGGATCGGCGGGCGGCCTGCTCTCGGCCGACAGCATCGTCGTGCACCTGCTCGCGGCCGATCAGGTCGAGGTCGCACGCGCCTTCGCCAGGTCGGGTGCGCCGCGCTTCACGCCGGAACAGGGCTGGTCCTCGCTGCCCACCGGCGAACCGTGGCTCATCGCGGCCCCGGTCGCCATGCGGTCGCGCATCGTCCACACGCTTCCGGTCGGCGCGTCCTCGCTCGTGGTCGCCGAGGTGCTCGACGTGCGCCTTGGCGAGCGAGCGCCGTCGCTCGTCTACCGGGACCGTCGCTTCCACGCCCTCGACGACGAGTCCCCGCAGCTCTGAGCGAGCGCCGCTCCCCCATCTGCTCCCCGCCGTTGCCCGTCCTCCGAGAGGTTCCCCCGATGTCGCAGCCCGCCCCGCGGAGACGTCGTCGCCGACGCCGCTTCTCCTACGCGCTGGCCGCGGTGCAGCTCCGTCGGTGGGGGCTCGCCGGCCTGATCGCGCTCACTGCGGTCGGCGCCGCCATCGCGGCGCTCACGGCGCGCTGACGCACGCCGGCATCAGGACGCGACGCCGAGCCGGTCGAGGGCGTCCTGCACGATCGTGAGCCCCGCGAGTCCCGGCATGCCGCTGATGCTGTCGTCGACCTTGCGCGCGGCCCGTCGCCCCTCCTCCCCGCTCATGAGGTGCCCCATGACGTGGCGGACCTCCTCCGGCGCCATGATGCTCGAGCCGACGGGGGCCCAGAACCGGCTGAGCGCGAACCGCGTCACCTTCTGCGCCTTGGTGCTCGCCGCCAGCCGCTCGCGCGCCTGCGAGGTGTAGAACGCGACGTGCCTGGCCTCCTGCTTCGCGATGCGCCGGAGCAGTTCGGCCAGGACCGGGTGCTCCTCGAGCTCGGCCATGCGCTGGTACGCGGTGATCGCCGACCACTCGTTCGCCGCGCCCCAGGACATGTGCACGGCCACGAAGTCCTGCCCCACGAGCCCGCCGAGGACCGACTGCTTGATGGGGTCGAGCCGGTCCTTCCAGCCGAGCTTCAGCCTGCTCGCCTTCAGCTCGTCGTAGTCGATGCTGACGCCGTGCACGGCGAGCACGGCGGCGAGCGCCTCCCCGTGCCAGAACTCCTCGCGATTCCACATCGTCATGAAGGCGCTGACGTCGGACTCCCGGTGCGATGGGGTGGTGAGCAGGTCTCGGGTGTAGCAGACGGTGTGGTACTCCACGTCCGCCATGTAGCGGAGCGTCCGCAGCGAGGACCCGGGCAGCGGCTCGCGTCGGAACGCCTCGAGGTCGAGGTCGCTCCAGTCCACGGCGACGGAGGTCGCGGTGTACCGGTCGATGTCGAACGCCATGCTCGATCCTCCTCTGCTCTCCGGATCGCCGGCTCAGCCGGCGAGGCGCCCCGTGACGCGCGCGGCGGTGCGTTCGTCGATCCCGGCGAGCGAGCGGATGCCGCGCTCGAGCGCCGATGCCGACCCGGGATCGCCCCCGAGGGCGAATCGGGCGAACGAGCGTCGGTCCTCGTCGGACACGGATGCCGCCCCGAGGGGCCAGGCCGCCCGCGAGAGCTCCCGCCGGGCGAGCCGCGCCGCCCGCGGCGAGGTCTCGAGGCGGCGCGTCGCCTCCTCGTGGAAGAAGGCGCTGTGACGGGCCTTGATCGCGCGGATGCGACGGATGGCGTCGCCGAGCGCGGGGTCGGGTGTCCCGTCCGCCGTGGGCACGTCACCGGCGAGGCGGGCGTAGGCGAGGTCGAGGACGAGGTCGTCGACGCACCCGAGCGCGAGGTGGGCGCCGATCACGTCGGAGCCCTGCGCGAATCCGGCCAGCGCACGCCGGATCGGGCCGCGGCCTCTCGCTCTCACGGGTGCCGCGGCGACGGCCGGACGGCTCGCGTCGTTCGCGCGGGTCGCGCCGACTGGAGCGGCAGCACCGGCGACGGCTCGGAGCGCGTCGGCGACCCAGTACTTCTCGTAGGCCCACGAGACCAGGAACGCCGTGACCCGGGCGTCCTTGTGTGTCGCGGTGACGAGGACGTTGCGCAAGTGCGCCATCGTGGCACCCTCGAGCTCGGCGAGGGTGAGGATCGTCCGCACGGCCTCCCGCGTGAGCGCGGCATCCGGGATCGCCTCGAGGTCGAGCCCCTCGCGGTGACTGCCGTGGGCGGTGCGGGCGAAGTCGCGGACGTCGAACGGCGCCGGCTCGACCCCGATGGTGGGGGTCGAGCCTGCGCCGCTCAGGTCGTCCATGTGCCGAGGCTACTCCGGCCGCGGCATCCGTCTCAGAACTTGTTGCCGAGCGCCTTGTTCTTCAGCGCCTCGTACTCGCCGTCGCTGATGATGCCCTGGTCGCGCAGCGCGGCGGCCTTCGCGATCTCCTCGGTCGGGCTGGCGAAGGAGACCTTGCGGACCTCCTCGTCGGAGAGCTCGACGACCTCGGGTCGGCGGTACGCGGAACGCTCGGCCATGCCCTGCCCGCGCGCGATCAGGTACACGAGTCCGGTGATGAACGGCAGGAAGACCAGGAGCAGGATCCAGAGCGCCTTCATCCACCCGCTGAGGTCGTGCGAGCGGAAGATGTCGATCGCGATGTAGATCAACGTGAAGAGGTAGGCGATGTAGGCGAAGATCCAGAAGCTGAGCCAGAACCAGTCCCAGACGGTGGCGAAGAAGCCCATGGGCGATGTCCCTTTCGAGTCGGTGGCCCACGATCGCGTCGAGGCCGTCTGGCGCTCAACCTATCGGGCAGCGGGGCCCCGCGGGAGAGGCGCGCCCGATTCGGTCGGCGCGCCCCACCGGCGGAGGGCTACCCGTGCGCCCGGTGCTCGACCGCGGCATCCGCCCGGTCGTTCGCCGCGGTGTCGCTGCGGTCGCGGATGAGGAATCCGAAGCCGAACGCGATGAAGAACATGAGCACGCCGTAGACCGCGGCGGGCAGGCTCAGCTCGGTCGAGCCGAGCACGCTCTGCGCGATCACGATCGCGAGGGTCGCGTTGTGGATGCCGATCTCGAAGGACGCGGCGATGGCCTGCCGCCGGCCGACGCGCAGCCAGCGCGGCACCAGGTACCCGATGGCGAGGCTGATGATGCAGAACACGATCGTGATGAGCGCGAGTCGGGCGAAGTTCTCGACCAGCAGCTCCCAGTTCGACGCGACCGCCCCGGCGATGACGACGACGAGGATCACGACGGAGGCGATGCGCACGGGCCGGTCCATGGCGTCGGCGAACCGGGGGGCGAATCGCCGCACCAGCATGCCGAGGGCGACCGGCAGCAGCACGATCGCGAACACCTCGAGGACCTTGGACCACTGCAGCCCGAGCTGGTCGTCGAACGGGTCGAAGATCGCGATCGCGACGTTCGTGATGATCGGCAGCGTGAACACCGCGACGACCGAGTTGACCGCCGTCAGCGAGATGTTCAGCGCGACGTCTCCGCGGAAGAGGTGGCTGTACAGGTTGGCGGTCGTGCCGCCCGGCGAGGCCGCGAGCATCATCATGCCCACGGCGAGCACGGGCGGCAGCTGGAAGGCCAGCACGAGGCCGAGGCAGATGGCCGGCAGCACGATGAGCTGGCACACGAGGGCGATGATCACCGCCTTCGGCTGCTTGAGCACCCTGGCGAAATCGCCGAGGGTGAGACTGAGCCCGAGGCCGAACATGATGATGCCCAGGGCCACGGGAAGGCCGATGGTGGTCAACGCTGACATGCACACAGTGTGGCGGATGCCGGGGCCCGGCGCATACCCGGGATCCAGGTCCCGCGCGGCGGGCCGGCGTGCGGCTCAGCGACCCGCTCGGGCTGCGAAGAGCGCGTGCAGGAGCGGGACGACCGACGCGGCCATCAGGACCGTCCCGAAGACGACGTCGTCGGTCCGCAGGACCGCGCCCGCGACGAGGAGCGCGGCGAACAGGACGGCGGAGATCACCCGGCGTGCGGTGCGCTCCAGGCGCACCACTCGGCGTTCGAGGGTCGGGTTCACCACCGCCACCGATCCGTCCTCGAACCGGGTGACGAGCGAGTCCAGCCGCTTCGGCAGGCCGATGGCGACGCCGGCGATCTCGACCGCCTGCTTCGCGAGGTCCTGCACCACGTTGCCGCGTTCGTCGCGGATGAGCTTCGTCGCGTACGGCTCGATCGAGTCCCACAGGTTGAATTCGGCGTCGAGTGCGCTGCAGACGCCGGAGGTGAGCGACATCGCCCGGATGATGAGGAGGAAGTTCTCGGGCAGCTGGAACGGAAGCGACCGCACGACGTCGCCGAACTGCTCGGCGAACTCGCGGAACTCCTTGGGGTCGACCTCCCGCAGCTCGGCGAAGCCCATGCCCCCGAACCGTGCGAAGAGGTGGGTCATCGCCCGCTCGAGCTCGCCCGTGTCGGCCGAGGGCAGCAGCACCCCGACGTCGCGCACCCCGTCGACGAGCCCCTTGCCGTCGCGGGAGGCTGCCGCGATGAGCAGCTTGCGGAGGCCGCTGCGGGTGCCGGCGGGCACCTCGCCCATCATGCCGAAGTCGATGAAGGTGAGACGCCAGGGCCGGGCGGCGGGGCCGCCCGCGCCGACGTCCGGGCCGCCCGTCGCGGATGCCGGGCCGACCGGCGTGACGAAGATGTTGCCCGGATGCGGGTCGGCATGGAAGAAGCCGTTCGTGAACAACTGGTCGAACATCACCGCCGCGAACACCGGGGCGACCTCGGCGGGATCGATGCCGGCGGCGGCTAGCGCCGCGACATCCGTGATCTTGATGGCCGTGACGTCCTCGAGCGTGAGCACCCGGCGGGTCGTGCGCTCCCAGACGACGGAGGGGACGCCCACTCGGTCGTCGGCCGCGAACTCGGCCGCGAATCGCTCGGAGCTCGCGGCCTCGTGCAGGTAGTCGATCTCCTCGAGGCTCGTCTGCGCGAACTCCTCGACGAGGGCGTGCGTGTTCACGCGATCGGACACCAGCCGCACGTGGCTGAGCCAGCCCGCGACCTTGCGGAGCGCGGCGAGGTCGACCTCCACGATCTCGTCGATTCCGGGCCGCTGGACCTTGAGGACCACCGTCGTGAGGCCCGTCTCCTCGGCATCGACGGGGCCGAGGACGGCCCGGTGCGCCTGGCCGAGGGAGGCCGCAGCGATCGGCACCTCGTCGACGGAGGCGAAGGCGCGCTCGAGCGGCACGCCGAGTTCGGCCTCGGCGAGGGCCCGGATCGCCGGGAACGGCACCGGGGGCACCTCGTCCTGCAGCCCGGCGAGCTCGGCCGTGATCTCGGGCGGGAGCACGTCGAGGCGGGAGGACATGAACTGCCCGACCTTGATCATGAGCCCGCCGAGGTCGACGGCGAGCACGTGGAACCGCTGGGCGAAGCGCCGCATCCGCTTGGATCGCGTGCGCTCGGCGAGTGCCGAGAGTCCGATGCGCGGCAGGAGGAGCTCGAACCACCACGTGACGGCGAGGTTCCACCCCGCGAAGCGGAGGATGCGCCGGTACCGGGCACGCGTGTTCCCGGCACCGGGCACCGATGCGCCTCGGCCCCGGTGGACCGATGCCACCCCCGTCAGTCCTGGGCGAGGATCGAGTAGAGCCGCCGGCGCGCCTCCTCGAGCGCGGTCACCGCCTGCTGCACCTGCTCGGGGGTTCCGGTTCGGCCCAACTGCGCGGCCGCCTGCGCGAGTTCGAAGCCCGCCTTGGGCAGGGCCGACGGCCCGCCGGCGTCGCTCGAGCCCTGCGGCTGCCACGGCGCCGAGCCGGCGGCCTCCGCGGCCTCGGCGCGACCCGCCTCGGTGAGCGAGTACGTCTTGCGGCCGTTCGACTCCTCGGCGCTGATGGCGCCCTCGTCGGCGAGCATCTGCAGCGTCGGGTAGACCGAGCCCGCGCTGGGCTTCCAGGAGCCGTTGCTGCGCTCCTCGATCTCGCGGATGATCTGGTAGCCGTGCATCGGCCGCTCAGCGAGGAGGGCGAGGATCGCCGAGCGCACGTCGCCGCGGCCCATGCGGCTGCCGGCCCGCTTCTCGAAGGTGGAGCGCAGCTGCTCCATGGCCTGCCAGATGCCCTCGGCGGGGATGCCGCCGAAGCCGCCTGCCGGGAATGATCCACTCATGACAACCTCTTCCGCCGTACGTGAACGATACTCGACGATATAGCGGGAACGGCGCCGCCGGAAGGGGCCCGGCCATCTCGTCAGGCAGTTCCCATGAAGCGGATGCGGCGTCGGGCGTCGGAGTTCCGCCAGCGGGCGGAGTGTCGTCGTTCCGCCCGTGGGCGGTAGCGTTCGGAGTGCCGCGGTGGCGACGGATGGAGGCGGTCTGCGATGGAGCACTTCGACACGATCGTGGTCGGCGCGGGGGTCGCGGGCCTGACGGCCGCCCGGCTGCTCGCCCGTGAAGGCCGCCGCGTGGTGGTGCTGGAGGCCCGCGACCGCGTCGGCGGCCGGGTGCGGACCGATCGCGGTGACGGCCTCGTGACCGATCTCGGGGCGTCGTGGATCCACGGGATCGACGCCAGCCCGGTCGCGGCGGCCGCCGAGGCGTTCGGCATGCCGACCATGGAGTTCACCGTCGGCGGCTACCAGCCCGACGGCCGACCGATCGCGTACTACGGCCCCGACGGGTCACGGCTCTCGGACGCCGACGCGCGACGCTTCGCGGACGACGTCCGCGCCGTCGATGCCGCACTCGTCGGGGCCGTGGCGTCCTCGCAGCCGGATGCGTCCTACCGAGACGCGACCGAGGTGGCCCTCGCCGTCCAGGGGTGGCCCACCGAGCGGACCCAGCGCGTGCGGGAGTTCCTGGAGCACCGAGCCGAGGAGCAGTACGGGGCCTGGATCGAGGACCTCGCGGCGCACGGCCTCGACGACGATGCGATCGAGGGCGACGAGGTGGTGTTCCCCGACGGGTACGACCGCCTGCCGGAGCATCTCGCCCACGGCCTCGACGTCCGGCTCGAGCACGTCGTCTCCCGCGTGCACTGGTCGGCCGAGGGTGTCTCGGTCAGTACGCCGAGCGGCACGATGACGGCGGCGACCGCGGTGGTCACCGTGCCGGTGGGCGTGCTCCGGTCGGACGCCTTCGTCATCGACCCCCCGCTGCCCGAGCCGGTCGCCGGCGCCCTCGGACGGCTGCGCATGAACGCGTTCGAGAAGGTCGTCCTGCGGTTCGACACGAAGTTCTGGGACGACGACGTCTACGCGATCCGCCAGCAGGGTCCGGAGAGCCGGTCCTGGCACTCCTGGTACGACCTCACGCCGCTGCACGGGACGCCGACGCTGCTCACCTTCGCGGCCGGACCGACCGCCACGGCGATCCGCGGCCTGGACGACGCCGCGGTCGTCGACGCCGTGCTCGGCCAGCTCCGGCGGCTCTACGGCGACCGCGTCGAGCGACCGAACCGCGTGCACGTCACGGCGTGGCAGGACGACCCGTTCACCCTCGGGTCCTACGCGTACATGACGCTCGGCTCGACGACCGCGGACCACGATGCGCTCGCGACGCCGGTCGGCGGGGTCCTGCATCTCGCGGGCGAGGCGACCTGGACCGACGACCCCGCGACGGTTCCGGCGGCCCTGCACTCCGGACATCGGGCCGCCGAGGACATCCTGGGGCGCGACATCCCGATCGAATCGGCCTGGACCGACGGCCGATGAACGCGGCGCACCCCTCGGAGGCGAAGGAGACGCCATGCGGGCGCTCATGACGCGGTCGACGGTCGCGATCCTCGCGATCACGTGGGCGACCACCGCCTGGACGCTCGGATTCGGCCACGACCTGGTGGCGCATCCGCCGAACGCCGCCGCCGGGGTGCTCGTGTTCCTCGTGATCCTCGCCGCGATCATGATCGCCGCCTTCGGCGTCGTCACCCAGGCCGAGCAGCTCGCCGAACGGCTCGGCGAACCCTTCGGGACCCTCGTCCTGACCCTCACCGTGGTGGTCATCGAGGTCGCGCTCATCGCGTCGGTGATGCTCGGGCCGGGCGGCTCGTCGACGATCGGCCGGGACTCGCTCTTCGCCGTCATGATGATCATCATCAACGGCGTCATGGGCCTGGCCATCCTCCTCGGCGGCCTCCGGCACGGTCCGCAGAGCTACAACACCGTCGGCACCTCGGTCTACCTGGCCGTCATCACCGCCCTCTCGCTCTGCACGCTCGTACTGCCGAACTTCACCGGCCCGGCTTCCGACGGCACCCTCACGACGGTGCAGTCGATCGGCATCGCCCTGCTCGCCGCGGCGCTCTACGCCTTCTTCCTGGCCATGCAGGTCGGGCGCGACCGCGCACTCTTCGTGCAGCCGGTCTCGGCCGCGAGCGGGACGACGGCGGCAGTGCACGCGGCGGGCCGAGGACGGACGTCCTCATCGGCGACGGGGAACGCCCCCGGCGCGGCATCCGGGCACGCGTCCACGGATCGCCGAGGCCTGGTGGCGCGTTCCGTGCTCCTGGTCGTGACGGTCCTGCCGATCGTGCTGCTCTCGCACGACCTCGGGATCCTCGTCGACCTCGGCATCGAGGCGACCGGCGCACCGACGGCCCTCGGCGGCGTGCTCATCGCGATCATCGTGTTCACCCCCGAGGCGGTGACCGCGATCCGCGCCTCGCTCGCGAACCAGAGCCAGCGGGCGTTCAACCTCGGCCTCGGCGCCTTCACGTCCACCGTCGGGCTGACGATCCCGGTCATCCTCGTGATCGGACTCGTCAGCGGGCAGGAGGTCGTCCTCGGCGAGTCCCCCGCGAACATGGTGCTCATCGCCACGACCCTCGCGATGACGCTCATCACGTTCTTCTCACTGCGGACGACGGCGGTGCACGGCGCGGTGCACCTGATGCTCTTCGGCGTCTACGGGATCCTGCTCTTCACCCCGTGACGCGCCGACCCGGCGGCGCACCCGATCAGTCGTCGGCGGGGACCCGGACGAGGAGGCTGGAGGGGTCGACCCATGTCCGGAACGACTTCGCCTCGCCGAACGGATCGCCGTCGAGCTGGATCTGCTCGGCCCGGCTCAAGGACACCACGAGCTCCCTGCCCTTCAGGTAGTTCAGCGCGCGGACCTCCTTCGTGAGGCCCATGAGCCGGCGGCCGGCGGTCGTGCGGCGGAGCACGCCGTTCTCCCAGAAGATCTTCGTCATGATCTGGACCCACCCGATGAAGCCCTCGGGCCGCAGGACGACGATGTCGAATTCGCCGTCATCGACCGCTGCGTCCGGGAGCAGCAGGATGTTGGCCGGCAGGGAACCGCAGTTGCCGATCATGAGGGTGTGGGCGCGCATCGAGCGGACCCCCTTGCCGTCGAGGCGGTACCGCAACCGCAGCTGGTTCTTGTCGCGCAGGGCGAGACCGATCGCCTTCACGTACGCCAGCCAACCCGCCTTCGCCTTGAGGTCGTCGTCGGTGTTCGCGAGCATCTTCGCATCCAGGCCGAGCCCGGCCATCACCAGGTAGGCGTGACGCCGGGTCCTGCCGTCATCGCCCCGGATCTCGATGAGCGCCATGTCGATGGGCCGATCGGTGCCGCTGAGCGCCGTGCGCAGCGACGTCTCCGCGTCGTCGAGCGTGAGGTCGAGGTTCCGCGCGAGCAGGTTGCCGGTTCCCGACGGGAGGAGCGCCAACGGCACCCCCGAGCCGCGCAGCGCCTCGGCGACGACGCGCACGGTGCCGTCGCCTCCTGCGGCGATCACGACGTCGGCGCCCTCGGCGAGCGCCTCGGCCGCCTGTCCGGCGCCCGGATCCTCCTCCGTCGTCTCCAGCCAGAGGGACGGTTCCCAGCCCGCCTCGGCCTCCGCCGCCTCGAGCACGGGTCGGAGTTCGTCGGCCTCGAGCTTGACCGGGTTGTAGATCAGCGCCGCCCGACGCCGAGGTGTGCGCTCGGGGTCGGTGGAATCGGGCGCGGACGATTCGGGAGCGACGGGTTCGTTGATCACCCTGCCACGGTAGGGGAAGGTCGGTTCTCGCGGTGCGTGGTTGCGCCGGGGCACCGTCATGTGCTGCGTGGGCCGCGCAGGACCCCCGGACGCGCTCCTCGCCGGCTCGACGCCGACGTAGTGACCAAATAGACTGGACTGGTCAGAACGAGGGGTGGACGGATGCCGACACGACGAACACGTGCCGAGGTGACGGGGGCGACCGTCTCCGTGCTGGAGTGGACGCCCGCACGGGCGACGGGTCGGACCGTCCTCCTGCTCCACGGAGGCGGGGCCGACAGCGCCGAGCTCTCGTGGGGCGAGGTCGGCCCCGCCCTGGCCGCCGCGGGCCACCGGGTGGTGGCGCCCGACCACCCCGGCTTCGGACGGAGTCCCCGTGCCGACTGGGAGCTGACCCAGGAACACCTGGTCGCCTACGTGGGCGAACTGGCCGACGCCCTCGAGCTCACCGACTACGCGATCGGCGGGCTCTCCCTCGGCGGCGGCCTGGCGCTCGGCCACCTGCTCGACCGCCCGTCGCGCGCACGCGGCGCGATCCTCCTGGGCACGTTCGGCATCATGCCCCGCCTCACCGACGGCCGGCTCGGAGGCCCGAACCAGGCCCTCACCTACGCCCTGCTGCGCACCGGCGTGCTCGCCGCGATGACCCGCTCCTACGTGCGCAGCCCGCGCGCGATGGAGCGCGGGCTGCGCGAGATCGTGCGAAGCCCGTCCGCTCGCACTCCCGAACTCGTGCAGGCCGTGATCGGCGAGGCGAGCTCGACGGACGGCATCGCGGCCTTCGCCGAATGGCAGCGTGACCAGGTCGGTTGGGGCGGGCTGCGAACGGACTACTCGGAACGCCTCGGCTCCATCGCGACGCCGACCCTCCTCATCCACGGAGAGCTCGACTCGGGCGTCCCGCTCTCACGCGCGGAGGCCGCGGCGCGCGCACTCCCCCACGGCGAGTTGCTCAGCGTTCCCGGTGCCGGCCACTGGGTGCAGCGCGACCGGCCCGACCTCGTCATCCCGGCGATGACCTCGTTCCTCGGGACGCTGCGCTGATGCCGCGCCCGCTCATTCCGGACCGCCGTGAGCGTATCCTCGACGCCGCCGAGCGGCTGGTCCTCGAACGCGGCTTCGACGCGATGAGCATCGCGTCCGTCGCCTCGGCCGCCGGGATCGGCAAGGGGGCCGTCTACCTCGAGTTCGCCAGCAAACGGGAGCTTCTCGACGCGGTCCTGCGGCGCGGCACGAGACGGCTCCGCACACGCGTCGACCGCGAGATCGGGCCTCGCCCGCGGCTCGGCGCCGCGTACCGCGCCGCGATCCGCGCGCTGCTCGACGACGAGCTGATGACGGCGGCGTTCCTCGACGACCGCGGCGTGCTGGGAACGCACGTCGGCACGGTCGACGACGACCGATACCGGCGGCGCCAAGACGAGGTCGTCGCATGGTTGCGCGAGTTGCAGCGGAGCGGTCGCCTCGCGGGCAGCGTCGACGCCGAGCATCTCGGCCTCGCCCTCTCGAGCGCGACGATCGGGCTGCTGTCGGCGGGCAGGCTCCTCGGCCCACTGAGCCGCGCGCAGCTCGCAGGTGCGATCGACACCGTGGCGCACATGGCGGCGAGCCTCGAGACGGATACGGTGGACTGACATGTCCCGGATCGAGCACCTGTTCTCCTACGGCACGCTCCGGCTGCCCCACGTCCAGCGCGAGACGTTCGGCGCCGAGCTCCCGACCGCCCCCGATGCGCTCGTCGGCTGGCGGATCGGCGTGCTGCGCATCACGGATGCCGCCGTGCTCGCCCTGAGCGGCGAGGCGGAGCATCCCATCCTCGAGCCCACCGGCGACCCCGACGACCGCGTCGAGGGATCCGTGCTCCAGCTCACGCCGTCGCAACTGGCGGCCGCCGATCGGTACGAGGTCGACGACTACGTGCGCGAGCCCGTGGCGCTCGAATCCGGCCTGGACGCGTGGGTGTACGTCGCGGCCGGATCAGCGCGCGCGAGGTCCGACGGCATGGAGGTCGACGAGGGCGACGAGCCGCGCTTCACGAGTCCCGACCCCTGCCCGCAGTGCGGCGGCGTGCTCGACGGCGGGGTGCTGGCCCCGGGCGGCAACGCACTCACGATCACCCTGCGCTGCCTGTCGTGCGGCTACTCGGCCCTGGTCGACCCCTTCGCCTGATTTTCGGCACCGCCGTCGGCATCGGCGGCACCGCCGGTCGCCGTGCCTGCGCTGCCCGCGTCGCCGTTCCCGCGCCGCCGCGCGGCCGTGTAGGCGCGCTCGGCGATCCAGAGCAGGATGCCGATGGCGAGGAGCGCGAGGGCGATCGTGTACTGCCCGGCCGGCCGGCCGGAGGTCCACGGGAACACCAGGTACAGGCACGTGATCGCGCCGATGACGGGAAGGAAGCTCGGCGTGCGGAAGTGCTTGTGCTCGACGGGCTGCCGGCGCAGCACCAGCACGGTCACGTTGACGACCGCGAAGACCGTGAGCAGCAGGAGCGACGTCGTGCCGCCGAGCAGGGCGACCACGGAGCCCTCCGCGTCGAGGGAGACGTAGACGATGAGGCCCACGGCGAGCGCGCTCGTGAACAGGATCGCCGCCCAGGGCGTCTGCCGCTTCGGCGCGACCCGCGCGAGGAACGGCGGCAGCACCTTCTGCCGGCTCATGCCGTAGAGCAGGCGGCTCGCCATCATCATGTTGATGAGTGCGGTGTTGGCGACCGCGAACATCGAGATGAACGGCAGCAGGTCGTTGATCGGGAAGCCGGGCGCCGCGGCCTCGACCGCTGTCACGAGCGGCGTCTCGCTGCCGACGAGGTCCCCGATCGGGACCAGGGCCACCACCGTGATCGACACCAGCACGTAGATGACGGCGGCGATGCCGAGTCCTGACAGCATCATCTTCGGGAAGATCCGGCTCGGGTCCTTCGTCTCCTCGGCCATGTTGACCGAATCCTCGAAGCCGACCATCGCGAAGAACGCCAGCGACGTCGCGGTGCTGACCGCGAGCAGCACGCCCTTGTCCTCCGGGGTCTCGAACGCCACGACGCGAGACCAGTCCGCGTTGCCGCCGGAGATCGCCCACATGCCGATGAGGATGACCAGGAGCAGCCCCGACAGTTCCACGAGCGTCAGGAACACGTTCAGCCACACGCTCTCGGAGACGCCGCGCAGGTTGACCAGCATGATGAGCAGGATGAACGCGAGGGCGATGAACATCGTCGTCAGCGCGGCATCCGGGATCTTGAAGGCGACCAGCAGGTTCGCCGCGAAGGCGCGGGAGGCCGTCGACGCCGACGTGATGCCCGAGGTCATGACGATGAAGCACACCAGGAACGTGAAGAAGTGGATGCCGAACGCCTTGTGCGTGTACAGCGCGGCACCGGCGGCCTGCGGGTACTTCGTGACGAGCTCCAGGTAGGAGAACGCGGTCACGGTGGCCACCGCGAACGCGAGGAGGAACGGCAGCCACGCCGCGCCGCCCACCTCGGCCGCGACCTGGCCGGTGAGCGCGTAGATGCCGGTGCCGAGGATGTCTCCGACGATGAACAGGAGCAGCAGTCCGGGACCGAGCACCCGCTTCAGCTGGGGCTCCTCCGGTTCGACGGCCTTGACCACCTGCGTCCAGGACGGATCGTTCATGAGATGCCCCTTTCCCCCGCGCCCAGCCGACCACATCCGACGCGCGACCTCAAGCATCGCCGTTGGCGTGGCGGGCGCGGCGGGCGCGGCGGGGCCGGCGCGGCGGGCGCGGCGGGGCCGGC
>NZ_WBIR01000032.1 GCF_009749395.1 Agromyces salentinus
GCGCGCGAGCGGGCGGGCGGGCGCGCGAGCGGCGGGCACGCGCGAGCGGGCGAGCGTGCGCCGCGCGAGCGGGCGAGCGGGCGAGGGGGTAGGCACTGCTCAGGCGAGCTGCACCAGTTCGCCGACGTCGTCGCCGGGCAGCACGTCCGCGGTCGCGAGCACCGTCAGCGCATCCAGCGCCACGCCGCCGCCGTACGAGCTGAGGAAGGCCGTGTCGGCCGCATCCCGCCCGGTCGAGATGCGCAGCAGCGTCGATCGCGGCGCGAGCGCCGTCGCATCCACGACATGCCACGCCCCCTCGACGAACGCCTCGGCCACGGCGTGGAAGTCCATCGGGTCCAGGCCCGGCGCGTACACCGCCGCGAGCCGGGCCGGCACGTCGAGGGCCCGCAGCAACGCGATGACGAGGTGCGCGTAGTCGCGGCACACGCCCTGCCGGGCGAGCAGGGTCTGCACGGCGCCATCGGTCGGTCCGCTCGAGCCGGGCACGTACGACAGGCGCGTGCCGACCCACGACGAGACCGCGTCGAGCAGGGCGTGCCCCTCGAGCCCGCCGAACTCGGCGAGCGCGGTCGGCCCCAGCGTGTCGGACTCGCAGTAGCGGCTCGGGCGCAGGTACACCACGAGGTCGAGGTCACGCACGGATGCCACGGCGAGCGCACCCTCGACGCGGGCCGAGTACGTCAGGGTCACCGGGCCCGCGCCCGCGTCGACGAGGTGCAGGCGGCTGCCCGCGGCATCCGTGAGCTCGGTGGGCCTGATCGCTGCGCCGTCCGCGACGACCTCGAGGCGCTCGAAGGCGGGCCGTCCGGCGACCGCGACCATGAACACGAGTCGTGCGGGCTCGGCGACGGTCAGGCGGATCTCGGCGGAGACGGTTCGCTGCATGGTGGTGCCCCTCGTTCATCGTCGTCGCATGAATCGCGTCAAGACGTGCCGGGTGGCACTCGACCATTCTGACGGCCGTCGGTCCCGAGAGGAAGGGGACGAACCGGATCGGACGACGACGTCGAGATCGCCACCGACGCCGCACGGGCTCCGGCAACGCCACCGCCGTCAGTGCGTGCCGGAGACCCCCGTCGGCGGCGACGGCCACCACGGCCCGGCCCCGTCGAGCACGTCGACGTCGCCCCGGTCGCCGAGGAGCTCCCAGCGGAGCAGCGACATCGGCACGTTGCCGTTGCGCCAGACCGCGTCGTGCACGTCGCGCAGCGAGAACTCGGCGCCGTCGAGCCTGGCCTCGACCGCGGCGTCGGCGACGAGCCGCATGACCTCGTGCTTGCCGACGAGGTACGCCATGGCGAGCCCGGGGGTCGCGACGTAGTAGGCCGTCTCCTCGGTGGCGGTCTCGACGTCCATCGGCACCATGCGCACGAAGAAGTCGACCGCCTCGGACAGCGTGAAGGCGCCCGTGGCGAGGTTCACGTCGACCACGACCCGCAGCGCCCGGAGTCGCATGAAGTTGTGCACGATCGCCTGCGAGTGCGGGGCGCCGGCGAACAGCCCGGCGGTCAGCATGAGCTCCTCGTTGTAGTGCGCGATGCCCTCGTTGGCCACCGAGTCCACGAAGTGCCGTCGCAGCGGGTTCGGCTGCGCCCACGACAGGGCGAGCTGCTGGGCGTGCGCCCCCTCGTGGATGATGCCCAGGCGCGGGTCGCGGGCGTTCGCGGCGTCGAAGTACGGCAGGTCGGGGCGGGGCTCCGGCACGTACGAGGTCGCGGTCTCGCCGACGCGGCGGATGCTGGTGAGGTCGTCGTTCACGCCGAGGAAGGCGACCGGCTCGAGGTACGCCGGGATCGGCGCGAACAGGTATCGCCGAAGCCAGTCGGGCTGGCTCATCAGGCCGGAAGCCTCGGTGAAGGCCCGCACGGCGGTCTCGGCCGCGGCCTGGTCGGCCGATTCCGAGGCGGCCGAGGTCGCGAGCGGCGCCTCGGGCAGGTCGCGGTGGCGGGCGCGGGTCGCGGCCTCGGCGACGACGCTGCGACGGGAGTCCTGCATGGCGGCGCGCACGAGCTCCTCGGGGTCGTGCACGACGAGCGCGACATGCCGCAGGTACCACGTGAAGGCCGCGCGCCCCACGATGACGTCGGGCCCGAGACGGTCGGCGGATGCCGCGAGCCATCCCCGGTACCGCTCGAGGGCCTCGCTCGCCGCGGGCTGCGCCTCCGCGAGGGAACGGGCGGTCACCCGATGGAGGAGCGGGACGAGCGCCTCGACCGACGACGCGAGGCGAGCGCCGATGTCGCGGAGGTCGGCAACCGCCACGCGCGCCAGGGTCGCGACGCCGGAGCGGTCGAGGTTCGCGATCGCCTGCTCGACCGCCGCGGGAATGCCCTCCAGCACCCGCACGAGGTCGGACTGGCGCCGAGCCTCGAACGGCGGCGGCGCGAGGAGCAGGTCGAACCACGGGCCGAGCACCTGCGAGGTGAGGAAGACGGCGTCACGTTCCCAGTTGCGGAGCACCTCGAGCTCCCAGTGCACGCGGGCCATCGCCGCGCCGAGCAGCCGGTGGTCGACCTGCGTCGCGACGGGCAGCTCCTCGAGGCCGGGGCCGCCGATCGCCGCCCAGCGCTCGGCGAACCCCGCGAGCGCGATCCCGAACTCGTCGACGGCGGCCCGATCGAACCGAGGCAGCCACCCCGCCGGCCGCTCGACGCGCGGGATGTCGTCGGACGTGCGGAACGAGGTGGCGTCGCGCCACTCCCAGAACTGCGTGCCGAGGCGTTCGAGGTCGGTTTCGAGCGACGTCATGGTCTCCACGCTAGACCCGACGACCGACACGGTCCGGGCCGAAAGCGGCATCCCGCGAGCGGCATCCGGTGGCCGCCCGCGTGGCCGGTTGCGCCGCCGGGGGCATCGGCGTTGACTTGGGCCATGCGCGTCGTCATCGCCGGAGGTCACGGCAAGATCGCCCTCATCCTCGAACGGCTGCTGGCCGACGCCGGGCACGAGCCCGTCGCGCTCATCCGCAACCCCGACCACGCGGCCGACGTCGCCGCGGCCGGCGCCGAGCCGGTCGTGCTCGACCTCGAGGCGGCATCCGTCGACGAGGTCGTCGCCGTGCTCGAGGGCGCCGACGCGGCCGTCTTCGCGGCCGGAGCGGGCCCCGGCAGCGGCGCCGAGCGCAAGCTCACCGTCGACCGCGACGGCGCGATCCTGCTCGCCGAGGCCGCCGAACGGGCGGGCGCCTCGCGCTTCGTGGTCGTCTCGGCCATGCGCGCCGAGTCGTACGACGAGGTGTCCGACGAGGTCTTCAGCGTCTACCTCCGGGCCAAGAGCGAGGCGGATGCCGCGGTGCGGGCCACCGGGCTCGACTGGACCATCGTGCGGCCGGGTTCGCTGACCGACGAGCCGGCCTCCGGCCTCGTCGCCGCCGGCCCGACCCTGCCCACGGGGTCGATCAGCCGGGCGGACGTCGCGGCGACGGTCGCCGAGGCGCTGACGTCTGGCACCGCATCGCGAACGCAGTTCGACCTCACCGCCGGCGAGCATCCCATCGCCGCGGCCCTCGCGTCGCTCGACTGAGCCGATGGCCGTCCTCGACACGTTGCGGGCGTCCAAGCGCCTGCCCGTGCTGCAGGTCGCCAAGACGTCGGTCGCCACGATCGCGGCCTGGCTCATCGCCGGCGCCCTGATCCCCGGCCAGCTCCCCGTGTTCGCCGCCATCGCGGCGCTGCTCGTCGTGCAGCCGAGCGTGAACCAGTCGCTCGGCAAGGGCATCGAGCGCTCGATCGGCGTCATGCTCGGTGTCATCGTCGCGTCGGCGCTGTCGCTGGCGTTCGGCTCGACGTCGTGGATCGTGCTCGTCGCCGTGCTCGTGGCGATGTTCATCGCGTGGGCCCTGAAGATGACGCCGGCGACCGGCAATCAGGTCGCGATCTCGGCGATGCTCACGCTCGCGCTCGGCGCGGCGACCCCGAACTACGCCCTCGACCGGGTGCTCGAGACGCTCATCGGCGCCGCGATCGGCATCATCGTGAACGCGGCGATCGTGCCGCCGGTGGCGATCGCCCCGGCGCGGAGCGAGGTCGCGCTGCTCGGCGGCGAGCTCGCGGCATCCGCCGATCGCCTGGCCGGCGCCCTCGAGACGACGCAGACGCGCGCCGACATCGAGGCGCTCATGATCGAGGCACGGCTGCTGCGGCCCATGCGCGAGGCCGCCGACGCCGCGATCGAGGCCGGCACCGAGTCGCTCACGCTGAACCCTCGCCGCTCGGCGCATCGCGAGGAGCTGGCGCAGTTGCGCGCGCTGCTCGAGCAGCTCGGGCCGATCGTGACGCAGCTCATCGGCATGACGAGGGCCTTCGCCGACCACTACGACGCGTCGCTGCACGACGAGCCGACCGTGCGCGCGATCGCCGAGCAGCTGCATCGCGTCGCCCACGACATCCGCCTCGCGGCGCGCGTGGCGGAGCCCGAACCGGAGCCGATGACGTCGATGGTGCCCGCGCTCACCTCGGCCCTCGTCGTGCGCCCGCCGACCTCGTCGCACTGGATCCTCATCGGCTCGCTGCTGGAGGACCTGCGTCGCATCCGTGAAGAGCTGGGAGCGGAGTCCTGATGACCGACGTGCGTGACGAGCCCGGCCTCGACCGGGTCCGCGGATTCGACTTCTTCACCGCGGGCGAGCTGCCGGCGCCGAACCTGCCGGCCGCCGAGGTCGCGGCCATCCTCGCCGACGAGTGGAGGCTCGCGGTCGAGCTCCGCCCGCTCGGCAGCCAGCAGGACCAGAACTTCCTCGCGCTCGGCGTCGAGGGCGAGCAGGCCGGGGCGCCGGTCGGCGTCGTCAAGGTGACGAACCCGGCCTTCACCGCGACCGAACTCGCCGCCCAGGACGCCGCGGCCCTGCGCATCGCCGAGCACGCGCCCGACCTCCGCGTCGCGACCACCACGACGGATGCCGCGGGCCGGCCCCGCTCGGTCATCGCCGACACGAGCGACGGGCTGCGCAGCATCCGCGTCATCTCATTCCTCGACGGCGGAACGCTGAACGGCGGCGCGTACCTCGCGCCGGGCACCGTCGCCCGCCTCGGCGAGCTCGCCGCGCAGGTGGGCCTCGCCCTCGCCGACTTCGAGCACGACGGGCTCGATCGGGTGCTGCAGTGGGATCCGCGCTTCGCCGATCGCGTGGTCGACCTGCTCGCGCCGCATCATCCCGATGCCGGCCGCCGCCGCAGGGTGACGGATGCCGCGACCGCCGCATGGGCGCGGCTCGCCGCCCTCGCCGACGAGCTGCCGCAGCAGGCCGTGCACCTGGACCTCACCGATGACAACGTGGTGCGCTCGCCCGGTGGCCTGCCCGACGGGCTCATCGACTTCGGCGACGTCACCCGGTCCTGGGCGGTCTCCGAGCTGGCGATCACGATCTCGTCGGTGCTGCACCACGCGGGCGCACGGCCGGTGTCGGTGCTGCCCGCGGTCCGGGCCTTCCACGCGCTTCGACCGCTCGCCCCCGCCGAGATCGCCGCCGTCTGGCCCCTCGTCGTCGTGCGGGGCGCCGTGCTCGTCGTCAGCGGCGAGCACCAGGTGCAGCTCGACGCGGGCGAGAACGCCTACGCCGCCGAGGGCATCGAGCGGGAGTGGCGCATCTTCGAGCAGGCCACGTCGGTGCCGATCGACGTCATGACCACCGTGATCGCGGACGCCCTCGGCGTCGACGCCGCCGCGCTCCCCGGCGCGTCTCCGCGCCCGGCCGACCTCGTGCAGCTCGACCGCCTCGTGCACGGCCTCGAGCCCGGGAGGGTCGCGATGCTCGACCTCTCGATCATGTCGCCGGCCGTCGACGCCGGTGCGTGGCTCGAGGGCGAACTGCTCGAGTCCCGGCTCGCGCAGGCGGCGCTCGCGAGCGGCGCCGACGCGGCCGTGCTCCCAGCGGGAATCCCCCGGCTGACGCTCAGCCGGGCTCGCGAGCAGGTCGCCCCGGCGACCGTCCCGACCGGGCTCGACGTCTGGTTCCGCACCGCCACCGCGCTCGTGAGCCCGGGCCGGGGCGTCGTGACGACCTCGGGCACCGGCCTCGTCGCCGTGGCACTCGACGGCGGGCTGCGCCTCGACCTCGATGCGACCCGCGCCGACGCGCCGCACCGCGCGATCGCGAACGCCCCGTCCTCCGGGACGAAGCTCGCCGCCGGCACGCCGCTCGGCACGCTCGCGCCGGGGGCCCGCCTGCGGGTGCGCCTGCAGCACGCGGACGCGCCTCCCGTGCCCCATGCCGTGCAGCCCGAGACGGCGACCGGGTGGCTCGCCCTCACGGCCGACCCGGCGCCGCTGCTCGGGCTGGCCGCGGCCGGGCCGGACGCGGCATCCGCCCGCGACGCCTCCGATGCGGCCGAGCTGCTCGAACGCCGCGAGGCGAGCCTCGCCGAGGTGCAGGAGCACTACTACGCCGCCCCGCCGCGCATCGAGCGGGGCTGGCGCGAGCACCTGCTCGACGTCGACGGCCGCGCCTACGTCGACATGGTGAACAACGTCACCCCGCTCGGGCACGGGCACGTCGGGGTCGCCAGCGCCGTGAACGCGCAGCTGCGGCGCCTCAATACGAACTCCCGCTTCCACTACGGCGCGGTCGTCGAGTACGCCGAGCGCCTCGCCGCCCTCGCCCCCGACGGGCTCGACACCGTGTTCCTCGTGAACTCGGGCTCCGAGGCGACCGACCTCGCCATCCGCATCGCGCTCGCGGCGACCGGGCGACGCGACGTCGTCGCGATCCTCGAGGCGTACCACGGCTGGACCTACGCCTCGGATGCCGTGAGCACCTCGATCGCCGACAACCCCGACGCGCTCACGACCCGGCCCGACTGGGTGCACGGCGTCGACGCCCCGAACCCGTTCCGCGGCGTGCACCGGGGGGCGGATGCCGCGCGCTACGCGCCGGAGGCCGCGGCCCGCATCATGGCGCTCGCCGCCCAGGGCCGCCCGCCGGCGGCGTTCATCGCGGAGACGTTCTTCGGCAACGCCGGCGGCATCCCGCTGCCCGACGGCTACCTCGCGGGCGTCTACACGGCCGTGCGGGCGACCGGCGGCCTCGCGATCGCGGACGAGGTGCAGGCCGGGTTCGGACGTCTCGGCCACTGGTTCTGGGGGTTCGAGCAGCAGCACGTGGTGCCCGACATCATCGCCGTCGCCAAGGCCGCGGGCAACGGGTATCCGCTCGGGGCGGTCATCACGACCCGGGAGATCGCGGCGGCGTTCCGGAGCCAGGGCTACTTCTTCTCCTCGACCGGCGGCAGCCCGGCGTCGAGCGCCGCCGGGCTGGCCGTCCTCGACGCCTTCCGCGACGAACGGCTCCAGGAGAACGCGCTCCGCGTCGGCACCCGGCTGAAGTCCCGGCTCGAGGAGCTCGCGACGCGGCATCCGCTCATCGGGGCCGTGCACGGCCTCGGCCTCTACCTCGGCGTCGAGTTCGTCCGCGATCGCGGCAACCTCGAGCCCGCGACGGCCGAGACCGCGGCGATCTGCGACCGGCTCCTCGAGCTCGGCGTGATCATGCAGCCGACGGGCGACCACCTGAACGTGCTGAAGACGAAACCGCCGCTCTGCCTCGACGACGAGTCGGCCGACTTCTTCGTGGCGATGCTGGATCGGGTGCTCACCGAGGGATGGTGACGGCACTCCTCCCGGGCGCCCGCGCGAGGGCCGGTCCCGGGCCCCGTGTCAACCCCCACCGCGTCAACCGATCGTTCGATGCGAGCGGCATCCGACCTGCCTAGGCTGGCCACATCCGACCGGGATCCGAACGACGACGGCAGGAGCGACCATGACCAGGATCGACCGCACGCAGCGCGATCACGTGACGACCGGAGGCACGACCGCGCCATCCGGCTACGACCTCCTCCGGCAGGTCGCGGTGGCCGTGAGCGCGGTGCTCGCGGTGATCGGCGCGTTCATCGGCTCCGGCGCCGCCGGCGGCCAGCGGGTGCAGAACGCCTCGAACGGGGCGCTCTCGGCCGACGCGACCCTCGTCGCCCCCGGCGGCGGCGCCTTCAGCATCTGGTCGCTCATCTACCTCGGGCTGCTGGTCTACGCGGTCTGGCAGTTCCTGCCGGCCCAGCGCAGCGCCGAGCGCCACCGTCGCATCGGCTGGTGGGTGGCCGCCTCGATGCTCCTGAACGCCGCGTGGATCCTCAGCGTGCAGTTCGACCAGCTGTGGCTCAGCGTGCCCGTGATCGTGGTGCTGCTCGTGGTCCTCGTCATCGCGTTCCGCCGCAGCCTGATCCTGCCGCCGCGCAATGTCGTCGACGCGGTCGTGACCGACGGCACGATCGGCCTGTACCTCGGCTGGGTGTGCGTCGCGACGGTCGCGAACGTCGCCGCCGTGCTCGTCGCAGCGGGCTTCGGCGGCTGGGGACTGCCGGCCGAGACGTGGGCCGTGACGATGGTCGCCGTCGCCGGGCTCGTGGGCATCGCGCTCGCGGTCTGGGACCGGGGCCGCATCGCCCCCACGCTCTCGCTCGGCTGGGGCCTCGCCTGGATCGCGGTCGCCCGCCTCACCGACGAGCCGTCCTCGACGGTCACGGGCGTGGCCGCGATCATCGCCGTGTTCGCGGTGGTGCTCGTGACGGTCGCCATGCGCGTCGTCGCGATCCGCCGCCCCGAGCGCCCGGAGCCGCGCGGCCGGGGTTAGGCTGCGTGAATGCCCGCACGCACCTTCCGCCGCGGTGATCGCGTCATCCTGATCCACGAACGCGCCCGCGTCGGCGCGAGCCCTGCGGATATCGCGGCCGCGGATGTCGCGGGCGCGGTGGCCGGGGCTCCCGTCTTCGTGCTCGTGCACGGCCTGGGCATGGGGCACGCGTACTGGGGCGACCTGGCCGAACGGCTCGCGGAGACCGGCCGCGTGCTCGCCCTCGACCTTCCCGGCTTCGGCGACTCGCCGAAGCCGCGGACCCCGCCGTCGATCCCCGAGACCGGCGAGCTTCTGGCCGGCCTGCTCGCCGAACTCCTCCGCGACGAGGGCGTGCGCCATCCCGTGCTGGTCGGCCACTCGAGCGGCGCGCAGGTCGTCGCCGAGGCGGCGGCGCGACATCCGGAACTCGTCGACCGCATCGTGCTCGTCGGACCCTCGGTGAACCCCCGCGAGCGCACCGCGATGAAGCAGGTCGGCCGCTTCGTCGAGGACGTCGCCGTGATCGACCCGATCGCCTTCGAGGTCGGCGCCCGCGCGTACCTCGAGAGCGGCCTGCGCTGGACCGCCGCGAACCTTCGCCCGATGCTCCGGCACCGCATGGAGGCCGTGCTGCCGCAGGTCCGCGCCGACACGCTCGTCATCCGCGGCGAGGAGGATCGGGTCGTGCCGCGCTCGTGGGGCCAGTCGGTCGCCGCGCTCGTGCCCGGCGCGAGGTACGCCGAGATCCCGGGACGCGGCCATGAGGCGACGGTGCACCGCGACGGGGCCCTGCACGAGCTCATCCTCGCCCATGCACTCGGCCGCAGGCCCGGTCGCACGCTCGCCGTGCACGAGCGCCGCGCCGCCCTGTCGCGCGCGCTCGGGGGCAGCACCACGACCCGCGTGGGCTGGATCCTGCGCGACTACGGGTACGGCATCCGACGACGCCTCGACCAGCTCTCCGCGAAGCGCCCGCCGGCCAGGTGGCGCCACGGCGACCCCCGGCTGCCCGACGTGGTCCTCGCTCCGGGCCTGCACGAGCACTGGAGCTTCCTCGCGCCGCTGGCCGACGCGCTGAACGCGGCCGGCCACCGCATCGTCATCATCCACGGGCTGGGCATGAACCGGCGAGCCGTGTCCGACACGTCCAGGCGCCTCCAGGTCGCGCTCGGCCGGGTGCCGGCGCCGCCGAGCGGCCGGGTCATCGTGGCGCACAGCAAGGGCGGCCTGATCGCGAAGCACCTGCTGACCGACCTCGAACGCGGGACCGGGCCGCTCGGCGCCGGGGCACGTGCCCGTCTCGACGTGCGCGGGGCCGTCACCCTCGCGACCCCGTACGCGGGCTCCGCGCGGGCCAAGTGGTTCCTCGACCCCGGCATGCGCGCGTTCCTGCCCACGGATGCCGAGATCGTCGAGCTGCAGCGCTTCGCCGAGGTGAACGCCCGCATCGTCTCGATCTTCGGCACCCTCGACGCGCACGTGCCGGAGGGCAGCGCGCTGCCAGGCGCGACCAACATCATCGTCCCGGCGGCCGGGCACTTCCGACTCACGGCCTCGCCGGCGGCGCACCGGGCGGCGATCGACGCCGTCGCACGCGTCATCGCCCTCGATTCGGCCGCCCGGGGCACCGGCACCGGCTCACCCCGAGCCGGTGCGGCGAGACCCGTATCCGACGCGCCCGGACGGACCCGGCCGACGGAGGACGTCCCGCTCGATCCCTAGACTGAGCGCGTGCTTCCCGCCGTGATCCTGCTCGCCGCCGTCCCGGCGATCATCATCTTCGCGCTCGGCGTCGCGGCGCGCGTGGCGTCGCGGCAACCCGTGACCTCGCCCGTGGTGCAGGTCACGCCGGGCCGCGGATCCTCGGTGCTGCGCGACGCGCTCCTGATCGAGGCCGACCGCCGGGCCCCGACCGCCGTCCTCATCGACCTCGCCGTCACCCGCAAGATCCGCATCCTCGCGGGTGACGCCAGGCGTGATCCGATCGGCGTCGAGCTGCAACCCGGGGCGGCGCTCACGGCCGACGAGTTCGCGGTGCTCGAGGCGCTCTTCGGGCCCGAGCACACCGGCGGCCGCGTGCGCCGGTTCACCTCCGACCGCCGGGCGCTCTCGGCACGCCTGAAGGCGGTCGTGCGCAACGGGTCGTACGCGCTCGCCCGCGAGGGGCTCATCGCGAAGCAGCGCGTCGCCTGGCCGGGCACGACGCTCACCGTGCTCGCGTACCTCGGCATGCTCGTCGAAGGGCTGTTCATCGTCGTGGCCCTGGTCGCGTCCGACTGGCCCGCACTCATCACCACGGTCACGGCCCTCGCGGTCACGATCTCCACGATCATCGTGACGCCCGCCTCGTGGCGCCGGTTCCTCCCGCCGGCGCGCCCCCGCCGGGAGCACCTCGACGGCCTGCGCCAGTACCTCCAGCTCGCCGAGGCCGATCGCCTCCGCACCCTCCAATCGCCCGGCGGCGCCGAGCTCATCCCCCACACGGCGGATGCCGCGGGCCGATCGGGCCAGGCGAGGCCGACCGATGCCGCGGTGCCGGCGTCCGACGGCGTCGCCCGGTTCCACCTGCACGAGCGACTGCTGCCGTATGCGGTGCTCTTCGGCATCGAGCGGGAGTGGATCGCGCGGTTGAAGCTCGACGTGGAGGCCCTCGAGCGAACCAACGCCGACACCCTCGCCGACCTGGCCGACGGCACCGCCGAGCTCGCGATGATCACCGCCCAGATGGCCGACCTCGTGGTGCTGGTCGAGCACGTCGGCGACCTCACCGCCTCCGTCGGCGACCTCGTCGACACGTCGGGAAGCATCGTCGACCTGGCCGATGGCGTCAGCGGCGTGCTCGGGATCTTCGAATGAGCGACGACGCCGAGGTCCGCATCCCACTCACCGGCCCGGCCGGCGAACCCGTCGGCGGCGTCGACGCGATCTCGGCGCTGTACGGCCGGCCGTCAGGGCCCTGGGCCACGCTCGTCATCGCCCACGGTGCCGGCACCGGCAAGGAGCATCCGTTCCTCGAGGGGTTCGCCGCCGCCATGCAGGCGCAGGGGGTCGCGACGCTCCGTTTCGACTTCCCGTACCGTGAGGCCGGCCGCACCTTCCCGGATCGGCCGCCCGTCGCCATCACGGCCTGGCGCGCGGCCCTCGCGGAGGCCGCACGGCTGGCGGCAGCGGCGGGCGCTCCAGCCACCGCCGGCGGGACGAGCCGCCCCGAACCGATCTGGGCGTCGGGCAAGTCGTTCGGCGGACGCATGGCGTCGATGGCCGTCGCCGAGGGCATGCCCGCAGCCGGACTCGCGTTCCTCGGCTACCCGCTGCACCCGCCGGGTCGGCCGGAGAAGGTCCGCGACGAGCACCTGCCCGCCGTGGAGGTGCCCATGCTCTTCATGCAGGGCCGTACCGATCCCTTCGCGAACCCGAACGACCAGCTCGACGACCTCGTCGCGCGCCTCGCCTCGGGCTCTGCCGCCTCCGTCGCCCTCGAATGGGTCGACGATGCGAACCACTCCTTCGAGGTGAAGGGGCGGAAGCGCCCCGCCGACGAGATCGGCGCCTCGCTCGCGGCATCCGTCGTCGCGTTCATGCACGCGAATCCGGCCTGAGCGGGTCGCGACCCGAGCGGCCGCCACGCAGACTCCCGCCGCCCGTCGCCCGCTGCCCGCCGTCTGCCGCCCGCGGCCAGCGGCCGCCCGCCCGCGGCGAGCGTCCTCAGGCCGCGCCGACGTAGGCCGCGAGATGCGTTCCGGTCAGCGTGGCGGCGTCGGTCGACGCCGCGGCGACGAGATCCGACGGGGTGCCCTCGAACACGACGCGCCCGCCGTCGCGGCCTGCGCCGGGGCCGAGGTCGATGATCCAGTCGGCATGCGCCATGACGGCCTGGTGGTGCTCGATGACGATGACCGAGTTGCCGTCGTCGACGAGCCGGTCGAGCAGCGCGAGGAGCCGGTCGACGTCGGCGAGGTGCAGCCCGGTGGTCGGCTCGTCGAGCACGTAGATCGTGCCCGTCTTCGCCATGCTGATCGCGAGCTTCAGGCGCTGGCGCTCACCGCCCGAGAGCGTGTTCAGCGCCTGTCCGAGCCCGAGGTAGCCGAGGCCGACATCGGAGAGGCGCTGCAGGATGACCCGCGCACTCTTCTCGGTCAGGTACTCGAGCGCGGAGTCGACCGAGAGCGCGAGCACCTCGGCGATGTTGAGGCCGTTGAGGCGGTACTCGAGCACCTCGGCGGTGAACCGCTTGCCGCCGCACTCCTCGCACACGCTCGAGACCGTCGACATCGGGCCGAGCTCGACGAAGACGAGGCCGATGCCCTTGCAGTTGGGGCAGGCGCCGGCCGAGTTCGCGCTGAAGAGTGCGGGCTTCACGCCGTTCTCCTTCGCGAAGGCCTTGCGGATGGTGTCGAGGAGGCCGGTGTAGGTCGCCGGGTTCGAGCGGATGGACCCGCGGATCGGGGACTGGTCGACGACGACGACCTCGTCGTGCCTCGGGACGTTGCCATGGATGAGCGAGGACTTGCCCGATCCGGCGACGCCGGTGACGACCGTGAGCACCCCGAGCGGGATGTCCACGTCGACCCCCGTGAGGTTGTGCTGCGTGGCCCCCCGGATCTCGAGGGCGCCGGAGGCCTGCCGCACCGACTCGCGCAGCGTGGCGCGGTGGTCGAGGTGGCGCCCGGTGAGCGTGCCGGAGGCGCGGAGGCCCGCGAGGTCGCCCTCGAAGCAGATCTGCCCGCCGCGCGAGCCCGCGCCCGGTCCGAGGTCGACGATGTGGTCGGCGATCTCGATGACCTCCGGCTTGTGCTCGACGACGAGCACGGTGTTGCCCTTGTCGCGCAGCTGCAGCAGGAGCCGGTTCATGCGCTGGATGTCGTGCGGGTGCAGGCCGACCGTGGGCTCGTCGAACACGTACGTGACGTCGGTGAGGGAGGAGCCGATGTGGCGGATCATCTTCACGCGCTGCGCCTCACCGCCCGAGAGCGTGCCCGCGGGCCGGTCGAGGCTGAGGTACCCGAGCCCGATCTCGACGAACGAGTCGAGGTTCTGCCGCAGGTTCGCGATGAGCGGGGCCACGCCGGGGTCGTCGATCTCGGCCACCCACGCCGCGAGGTCGGAGATCTGCATCGACGAGACCTCGGCGATGTTCAGGCCCTTGACCCTCGAGGAGAGCGCCTCCTGGTTGAGGCGGGCGCCGCCGCACTCGGGGCACGCGGTGAACGTGACGGCGCGGTCGACGAAGGCGCGGATGTGGGGCTGCATCGCGTCGCGGTCCTTCGAGAGCAGGCTCTTCTGCAGCTTCACCACGAGACCCTCGTAGGTCATGTTGATGCCCTGCACCTTGACCTTCGTGGCCTCCTTGTACAGGAAGTCCTGGCGCTCCGCCTCGGTGTAGTCGCGGATCTTCTTGTCGGGGTCGACCAACCCCGACTCGGTGTAGATGCGCACCATCCAGCCGTCGGCCGTGTAGCCCGGGATGGTGATCGCGCCCTCGGCCAGCGACTTGTCGCGGTCGAAGAGCTCGTCGAGGTCGACGTCGTTGACCTGCCCGGTGCCCTCGCACCTCGGGCACATGCCGGCCGGCACGTTGAAGCTGAAGTGGAAGCTCGGCCCGACGTACGGCTGCCCGAGCCGCGAGAAGAGGATGCGCAGCAATGCGTACACGTCGGTCGCGGTGCCCACGGTCGAGCGAGAGTTCGCGCCCATGCGCTCCTGGTCGACGATGATCGCCGCCGAGACGTTGCGCAGGCTGTCGACCTCGGGCCGGGGCTGGGTCGTCATGAACGACTGGATGAAGCTCGAGTACGTCTCGTTGATGAGGCGCTGCGACTCGGCGGCGATGGTGCCGAACACGAGGCTCGACTTGCCGGAGCCGGAGACGCCCGTGAAGACGGAGAGCCGGCGCTTCGGGATGTCGAGCGAGATGCCCGTGAGGTTGTTCTCGTGCGCCCCGCGCACCTCGATGACGTCATGCGCATCGGCGATGTGCCGTGCCGTGCCGTGGACTGCCGCCTGGCCCGATGCGGCCTGCTCCGTCGCGCTCATCATGCCCCTCTCGTGCGGCGTGCCCGCGACTGTCGATTCTGGCAGGCGCCGCCGACATCCGCACAGGTCGTGGGCGTACCCTGCAGCCATGCCCGAGAAGCCAGGTCGACTCGCCGGATGGCTCCTGCCCGCGCTCGCGGGCGTGGCATCCGTCATCGTGGCGGCCGGCATCGGAGAACTCGCCGCGGCGGTGCTCGCGTCGGCCTCCAGCCCCTTCGCCGTCGTCGGCTCGATGATGATCGACCTCGCCCCCGGCTGGGCGAAGGATGCCGCGATCGCCCTCTTCGGAACCGCCGACAAGGCGGCCCTGCTCGTGGACATCGCGATCGTGCTCCTCGCCGTCGCGGCGGTCGCCGGCGTGCTCGAGGCCCGTCGACCGCCGTGGGGCCAGGTGCTCATCTGGGCGATCGGCGCGGTCGGCGTCCTGGCCGCGGTGACGCGGGCGAACGCCTCGATGCTCGCGTTCGCGCCGTCCGCGCTGGCGGCCATCGCCGGCGTCGCGACACTGCGCCTGCTCGTGCAGCGCCTCCCCGATCGCGCGGGCCGAGCGGATGCCGCGAGCCGAGCGGATGCCGCGGGCACGGAGGTCGCCGCCGCGAGCCGAGCGGATGCCGCGGGCACGACGCCCTCCGGATCGACGACGCCGGCATCGACGACGCCGGCCGCGACGATGCCTGTCGCGACGACGACCACGAACGCCACGGCATCCGCGGCCCTCGACCGGCGACGCTTCCTCGCCTGGGCGGGCGGAGCGGCCGCGATCGGTGCCCTCGCGGCGATCGGCGGCTACGCGATGCAAGCGGGTTCCCGCGCGGTCACGGCGGTCCGCGAGGCGATCACCCTCCCGAAGGCGACGGCCGCGGCATCCGTGCCCCAGGGCGCCGAGCTCGGCATCGACGGACTCACGCCGGTCATCACGCCGAACGGGGAGTTCTATCGCATCGACACCGCCCTCGCGGTGCCGGCGGTCGAACCGGCCGACTGGAGCCTGCGCATCCACGGCGACGTCGAGCGCGAGGTGACGCTCACGTGGGACGAGCTGCTCGCCCTGCCGCTCGAGGAGTCCATCACGACGCTGGCCTGCGTCTCGAACGAGGTCGGCGGCGACCTCATCGGCACCGCGGTGTGGCTCGGTTACCCGATCCGGGAGCTCCTCGCCCGCGCGGTCCCCTCGGCGGACGCCGACATGGTGCTCTCGCGGAGCATCGACGGGTTCACGGCCTCCACGCCGCTCGAGGTCCTGCAGGACGACCGGAACGCGGTCCTCGCGGTGGGCATGAACGGCGAGCCGCTTCCCGCCGAGCACGGCTTCCCGGTGCGGATGGTCGTGCCCGGCCTCTACGGCTACGTGTCGGCGACGAAGTGGGTCACCGAGCTCGAGGTCACCCGGTTCGACGCGGCATCCGCCTACTGGACCGATCGCGGGTGGAGCGAACGCGGCCCGATCAAGCTCTCGTCGCGCATCGACGTGCCCCGGTCGGGGCAGCAGGTGAACGCGGGCACCGTCGTCGTCGCCGGAGTGGCCTGGCAGCAGCACGTCGGCGTCGCGGCGGTCGACGTGAAGGTCGACGACGGCCCATGGCGGCCCGCGACGCTCGCCACGCCGATCTCCGACGACACGTGGGTGCAGTGGCGATTCGAGTGGGATGCCGCGCCCGGCACGTACTCGCTGCGGGTGCGTGCCACGAGCGCCGACGGCGAGGTGCAGACCTCCGACGAGCAGGGCGTCGTGCCCGACGGGGCGACGGGTCTGGACGAGCGCACGATCACCGTCTCCTGACCGCGCGCCCCGCTGCCGCGCCGGTCAGCGCGCGGTGTAGCCGCCGTCGACGAGGTGGTAGCTGCCGGTGATGAAGCTCGCCCCGTCGCTCGCGAGGAACGCCACGAGGTGGGCGACCTCGTCGGGTTCGCCGAGGCGACCGAGCGGATGCATCCCCACGAGGAACTGCTGGGCCGCATCGTCGAGGTTCGCGTCGATGAGCGGTGTCCTGATGAAGCCGGGTCCGACCGAGTTCACGCGCACGCCCTGCTCCGCGTACTCGAGCGCGGCGTTCTTCGTGAGCCCGACGACGCCGTGCTTGGCCGTGACGTAGGCGGACGAGTTCGCGAACCCGACGCTGCCGAGGATCGACGCGACGTTCACGATGGCGCCGCCGCCGTTCGCCGCGATCGCCGGCAGCTGCCGCTTCATGCCGTGGAAGATCGAGTTGAGGTTGATGTCGATGACCTTCGCCCAGCTGTCGTCGGGATAGTCGCCGACCAGCGCTGAAGCGCCCCCGATGCCTGCATTGTTGACGGCGACGCGCAGGGGCGCCAGGCGACCGGCCGCCTCGATGGACGCGTCGATCCACGCCGCATCGGTGACATCGCCGACGGATGCCTCGGCCCGGCCCCCGGCATCCGTGATCTCCGAGACGACGGATGCCGCGCGGTCGCCGTCGAGGTCGTTCACGATCACCGCGGCACCGCTCTCGGCGAGCCGGAGGGCGACGGCGCGGCCGATGCCGCTGCCCGCTCCCGTCACGATCGCGGAACGTCCGGATACGTCGTACACAGCCATGGTCGAATCCTCTCCTCGCGGGTGGGTGGTGGTGGGTCGGGCTCGATCGCTCGCGTGGGCCGCGCTCGACCCTCGGCTGACGCTACGCCGCCTCCCGGATTCCGCCAGGGGGTTGCGGCCGGGCGCGAATCCGCCCGTCGCCGAGGCCCTATCCGTCGGGCTCGTGCCTCGGCGGCTCCTGGCCACGCTCCCCGGCCGTCGCCGACGCTCGCCCCCCGCCCGTCGCTCCTGGGCGTGCTCCCGCTCCTCGCTCCCGAGCACGCCACCGGCCCGTTTTCGCGCTCCCGGCCGCGCTCCCTCCCGCTTCCCTCTCGTCCTCCACATCCGCGGCAGGTCGACATCGTCGATGCTGATCGTCGCGCGCGCGGCCCGCTGAGTCGGGTCCGGGGGCAGGGTTTGCTTCGAGAAACGACGCCACATCGCCACATCGCCACATCGCCACATCGCCACAGGATTCTCAATCACAACACCCCGAGGAGCACCGCCGTGACCGACAGGTCGATCAGGATCGACGCCGAGACCGCGAAGCAGGTCGCCGAGCTCGCCCACCTCATGGAGACGACGAAGAAGTCCGTACTGGCCGATGCCGTGGCCGGGTATGCCGGGGCGCGGCTTCCGGCGTTGGCCCATGGTCGGACCAGGTACCGCGACCTGCCGCCGCGGGAACGGCTGATGCTGCGCCGCGACGAACTCCTCCGACTGTTCGAGGCGCAGGGGTCGACCAACGTGCGAGTCATCGACGACCTGATGCCTGATCCACTCGCGCCGGCATCCGCGCCCGATGTCGTCGGCGACCGCGACGCGCCTGCGCCCGACCCGCTCGCACCCGACCAGCTCCCGCTCTCCCCGCTCGCGCCCGACCCGCTCCCGCTCTCCCCGCTCGCGCACGACCCGCTCCCGTTCTCCCCGCTCGCGCACGGCCCGCTCGCGCTCTCCCCGCTCGCGCCCGACGCGCTCGCCCACGATGTCGCCGGCGACCCCGACGGATCCGCCACGGCCCACGCCGGCCAGGAGGACGGCCCGCTGACCTCCTGGCAGCCGATCGTGCTCCTCGCGGAGACCGACCTCATGCTCGGCGGCGAGGCCGCGCCGATGCTCGAGGAGGTCGCGCGTCGGGTGCTCGGCATTCCGGTCGAGGTGATCTCCTCGACGGCGCTCGCGCTCTTCAACCCCGAGCGGCTCGAGCGGCTCGTCGCGGCATCAACCCCGCTCTGACCAGTGCTCGGCAGACTCCGGCAAGGTGCGGAGTGCCGGCGGCTCGGCGCGGCGCGCGCGGTCGGCTCACGCGAGCCGCGAGCCGCGGGCGGCTCGGTGCATCGCGGGGCGCGCCCGGTCGGCCCGGTGCATCGCGGCGCGCCCGCTCGGCCCGGTC
>NZ_WBIR01000033.1 GCF_009749395.1 Agromyces salentinus
CTGCGCCCGCGCGCACCGCGCCCGAGCCCGCGACCGCGCCCACGCCCGCGGCGCCGACGGACGCGCCGCCCGCCCAGCCGGCCGAGCCGGCGGCCTCTGCACCGCCGGCGTCGCCGCCGCCCCGGACCCGCTCGTCATCGAGCGACGCGGTGAGGCGGCGCTCAGCCGACTTCCACGCGTCGCGCTGCCGATTGCGAGCCACGGTCAGCAACCACCCTTCGGGATTGTCCGGCACACCGGCATCCGGCCAGGACCTGAGCGCCTGCTCGAACGCGCCGGCCAGGGCGTCCTCGGCGAGCGCGAGGTCACCGGACGACGCCGCGAGCAGCGCGATCAACCGGCCGTAGGACGCACGGGCGGCCAGCTCGACGGATGCCGCAGCCGCCGCCCGCGCGTCGTCGACCGAGTCGTCGGCCGGGTCGGGAGCCGAGTCGGCCGAGTCGGCAGCCGAGTCGGCCGAGCCGTCGGCCCGGGGCGCTTTCACGCGTTGGGAGTCCACACGCCGTCGACCGTGTACACGGCGCCCGGGCGCACTTCGACGGCGCCGGCGCCGTAGTCCATCGACGGGGCGCGCTTGGCCCACTCGATCGCGGCGTCGAGGTCGGGCACGTCGATGACGAACGTGCCGCCGAGCTGGTCCTTCGTGTCGGCGAACGGGCCGTCCTGCACCTGGACGCTGCCGTCGACGCCGCGCAGCGTCGTCGTGCTCGACGAGGGCTGCAGCACCTCGGCGCCGAGCAGCACGCCCGCCGACTGCAGCGTCGCCGCGTAGCTCGTGAACGCCTGCTGACCCTCGGCGAGCGCCTCGGGACCGAGGTCCTCGGCCGTCATCTCGGGGTAGTGAAGCAGCAGTGTGTAACGCATGGTGTTCCTTCCTCGGCCCGATCCAGCGTCAGGGTACTCGCGTACCGGCGGCGCCGCCCGGGTCATCCTCGGCTCTCCCCTGCGGGAGCCGGCCGGATGTCGGCCTCTACTTGGATGACGACCGAGCTGAGGGCCGATCGACAGGAAGCGCAACCCGTCGACATCGGGTCGCGCAGCGGCCAAGATCGACCCATGTCACCGCACGACGACGAGCCCCAGCACGACGACGCACCGCATGACGACGAGCCCCAGCATGGCGCACCGCAGGTCGTGGCGATCACCGGCGCATCCGGACGCATCGGGCGCAGCCTCCTTCCGCGCCTCGACCGGCCCGGGCGCGTGCTTCGCCTCATCGACACCGAGCTCCCCGACCGCCTCGGCGACGACGACCGATGGGGCATCGGGCTGAGCCCCGACCGCGTCGAGCTGCGGCGCGTCTCGATCGAGGATGAACACGGCATCCGCGAGGCACTCGACGGCGTCGATGCGGTCGTGCACTTGGCGGCCTTCCCTTCCGAGCGGCCGTGGGCCGACATCCTGCGGGTCAACATCGACGGCACGCAGAAGGTGCTCGAGGCCGCGCGGCTCGGCGGCGCTCGCCGGGTGCTCCTCGCGAGCAGCATCCACGCGGTCGGGTTCGCCGAGCCCGCGGATGTCGCGTCGACGGAGGTCCCCGTCCCGCGGCCCGACACGTACTACGGCGTCAGCAAGGCGGTCGCCGAGGCGCTCGGCAGCGTCTACGCCGACCGGTACGGCATGAGCATCGTGTCGGCCCGCATCTGCGCGTTCGGGGAGGAGCCCGGCCCGCGCCGCGGACTCGCGCACTGGCTCTCACCTGACGACGCCGCGCGGCTCGTCGAGGCGGCGCTCGCGCTCAACGACGGGCGGCACCACATCGTGTGGGGCGTCTCGGCGAATGCGCCCGACGCGTTCGACCTCACGTCCGGGCGGGCCATCGGGTTCGATCCGCAGGACGACGCCATGGCCTTCGTCGCTGAGCGCGACGGCGTGCGGCCCGAGGCGCCCGCCCCGAGCGGACCCATCGGGGGCGTGTTCGCGGCCCCGGAGCATCCGCTCGGCCAGACCTGGCCGGACTCCTGACGGGTCTCGATACGCTTCGCTACTCGACCGCCGAGTGCCTGACGGGGGTCTCGATACGCTTCGCTACTCGACCACCGGGACCTCCTCGAGGCGGGCGAGCGCAGCGCGGACGCGAATGGTCGCGTCGAGCCCCATGTGGCGACCATTCGCGTCCGCGCTGCGTTGGGCGCGCGCGCCGAGCGCGCGGCGCGCGGACGGCGCCGCTCAGTAGACGGGTACGCGGTCCTCGCGCTCGTCGAGGGTCCAGAGATGCGAGGCCACCGCGCGGTAGAGCCGGTGCGGTGCGGCCCCGGTGACGCTCCCCTCGGCCCACGGACGCATGCCGGATGCCTCGCAGCCGGCGTTGAACGCGGCGAGCGCGTCCTCGACACCGTCGTCGGGCACCTGCTCGGCGAGCGCCTCGGCGTACACGGCGGACGCCTCGCCCACCGGGGCGCTGGAGTCGAACACGGCGAGGGCGACCTCGGCGCGCGCGCCGATGTTCTGCGAGTGCCGCCGGGTCGGGCGCGACACCCAGATGAACTCGCGCAGGTCGCGCACTGCGAACCAGACCGGAGTCGCCCAGGGGCGCCCCTCGGCGTCGGCCGTGGCGAGGGTCAGGTAGGCGTTCGCGTCGAGGATCCGCCCTGCGGCGGCCGCAACGGGCGACGAGGTGGAATCGGTGACCATGCTTCATGGCTACCAGACCGACTCGCGAGCGGTCGGGTGCGAGCGCGCGTGGCGCGCAGCCGCCCTCACCGGCACAGCAACCTCGCAGGGTCGGCGCGGGGGACCGACTGCAGTTGATCGTCGCGTCGGCACCGGCCGGGCCCTCGGCTGGAACGAGCTCTGGCCGCGCCTCGCCCATGTGAGCTGACGGATGCCTCGGGTACACCGGGTGTGAACGTCGCGCACCGGGCCGCAACTCGAGGGGCGGACGCCGCGGGCTGTAGATCCTCTCTTGCATATGCCAGTTCCCCCTCAATCGATGAGGGCGAACTGGCATACCGATTCCCCAGGTCGTAGCGTTCGCCCGGTGGGCCACACGCCGTGGCGCGCATGTCAAGTTCTGCTTGACGCGCCCACCATGTCAACTTATTCTTGACGCATGACCGATCGAACCAAGTCCCGCTCACGTGCCACGCGATGGTCCGCCGGATACGGCCTCGTCGCCGTGGGCATCATCCTCATGCTCGTCGGCATCGGCCCCGTCGAGGGCTTCGTGGGCGGCATGCTCGCGGGCGCGGGATTCGCCCTCACGCTCCTCGGCGCGGTCGGCCTCGCCGCGACGGCCGGGTGGCTGGGGTCGCGCACGGCCTCGGGCGAGGGCTGGTGGCTGCCCAGCCGTGACGGCGACCGATGACGATGCGCGACACCATCACGCGGTCGATCCTCGACGCCGCCGGGCTCGACTCGCCCGCCGTCGAGATGCACCTGACCACCGACGAGCACCTCGCGCTCATCCGCGCCAGTTCCGACGCCGAGCGCGACGTCCGCGCCATCCTGCGCCAGGCCGTCGAGTCGGCGCGCGCGGGCGGCGTGAGCTGGGCCGCGATCGGCGCCGAACTCGGCATGACCCGCCAGGCCGCGCAACAGCGCTTCGGCGATGCCCGAGCGGACGCCGGGACCGACGCCGCGGCGGGCGCCGACGCGGCCGAATACCGCTGGCTCGGCCCCGTGACCGCCTTCGACGAGATGGCGGAACTCGAACTGGCCGGCCGCGCGGGCTGGCACACCGTCGAGGCGGGCATGCTGCGTCACCGCATGGTCCGCACCGACACGCAGTGGGAGACGAAGCGACTCATCTGGCGCGGCCCATCGCGCCGCGACGCGGAGCAGGGGTGGATCGTCGGCGCCAGCATGTTCCCGTGGGCCTACCTGGTCCGCGACCGCGGCATCCCCGCCGAGCAGTGACGGATGCCGCGACCCGCACGCTCCTCGAGCGCCGGGCCGCGGCATCCGCTCTCCCCTAGTTCCCCTTGACGTTCACGATCTGGCGCAGCGTGTGCCGCACGCGCACGAGCGACGCGGCATCCGCCATGACCTGGTCGATCGGCTTGTACGCCTGCGGGATCTCGTCGATGAACGCGTCGGTGTCGCGGAACTCGATGCCCGTCATCGCCTCGCGCAGTTGCTCGTGCGTGAAGGTCTGTCGTGCCTTCGTCCGCGAGAACGTGCGCCCCGCGCCGTGCGGCGACGAGTTCAGCGACATCGGGTCACCGAGCCCCTCGACGACGTACGACGCGGTGCCCATCGACCCCGGGATGAGGCCGAGCCGACCCGCATCCGCCTGGATGGCGCCCTTGCGGGACACCCAGACGCGCTTGCCGAAGTGCTCCTCGCTCTCGGTGAAGTTGTGGTGGCAGTTGATGCGCTCCCGCTCCTCGACGGGCGTGCCCACCCACTCCGACACCTGCCGGATGACGCGGTCCATCATCTCCTCGCGGTTGAGGAGGGCGAAGTGCTGCGCCCACCGGAGCTCCCGGATGTACCTCGTGAACTCCGGCGTGCCCTCGACGAGGTAGGCGAGGTCGGGGTCGGGCAGGTCGATCCAGAACTGCTTCGCGAGCCGCTGCGCAACCTTGATGTGGTGCTGCGCGATGCGGTTCCCCACGCCCCGGCTGCCCGAGTGCAGGAACAGCCACACGTCGTCGCGCTCGTCGAGCGAGACCTCGATGAAGTGGTTGCCGCTCCCGAGCGACCCGAGCTGCTCACGCCAGTTGCCGGCGTAGGTCGACGGGTCGAATCCCTTCGCCTCGGCGAGGGCCTCGAGCTCGGCGATGCGCGGCGCCGCGGTGGCGACGACCTTGCGGTTCTGCTTGCCCGCCGAGAGCGGGATGGCGCGCTCGATCTGCTCCCGGACGGCCCGCCGGTCGGCGGGCAGGTCGGAGGCCGTGAACTGCGTCTGCACGGCGATCATGCCGCAGCCGATGTCGACGCCGACGGCCGCGGGGATGATCGCGCCGAGGGTCGGGATGACTGACCCCACGGTCGCGCCGAGGCCCAGGTGCGCATCGGGCATGAGGGCGAGGTGCGGGTAGATGAATGGCATCGTCGACGACGTGCGGGCCTGCTCGACGGTCTTGTCGTCGATCAGGCTCGCCCACGAGACGAGCCGGTCGGAGAGCTTCTCCATGGTCCTTTCCTGTCTGGTTGCACTGCAATGTTCCGAGGGCCCGGGGGTCTCGTCGCGCGCAGACAGAGAAGCACCCCGGGCCTCGAGCGGCACGGGGTGACGAAGACGGCGGATGCCGCGGCGTCAGGGTGCCGGCTCGAGAGCCTGGTCGAGTTCGCGATTGATCAGGTCACCTTGGAGGCGCTGCGGGATCGCGGGCTCGACGAAGGTCGGCTTGGTCGTGCGCTGCAGGTACACGCTCATGGCCGCTCTCCGATCAGGCTCCGGGGCTGCTGCGCGGACTGCGCAGCCTTCGAACCCTAGTGCGGCGGATGTCGCAGCGTCAACGGTCGACGGGAGCGGCCGCGCCGCGGCATCCGCTCGATGCATCGCCCCTAGGCTTCAGCGCAGGAGGTGCACCATGACCAAGCGGATGCCGAAGAAGGTGTACGAGCGTGAGCTCAAGCGACTGCAGGCCGAGCTCGTCGACATGCAGGCGTGGGTGCAGCAGTCGGGTGCACGCGTGGTGGTGATCTTCGAGGGGCGGGATGCCGCCGGCAAGGGCTCCACGATCAAGCGCGTCTCGGAGTACATGAACCCGCGCGTCACGCGCATCGTCGCGCTGCCGATGCCGAGCGTGCGCGACCGCACCCGCTGGTACTTCCAGCGGTACGTGCCGCACCTGCCCGCGGCCGGCGAGATCGTGCTCATGGACCGCTCCTGGTACAACCGGGCGGGCGTCGAACGGGTCATGGGCTACTGCAGCAACGAGGAGTACCACCGGTTCCTGCACCAGGCGCCGACCTTCGAGCGGATGCTGGTCGAAGACGGCATCATCCTGCTGAAGTACTGGTTCAGCGTGTCCGACGTCGTACAGGAGGAGCGGTTCCGCTCGCGGCTCGAGGACCCGATGCGGCGCTGGAAGCTCAGCCCGAACGACGTGCTCTCGATCACGAAGTGGGAGGACTACTCGCGCGCCAAGGACGCGATGTTCGCGAACACCGACATCTCGGAGGCGCCCTGGTACGAGATCGAGAGCGACGACAAGCGGCGCTCGCGCATCAACATGATCGCCCACCTGCTCTCGAAGATCCCCTACGAGAAGGTCGAGCGGGAGCCGATCGAGATCCCGCCCCGCCCGGAATCCGGCGGCTACGAACGGCCGCCCCGCGAGTGGGCGAACGTGGTGCCCGACCATGCCGGCGAGGTCATCGCCGAGGCGAAGGCGGAATAGCTCCGCGTCAGCCGATCTCACCCGCCCGGCGCAGCCAGTAGCGCACGGTGCCCTCGGTGGTGCCGAGTTCGCGCGCGATGCGCGTGATCGCGGCGTCGTTGTCACCGAGGACCCGCGCCAGCTGGGCGAAGCGGGTGGCGATGCGCTCCTTCAGGGTGGGCGGGGGCGGCTCCGAGGAGCCGAAGTTGAGCCGGGCCGTACTGCTTCCGTCCTCGGCCACCGTGACGGGGAAGGTGCGCAGGTCGCCGTACAGCTCGCCACGGATCCAGGCCGGGCCCGGCGGCAGCCACAGCGTCGCCTCGTTCAACGGGGAGGGATGCACCTGGTACCCGGTCGGCACGCCGTCGGCGTCGACGACGCTGAGCAGGGGGCCGGGCGCGATGTTGCCGGTGTGGGTCACCACGATCGAGATCGGTGAGAGCGGCTGGTCGCCGGCGACCGGGCGCGGGTCGGTCCGGGGGTACCCGCTGTCGATCCGCACGGAGCCACCGAGGATCTCGGTGCGGCTACTCCGGATGGAGCCCGCGACGACCGTCGGCAGCCCGGAGATCGTCACGGTTCCGATGCCGGACGGATCACCGATCCCCGGGCCGTTCTCGTCAGCCGACGCTCCGCCCGCGAACCCGAGGACCCGGCTCCGTCCGGCGATGACAACCTCGCCGACGCCCCGGACGCCGCCACCGATGCCCGCACCGGAGACGCTCGCACCCGTGTTGAACCGACTGGCGTCGGGAGGCGCTTCAGGCTCCGCCATCGTCACGATCCCGTTGCCGTCGGAACCACCGCCGATGCCCGCAGCGGACCAGGACTCGCCCCGCACCAGACCGCCCGTGACCTCCACGACGCCCGTCCCGAACCGGCCGCCGCCGATGGCGGCACCGCTGTCGACGGATGCGTTGGTCGAGGATCGAGCCGTGACGCGGCCACCGGTGATCTCCACCCTGGCGTCGCCGTCGGCACCACCGATGCCGGCCGCCGTTCGACTCGTGGCAGTGATGCTTCCTCCTTCGATGCGGATGTCTCCGCTCGCGCCCGACCCCGGACGCGCACCGATGCCGGCGCCGTCACCGGCGTACACGGTCAGGGATCCGGATGCACGCCCGCGCACGGTCAGGCGCGAGTCCGTCGGGACGAAGATCGCGGCGTCCCCCGGCGATGGGTCGTAGAAGTCGCCGACCTGGAGGTCGTGCCAATCGAGGTCGAGCACAACGTCAGCGCCCGGCCCGACCTCCAGCGGCTCGCAGGCGGCATCCGGCCCGGTGAACTCCTGCGTCAGCAGCACGGTGCCCGACGTCGCGAGCGCGGCGGCGAGTTCGTCGCAGGAGGCCACGGGCGTCACCTGTTCGGACGCCTCCGCGGGTGCCACGACCACGAACGTCGCCGCCGTCGCCACGGTGCAGGCGATCGCGAGGCCGCGGATGCCACGCATGTCGCGGCCTCCCGTGCCGGCGCTACCGCTGCCGCTGCCGCTGCCGTTGCCGTTGCCGCTGCCGAACCCGATCATGATGCCCCCAACCGATCGCCGTCGCGCAGGACGCTACGCCCACGCCCCGGGCGCGGCAATGCACCAGGTGTGAACTCTGGATGTCGCGGGTGTTCCCGGGGCCTCACCTCAGCGGGTGACGGATGCCGCCGCTCGGCGCCGTGCGAACGCGAGCCCCGCACCGAGCACGAGCAGGAGGCCGGCGGCCACCGCCCATGGGGAGGACTCGACGCCGGTGGCGGCGATGCCGGACGGCGCCGTCACGGCAGCCGGGGCGGGGTCCGGTGCAGCGGGGTCCGGTGCAGTGGGGTCGGGGTCAACCGGTTCGACGGGCGTGCGGGTCGGCTCGGCGACCGGCCCGTCGGTCGAGATCTCAACGATCTCGCCGCCCTCGCCGACCGAGAACCACACCGAGCTCGTGAACGGCTCACCGTCGGCGCCGACCGCGGTGACCCGCAGTTCGTGCGCCCCGAACGGCACCACCTCGGGCAGCGAGGCCGCGACATCGATCGTGCCGTCGGCGGCCACGACGCCGCTCGAGACGACGATCGGGTCGGAGAACAGCGTCACGTCGAACGCCTCGTCGGGAGCGAGGCCCGACCCGGTGACCGTGACGTCGACCCCGGATGCCGCATCGCCGGGCTCCGCGTCGAGGCTGATCGTGATCACGGGCTCGTCGACGACGATCGTGAAGGACCGCGCGACGCCCTCGTCCGTCGCGTTGGTCGCCGTGACCTCGACCTCGAACGTGCCCGCGAGAGTCGGGGTGCCGCTGATGAGGCCGTCCGCGGCGAGCGCGAGCCCGTCGGGGAGCGAGCCATCGGTCACCGCGAACGAGACGGCGTGCTCCGCCGCGAGCGCGACGCTCGCGGCGACGTTCACGTGCAGTGGTTCGAGCGAGGTCGTGCTCCACACCGCCAGCGGGGCGTTCACGTCGCCGGCGAAGTCGCGAGCCACGACGACGTCGCCGTTCGTCGCCTCGACCGTGAAGGCGTAGGCCCCCATCGCGGTCGGCGTGCCGCTGATCGTGCCGTCGGCGGCGAGACTCAGCCCGTCGGGCAGGGCACCCGCCGTGAGGGCGTAGCCCGTGGCATCCGTCGCCACGAGCGCGAGGGCCGGGTCGACCGCGTCGCCCTGGCGGAGCAGGCCGAGCGACTCGCTCACCCACACCGGGGTGTTGCGCACCTCGACGACGATCTCGACCAGGGTCCGCACACCGAGCGCGTTCTCGATGTCGACGTACAGCGTGGCGGTGCCGGCCTTCTGCCCGTCGATCGCCAGCAGGTCGACCGAGCGGAGCGAGGCGGTGAACCCGCCCTCGGTGTCGAACGATGCCTTGTAGAAGCGACCGCCCACGATGGTGTCGCTGCTGTCCAGCGTGATCTCGTCGCCGACCGTGAGCAGCAGAGACGTCGGCCCGACCCACGTCGCCGGGGCGACGACCTCGAGCGTGAACTCGCGATCGACCGTGACGTCGCCGTTCGTCGCCCCGACCATGAAGGCGTACGGCCCGGCGGCCGTCGGCGTTCCGGTGATCGAGCCGTCGGCGGCGAGGGTCAGCCCCGGCGGCAGGGTGCCGGACGTGAGGGCGTAGCCCGTGGCATCCGTCGCCTCGAGTTGGAGGTCGACCGCGGCTCCCTGGCCGACATCGGGCAGCTCGCTCGTGACCCAGACCGGCTCGGCGAGCACGGTCACGTCGATCCTCACGCCGAGCGAGGGATGCACCGTCGTGATCCCGAGGGGGAAGGTCGCCCCCGTTCCCGGCCGGATGCCGGTGACCGCGATGGAGCGCCCGCTGGACGCGGACGAGAACGGGCCGTTCGGGTCCTCGGAGATGTGGATGGTCAGGATGTTCTCGAAGTGCCCCGCCACGGTCTTCGTGCGGCCGACGGTGACCACGACGGAGGTCTCCCCGAGCCAGACCGGGGCCGCCAGCACGTCCAGGACGAACGACTTGGCCACCGATGCGCCGCCGGCCTTCGACGCCGTCACGGTGAACGGCGAGAACCCGGCGGTGGTCGGCGTGCCGCTGAGCACGCCCGCGCTGCTGAGCGTGAGCCCCGAGGGGAGCAAGCCGCCCGTGACGGCGTAGCTCTCGGCACCGGTTGCGACGAGGTTCGCCGAGTAGGCCAGCCCGACGCCCGCATCCTTGAGCGACGAGGTCTGCCACACGAGCGGCTCGTCGTTCACGACGATGGTGAACTCGTGGCTGACGGGCGCGCCCTCGTTCCTTGCGGTGATCTTCCAGAAGAACGATCCCGGGGTGGTCGGCGTGCCGCTCAACAGCCCGTCGGCCGTCAGTGAGAGACCCGGCGGCAGCGCGCCCGCGCTGGGGGCGTAGAAGTCGGTGTTCGTGGCCGAGAACTGCTGGCTCACGGCCACGCCGACCGTGAACGGGCCGATGACGGGCTCCGGCCAGGAGATGACCCGCGGGTCGACCGAGCCGGAGAACGGCTGCGCGGTCGAGCCGCCCGGGCCGGTCGCGGTTACCTCGAACGCGTAGACGTCGGGGGCGGCCGTGACGGTTCCCGAGATGTTCGCTCCGGTCAGCGAGAGTCCGGCGGGCAGCGAACCGGCCGTGATCGCGAACGACGTGGTGTCGGATGCCGCGAGCTCGACCCCGATCGTGTCGAGGTACGTGACCTGTCCGAGCGATGTGGTGGACCAGACGGGGGCCGCGGTCGCCGGCAGCACCGTCACGACCGTGGTGTACGCAGCCATCCACGGGCCGTCGGGAAAGGTGACGTCGAATCGCACGGGGTAGACACCGGCCTGCGTGGGGGTGCCCGCCAGTCGGATTCCGCTGCCCTCGCCGGAGAACTCGAGCACCATGCCCGGAGGCGCGGTCTCGGCATAGAGCGCCGAGTTGGTGGTGGTGCCGGTCTCGACGAGCACGGTGGGCACCCCGGGGTCGACACCCTCCGTGAAGGTCAGCGCGCTCGGCACGGCCGGAGCGGCCTGCGCGGGGAGCGCGGCACCGACCACCGTGGCGGCGGCCAGGACCAGCACGGCGAGCGCGCCGGCGATGGGTCGGGACAGGGAATGGCGCGGGCGACGCTGAGACACGGGAAGTCCTCTCACCGAGCCGCGCAGCGGCGCGGGCAAGCGCTCGCGTCGTCGCGGCACCTCACGGTAGTGCACGGCCGGGACGCCCGGAACGGCACGCCGCCCCCCAGTTCGGGGCTTCGCGGCATCCGCCCGGCGAACGCGACGCGGCATCGTCGATGTCAGCGAGGCGGCGCCGAGTGAGGTAGTCTCGTCCAGCACGCGGAAACGCGGGCGATGCGGATGTGGCGCAGTGGTAGCGCATCACCTTGCCAAGGTGAGGGTCGCGAGTTCGAATCTCGTCATCCGCTCTCTTTTTCACCATCACGGATGCCTCGTGCACCGACCCGCGGGACGGTCACGTCGCAGCTGCGACCACGTCGCCGCTCGCTCGGGCGCTCGTCGCTCAGGCGCCTGCCGGCACGATCTCCTCAGCATGCACGGCCACCCACTCGACGAGCGGCAGCATGCGCTCCATGAGCTCGCGACCGAGGTCGGTGAGCGCGTACTCGACCCGCGGCGGCACCTCGGGGTACGACGTGCGCACCACCAGGCCGTCGGCCTCGAGCGTGCGCAGCGTCGAGGCGAGCATCTTCTCGCTGATGCCCTGCACCTCGCGGCGGAGCTCGCCCCACCGGAGGGTGCCGTCGGTGAGGGCGAGCAGCACGAGCACGCCCCACTTGCTCATGATGTGGTCGAGGACCACGCGCGTCGGGCACCCCTCGACGAAGACTTCGCCCGAGGTTCGCCGGATCTCCGCAAGACTTACCACCATGTGGGTAGCTTACCTGAAAGTGGGTACCCTCTCCGGGGAATGTCAGGCGCGCGGCTTCCGGTTGCATCATCCGTACCGCGCGGTGACCGCGCGGGCCGATCGGAAGGAACCGCACCCATGACCATCCTCGTCACCGCCGCCTCGGGCCAGCTCGGACGCCTCGTCCTCGACGCACTCCTCACCCGCGGAGCCGAGCCCTCGACGATCGTCGCCGGCGCCCGCGACACCTCCAAGCTCGCGGATGTCGAAGCACGCGGCATCCGCACCGTCGAGCTCGACTACGCGAAGCCCGACACCATCGCGGCCGCCCTCGACGGCGTCGACACCGTGCTGCTCGTCTCGGGATCCGAGGTCGGACAGCGCGTCGCCCAGCACCGCAACGTCGTCGACGCGGCCAAGGCGGCCGGCGTCGCCAAGCTCGTCTACACGAGCGCTCCCAACGCCACCACCGCCGAGTACCCGCTCGCCCCCGAGCACAAGGCCACCGAGGAGGCCATCGCCGAGTCCGGCGTTCCCGCCGTGATCGTGCGCAACAACTGGTACATCGAGAACTACGCGGCGGATGTCGCGCGCGCCGCCGCGTCCGGCGTCATCGTCGCCTCGGCGGGCGAGGGCCGCATCACCGGTGCCACGCGCGCCGACCTCGCGGATGCCGCAGCCGTCGTCCTGCTCGAGGACGGTCACGTCGGCGAGGTGTACGAGCTCTCCGGCGACGAGGCGTTCGGATTCGCCGAGCTCGCCGCCGCGGCATCCGCCATCTCCGGGCGCGAGGTCGCCTACACGCCGCTCACCTCGGAGCAGCATGTCGCCGCCCTGCAGGGCGCCGGGCTCGACGCGGGCACCGCCGGCTTCGTCGCGGCGATCGACGAGGGCATCGCGCGCGGCGTGCTCGACGTGCCGACGGGCGGCGTCTCGCGGCTCACCGGTCGGCCGGCGACGCCGCTCGTCGACGGGCTGCGACAGGCGCTCGCGACCGCCGACGCCGCCTGATCGCCGGCTCGGCGCTCCGCCGGCGTCGAGCGCGTAGCACTCCAGGGTGCGCGTCCGATAGACCCGGCGGCGCCGATTCGGTGCACGTTCCGCGGGTATCGTGCGACATCCGCGCAGGCCCTTGAACTCACTCGTTCGGGGGTGTCAGGATCTCGCCATCACGCTCGATGCCGAGGAGAACCATGCGTAGATTCCGCACCATCGCTGCAACATCCGCTTTCGCGCTCGCCCTGACGGCCCTGGCCGCCGCTCCGGCGAGCGCCTTCACCACCGAGACCGGGGAGGCCACCGGCGAGCAGGAGTACGTCGTGCTCTTCGCCGAGGGCACGTCCTCCGCCGACGCGCGGGCCGCCGTCGAGGCCGCCGGCGGCACCGTCGTCTCCGAGAACACCGACGTGGGCGTCGCCACCGTGCGCACCACCGACGCCGGCTTCGCCGAGGCCGCCCTCGCCGAGGGGGCCATCGAGGGCACCGCCCAGAACCGCGTCATCGCGGACGTGCCCGATGAGGCCGTGAGCGGCGAGGAGGCCAAGAAGCTCGACGACGTCGAGTCCGAGGTCCGTCAGGGCGGCGGCGAGACCCCGGCCGCGCCTCCGGCGGCGGCGAAGAAGGGCGGCAAGGCGATCACGCCCGAGCCGCTCGCGCCGCTCCAGTGGGACATGCAGCAGATCGACGCGACGGTCGACGGCTCGTACAAGGTCGAGCAGGGCAGCAACAAGGTGCTCGTCGGCATCCTCGACACGGGCGTCGACGGCACGCACCCCGACATCGCGCCGAACTTCGACGCGAAGAAGAGCCGCAACTTCACCGTCGACATCCCCGTCGACGCGAACGGCGGCGTCATCGACGGCGCCTGTGAGGACGAGGCCGACGGATCCTGCGAGGACGCGTCGAACGTCGACGAGAACGGTCACGGCACGCACGTCGCCTCGACGATCGGCTCGCCGATCAACGGCCTCGGCATCGCCGGCGTCGCGCCGAACGTGAAGCTCCTGAACCTCCGGGCCGGCCAGGACTCGGGGTACTTCTTCCTGCAGCCCTCGATCGACGCCCTCACCTACGCCGGCAAGATCGGCGTCGACGTCGTCAACATGAGCTACTACGTCGACCCGTGGCTCTTCAACTGCGCGAGCCACCCGGCCGACTCCCCCGCCGACCAGCAGGAGCAGCAGACCATCGTCAAGGCCATGCAGCGCGCACTCGACTACGCGCGGTACCGCGGGGTGACGCTCGTCGCCGCGGCCGGCAACGGTGCGACCGACTACACGAAGGTGATCAGCGACGGCGGCAGCCCCGACTTCGCCGACTACCCCGGTGAGGTCGCCTACACGCGCGACCTGCTCGACCCCGCCACCTGCACGTCGATGCCCTCCGAGGGCAAGGGCGTCATCTCGGTGAGCAGCACGGGCATCTCGGAGCGCAAGGCGTACTACTCCGACTACGGCAACGGCTACGTCGATGTCGCAGCACCCGGCGGCGACGTCTACGACACCGCCGGCAACACGCGCGACATCAGCAAGGCGATCCTCGCGGCCTACCCCCAGGCGCTCGCGCTCGAGGAGGGCGCGATCGACGAGGCCGGCAACATCCTCGTCGCCGGTGTCGTGAAGAGCTGCGACGCGGCCGGCACGACCTGCGGGTACTACCAGTACCTGCAGGGCACCTCGATGGCGTCGCCGCACGCTGCGGGCGTCGCCGCTCTCATCGTGAGCAAGTACGGCGTGCCCGACATCATCCGCGGCGGCAAGTACCTGCCCGCCTCCGTCGTCGACGCCCGCCTGCGCCAGACCGCCGTCGACACGGCCTGCCCGACCCCGGCTGCGTTCACGTACACGCGCATCCTCCCGGCCGGCAACACGGTGACGTCGACCCACACCTGCGAGGGAACCACCAAGCAGAACGGGTTCTACGGCAACGGCCTGGTCAACGCGCTGAGGGCCGTGGGCAAGTAGCGGCCGCCGTCCCGGGTCGCTGAGCGGCCGACACGACAGCAGAACAGCACGACAGCACTGGCGGGGCCGGCCTCTTCGGAGGTCGGCCCCGCTTCGCGTGTGGGCGCGGGGCGGCGCGTAGGGCGGGCGTTGCGGCATGGCGCGGGCAGCCGGGCCGTGGCGGGTAGCGTGTTCGCATGCAGCTGACCCGCGTCCGCGTCTACCCCGTGAAGTCGCTCGGCGGCCTCGATGTCCGCTCCGCACGCGTGGAGCCCTGGGGGCTCGCCGCCGACCGCCGCTGGGCGGTCGTCGACCAGCACGGCGCGAAGGTGACCGCGCGGGAGCGCAACGTCATGCTGAGCCTGCAGGCCGAGCCGCTGGCCGATGGCGGGGTGTTGCTCGGCAGCGCGACATCCGACCCGCTCCGCGTCGACGTGCCGGGCGGCGGCGATCCCATCGAGGTGCAGGTGACGCGTCAGGGCACGGCGCTGCCCGCCGGCGACGAGGCCGACGAGTGGCTGAGTTCGCGCATCGGCCAGCAGGTGCGACTGGTCTGGCAGCCCGACCCGACCGTGCGCACCGTGAAGCCCGACCACGGCGGCCAGGAGGGCGACCGGATGTCGCTCGCCGACGCCGGCCCGCTGCTGCTCACGACCGAGGCGTCGCTCGCCGCCCTCAACGCGTGGACCGATGAGGGTACGCCCGAGCTGGACATGCTGCGCTTCCGCCCGAACGTCGTCGTCGACGGCGAAGAGCCGTTCGCCGAGGACGACTGGGGTTTCGTCACACTCGGCGAGGTGCGCTTCCGCGTCGCGGCCGGCTGCGACCGCTGCATGATGACCGGCATCGACCCGTACACGCTGCAGCGCGGGCTCGAGCCGATCCGCACGCTCTCGAAGCACCGCCGTCGCGACGGCAAGACCTGGTTCGGCGTGCTGCTCGTGCCGCAGGGCCCCGGCGAGATCACCGTCGGCGACGCCGCGTCGATCGGCTGACGCCGGCACCGGCGCCAGTACCGCCGACCCGGCACGGTCGGGAGGACGTCGCACGGTCGGGAGGACGCGGCCGAGGATCGACTCCTCCCGATCGCCCGAACTCCTCCCGAGACGACGAGACCCGGCTCAGCGCGTGCCGAGCAACTGCGCGCGGTTCTTCTCGTAGACGCGGCGCCCGAACGCACGCCAGATCACGCGCACGGGGGCGGGGAGGTGCTCGCGCATCCACGCCCGGCCGCCGTCGGGCTGCGCGGCGAGGATCGCCCCGAGCTGCACGAACGTCTTGCCCTTGGGCGTCGCCTTGCGCCCGTGCTCGCCGAACCACTCGACCTCGGGCTGCGTGAAGGTCGACTCCATGACCGGCACGATGTTCGCCTCCTCATCGGGCAGGTGCACCGCGAGGGCCGCGTTCACGCCCTCGAGGGCATCGAGCACGGATGCCGCGTCGGCACGGGTTCCGCCCGCCCGCCACGCGGGCAGCGCCTCGTCGAGGGCGACCAGGTGCACGAGGAGCTCGGCGTGGTGACGCCGCATCCGCTCGACGTGCAGCGCGCACGCGGGGGCCCGCTGCTCGAGCTGGTCCCAGAGCATGGCGTCCTCGCCCTCGTGATGCGCGTGCAGGCTCGTCGAGAGCATCGCGAGGTGATCGCCGACGACGTCGGCGTGCGCGGCATCCGCTTCGACGACGCCGGCGACGAGGGCCGGGGCCTCGCCGAAGCCGGCCTTGAAGAACCGGTGGATCTCGGCCATGCCGCGCGCATCGCACGTCTTCGGGCCGAGGGACACGGGGAGGTCGCCGCTCGGCGGGAGGGATGCAGCGGACACGGGCGCTCCGATCGACGGTGAACAGGCGATCGGAGCGTACTCCCCGGCGCCCGGCCGGGACAAGGGCCGGGTCGCGCGGGGGGCCGAGCCGCGGCATCCGCCCGGGTCAGTGCTCCACGTCGTAGACGGCCTTGATGATGCCGTTGTCGTAGGAGGCCTGGTCGACGAGCTTCAGCGTGCCGGTCGCGTTGCCGTCGAAGAGCCGCTTGCCCTCGCCGAGCGTCACCGGGAAGACGAGCAGGTGGTAGCGGTCGACGAGGCCCGCGGCCGCGAGGCCCTGCGCGAGCGTCGCGCTGCCGTGCACGATGATCGGCCCGCCCTCGCCCTGCCGGAGCTCCGCGACCTCGTCGAGCGACCGCAGCACCTGCGTGTTGTTCCACTCGGGGTCGTTCAGCGTCGACGAGACCACGTACTTCGGCATCGCGTTGTACTCGGCGAAGTCCTCCATGGTCGGCCAGATCGGCGCGAACTCGTCGTAGCTGACCCGTCCGAGCAGCATGGCGGATGCCTCGAGCTGCTCACTGCCCTTGATCTCGTACGCCTCGGCGACGAAGGGCACCTCCTTGAAGGTCCAGCCGGCGCGCGGGTGGTCACCTCCGCCGGGGGAGTCGACGACGCCGTCGAGGCTGATGAATTCGGTGACGATGATGGGGCGCATGGAGGGTATCCTTCCGGATTCGTCGGGGCGGCGCATCCGCCCTCACCCATGCGTCGAACGACGCTCGCGCGGATCGACACGCGAGCGGAGATCGATCGGGAGTCAGGCCGCGCCGAGGGCGGCCCGGGCGCGGGCGTACTTCTCGGCGAGGCGCGACTGCGTCTCGTGGTCGAGCTTGCGGACCCGCCACGGCGCCGTGTTGTCGGCGATGTCGGCGAGCTTGACGCTGCGCGCGACGGCGTGGACGCGGATGCGCGCGTAGTAGTCGGCGTCGGGCATCCCCGGGGTTCGGGTGAGCACCTGGACGGCCTCGATGACCTCGGGCGCGACGCCCGCCTCGCGGAGGGTCTCGGCGCTGAGGTCGGTGTCTTCGAGCACGTCGTGCAGCCAGGCCACGGCCGTCTCGAGCGGGTGCACCGCGGGATCGAAGGACTCGGCGACGCGACCGGGGTGGTCGATGTACGGTGCCCCGAGCTTGTCGGTCTGGTTGCGGTGCGCGACGAACGCGATGCCCTGCGCGAGGCCGATCTGGAGCGCCATGGGTGCGACCTGCGCCGACGGTGCGGATGCCGCGGTCGGCGCAGCCTGCGCGGCGGTCGGCGCCTGGGCGGCCGGCGGCGTGGCGGGCCGGGCGACCGGCGCGACGGGCGAGGGCG
>NZ_WBIR01000034.1 GCF_009749395.1 Agromyces salentinus
CAGGCGGGCGGCGGGCAGCGGTCGGCGGGAGGGCGGACGGCAGGCCGGAGTGGTCGGCGCGGCGCGGTCAGCGGGACGCGGCCCGCGCGAGGCGGGGCGCGGGCTCGTGGGCGAGCGGCGCGGCGAAGAACGCGAGCTCGTGCTCGGCTGAGGCCCGGAACGCCCGGTGCATCGCCTCCCGTCGAGCCGGCGTCGCGTCGGCCGCGAGCAAGGTCACCAGGTCGATCGCCTGCCGCGTCGCCTGAGCGAACCCCGGGTCGGCGTAGGTCGCGAGCCACGAGGCGTACGGATGCCCCGGATCGAGCGCCCGCTCCCCGAAGTCGCCGGCCGCGAGGCGCTCGCCGAGGTCGACGTAGATCCAGAAGCACGGGAGGAGCGCGGCCGCGAGTACGGCGTAGTCGCCGCGCGCGCCCGTCGCGAGCAGGTGATCGAGGTACGCGGTCGTCGTCGCGTCGGGCTCGGCGGCGAAGGTCGCGGCGGCATGCAGCGGGTCGGCTGACCGACCGGCGTCGGCCGCACCCGTCGTCCCGGTCACCCCGGGTGCCCCGGGTGCCCCCCCGGTCACCCCGGGTACCCCGAGCGCCCCGGGCGCGCCGCCGCCGGAGAGCCATCCGGCGTGCAGTTCGAGCTCCCCGACGAGGGCGCCGTGCGCCGAGTTCGCCCAGAACGCCTGCGCCGCGGCATCCGGGGCCAGGCGCGAGGCCTCGGCGAGGACCCGGGCGTAGTCGCGCAGGTACAGGGCGTCCTGGGCGAGGTACCCGAGGAACGGCTCGCGGGCGAGCGTGCCGTCGGCGAGGGCGCGGATGAAGGGCAGTTCGTCGATGGCGCCGCGCACGTCGGCGATGCCGGCCCACCAGTCGGCCTCGATCTCGCGAGGGGCGGGCGCCGTGCGCAGGCCGCCGCGCGACCAGAGGCCGGCGAAGTGGCTCACGGGCCCGTGGCCGCCGCCGACCTCGAGCGATTCGCCGTGCCGGAGCGACTCGCGCAGCCAGCGTCGGGCCTCGTCGACCGCCTCGGTCCAGTTGCCGAGCTCGGCCTGCAGGGTCGCGATCGCGGAGGAGAGCGAGCACCCGGTGCCGTGCGTCGCGGTGGTCGCGATGCGCGCGCCGCCGAACTCGACGACGGTAGCGGATGCCGCGTGCACGAGCGCATCGGGCGCGTCGGCGCCCGGCAGGTGTCCGCCCTTGGCGAGCACGCGGGCGCCCGTGGCGGCCGAGACCGCCTCGGCCTGCGCGATCGCCTCGGCCCACGTGGCCGCGGGCGCCTCCCGGGCGAGCACGGCGAGCTCGAGCAGGTTCGGCGTGATGAGGTCGGCGCGGGGGAGCAGCTCGCGCAGTGCGGCCTCGGCGTCGGCGTCGAGCAGGCGGTCGCCGCTCGTGGCCACCATGACGGGGTCGAGCACGACGACCGGCACGCTCGTGCGGCGCAGCCACTCGGCGACGACCTCGATCACGGACGCATTCGCGAGCATGCCGATCTTCACCGCGTCGATCGCGATGTCCTCGCCGATGGCGTCCAGCTGTTCGCCCAGGAACGCCGCGGGCGGCACGTGCACCGCGCGCACGCCGCGGGTGTTCTGGGCGGTGAGTGCGGTCACGGCGCTCATGCCGTAGCCACCGACGGCCGCGATGGACTTGAGGTCGGCCTGGATCCCGGCGCCGCCCGACGGGTCGCTGCCCGCGATGCTGAGCACGCGCGGCACGCGCCGCGCGCTCACGGTCGCACCCTGCCCCGCGCCCGTCTCCGCCGCGGCGCTCATCGTGCGCCCCAGGCCGTGGCGAACTCGGCCGCCGCGTCGCGCGGTGAGGGTGCGGCGCAGATCGCGGACACGACCGCGACCCCGGCGGCTCCGGCGTCGCGCAGCGCGGCGGCATCCGCCATGGTGATGCCGCCGATGGCGACGCACGGCAGTTCCGCCTCGGCGGCGAAGCGCGCGAACCCCTCGATCCCGAGGGCCGGCGGATGGTCGGGCTTGGTGCTCGTCGGGCGGATGACGCCGACGCCGAGGTAGTCGACGTCGCGCCGGGGCATGCGCCGCAGGGCCGCGAGGTGCTCGCGCGAATTCGCGGTGAGGCCGATGACCGCGTCGTCGCCGAGCAGTTCCCGGGCGACGGATGCCGCGGTGTCGCCCTGTCCGAGGTGCACGCCGTGCACCGGCAGGCCGCGCTCGCGGGCGGCGGCGGCGACCTCGACGCGGTCGTTCACGAGCAGCGCGGCGCGTCCGTCGATGGCCGTGGCGAGGGCCTCGAGCTGTCGGAGGAGATCGTCGTGGCCGGCGGCCTTGTCGCGGAGCTGCACGACGCGGACGCCGCCGTCGACCGCCTCGGACACGACGGCGGTGACGCCGCGCAGCCCGCAGAGGCCGGCGTCGGTGACGAGGGTCACCGAGAGGTCGAGGGCGCCGCGGACGGTGCTGGGTCGGTGTCGCCGGGACGCGGTCGCGGCGTTCACGCGCCCACCTCGGCGCCGGTGGCGACGGACGGGGCGGGCTCGGACGCGCCATCCGTCAGCGTGACCCGGGCGCGCTCGACGACCTGCTCGGGCGTGACGAGCGCGAGGGCGTCGAGGAATGCGGGCCCGAACGTGCCCGGCCCGGCCGACACGGCGGCGGCGAGCTCGGCCGCGACGGTGTAGACGAGGGTGGCCGCCACGGTCGCGGTGAGATCGGCGTCGGCTCGGCTCGCGCCCTCGGTGGCGCTCGCGCGGCTCGCACCGAGGAACGCCGCCGTGACCGCGCCGAGCGCGCATCCGCCGCCCGTCATGCGGGTGAGCAGCGCATCGCCGTTCGCGACGCGTGCGGTGCGGCGTCCGTCGGTGATGAGGTCGATCGGACCCGACACGGCGACCACGGATCCGTACGTCAGGGCGAGGTGCCGGGCGGCCTCGGCCGCGGCATCCGTGCTGTCGGCCGCGTCCACGCCGCGACCGCCGGCCCCCGCGCCCGCGAGCGCGATGACCTCGCTCGCGTTGCCCCGGATGGCGGTGGGGCGATGGGCGAGGAGCTCATGCGCGAGCGACGTGCGCACCGGGAGCGCGCCGACGGCGACGGGGTCGAGCACCCACGGCGTACCGGCATCGGATGCCGCGGCCACGGCCTCGCGGGCGGCATCCCGCTGCTCCTCGTGCGGCGTGCCGAGGTTCACGAGGAGCCCCGACGCGATGCCGGCGAACAGGCCGGCCTCGACGCGGATGTCGACCATGGCCGGCGCGGCGCCGATCGCGAGCACCGCGTTGGCCGTGAAGTTCGTCACCACGCTGTTCGTGATGCAGTGCACGAGCGGTGCGGACTCGCGGACGTGGTCGAGCAGCGCCGCGCTCGCGGTCGTGAGGTGGGCAGGGTCGATGGACAGACGATCGCTCACGCGACATCCCTTCGCTAGTTCGAACTAGATCAGGTTCGACGGGTGTGTTCTCAGCCGCGATCGCCCGGCGGGCAGGTGCGCGGCACCCCGTGTCACTGCGGGACAGCCTAGCCTCCGCCCCCACTTCGAGGGCGAAACATCCGCGTGGTGTGGTGGATGCGTGTAGCGCCGACTACGGTTCTCGCAACGCCCCGCCGGGTCGGCGATCGTCGCAGGACGATCTCCGGACCGACAGATCGCCCCCGTGGCTGTTCCTCCGCGGGCCCGGCGGGGTTGTCACACCGCGCGGCGGCGGCAGCGGCAGCGCAGCGGCTCAGCGCGAGTGCACCGGAGCGCTCGATCCGCGGATGACGAGCGTCGTCCCGAGCTCCACATGCAGGGCGTCGATGGGCTGGCGGTCGACGAGGCGCAGCAGACGCGTCACCGCGACCCGGCCCATCTCCGCGAGCGGCTGGCGCACCGTCGTCAGTTCCGGACTCGTCGCGCGGCTGAGGTCGCTGTCGTCGAAGCCGACGACCGAGACATCCGTGGGCACCTCGAGCCCCGCCTCGTGCGCGGCGCGCATCGCCCCGACGGCGAGCTTGTCGTTGAAGCAGACGAGCGCAGTCGGCGGCGCCTCGCGTGCGAGGATGCGCCTGGCGGCGAGGTGCCCCTCCTCGATCGTCGGTTCGACCGAGGCCACGAGCGAGGGATCCTGCAGCACGCTCACGTCGGCGAGTGCGGCAGTGTGGCCGGTCAGCCGTTCGCGGCTCACGAGCCATTCGGTCGGGCCGGCGAGCACGCCGATGCGTCGGTGTCCGAGCCCGACGAGGTGGGTCGTGAGCGCGCGTGCGCCCTGGTGGTGCGCGGCCGACACCACGACCGCCCCGTCGGGCGCGTTCGTCCGCGGGTCGACGATGACGAACGGGAACCCGTGCCGACCGAGCCGCTCGAGCTCGGCGCTGTCCTCGGGGGGCAGCACGAGGATCGCGCCGGCTGCTTCCGCCCGCATCGACAACCGACCGAGCGGATGCCGCGACTGCGACGACTCCCCGGCGTCGAGGAGCATCGGGCGGTTGAGCGAGGCGAGCTCGTCGGCGATCGCCGAGACGATGAGCCCGAAGTATCCGGAGAGCTCGTAGGGGCACCGCACGAAGATCGGGCCACCGGCCGGACGATCCTGACCGCGGGGCATCGGGGCGGCGGCGCCGAGCCCGTCGAGGGCGTCGAGCACGAGCGTCCGCGTGGCCGCGGCGACTCGGCGGTCGCCGTTCATGACCCGGGAGATGGTCGCGATCGACAGGCCGGTCTGGGCGGCGACGTCCCGGACCGACGCACGGGCCCGGGGCGGCAGGGCGGACGACATCTGGCGGCTCTTCTCCCTTGACGGGGGCCGCAGCGACGAGCAGGATGTCTGCGCATCGTTACAGCGATGTTCCAAGTGTTACATGAATCGCATCGTGCACTCAATGTGGAGGCTGTCATGAGAGTCCGAATCACCCCGCTGCTGATGGCCGGTATGGCCGCCGTGGTGGCCCTGACCGCGACCGGCGCCATCGTGGCACCCGCCGCAGCAGCCGCCGAGACGCCGCCCGAGGCCCGCGTCTGGCTGACGACCGTCGACCGCTCGCAGCTCCTCGCCGAGCAGTCGCCGGTGGCCTTCGGTGATGAGACCTCCGCGGAGCCGACGATCGTCGTCGACCCGGAGACCGCGTACCAGGTCATGGACGGCTTCGGCGCTTCCCTCACCGACTCGTCGGCGGCCGTCCTGTCCGCGCTGAGCCCGGCGGAACGGGACGAGACCATGCGCGAGCTCTTCGACCCCGTCGACGGCATCGGCGTCAGCCTCCTGCGACAACCCATCGGGTCGAGCGACTTCACCGCGGCATCCGCTCACTACACCTACGACGACGTCGCGGCGGGCCGCAACGACTACCTGCAGCGCCGCTTCAGCATCGCGCAAGACGAGGCGCAGATCCTGCCGCTGCTGCGCCAGGCGAAGAAGCTCAACCCGGACCTCAAGATCATGGCGACGCCGTGGAGCCCCCCGGCATGGATGAAGACGAACGACTCGCTCGTGGGCGGGCGCCTCGAGCCGGGGGTGCTGAACGCCACCGCCTACGCGAGCTACCTCGTGCGCTACGTGCTCGAGTACCGAAAGGCCGGGGTGCCGATCGACTTCCTCACCGTGCAGAACGAGCCGCAGAACCGCACGCCCGACGGGTACCCGGGCATGGACATGCCGGTCGCCGACCAGGCACGCGTCATCTCGATCCTCGGGCCGTTGCTCAAGGTCGCGAGTCCCAGGACGAAGATCCTCGGCTACGACCACAACTGGGCCACGCATCCGAACGACCTCGCGAACACCCCGCCCGGGCAGGACCCCGAGCCCGACTACGCGGCCGAGCTCCTGCAGACGAAGGCGGCCAAGTGGATCGACGGCACCGCGTTCCACTGCTACTACGGCGACCCGAGTGCGCAGACCGCACTGCACGAGCAGTTCCCCGCCAAGGGGATCTGGTTCACGGAGTGCTCGGGTTCGCACGGGGTCGACGACCCGCCCGCGAAGTTCTTCCGCGACACGCTCACGTGGCACGCCCGCACGATCTCGATCGGCGTGCCGCGCAACTGGGCCAGGACGACGGCCAACTGGAACCTCGCGCTCGACGAGCAGAACGGGCCGTACCTCGGGGGCTGCACCACGTGCACGGGCCTCGTGACGACGCATCCGGACGGCAGCGTCACGACGAACGCCGAGTACTACACGATCGGCCACCTCTCGAAGTTCGTGAAGCCGGGCGCCGTGCGCATCGCCTCGACCTCGTTCGGCACGACCGGCTGGAACGGCCAGGTCATGGATGTCGCCTTCCGCAACCCCGACGGGTCGACCGCGCTCGTCGTGCACAACGAGAACGACGACCCGCGTTCGTTCGCGGTTTCGGTGGGAACGAAGTCGTTCGAGTACACGCTGCCGGGCGGTTCGCTCGCGACGTTCACCTGGCCCGCCTCGGCCGCCCTCGAGGACGACCTCGCACCGATCTCGGTCGACGGCGCCACGGCCACGGCGTCGAGCGCACCCGGTGACGCGGCGCTCGCCGTGGACGCCGACGCCTCGACCCGCTGGTCGAGCGGACAGGCGCAGTCTCCCGGCCAGCACCTCACGGTGGACCTCGGCGTGGCGACGAGCTTCCGGCGCGTCGCGATCGATTCCGGCGGCAACCTCGGCGACTTCGCCAGGAACTGGCAGCTCGAGGCCTCGACGGATGGCGCCGCGTGGAGCGTCATCGCCGCGGGCGAGGGCGTCGGCCAGCTGACGGAGGTCGACGTCGCACCGACGAGTGCCCGCTACCTGCGGATCTCCTCGACCGGCGCGGCCGGCAACTGGTGGAGCCTCGCCGACGTGCGGCTCTACGGCTGATCCGTCGATGGAGCATTCCCGTGGGCGGCCGTTGCGACGGTCGCCCACGGGCGCGTCAGCGGGAGGCTCGGTGTGATGGTCGCGGCGCGATGCTCGCCGACCGTGGCAGGCTGGCCGTATGCCCGAAGCAGGACGTCGAGCGGCCCGACCGCACCGCGTCGCCGTGCTCGTGCTCGAGGGTGCGAAGCCGCTGGACGTCGGCATCCCGGCTCAGATCTTCACGACCCGGGCGTCCATGCCGTACGAGGTTCGCGTGTGCGGAGCGGCCCCCGGCCCGGTCACCGGCGGCGACGGCCTCTCGTACCACGTGGCCGACGGGCTCGAGGCGTTCGAATGGGCCGAGACGATCTTCATCCCGGGCTACCGGTATCCCGACGTGGAGGCACCGCCCGCGATCGTCGTCGAGGCGCTGCGCGCCGCCCATGAGCGCGGGGCCCGACTCGCGGCGATCTCCACGGGCGCGTTCGCGCTCGCGGCGACCGGCCTGCTCGACGGGCGCCGGGCCACGACGCACTGGCACTACACGCGCGCGCTCGCCGCGCGGCATCCGCTCGTCCGGGTCGACGAGAACGTGCTGTTCGTCGACGAGGGGAGCGTGCTGACCTCGGCGGGTGCGGCATCGGGCATCGACCTGTGCCTGCACCTCGTGCGCCGCGACCACGGGGTCGCGCTGTCGAACCACGTCGCGCGGCGCCTGGTGGCCGCGCCGTACCGCAGCGGCGGACAGGCGCAGTACGTGCCGCGTGCGCTTCCCGACGACCTCGGCGAGCTCTTCGCGGCGACGAGGCACTGGGCGATCGAGCATGTCGAGGAGCCGCTGACCCTCGAGGACCTCGCCCGCCACGCGAACGTCTCGACCCGCACGTTCTCGCGGCGCTTCGTCGAGGACACCGGGTACACGCCCATGCAGTGGATCCTGCGTGCCCGGGTCGACCTCGCACGCGAGCTGCTCGAGCGCAGCGACCTCGGCGTCGAGCAGGTCGCGGCGCGCGTGGGGCTGGGCACCGGCGCGAACCTGCGCCTGCACTTCCATCGCGTGCTCGGGACCTCGCCGACCGAGTACCGCCACACGTTCCGCCGGGCACCCGGCGGGGAGTGACGACACCGCCTCGGATGCCGCGGGCCGCGCGCCGCGCGATGATGGGAGGGTGGCGACCCGGCTCCTCCTCATCTCCGACACGCACGTGCCTGCGCGGGCACGGCGGTTGCCCGATGAGGTGTGGCGGGCGATCGACGACGCCGACCTCGTGGTGCACGCCGGCGACTGGGTCGACGTGGCGACGCTGAATGCGATCGAGGCTCGCGCGGCCCGGCTCGTCGGCGTCGCGGGCAACAACGACGGACCCGAGCTGCACGCGCGGTTGGGCGAGTTCGCCCGGTTCGAGGTCGACGGGGTGCGCTTCGGGGTCGTGCACGAGACGGGCCCTGCCACCGGCCGCGAGGCCCGCATGGATGCCGCGTACGACGGGCCCGAAGAGCCGCAGGGCATCGACGTGCTCGTCTTCGGGCACAGCCACATCCCGTGGGACACGACGACGCCGCGCGGCATCCGCCTGCTGAATCCGGGGTCGCCGACGGACCGTCGTCGGCAGCCCGTGTGCACGCTCATGACGGCGCTGGTCGACGGCGGCGAGCTCCGCGAGGTGGCGCTGCGACCCGTCGCCCGCTGACTCGGCGCGTTCGACGTGGCGAGAACCTTTCGCAGGCTGTCGTTCACGCCACTGTCGCGGGAGGGCCGTGCGTCGCATCCTTGAGGGCGTACCACCCATGACGAAAGGAACCACCTCCCATGACCCGCATCGCCGTGAACGGCTTCGGACGCATCGGACGCAACACCCTCCGCGCCCTCCTCGAGCGCGACTCCGACCTCGAGGTCGTCGCGGTCAACGACCTGACCGACCCGAAGGCGCTCGCGCAGCTGCTGCGCTTCGACAGCACGGCCGGTCGCCTGGGCCGCCCCGTCGAGGTCGACGGCGACACCCTCGTGGTCGACGGCCGCCGCATCAAGGTGCTCGCCGAGCGCGACCCCGCGAACCTGCCGTGGGCCGAGTTCGGCGTGGACATCGTGCTCGAGTCGACCGGCCGCTTCACGTCGAAGGAGGCCGCCTCCGCGCACCTGGCCGCCGGCGCGAAGAAGGTGCTCGTGAGCGCGCCCGCCGACGGCGCCGACGTGACGCTCGCCTACGGCGTGAACACCGACGCGTACGACGCATCCGCCCACACGATCGTCTCGAACGCCTCCTGCACGACGAACGCGCTCGCGCCGCTCGCGAAGGTCCTCGACGACCTCGCCGGCATCGAGCACGGGTTCATGACGACCGTGCACGCCTACACGCAGGAGCAGAACCTGCAGGACGGCCCGCACCGGGACCCCCGCCGTGCGCGCGCCGCCGGCGTCAACATCGTGCCGACGACGACCGGGGCCGCGAAGGCCATCGGCCTCGTGCTCCCCGGGCTCGACGGCAAACTCTCGGGCGACTCGATCCGCGTGCCCGTGCCCGTGGGCTCGATCGTCGAGCTCAACACCACGGTGGCTCGCGACGTGAGCCTCGAGGACGTGCTCGCCGCGTACCGCGCCGCGGCCGAGGGACCACTCGCGGGCGTGCTCGAGTACTCCGAGGACCCGCTCGTGTCCTCCGACATCACCGGCAACCCGCACTCCTCGATCTTCGACGCCGCCCTCACGCGCGTCGACGGCCGTCACGTCAAGGTCGTCGCCTGGTACGACAACGAGTGGGGCTTCTCGAACCGCGTCATCGACACGCTCGAGCTCCTCGCCCGGGGCTGAGTCCGCGGATCGGAGGGCCCTTCGTCGGATGCCGCGACGGAAGGCCCTCCGTCCGGTGACGAGGTCGGCGGCGAGCTCGGGTTCGTGGTCGTGTCACCGGGTCCGCGATACCGTCGGCGGGTGCCGATGCGAACCGAGACCTTCACCGCCTCCGACGGAACCGAGATCGCCTTCCATCGCATCGACGGCGGCGACGCCGATGCGTCGAGGGATCGCGCGGCGCCGCCCGCGATCGTCGTCGGAGGCGGGCCGCTGCGCGGCGTCGAGTACCTCGAGGACCTCGCCGGCGTGGCCGCCGACCGCCCGCTCGTCGTCCTCCACCCGAGAGGCACTCCCACGACCGGCGGCACCTCGCGCGGGTTCTGGCGGGATGCCGACGACCTCGTCGAGCTCGCGGATCGGTTGGGGCTCGCCGAGGCCGACGTGGTCGCCCATTCCGCCGGGACCCGGCTCGCGCTCGCGGCCCTGGCCCGCCACCCCGAACGGGTGCGCACCCTCGCGCTGCTGACCCCCGCGGCCGCCTGGTTCGTCGACGTCGAGCGCGACGGCGTCGAGATCGGACGCGCCCGCCGCGACCCGCTGGTCGATGCCGCCCTCGCATCGCTCACGGGCGACGAGCCCGTCGATCAGGCCGGCTTCGACCGCGCGCGCGAGATCGAGGGCCCGGCCGGCTACGCCCGGTGGGGCGAGCGCGAGCGGGTGCACTCCGCCGTCGGCGCGTGGTCGCTCGCCTCGATCGACGGCTGGTTCTCCGACATCCCCGAGGACGCCGTCGCGCGCATCCTCGCGGCGCCGCGGCATCCGACCCTCGTCATCGCGGGCGATCAGGACATCCTCGTGGGCGTGCGCACGGTCGAGGCCTACGCGGCCGCGCTCGGCGCGGACCTGGTGATGCTCGATTCGTGCGGGCACTACCCGTGGGTCGAGCAGCCCGCGGCGTTCCGTTCGGCGCTCGGCGGGTGGCTCACGCAGGACTGACCGAGGGCCGGTCGGATGCCGCCGCCGCCACCGGCGTCGCGGGCGCCGAGCGGCGGACGGCGGCATCCGGACCCGGCGGGTTCAGGGCCTGCGTGCGAGCAGCGCCCCGACGATGCCGAGCAGCGCGGCGGCGATCATGAGTCCGGCCACGGGCCACCAGTGCCCGCTGCTCGCCACCAGCCAGGCCGCGAGGAGCGGCGCGAGGCCGCCGCCGACGATCGCGGCGGCCTCGCGTCCGATGGTCATGCCCGAATACCGAACCCGGACGTCGAAGAGCGAGGCGAACCACATCGGCTGCACCCCGTCGGCGGCGGTGTTCACGACGCCGATCGTCACGGCCACCGTGCCGACGATGAGCGCGGCCGAGCCGGTGTCGAGCGCGAGGAACAGCGGCACGGCGATCACCGCGAGCCCGCCGAGGGCGCCGATCGTCAGGCGGGCCGGCCCCACGCGTTCGCCGATCCGGCCCCAGAGCGGGCAGGCGATGACTGCGGCTGCGGCGCCCACGAGCAGGGCGGTCAGCGTGACCCACTTCGGCAGCTCGAGCGTGGTGGCCGCGTAGCTCAGGCCGAACACCGAGACGATGTAGAACGTCGTGTTCTGGCCGGTGCGCACGAGGAACACGGCGATCACGTTGCGCGGCTCGCGCAGCGCCTCGACGAGCGGATGCCGCGACGTGCGACGCTGCTCGAGCAGCGCCGTGAACGCGGGCGACTCGTCGACGCGGCGTCGGAGGTACACGCCGACGCCGACGAGGACGATGCTCGCGAGGAACGGCAGCCGCCAGCCCCACGCGAGCAGCTGCTGCTCGTCGAGCACGGCGACGAGCACGACGAACGCGAGGTTGCCGAGGATGAGGCCGACGTACAGGGCGCTCTGGATGAGCCCGCCACGCAGGCCGGGGCGGCCGGGTGCGCTCTCGAGGGCGAGGAGCACCGCGCCGCCCCACTCCCCGCCGGTCGCCGCGCCCTGCGCGAGCCTCAGGAGCACGAGCAGCATGGGCGCGAGCGCGCCGACCTGGGCGTGGGTGGGCAGCAGCCCGATCAGCGCCGTGGCGATGCCCATCACGAGGAGCGTGCCGAGCAGCGTCGACCGGCGACCGTACCGATCGCCGAGGTAGCCCGCCGCGAGGCCGCCGAGCGGGCGCGCGAGGAAGCCGGTCGCGTAGACGGCGAACGAGAGCAGGATGCCGGTCAGCGGGTCCTCGCCCGGGAAGAACAGCGCCGGGAACACGAGCGCCGCCGCCGTGCCGTAGAGGAAGAAGTCGTACCACTCGAGCGCGGTGCCGATCGAGGCCGCGGCGACGGCGCGGCGCGCTCGCGCGGGCGAGGGATCGCCGTCAGGGCCCGGCGGGTGGCCCGCCGGGCGGTCAGGCCGCTCCCGTGGGTCGGTGCCGGCCATCGCCGGCGGGTGGGCAGGGTCGACGTACGCGCGATCGCTCATCGCGACATCCCTTCGCTAGTCCGAACTAGATCAGGTTCGACGGGTGTGATCTCAGCCGCGGACCGCGGCACCCCGTGTCACTGCCGCGAGCCTAGCGTGCTTGGGATTCTGCTCTGAGCGGATGCGCGAGACATCCGCTCGCCGTCTGGGTAGCCTCGCCGCATGGACGCCATGGGCCTGCACACCGAGCAGCGGATGCCGCGACGCGTGGCCCCGCGCAGACGCACTCCCCTCTGGCGCGAGGCGCTCGGCGCGTACCTGCGCCGCGAGCGGCTCGCGCAGGAGCGGATCCTCGCAGATGTCGCCGGCGTGGCGGACGTCTCGACGCAGTACCTCTCCGAGATCGAGCGAGGGCGCAAGGAGCCGTCGAGCGAGATCCTCGCGGCCGTCGCGGAGGCACTCGGCCTCACGCTCCTCGACGTCGCCGCCGGCGTCGCCGAGGAACTCTCCCGCGAGGAGGACCGTCCGGCGGCGCGCACCGAACGGCCCCTCGTCGTGCTCGACCTCACGGGCGGCGGTCGTCGGAGCTTCCACGAGACGTCGGCCCCCGCGGTCGGCTCGTTCCGCGACGTCGCACTCGTCGCCTAGTCGCCCGGCGGTCGAGTAGGCGCGCCAGCGCCGTATCGAGACCCCCGCGCGGTCGTGGTCTCGATACGCCGGCCGGGGTCTCGATACGCTGCGCTCCTCGACCGCCGGGCGCCGGCCGGGGTCTCGGTACGCTGCGCTCCTCGACCGCCGGGCGCCGGCCGGGGTCTCGATACGCTGTGCTCCTCGACCGCCGGACGCACTTAGGCGAGCGCCGGCACGTCGGCTCGCTGCATGGCGACGACCCGATCGGCGAGCCCGTACGCGACCGCCCCGGCCGCGTCGAGGATGAGGTCGCGGTCGGTGTCGTGCCGGATCTGCTCGAGCGTGCGGCCCGTGTCGTGGGCGAGCACCGCCTCGAGCTCGCCGCGCACGCGCAGCACCTCGTCGGCGTGGATGATCAGGTCGGGGATCGATCCGCGACCCTGCGTCGACGGCTGGTGCAGCACAGCTCGCCCATGGCGGAGGATGCCGCGCATGCCGGGCGCCCCGCCGGCGAGGAGCACCGCTGCCGGTCCGCCGGCCTGTCCGACGCACGTCGTCGCGACCGGCGGGCGGATGTGCTGCATCGTGTCGTACACCGCGAGCGCCGCGTGCGGCGAACCGCCGGGGGAGTTGATGTAGAGGTGCACGGGCGCCTCCTGGCTGTCGGCCTCGAGGTGCAGCAGCTGGGCGATGAGCACGTTCGCGACGCCGTCGTCGATCTCGGTGCCGATCGTGATGATGCGCTCGCCGAGCAGGCGGCTGTAGACGTCGAGCGTGCGCTCCACGTTGCCGCGGCGCTCGACGACGTAGGGGATCGGGTAGCTGCTCATGCCAGCACCCCCTGCCGTGCCGCGGCATCGGGGTCGGCGAGCGGGTGGCTCGCGGCATCCGTCTGGAACCCGGGGCCGAGCATGCGCCCGCGCGCGCCCGGATAGATGTCGGCGGCGTCGTGCACGATGCGGTCGATGAACCCGTAGGCGACGGCCTCCTCGGCGCTCACCCAGCGGTCGCGCAGCGAGTCCTCGGTGATGCGCTCGAGGGGCTGGCCGGTGTGCTCGGCGAGCAGGCGCAGCATCGTGTCGCGCGTGTGCCGCAGGTCGTCGGCCTGCAGCTCGACGTCGACCGCGGTGCCGCCGATGCCGGCGGAGCCCTGGTGCATGAGCACCCGCGCGTGCGGCAGCGCCACGCGCTTGCCTGGCGTGCCCGCCGAGAGCAGGAACTGGCCGGCGCTGGCCGCCATGCCGATCGCCACGGTGGCGACGTCGTTCGGGATCGCCTTCATGACGTCCATGATCGCGAGCATCGCGGTCACCGATCCGCCTGGGGAGTTGATCCAGAACGCGATGTCGCGCTCGGGATCCTCGGCCGAGAGCAGCAGCAACTGGCTCGAGAGCCGGTTGCCGAGGTTCTGGTCGAGTTCGGTGCCGAGCACGACGACGCGCTGGCGGAACAGCAGGGTCGAGAGCTCGGCATCGATCGGATGCAGCTGGGCCGGGGTTTCTTCGCTCATGAGCCCAGCGTGCGCCGAGCGGATGCCGCGCGCGAGCGTTTCCGCCCCCGGCAGTGCTGCCCGCGGCAGAGCTGCTGCGGGCAGATCCGCCGAGGGCAGATCGCCCGGGACTCGCCCGGATGGCGAATGGGAGTGCCTCGACGGCAACCCTCTCGTAGGATCGGACTGCGCTTCGGCGCCGCCCCCACCGACCCCCCACGGCCAGGAGCCTTCCGTGAGCACATCCGTTGACGACCCGACCCCCGGGCGTCGAGCGGCCGCGCGAGCGTCGTCGACGACGCATCGACGCCCTCCGGTCGACGGGCCGTTCCGCTATCACGTGTGCTCCCTGGAGCCCGGTGGCGAGTACGAGGAGACCATCGTCGAGGTCGCCGCCGAGGGCGGCGCGCGGTACTTCACGACCGACGACGGGGCCCGCATGACCGAGGTGCCCGAGAGCTACGTCACCGTGCGCCGCGCGAGCGAGATCCGGTCGATGCACGAGCTCGACATCGAGGAGATGGCCCGACTCGAGGACGAGCTCGACTTCAGCCGCCCCGTCGCGGGGCACAACCCGCTCGACGATCCGGCCTGGACCGAGTTCCTCGGCGACACGGCGCCGGTCGAGCGCGTCGTCGCGGGCGTCGGCGTGGCCGCCGACCTGGCCGCCGACGCTGCCGCTGCTCCCGCGATGGCCGCGCCGGCCGCGGACGACGGGCCCGCGCCCGTCCCGCCCGCAGCGGCCGAAGAGCCGGGGGAGCCGGATGAACGGCTCGGGCTTACGCTGCCCGCCGCACATGACGAGGACGACGACTTCGAGCCGGCGGATGCCGGTGAACCGACGCACATCGGGGAGGATGTGGAGATGACGATGGAATCCGACGCCGACTGGACCTTCGAGCAGTTCGAGGCGGTGGTCGCCGGCTCGGCGCCCGCACCGACGCCGGTGCGCGCGGTGCCGCCGACGGCGACCGGGCCGGTCACGCCGCTGGCCGCGCCCGCGCCTGCGCCGGTACCCGCGCCGATCGCCCAGGCACCCGCCGCTCCGCAGGCCCC
>NZ_WBIR01000035.1 GCF_009749395.1 Agromyces salentinus
TCTGGTCTGGGGTTTTGGTGGTGTGGTGTGGTGCGACACGCCCGGGATGTGGGGTTGATTTGTGTGGTGGGGGTGGGGGCTTGTAGATTCATACATGTCGCCGCGGCGGTCAGGAAGAAGCGGAAAGCTTCTGGTGGGCTGCTGGGTGAAGATTCTAGCCAAATAACCTCGTAGGCGCGTTTGCGACTCGGTGATTTCAAGTCTAGGATTGAACTTCTCACCTTCCTTGTTTGTCTGGCCTTTTGGGTTGGGTTTCTGGGTGCTGTTGGTTCGGGGCTTTCGGGTTTTGTTCTGGTGGTTGTGGTGGTATGGTTGACAGGTTGCCCTGAAGGTCGGGCCCGCGGTTGTGGGTGTCTGGTTCGGGTGCGTCCGTTTCTTGAGAACTCAACAGCGTGCACTATGTTCAATGCCAATTTATTGAACCCCAGCTTGCTCTTCGGAGTGGGTATGGATTCCTTTGATTGATGGACAATTTGATTTTTATAGTCAGTTGTTTCTCTGTCAGTGAACAAACTCCCTGACGCCCTTTGGGGTGTTGGGAACCATTTTTTTTGGAGAGTTTGATCCTGGCTCAGGACGAACGCTGGCGGCGTGCTTAACACATGCAAGTCGAACGATGATCCCGGAGCTTGCTCTGGGGGATTAGTGGCGAACGGGTGAGTAACACGTGAGTAACCTGCCCTGGACTCTGGGATAAGCGTTGGAAACGACGTCTAATACCGGATAGGACCTCGGATCGCATGATCTGGGGTGGAAAGTTTTTCGGTCTGGGATGGACTCGCGGCCTATCAGCTTGTTGGTGAGGTAATGGCTCACCAAGGCGTCGACGGGTAGCCGGCCTGAGAGGGTGACCGGCCACACTGGGACTGAGACACGGCCCAGACTCCTACGGGAGGCAGCAGTGGGGAATATTGCACAATGGGCGAAAGCCTGATGCAGCAACGCCGCGTGCGGGATGACGGCCTTCGGGTTGTAAACCGCTTTTAGTAGGGAAGAAGGGCTTCGGCTTGACGGTACCTGCAGAAAAAGGACCGGCTAACTACGTGCCAGCAGCCGCGGTAATACGTAGGGTCCGAGCGTTGTCCGGAATTATTGGGCGTAAAGAGCTCGTAGGCGGTTTGTCGCGTCTGCTGTGAAATCTGGAGGCTCAACCTCCAGCCTGCAGTGGGTACGGGCAGACTAGAGTGCGGTAGGGGAGAATGGAATTCCTGGTGTAGCGGTGGAATGCGCAGATATCAGGAGGAACACCGATGGCGAAGGCAGTTCTCTGGGCCGTAACTGACGCTGAGGAGCGAAAGCGTGGGGAGCGAACAGGATTAGATACCCTGGTAGTCCACGCCGTAAACGTTGGGCGCTAGATGTGGGGACCTTTCCACGGTTTCCGTGTCGTAGCTAACGCATTAAGCGCCCCGCCTGGGGAGTACGGCCGCAAGGCTAAAACTCAAAGGAATTGACGGGGGCCCGCACAAGCGGCGGAGCATGCGGATTAATTCGATGCAACGCGAAGAACCTTACCAAGGCTTGACATAACCGAGAACGCCGCAGAAATGTGGAACTCTTTGGACACTCGGTTACAGGTGGTGCATGGTTGTCGTCAGCTCGTGTCGTGAGATGTTGGGTTAAGTCCCGCAACGAGCGCAACCCTCGTCGCATGTTGCCAGCACGTAATGGTGGGAACTCATGTGAGACTGCCGGGGTCAACTCGGAGGAAGGTGGGGATGACGTCAAATCATCATGCCCCTTATGTCTTGGGCTTCACGCATGCTACAATGGCCGGTACAAAGGGCTGCGATGTCGTAAGGCGGAGCGAATCCCAAAAAGCCGGTCTCAGTTCGGATTGAGGTCTGCAACTCGACCTCATGAAGTCGGAGTCGCTAGTAATCGCAGATCAGCAACGCTGCGGTGAATACGTTCCCGGGCCTTGTACACACCGCCCGTCAAGTCATGAAAGTCGGTAACACCCGAAGCCGGTGGCCTAACCCTTGTGGAGGGAGCCGTCGAAGGTGGGATCGGTGATTAGGACTAAGTCGTAACAAGGTAGCCGTACCGGAAGGTGCGGCTGGATCACCTCCTTTCTAAGGAGCAACTCGGAAGTCTTCGGGCTTTCGCAGTGCAGACCAGATCAAGTCCAATGTGGCTTGCTGGTTGCTCATGGGTGGAACATTGACATAGGTGCTCGTTTGAATGGTTTCGGATCCAGTACGCCTCCTTGTGGGGTTGGAACGATCTGGTGCCGGCCGGATGGGTGCATGCACGCTGTTGGGTCCTGAGGGACCGGACGAACCCTGGCGCTCTTGATGAGTGTTCGGGGGTGATGGTTTCTTCAGACCTTCGCCGAGATCAGCTTTGTGCTGGTGGGTGTGGGGGTTCTGGCCGTCTGTTGAGAACTACATAGTGGACGCGAGCATCTTAGATTCAGGACTTTGTCCTGGATCACAAAAGGTGAGTCGCCAATGACATGCCTTCGGGTGTGTTGGTTGGCGTATTCACTGGTCAATTTCGCAGCACTTTCGGGTGCTGCACGAATTCGATCGAACTCATGTGATTTCAAGTTTCTAAGAGCAAACGGTGGATGCCTTGGCATCTGGAGCCGAAGAAGGACGTCGTAATCTGCGATAAGCCTCGGGGAGCTGATAAACGAGCTGTGATCCGAGGATTTCCGAATGGGGAAACCCCGCCAGGCCCTTAGGGTGACCTGGTGACTCCCGCCTGAATATATAGGGCGGGTAGAGGGAACGTGGGGAAGTGAAACATCTCAGTACCCACAGGAAGAGAAAACAACCGTGATTCCGTAAGTAGTGGCGAGCGAACGCGGAAGAGGCTAAACCGATCATGTGTGATACCCGGCAGGGGTTGCATGGTCGGGGTTGTGGGACCTCTCGGACTGTACTGCCGTGCAGTCACGGTGACGCGTCAGGTATAGACGAACCGCATTGAAAGGCGGACCGGAGTGGGTGTGAGTCCCGTAGTCGAAATGCCTGGCCGGCCGGAGAGGGATCCCAAGTAGCGCGGGGCCCGAGAAATCCCGCGTGAATCTGTCAGGACCACCTGATAAGCCTAAATACTCCCAGATGACCGATAGCGGACAAGTACCGTGAGGGAAAGGTGAAAAGTACCCCGGGAGGGGAGTGAAATAGTACCTGAAACCGTTTGCTTACAAACCGTTGGAGCACCCTTGTAGGTGTGACAGCGTGCCTTTTGAAGAATGAGCCTGCGAGTTAGTGATATGTGGCGAGGTTAACCCGTGAGGGGCAGCCGTAGCGAAAGCGAGTCTGAATAGGGCGATTCAGTCGCATGTCCTAGACCCGAAGCGAAGTGATCTATCCATGGCCAGGTTGAAGCGACGGTAAGACGTCGTGGAGGACCGAACCCACTTCAGTTGAAAATGGAGGGGATGAGCTGTGGATAGGGGTGAAAGGCCAATCAAACTTCGTGATAGCTGGTTCTCTCCGAAATGCATTTAGGTGCAGCGTTGCGTGTTTCTTGCCGGAGGTAGAGCTACTGGATGGCCGATGGGCCTCAACAGGTTACTGACGTCAGCCAAACTCCGAATGCCGGTAAGTGAGAGCGCAGCAGTGAGACGGTGGGGGATAAGCTTCATCGTCGAGAGGGAAACAACCCAGACCACCAACTAAGGTCCCTAAGCGCGTGCTAAGTGGGAAAGGATGTGGAGTTGCACAGACAACCAGGAGGTTGGCTTAGAAGCAGCCACCCTTGAAAGAGTGCGTAATAGCTCACTGGTCAAGTGATTCCGCGCCGACAATGTAACGGGGCTCAAGCACGCCACCGAAGTTGTGGCATTGACATTTATGGTAGGCCTTCGTGGTCCAGCCGTGTTGATGGGTAGGAGAGCGTCGTGTGGGCAGTGAAGCGGCGGTGTAAACCAGCCGTGGAGGCCACACGAGTGAGAATGCAGGCATGAGTAGCGAAAGACGGGTGAGAAACCCGTCCTCCGGAAGACCAAGGGTTCCAGGGTCAAGCTAATCTGCCCTGGGTAAGTCGGGACCTAAGGCGAGGCCGACAGGCGTAGTCGATGGACAACGGGTTGATATTCCCGTACCGGCGAAGAACCGCCCACATGAAATCAGGAGTGCTAAGCATCCCAAGACGCGTGGATCCCTTCGGGGACGATCGTGAGGCGGCATGCGACCCCATCTGGTGGAGTGAGCGTATTAACAGGTGTGACGCAGGAAGGTAGCCCAACCCGGGCGATGGTTGACCCGGGGCAAGTGCGTAGGCCGAGCGATAGGCAAATCCGTCGCTCACGATGGCTGAGACACGATGCGGATAAAAAGTGGGTGATCCTATGCTGCCAAGAAAAGCATCGACGCGAGGTTCTAGCCGCCCGTACCCCAAACCGACTCAGGTGGTCAGGTAGAGAATACTAAGGAGATCGAGAGAATCGTGGTTAAGGAACTCGGCAAAATGCCCCCGTAACTTCGGGAGAAGGGGGGCCTAAGGCGTGAACTCACTAGCTGAGGGAAGCGCTGCAGGGCCGCAGAGACCAGTGGGAAGCGACTGTTTACTAAAAACACAGGTCCGTGCTAAGTCGCAAGACGATGTATACGGACTGACGCCTGCCCGGTGCTGGAAGGTTAAGAGGACCGGTTAGCCGCAAGGCGAAGCTGAGAATTTAAGCCCCAGTAAACGGCGGTGGTAACTATAACCATCCTAAGGTAGCGAAATTCCTTGTCGGGTAAGTTCCGACCTGCACGAATGGCGTAACGACTTCCCAGCTGTCTCAACCGCGAACTCGGCGAAATTGCAGTACGAGTAAAGATGCTCGTTACGCGCAGAAGGACGGAAAGACCCCGTGACCTTTACTACAGCTTGGTATTGGTGTTCGGTGTGGCTTGTGTAGGATAGGTGGGAGACTGTGAAGCTGGCACGCTAGTGTCGGTGGAGTCATTGTTGAAATACCACTCTGGTCACTCTGGATATCTAACTTCGAACCGTGATCCGGTTCAGGGACAGTGCCTGGTGGGTAGTTTAACTGGGGCGGTTGCCTCCCAAAAAGTAACGGAGGCGCCCAAAGGTTCCCTCAACCTGGTTGGCAATCAGGTGGCGAGTGTAAGTGCACAAGGGAGCTTGACTGTGAGACTGACAGGTCGAGCAGGGACGAAAGTCGGGACTAGTGATCCGGCAGTGGCTTGTGGAAGCGCTGTCGCTCAACGGATAAAAGGTACCTCGGGGATAACAGGCTGATCTTGCCCAAGAGTCCATATCGACGGCATGGTTTGGCACCTCGATGTCGGCTCGTCGCATCCTGGGGCTGGAGTAGGTCCCAAGGGTTGGGCTGTTCGCCCATTAAAGCGGTACGCGAGCTGGGTTTAGAACGTCGTGAGACAGTTCGGTCCCTATCCTCTGCGCGCGCAGGAAATTTGAGAGGATCTGACCCTAGTACGAGAGGACCGGGTTGGACGAACCTCTGGTGTGCCAGTTGTTCCGCCAGGAGCACCGCTGGTTAGCTACGTTCGGGATGGATAACCGCTGAAAGCATCTAAGCGGGAAGCCGGCCTCGAGATGAGATTTCCATCCCCTAGGGGGAGAGGCTCCCAGCCAGACGACTGGGTTGATAGGCCGGATGTGGAAGACAGGACTAACGACTGTCGGAGCTGACCGGTACTAATAAGCCGATAACTTGAAAACTCACTACACACACACGAAAGTGCATTCACGTAAAAGGCGTGTGTGTGGCCTGATGACTCGCGTCCACTCTGTGGTTCCCAACAGACGGAAACACAACATACAACTCAATACGAACACGCCCACCCAGCACCACCGGGTGGCAGCGTCCCGAGACTACACACCCACCACCCCCCAAGGGCCGGTGCGGTCGTGGCAAGAGTTTCGGCGGCCATAGCGCGAGGGAAACGCCCGGACACATTCCGAACCCGGAAGCTAAGACTCGCAGCGCCGATGGTACTGCAGGGGGGACCCTGTGGGAGAGTAGGACACCGCCGGACAACCATTCCAGGAAGGCCACCCCAACGGGGTGGCCTTCCTGCATTTAACAGAC
>NZ_WBIR01000036.1 GCF_009749395.1 Agromyces salentinus
ACGGAAGACCCTCGACTACGACACCCCAGCACGACGCCTGAAACACGAACACCGCACCCCGCAACCAGCACTCCGATAGCCTGCAACCACCTGTCCTGTTGCGTCGATCATCAGAATCCGCCGTACCCCTGCGGGCGTTCTCACCGGGCGGGGTAAACGGGCATCTCGAACACGGCGCCTGCGTCGCGCCCCGCGAGGCGAGCCGGAGTCCGCCGCGCGACCGGCTTGCGGGCGTGCGATGACGCACGGCTCGAGCCTTTAGTAAGGCCGATGGATGCAGTGTTCCTCCCGACGCCGCCCTATCATCCGATCATGACGAACGTCGCGGGAAGCCGCTGGGTTATCACGGGTGCAGCAGGCAACATTGGGACCGCACTTCGTGCCGCTCTGGTGGACCTGCAGGTCGATCTCGTATCCACCGACCTCCGCTCAACGGCACCCGCCGGCCCAGGAGACTCTGTGATGACCTTGGACCTCGCCGATCTCGAGTCCCTGGTGCAGCTCCTTGAAGGAGCGGACGGGGTTATTCATCTCGGTGGAATCGCCGACGAGGCAGACTTCCACGACCTCGCCGAGGTGAACATCATCGGTACTTATCACGTCCTCGAGGCCGCCCGGCGTGCTGGGACGCCCCGGGTGGTCTATGCCAGCAGCAACCGCGTGACGGGCATGTACTCCGCCGGCGACCATGTCACCCCCGACATGCCCACCCGGCCTGACGGCTTCTACGGGGTATCCAAGGTCGCCGGAGAAGCGCTCTGTCGCCTGTACGCCGACAAATTCGGCCTCAGAACCATCTCTGTACGCATTGGGAGCTACGAGCAGCAACCGGCCTCCGCGCGCGACCAGAGGACCTGGCTGAGCCCTGCGGATGCCGTGCGGGCCTTCCTCGCAGCCATGACAACGCCGGAGCCCACGGCCGTGTTCTACGCCGTGTCCGCCAACTCCCACCGCTGGTGGGACCTCGACGCCGGGACAGCGGCCGGATACACCCCCCAAGACAACGCCGCCCAGTGGAGCGCCCCGGAGAACATCGATCCGAGCACACCGCAAGGCGGGACGTACGCAACGCCCGCGTACTCGATCGACCCGATGCGCCGCTAGCAGACCTGACACCTGTTCTCGGGGCCGGCCGGCCGCGGGGCGGCGATGACGGATCCGCTCGCGGACTCTCTGGACAATCCGCGAGCTGGCCGCCATGTCACGATGGGCCCATGCGAAGCGCCGTCGAACTCATTCGATCCAGCACACTCAGCGACGTCGCCCAGTACGCCTACGCAGCGACAGCACCGAAGGACTCCCGCTACATCTTTCTCGCCGGCGCCTGCCCTCTCGAAGACGATGGGACCATCGCCGCGGTCGGCGATTACTCGGCCCAGGCCTCGCGGTGCATCGAAACGATGAGGGCGGCGCTCGAGGCCGCCGGAGCAGGAATCGAGAACGTGATCAGCACGCGCGTCCTGGTCGCTTCCTCGAACCGGTCCGATCTCGTCGCCGCTTGGGACGTCGTTCGGGACGCGTTCGGCGATCACGACGTGCCCAGCACCCTCTTCGGCGTCACGGTCCTTGGATACGACGACCAGCTCGTCGAGATCGAGGCGATTGCAGCCGTCACCGACTGACCCGCCTGTTATGCCCGCGAGCGGATCCGTCTGCGGGACGGTGCTATTCAGGTCGGTTGACTGTTAGCGGTGCAGCACCGCTGCTCCCGAGCACTGCTGCGCCGATGAGGTGGCCGGAGTTGCGTGTCTCGTTCTCGTCGGCGCAATGTCGTGGCGTCTATCTTGTAGAGCATGAAGTCGACTATTGCGGGTACGACGATGCCGATCCTTGAATTGAATCTCGAGGCCGGGGAAAAGGTCGTGGCCGAGGGTGGCGACGTGGCGTGGATGTCGCCCGGGTTCGCCCTCGACACGTCGACCGTGCACGGCACCGGTGGTGGCGGGGGGTTCATGAGCGGCCTGAAGCGGGTGCTCGGCGGCGCGCAGCTGTTCCTGACCGAGTACACGGCGCCCGCGCAGGGCGGCCTACTCGCGTTCGCCGCGCAGCTGCCGGGTACCATCCGTCAGCTCGATATCGACGCGGCCGACTCGTTCATGGTGCAGCAGGGGTCGTACTCCGCGAGCACGGCCGGCGTGGAGGTGTCGGTCGGGTTGCAGAAGAAGCTCGGTGCCGGCATCTTCGGCGGTGCGGGCGTGATCTTCCAGAAGCTGTCCGGCAACGGCACCGCGTGGGTGCAGCTCGCCGGCGAGATCACCGAGTACGAGCTGCCCGCCGGTCAGTCCCTGCTCATCCATCCCGGACACCTCGCGATGTTCGAGGCCGACATGAACCTCGAATTCACCTCGGTCAAGGGCATCAAGAACAAGTTCTTCGGTGACTCGCTCTTCCTCGCCGAGATCCACGGCCCGGGCCGGATCTGGTTGCAGTCGATGTCGCCCGCGAAGCTCGCCGCGGCTATCGAACCGTACC
>NZ_WBIR01000037.1 GCF_009749395.1 Agromyces salentinus
GCGGTCCTCGTGTACGTGTTGGTCGCGGGCGGTGCCGCGAATCTCCTCACGGCATGGTTCTCAACCGACTCGGACCTTGCCGATTTCGCGTTAGGTCATTTCCCGCCGCTGATTCTCCTCATCGCCGCAGGCATCGTGTTCGTCCGGTTCTCGGGGTGGTCGCGGTATGTGTGGCGTACGCCGGCGTCGTTCGAGACCCGGCCGCGGCGGTGGTGGATGCTCGCGTTCCCGGTGCTGCTGCTGGCGCAGTCCATCATCCTGCTCACGCTGGTGCCGTGGGCCGGGTGGGATGTCGGCGCCGTCTTGGTGGTCGCTGCCGGGACCGCGCTGGTCGGGATCGGTGAGGAGCTCTACTTCCGCGGCATTCTGCGGGCCAGTCTCCGATCCCACCACGGGGAGACGCTCGCCCTCGTGGTGACGTCGCTGTTGTTCGGGCTCGGGCATTCCCTGGGAAGCGTGATGAACGGCCTCGACGGCGGCTTCATCGTCTTCCAGGTCGGGGTGACCGCGCTCGACGGTGCGATTCTCTATGGTGCGTTCCGGGCCACCGGCAGGCTGTGGGTCCCGATGGTCCTTCACGCGTTCTCGGATTTCACGTTGTACCTGGCGAACAACGACCTCGCCGACAAGACCGGCAGTGAGATCTCGACGTCACCGGCGAATACCGCGATCGAGAGCGTGCTCTGGGTGCTCGCGATCGTCCTGCTCATCAGTTGCATCCGGCAGGATCTCCGGACTCGACGCGAACAGCACGCCACACCCGCACCGGCCTGAACCATCCCGGGCGAACCGACTCACGCAGCACGGCATGAGCAACCCGACGGGCCGACTGCGTGCGGTCGTCGAGCCGGTTAAGCGGTGACCTTGTCGGTGTTGCGGGTTTCCTTGCGGATCAGGATGATCGCGACGATCACCGCTACGCCGCCGACGATGACGCCTGCGATCCCGGTCAGCCCTGACGGGGCGGCGAACGTGGAGAAGTCCCACAAGCCGTGCAGCAGCATCGCGATGATCAGGGTCCCGCTGACGCGGCGGAGCAGGTAGAACACGGTGCCGAGCAGGAACGTGGTGCCGACCTGCGTGAGCCCGAACACGCCCGTGCCGAACAGCGTGTTCGGCAGGTGCAGCAGCGCGAACAGCAGCGTGCTGAAGAACCACACCCCGAGTTCCCCGAACCGGCTCCGCAGCGCGACGATCAACTGTCCCCGGGTGACGAGTTCCTCGTTGAAGCCGACCAGGACGCTGCCGACCACGAGCAGGACCCACATCGTCGGGGTGACCCCGGACGTGTCCCCGACGAACAGGCCGATCAGGGCGAGCACGGCGAGCAGGCCCGGGAAGATCCACACCCAGGCGGGGAGACGCTTCTTCGTTTCGAACAGCGAAGGGCGCCACCATCCGTAGATCGAGACCACGATGACGATGACGACCGTGCCCGCGAGCAGGGGCGCGACGTACCACTTCCAGAGGGTGTCTTCGCTGTCGCCGATCTTGTTGTAGTCGATGCCGTTGATGATCCACACGCCATAGAACACGGCAAGGTAGAGCAGGTAGGCCAGGACACCGAGCCAGACACGAGGCGCAATCCGAAGTGAGCGATCATCAGTCATGGCCGAACTCTACCCGGACGACCCCTCCATTCCGTGGCGTTGGCCCATAAGAAGATTCCGTGGCGTTGCCCGGGATGAATGGTGCGAAGAGACCCGGCCCGCGGACGACAAGGCTCGCTGCATCATCGCTGATCCTCCGCGACCCACGGCCGGCATGGTCGGTCAGGAGCTGCTGCCGGAATTCGACGAGCGGTCGGGCAGGTACGGTTCGATAGCCGCGGCGAGCTTCGCGGGCGACATCGACTGCAACCAGATCCGGCCCGGGCCGTGGATCTCGGCGAGGAAGAGCGAGTCACCGAAGAACTTGTTCTTGATGCCCTTGACCGA
>NZ_WBIR01000038.1 GCF_009749395.1 Agromyces salentinus
CCCGGATTCTATTGATCGATGCAACACCCCTTCTTGGAGGTTGTTGCTCGTGGTGTTGTCGTTCTCTTCTCCTGCGGCGGTGCGGTTTCTGGCTGCGATTGGTCAGGGGCATGGTCTGAAAGGATCCGCCCGGATGGCGGGGATCGATAAGGAGGTCGGGTATCGGTTCCTTCGCGACCGGTATGTCCAGCTCCGTCGTGGCGGGCTGAGTGCCGGTGACGCGGTCGATGCGCTTGGGTTCCGTTCGAGTCGGTTGCCGGACTGGGAAGCGCTGGTCGGGCGTGATGGGCGCCATCATCTGCGGGTGGATCCGTCACGGGAGCAGGTGTTCTGGGCGGCGTTCGAGGGTGGCGCGGATTGCGATGCCGCGTGCCGGGCGGTGGGCGTGGCTCGTTCCACGGGCTACCGGTGGATCCAGCGCCGCTTCGGGGAACTCCGCTCGAGCGGGGTGAGTTTGACGCGATCCATCCGCGTGCTGCGGCTGACGCCGCGTCGGGCCGAGGCCTTCGAACGAGAACGGCAGGCCACGGAGCACCGCAAACGGAACGCGGCGACTGCCGCGCACCGTGACGCGTTGCATGCGTCGGCAGGGTTGGTCGACGCGATGCTCGGCGAAACCGATGCCACGAGACGTCGTCGGGAACGGGCCGACCGGTACTGGCAGTTGATGCGTGAGGGCGTCAGCAACGTGGACGCTTGCAGAATCCTGGGTATGTCGCGTCCCGTCGGAACCCGGATCCGCAAACAGAACAACTTCCTCATCCCCTCACTCACCCCGCCGCGGCCATCGAGCGGACGGTACCTGACCGGTCGGGAGCGGGTACAGATCGCGGACCTGCTGCGGTTGGGGTGCTCGATGCGTCAGATCGGCAGGCAACTCGGCCGGCACCCGTCGACGATCAGCCGGGAACTACGCCGGCACACCGACGCGGCCGGGAACTACCTGCCCGGCACCGCGGACCTTGACGCGCACCGGCAACGCGCACGCCCGAAGACCCCAAGACTGGTCGCGAATCTGCCGCTGCGGTTGCTCGTGCAACGCAAGCTGAACCGGTGCTGGTCACCCGAGGAGATCGCCGGGTGGCTCCGCAAGACCTACCCCGGCGAGCCGAGCATGCACGTCTGTCACGAGACCATCTACCGTGCCCTGCTGCTGCGGGAACCCGGCGGACTGCATCAGCGGTACGCGATGAAGCTGCGCACCGGCCGCCGGATCAGGAAGACCCGGTGGCGCACCCGAACCGGACAGGGGTCGAGGATCCGGAACATGACGATGATCGACCAACGTCCCGCGGAGATCGAGACGAAACAGGTCGCCGGGCACTGGGAAGGCGACCTCATCGTCGGGGTCGGATCCGTGTCCGCGATGGTCACCCTGCGAGAACGGAAGACCCAGTACGGGATGGTCATCAACCTGCCGAAGGACCACACTGCCGCGTCCGTGAACCATGCCGTGATCGGCGCGTTCGCGACCCTGCCTGCGCATCTGAAGCGTTCCCTGACCTGGGACCAGGGCGTGGAGATGTCCAGCCACGAAGCCCTCACGGCCGCGACCGGTATCCCGATCTACTTCGCCGAACGCGCCAGCCCCTGGCAACGCGGCGCGAACGAGAACTTCAACGGACTGCTCCGCCAGTACTTCCCGAAAGGCACGAACCTCGCCCAACACTCGACCGCACACGTCGCCCGAGTCGTCAACGAGATCAACCACCGCCCACGGAAGACCCTCGACTACGACACCCCAGCACGACGCCTGAAACACGAACACCGCACCCCGCAACCAGCACTCCGATAGCCTGCAACCACCTGTCCTGTTGCGTCGATCATCAGAATCCGCC
>NZ_WBIR01000039.1 GCF_009749395.1 Agromyces salentinus
CCCTGCGGGCCTGCGGCCCTGCGGGCCTGCGGCCCTGCGGGCCTGCGGCCCTGCGGGCCTGCGCAGTTCCACCCCTTCCTTCGTTGTCTGCCCGAAAACAGGAAGCCACGCGGGCGCCTGCACGAAAACAGGAAGGCGCGCCGTGCGTCCGGCGGCCGTGCCTGTTTCCGTGCCAGCGCGCCGGCGACCATCGCGTTGCGCGCAGCCGCGCCCTCATCAGCACGAGCACAGGAAGACGCGCCGCGGCGCGCACGAGCACAGGAAGACGCGCCGCGCCTTCGACGGTCGTGCCTGTTTCCATGGCACCGCGACTGCTCCTGCACACCCTGGGCGATCAGCCTTCCCGCCTCGACCGCAGGACAGGGCCCGTCACGAAGGCGCTGCGGTCGACACGATCGACGGATGCCGCATCTCGAGTTCGACCTTCGCCGCTTCGGCGGCATCACGACGCGCCGGCGACTGATCGCCCTCGGTCACGCACCCCTCGCCCTCCGCACGGCGGTCGACGCCGGCTCGATCATCCGCCTCGATCGCTCCTGGGTCGCGCTGCCGGACGCGAACGCCGAGGCACGGCGTGCCGTGGCGCGCGGCGGCATCCTCGGCGGCGAGAGCGCCCTCCGCTCGTACGGTGTCTGGGTCACGGCCGACGGAGGCGTCTGCGTCGCGACCGCGCGCACGGCGAGCCGGCTTCCGCCCCTGCTCGCCGGTGAATACCGCCTCTGGCGCGAGGGCGTGTCACGCGGATCGGGCGAATGGCGTGTCGCACCGTTCGAGGCCCTCGCGCAGTACCTCCCGCGCGTGGCCGACCGGCATCACCTCGTCGCGACCCTCGACAGTGCGTTGCACCACGGCCTCCTCGCGCCGGTGCAGCTCGACGAACTGCTCGAGCGGATGTCGCGCCGCATCCGACGCCTCCGGACGAAGCTCGATCCAGCGGCGGAGTCGGGACTCGAGTCGATCCTCCGCACGGCTATCGCGGCGAATGGCTGGCGGGTCGAGAGCCAGGTCCGCATTGCGGGCGTCGGGCGGGTCGACCTCCTCGTCGACGGTTGGCTGGTCGTCGAGGCCGATGGCTCCGCGTGGCACGACCACCACGAGGCGATCGAGCGGGATCGTCAGCGCAACAGCGCGCTCGTGCTGCGCGGGTACCGATGGCACCGGTTCGGCGCTCGGCAGGTCCTCCACGAGCTCGACCGCTGCATCGCCGTGATCCGGGCCCTCCTCGCGTCCGGTCCACCGCGCCGATGAACATCGCCGGAACAGGAACCGACGGCGGCACGCGCCATACGGTTCCTGTCTTCGGTGTACGTCAGCGGATGCCGCCTGTCCTCGAATGCGTGCACAGGAACCGACGGGGGCACGCGGCATCCGGTTCCTGTCTTCGGTGTACGTCAGCGGATGCTGCCTGTCCTCGAATGCGCGCAGGGGAGGATGCCGCCTGGTCCGAGGTGGTGTGCAGACGTTCCGACACGGGATGGGCGGGCGGATGCCGCGGGCACCCCCACCCGCCCCCGGCGCGCGCGCACCGGCGCGCGGCGCGCGGCGCCCGCCGCCCCGGT
>NZ_WBIR01000040.1 GCF_009749395.1 Agromyces salentinus
TGTACTGACCTCGACCGTTGTTGATTCGGTCGATGGGGGTTTTGCCTCCGATGCCGAGGTGGGTTCTGTCTAGGTTGTAGTGGTCGAGCCAGGTTGGCAAGGCTGCTGCGCGTTCCGTGTTGGATGCCCATGGCCTCGAGTACGCCCACTCCGAAGCGAAGGTCCGGTTGAGCCGCTCGACCTTCCCGTTGGTCCATGGGCAGTGCGGGCGGATGAACTTCTGCGTGATGCCGTGCACGGTCGACACAGCACGAAACTCTGCCGATCTTCGATAGGCGAAGGCGTTGTCGGTGATAACGCGCTGAACGCGGACGCCGACGCGGGCGTAGAACGCGATCGCTCGTTCCAGGAAGGCGGCGCACGTCGCGCCGCGTTCGTCTGGGTGGATCTCGAGGTACGCGAGCCTCGAGTGGTCATCGATCGCGGCGTGCACGTAGTCGTATCCGATGCCGCGGCCGCGGACCTGTTCGCTGCGGCCGTGGGCACGCCATCCGCCACCATCGGGGATCCGTCCGAGTTTCTTCACGTCCACGTGGACCAGGGACCCCGGTTCGGCATGCTCGTACCGGTTCGTTGAGCGACGGGTCGCCCGGATCACCCGTCCGGTCACCGGGTCCAACTCCCGCAGCAGCGGGGTCTGGTGCCGGGTCAACACCCGGCCGACCGTGGACGCCTGCATGCCCAGCCGGCCGGCGATGAACACCGGGCCGCGGCGGGTCAACGCACGCATGATCCGCACCCGTGTCTCTACGCACGCATGCGTTCGCTGCGGATGCGAACGAGCCACGCTGGACCGGTCGGCCAGACCGATCCGGCCGTGTTCCTGGAACCGACGCCACCATCGCCATGCCGTGGTCCGTGAGACACCCATCTCTGCCGCGACATGCGCGACCGGACGCCCCGACTGGATGCGCTGGATCATGATCAACCTGCCGGCCGGAGTCAGCCGGGCATTAGCGTGAGACAAGAGAGACCTCCGTGCGTTCGAGCTGAAGAACTAGACAGCTCCAACTCGACCCCGGAGGTCTCTCCTACGTCAACAACGATCCGGGTCAGTACA
>NZ_WBIR01000003.1 GCF_009749395.1 Agromyces salentinus
GGATCCTTTCAGACCATGCCCCTGACCAATCGCAGCCAGAAACCGCACCGCCGCAGGAGAAGAGAACGACAACACCACGAGCAACAACCTCCAAGAAGGGGTGTTGCATCGATCAATAGAATCCGGGGTACGCCTACTGCAACACGGATCGAATCCCGATCAATGGTCCAATTGGACACATCGATGACAGACCCAGTGGGAACTGGACATCTACCGCGGGAACCTACACACCCGCGCCCGTGCCCGCCGCGGTGTCCACTTCGATGCCGCCGAGCCCGAGGGACGCGATGCGGCTCGTTCGGGCCGCCGCTGTGAAGCCCACGATGGCGTCGGCCACGGCGCCGGCGACGATGCCGCCGACGAGGAGGATCGGCAGCACCTGCTGCGCATCGGCGTCGAGGTTCGCCTCGAAGAGCTCGACGAAGCCGGGCGCGAACAGCTGTCCGGTGACGATCAGCCAGGTGGACGGCACCGCCCAGGCGAGGGCGAGCACGAGGTTCGCCGAGGCGATCGGCCAGGTCGGTCCGGAGCGGAACAGCCAGACGGCCATCGCCGCTTCGAGTGCCGTGAGCACGAGGAAGTACGGCAGCCAGAAGGACCAGAGCGCCGGATCCAGCACGGGCAGCACCCCGTCGGTCTCGCCCCAGCTGTCCGGGCCGAACTGCTGCCACACCAGCAGCCCGACGAGGACGGCGAGCCAGGAGAGCTTCGCGATCAGGCCGGCGCGGCGGTCGGTTCTGCTCGCCACCGGTGCGGCGGGGAGGAACGCCGGCGTCCAGGGGACCGAGTCGGCCTCGGGGCTCGTCGGCACACGGTCGATCGCCGCGAAGATCGCGGTCGTGAAGAACGCGATGTAGATGGCGCTCGTCAGCAGCACGAACCACGTTCGGCCGATGGTGCCGGCATCGGCCTCGCCCGAGATGAATTGGGCGAGCAGGTAGGCGCCGGTGATCGCGGGCACGGCGCTCCACTCGATGATGACCAGCACGCGCTTCCACGCTGCGTACCACCTCGGGCCGATGAGCATCGGCGGGCGATCGGCATAGCTCGCGGCGAGCAGCGCGGGGTCACCGAGGGCGGCGAGCGCGTCGAACTCGGCCGCGTCGGGCGTCGAGTCTCCGGAGGCGATGCGGGCGTCGATGTCATCGCGGATGCGTTCCTCGAGTTCGCGGGCGAACTCGCGACCCTGCCGTCGGGGCAGGCTCCGGGCGGCCGCGATCACGTAGCGATCGGTGAGGTCCGTCGTCGCGGTCATCGTGCGCTCCCCTCGAACGAGGTTCCGGATGTCGCAGCGCCCCGCGCAGGCGACCCGGTGGAGTGACCTCGCCGAGATGCCTTGACGGCGCCGTCGACGACATCCCAGATGGCGGCGGCGATCAGGACCGCGACGAGGATCGCGACGATGATCGGCGCCGACTCGCCCCACGGCCACTTCATGACCTCGAGCACCTGCTCGTCGATGAGCTGTCCGGTGAGGAGCAGCCACAGCGCCGGAACGGTGAACGCGACGTTCAGCACGAGGTTCACGGCCGCGAGCCACCAGTTCCAACCCCAGGCGTAGAGCGCGAAGGCGAAGACGATCTCGGCCGCGATGAGCACCAGGAAGTACGGCATCCAGAAGGTCCAGAGCTCGGGGGAGAGCAGCGGGACGGACTCCAGGTCGTCGACCCAGGGAACGCCGACGAAGTGCTGCAGGACGAGCACGACCGCGAAGGCCACGAGGAACACGACCGAGGTGATGAGTTCGGCCAGGCGTGACGCCTTCGCCGGTTCCGGCAGTGCCGGCAGCATGTCGAGCGTCCAGGCGACGTCGACGCCCCGCTGCCCGCTCTCAGTCGGCGTGCGCTCGAGGATCGCGAAGACCAGCGTCGTCCAGAAGGCCACGTGAACGCCCACCGAGATGGCGATGCCGATCACGGCACCGAAGATGCCCCCGATGCTCTCGCCGGCGATGGCCTGCGCGATCGCGACGCCGACGGCCGCGCACGGGACGACGATCGCGATGAGGAGTTTCAGCAACCGCAGCCAGGTCAGGTAGTACTTGGGCCCGATGAGCTGGAGCGGCCGGTCGATGTACTGCGCCGCGAGGCCGGCCGGATCGCCGAGCTCGAGGAGGGCCGCACGCTCGGCATCGGGCGGGGCGATGCCGGCCTCGACCTGCGCGTCGACCGCGTCGCCGATGCGCTCGCGGAGTTCGCGATCGAGTTCGGCGCGCTGTCGCTCGGGAACCGTGCGGACGGCGCCCCACACGTAGCGGTCGGTCAGGGTGGTCATGATTCGTCTCCTGTGGTGAGTCCTGCGAGGGCGTCGTCGATGCGTCGCCAGTCGGTCATGAGGGCGATCGCGAGCGCGTCGCCGGTCGGGCTCGTGCGGTAGAACTTGCGGGGCCGTGCCTCGTCGGTGTTCCACTCGCTCGTGAGCAGCCCCTGCTTCTCGAGTCGCCGAAGCAGCGGGTAGAGGGTGTTCGCGTCGACCAGGATGCCGAGGCCGTTCAGCGACTCCAGCAGCGCGTAGCCGTAGTCGGGGGTGCGCAGTCGCACCAGGCACGCGAGCACGACGGTACCGCGGCGCAGTTCCTGCAGGTGCGCGACGGTCGTCTCATCGAGGTTCATGTGTCACACGATACTGTGTGACACACACTATTGCAAAAGAGACTTCATGGTGTGACGGATGCCTCGCTCGGGACGCTCGCCACGGGACATCCGATCGCGCGGTGTGACCGTCGCCGGGCTACTCCCCGGCGTGGGCCTCCAGGAACTCGTACACCTCGGCGTCGTCGACGCCGGGGAACGTGCCGGATGGCAGGGGGGAGAGCACATGTGCGTGCAGTCTCGCGCTCGGCCACGCCCGGCCCGCCCAGCGCTCGGCGAGCCCCCCGGGCGCCCGCCGGCAGCACGCCTCGTCTGGGCAGGTCGACACCGCCCGCAGCGTCGTCTCGCGCCCGCGGAACCACTTCGCCTGCGCGAACGGCACGCCCACCGAGATCGAGAACTCCGCGGCATCCGTGCGCCCGGTCTGGGTCGCGCACCAGAAGGTGCCCGCCGGGGTGTCGGTGTACTGGTAGTTCTCGGTCGTGCGGTTCGTGTGCTCGAACGCCGTGCGGGCGCTCCACTTCTTGCACACCCACTGGCCCTCGATGCTGCCGGTCACATCGGTGGGCAGCGGCAGCCCGTCGTTCTCGTAGCCCTTGAGCAGCGCGCCGTCGCCGGCCACTCGCAGGAAGTGCACGGTCATGTCCAGGTGCGACGTGCCGAGGTTCGTGAAGCGGAGCGCCGCGGCCTCGTGCGTGACCCCGAAGGCGTCGCGGAAGTCCTCGATCGCCAGCCGCTTCTCCTTCTTCGCCTGCTGCAGGAAGGCGACGGATGCCTCGCGGGGCATCAGGCACGCGGCGGCGAAGTAGTTGATCTCGAGCCGCTGCCAGAGGAACTCGTCGTAGCTGGCGGGCGGCTGGTGCCCGAGCAGTCGGTGCGCCATGGCCTGCAGCGCCATCGAGCGCAGGCCGTGCCCGCCCGGGATCGAGGCGGGCGGCAGGTAGATGCGCCCGTTGGCGAGGTCCGTGATCGACCGCGTGGAGTCTGGCAGGTCGTTCACGTAGATGAGCTGGAACCCGAGGCGCTCGGCCATGACGCTGACCTCGCGGTGCGTGACTGCGCCCGTGCGGTGGCCCGCGGCGCGCACCTGGTCCTCGGCGAGCTGCTCGATGTCGGGCAGGTAGTTCGCCTCGGCGCGCATGCGCTCGCGCAGGTCGGTGTTGGCCCGTCGTGCCTCCTCGGGCGTCGCGATGGCCTCGCTCGCGCGCCGCTGCAACTCGCGGTGCAGGCCGACGATCGCCTCGAGCGCCTCGTCGGAGATGCCCCGCCCCGCACGGATCGGCGGCAGCCCGAGGCTCGCGTACAGGGGGCTCGACTGCGCCCGACCGAGCTCGAGTTCGAGCGCGGCCCTGGCGCTCGGGGCCTCGGGGGAGAGCAGGTCGCCGAGCCCGATGCCGAACGCGGTCGCCAGGGCGTCGAGGGTCGAGAGCTTCGGCTCGCGCTTGCCGTTCTCGATGAGCGAGAGCTGCGAACCGGCGAGCCCGACCGCCTCACCGGTCTGGTCGAGCGTCATGCCGCGCTCGCCGCGGAAATGGCGGATGCGCTGACCGAGGGTCGCGAGATCGGGGGTTCCAGCCTTCATGGCTTAAGGCTATCGAAAGATCGCAAATTCTTAACCAACGAATTGGTCAACGAGAAGCCGCATTTCAACGCATTCTTGAAAGACGAACCGACTCCGAGGCTCGCGACGTGCGACACCGGACACACAGAAGGGACGACGATGACCATCTCCGAGTTCGCCGGCACCGAGGCATCCGGCACCGAGGCATCCGCCGCCGCGACGTCCGCCAACGACGCATCAGCGACCCGCGCCACCGCCACGGCGACCCCCGCGGGCGGCACCACCGACCAGGACCTGCGCGCCTGGGTCGCCGAGATCGCCGCCCTCACCAAGCCCGACGCGATCGTCTGGTGCGACGGCTCGAAGCACGAGGCCGACCTGCTCACCAAGCAGCTCGTCGCCGACGGACGCCTCATCAAGCTGAACCCCGAATGGCGCCCGAACAGCTACCTCGCCCGCACCGACCCGCGCGACGTGGCCCGGGTCGAGGACCGCACCTTCATCTGCTCGACGTACGAGGAGGACGCCGGTCCCACGAACAACTGGCGCGACCCGAAGGCCATGCGCGGCGAGCTCGAGGACGTGTTCGACGGCTCGATGAAGGGGCGCACGATGTACGTCGTGCCCTTCTCGATGGGCCCGCTCGGCGGGCCGATCAGCCAGCTCGGCGTCGAGATCACCGACTCGCCCTACGTCGTGCTCTCCATGGGCATCATGACGCGTATGGGCGAGCAGGTGTACCGCCTCATCGAGGCCGGCGACCCGTGGGTGCGCACCGTCCACTCCGTCGGGCACCCGCTCGTCGACGGCGTCGGCCACCGCGTCGCCGAGGTCGACTGGCCCTGCAACGACACGAAGTACATCGTGCAGTTCCCCGACTCCCGCGAGGTCTGGTCGTACGGCTCGGGTTACGGCGGCAACGCCCTCCTGGCGAAGAAGTGCTTCGCCCTCCGCATCGCGAGTGTCATGGCCCGCGACGAGGGATGGCTCGCCGAGCACATGCTGCTGATCAAGATCACCTCGCCCGAGGGGCGCGCGTACCACGTCGCCGCGGCGTTCCCGTCGGCGTGCGGCAAGACGAACCTCGCGATGCTGCAGCCCACGATCCCCGGATGGCGCGTCGAGACCATCGGCGACGACATCGCGTGGATGCGCCCCGGCGAAGACGGCCGCCTCTACGCCATCAACCCCGAGGCGGGCTTCTTCGGCGTCGCCCCCGGCACCGGCGAGACGACGAACCCGACCGCCGTGCAGACGCTCTGGGGCAACACGATCTTCACCAACGTGGCGCTCCGCCCTGATGGCGACGTCTGGTGGGAGGGCCTCACCGACACCCCGCCCGCCGAGCTCATCGACTGGGAGGGCAAGCCGTGGACCCCGGCGTCGGGCCGCCCGGCCGCGCACCCGAACTCGCGCTTCACGGTCGCCGCCGACCAGTGCCCGCAGATCTCCGACGACTGGGACGCCCACGACGGCGTGCCGATCGACGCGATCCTCTTCGGCGGGCGACGGGCCACGAACGTCCCGCTCGTCGCCGAGGCGCGCAGCTGGAAGCACGGCGTGTTTATGGGGGCGACGATCTCGTCCGAGAAGACGGCGGCGGCCGAGGGCAAGGTCGGCGAGCTCCGTCGCGACCCCTTCGCGATGCTCCCGTTCTGCGGGTACAACATGGCCGACTACTGGAGCCACTGGGTCAAGATGGGCCGCGTGCTCGGCACGAACGCGCCGAAGATCTTCCAGGTCAACTGGTTCCGCAAGGGCGACGACGGCTCGTTCCTCTGGCCCGGCTTCGGCGAGAACTCGCGCGTGCTCGAGTGGATCGTCGGCCGCATCGAGGGTCGCGCCGACGTCGTCGAGACGCCGATCGGCCTGCTCCCGGCATCCGGGTCGCTCGACCTCGACGGCCTCGAGATCACGGATGCCGCGCTCGAGCAGCTCTTCGAGGTCGACCGCGACTCGTGGCTGGCCGAATGCGACCTCACCGAGGAGTACTTCGCGCAGTTCGGCGACCGGGTCCCGGCCGCGCTCCGCGCGGAGCTCGCAAGCCTGCGCTACCACCTGGACCACCAGGCGTAGCGCACCGGGGTCGCACGGTGCTCCAAGCGGGCGGCCCCACCACTGGATGCCCCGGGCGGGCGCGTACGGGAATGCGCGCACGCCCGGGGCTCCGCATGTCTCCGCCCCAGGCTCAGGCGAGGTGCCCGAGCACCCGCAGCAGGGATGCCGGGGCGAAGCGGTACTCGATCGTGCCGGTGGCGCCGGGCTCGACGGGGCCGATCCAGGTGCTGGATCCCTCGTGCACGCGCACCCAGCCGTTCTCGAACAGGAGCTCGGTGCCGACGACGAACGCCATGGCGGGCGTCTCGCCCTGGCGCACGGCGATCGATCCCTCGACGACCTGCGTCGACGACGCATCCTGGTCGGCGCGGCACTGCACGCCGACGAGGGGGCGCACGAGCGGGGAGGAGAAGCCGGGCGCCTCGAAGGGGCTGCCCTTCGCGGCATCCGGGACGATGCCGAAGTGCACGGCCGTCGAGACGAGGCTGAGGTCGGCTTGCCCGTCGAGCACGAGGCGGCTCGACACGCGGAACCGGTAGTAGAGTCGCCCGGCCTCGCGCGCGGTCGGCAACGTGAGCGCACTCGCCCAGTTGCGCGACCAGCCGAGCGGCTCGCCGTGGCGTGTCGGCGGGTCGTAGAGCGAGGCGCTCACGCGCACGGCGCCGTCGGGTGCGGCGACCGAGCTCTTGAGTCCCGACGTGCCGCGCTCGGTCTCGGGTGCGACGTCGCGGACCGGGGTGAACGTCGGCAGGCGGCGCGGGTGCCACGTGCGCAGCCACGCCTGGACCTCGCCGTGCACGCGGTCGAACGACTCGCCGGGGCTCCGACGCCGTCCGCCGTCGTCGGCGGCGTTCGGCAGGTCGTCGATGAGGTCGAGGGGCAGTTGGTCGAGGTCGGCGGTGGCGCGCACGTCTCGTGCGTCGCGCACGTCGCGCAGGTCGGTCACGGGTGCGATGCTCATGGGGATGGGTCCTTCGGTGCGGGTGGGTTCTCGGCATCCGGAATCGGACGCAGGACCACACGTTACGAAGGTCGCGCCGGGCTCCCATCCGGGCCGGCACTGAGGTTCGCCCGGGCGTACCCCGAGATGCGGATGTCGCGGCCGACGTCGATTCGACGGCGTCGGGTGGCGGCATCCGCCCCCATCACACGAGCAGCTGGTGCTCGGCGAGCTCTCGGTAGAGGGGCACGGAGGCGACCAGCTCGGCGTGCGTCCCCTCGCCGATGACGCGCCCGTCGTCGAGCACGACGATGCGGTCGGAGTCGATGACGGTCGAGAGCCGGTGCGCGATGACGATGAGGGTGCGGCCGGCCGAGACCTGGTCGATCGCCTCGCGCATCATGCGCTCGTTCACGCCGTCGAGGGAGGAGGTCGACTCGTCGAGCAGCAGGATCGGCGGGGCGGCGAGGAGCGCGCGGGCGATGGCGAGGCGCTGGCGCTCGCCGCCCGAGAGCATGATCCCGTCGTCGCCCACGGCGGCCGAGAGTCCGGCCGGATCGCGGTCGAGCACCGCGCCGAGGTTCACCGAGCGCAGCACGTGCTCGCACTCCTCGTCGGTGGCCTCGGGGCTGCCGAGGAGGAGGTTCTCGCGCAGGGTTCCCGCGAGCACCGGTGCGTCCTGCTCGACGTACCCGATCTGCGCGCGGAGTTCGGCGCGGTCGAGCGAGCGCAGGTCGAGTCCGCCCATGCGCACCGTGCCGACCGACGGGTCGTAGAAGCGCTCGATGAGGGCGAGGATCGTCGACTTGCCGGCACCGGACGGGCCGACGAGCGCGACGCGCTGCCCGCGGGGGACCTCGAACGAGACGCCGCGGAGCACCGGCTGGCGGTCGGTGACGTCGGGCTCGGGAAGGTGCTCGTCGGGCGAGTCGTTGTCGGGATCGGCCGGGTCGCTGCGCGTGGACGCATATGCGAAGTGCACCTCGTCGAGGGCGATCGCCGGGGCGTCGGGCATGACGCCCGCGTTCGCCTCGCCGACCATGAGCGCGAGCGGGGCGAGATCGCGGTCGTTCGCGCTCTCGTCGGGGAGGTCGAGGATCTCCTGGATGCGCCCGAGGGCGCCGAGCGCCTGGTTGACCGACGTGATCGCACCGAAGAAGAGCCCCAGCGGCATGATCATCATGAACAGGAACAGGATGAACGCGACGAGGTTCGCGACGGTCAGCGCCCCGGATGCCACGCGGAAACCGCCGACGCCGAGCACCACGAGGAACGAGACCTGCATGGCGATGCCCGCCACGGGCACGATGAGCGCCGAGATCTTCGCGACGTTGACGCCCATCTGCCAGGCGCCCTCGGCCTCGGCGTCGATGGCGCGGGTCTCGCGGTCGGTCGCCCCGGCGGCGCGGATGGTGCGCACGGCACCGATGGCGCGCTCGACGGATGCGGCGACGTCGCCGACCTTCGCCTGGGCGGCGTGCGACGCGTCGCGCACCTTGCGGGAGAGCAGGGTCACCGTGGTGATCGCGATGAGGACGACGAGCAGCGTGAGCCCGAGCAGCACGGGGTCGATGATGAGCATCGCGATGAGCGCGCCGATGAAGGTGACCGTGCCGCCGATGGCCTCGACGAGGCCCTGCGTGAGCACGGCGCGGAGCATCGTGGTGTCGCTGCCCACGCGCGACACGAGATCGCCCGTGCGCCGGGTGTCGAACTCCGAGATCGGCAGGTTCAGCAGCTTGGCGACGAGGCGCTTGCGGCTCGAGAGCACGATGCCCTCGCCGGTGCGCTGCAGCAGGTAGTGCTGGTAGCCCGAGATGACGCCGCTCACGATGACGAGCGCGACGAGGGCCCAGGCGATGCCGCCGAGCGGTTCGTTCGCCTCGACGATGGTGATGACCTGGCTCACGAGCAGGGGCTGGGCGAGGCTCGCGAGCGCACCCACGATCGAGAGCGCCGCGACCCAGATGAGCACCGGGCGGTGCTCGAAGATGAACGGCAGCAACTGGCGGAAGGATGCGCGAGGGCCGTCGGTCTTCGCGGGCCGGGCGAAGGGGTTGCGGCGGGGGGCGGTGCTGGTGGTGCGGTTCTGCGTCTGGCTCATCGTCTCTTCCTGGGCGACGCGGCGGCGGTCGATGCGACCGGGTTCCGCGGCGTTCGCCCCGAACAGCCTACGTCGCTCAGCTGCGCCCGTACTTCTTGTGCACGGCCTGCTTGGAGACCTCGAGGGCGAGGGCGATGAGCTGCCAGCTCGACCCGGCCGTGCGGGCGCGGCGGACCGCGATGGCCTCGGCGCGGTCGAGGTCGCGGTTGACCTCGACGCGCGCGCGGTGGAGGTCTCGGAGGGCCCGGTAGGGGTCGTCGCCGTCGGCCGCGGCGATGGCGGTGCGGAGCGTCGTGTCATCCATGCCGTCAACCGTAGTTGACGGTCGAACGCACGTCAACTCATGTTGACGCCCGCGTCGGCGGTCGGCGCGCCCCGCTCAGTGCTCGTGGCCGCCGCCCTCGAGTGCGAGGCGCAGGGGCGTGCGCTTCTCGGTCCCTGGCGCGACGGTCACGAACTGACCCATCATCCCCTCGTCCTCGTGCCGGAGGATGTGGCAGTGGTACATGTACGGCATGCTCGGGTCGGGGTGGTCCGCGAACCGCACCGCGATCCTCGCGGATGACCGTGGCGGAACGAACACGGTGTCCTTGTGGCCCGACATCGCGTCCTCCGGCGCTCGTCCCGCGACCTCGAGCACGGTGAATGCCGCACCGTGGATGTGGAAGTTGTGGGCGTACACGGGGTTCTCGATCGTCCAGATCTCGACGGCGCCGGCTGCCACGACCGTGTCGATCCGGGACAGGTCCATCTCCTCGCCGTTGATGGCGTCGTGGCCGTTGAGGCGGAAGGTCCGCTCGCGTGCCGTCGAGGGGGCGTGGATGGGCTTCGGGCCCGGGAGGCGGGCGGGCACGGGCGATGACGGCGTGAGGGCCTCCGCCGTGATCCGCAGGAGGTCGAAGTCCCCGTCGTCGATGTCGAGGCCTCCGCCGCGGGTGACGAGGCGCACGTCGTCTCCGCCCTCGAGCGCCACCACGAGTTCGACCCGCTCCGCCGGGCTGATCGCGACCCGCGATGTCTCGACCGGTGCGGGCAGCAGGCCGGCGTCGCCGCCGACGACCTGGAAGGGCCTGCCATCGGAGAACTCGAGGTTGTACCTGCGGGCGTTGGAGCCGTTCAGGATCCGGAAGCGCACGGCGCCGGTGGTCGCGTGGAACACCGCCGAGGCGGTGCCGTTGGCCAGCATGGTGTTCCCCATGATGCCGAAGTTCGGAATCCGGTCGGGGTCCAGCGTTCCGTCGTCGGCGAACGTCTTGTCCTGCAGGATCAGCGGGATGTCGTCGATCCCGTACGCCGATGGCAGCCCCGCCGTCGCGGAGTCGTCGTCGTCGACGATGAAGAGCCCGGCGAGGCCCGCGTAGACTTGCATGGCCGTGTCACCGTGCGGATGCGGGTGATACCAGAGCGTCGCGGCGGGCTGGTCGATCCTCCATTCGGGCGACCAGCTGCCGCCGGCCTCGATGACCTGGTGCGGGCCCCCGTCCATCGCGGCCGGCAGGATCATGCCGTGCCAGTGCACCGTGGTCGGATCACGGAGCGAGTTCCGGATGTCGAAGGCGACGGTGTCGCCGCGAGTGGCCCGCACCGTCGGGCCGAGGAGCGCGCCGTTGTAGCCCCACGACGGCGTCCTCACTCCCGGCAGGATCTCGGAGGCGCCCTCTTGCGCGGTCAGCTCGAAGACGAGCGTGCCGTCGCCCCGGACCACGGGCTCGAGCAGGGGTGGGATGGCGAGGACGTTGCCCGCCGCGGCTCCTGCGCTGCCGCCCGCCCCGCCCGCCCCGCCGGTGGGCGGGCCACGTCGGTCGTCGGGGAAGCAGGCGGCCATGGCGACGCCGACGCCGCCCGCGGTCAGTCCAGCCAGGAATCCTCGTCGCGTGAGCACCATTTCGTTTCCCCCGAAATCGTTTCGTACGGAATCATAACGCGCCTCACTAGGATTGCGCCATGGGTGAGCGACGCAGTTCGAGACGCGGGACCGAGGCGGGGCTCGGCTCGGGGCCCGTGCGCGAACCCGGACCCGACGCCGAACGTCCGGCCGAGGCCATGCCGCTCGGCTTCGTGACCGCGTCGGTGGGCGAACTGGTGGCGTCGGGCTTCCGCGACGCGTTGGCGCCGCACGGCGTGAGCCCCAGGCAGTACGCCGTCCTCTGGGCGCTCGTCGCGCACGGTGAGCACACCCAGCAGCAGTTGAGCGAACGCCTCGGCATTCCGGCGAGCCGCGTCGTCGCGCTCATCGACGACCTCGAACGGCGCGGGGCCGTGCAGCGCGTCGCAAGCGACCGGGATCGCCGCATCCGCACCGTGCGGCTCACGGACGACGGGCGCCGGCTCGTGGAGGACCTGCGCGCCACGGCGTACCGGTACGAACGAGATCTCCTCCGCGACCTCACCGACGACGAGCAGCGGGTGCTGCGCAGCCTGCTCGCGCGCATGGGCTCGAACGTCGGGCGGGGAGGGAGCGCCGCGCGCATCCGATCCTGGTAGGCGTCATCCGCCGCCGCCGCCGCCGCCGCCGTACGTCACGTCGGCGAGCTGCTCACGCCGAGTTCGCGGCACCCGGATTCGTGAGCACGGATGCCGCCGAACGATGCCCGGCCAGGCACGCCGTCTCGACGCCCTCTCCGGCGAGCGTCGCGGCCAGGAACCCGGCGGCGAACGCGTCTCCCGCCCCGGTGAGGTCCCGGATGCCGGGCACCGGGGCCACGTCAACGCGTGCCGCGAGCCGGCCGTCGGCGATGACGTCGGTCGGCAGCGCGCCGTGCTTGACCACGACGGTCGGTGCGACGGATGCCGCGACGGCGCCCCCGCCCGTCAGGCCGAGCAGCGCCGCCTCGTCCTCGTTGGCGAAGAGCACGTCGGGCCGGATGCCGCGCACGAGCTCGAGGGCGGACGCGACGCCGAGCGCGCCGAGCAGCCCCGTCGACGACGCGTCGACCGAGACGCCTGCCCCGCGGGAACGGGCGAGCTCCGCCAGCCGCGCGAGCTCGCCGCGCATCGGCTCGCGCTCGAGCCCGTAGGCGGGCAGGTGCAGCCAGCCGACGCCGGTGAGCCACTCGGGGTCGACGCGCTGGAGGTCGGCGGAGGCCCCGCGGTCGGGGTACATCGTGCGCTCGCCGTCGACGTCGACGAGGAGCACGACCGTGCCCGTGCGACCGGCGCGCTGCGCGCGGACGTCGACGCCGTCGGAGGCGAGCGCCGCGACGAGCGCGTCGCCCGCGGCATCCGCCCCGACCCGGCCGATGAAGCGCGTCGGCACGAGGCTCGCGGCGAGGGCCGCGACGTTCGCCCCGCTGCCGCCGCGCGCGCGGAACACCCGCGCCGCGGTGTCGGTCGCCCGGTGGACGGGTTCGCTCGCCCACACCACGATGTCCTCGACGAGGTCGCCGGCGACCGCGAGTATCCCGCCGCCCGCGTCAACCGGCGACGGCACGCGCGATCTCCGCCCCGAGCGCGACGTTGCCGCGGTAGACCTCGAGGTTGACCTCGAGGCTCTCGCCGCCCGTCGCCCGCTGGACGAAGTCGAGGAGGAACGGCGTCGTGTCGTGCCCGGTGACCCCCTGGGCGGATGCCGCGGCCAGCGCCTCGGCGAGCACGCGATCGTGGAAGGCGGGGTCGAGCTGCTTCGCCTCGTCGACGGGGTTGGCCACGAGCACGGCCTGCGGCAACCCGAGCTCGTCGCGCGCGAGCGCGAGCGCCGCGGCCTCCGCGGGGGTCTCGATGCGGTAGTCGAGCGCGAAGCCGGAGTCGGTGACGTAAAAGGCCGGGTACCGCTCGGTGCGGTACCCGACGACGGGGATGTTCAGCGTCTCGAGGCGCTCGAGCGTCGCGGCGATGTCGAGGATCGACTTGACGCCCGCGCTCACGAGCGTGATGGGCGTGGTGGCGAGCGTGCCTAGGTCGGCGGACTCGTCGAACGTCTCGCTCGCGCCGCGGTGCACGCCGCCGAGCCCGCCGGTCGACATGACCCGGATGCCGGCGCGATGCGCGAGCCAGGCCGTCGCCGCGACGGTGGTTCCGGCGTGCAGGCGCTTGGCCCTGGCGATGGGCAGGTCGCGGACGCTGGCCTTCACCACGCCCTCAGCGATGCAGAGCCGCTCGATCTCCTCGGTCGAGAGGCCGACGACCGGTACGCCGTCGATGACGCCGATCGTCGCGGGCGTCACGCCGAGCGCCCGGACCTGCTGCTCGGAGGCGAGCCCGACCTCGAGGTTGCGCGGCGCCGGCAGCCCGTGGCTGAGGATGGTCGACTCGAGGGCGAGCACCGGGTCGCCGTCCTCGAGGGCGTCGCGGACCTCGTCGCCGATGCGCATGCCCGTGGGAGGTGTCTGCATGCCGACATCGTAGGAGGCGGCCCCGGCCGTCGGCCGGCGGCCCGCCGAGGCCTCTGTTTCCGCGTGTGACGACGGCCCGCGACATCCGGGGGAGGCGGGCGTAACGTGGCCGCATCGAACCCCGAGGAGCCCTCATGTCGCACCGCGAGCCGCACGCCGCCACCACGCCCGTCACGGGTGCGGTCATGGGCATGCGCGGCTGCGAGCACGCGGCGGAGTGCACCAGCGAGCGTGCCGGGCACGGCCTGAACGCGGTCCAGGAGCGACTGGCGGCGGTGACCGCCAGCAAGTGGATCGACGCGATCGTGACCTCGGTCGACGCAGCCGGGTCCGCGTGGCTCGCGACGCTCGATGGCAGCATCCGGCGCGTCTGGCAGCACGACGCGTTCGGCGGCGCGCTCGCGTCCGGCGACCCCGTCGCCCTGCACGGCGTCTACGGCGTCCTCGTGGCCGGCGCGCAGCGCTTCAGCGTCGCCGACGCCTGACGCCTGACGGCCCACGCCTGACGGCCGACGCCTGACGCCACAGCCCGTCTCACGCCATCGGCATGGCCTCGCTCATCGTGCCCATCATCTTCTCCATGGCCATGACCAGCTGATCGCAGGCCATCGCGCACATGCGGCAGTGCTCGCTCATCTCGGCGTGCATCATGCACTCGGCCGAACAGGCGCGGGCCATCATCGTCGTCGACTGCATCATCGACATCATCACGCCCATGTCCCAGCCGCGCATGCGCAGCATCATCCGCATCATGGTGTCGCACATGTCGGCGCAGTTCGCGCACATGGACGCGCAGCGGCCCATGCCCTCCGCGGCATCCGCGTCGGCGCACATGATGCATGCCTGCATGCACGCCGAGAGCGCCTCCATGCACTCCTGCATCATCATCGGATCCATGCCGCTCATCGGCATCTCCGACGACGACATCGCGCCCTTCATCATGTCCATCGTCATGTTCATCGATCGCTCGCTCCCCGGGCCTGCGAGTGCCGACCGGCGGCGGCGGAGGTCTCGGCTGCCCTGCTCGCGGCCATGCTACGCCGGGGGCGCGCGGGCGTGAAGGGTCCGACGTGACGTTCGTGTGAACGCTCGCGGAGACGACGAAGGGGCGGATGCCGCAGCATCCGCCCCTCGCGAGCCGCCGGTGGATCCCGACGACACGCCGCCCGCCCCCGGCGCGTCGCGCGAATCGTCCTGCGACTCGGCGACGGCCTTCGCTCGGGCTCAGGCGTCCATGTCGACGTCCTTCGTCTCCTTCGACAGGAGCAGGGCGATGAGCGTCAGCACGGCCATCACCGAGAGGTACACGCCGACCCAGAACGGGCTGCCGCCGCCCGCCTGCCAGAGCGCGACCGCGATGAACGGCGCGACGGCGGCGCCGAGGATCGACGAGACGTTGTACGAGATGCCGGAGCCGGTGTACCGCACGTTCGTGGGGAACAGCTCGGGCAGCAGCGCGCCCATCGGACCGAACGTGAGGCCCATGAGCGAGAAGCCCACGACGAGCCAGATCATGACGCCGGCGAAGCCCGCGTTCAGCAGCGGCACCCAGACCAGGCCGAACGCGATGATGCCGAGGGTGACCCAGATGAGCGTCTTGCGACGGCCCCAGCGGTCGGCGAGCGGGCCCGAGACGAGCGTGAAGACGCCGAAGAAGAGCACGCCGCCGATGAGCATGAGCACGAAGGTGCTGTAGGAGTACCCGAGGCCGGGAAGGGCGCCCTCTGCCGCCTCGACGGGGGCGCGGCCGTAGCTCAGCGAGAACGTCGTCATGAGGTAGAAGAGCACGTACGTCGCGAGCATGAAGAACGTGCCGAGGATGAGCTGCTTCCAGTACGTGGTGAACACGGTCGCGAGCGGCAGCTTCTTCAGCTTGCCCTGCTCGGACGCCTTCGTGAACGCCGTCGACTCGACCAGGCGCAGGCGCACCCACAGGCCGACCGCGACCATCACCACGGAGAAGAGGAAGGGGATGCGCCAGCCCCAGTCGAGGAACGCCTGCGACGGCATCGACGGGTCATCGGACGGGAGCACGGCGGCGATGACGAGGAAGAGGCCGTTGGCGATGATGAAGCCGATCGGCGCGCCGAGCTGCGGGAACGTGCCGTACCAGGCGCGCTTGCCCTTGGGGGCGTTCTCGGTCGCCACGAGGGCGGCGCCGGACCACTCGCCGCCGAGGGCGAAGCCCTGTGCGATGCGGAGGATCACGAGCAGGAGCGGGGCGAGCCAGCCGACCATGGCGTAGGTCGGCAGCACACCGATGAGGAAGGTCGCGACGCCCATCGTGAGCAGCGCGCCGACGAGCGTCGCCTTGCGGCCGTGCTTGTCGCCCAGGTGGCCGAAAACGACGGCACCGAGCGGGCGGGCGACCATGGCGGCGCCGAAGACCGCGAACGAGGAGAGCAGGGCCGTGGTCGCGTCGCCGGTCGGGAAGAAGAGGTGCGGGAAGACGAGCACCGCGGCCGTGGCGTAGACGTAGAAGTCGTAGAACTCGATCGTCGTGCCGATGAGGCTCGCGAGCACGACGCGGCTGCGCGGGTTCGCGGGGGTGGTCGATGCGGAAGGTGCGGCCGTGGCCGCGGATGTCGCTGGCATTGCTGTCGAAGACTCCAGTGTGGTGGGGAACTCTGCACCACGAGGCGGTCGGTCTGGCTGGACACGGGGCAGGCGGAGGGAATCGTCGCTTGTGGCAACCGAGAAAGCCTACGTCGAATTCGCGGATGCCCCGGCCGCATCGGCGCGCTCGATCGTCGAACGGCGGGCACGGTGCGACGAACGGCGGATGCCGCGGGCCGACGAGGGCGCGCGGCATCCGCCGTTCGAGGGTGGGGGACCGGCTACCTCCAGAGGACGGCGATGCCCGCGTTCAGGAGCGTGAGTACGCCGATCGACCAGAAGAGCGCGGGCGGCACGGAGCCGTTGCGGCGCTGGCGCGCGGAACCGATGCCGAGCAGCGCGCCGATCGCGAGCAGCACGACGAGCTTGACGCCGATCTTCACGTAGTTCAGGTCGTACTCGATGCCCCACGGGGCGGCAAGTGCGAATCCCGCGACGCCCGCGACGAGCAGGCCGTAGTTCATCAGGCGGGTCACGGCGTACCGCCGGTTGACGGCCTCGACCGCCCATGCGCCGAAGAGCAGGGCGAAGCCCACCAGGTGGACGAGCAGGACGACGTGCCGCAGGATCTCCATGGAGCCGATATTAAGTTCTACCGGGCGTCGAAGTCGAATCGACGCGCGGGGTCAGCTCCAGACCGAGCGCAGCGCCCTGGCGGTCGCGATGGCGGCCTCCGCGGCCTCGCGGCCCTTGTCCTCCTTGGAGCCGGGCAGGCCGGCGCGGTCGAGCCCCTGCTGCTCGTCGTCGAGGGTCAGCACGCCGAACCCGACGGGCTTGCCGGTGTCGAGGGCCACGCGCGTGAGCCCGTCGGTGGCGGCTGCCGAGACGTACTCGAAGTGCGGCGTGCCGCCGCGGATGATCACGCCGAGGGCGACCACCGCGTCGGCGCCCGCCTCGAGCGCCGCCTTCGACACGACGGGCAGCTCGAAGCTGCCGGGTACCCGGACCAGCGAGAACTGGGCGCCGGAGGCCTCGAGCGTGCGGGTCGCGCCCGCGATGAGGGCGTCGGTGATCTCGTCGTGCCAGCTGCCGGCGACGATGACCACCCGCAGCCCCGTGCCGTCGACGTCGAGGGTGGGGGAGCCTGCTCCGCTCATGATGCGTGTCCTTCCAGAAGGGCCTCGGCCGCGGCGTCCGCGAGCTGGGCGTCATCGATCGCGTGGCCCATGCGGCGACGCTTGGTGTCGAGGTAGGCGGAGTTGATCGCGCCGACGCCGACGACGAGCGGCAGCCGCTCGTCGACCCGGATGCCGTGCGCCTCGAGCTGGCTCACCTTCTCGGGGTTGTTCGTGAGGAGCCGGACGTGCTCGACGCCGAGGTCGGCGAGGATCGCACTCGCGGCCCGGTAGTCGCGCGAGTCGGCCGGCAGGCCGAGCGCGATGTTCGCGTCGAGGGTGTCCAGGCCCTGATCCTGGAGGCGGTAGGCCCGCAGCTTGTTGATGAGGCCGATGCCGCGACCCTCGTGCCCGCGCAGGTACACGACCACGCCGCCGTGCTCTCGGATCTCGCCGAGCGCGGCGTCGAGTTGCGGCCCGCACTCGCACTTGAGCGAGCCGAACGCCTCGCCGGTCAGGCACTCGGAGTGCACGCGGACGACGGCGCCCGCGGGGTCGGCGGCCGGGTCGCCCGCGATGATCGCGACGTGGTCGGCGCCCGTCTCCTGGTCTCGGTAGGCGCGGACGCGGAACTCGCCGTGCACGGTCGGGAGCGTCGTCTCGACCTCGAAGCGCACGCGCGAGGACTCGGGCACGTCGCCGACGATCGGGCCATCGGTGAGGTCGTGGCCCTCGTGCCACGTGCGCAGCCACTCGATGAGGGCGGCGACGGTCGTGACCGGGAGGCCCTCGCGGGCCCCGAACTCGATGAGGCCGGGCAGGCGCATCATGTCGCCGTCGTCGGTCACGATCTCGCCGATGACGCCGACCGGGGCGAGGCCCGCGAGGCGCATCAGGTCGACGGCGGCCTCCGTGTGGCCGGCGCGCTCGCGCACGCCGCCCGCCACGGCCCGCAGCGGGATGACGTGCCCCGGCCGGATGAGGCGATCGGGCGTGGACTCGGGGTCGGCCAGCACGCGCAGCGTGTGCGCGCGGTCGGAGGCGCTGATGCCCGTCGAGGTGCGATCGGCGGCGTCGACCGAGATCGTGTAGGCCGTGCCGCGCACGTCTTCACTGCGCTCGACCATGAGCGGCAGCTCGAGCCGGTCGGCGACGTCGTCGGGCATCGGGGCGCAGAGGTAGCCGCTCGTGTGGCGCACCATCCAGGCGATCCACTCGCGCGTGGCGAACTCCGCGGCCATGATCGCGTCGCCCTCGTTCTCGCGGCCCTCGTCATCGGCCACGATCACGGGCTTGCCGGCACGCAGGGCGTCCAGGACCTCGGGGATGCTCGCGAGGCTCATCGGGTGCCCCCGATCGGCGCCGGCTCGGGCGAGGCGGACGACCCCGCGAGCGAGGACGCGTCGACGGACGACGGCAGCGACCGGTGCGCGTCCAGGCGCAGCATCCGCTCGACGTGCCTGGCGAGGATGTCCGTCTCGATGTTGACCCGGTCGCCCACCGCGAGCCCGCCGAACGTCGTTGCGGTGAGCGTCTCGGGGATGAGTGAGACCTCGAACCAGGAGCCGTCGGGCTCGTCGCCGAGGGCGCTCACCGTGAGCGAGACGCCGTCGACCGCGATCGAGCCCTTGTCCACGACGAGCGCGGCGTGCGCGGCGTCGAGCGAGAAGCGGATGACGCGCCACGCATCGCCCGGTCGCACCTCGAGCACCGTCGCCGTGCCGTCGATGTGGCCCTGCACGATGTGCCCGCCGAGCCGGTCGCCGACGAGCGCCGCGCGTTCGAGGTTGACCCCCCGCCCGGCCTCCACGGAGTCGAGGGTCGACATCGCGAGCGTCTGCGCCATCACGTCGGCCGTGAACCGCTCGCCGTCGAAGTCGACCACCGTGAGGCAGACGCCTGAGACCGAGATCGAGTCGCCGTGCTTCGCACCCGAGACGGCCAGCGGGCCGCGCACGGTGAGGCGCGCGGCATCCGCGGTGCGCTCGACGCGCTCGACCGTGCCGAGCTCTTCGATGATTCCGGTGAACATGTCAGTTCCTTTCAGGGGTCGAGGAGCGCGGAGCACTGCTCGAGACCGGGTGGGCGACGAGCAGGACGTCGTCGCCGAGCCGCTCGACGGCGGCGAATTCGTGGCGGCGGGCCTCGCCGATGGTCGTGACGCCGAGGTCGCCGACGGCGAGCCGGTCGCCGCCGAGCAGGGCCGGCGCGAGGTAGACGAGCACCGTGTCCGCGAGGCCGGCGGACAGGAAGGCACTCGCGAGCGTCGGACCGCCCTCGACGAACAGCGAGCGGATGCCGCGCTTCGCCAGGTCGCGCAGGTCGGCGTCGAGGTCGTGGCCGTCGACGATGATGGGGGCGTGCGGATGCCGCGTGAGCGCCGCCCCGGCGGGCACGGCTCGGCGGCCGAACACGACGGGGACCGGCTGCGCGTCGAGCAGGTCGCCGTCGGCGCCTCGCGCCGTGAGCGACGGATCGTCCGCGAGCAGCGTGCCCGTGCCGACGGCGATGGCGTCGTGGGCGGCGCGCCGGCGGTGGACGTCGAGCCGCGCCTCTGGACCGGTGATCCACTGGCTCGTGCCGTCGGCGGCGGCCGCACGGCCGTCGAGGCTGGACGCCCACTTCACCGTGACGTACGGGCGATGGTGCCGCGCCGCGAACAGCCAGTCGCCGAGGAACTCCTCGGCCTCGGCGGCCAGGAGCCCGCCGTCGACGTCGACGCCCCCGGCGCGCAGGTGCTCGGCGCCCCCGGAGGAGTGCTCGCCCGGGTCGGCGACGGCGAAGACGACGCGTGCGATGCCGGCGTCGAGCAGCGCCACGGCGCAGGGACCGGTGCGGCCGGTGTGGTTGCAGGGCTCGAGCGTCACGACGGCGGTCGCGCCGACCGCGTCGCCGGGCGAGAGGCGCCCGAGCGCGTCGACCTCGGCATGGGCGGTGCCCGCGCCGCGGTGCCAGCCCTCGGCGAGCACGGTGCCGTCGGGCGAGAGGATGACGCAGCCGACGCGCGGGTTCACGCCGCGGGCCGGGCCGTTCGCCGCGAGCTCGAGCGCGCGCCGCATGGCCGCCGCCTCCACCGCGATGCGATCGTCGCCGCCCGTGCTCATCCGTCGTCCTGTCGTCAGGCTCCGGGAACGGCGGCGTGCGCCGAATTCGTCGACCGTGCACAGCACGGCCGACACGTGCCGCCTCCCATCCGGACTTTCACCGTCGGTTCCGGAATTCCACCGGATCAACCAGGGGCGTGAGGTCGAGACCTCGCGCCCGCAGCTCGCGGACTGTCACCGCCGGCTCGGAATTACACCGACCCCGGAGCACGTTTGTCGTGTCGATTCTACTCAACGCCGCGATCGCCGCCGTATTCCCCGTCATCCCGCGCGATACGGGCGCGGGGCGGGTGCCTCGCGTCGACCCGGGTGGTGGGGCGGCTCACGGCTCCAGGAGTGCGCGGGCGGTGCCCTCGTCGACGATGAGGTCGGTGATCAGGCCGGCCGCGAGCGCCCCGCCGAGGCTCGCGAGCTTCGCGCGCCCGGAGACCACGCAGATCCGGCGCGGCGCCCGGCGGAGCACCGTGAAGTCGGGCCCCGTCGCACGTTCGTTCAGCGCGATGCCGTCGGTGCTCCCGTCGGCGCGGTAGAACACGGTCGCGACATCCCCGACGGCGCCGTCCCGGCTGAGTGCCTCGTAGTCGCCCCGATCGAGGTATCCACCCTGGTAGACGTGGCTCGGCACCTCGGCGAACGGGGAGCCGATGCCGAAGATCGCGACATCCATGCCGGCCTGCAGGTCCAGCAGCCGCTGGGTGCTGCGCTCCTTCCAGAAGGCGCGCCGCGTCGCCGGGTCGTCGAAGAAGGCGGGCACGGGGAACTGCTGCACGCGCGCGCCGAACGCGTCGCCGAATCGGCGCAGGAGCTCGCTCGCATAGACGATGCCGGTGGTGCGACCGTTGCCCGCGCCGTTCAACTGGACGATCTCGGTGTTGTGGGTCGACTTGGGTACGAGGTGCCGGCTCATCGCGCTCATCGTCGAACCCCAGGCGACGCCGATGGTCTGGTTCGAGTCGACGAAGCGACCGAGAATCCGTGCAGCCGAGAGGGCGACGCGGTCCAGCCGGTCGACGTCGGTGGCATGGTCGGGCACCGGGACGACGTGGGCGACGATCTCGAACCTCGCGAGGATCTCCTGCTCGATGCGGCTCGGAAGGTCGAGCGGCGAATGGATCGAGATCTCCACCAGTCCGCTCGCCCGCGCGTGGCTCAACAGGCGCGAGACCGAGGATCGCGAGGTGTGCAGCTCATGGGCGATGGCATCCATCGTCAGGTCCTGCATGTAGTAGAGGTGCGCGGCTCGGAGGGCCTCCCTGGTCCGCCCCGAGACCGTGTCGGCCCCCTCCGAGGCGTTCGACGTGTCGCGTTCGATCATGTTCCCACCCTTGCACGTTTGTGCACGCGGCTTGCAACAGCGTGCGGTCGAGTCGACGATGTATTCATCCACACCGGGCGCGCCGGCGCAAGCCGCACGTCCACGCACACTCCGAGAGGACAGCGATGTCGCACCCGACGACCCCGCAGCACACGCCAGACCACCACCACCTCGGAGCCTCCGCTCCCCGGGCGGAGGTCGCCGCCCTTCGCGCACGCCCGACGGCGCAGGTCGTCGTCATCGGCGGCGGCATCAACGGCATCGCGACCTTCCGCGACCTCGCCCTGCAGGGCGTCGAGGTCGTGCTCGTCGAGCGCGACGACTTCGTCTCCGGCGCGTCGTCTGCGTCGTCGCACATGATCCACGGCGGCATCCGCTATCTCGAGAACGGCGAGTTCCGGCTCGTGAAGGAGTCGGTCACCGAGCGCAACGCCCTCATCCGCATCGCGCCGCACTACGTGAAGCCGCTCGAGACGACCGTGCCGATCTACTCGACGTTCTCGGGCATCCTCTCGGCACCGCTGCGCTTCCTCACCCATCGCTCCGGCAAGCCCACCGAGCGCGGCGCCGCGCTCATCAAGACCGGCCTGACCATCTACGACGCCTTCTCGCGCGACGGCGGCTCCGTGCCGCGGCACCGGTTCCACGGCCGCGCGCGGTCGCTGGCCGAGCTGCCCGCGCTGGACCCGCGCATCAAGTACACGGCGACGTACTACGACGCGAGCATGCACGACCCCGAGCGGCTCGCACTCGACGTGCTCTTCGACGGGCTCGCCGCCGGGCCCAACGCACGCTCCGCCAACCACCTCGCCGCGGTCGGGATGGACGCCGACGGCGTGCGCGTGCGCGACGGGCTGACCGGCGAGGAGTTCTCCATCGCCGCCGACGTCGTCGTGAACACGAGCGGGCCATGGACCGACCTCACGAACGAGGACCTCGGTCGGGGCACCCGCTACATGGGCGGCACGAAGGGCTCGCACATCGTGCTCGATCACCCCGAACTGCTCGAGGCCACCGGTGGCCGGGAGATCTTCTTCGAGCACGAGGACGGTCGCATCGTGCTCATCTACCCGCTCAAGGGGCGGGTCATGGTCGGCACGACCGACCTCGAGCACGACATGCGCGAGCCCGCGATCTGCACCGAGGAGGAGGTCGACTACTTCTTCGAGCTCATCGCGCACGTTTTCCCAGCGATCGCCGTCGACCGTTCGCAGATCGTCTACCGCTTCTCGGGCGTTCGCCCGCTGCCCCGCCACGACGACACGCAGCCCGGCTTCGTGAGCCGCGACTACCGCATCGAGCGGGCGGATGTCGCGGAGCGGCCGGGCACGACGGTGCTGAGCCTCGTCGGGGGCAAGTGGACGACCTTCCGCGCACTGGCCGAGCACCTCTCGGACGAGGTGCTCGGGCTGCTCGGACAGGACCGGGTGCGCTCGACCGAGGGCGTTCCCATCGGCGGCGGAGCCGGCTACCCGGTCACCGACGACGCCCGCCTGGTGTGGCTCGTGGGCCACGACGACGAGGTGGGTCGCGCCCGCGCCGAGGCCCTGCTCGAGCGCTACGGGACCCGCGCCGAGGCGTACCTCGACGAGGTCGACGGCGAGACCGAGCGCCCCCTCGAGCACCACGCCGGCTACACGCAGGGCGAGATCACCCGGCTCGTGCGGAACGAGCGCGTCGTGCACCTCACCGACCTGGTGCTGCGCCGCACGAGCATCGCGTTCACCGGGTCGTTGACGGCGCCCCTGCTCGACGAGCTGGCGGACCTCACGGGCGACGAGCTCGGCTGGGACGCCGCGCGCCGTCGGAGCGAGATCGAGGCGGCGCGCGAACTCCTGGCGTCGCGTCACGGCGTTCGCCTGAGCGAGGTCGCCGCCGCCTGAGCCACCGCCGGTGGCGGCTCGCCACCGGCCGGTGGGGCGGGTGCACATCTGCACGGATGTGCACCCGAATCGCCCTCGCAACGCCCTCGCGGCTGGATACGGTACCTCGGGGCCACTCGCCCCGGTACCTCGGCCCGCTGCCTCGCGGGCACCAGACAGGAAGGTCAACGTGGACAATCTCGGAATCGTGTTCCTCTCGGAGCTCGTCGGCACGGCGCTGCTCGTGCTGCTCGGCTGCGGCGTCGTCGCCAACGTCATCCTCGCCAAGACGAAGGGCTTCGGCGGCGGAACGCTCATGATCAACATCGGCTGGGGCCTCGCGGTCTTCGTCGGCGTCATCGTCTCCTACGCCTCCGGCGCACAGCTGAACCCGGCGGTCACCCTCGGCCTGGTCGCCAACGGCGCCAGCGAGTTCGGCATGGGCGTCCCGGTGAACCTCGTGTCGGTACTCGTGTACATCGCCGCGCAGACGATCGGCGCCTTCATCGGCGCGATCTTCTGCTGGCTCGCGTACAAGCAGCACTTCGACGCCGAACCGGATGCCGCGAACAAGCTCGGCGTGTTCTCGACGGGTCCGGCCATCCGCTCCTACGGCTGGAACCTCGTCACCGAGATCATCGGCACCTTCGTGCTCGTCTTCGTCATCATCGGCTTCACGAACGGCGGCACGCCGGCCGAACTCGGCGCCATCCCCGTCGCGTTCCTCGTGATCGCGATCGGCGCCTCCCTCGGTGGCCCGACCGGGTACGCCATCAACCCGGCCCGTGACCTCGCACCCCGCATCGCACACGCCCTGCTGCCGATCAAGGACAAGGGCGGCAGCGACTGGTCGTACTCGTGGGTCCCCGTGGTCGGCCCGATCATCGGCGGCGTGCTCGCCGGCCTCGCCGCCATCCCGCTCCTGCCGATCCTCGGCTGAGCCGCGGCATCCGCCTCCATCCATTCACTGACAGCAACGGAGTTCTCAGATGAGCGACTACATCCTCGCGATCGACCAGGGCACGACCTCGTCGCGCGCCATCATCTTCGACAAGGCCGGTTCGATCGTCGCGACCGGGCAGCTCGAGCACGAGCAGATCTTCCCGAAGGCGGGCTGGGTCGAGCACGATCCGGCCGAGATCTGGCGCAACACGCGCGAGGTCATCGGCCAGGCCCTCGGCAAGGCGAACCTGACGAGGCATGACATCGCGGCGGTGGGCATCACGAACCAGCGCGAGACCGCGGTCGTGTGGGACAAGAACACCGGCGAGCCGGTGTACAACGCGATCGTCTGGCAGGACACCCGCACCCAGTCGATCGTCGACCGGCTCGCGGCCGACGGCGGCGTCGAGCGGTTCAAGCCGGTCGTCGGCCTGCCGTTGGCGACGTACTTCTCGGGCACGAAGATCGTCTGGATCCTCGAGAACGTCGAGGGCGCCCGTGAGAAGGCCGAGGCCGGCGACCTGCTGTTCGGCACGACCGACACGTGGGTGCTCTGGAACCTGACCGGCGGTGTCGACGGCGGCGTGCACGCGACCGACGTCACCAACGCGTCACGCACGATGTTCATGGACCTCGAGACGCTCTCCTGGCGCGACGACATCCTCGAGGCGTTCGGCGTGCCGAAGTCGATGCTGCCCGAGATCCGCTCCTCCTCCGAGGTCTACGGCGTGGCGAACGAGCACTCGCTCCTGCGGGAGACGCCGATCGCGGGCATCCTGGGCGACCAGCAGGCCGCGACCTTCGGCCAGGCGGCGTTCGATGCCGGCGAATCGAAGAACACCTACGGCACCGGCAACTTCCTCATCTTCAACACCGACACCGAGATCATCCACTCCAAGAACGGGCTGCTCACGACGATCGGCTACAAGCTCGGCGACGGCCCCGTGCACTACGCGCTCGAGGGGTCGATCGCGGTCACGGGCTCGCTGATCCAGTGGCTCCGCGACAACCTCGGCCTCATCTCCTCCGCCGCCGAGGTCGAGACGCTCGCCAAGAGCGTCGAGGACAACGGCGGCGCCTACTTCGTGCCGGCCTTCTCGGGGCTCTTCGCTCCGTACTGGCGGCCCGACGCCCGCGGCGCACTCGTGGGCCTGACCCGCTACGTGAACAAGGGACACATCGCGCGGGCGGCCCTCGAGGCGATCGCGTTCCAGACCAGGGACGTGGTCGAGGCCGTGAACGCCGATGCGGGCATCGACCTGACCGAGCTGCGCGTCGACGGCGGCGCGACCGCCAACGACACGCTGCTGCAGTTCCAGGCCGACATCCTCGGCGTGCCGGTCGTCCGACCGGTCGTCGCGGAGACCACTGCCCTGGGGGCCGCATACGCGGCGGGGCTGGCGGTCGGGTTCTGGTCGGGACTCGATGACCTGGCCAAGAACTGGCAGGAGGACAAGCGCTGGACGCCCTCGATGGAGGACGCCGAGCGCGAGCGCCTCGACCGGAGCTGGAAGAAGGCCGTCACGAAGACGCTCGACTGGGTCGACGCCGACGTGGACTAGCCGCGTCCGGCGGTTAGAGTGGGGACGCGGGTCGGTCGCATGGGGGTGCGGCCGACCCGATCTCATGCCCTGACCGGGTGATTCAGCCGTTCGCCGAGCGTTCCTCGGGCGCCGGGCCGCGCGCCTCCGCGCCTTCGGGTGCCGGATGGGTGCGGTGCGCCCAGAGCTCGCTCAGCCGGGGGGCGAGCTCGTCGAGGCCGGTGATCACGACGACCCCCGCGGCGGCGATGGCGGACGCCTCGGCCGGGGCCACCGGGGTCGCCCAGCGGTCGATCCAGACGCCGTCGAGGCCGGCCGCCGCGGCCCCGAGCGCGTCGGTGCCGAGCCGATCGCCGACGTACGCGACGTGCGACACGGGCGCGGATTCCGCGAACGACGCGATCGCATGCTCGAAGATGCGTCGATCGGGCTTCGTCACGCCGAGGGCGCCCGAGGCGATCACGTGCTCGAAGCGGTCGAGGATGCCGAGGCGTTCGAGCTTCGCGCGCTGGAAGTCGGATTCGCCGTTTGTGATGATGCCGAAGCGCACCCCCGGGAACGCGCGACGGAGACGATCGAGCGCGGGTAGCGCATCGCCGTGCAGCGCCCAGGCGTCGCGGTAGCGCTCGAAGTAGCGATCGAACCATGCCCCCGAGGCAGGATCGTCGAGGACGTCGCCGTGGGCTCGGGCGAAGTCCCGCGCCCGCGCCCGACGCTGACCCTCGAAGCTCATCCTCCCGTCGAGGTAGGAGTGGTAGTGCTCCTCCTCGAGGGCGTGCCAGAGTCGCTGGGCGGCCTCGACGTCGCCCTCGTATGCGCGTTCGAGCATGTGGTCGACGATGCCGGTGGCCACCGCCTCCCGGTGGGCCATCAAGGTGTCATCGAGGTCGAAGAGCACGACGGCCCGGGCGGCGGTCGCGCTCATCTCGCGACCTCGAGGAGGTCGCTCCAGCTCGCCTCGGCGCGCGGGTCCGCGACGCGCTCCCGGACGGCGTACCAGGCGGGCAGCGTGGTCTCGCCGTCGCGGGTCGGAACCGTGGGGTTCTCGGGCGTGATTCGCCGGAATCCCGCGGCCCTGGCGACCTTGGCGGAACCGACGTTGCCCTCGACGGCACGCCAGAACACCGTGGACGACCCCGGGATGCCGCCGCCGAGCACCCACTCCGCGACGGCCGTGACCGCCTCGCTCATGAATCCGGCGCCCCGATGCTCGGAGCCCATCCAGAAGCCGATCTCGCGCTGCGTCTCGCGCACGCTCACGACACCGAGCAACGGAGCCGCCTCAGCGCGGCGGATGGCCCAGGTGAGCTCGGACTCGGAGCGCCATCCCGACGGGACATACGTTCCGAGGAATGCATCCGCGTCCGTTCGGGTGTACGGCCAGGGCGTCGTCAGCCAGCGCTCGAAGATCGGGTCCTGGCAGTACCGTGTGACGAGCTCGGCGTCATCTGGTACGGGCAGGTCGAGCCGGAGTCGGGGCGTGCGAAGGACGACTGGGCGCATCGTGTGCTCGCGCCGGGCTCAGCCGCGACGGACGAAGCCGACGCGGTCGTAGACCTCGCGGAGCTTCACCTCGGCGCGTGCGGCGGCCTTGTCGGCGCCGATGGCGAGGAGCCGGTCGAGCTCGGCCGGGTCGGCCATCAGCTCGAGCGTGCGCGCGCGGATCGGTGCGAGGCGGTCGACCACGAGTTCGGCGAGGTCCTTCTTGAAGTCGCCGTACCCGCGGCCGGCGTACTCGCCCTCGATCTCGGCCACCGGCCGGCCCGTGACGGCCGAGTAGATGTCGAGCAGATTCGAGATGCCCGGCTTCTCATCGCGGTCGTACCGCACCTCGCGGCCAGTGTCGGTCATCGCGCTCTTGAACTTCTTGGCCGTGACCGACGGGTCGTCGAGCAGCTTGACCAGGCCGGCCTCGCTCGTCGCGGACTTCGACATCTTCGAGCTCGGGTCCTGCAGGTCGTAGATTCGGGCCGAGGCCTTGGGGATCAGCGCCTCGGGCACGGTGAACGTCTGCCCGTACCTGGAGTTGAACCGCGTCGCGAGATCACGCGTGAGCTCGAGGTGCTGGCGCTGGTCGTCGCCGACCGGCACTGCGTCGGTGCCGTAGAGCAGGATGTCGGCCGCCATCAGCACGGGGTAGGTGAACAGTCCCACCGTCGTGGCATCCGCGCCCTGCTTCGACGACTTGTCCTTGAACTGCGTCATGCGGCTCGCCTCGCCGAAGCCGGTGATGGTGCTGAGCACCCAGGCGAGCTCGGCGTGGGCGGGCACGTGCGACTGCACGAAGAGCGTCGACCGCTCGAGGTCGACGCCGGCCGCGAGGTACTGCGCGGCGGTGCGACGCACGTTCTCGCGCAGCGCCTTCGGCTCCTGCGCCACGGTGATGGCGTGCAGGTCGACGACGCAGTAGATCGGATCGGAGTCGTCCTGGAGCGCGACCCAGTTCACGAGGGCGCCGAGGTAGTTGCCGAGGTGCAGGGAATCGGCCGACGGCTGCATGCCGGAGAAGATGACGGGCCTGGCGGAGTTCATGATCGTGGTTCTTTCGTCGAGAGGTCGAGGAATCGGGCGACGGCCGCGTGCGGCATCCGCTCAGACGGCGTAGTCGACGACCACGGGGGAGTGGTCGGAGAAGCGAGCGTCGTAGGTCGCGGCGCGATCGACCCGGTAGTCGGTCACGAGCTCGGCCAGCGCCGGGGTCGCGAGCTGGTAGTCGATGCGCCAGCCCGCGTCGTTGTCGAACGCCTTGCCGCGGAACGACCACCAGGTGTACGGCCCGTCGACCTCGCCGGCGAAGCGGCGCCCGACGTCGACCCAGCCGAGGCCGTGGTCCTCCGAGCCCTCGGCGCCGACGAAGCGGTCGAAGTACGCGCGCTCCTCGGGGAGGAAGCCGGCACGCTTGACGTTGCCCTTCCAGTTGCGGATGTCGAGGGTGCGATGCCCGACATTGAGGTCGCCGACGACGAGCGCGAGCTCGGAGTGCGCCTGGAGCTCTGGCAGCCGCGCCTGCATCGCGTCGAGGAACTTGAACTTCTCGACCTGCTTCGGGGTGTCGGCCTCGCCGGAGTGCACGTACGCGCTCACGAGCGTGACGATGCGACCGTCGACCTCGTAGTCGGCCTCGAGCCACCGGCCGGCGGTGTCGAAGTCGGGACCGCCGAGTTCGACGCGGTGGATGCTCGCCCGACGGCGGCTCGCGATGGCGACACCCGCGCGGCCCTTCGCCGTGGCGGGGTCGTGCAGGATGTCCCACTCGTCGCCGAGCAGGGCCTGCAGGTCTTCGGTGGACGCGCGCACCTCCTGCAGGGCGAGCAGGTCGACGTCGCGGCCGGCGAGCCACTCGCCCATGCCGCGGCGATACGCGGCTCGCACCCCGTTCACGTTGACGCTGGCGACACGGAGACGAGAGGGCGAAGGCATGCCCTCGATCCTATTCGAGGCGTCCGACGTCGATCGTCGTGGAGCGGCCCGAGGCCACCTTCGCGACCGCGGCCTCCGCCTCGTCGAGCTCGAGCCGCGCCTTCGCCACCCGCCGGCGAGCGGCGAAGGACGCGAGCCAGTTCGCGTCCGCGGCATCCGCTTCGGCTTCTCGGAGCCGGACCCGGGCGACCGTCAGCGCCGCCTCGGCCTCGCGCCGGTGGCGCTCGGCCTCGAGCTGCTCGGGGCTGAGCGAGAGCAGCGTCTCGTTGGCGTCGGATGCCTCGACCGCGATCCAGCTCGCCGCCACGAGGATGACGATGCTCGTCATCCGGAACCAGAAGAGGAGCGCGATGAAGACGGCGAAGGTCGCGAGCAGGGGGTTGCTGCTCGCGAAGCCGATGAGCACGCCGCCGAGCAACTGCATGACCGAGAGCGCAGCGGAGCCCAGGACCGAGCCGATCACCATGCGCCGCCACGGCATCTCGGCGCCGGAGAGGTAGCGGAACAGCACCGCGAGGGCGAGCGTGTCGATCACGAAGACCACGACGATGGCACCGACCTGCACGAAGAAGGCCGACAGGCCGGAATCGCGCTCGACGCCGATGAGCGAGAGCAGCCACGTGACGAATCCGGTCGTGAGGACCGAGAGCGCGGACGCGAGGAGGAGGACCGCGCCGAACATGAGGCCGGCGACGAGGTCGCGCGCCTTCAGCAGGGCGTAGGAGCGGGTGTCCTTCGGGAGGCCGAAGATGCTGCGCACGCCGATGCGGGTATAGGTGACCCACCCGATCGCGGTCCAGATGAATCCGATCAGGGCGATGCCGCCGGTCCAGCCGAGGGTGCCCGTGCTCGTCGACGTGATCGCGACGAGCTCGTCGGTCGAGATGATGCCCTCGTCGCCGATGAGTCCCGGCGCGTAGGTGTTCAGGAGCAGCGCGAACGCCTCCATGGTGTCGTCGTTGTTCGTGAACCAGATGCCGAAGACGGCGAACACCACGTAGACGGCGGCGAAGACGCCGAAGAGCGCCTGGTAGCTCATGCCCGACGAGAGGATGAAGCCGTTTTGCGCCAGGAAGTAGCGCCACACGCGCACGGGGAGCAGCGCGAGGGTCCGGTTCGTGAGCGAGGTGACGCGGTTGATCGGCTGCTCGAAGCGTTCGCGGAGGGGCTCGCTGAGCTCGTCGAGTCGTTCGCGGGCCGAACGCGCGACCGCCTCCTCGAGGGGCGTCGAAGTCTCGGGATGTCCCGCGCCGTTCGCCCGCGTCGCCGGTCGGTGGCGGTCGGGGGCGTCCCCGGGCTCTGACGACGCGCGCTCGCTCACCGTCCCAGCGTACTGAGCGTGGCGGCGGCACTCGCTCGGGGCCGCGCGCAGCAGCGACCGAAGGAGGTCCGATCACCGATTCCGCTCGCCGACCTGTACCCCCCCGTACTGGTTACACAGCATGGAAACCCTTGAGTTTCCGGGGAAGTCGCTTCGAATACCCCCCGTATTGGTCACGGCGCTGCCCTGTCGGGCGATCCCTGCCGAGTGGTTGACTCGGCGCACCTGCGTAATCCTCACATTCCATTCCGCATGTCTGACCCGACACACGAAGGTTGAACGACGATGAGCAACTTCCTCGGATTCCGTCACGACGACTCCGCACAGCAGCCCCGACGGGCGCGGCGTCGGCGGGAGGCGAGACGCGCACGTTCCCTTCGCGGTCTGATCGCGACCATCGCGGTCGGCGGACTGCTCGCGGTCGGCCTGCCGACCATGGCGTTCGCCGACCCGGCGGACGAGCCGCAGGCCACGACCACCAGCGAGCCGACGGATGCGGCGACCCTGGCCGAGACCCCGTCCGACGCGCCGACCGAGGAAGCGCCTGCCGAGGAGGCCCCCGCCGAGGAGACGCCGGCAGACGAGCCGCCCGCAGAGGAGTCACCGGCGGAGGAGGCTCCCACCGAGGAAACGCCGGCCGAAGAGACACCGGTCGAGGAGACGCCGGCCGAGGAGGAGCCCACGACGGACGAAAAGTCCGAGGCCCCTCAGAAGAAGGCCGCCAAGAAGGCTGACGGGGAGGGCGGGGTCAATGCGCTCGTCGTGCCCCCGGCCGGGCCCACCGAGGCGGTCGTCACCGTTCGCACCGGCGACGTCCGGTCGCTCGCCGACCCCAACTCGATCTCCGCCCTCCAGGGCGTGCAACTCGGCCTCTACACCTCCCGCACCGGCGGCACGCTCCTGTTCACCTGTACGACCGACGCCGACGGCGACTGCAACTTCGTCATTCCCGAGACCGGTACCGGTGGAGTGAACCGCGACCGTCAGATGTGGGTCCGCCAGATCTCCGCCCCGGGAACGCACTTCACGAACCCGTCGCTCCGCACCGGCGACGCCTTCGGCGGCGACAACCAGCAGACCAGCTACAGCTTCCGCGTCGGACTGCTGAGCGGAGGCACCTGGCAGATCCGCGCCGGCAACACCTACAGCACGACCCCGCCGGCCGAGTTCATGGTCGGCACGGGCAACACGAACCGCGACGCCTCCGGCGGCGTCTGGCAGAGTTCGCGGGTCAACCCGCTGCTGCCCCAGCAGTGCGGCCTCGACGTCGCCCTCATCATGGACCTCTCGGGGTCGGTGAACCCCGCGATCGTGCAGGCCCGTGCGGCCGGTGTCACGCTCGTCAACTCGCTCGTGGGCACGCCCTCGCGCGTCGGCCTCTTCACCTTCGCCCAGTCTGCGCCCGCTCCGGGCGCCAACAACCAGAACCGGAGCATCGCTTCGGTGTCGAACCAGCCCGCCGCCGACATCGTGAACGGCTACATCAACGGCCTCACCGCGCCGGCGAGCGGCACCACGAACTGGGACCGCGGACTCTGGCAGGTCGCGAACTCCCCGACGCAGTACGACGTCGCCATCATCCTCACCGACGGCAACCCGACGGTGTACGGCACCGAGACCACCCCGGGCAACTTCACGCGAACCCGTGAGGTCGAGAACGCCGTCTTCTCGGCGAACTCGATCAAGTCCGAGGCGACCCGCGTGATCGCGCTCGGTGTCGGGTCCGGTGTCACGAACGCGGACACGGCCCTCAACCTGCGGGCGATCTCGGGCGGCATCCCGTTCAACGGAGGCAACGCGACCGCGGCCGACTACTACCAGACCGCCGACTACGCGGCTGCCGGGGCCGCCCTCAAGCAGATCGCCCTCGGCAACTGCCAGGGATCGGTGTCGGTGACCAAGGCGGTCGTCCCGCCGGGAGGCACGATCGACGACGCCCAGGCCGCAGGCGGCTGGGCGATCTCGGCGACCGAACCGTCGACCGGCATCACGGTGAACACCCCGAACCCGGCCGATGGCCTGACGGCTCCGGTCACGGGCGTCATCAGCTACCCGCTCGACTTCGCCGGCGGCACGAACTCCGGCACCGTGGTCATCCGCGAGACGCAGCAGAGCGGGCACACGGTCATTCCGCAGGGCGCGTTGAACGCGACCTGTCGCGATCTCAACACCGACACCCCGATCGCCGGGGTCACGAACAACAACTCCGTTCCGGGCCAGCCGGGCATCAACGTGCCTGTCAGTCCGACGACGGCCGTGAGCTGCATCTTCTTCAACCAGGCTCCGAACCCCGCCGCGAGTGTCGTGGTCGACAAGCTGTGGGCCGTCAACGGGCAGCCCGCCGTCCCGAACGGCTCGCAGGACCCCTCGCTCGTCGGCAACGCCGACGTGAACGGCGCGACCACCGGGTTCGGCACCGAGGTGGGCGGATTCACCGCCGGGCAGTCCATCCCGATCACCGAGCAGCTCACGGCGCTCCCCACGACGTGCGAGCTCGTCGGCCAGCGGGTCACGGGGGTGAACGGCGCCGGGGCGGACTTCGACCTCGGTGGCGGAGCGTACTCCCTCACCCTCCTGGGCGGACTGAACACCGTCGAGATCACGAACACGATCACCTGTCCGACCAAGCTGACGCTGCGGAAGGAGGTCATCGGTGGCGGTGTGGCGACCGACCTCTGGACCCTCGACGCGATCAACGGCCCGACGGACTTCCCGGCCGGCAACGACTCCGGCGACGGTGTCACCGGCACCGTGACCCCCGGCGTCGTCTACGCCCTCGCCGAGTCCGACGGCGACCCGCGCTACCTGCAGGTCGACAACCGTGATCCGGTCCTCGCGGTGCCCGGCTCGACGGGCAGCTGGGCGTGCGTGCCGCTCGACGCGGACGGCAACCCGACCGGTGGCAACGCCGGCGGCCTCAACGGCGGCGTGAACGTCGGCTTCGGCAACTGGGTGCAGTGCACCGCGGTGAACCAGACCGCCCAGGTCGAACTCCGCAAGGTCGTGAACCCCGCGAACGGCGGCGACGCCGTCCCCGCCGACTGGGACCTCACCGCCACGCCGGTCGACCCGCCCGCGGGCATCGTCTCGTCGACGGTGACGAGTGGCACGACGATCCTCGTCCGCCCCGGCGTGACGTACGAACTCTCCGAGGAGAACGGTCCGGCCGGATACGACCTCGAGTCGCTCCAGTGCAACGTCGGGCCTGAGGGCACCTACGTGGATGTCACCGACATCACGCTCGACCCGACGGAGTCGGCGATCTGCGTGTTCACGAACATCGCCGAACTGCCGAAGATCTCCCTCGACAAGGTCGTCTCGCCCACGGGCGTCGCCGACAAGACGTCGTGGACGCTGAGCGCGAGCCGCGCCGACAACGCCGCCGTCGTCGCCACCGGTGCCGGCGGCACGTCCGGCCAGTTCGTGAGCGTGCCCGCGGGCGTCGCCTTCGACCTCGCCGAGACCACATCGCTCCCGAACGCCGGCGAGTTCCAGGCCGGCACGTGGCAGTGCTTCGTGAACGGCGGACCGGCGATCGCCGGACCCGTGCTCGCGGCGCTCTCGCCGGGAGACGAGGCATCCTGCGTCGTCACGAACACGCTGAAGCCGGTGGTCCCGACCATCACGAAGACGGCGGCGGTCCCGACCCCGAACGCCGACGGCACCTGGACCGTCGAGTACGACATCGTCGTGACCAACCCGAGCAACTTCCAGGACCTCGCGTACAGCCTGACCGACCAGCTGCAGTTCGGCGGCAACGTCACCGTGAACAGCGCGAGCTACCAGCGGACGCTCCCGGCGCCGCCGGGCGCGAGCACCTCGTGGACGGTTCCGTTCACCGACGTCCAGGCGTTCGCCGGTGAGCCGACGCTCGTCAAGGCCACGTCGCACACCTGGCACGTCACGGTGAACGCGACGGTCGCACCGGGATCCGACTTCGGGGGCACCAGCCCGACCGCCTGCGACGCCGGGACCCCCGGCACCGTCGGCTTCCTCAACACGGCCGTCATGACCGTGGCGGGCGTCGACTACCCGGCTCAGGACTGCACGATTCCGGTGAAGCCGACCATCGCCAAGGTGGGCGGCACGGCCGTCGACAACGGTGACGGCACGTGGACCCTCCCGTACCGGATCACGGTCACGAACCCGTCCGCCACGACCGGCGTGGTCTACGACCTCGGCGACGCCCTCGATCTTCCGGCCGCGGCCGAGATCGTCGGCACCCCGGTCGTCGTAGCGAAGCCGGCGGGCGTCACGACGGTTCCCACGTGGACCGGCCAGGCTCCGAACACGCTGCTCGCCGATGACATCGCCCTCGCCGGCGGTGCGGCGGCGCACGTGTACGACATCACGGTGACGGTGCGCCTCGATTCCGACGACGCCGAGTTCATCTGCCCGAGTGCCGACGGCCTGAACAACACGGCGACCGTCGTCTCGGGCAACCAGTCGACGGATGCCACGGGCTGCGTCGTCATCAACCCGCCGACGATCACCCACACGAAGTCCGTCGTGCCGGGGTCGGTCTCGCAGGCGGTCGACGGCACCTGGAGCATCGCCTACGACATCGTGGTGACGAACACCGGCGCGGTCGGCGGCGTCTACGACCTCGCCGACACGACGCACTTCGGCACCGGCATCACCGGGGGCACCTACTCGGCGACGAAGAACGGCGTGCCGATCGCCGGGTGGACGAACGGCGGCGTCCTCGCCGACAACGCCTACCTCGCGGCCGGCGACCCCGACCCGAGTGACACGTATCGCATCACCGTGACGGGCATCGCCGTCGCCGGGCCCGAGCTCACGCCGGCCCAGACGGCCTGCCCGACCGGTCCCGGATCGGGAGCCTTCCTCAACACGGCGACCCTCACGGTCGCGGGCGTCGACTCCGACAAGTCGGCGTGCGACGCGCCCAGCGCACCGAGGATCGTGAAGTCGGGAGCGACGGCATCGCAGCTGCCTGACGCCACGTGGAACGTGACCTACACGCTCACGGTGTCCAACACCGACCCCGGCGCCAGGCCGTCGTACTACACGCTGACCGATGACCCGGCGTTCCCCGCCGGCGTCGACTACCTCAGCTACACGATCGACGGCGGAGCGCCGGTGAGCCCGTACGACGGCTCGGAGTTCACGGTCGTCGCCGACCAGGCCATCGCGGCGGGCGAGGTCGACGTCTACACCGTCGTCCTCAACGTCGATGCGCCGTCCGGCGCCATCGCTCCCGAAGAGTTCGAGTGCCAGAGCGAGAACAACCCCGACGGCGTCGGCTTCCTGAACGAGGGCATCGTCACGTCGGGTGAGATCATCCGCACCGACGTGGACTGCACCGAGATCAGCCGCGGCGGCGAGCCGACGGTCGAGAAGGGCGACCCGACGGTCACCCAGGGCGGGGACGGGGTCTGGACCCTCGTCTACGACGTCACCGTCACGGGCAACGCCGAGTTCGTCTCGCGCTACGTCCTCGACGACACGCTCCGCTTCGGGCCGGAGGTCGACATCCTCTCGGCCGACTGGGAGAACGCCGACGACCCGACCGAGAACGGCACCTGGACCGACCCCGAGGCGGACCCGACGACGAGCATCGTCGAGACGCCGCGGATCATCGGCGTCGACGCCGTGCACAGCTACACGGTGACGGTCACCGCGAGCGTGGATGCCGCGGCCTTCGAGGACCCGACGACCAACACGTGCTCGCCCTCCGAGGGTGCGCCGAACGTCGGCTTCCTCAACGAGGTCGCCCTGACGACGCCCGGCGGGCAGCCGACGTACGACACGGGCTGTGCGCTTCCGGCGGAGCCCGAGGTGACGAAGACCTTCAACGGACCGGTCACCGGCGACGCGAGTGGGTGGACCGCGAGCTACACCATCACCGTGCACAACACGAGTGACGACCAGGAGCTCGTCTACGACCTCAGCGACACGGCGGACTTCGCCGAAGGCGTGGTCATCACCGGCGCATCCGTCAGCTCCACCGACGTCACGGTCAATCCCGCCTGGGATGGCAACGCCGACACGACGCTGGTCACCGACCAGCCGCTCCCCGGTGGAGCGACCCACACCTTCACGGTGGAGTTCACCTTCACGGTCGAGGCCGATGCCCCCGCCGAGGACCTGGTCTGCGCCACCGACGAGACCGACGGCCAGGGCCTGCTGAACCACGCGGTGGTCACCTCGGGTGACGACTACGAGGCCGACGACTGCGGCGACGTGCCGGTGACGGTCGAGGTCACGAAGTTCTGGGTGATCAACGGCGGCGACCCGATCCCCTGGGACAGCGACGAGCTGCCCGCCGGCTTCGGCGCCACGCTCGTGCTCGACGACGTGTCCTCCGACTGGGACACGGTCTACGGACCGTACTCGGTCGGCAACTCGGTGAGCATCGGCGAGACGGATGTCGCGACGCCCGAGGGCGCCCGATGCTCGCTCGACGCCGACTCGACCACCGGGCTCGGTGACGAGGAGCTGACCGGCGCCGTCAACGAGTTCGAGGTCGTCAACTACGTCGACTGCACGCAGACGGTGACGCTCACCAAGGTCGTCGACAACCAGCACGGCGGCGACGCCGTGGCCGAGGACTGGACGCTGAGCGGCGAGAACGTCGGAGACGACACCGACACCTTCAGCGGTGACGGCACGGCGAACGGCACGGTCGAGGCCGGCGTGGGCTACGCGCTCGACGAGGCCTCGACGGTCTGGGAGAACGGCGTCGAGTACGAGGTCTCCGCGACCTGGACCTGCGAGTCCGACAGCGGCGACGGCGCATTCACCCTGGTGCCCGGCGCGACCGACACGAGCGCCACCCTCACGGTGAACGAGTTCGGTGCGAGCGTCGAGTGCGAGATCACGAACACGGACATCGCGCCCGAGCTCACGCTCGTGAAGGTCGTGGAGCCCGAGGACGTCGCCACCGACTTCCCGCCGACGCTCTGGACCCTGACCGCCAGCGACAACGGCACCGAGGTGCTGTCGGGCGACGGCGGAGCCACCGGCGCGGTCGACTCGAACGTGGCGTACGACCTGGCCGAGGCCGCGAGCTTCGACGAGGCCGACGAGTTCACGGCGAGCGACTGGACCTGCGTGAACGCCGAGGGAGCGCCCATCGCGCTCGATGACGCGGCCGTGACGCTCCAGCCGGGCGACGACGTGACCTGCACGATCACGAACACGGCGGAGCCGGCCACGTACACGTTCGAGAAGACGGTGACGTCGGCCGAGCAGCAGCCCGACGGCACATGGCTCGTCGAGTACGCGATCGAGGTCGTGAACACGAGCGGCGTCTCGCCGCTCGAGTACGACCTCGTCGACACGCTCGACCAGTTCGGTGAGGGCATCACGGTCGACGAGGCCTCGTGGACGAGCTCCGACGGGCGGGACGGCGAGTGGACCGGCCTTCCCGACGACCTCGACACCACGCTCGCCGACGGTCAGGCGCTCGGTGCGGGCGAGACCCACACCTACGACGTGACCGTCGTCGCGACGGTCACCGCGGGCGCCTGGACCGAGGACACCACGCAGTGCTCGAGCGATGAGATGTTCGAGCCCGGCGGGTTCCGCAACGTCGCGACGCTCACGGTCGACGACCTGCCGACCGTCCGCACCGACTGCGACGAGCCCGGCACCTCGTTCGCCGAGAAGCAGGTCCTGGGTGTGCCGGTCTACAACGGCGACGGCACGTTCGACGTCTCCTACGAGATCATGGTGTCCAACGCGAGTGACAAGGACCAGTACTACGACCTGAGCGACACGCCGGCCTTCCCGGCGGGCACGACGTTCACGGCCCAGGCGACCGATCCCGACGGCGACCCGGTGGTCGGCTGGACGGGTGTCGCTCCCGACGACGTGCTGGCGGACGGTCGCCTGCTCGCCGCAGGGACCGGCGAGGGCCCGACCGTCGAGGTCTGGACCATCAACGCCACGGTGAAGGTCGACACGATCACGAACACCGACGATGCGAAGTGCGTCGAGGAGACGAGCGGTCGCGGGTTCTACAACGGCGGTGAGTTCACCACCGGCACGATCACGACGCCGATCAGCGCCTGCGTCGACATCCCGATCGTCGACGTCGGCATCGAGAAGACGGCCGTGCTGCCGGATGGGGTGACGGCCGTCGATGACACCGAGGACAACACCTTCGACTGGGTGCTCACGGTCACGAACCACGGAGTGGACGTCCAGGACCTCGAGGTGACGGACCTCATCGATCCGCAACTCGAGATCACCGGGCCGGCCGTGTTCGAGGCTCCCGAGAACTGGACGGAGTCGACCGTGGGCAACCAGTTCACGGCCGACTACACCGGGACCTTCGTCGAGGGCCAGGTCACGACGATCACGATCCCGGTGCGGGTGCTCCCGGACGAGGTCGAGGCGCCGCCGGCCGTCGGGCCGGACGACCCGGCTCCGGTGCTGCCTGACTTCCCCGAGAACCAGGTGATCCCGAACGTGGACGCGTGCGTGGCGACCAGCGGTTACCAGCCGCCGGCGCCCGGGCTCGCGGCACTGGCGCTCGAGGTCCCCGAGGGCAACATCGGCGACATCTTCCCCGGCAACGACTGCGCCGATGCCGAGGTGCCGGTGAAGAAGGTCGACGCCGGAGCCTACGTGCGATGCGTCGCGGACGTCCCGTGGCTGTACTACGACGTGCGGGCGACCGAGAACGTCACCCCCGGCGACATCACCGTGACGTGGACCTCGGCCGACGGCACGCAGACCAAGGAGCAGACGATCCCGTGGGACGACCGCGAGGGCCGACTCCTGTGGCCGGGCGCCGCGGTCGACGCAGACGGACTGCCGTATGCGTTCCCGGGCTGGCGTCCGATCACCGAGGAGGACCTCACGAACCCGCCGACTCCCGGCACCAGGTTCCTCGACCTCATCCTCGATGACAGCCTGCCCAGCTACGCCTGGCGGGACACGGAGAACCCGGCGTCCATCGAGTTCTCGGTGAACCCGAGCCAGACGGTGCTCGCGGTCTACCCGCAGGCGCTCCCGACCTGTGCGGTCGACCGACCGGCCGAGCTCGAGATCGAGAAGACCGCGAGCGTCACCAGCACGAAGGCGGACGGCGACTTCAGCTACTCGCTGCAGGTGACGTCGGTCGGAACGGGCGCGACGGACCCGACCGAGGTGTTCGACGAGATCCCGGCCATGCTGCGGGTCGACGAGATCACGACGGCGCCGGCTCCCGCGTTCCCGCGCTGGGAGGACTGCGAGGTGACGGGCCAGGACTCGGGCGGTTACGGCGGAACGCTCCACTGCGACCTGCTCGGCCAACTCGGGCCGAACTTCACGACGGCGCCGGTCATCGACCTGGCCGTGCACGTGAAGCCCGGAACGACGGTCTCGACGATCGACAACACCGGCGAGGTGTGCTGGCAGACGGCGGACGACCCTGATCCGGTCACCGAGTGCGCCGACGACACGGTCAGCGTGACGCTGCTCGGCGGCACGGCGATCACCGGGTTCTCGACCGGCCCGTGGATCTGGGGCGCCGCAGGGCTGCTCTTCCTCGGCGGGCTCGCCGTGGTCTGGGTCCTGGTCCGGCGGCGCAGGGAGATCGCCGGAGACTGATCCACGGCTGCCCGGCGGATGAACCCGCCGGGCGGCCGTGACCGACACCCGGAAGCGAGGGGGAACGCGACTGGGGACGAAGAAGGGCCGATGCGTTCTCGCATCGGCCCTTCTTCAGCGCGACGGTGTCGCGTCGATCGAGGTCAGGGCTTGCCCCGCATGATGGCCTGCTTGACCTCGGCGATGGCCTTGGTGACCTCGATGCCGCGGGGGCAGGCGTCGGTGCAGTTGAAGGTCGTGCGGCAGCGCCACACGCCCTCCTTGTCGTTCAGGATGTCGAGGCGAACGGATGCCGCGTCGTCACGGTCGTCGAAGATGAACCGGTGCGCGTTCACGATGGCCGCGGGGCCGAAGTACTGCCCATCGGTCCAGAACACGGGGCAGGAGGAGGTGCACGCGGCGCAGAGGATGCACTTGGTCGTGTCGTCGAAGATCTCGCGCTTGGCGATCGACTGCACGCGCTCCTTGCCCGCCTCGGGCTTCGAGTTGGCGATGAGGAACGGCTGCACCTCGCGGTAGCTCGCGAAGAACGGCTCCATGTCGACGATGAGGTCCTTCTCGAGCGGCAGGCCCTTGATGGCCTCCACGTAGATGGGCTTCGAGATGTCGAGGTCCTTGATGAGCGTCTTGCACGCGAGCCGGTTGCGTCCGTTGATGCGCATGGCGTCGGAGCCGCAGATGCCGTGTGCGCAGGAGCGCCGGAACGTGAGCGAGCCGTCCTGCTCCCACTTGATCTTGTGCAGGGCGTCGAGCACGCGGTCGGTCGCGTACATCTCGACGTCGAAGTCCTGCCAGCGCGGCTCGGTGTCCACGTCGGGGTCGAAGCGGCGGATCAGGAACGTCACGGTGAAGGACTGGATGGCCGCCTCGGCGGCGGGCGGCTGCTCGAGCGTGGTGGTGCTCACGATCAGTACTTCCTCTCCATCGGCTGGTAGCGGGTGATGGTCACGGGTTTCCAGTCGAGCCGGATGTGGTCGGCGGCATCCGAGGAGTGCGCGTCGCCCGAGAGGTAGGCCATCGTGTGCTGCATGTAGTTCTCGTCGTCGCGCTTCGGGAAGTCGTCGCGCATGTGGCCGCCACGGCTCTCCTGGCGGTTGCGCGCCGAGTACACGACGACCTCGGCGAGGTCGAGCAGGAAGCCGAGCTCGACGGCCTCGAGGAGGTCGGTGTTGAAGCGCTTGCCCTTGTCCTGGACGGCGATGTTGCGGTAGCGGTCGCGGAGGCCGGCGATCACGTTCGTGACGTGGGCCAGCGACTCGTCGGTGCGGAACACCTGCGCGTTCTTGTCCATCTCGTCCTGCAGCTCCTTGCGGATCGCCGCGATGCGCTCGGTGCCGGCCGAGTCGCGGAGCAGCTGCAGCATCTGGCGGATGTCGCGAGCCGGGTCCTCGGGGAGCGGCGTGAACTCCGCCGTCTTGACGTACTCGACGGCGTTGCGGCCGGCGCGCTTGCCGAAGACGTTGATGTCGAGGAGGGAGTTCGTGCCGAGGCGGTTGGAGCCGTGCACGGAGACGCAGGCGCATTCGCCGGCCGCGTAGAGGCCCGGCACGACGGTCTGGTTGTCGCGGAGGACCTCGGCGGCGACGTTCGTCGGGATGCCGCCCATGGCGTAGTGCGCGGTCGGCATGACGGGAACGGGCTCGTACACGGGGTCGACGCCGAGGTACGTGCGGGCGAACTCGGTGATGTCGGGGAGCTTGGTCTCGAGGACCTCGGCGCCGAGGTGGGTGCAGTCCAGGAGCACGTAGTCCTTGTGCGGGCCGGCGCCGCGGCCCTCGGCGACCTCCTGGACCATGCAGCGGGCGACGATGTCGCGCGGCGCGAGATCCTTGATCGTGGGGGCGTAGCGCTCCATGAACCGCTCGCCGCTCGCATTGCGGAGGATCGCGCCCTCGCCGCGGGCGCCCTCGGTGAGCAGGATGCCGAGGCCGGCGAGGCCGGTCGGGTGGAACTGGAAGAACTCCATGTCCTCGAGCGGGAGGCCCTTGCGCCAGATGATCCCGACGCCGTCGCCCGTGAGGGTGTGCGCGTTCGAGGTCGTCTTGTAGATCTTGCCGAAGCCGCCGGTCGCGAAGATGATCGCCTTCGCCTGGAAGACGTGCAGCTCGCCGGTGGCGAGCTCGTAGGCGACGATGCCCGAGGGCTGCTCGACGCCGTCGACCTCGGTCATGATGAGGTCGAGCGCGTAGTACTCGTTGTAGAACTCGATGCCGAGCCGGACGCAGTTCTGGAACAGCGTCTGCAGGATCATGTGACCCGTGCGGTCGGCGGCGTAGCAGGCCCGGCGGACGGGCGCCTTGCCGTGATCGCGGGTGTGGCCGCCGAAGCGCCGCTGGTCGATCTTCCCCTCGGGCGTGCGGTTGAACGGCAGGCCCATGTTCTCGAGGTCGATGACCGCGTCGATGGCCTCCTTCGCGAGGATCTCCGCCGCGTCCTGGTCGACGAGGTAGTCGCCGCCCTTGACGGTGTCGAAGGTGTGCCACTCCCAGCTGTCCTCCTCGACGTTCGCGAGCGCGGCGGCCATGCCGCCCTGCGCGGCACCCGTGTGGGAGCGCGTCGGGTACAGCTTCGAGATCACGGCGGTCTTCGCGCCTGGCCCGGCCTCGATCGCCGCGCGCATCCCCGCGCCGCCGGCGCCGACGATCACGATGTCGTACTGGTGGTAGTGGACTCCGTCGATGACGTTGGTCTCGACGTGGGCGCTCTGGGAAGTCACGGTTCTCCTAGACAGCGGGGCAGAACGAGGGAAGCAGGTCTGCGGGGGAGCCGGCGGGGCACGGCTCGAAGGTGAAGACCACGAGGGTGCCGAGCACGATGAGCACGGCCGCGGCCGCGAAGAGCGCGCCCTTCAGGACCTTCTGCGTCGTGCCGGGGTTCGTGTAGTCGTTCACGAGCGTGCGCATGCCGTTCGCGCCGTGGATGAGCGCGAGCCACAGCATCGTGACGTCCCACCACTGCCAGAACGGGTCGGCCCACTTGCCGCCGACGAAGCCGAAGTCGATGGCCTTCACGCCCTCGCCGACCATGAGGTTCACGATCAGGTGGCCGAAGATCAGCACGAGCAGCACGACGCCGCTGGCGCGCATGTAGATCCAGCCCCACTTCTCGAGGTTGGTGCCTCGACGGCGTGGTTCGCCCGGGAAGTTGATGGCAGTCACGTCGCGGCTCCTCAGTGGCTGAAGACGTTGATGAGGTGGCGGGGCGTGAAGCCGAGCATCGTGATGACCCAGAGGGCGATGACGATGTAGAAGAGCAGCTTCTGGTGGCGCGTGGCCCAGGCCCACAGGTCGACGAGGATGATGCGCAGGCCGTTGAAGGCGTGGAACACGATCGCGCCGACGAGGGCGACCTCGCCGAGGCCCATGATGGGCGTCTGGTACGTGCCGATGACGGCGTTGTACGCCTCGGGGCTCACGCGCACGAGCGCGGTGTCGAGGATGTGCACCAAGAGGAAGAAGAAGATGGCGACGCCCGTGATGCGGTGCAATACCCACGACCACATGCCCTCGCGGCCGCGGTACAGCGTGCCACCAGGCTTCTGCTTCGCCGGCTTCGCGGGTGTGGTCAGGGTTCCTGCCGGGTTCTCTGGCATGAACAACCCTCCCTGGCTGCTGAAGGCCCTCGATCTCAGGGCGCGAACGGGCCGAACGACCCGATGCGATTGTAGTCCCGGGGTCGCCACGCCGCCGCTTAGGGCTGCCTAACTCTCTCGACGTCGAGATATCTCGTTTGTAAAATCCGGATGCCGGGTGCCGAGGTTCCCGGCGTCCCGCGGCCGCGTCCGGCTATCCTCGGACTCATGTCAGCCCACTCCGTCCCGTTCGACGGGTTCTACAGCGTCATCCCGGCCGGCGGCGTCGGGTCCCGCCTCTGGCCGCTGTCCCGAGCCGACGCGCCGAAGTTCCTCCACGACCTGACCGGTTCCGGCCAGACGCTGCTCAAGGACACGTGGGATCGCCTCGCCCCCCTCTCGGGCGAACAGCGCATCATGGTCGTCACGGGCCGCGCGCACCGCGCGGCGGTCGAGTCCCAGCTCCCCGAGCTCGCCGACGTCAACGTCGTGCTCGAGTCCGAGCCGCGCGACTCCACGGCCGCCATCGGCCTCGCCGCGGCCATCCTCGAACTCCGCGAGCCCGGCGTCGTCATCGGGTCGTTCGCGGCCGATCACGTGATCTCGGGCGACGCGCTCTTCCGTTCGGCGGTCGCCGACGCGATCACGGCCGCGAAGAACGGCTACATCGCGACCATCGGCATCACGCCGACCGAGCCCGCGGTCGGCTTCGGGTACATCGAGTGCGGGCAGCAGCTCGCCATCCCGGGAGCCGGCCGGGTCGAGGTCGTGGCGAACTTCGTCGAGAAGCCCGACCTCGAGACGGCGCGAGACTACGTCGACGGGGGCGCCCACCTCTGGAACGCCGGCATGTTCATCGCGAAGGCCTCCACGCTCCTCGAGGAGCTCGCCCGCACGAAGCCCGAGCTGCACGCCGGCCTCATCGAGCTCGCCGCGGCGTGGGACGACCCCGCGACCAGGGGGCCGGCCGTCGATCGCATCTGGCCGAAGCTCGAGAAGATCGCCATCGACTACTCCGTCGCCGAGCCGGCCGCGGATGCCGGACGCCTGGTCGTCGTGCGCGGTCACTTCCAGTGGGACGACGTCGGCGACTTCGCCTCGCTCGCCAAGCTCAACTCCTCCGGGCGCTCCGGCGAGCTCGCCATCCTCGGCGAGCACGCGCGCGTCCTCGCCGACGCATCGAGCGGCATCGTCATCAGCCGGTCCAAGCGGGTCATCAGCCTCATCGGCGTGCAGGACATCGTGGTCGTCGACACACCCGATGCGCTCCTCGTGACCACGAGCGAGCACGCGCAGCGCGTGAAGGCCGTGGTCGACGCGCTCCGCCTCGGCGGCTCGGGCGACGTGCTCTGACCGGATCGAAGAGGGAGCAGCGGATGTCGCGCAGGAGAGTCGGATTCGGAGTCGCGCTCGTCGCGGCATCCGTGGTGCTGGCCGGGTGCCAGGCGGCGCCCGAGAAGGGCGACGGCGGGGATGCGAGTGCGGGCTGCGTCCGCATGGTCACGAACTCGGGCGGACTCGAGGACCGGTCGTTCAACCAGTCCAGCTGGGAGGGCCTGCAGCAGGCGGAGGAGGAGCTCGGCGTCGAGGCCGAGGCGATCGTCTCGACGAGCGAGACCGACCTGGCCCCCAACGTCGAGCAGGCCGTGCAGTCCGGCTGCGGACTGGTCGTGACGGTCGGCTGGGAGCTCGCCGACCCCACCCTCGAGCAGGCCGCGGCCAACCCCGACGTCGCGTTCGCCATCGTCGACGAGTCGGTCGAGGCGCCCAACGTCAAGCCGGTGGTGTTCGACACGGCACAGGCGGCGTACCTCGCCGGGTACCTGGCCGCGGGGGTCACGAGGACCGGCGTCGTCGCGACCTTCGGCGGCGGCAACCAACCGCCGGTGACGCTGTTCATGGACGGCTTCGTCGACGGCGTGGCCAAGTACAACGAGGTGCACGGCACGAGCGTGCGGGCCCTCGGCTGGGACAAGGCGAGCCAGGACGGCGCCTTCACCGGCGACTTCGAGGACGTGAACAAGGGCAAGACGCTGGCCGAGGGGTTCATCGACCAGGGTGCCGACGTCATCCTGCCGGTGGCCGGGCAGGTCGGCGAGGGCGCGGCGGCCGCGGCGCTCGAGCGCGACGGCGTCTCCATCGTGTGGGTCGACAGCGACGGCTACGAGTCGCTGCCCGCCGACTTCCGGCCGGTCATCCTGACGAGCGTGCTGAAGAACACGCAGGACGCGATGGTGACGATCGTCGGCGACGTCCAGGATGACGCCTTCACCGCGGATCCGTACGTCGGGACCCTCGAGAACGCGGGCGTCGAGATCGCGCCGTACCACGACCTCGCGTCCCTCGTGACGCCCGAGCTCGACGGTGAGATCGAGGGCCTGCGCCAGGCGATCATCGCCGGCGAGATCGTCGTGGAGTCGCCGAGCGCGCCCTGATCCGAGCGCTGTCCCCCATGCGGGGGAGCCCCGGTCTGCTCATATGAGCAGAATGTCGCGTCTTCATAACCATTGGATGTCGTGCGCGCCAACTACGCCGGTCGTGCCCGCAACATTCGGTAACGTACCCACACGGCCCCCCGCTCTGGGTTCTGGGCGCACGATTTGGAGGACACAGTGAAGGTCACGACCAAGAAGGCCGGATTCGCCGGCCTCGCGATGTTCGGTGCAGCCGCGTTGCTCGCCGGTTGCGCGTCGGCTCCCGAGGAGTCCGGCGGTTCCACCGAGGCGGCCTCGGACTTCCTGCCCTGCATGGTCTCCGACGCGGGCGGATTCGACGACAAGTCCTTCAACCAGCTCGGCTTCGAGGGCCTCACCGCCGCGTCCGAGGAACTCGGCGTCGAGCCGAAGACGGTCGAGTCGGCCGCGGAGACCGACTACGCCTCGAACCTGCAGTCGCTCGTCGACCAGGGCTGCAACGCGATCGTGACCGTCGGCTTCCTGCTGGCGCCCGCCGCGCTCGAGTCCGCGACCGACAACCCCGACATCGAGTACGTCTCGATCGACGACACGGTCGACACCGACTTCGACGGCACGACCGACGCCGAGAACATCAAGCCCATCATCTTCGACACCGCGCAGGCCGCGTTCCTCGCCGGCTACCTCTCGGCGGGCGTCTCGAAGACCGGCGTCGTCGGCACCTTCGGCGGCATGAACATCCCGACGGTCACGATCTTCATGGACGGCTTCGCGCAGGGCGTCGACTACTACAACGAGGAGAACGGCACCGCCGTCAAGGTCATCGGCTGGGACCGCGACGCGCAGGACGGCTCCTTCACCGGTGGCTTCGAGGCCAACGACGGCGCCCGTCAGGTCGCCCAGGGCCTCATCGACCAGAACGTCGACGTGCTGCTGCCCGTCGGCGGCCCGATCTACCAGTCGGCCGCCGTCGCCATCCGCGACGCCGGTCGTGAGATCGCCCTGCTCGGTGTCGACGCCGACGTGTTCGAGACCGACCCCGAGGTCGCCGACCTCCTCCTGACCTCGATCCTCAAGGGCATCGACGTCGGTGTCGAGGACGCGATCATCGAGGCCGGCAACGGCGAGTTCGACGCCACCCCGTTCGTCGGCACGCTCGAGAACGAGGGCGTCGGCCTGGCCGATTACCACGACTGGGCGGACGCCGTTCCGGCCGACCTCGACGCCAAGGTGCAGGAGCTGCGCGACCAGATCATCGCCGGCGACATCACGGTGGAGTCCTACCTGGCCGAATAAGGCCCAACCGCGGCGGGGAGGTCGGCTCGTGCCGGCCTCCCCGTCGTCGTTCCCCGCGATTGCGCGGGATCGGCTGCATCTGAGCAGCCCGCTCGCACGGCGAGCGACATCCGAGCAGCACCTGCTGCGGATGCAGGCCAATCAGTAGGATCGATGACATGAAACTCGAGCTCCGGGGCATCACGAAGACGTTCGGGACGCTCGTGGCGAACGACCACATCGACCTCACCGTCGAGGCCGGCGAGATCCACTGCCTCCTCGGCGAGAACGGCGCAGGCAAGTCCACCCTCATGAACGTGCTCTACGGCCTGTACCAGGCCGATGGCGGCGAGATCCTCCTCGACGACCGGGTGCAGAGCTTCGCCGGACCGGGTGACGCGATGCGCGCCGGCATCGGCATGGTGCACCAGCACTTCATGCTCATCCCCGTCTTCACGGTGGCCGAGAACGTCATGCTCGGCCACGAGGAGACGCGCTTCGGCGGCAGGCTCGACCTGCCGGCCGCCCGCGCCAAGGTCAGGGAGATCTCCGACCGCTTCGGGTTCGACGTCGATCCCGACGCCCTCGTCGACGACCTTCCCGTCGGCGTGCAGCAGCGCGTCGAGATCATCAAGGCGCTCTCCCGCGACGCGCGCGTGCTCGTGTTCGACGAGCCGACGGCCGTGCTCACGCCGCAGGAGACCGACGAGCTCATGGCCATCATGCGCCAGCTCAAGGAGTCGGGCACCTCCATCGTCTTCATCACGCACAAGTTGCGCGAGGTCCGCGAGGTGGCCGACCGCATCACCGTGATCCGGCTCGGAAAGGTCGTGGGCGAGGCATCGCCCACCGCCTCGAACGCCGAGCTGGCCTCGCTCATGGTCGGGCGCGCCGTGGAGCTCACCGTCCAGAAGGACGCACCGCAGCTCGGCGACCCCGCGCTCGTCGTCCAGGGCCTGACCGTCGTCGACCCGATCGGCCAGCTCGTCGTCAACGACGTCTCCTTCGAGGTGCGCCGCGGCGAGATCCTCGCGGTCGCGGGCGTGCAGGGGAACGGCCAGACCGAGCTCACCGAGGCGCTCGTGGGCCTGCAGCCCCGGGTGCGCGGCTCCATGCGACTCGACGGCAACGAGCTCAACGGCGACAGCGTCCGCAGCATCCTCGACGCCGGCGTCGGGTTCGTGCCCGAGGATCGCAAGGAGGACGGGCTCGTCGCGGAGTTCTCCATCGCCGAGAACCTCATGCTCGACCGTGCCGAGGGAGCTCCGTTCGTCAAGGGCGGCAACCTCCAGCTCGCCACCCTCGCCGAGTTCGCCGAGGAGAAGGTCGCCGAGTACGACGTCCGCACGCCCTCCATCGAGACGAAGGTCGGCCGGCTGTCCGGCGGCAACCAGCAGAAGGTCGTGCTCGCGCGCGAGCTCAGCCGCGAGCTGCGCCTCCTCGTCGCGGCCCAGCCCACCCGTGGAGTCGACGTCGGGTCGATCGAGTTCATCCACAAGCGCATCGTCGAGACCCGTGACTCCGGCGTGCCCGTGGTCGTCGTGTCCACCGAGCTCGATGAGGTCACGGCCCTCGCCGATCGCATCATGGTCATGTACCGCGGCAAGGTGGTGGGCATCGTGCCGGGGGACACCCCGCGCGAGACCCTCGGCCTGATGATGGCCGGCGAGGCCCCGAACCCCGAAGGAGCCGCGGCATGAGCGCGCAAGGACCGAGCGACCCCGACGTCGCCGTCGAGACGGGCTCGCAGGTCCCGCCGGCGGAGCCCGTGAGGCGGGCCGAGCCCGAGCCGGAGCCCGAGTCGCGCTGGCACCGCGCCCTCCGCGAGGTCGCGACGGGCAACGCCATCATCTCCGTGCTCGCGGTCGTGCTCGCACTCATCGTCGGTGCGATCATGATCGCCTTCACCGACGAGCGCGTGCAGGCGGCATCCGGCTACTTCTTCGCCCGGCCGGGCGACACGTTCGTCGCGATCTGGGAGTCGGTCTCCGGCGCCTACTCGGCCTTCTTCCAGGGCTCGATCTACAACTTCCGCCGGCCCGACTTCGCCGCCGGCATCCGGCCGCTCACCGAGACGCTGACGTTCGCGACCCCGCTCATCGCGGCGGGCCTCGGCGTGGCGCTCGCGTTCCGCGTCGGCATGTTCAACATCGGCGGCCGCGGCCAGATGCTCATGGCCTCCGCAGCCGCGGGCTGGGTCGCGTTCTCGTTCGACCTCCCCTTCGGCGTGCACATGTTCGTCGCGCTGCTCGCAGGCCTCCTCGCCGGCGCGCTGTGGGCCGGCATCGCGGGCCTCCTGAAGGCGCGCACCGGCGCCCACGAGGTCATCGTCACGATCATGCTGAACTACGTCGCGCTCTACCTCGTGACCTGGATGCTGCGGACGCCCGGCCTGCTGCAGGCCCCCGGTTCGAACAACCCCAAGACGCCGCCCATGAAGGACACGGCGATCTTCCCCGCCATCCTCGGCGACGGCTACAACCTGCACTTCGGCTTCCTCCTCGCGATCGCCTCGGTCGTGCTCGTCTGGTGGATCCTCGACCGATCGAGCCTCGGCTTCCAGTTCCGCGCGGTCGGCGAGAACCCCAACGCGGCTCGCGTCGCGGGCATCAACGTCAAGGCGATGTACGTCTACGCGATGCTGATCTCGGGCGCGCTCATCGGACTGGCCGGCGTCAGCCAGGTGCTCGGCACCGTGACGACCGGGTTCTCCAGCGGCATCGACGCGGGCATCGGCTTCGACGCCATCACCGTCGCGCTGCTCGGCCGCTCGACCCCGTGGGGCGTGCTCGCGGCCGGCATCCTCTTCGGCGCGTTCAAGGCCGGCGGGTTCGCGATGCAGGCCGCCGAGGGCGTCCCGATCGACATCGTCCTCGTCGTCCAGTCGCTCATCGTGCTCTTCATCGCGGCCCCGCCGCTCGTGCGCGCCATCTTCAGGCTCCCCGCCCCGGGCAGCGCGTCGCGCAGACCGCGACCCAACGTCACGAAGGAGGTGGAGCCGAAATGACCACCGCGACCCAGCACAATGCCGCCGCGCCGCAGGAGCCGGCCCTCGCGAGGACCGTCGTCGTCAGCTGGAAGGCCCCGATCGCCTTCGGCGTGATCACCGTCCTCGCCGCCATCCTCTTCCTCGTCGCCGGGCAGGGCGGAGAGGCCGTGTTCCGCATCTCCGCCGCGGGTGACGCCCTCCAGCTGCCCGAGATCGTGCTCGACGCGACCGTCGTCGCGTGGACCTCGACCATCCTGCTCCTCGCGATCACCGTCGCGAGCGCGCTCCTCGTGCGCTCCGAGCGCAAGGTCCCCGTGTGGCTGATGGCCGTGTTCGCGGTCGTGTTCCTCATCGGGTTCCTGACGTGGGCCGCCGCGGGCGCCCGAACGAACGTGATCCCGGTCGCGGGACTGCTCGCCGGTGCGCTCAGCCTCTCCGTGCCGCTGATCTTCGGCTCGCTGAGCGGCGTGATCTCCGAGCGCGTCGGCGTCATCAACATCGCGATCGAGGGCCAGCTCCTGGCGGGTGCCTTCACGTCGGCCGTCGTGGCGACCGCGACCGGCAACCCCTATGCCGGGCTGCTCGCCGCCGGCGTCGCGGGCGTGCTCGTCTCGTTCGTGCTGGCCGCCTTCGCGATCAAGTACTTCGTCGACCAGGTCATCGTCGGTGTCGTGCTGAACGTGCTGGTGCTCGGTCTCACGAGCTTCTTCTTCTCTCAGGTCCTGGCGCCGAACGCGACCACCCTGAACTCCCCGCCGCGGTTCGAGCGCATCCCGATCCCGATCCTCTCCGAGATCCCGCTCATCGGGCCGACGTTCTTCCGGCAGACCATCATCGTCTACCTCATGTACGTCGCCGTCGCGGCCGTCTACATCGGGCTGTTCCACACCAAGTGGGGCCTCCGGCTGCGCGCCGTGGGCGAGCACCCCCAAGCCGCGGACACCGTCGGCATCAACGTCACGGGCACCCGGTTCTGGAATGTCTCCCTGGCCGGTGCGATCGCGGGCCTCGGCGGTGCGTTCTTCACCCTCGGGTCCGTCGGCGCGTTCAACAAGGAGATGACCGCCGGAGCCGGCTTCATCGCCCTCGCCGCCGTGATCTTCGGGCAGTGGGACCCGATCAAGGCGACGCTCGCCGCACTGCTGTTCGGCTTCGCGTCGAACCTCCAGAACACGCTCGGCGTCATCGGGTCTCCGGTGCCGAGCGAGTTCATGCTCATGCTGCCGTACGTGGTGACGATCTTCGCGGTCGCCGGCCTCGTGGGCAAGGTGCGTGGGCCCGCTGCCGCGGGCAAGCCCTACATCAAGGCCTGACCGGCCACGCCGCACCCCGACGTGCGGCGGGACACGACGAACACCCATCCTGGAACGGGGGAGCATCATGACCGCAACGGATGCGATCGACTGGACCGACCTGCGCGAGCGCGCGCGGGAGGCCATGGCCAAGGCGTACGTGCCCTATTCGGAGTTCCCGGTGGGCGCGGCGGCGATCGTCGACGACGGCCGCGTCGTCAGCGGGTGCAACGTCGAGAACGCCTCGTACGGTGTCACGCTCTGCGCGGAGTGCTCGCTCGTCTCGGCGCTCGCGATGTCGGGGGGCGGCAAGCTCGTCGCGTTCACATGCGTCGACGGCCACGGGAACGTGCTGATGCCGTGCGGACGGTGCCGCCAACTGCTGTTCGAGCACTCGGCGGAGGGCATGGTCCTCGAGACCGTCTCCGGCTTCAGGACGATCGACGAGGTGCTTCCCGACGCCTTCGGACCCAGGCAGCTCGCCGAGTACCGCGGAGCGGGCGCATGAGCGGCGTCGAGGCCTTCGACGCGGTCGACCTGATCCGGGCCAAGCGAGACGGGCACGAGCTCGAGACCGCCGAGATCGACTGGCTCGTCGACGCCTACACGCGCGGGTACGTGGCCGACGAGCAGATGTCCGCCATGACCATGGCGATCTTCCTGAACGGCATGGCGAGGCGCGAGATCCGCGACCTGACGATGGCGATGATCGCCTCGGGCGAGCGCATGGACTTCAGCGGCCTCGGCAAGGCGACCACCGACAAGCACTCCACCGGGGGAGTCGGCGACAAGATCACGCTCCCCCTCATGCCGCTCGTCGCGAGCTTCGGCGTGGCGGTGCCGCAGCTCTCCGGCCGCGGACTCGGCCACACCGGCGGCACGCTCGACAAGCTCGAGTCCATCCCCGGCTGGCGCGCCGACCTGACGAACGACGAGATGTTCGCGCAGCTCCGCGACGTGGGCGGCGTGATCTGCGCCGCGGGCAGCGGCCTCGCCCCCGCCGACAAGAAGCTCTACGCCCTGCGCGACATCACCGGCACCGTCGAGGCGATCCCGCTGATCGCCTCCTCAATCATGTCGAAGAAGATCGCCGAGGGCACGGGTGCGCTCGTGCTCGACGTGAAGTTCGGGTCGGGGGCCTTCCTGCAGGACATCGAGCGGTCGCGCGAGCTCGCCCGCACGATGGTCGAACTCGGCGAGGACGCCGGCGTCGCGACATCCGCCCTCATCACCAACATGAACGTGCCGCTCGGCCTCACGATCGGCAACGCCAACGAGGTGCGCGAGTCGATCGAGGTGCTGGCCGGCGGCGGCCCCGCCGACGTGCGGGAGCTCACCATCGCGCTGGCGCAGGAGATGCTCGAGCTCGCGGGCGTCCGCGACGCCGACGTCGCCGCGGCGCTCGACGACGGCCGTGCCATGGACAGCTGGCGCGCCTTCGTGATCGCGCAGGGCGGGGACCCCGACGCCGCGATGCCCGTCGCACGCGAGACGCACACCGTCGTGGCCGACCGCGACGGCGTGCTGGTCGAGCAGTCGGCGCTGCCGTTCGGCATCGCCGCCTGGCGGCTCGGGGCGGGCCGTGCGCGCAAGGAGGACCCGGTGCACCACGCCGCGGGCATCGACCTGCACGCCAAGCCCGGCGACACGGTGCGCAAGGGCGAGCCGCTGTTCACCCTGCTCGCCGACGAGCCCGCCCGGTTCGCCAGGGCGCTCGACGCCGTCGAGGGTGCGTACCGCATCGGCGACGCGGGAGAACAGGTCGCCGACGGCGGCCCGCTCATCGCGGACCGCATCGGGCGCTGACGCCGACACGCCCATGCTGCGTCGTGCGGCGCCATTGCTCTGAGATTGCCGAGACTTCGCGGCGGCCTCGCCGGTATCGTTGAGCCGTGAACACGAATGCGACGCAGTACCGGCTCGAGGGCGATGGCGCGAACATCCAGGCGCTCCCGAAGATCTCACTGCACGACCACCTCGACGGGGGTCTGCGTCCGCAGACCGTCATCGAGCTCGCCGACGCCACGGGCGTCGACGTGCCGAAGCACGATGCCGAGCAGCTCGGCACCTGGTTCGCCGAGAAGTCCGACTCCGGCTCGCTCGTGGAGTACCTGAAGACGTTCGACGTCACGACCGCAGTGATGCAGACCCGCGAGGGCCTCACGAGGGTCGCGCGCGAGTTCGTCCAAGACCTCGCGGCCGACGGCGTGATCTACGGCGAGGTGCGCTGGGCGCCCGAGCAGCACCTCGCGGGCGGGCTCGACCTCGACGAGGTCGTCGCGGCCGTGCAGGAGGGGCTCGAGCAGGGCGCCGACGATGCGCGCGACGCCGGTCACGGCATCCGCACCGGCCAGCTCATCACGGCCATGCGCCACGCCGACCGCGGGCTCGAGATCGCCGAGCTGGCCGTGCGGCACCGCGACCGCGGCGTGGTCGGCTTCGACATCGCCGGCGCCGAGGCGGGATTCCCCGCGAGCCGGCACCGCACGGCGTTCGACTTCCTCGCCGGGCAGTACCTTCCCGTCACCGTGCACGCCGGCGAGGCCGACGGCCTCGAGTCCATCCGGAGCGCGCTCTTCGACGGGCGGGCACTGCGCCTCGGCCACGGCGTGCGCCTCGCCGAGGACCTCGTGATCGAGCGCCAGGATGACGAGAACACCTACGTCTCCCTCGGACCGATCGCCCAGTGGGTCCGCGATCGCGAGATCGCGCTCGAGCTGAGCCCGTCGTCGAACCTGCAGACCGGTGCCATCGAGGCGTGGGGCGACGAGCTCGTCGACCACCCCTTCGACCTGCTCTACCAGCTGGGCTTCCGGGTGACCGTCAACCCCGACAACCGCCTGCAGAGCTCGACGAGCATCACCCGCGAGCTCGCGCTGCTCAGCGACGCCTTCGGCTACGACCTCGACGACTTCGAGACGTTCCAGCTGAACGCGGCGGCGGCGACGTTCCTTCCGGTCGACGACCGCGACGAGCTCGCCGAGCTCATCCGCGAGGGCTTCGACGACGCCTGAGCGGATGCCGCCGCCGGCGGCCCGATCCACGGGGGCGTCATCCACGCCACCGCACCCGCAACCCACGACCACGCGCGATCGCCGTGCGGAACGGATCCTCCATGACGACACCGTCGCTTCCCGACGCGGCCGTGCTCCTCGGCGCACGTGTCGACGACTGGCGGCAGGCCGTCCGCGAATCCGGTCGAGCCCTCACCCGCGCCGGCGCCACCCGAGACGAGTACACCGAGCGCATGATCGGCGTCATCGAGGAGTTCGGCGCCTACGTCGTCATCGCCCCGGGCCTCGCGCTCGCCCATGCCCGCCCCGGCTCCGATGTCCTCCACGAGGGGCTCTCCGTCGTGACGCTGGCGACGCCCGTCGACTTCGGGCACCCGCACAACGACCCGGTGCGCGTCGTCATCGGCCTCGCGGTGGCCAATGCCGAGGAGCACGTGGCCTCCGTCGCACGGCTCGCGAACGTGTTCAACGACGAGCAGGTGATCGCCCGCATCGCGGAGGCTCGAACGGCCGATGAGGTCCGTGCGCTCCTGGGCCTCGGGGTGCCGAGCGGCGAACCAGGCGGCGACGGCCTGGGGGCCCACGCATGAGGATCATCGCCGTCTGCGGTTCGGGCATCGGCACCTCGGCCATCCTGAAGGTGAATGCGGAGCGAGCGCTCGGCCGGCTCGGCCTCACGGCCGTGGTCGACGCCAGCGACCTCGCGTCCATCGCCGTCGCGGCATCCGACGCCCAGGTGGTGCTGACCTCGACCGAGCTCGCCGCGGCCGTCCGCACGGCCCTCGGACGCAGCCACGCCGAGATCATCGAGGTGGTCAACTACTTCGACGTCGAGGAGATCAGCGGCAAGCTCGAGGAATCGCTCGGCTGATCGATCGGGCGCTGCCCTCGGGCCGGCTCAGGCGAAGAGCTCGCGCATGCCCGTCTCCAGCCGTTCGAGCGTTGCGGATGCCGCGGCCCGGCGCTCGGCGACCGTGCCCGTGTGCGAGGCGGCGTCGAGGTAGGCCTTGAGCTTCGGCTCGGTTCCGCTGGGGCGGACCATGACGCGCGCACCGCCCTCGATGACGAAGCGCAGGACGTCGCTCGGAGCGAGCGAACCGAAGCCGTGCGAGAGGTCCTCGATGCGTTCGACCCGCACGCCGCCGACGGAGGCCGGCGGCTCGGCGCGCAGGCGCGCCATGATCGTGTCGATGCGGCTCAGGTCGGTGACGCGGATCGAGATCTGGCTCGACACGTGGCAGCCGAACCGCTCGACGAATTCGTCGAGGTGGTCGGCGATGGTGCGTCCGCTCGTCCTGAGCTCCGCGGCGAGGGAGAGGAAGGCGACGGCCGCGGAGATGCCGTCCTTGTCGCGCACGGTGCCCGGGTTCACGAGGTAGCCGAGCGCCTCCTCGAAGCCGAATACGAGGTTCGGTGCCCGGGAGATCCACTTGAACCCGGTCAGGGTGGCCTCGAAGTCGAGGTCGTAGGCGTCGGCGATCTCGGCGAGCCCCGGCGAGGACACGATGGAGCAGGCGAGGGTGCCGTCGGCTCCGCCGTCGCCCGAGGCGCCGGCGGCGTGGCGGGCGGCCCGCCAGCCGAGCAGCAGGCCGACCTCGTTGCCGGTGAGACGGCGGTACCCGGCGTCGGCCGCGGTATCGGGGATCGCGATCGCGAGCCGGTCGGCGTCGGGGTCGTTCGCCACGATGAGGTCGGCGCCGACCTGCCGGGCCCGCGCGAAGGAGAGGTCCATCGCGCCCGGTTCCTCGGGATTCGGGAACGCGACGGTCGGGAAGGCCGCATCGGGATGGATCTGCTCGTCGACGAGCGTCGGCGCGTCGAACCCGGCCGCGGCGAGCACGCGGGAGGCGGTCTCCCACCCGACACCGTGCATGGCGGTGTAGACGACCTTCGGCTGGGCGGCGGGCGCATGCCCGGCCTCGAGCGCCGTCTGGTGCACGTAGGCCTCGAGGACGGACTCGTCGGCGATCTCGACCTCCCCACGGGGGAGGTCGGGCACCGAGGCGGTGGCCGCGATGCCGGTGATGTGCGCGGCGATCTCGGCGTCGGCCGGCGACACGATCTGCGAGCCGTGGTCGCGACCGCCGAGGTAGACCTTGTACCCGTTGTCGTTCGGAGGGTTGTGCGAGGCGGTGACCATGACGCCCGCCGAGGTGTCGAGGTGGCGCACCGCGAACGCGAGCACGGGGGTCGGGAGCAGCCGCGGCAGCAGGATCGCGCGGACGCCGGCACCCGCGAGGATCTCGGCGGAGTCGCGCGCGAACACCGCCGAGTTGCGGCGCCCGTCGTAGCCGATGACGACCGAGGGCGTGCCGTCGGTGCTGCGTTCGAGCAGGTAGGCCGCGAGCCCCGCCGCCGCCTGGGAGACCAGCACCCGGTTCATCCGGTTGGGGCCGGCCGCGATCTCGCCGCGGAGGCCGGCGGTCCCGAAGGCCAGCCGCTGGTCGAACCGGTCGGCGAGGTCGGCGGATGCCGCGGGGTCGCCGTCCTGCGTGCGCGCCACGATGGCCGCGAGCTCGGCACGCGTCTCGGGGTCGGGGTCCTGCGTGATCCAGGCCTCGGCGAGGGCGATGCGTTCGCGGTCGGCGTCGGACGGGACGGTGGTCGAGGCGTCTGGCTGCGACATCCGGGTCTCCTAGAGCTCTGCGACGATCTTCGCGAGCAGCGAGGAGATGACGGGCTCGGCGAGTCGTCCGGCCTCGATGACCTCCTCATGGCTCAGCGGGGTCTGCTGGATGCCGGCGGCGAGGTTGGTGATCAGCGACATGCCGAGCACCTCCATGCCGGCCTGCCGGGCGGCGATCGCCTCGAGCGCCGTGGACATGCCGACGATGTGGCCGCCGATGGCCTTGGCCATCTGCACCTCGGCGGGGGTCTCGTAGTGGGGTCCGCGGAACTGGCAGTAGACGCCCTCGTCGAGCTCGGGGGAGAGGGTGCGCGCGAGGTCGCGCAGCCGCTTCGAGTAGAGGTCGGTGAGGTCGATGAAGGTCGCGCCCTCGAGCGGGGAGTCGGCCGTGAGGTTGATGTGGTCGCTGATCAGCACGGGCGTGCCGGGCGTCCAGTGCTCCTTGATGCCGCCGGCGCCGTTCGTCAGGATCATCGTGGTCGCACCCGCTGCCGCCGCGGTGCGCACCGAGTGCACCACGCGGCGGACCCCGTGGCCCTCGTAGTAGTGGGTGCGCGCGCCGATGACGAGTGCTCGCTTGCCGGAGGGCAGCAGCACCGAGCGCAGCGTGCCCACGTGCCCCTCGAGCGCCGGCTTGGAGAACCCGGGCACCTCCGTCGCGGCGATCGTGTGGGTCGTCTCGCCGATGAGCTCGGCGGCCCGGCCCCAGCCGCTGCCGAGCGTGAGGGCGATGTCGTGGCGTTCGACCCCGGTCAGCTCCGCGATGCGGGCGGCCGCGTCGGCCGCGACGGCGAAGGGGTCTGCTGCGGGGTCGTCGAGCACGTTCACGTCGGTCATCCCACCACTCTAACGAGCGTGCGGATGCCGCGGCCGGTCGTGCTCGGGTGAGCCCGTCGCACGCGTACTGGCAGAATATGAGCATGGCCTACGAGTTCGAGCGCACCCAACGAATCGCGGTACTCGGAGGCGGGCCCGGGGGGTACGAGGCCGCACTGGCCGCCGCCCAGCTCGGGGCCGAGGTGACGCTCATCGAACGGGCCGGCGTGGGCGGGTCGGCCGTGCTCACCGACGTGGTCCCCTCCAAGTCGCTCATCGCGACGGCCGAGGCGTCCAACGCCGTCAAGGAGGCCGCCGACCTCGGTGTGCAGTTCTACGCCAAGGGCGATTCCGAGAAGGCCGTGAAGCCGAGTGTCGCGATCAACCTCGCGGCCGTCAACAAGCGGCTGCTCGGGCTCGCGGCGCAGCAGTCCGATGACATGCGCACCAACCTCATCGACGCCGGCGTGCACCTCGTCCACGGCGAGGGACGCCTCGACGGGCCGAACGCGGTCATCGTCGCGACGGCCAAGGGCGGCACCGACTTCGACCGCATCGAGGCCGACACCCTCGTCGTGTCCGTCGGCGCGACGCCGCGGATCCTGCCCTCGGCCGTGCCCGACGGCGAGCGCATCCTCACCTGGACCCAGCTGTACCACCTGCAGCAGGTTCCGCAGCACCTCATCGTCGTCGGCTCGGGCGTCACGGGCGCCGAGTTCGCCTCGGCCTACCGCGCGCTCGGCGCCAAGGTCACGCTCATCTCCAGCCGCGACCAGGTGCTCCCGGGCGAAGACGCGGACGCGGCATCCGTCATCGAGAAGGTGTTCAAGCGCAACGGCATGAAGGTGCTCAACAAGTCCCGCGCCGAGTCGGTCGTGCGCGACGGCGACGAGGTGGTCGCGACGCTCTCCGACGGTCGCGAGGTGCGCGGCAGTCACTGCCTCATGGCGGTCGGCTCGGTGCCGAACACGCACGACCTCGGCCTCGAGCAGGCCGGCGTGCAGTTCTCGGACTCGGGCCACATCCGGGTGAATCGGGTGGCCCGCACGTCGATGCCGAACATCTACGCGGCCGGCGACTGCACGACGTTCCCCCCGCTGGCCTCGGTGGCCTCGATGCAGGGGCGCACGGCCGTGTTCCATGCCATGGGCGACATCGTGAACCCGCCGGAGCTGCGCAACATCACCTCGAACATCTTCACCCAGCCCGAGATCGCCGCCGTCGGCTGGACCCAGAAGGAGATCGAGGACGGCGTGGTGCCGGGCGTCGTCTACAAGCTGCCGCTCGCGTCGAACCCGCGCGCGAAGATGATGGGCATCCGCGACGGCTTCGTGAAGCTGTTCGCCTCGAACGGCTCCGGCGCCATCATCGGCGGCGTGATCGTCGCACCCAAGGCGTCCGAACTCATCTTCCCGCTCGCCCTGGCCGTCGAGCACCGCCTCACCGTCGACCAGTTCGCCGAGGCCTTCCCGGTCTACCCGTCGCTCAGCGGGTCGCTGACGGATGCCGCACGCGCCATGCACGTCGTACGCTAGGCACCGGAGCGTCGCGGGGGCGGCGCGGTTCGGGGGCACTGATGAACCTGCGCGTGAAGTCCGTCGAGGCGTCGATCGCCGATTCGCACGACGAGGAGCGGAGCCTCAAACGCTCCCTCGGCACCTGGGACCTCGCCCTCATGGGCATCGCCGTCGCGGTCGGCGCGGGCATCTTCTCGGTCGGCGCCCAGGCCGCGGCGAACTTCGCCGGACCGAGCGTGATCCTCTCGTTCATCCTGGCCGCGGTCACCTGCGGCCTCGCGATCATGTGCTACGCGGAGTTCGCCTCCACGGTGCCGGTCGCGGGCAGTGCCTACACGTTCACGTATGCGACCATGGGCGAACTGCTCGCCTGGATCATCGGCTGGGACCTCATCCTCGAGTTGTTCACCGCAGCAGCGGTGCTGGCGAAGTACTGGGGCGTCTACCTCGGCGAGGCGCTGCTCGCGTTCGGCCTCCCGTTCCCGGCGACGTTCGACCTCGGCGGCCTCGAGGTGAGCTGGCCGGCATTCCTCATCGTCGCCGTCTTCACGACGCTGCTGGTCGCCGGTACGAAGCTCACGGCGCGCATCGGCGCGGTGTTCACGATCATCAAGGTCGCGATCGTGCTCTTCGTCATCGTCGTCGGCTTCTTCTTCGTCAAGGCGGCGAACTTCTCGCCGTTCATCCCCGAGGCGGTGCCTACCGAGGGCGGCGCCACGGATGTCTGGACGCAGTCGCTCTTCTCGTGGGCGACCGGCGCCGCCCCTGCGCAGTACGGCGTCTTCGGCATGCTGTCGGCGGCCGCACTCGTCTTCTTCGCGTTCATCGGCTTCGACGTGGTCGCCACGAGCGCGGAGGAGGTCCGCGAGCCGCAGAAGCGCCTGCCCCGCGGCATCTTCCTGGGGCTCGGCATCGTCACGCTGCTCTACGTGCTCGTGTCGATCGTCATGACGGGGATGGTGTCCTACACCGAGCTCGCCGAGGAGGAGACGCCCTCCCTCGCGACGGCCTTCCGGCTCGTGGGCCAGGACTGGGCGTCCGCCGTGATCTCGCTCGGCGCGCTCGCCGGCCTCACGACCGTCATCATGATCATCCTCCTCGGCCTGTCGAGGATCGTCTTCGCGCTCAGCCGCGACGGGCTCCTGCCCCGGTGGCTCTCGAAGACGACCGAGCGCACGAAGACGCCGGCGCGCATCCAGATCATCGCGGGCACCGTCGTCGCGTTCGTCGCCGCCTTCACCGACGTCGGCCTCCTCGAGGAGATGATCAACATCGGCACGCTCTCGGCGTTCGTGCTGGTGAGCATCGGCATCGTGGTGCTGCGGCGCACCCGGCCCGACCTGCCACGCGGGTTCCGCGTCCCGTGGTCGCCCGTGCTGCCGATCCTGTCCGCGGTGCTGTGCGTCTGGCTCATGCTCAACCTGACGACGCTCACGTGGGTCCGCTTCGTGGTGTGGCTCGTGATCGGCGTGGCCATCTACCTGCTCTACGGTCGTCGTCGCTCCCGGATGGCGGGCGGCGTCAGCGAGGTCGAACTGCCGACTCCCCAGGGGGTCCGACCGCCGAGCTGAGCCTGCGGCGATCCGGAACCGAGCGCAGCCGACGCCTGGGCCCCGGGACCCGGCTCAGCCCGCGGCGCGGTCGATCTCGGCCACGATCGCGTTGAAGCCGCGTCGGGCCGCCAGGTCGCGTGGGAGCACGCAGTCGCCGTCGGGTATCGCCGGGTCGGCGCCGGCGGCGAGCAGGAGTCGCACGACCTCGACCTGGTCGGCCGATCCGTCGGCGAGCACGATGGCCTCGTGCAGCGCGGTCCACGACAGCCGGTTCACGTGGTTGACCGGGACGCCCGCGGTGAGCAGGATGCGCACGGTCTCGACGTGCCCGTGCTCGCTCGCGGGGATGAGGGCCGTGCCGCCGAAGCGGTTCGTGCTCGCGACATCCGCACCGTGCGAGATGGTCGACTCGAGGATCTCGTTCAGGCCCTCGGCCCCGGCGTAGAGGAACGCGGAGTCCTGCAGGTCGTCCTTCGCGTCGGGATCGGCTCCTGCGTCGAGCAGGAGGGAAGCCATGGCGGTGTCGGCCCGCTTCGTCGCATGGACGAGCGGCGTGCGCCCCTCGGCGCCGCGCGTCTCGAGATCGGCTCCGGCGGCGATCGCGGAACGAGCCGCCCCGACGTCGCCGGCATCGACAGCGGCCTGCAGCCGCACCGTCGCGGCGGCCCTCGCCTCGGGGGAGACCGGCGCCGGCGTCGGCGTCGACGCGGGAGAGGGTGCCGGCGTCGGCGGATGCGGTGTCATCGACGACTCCTTCGGGCCAGGGGCTGCGGATGCTTCGGCGCCCGCGTCGAACTGCGGCGCCGCGCATCCCGCGAGGACCGCGACGGCGGCGAGGGCGCAGGACGTGCGGACGGCGACCCCGGCCGAGCGGATGCCGGTGCGCACGGGCCGTCGTCGCGGCATCCGTTCGCGGTTCGCCCCGGTCGATTCGGAATCGTGCATCCGGCTTGTCTACCGAATCGCTCCGGGAAAGGACGGTGGGACGACTGGGCGCCCCCTTCGAATCGGACGCGGGCGCGCAGCCGTGGTCGGCGTCAGGCGGCGGGGGCGTCCGCGATAGAGAGGAGCAGGTGGCCGCTCGAGACGGTCGCGCCGGCCTCCGCGTTGACGAGGCCGATGACGCCGTCCTTGTGCGCGACGATCGGCTGTTCCATCTTCATGGCCTCGAGCACGAGCACGAGGTCGCCCTTCACGACCCGGTCGCCCTCGGCGACGGCCACCTTCACGACCGTGGCCTGCATGGGCGCCTTCACGGCATCGCCCGTCGCCGTGCCGGCCGCGTGCGAGGCGGTGCGCCGGCGGGGCACCGCACCGGCGGTGGGCGAGGACGAGGCGACGCCGCCCGCGAGCTTGGCCGGAAGGGTCACCTCGATGCGACGGCCGCCGACCTCGACGACGAGGTTGGTGCGTGCCGACGCCGCGGCGGGCTCGGCCAGCTCGCCGGTCCACGGCTCGAGCTGGTTGTCGTACTCGGTCTCGATCCACCGCGTGTAGATCGAGAACGGCCCGTCGCCCTCGGGGGCGAACGCCGCGTTGCGCACGATGTCGCGGTGGAACGGCAGCACCGTCGGCAGGCCGTTGACCTCGAACTCGTCGAGCGCGCGGCGGGCTCGCTCGATGGCGTCCTTGCGCGTCGCACCGGTGACGATGAGCTTGGCGAGGAGCGAGTCGAAGGCGCCCGAGATCTGGTCGCCGCTCGTGACTCCGGAGTCGATGCGGATGCCGGGGCCGCCGGGGAACCGCAGCTGGTGGACGGGGCCGGGGGCCGGCAGGAAGTTGCGGCCCGGGTCCTCGCCGTTGATGCGGAACTCGATCGAGTGACCGACCGCCACGGGGTCGTCGTAGTCGAGCACGCCGCCCTCCGCGATGCGGAACTGCTCGCGCACGAGATCGATGCCTGTGACCTCCTCGGACACGGGGTGCTCGACCTGGAGGCGGGTGTTCACCTCGAGGAAGGACACGGTGCCGTCCTGGCCGATGAGGAACTCGCAGGTGCCGGCGCCGACGTAGCCGACCTCCTTGAGGATCGCCTTCGACGAGGCGTACAGGGCCTCGGTCTGCGCGTCGGTGAGGAAGGGCGCGGGCGCCTCCTCCACGAGCTTCTGGTGGCGGCGCTGGAGCGAGCAGTCGCGCGTCGAGATCACGACGACGTTGCCGTGCTCGTCGGCGAGGCACTGGGTCTCGACGTGTCGGGGCTTGTCGAGGTACTTCTCGACGAAGCACTCGCCGCGCCCGAAGGCCGCGACGGCCTCGCGCGTGGCGGAGTCGAAGAGCTCCGGCACCTCCTCGCGGGTGCGGGCCACCTTGAGGCCGCGGCCGCCGCCGCCGAAGGCCGCCTTGATCGCCACGGGCAGGCCGTGCACGTCGACGAACTCGAGCACCTCCGCGGCATCCGCGACGGGGTTGAGCGTGCCCGGCGCGAGCGGGGCGCCGACCTTCTCGGCCACGTGCCGCGCCGACACCTTGTCGCCGAGGCGCTCGATGGCCTCGGGCGACGGGCCGATCCAGATCAGGCCGGCGGCGATGACCGCGCGTGCGAAGTCGGGGTTCTCGGCCAGGAAGCCGTAGCCGGGGTGCACGGCGTCGGCGCCCGAGCGGCGCGCGATGGAGAGCAGCTTGTCGATGACGAGGTAGGTCTCGGCGCTCGTGGAACCCTCGAGCGCGTAGGCCTCGTCGGCGAGCTTGGAGTGCCGCGCGTCGCGGTCCTGGTCGGCGTAGACCGCGACGGAGGAGATTCCGGCGTCGCGGGCGGCGCGGATGATGCGGACGGCGATCTCTCCGCGATTGGCGATGAGGACCTTCGTGATACGCGGCATGACATTCAGCCTATTCAGGGATCGCGCATTGCCTTTGGGTTGAGTCCACAAGAAAGGTGCCCGACCCTTTCGGGTGTCGACAAAGGAGCCGTGGGTCAGCCCCGGTTCCAGAGCGAGGGCCACGAGACGCCGAGCTCGCGCACGAGGTCGCGGAGCGTCGACAGCGACAGTCCGACGACCGTGGACGGATCGCCCTCGACCCGGCGGATGAAGGGTCCGCCGAGGCTGTCGACCGTGAACGCGCCGGCGACGAGCAGCGGTTCCCCGGAGGCGACGTAGGCGTCGATCTCTGCCTCGTCGAGGGCCGCGAAGCGCACGGTCGCGACATCCGCCCTCCCGACGGCGCCGTTGACGCGTCCGCCGCGGTGGTCGATGAGCCAGTGACCGGACCACAGGTCGCCGTGCGAGCCGTTCTGCTCGAGCCAGCGCGCCTTCGCGACCTCGGGGCGATGCGGCTTGCCGTGGATGCGGCCGTTCACGAGGAACGCGGAGTCGCCGCCGAGGATGAGCCCGTCGATCGGTTCGCCGTCGACGGTCGCGCCGACCACCGCCTCGGCCTTCGCCCTGGCCAGGAGCTGCACGAGGTCCGGCGCCTCGAGCGCCCCGTGCGCCGCCTCGTACGCGGCGACCGCCGCCTCCTCGTCGACGCCGGGCGAGATGGCGACGGGTTCGATGCCCGCGGCACGCAGCGTCGCCAGGCGGGCGGGGGAGGTGGAGGCGAGGTGGAGGCGCATCCCCCCATCCTGCCGCTCACAGGCGGGCTGTGGAATGCTCGAGGCATGCCCCGACCGCAACGTCCAGACCGCTCGAACTCCGCCAGGCGGGGCGGACGCCCCAACGCGCGCACCGGGAAACCGGCCGCCGGGCAGCAGCAGGGGCGGGGCAGGGAGCGAACACCGGCACCGGTCAGGACCGACGGCCCCGTGCTCGAGCTCGAGGCCGAGCGCATCGCGCACGGCGGCATCGCGGTCGCCCATCACGAGGGGCGGGTCGTCTTCGTCGCCGACGCGATCCCCGGCGAGCGGGTGCTCGCCCGCGTGACCGATGACGGGCACGACCGCTTCTGGCGGGCCGACACGCTCGAGGTGCTCGAGGCGTCGCCCGACCGCGTGCCGCACGTCTGGGCCGAGGCCTCCGTCGACCGTGCGCCCGAGCGCCGGGCCGGCGGCGCCGAGTTCGGTCACATCGCGCCGGTGCGGCAGCGCGCGCTCAAGGCCGAGGTGCTGCGCGACGCACTGTCCCGCTTCGGCGGCATCGAGCACGAGGTGCTCGTGCGGGCGGTCGACCCCGCCCTCGCGCCCGGGGTCCGGGCCGACGGCACGGGATGGCGCACGCGCATGCGCCTGCACGTCGCCGAGGACGGCACCGTGGGCCCCTACGCCGCTCGGAGCCACACCGTCGTGCCCGTGGCCTCCGTCCCGCTCGCCGTCGACGCGCTCGCCGCCCTGGCGCCGCTCGCGGACCGCTTCCCGGGCGCCGTGTCGATCGACCTCATCGCACCGAGCGGCGACTTCGCGCAGCTCGTGGTCTCCGACGGCGAGCGGATGCCGCGTGGCGAGCGTCCGGTGACCACCGAGATCGTCGGCGACCGCAGCTTCTCCGTCGACCGCGACGGATTCTGGCAGGTCCACCGCGGCGCGGCGGCCACGCTGACCGAGGCCGTGCGCGACGCGGTGGATGCCGACCGCTTCGACCCGCGCGCCGCGAACCTCGACCTCTACGGGGGCGTGGGCCTGCTCGCCGCCGCTGTCGGCGACCGGTTCGGCGACACGATGCGGATCACGAGTGTCGAGGCCGACGAGCGCGCGACCGCGCACGCGGGTGCGAACCTCGCCGACTGGGTCGGCGCCCGTGCCGTCACCGCGAGGGTCGACCGGTTCCTGGTGCAGCTCGAGTCCGACGCCGGTGCGGGGGAGCGCGCGCGCTTGCGCGACGCGACGGTCGTGCTCGATCCGCCGCGCTCCGGCGCCGGTCGCGAGGTCGTCGACCGCATCGCCGCACTGCGACCACGTCAGCTCGTCTACGTGGCGTGCGACCCCGTCGCCCTCGCCCGCGATGTGGGCCTGCTCCGCCAGCACGGGTACGAACTCGAGCACCTCGAGGCCTTCGACCTGTTCCCGAGCACCCACCATGTCGAGGCGGTGGCCCGACTGGCCGCTATCGTGTGACTGACGGAAGGGGGCGCCGTGCCGGGCCCAGAAGCAGACGCGATCGCCACGGTCGCCATCGTCGACGACCATGAGGCGGTCAGGCTCGGGCTCCGAGCCGCCTGCCGCGACGCCGGGTACGCCGTCGTCGCCGAGACCGCCGACGTGCCCGACCTTCTCGCGGCGCTGGCCCGACTCGACCGCCGCCGGTGCGACGTCGTCGTCCTCGACCTCTCGCTCGGCGACGGGTCGAGCGTGACCGAGAACGTGCGCTCGGTGCTCGCGACCGGCAGTGCCGTCCTCGTCCACAGCATCGCCGACCGGGTCGCCGCGGTCCGCGAGGCGCTCGCCGCCGGCGCCGCGGGCGTGATCCCGAAGGCGTCGCCGATGTCGGCCGTCATCGCGGCCATCGCGACGGTCGCGCGGGGCGACGTGCTGAACAACGTCGAGTGGGCGAGCGCCATCGAGGCCGACCGCGACTTCGCCAAGGCCCAGCTCGGGCGGCGGGAGCACGACGTGCTCCACCTCTACGCCTCCGGGTTGCCGCTGAAGCTCGTCGCCGCCCAGCTCGGCATCGCGCATTCCACGGCCCGCGAGTACCTCGACCGGATCCGCGCGAAGTACGTGGAGGTCGGGCGCCCGGCTCCCACGAAGGTCGACCTCCTGCGTCGGGCCGTCGAAGACGGCATCCTGCCCGGACTCGACGGTGAAGGCGGGGATGCCCGCCGCTGAGGTGCGCCCCGCGCGTGCGCAGATCCGACGTCGCAGGGCCGTCACCCGCGAACAGGTGGAGACCGTCGCGGCGCGGGCGCTCGGCATCTTCGGCATCGTGTTCGGCGCACAGGCGCTCCCGCTCGCGCTCGACCAGGCGGCGGGTCTGCGGCCGGGCGCCGGCGTGGCACTCGTCGCGGTGCTGTACGGCTCGATCCTCGCCGTCGCGCTCGCGGCCGCCACCAAGGTCGCCATCCGAAGCGCCGCCCTCGTCTTCGCGGTGCTCTACGCGGCCGCCATCCTCGTCTGGCCGCTGATCGTCGTCGACCTCGACATCGTCGCGACGTCGCCGCCCTGGTTGTACTACCTGTGCACGGTCGCCACCACGGCGGCGGTGGTCGCCCTGCCGATCGGATGGGCGATCGCGTACACGGTGCTCGTTCCGACCATGTACGGCGTCGTGCGGCTCACCCCGGCGGGCGGCGCGGCCGACCTCGACCTCGCGATCCTCGATGCGCTCTATGCGCTGATCCTGGGCTTGGTGGTCCTCATCATCGTCACCATGCTCCGCAACGCCGCCCGCGCGGTCGACGTCGCCCAGGAGGCCGCCCTCGAGCGGTACGAGTCGGCGGTCCGGCTGCACGCGTCCGAACTCGAACGCGCGAAGGTCGATGCGCTGGTGCACGACAGCGTGCTCACGACGCTCCTCTCGGCCGCGGCCGCCAACACGCCGGAGGAGCAGGCGCTCGCCGCTCGGATGGCCCGCGACGCGACGAGCCGCCTCGACGAGGCGGGGGCCGACTGGCCGCAGGTCGGCGATCGCGTCGGCCTGCCGCACCTCGTGCGCCGGCTCCGATCGGCCCTCGCGACCTTCGCGGCCTCGTTCACCGTGCGGGTCGTGAACACCGGTGGCGTGGAGATCCCGGTCGAGGCGGCGGACGCCCTGTCCACGGCCGCCGTGCAGGCGATGGTCAACAGCATGCAGCACGCCGAGGGCGCCGGGCACACGGTGCGCAGGGAGGTCCGCATCCGCGGCATCCGGGCAGGCGGCTGCGTCATCGAGGTGGCCGACACGGGGGTCGGGTTCGACCTCGACGAGATCCCCACCGAGCGGCTGGGGGTCCGCGTCTCGATCATCGAGCGCATGGCCAATGCGGGCGGGGCGGCCCGCATCGAATCGGGCGAGGGACGTGGCACGACCGTGACGCTCCTCTGGCCGGCGGGCGTGGAGGCGGTCCGATGATCGCCATCCCGCGTTGGCTGCTGCTCGTGCTCGCGGTGCTCTTCTCGACCTACCACGTGATGCTCGGCATCACGTCGCTCGATGTCCCCGCATCGCCGTGGCCGACGGTCGTGGCGCTCGCGCTGTACGTGATCGCGACCGTCGCGAGCCTGTCGGTGGGCTCTCGCGTGCGCATGCCCGACTGGCTCGCCGCATTCGACCTCGCGGTCTGCATCGTCATTCCGGTGCTCGTCACGAGCCAGCTCGACCCGGACGAGGCGAACGGGTACGCGACCTGGTACGTGGCGGCCGTCGGCACGCTCATGACGATCGCAGCCGCCCGGCGGCAGATCCTCGCCGCGTGGCTCGGCGTGCTCGCCCTCGCCGTGCAGACGGTGGTGTGGGACGACCTGTTCGCGCTCGGCACGCTCGGCGTGATCGGCAGCATCGCGTGGGTCGCCATCGCGCACATGCTCACGGCGGCGCTCGGCACGGCCGCCCGTGAGACGCGGCGCTACGCGCAGGCCGAGCGGGAGGCCGCCGAGTGGCAGGCCGCCCAGGACGCGCACGTCTTCGAGGGTCGGGCCAGGCTCGCGCACACGAACCGCATCGCGGCGCCGATGCTCCGCCGGATCGCCGATCGGGGCGGCGTGCTCACGCCGGCCCAGCGCCAGGAGTGCCGCGTCCTCGAGGCGGCGATCCGCGACGAGATCCGCGGCCGGATGCTGCTCACCGACGACGTGCGCTCGGCCGTGCAGCGCGCGCGGGAGCGTGGCGCAACGGTGACCCTGCTCGACGAGGGCGGCATCGACGAGTTGCCGGACACCGAACGCGCGCGGGTGCTGGAGCGGCTCGCCGAGGCGATCGCGTCGTCGCGCGCCGACCGCATCATCGCGCGCACGGCGGCTGAGACCTCGACGGCCGCCGTGACGGTCGTGGGCCTCACGGCCCCGGAGCCCGGTGCCCTCCTCGGGGACTCGGACGAACTCGACGTGGAGTTCTGGCTCGAGATCCCGCGCGGGTCCTGAGGCGGACGCCGCAGGCAGGCCGCCCGGTCGTGTCGGAGGCAAGGCCCGGACATGAAGGTGGGGGGCCGATCGATGATCGACCCCCCATCAAGCCCGAGTCACGGCGACAACCCGAATATCGCCCTGACTCGCCCCCAACCACTCGCCGGTTACCCGACCGACGAGGGTGGCAGCTCCCTGAGGGAGCCTGCACAAACCATCCTCATACGGGCGGTCCCGACGGCAAAGTCAGCATTTCGGGGGACAGCGCCCGAGAACGCACGAATCGAGCGGATGCCCCGTGCGCACGCGCGCGATCGAGCGAGGTCAGGCTCCGGCGCGATCCCATCGTGCGCCACGCGGGTCGAACGCGCTGAGCGAGCCCGAACTGCGGACCCATGCACCGCGCCGCGGGTCAGCGGGCACCGTGGCGTCCGATTGCTCCTCGAGGGCGGCCACGAGCACCGCCGTGACGGCCGCGGCCTCCTCGTCGGTGACGTTGCGCGTGATGAACCGGATCGCGGCGGCAGCGGCCGCGGCATCCGCTTCGGGGGTGGATTCGTCTCGTGTGCTCATGGTGCCCTACAGCGGGATGTTCCCGTGCTTCTTGGGCGGCAGGCTGGCCCGCTTCGTGCGGAGCGAGCGCAGTGCCTTGAGGATCGCCACGCGCGTGGCGGCGGGTTCGATGACCCCGTCGAGCTCACCGCGCTCGGCGGCGAGGAACGGGGAGGCCACGTTGTAGGTGTACTCGTTCGCGAGCTTCGTGCGGACCGCGGCGACGTCTTCGCCGGCCTCCTCCGCCCGCCTGATCTCACCGCGGTAGAGGATGTTCACGGCGCCCTGGCCGCCCATGACGGCGATCTCGGCCGTGGGCCAGGCGAGGTTGATGTCGGCGCCGAGCTGCTTGGAGCCCATGACGATGTAGGCACCGCCGTACGCCTTGCGGGTGATGACGGTGACGAGCGGCACCGTCGCCTCGGCGTAGGCGTAGAGCAGCTTCGCGCCCCGGCGGATGACGCCGGTCCACTCCTGGTCGGTGCCGGGGAGGTAGCCGGGCACGTCGACGAGGGTGAGGATCGGGATCGAGAAGGCGTCGCAGAACCGCACGAACCGGCTCGCCTTCTCGCCGGCCGCGATGTTCAGCGTGCCGGCCATCTGGCTCGGCTGGTTCGCGATGATGCCGACCGAGCGACCCTCGACCCTCGCGAAGCCGATGAGGATGTTGGGCGCGAACAGCGGCTGCACCTCGAGGAAGTCGCCGTGGTCGACGACGCCCTCGATCACGGCGTGCATGTCGTACGGCTGGTTCGGCGAGTCGGGGATGACCGTGTTCAGGCGGAGGTCCTCGTCGGTGACCTCGAGCTGCGCCTCGGTGTCGTAGACCGGGGCATCCGTCATGTTGTTGTCGGGCAGGAACGAGACGAGCGTGCGCGCGTAGTCGAGCGCATCGGATTCGTCGCTCGCGAGGTAGTGCGCGACGCCCGAGACCGAGTTGTGCGTCAGTGCACCGCCGAGCTCCTCCATGCCGACGTCCTCACCGGTGACGGTCTTGATGACGTCGGGGCCGGTCACGAACATCTGGCTCGTCTTGTCGACCATGATGACGAAGTCGGTGAGCGCGGGCGAGTACACGGCGCCGCCCGCGGCGGGACCGCAGACGATCGAGATCTGGGGGATGACGCCCGACGCGGCCGTGTTGCGGCGGAAGATCTCGCCGTACTTGCCGAGGGCGACGACGCCCTCCTGGATCCGGGCGCCGCCCGAGTCGAGGATGCCGATGATCGGCACGCCCGTCTTGATGGCCAGCTCCATGACCTTGATGATCTTCTCGCCGGCGACCTCGCCGAGGGAGCCGCCGAAGATCGTGAAGTCCTGCGAGTACACGGCGACCTGGCGTCCGTGGATCGTGCCGGTGCCCGTGACGACGGCGTCGCCGTAGGGCCGCTTCGCCTCCATGCCGAACGCGTGCGTGCGGTGTCGCACGAACTCGTCGAGCTCGACGAACGAGCCGGGATCCAGGAGTTCCGCGATGCGCTCGCGGGCGGTCATCTTGCCCTTCGCATGCTGCTTCTCGATCGCCGCCTCGCCGCTCGCGGTCACGGCTTCGTGGTAGCGGAGCTTGAGGTCGGCGAGCTTGCCCGCCGTGGTGGACAGGTCGGGGCCGTCAGTCGCATCGGTCACGCGGTTCACTCTACCGGCGCGCATCCGGCCGACTTCGTTGACGGATTCCTACAAATCGGACGCCCGCAATGGTGTCTTCCCCCGGGTCGGCTGCGGAAGACTGTCGGCATGGACCTTCCGAAGTCTCGCGCCGTCTCGCCCCGCCTCGAGTTCCTCGACACCGCGACCTCGACCAACGACCTGCTCCGTGAGGCCGCGAGCGGGCCGGATGCCGCGAGCTGGCCGCATGGCTCGGTGATCGTCACCGACGACCAGACGAGCGGCCGTGGCCGGCTCGGTCGCACCTGGCTCGCGCCGACCGGCAAGACCCTCGCCATCTCGGTCCTGCTCCGACCCGGCGGCGGTGCGCAGGCGCGCGCATTGCCCGGCGACGCGTACGGATGGATCCCGCTCATCGCGGGCGCGGCCATGACCGAGGCCGTGACGAGGGCGGTCGACGCGGCCCGCCCAGCCGAACCCGAGGACCCGGAGGACCGCACCGGTGGCGTGGAGGTACGGCTGAAGTGGCCGAACGACGTGCTCGTGTCGGGCTACAAGGTCTGCGGCATCCTCTCGGAACTGCTGTCCGAGTCCGGCGCGGTCATCGTGGGAGCCGGGCTGAACCTCACGCTCGACGAGCACGACCTGCCCACGCTCACCTCGACCTCGCTGCTGCTCGCAACCGGTGTCCGCCCCGACGCCGATGCCGTGCTCGCCGACTACCTCGAGACCTTCGCCCGCCTGTTCGAGGCGTTCCTCGACCACGGCGGTGACGCGGATGCCGCCGGCACGGCGGCCCGGGTCTCGGCGCTCTGCGGCACGCTCGGGTCCGAGGTCCGGGTCGAGCTGCCCGGCGACCGGGAACTCATCGGCACCGCCCTGCGCATCGACGCCGACGGACGCCTGGTCGTGCGAGACCGTGAGAACGGTGAGGAGCAGGCTGTCGCCGCCGGCGATGTGACCCACCTGCGGTATTAATGGGCGTATGACGAAGGGCGGCGAGGGGCGCGCAGCCGGGCGGGCCGCGAGGTCGGGGGTGCCGGCGCCGGCACGTGCGCAGCCGCCGTCGGCCCGGTCGTCGACGGGCGCGGTGCCCGGGGGAGTCGGGGGCCTGTCTGCAACCGGAGCGGTCCTCGTCCCGGAGCGAGTCGTCGCGCGCGTCCGCCGCCATGCGCGGGTGCTCGTGTTCCCGGCCGCGCTGCTCGTGGTCGTGGCCGGACTCACCGCCTACGCGGTCGGTGCGTTCGAGGAGCCCTGGCAGGTGATCGCCGCGCTCGCCGCGGGGGTCGTGCTCGTCCTGGTCGGCTCCGTGCTGCCCTTCCTCGCCTGGCTGACGCGCCGCGCGACGATCACCACCCGGCGCGTGATCGTGCGTCACGGAGTCGTGTCCCGCACGCGCCAGGAGCTCCTGAACAGTAGGGCGACCGATGTCGACGTCCGCGCCGGTTGGGTGCAGTCCATGTTCGGCTCGGGCGACGTGCGCATCAACACCGGACACGACCGCGTGCTGGTCATCCGGGACGCGCCGCGGGCCGAACTCGTCCAGGCCGCGCTCCAGGAGTTGATGGACCCGTCGAGTCCCGCCGCCGCCGAGCATCGGCGCGCGATGCGGGAGATGCCAGAGGGCGACACGGTCGCCTGGGACCGGCGCTGAACCGGTTCGCGCGCGGCACACGGTTTCGGGGCGTAACCTAGAAGGTCTGACTCGTGCGCCCCCGAGCGCGAGCAGGCCTATGGAGGTTTCCCGTGGACGAATGCAGGCACGGTTTCGAAGCCGGAATGTGCGCGACGTGCTTTCCGCCGCCCGAGCCCGCTCCCAAGCCGGTCGTCGCGACCGTTCGCGCGCCGCGCTCGTCCATCGGCATCGGCGGCACCGTCACGCGTGCGAGGCGCGCCCCCGCACGGGTGGCCGGCACGCGCGGCGTCCAGGCCGAGCTCGCGCCCGTCGACCCCAAGGGCGTGCGCATCTACCACGTGACGCACATCGAGAACCTCGCGTCCATCCTCGGCGAGGGCGCCATCCTCGCCGATGCCGCGGGCGCCGAGCCCGAGGTCGACCTCGCGGCCCCGGCCGCTCGGGAGTTCCGGCGCGCGGCGCCCGTCGAGGGCACCGACCAGGTGGTCGCCGACTACGTCCCGTTCCTGCTCTCGACCGACGCCCACCTCTGGGAGGCCCTGCGCACCGGCTCGCCCGACCCGCGCCTCGCCGAGGCCGCGGTCTCGCGGCCGGCATCCGACCACGTGCTCTTCGTGACCGATGTGGCGGCTGCGGTCGGCCCCCGCACCGAGGACGTCGGCACGGTCGCGATCACCGAGACGGATGTCGCGGCCACCGGGTCCGTCTCGGCCTCCGATTGGCCCGACGTGCTGCGCTCGCTGCGTCGCCTGCACCGCGACGACGACGGGGCGCAGCTCCTCGCCGCCGAGTTCCTCGTGCGCGAATGCCTGCCGATCGAGCGCGTCCGCCTCATCGCCGTCGCGAACGACCGGGTGCGCGATCGGGTCAAGGCCGCCCTCGACGCCGTGGGACTCGCGACGCGCGTCGCCGTGTACCCGCCGTGGTTCCAGCCCGCCGGCGGTCAGGCCCTCGAAGACTGATCGGCCGAGGCATCCGCCTCGCCGGGTTCCTCGAAGAGGGTGCGCTGCGCCTCCTCGACCCTGGCGAGGTTCGAGAGCCCGTCGGTGCGGTGGTGGCCGAACACCCAGTAGCGGTACAGCACGAAGCGGAACGCCGTGCCCAGGCCCAGGCCGACGACGTTCGTCGCGATGTTGTCGGCGAGCAGGCTCGTGTAGCCCAACAGGTGGTGGCTGATCCACAGGCAGCCGAGCGCGATGAGCATGCCCCCGATGGAGACGACGACGTACTCGCCGAACTCGCGCACGTAATTGCGCCTGCGGTGGTTGCGGAAGGTCCAGTACCGGTTGCCCAGCCAGTTGAAGACGATCGCGACGCTCGTCGAGATCGTCTTCGCGCCGATCGCGGACTGCGCCCAGTGGTCGTCGCCGAAGACGCCGAGGCGCAGCAGGTTGAACAGTGCCACGTCGATGACGAGGCCGATGAGCCCCACGACGCCGAACTTCAGGGCGTAGGCGAGCAGCCCGTCCCAGGCCCGTGCGAGCGCACCCGCCGGGCGTTCGTGGCTCGTGGTTCGGCTGGGCACCGGCACATCCTATGCCGTCGGATGCCGCCTAGACTGAACGGGTGACGCCGCGACCGCGGCCCGGCTCCATTCGCGGGTCGATTCCATCCCGAGCAGAAGGAGCGACCGCGTGCGAGTCGGAGTGATCGGCGGCGGACAGCTCGCCCGGATGATGATCCCCGCGGCGATCGAGTTGGGCGTCGACCTCCGAGTGCTCGCCGAGGCCGACGGCATGTCCGCGGCGATCGCGGCCGACCGCGTCGGCGACTACACCGACCTCGAGACCGTGCTCGCATTCGCGCGCGAGGTCGACGTGATCACGTTCGACCACGAGCACGTGCCCCAGGACGTGCTGCGCGGGCTCGTCGATGCCGGCGTCGCCGTGCACCCGGGCCCCGATCCGCTGCGATTCGCGCAGGACAAGCTGCTGATGCGCGAGCGGCTCTCGGAGCTCGGCCTCCCCGTGCCCGACTGGGCGAGGGTCGAGTCGGCCGCGGAGCTCGACGCCTTCATCGACGCGCACGGCGGCACGGCGGTCGTGAAGACCCCGCGCGGCGGCTACGACGGCAAGGGCGTGCGCGTCGTCCGTACCGCGGCCGAGGTGCACGAGTGGTTCGCCACCGCCGCCGAGGACGGCCGCGGGGGAGCCCTGCTCGTCGAGGAGCTCGTCGACTTCCGCCGCGAGCTCGCGCAGCTGGTCGCCCGACGGCCCTCGGGCGAGACGGTCGCCTGGCCGCTCGTCGAGACGGTCCAGGTCGGCGGCGTCTGCAGCGAGGTCATCGCGCCCGCGCCGCACGCTGCCGGGCGCATGTCCGACGTCGCCGCCGAGATCGCCTTCGCCGTGGCCGAGGGACTCGGCGTCACCGGCGTCATGGCGGTCGAGCTCTTCGAGACGACCGACGAGCGGATCCTCGTGAACGAACTCGCGATGCGACCCCACAACAGCGGCCACTGGTCCATGGACGGCGCGACCACCGGCCAGTTCGAGCAGCACCTGCGCGCCGTGCTCGACCTGCCGCTCGGCGGCACCGGCATGCACGCCGACTGGTCGGTCATGGTCAACATCCTCGGCGGCCCCGAGGAGGGCTCGCTCGCCGACCGCTACGAGCGGGCGCTCTCCGAGCACCCGACCGCGAAGCTCCACAACTACGGCAAGGCGCCGAGGCCCGGTCGCAAGGTGGGTCACGTCACCGCGGTGGGCGACGACCTCGACACCGTGGTGTACGAGGCTCGTGCGGCCGCGGCGGCCTTCCAGGACTGAGCCTCCGGCGATCGGGCCGCTCCGGCCACCCCGGGCGCCCTGCGGCGATCTGCCAGCCCGGCATCCTAAGATCGTCGGGTGACTGCAGCAGCTGGCCCGCTCGTGGGCGTCGTGATGGGTTCCGACTCCGACTGGAACGTGATGCGCGACGCATCCGTCGTGCTCGACGAGTTCGGCATCGACCACGAGGTCGAGGTGCTCTCGGCCCACCGCACGCCCGAGAAGATGATCGCGTACGGCAAGGATGCGGCCGCTCGCGGACTCAAGGTCATCATCGCCGGAGCCGGCGGCGCGGCCCACCTGCCCGGCATGCTCGCCTCGGTCACCACGCTGCCCGTCATCGGCGTCCCCGTGCCGCTGTCCAGGCTCGACGGGCTCGATTCGCTGCTGTCCATCGTGCAGATGCCGGGCGGCATCCCGGTCGCGACCATGGCGATCGGCGGCGCGAAGAACGCGGGCCTCTACGCCGTGCGCGTGCTCGGGGCATCCGATCCCGCGCTCGCCGATGCGCTGGCGGCCTACGCCGAAGCCCTCGCCGCGCTCGTCGAGGAGAAGAACGAACGGTTGAAGTCGACCCGATGACGCTCGCTGCAAGCCCGATCCGGTTCCCCGACGCCGCCTCGCGCACGGTGATGACCCGCCGCGCCTGGTGGCTCGTGGCGATGAACTTCCTGGTGCCGGGCTCCGCGCAGGTGCTGGCTGGCGACCGGCGCCTCGGCCGGTTCGGCCTGGGTGCGACGCTCACCCTCTGGACCCTCGCGGTGGTCGCGCTCGTCGTCTGGCTCCTCTGGCCGACGGTCATCTACACCGTGGTCTCCACGAGCATCACGCTCTGGGTCATCGCCGCGCTGCTGCTCTTCTACGCGGTGCTGTGGGTCGTGCTCACGCTCGACACGCTGCGGCTCGTGCGGCTCGTGAAGACGGCGCCGTCGGCGCGCGCCTGGGTCGCCCTGCTCTCGGTCGCCCTCATGGTCGTGCTCTCGGGCGGAGCCGCGTACGGCGCGTACTTCGCGACGACGGCGAGCGGGTTCCTCTCCTCCGTCTTCGTCGCGGGCCCGACCGAACCGCCCGTCGACGGCCGCTACAACATCCTCCTGCTCGGCGGAGACGCCGGGCCCGACCGCGATGGCATGCGACCCGACAGCATGAGCGTCGTCAGCATCGACGCCGAGACCGGGCAGGCCGTGACCATCGGCCTGCCGCGCGACTTCGTGGACGTGCCGTTCCCCGAGGATTCTCCGCTCTACCAGGTCTACCCCGAGGGCTACGGCGCGATCGACGGGTGCGAGGTCGACGTCTGCCAGCTCAACTCGATCTACACCGAGGTCGAGCTGAAGTCCCCCGAGATGTACCCGAATGCCGTCTCCGAGGGCAGCGAGCCCGGCATCGAGGGCATGCGGGATGCCGCGGAGGGCATCACCGGGCTCACGATCCAGTACTACGTGCTGATCGACATGCAGGGCTTCGAGCAGCTCATCGATGCGCTGGGCGGCGTGGACATCAACGTCGAGACGCGCATCCCGATCGGCGGCGACGAGGACAACAACGGGGTCGACGGGTGGATCGAACCCGGGCAGCAGCACCTCAACGGCTACCACGCGCTCTGGTACGGCCGCGCGCGCTACGGCGTGGCGGGCGGCGACTACGAGCGCATGCAGCGCCAGCACAACCTCGAGGCCGCGATCCTCGAGCAGTTCACCCCGGCCAACGTGCTCACGCAGTTCCAGGGTGTCGCCAGCGCCGGCGCCGACACGGTGAAGACCGACATCCCGCAGTCGATGCTGGGGTACTTCGTGAACCTCGGGTTGAAGACGAAGGAGTTGCCCATCATCACCGTCTCGCTGACGCCCGAGAACGGCGTCGACTCCGCCGAGGACCCCGACTACGAGTACGTGCGCCAGCTCATCGACCAGGCCCTCGTCCCGCCGACGGCTGAGCCGGAGGACGTCGGCTGAGCCGGCAGGCGTCACCCAGCTCCGGCGGCGACGCGGGGTCAGAGGTCGGCGTGCAGCTGCCACACCCGCTCGGCCGTGTCGCGCCAGCTGAAGGCACGTGCGCGATCACTCGAGGTGACCGACAGGCGTTCGGCCAGCGAGGACTGTTCGACGACCGAGGTGACGGCCGCGGCCAGCCGATCGGCGTAGCCGCCTGATCCGATCGTGACGGCGAGGCCCGATTCGGCCGCGACCTCGAGATGCGTCGCCGTCGTCGAGTGGATGACCGGCACGCCGAGGCTGAAGGCCTCGATGAGTCCGGTCGCCGCACCGTCGTCGTGGCCGGGCGCCACCACGGCCGTGGCGCCCGAGAGCACCACGGCGAGGTCGGCCGCGTCCTCGCATTCGACCGCCCGGACGAGGCGCGGGTCGACGCCGGACTCCTCCGCGACGGTGGCGAGGTGCACCTCTCCCCAGGTCGCCGGGCCGATGACGACCAAGGGGATGTCGGGGACGCCCGGTCGGCCGAGCGCCTCGAGCAGGTCGACGATGCCCGCGCGCGGTTCGAGCGTGCCCGCCGTCACCAGGTACTGCGACGGAAGGCCGAGCCGCGTCGCCCGGAGGGAGGCCTCGAGTTCGGCCGGACGTACGAGTCCCGGCCGCGGGGCCGTGCCGATCACGCGGACGCGATCTCCGAAGTCGGCGACCTCCGCGAGCCGCTCGGCGAGCGCGTGCGTCGGGACCACGATCGCATCGGCGTGCCGGCGTGCACGCTTCAGCATCGATCGCGCCCAGGTCACGTGCGACGGGGTGAGCGCCTCGGGGTGCGTCCACGGGGCGAGGTCGTGCAGCGTCACGACGACCTGGTCGCCGCTGACCGTCCGGTCGTGCCGGCGGAGCGGGGCGAAGAGCCCCGGTGCATGGATCATGCCGCCGCCGGGGGAGCTCGTGAGACCGAGCTGCCAGGCCGCCGTCAGCTCCCGGCGCGCGAGGGAGGTCTTGTACAGGCCCGAGAGGCCGGGGAACATGGCCTCGACGCGGGCGTAGTCGGTCGCCGAGGAGGCCGAGACGATGCCCTCGACGTCGCATCCCGAGGGCGCATTCGCGACGAGTGCGGTGGTGAGGGCCTGGGTGTACACCCCGAGCGGGCCCGGGACCGGTGCGATCACCTGATCGACGACCATCCGGAGTGTGGTGGACATGCATCTCCTCGTCCGCTCGATGACAACCCTGCAAATCTACCGGTCGCAGCGCCGCGAATCCGACGGGAAGGCCTGCCCATGGTCGGCACGCCGGCCGAAGGCAGGGCAAGATGGAATGTCCCCCAGAGCTTGATGAGAGTCAGATGAGTCCGAACCGGCATCCACCGCGCGTCGTCGCAGTCGTCGTGGCCTACAACCGTCGCGACCTGCTCGTCGAGGTCCTCCAGGCGTTGGCCTCGCAGCGCACCCCCGTCGCCCGGGTCGTCGTCATCGACAACGCCTCCACCGACGACACCGCCGACGTCGCACGAGCCGCAGGCGACCTCGTCGACCTCGAGCAGCTGGCGCGCAACACGGGCGGCGCCGGCGGGTTCGCCGCAGGCATGGCCGTGGCGCTCGAACGCCATGACCCCGACTGGCTGTGGCTCATGGACGACGACACGGTGCCGACCGAAGGGGCCCTCGAGGCGCTGCTCACGTCGGTCGAGGGCACCGATGTCGCGGCGGCGGGCTCCCGCGTCATCTGGACCGACGGCACCGAGCATCCCATGAACACGCCTCGAGCCAAGCCGTTCGCGGCCAAGGCCGAACGGGTCGCGGCCGCCAGGGCGGGTGGCATCCCGGTGCGCAGCACCTCGTTCGTCTCGATGCTCGTGCGCGCGGACGTCGTTCGCGAGGTCGGCCTGCCCATCGCCGACTACTTCATCTGGAACGACGACTTCGAGTACTCGACGCGCGTGCTCCGCGGTCGTCGCGGCCTGCACGTTCCGGCATCCGTGGTCGTGCACAAGACCAAGGTGCTCGGCGCCACCGACGCCGACCCCGGGCCCAGGTTCTATTACGAGGTGCGCAACAAGCTCTGGATGTTCCGTCGATCGCAGAGCCTCTCCGCGTTCGAGAAGCTCGTCTACGGCGGGTCCAGCGTCCGACGGTGGATCCGCACGTTCGCGAGGTCGGCCGACCGGCAGGTGCTCCGCGACGGCTGGAGGCGCGGCTACCGCGACGGCACGCGCACGCGGCCGCGTCCGAACGGCTCGGCGCTCGCCGGGCTCGGCGGGGTCAGCGACGCCGTGCGCGCAGTGGAGCCCTGATGGGGGAACCGTTCGCGCTGCTCATGCCGGTCTACCGCGGCGACGACGCGGCGCACTTCGCGAAGGCGTTCACGTCGAGCGTCACCCAGCAGTCGCGCCGGCCGGACCAGGTCGTCCTCGTGCAGGACGGACCGGTCGGGGAGCCGCTCGCCGCGGCGATCGAGGCCGCGATCGCCGGATGCCCGGTGCCGGTCGTCCACCATGTCATCGCCGAGAACGTCGGCCTCACGCGCGCCCTGACGGAGGGGCTCGCGCTGAGCGAGCACGACATCGTCGCCCGAATGGACGCTGACGACATCTCGCTGCCCGAACGCTTCGCCAAGCAGGTGCCGCTCGTCGAGGGCGGCCTCGACCTGGTGGGCACCGGCATGCTCGAGTTCCTCGACGACGACGGCTCCATCGTGGGCAAGCGGGTGCCTCGAACGGATGCCGCCGACATCGCCGCATACTCCCGCTTCCACGATCCCTTCAGCCATCCCACCGTCGTCTACCGGCGTTCCGCGGTCGATCGCGTGGGCGGCTACCAGCCGATGGGACTGATGGAGGACTACTGGCTGTTCGCCCGCATGATCGCCGGCGGCGCAGCGGTCGGCAACCTCGCCGAGCCGCTCGTCATGTACCGCGTCGGGGCGGGAGCGTATGCGCGCCGCGGCGGCCGCGCGCAATGGCGCAGCGAGCTCGCCCTGCAGCGGGCTCTCCGCGCGATCGGCTTCACGACCAGGCGCCAGCACGTGCGCAACGTCGCCGTCCGAGGCCTCTACCGGTTCGTGCCCGAGCCGGTGCGCAAGGTCGCCTATCGGCGGTTCATCGCGAACGGCGGCGCGATCGCGGAGCACTGAGTCCGATGCGATCGTCCGAGATGCCGCGAAGAGATCAGGGAGCGCGACGGTTCAGGAAGCCGCGGGGGCAGCGATCCCCGATGCGGCGAGGGCCGCGCGCCAGTCCCGCATCGGCTCGAGGCCGGCGGTCCGCCAGGCGTCGTGGCCGAGCACGCTGAACGCCGGCCGAGGCGCCGGGCGGACGAACTCCGCGCTCGTCGTGGGCTGGACGCGTTCGGGGTCGAGCCCGGCCTCCTCGAGTACGGCGCGGGCGAACCCGAACCAGCTCGTGCGGCCGGAATTCGTGCCGTGGTAGATGCCGGCGGGGGCGTCGGCCTCGAGCAGTTCGCGGATTCGGGTCGCGAGATCGAACGTCCAGGTGGGCTGCCCGACCTGGTCGTCGACGACGGTCCAGGTCTCGCGCTGGGCGGCGATGCGGAGCATGGTGGCGGCGAAGTTCGGCCCGTCCTCGCCGTAGAGCCAGGCCGTCCGGACGACGTACGTGCCCTCGGGGTGCGCAGCGAGGGCCAACTCCTCGCCGGCCGCCTTGGTCCGGCCGTACGCGTTGATCGGATCCCGGGGCCGGTCTTCGGCGTACGGTTCGCTCGCGAACCCGTCGAAGACGTAGTCGGTCGAGACGGTCACGAGCTTCGCGCCGTGCTCGCGTGCGGCCTCGGCGAGGTTCGCCGCACCCGTCGCGTTGATCGCGTAGGCCTCGGCCTCGTGCGTCTCCGCGTCGTCGACCTTCGTGTACGCGGCGGCGTTGACCACCACGTCGTGGCCCGCGACGGCATCGAGGACCGCCGCGGCATCCGTCACGTCGAGGTCTGCCCGGCCGAGGGCCGTGACCTCCCTGCCGTCGAACGCACGTTGCAGGTCGTGGCCGAGCATGCCGGCGGCCCCGGTGATGAGCACCCGCACGCCTACTGCCCCTGTGCCAGGTAGCGGGCCTCGGTGGCGTCCTTCTGCGGAACCCACCAGTCCTCGTGGTCGCGGTACCAGGCGATCGTGTCGGCGAGTCCCGCCGCGAAGTCGGAGAACCTCGGCGTCCAGCCGAGCTCGGTCCGAAGCTTGGTCGAGTCGATCGCGTAGCGGAGGTCGTGGCCCGGGCGGTCGGTGACCAGGTCGTAGGCGTCGGCCGGCTGTCCGAGTTCGGTCAGGATGAGTTCGACGACGTCCTTGTTGTTCTTCTCGCCGTCGGCGCCGATGAGGTACGTCTCGCCGATGCGACCGCGCTCGAGGATCGTGAGCACCGCGGAGGAGTGGTCGTCGGCGTGGATCCAGTCGCGCACGTTCTCGCCCGTGCCGTACAGCTTCGGGCGCTCGCCGCGGAGCACGTTCGTGATCTGACGGGGGATGAACTTCTCCACGTGCTGGTACGGCCCGTAGTTGTTCGAGCAGTTCGAGATCGTGGCCTGCAGCCCGAAGGAACGCACCCAGGCGCGTACCAGCAGGTCGCTGCCGGCCTTCGTCGAGGAGTACGGACTCGACGGGTTGTACGGGGTCTGCTCGGTGAAGCGGGCGGGATCGTCGAGTTCGAGGTCGCCGTAGACCTCGTCGGTCGAGATGTGGTGGAAGCGGACGCCGTGGCGCCGAGCCGCCTCGATCAGCGTGTAGGTGCCGATGATGTTCGTCTCGAGGAACGGCCGCGGGTCGTCGAGCGAGTTGTCGTTGTGGCTCTCGGCGGCGTAGTGGACGACCGCGTCGTGGGTCGGCACGAGCTGGTCGACGAGCCCGGCGTCGGCGATGTCGCCGTGCACGAATGCGAAGCGCTCCTCGGGCAGGCCCTCGAGCGAGGCGCGGTTGCCGGCATACGTGAGCTTGTCGAGGACGGTCACCGAGTGGTCGGTGTTCGCAAGCACGAAATGCACGAAGTTCGAGCCGATGAACCCGGCGCCTCCGGTGACGAGGATCTTCATGAATGCCTTTCCTTGTGATCGTGCGCTGCCTGCGAGAGTCTACCTTGAGCGCTTCGCGCGCGAAGTTCGGGACGTCGAGAGCGAGGAGGGCCCACGTGCGGGAACACCCATGGATCAGCGCGGCATCGTACTGGGAGCCGGAGCGCTTCGTCGGCTCGGCCTGGTACCAGCACGCGCCCTTCGCCTTCTGGCTCGTGGACGCGGTCGAGCCGCGCACGATCGTCGAGCTCGGGACGCATCGCGGGTTCTCGTACTTCGTGTTCTGCGAGGCGGTGAAGCGGCTCGGCCTCGACACCGTCGTCACGGCGACGGACGGGTGGATGGGCGACGAGCATGCCGGCTTCTACGGGCAGGCGGTGTACGACGCCGTCGCGGCGACGACCTCCGAGCTGTATCCCGGCATCGGCGAGCTGCATCGGGGGTGGTTCGACGACTTCGCCGGCCCGACCCCCGACCGGAGCATCGACCTGCTCCACATCGACGGCCGGCACCGATACGAGGATGTCTGGCACGACTTCGAGTCGTGGCTCCCCAACGTCTCCGATCGGGGCGTGGTCATCTGCCACGACACCACCGAGCGCAAGCGCGACTTCGGCGTCTGGAAGTTCTGGGATGAGGTCCGCGACAGATACCCGTCGTTCGGGTTCGAGCACGGGCACGGCCTCGGCGTGCTCGCGGTCGGCCCCGAGGTGCCGGCGCGGATGTCGGCGTTCCTCGACGCGGGCCGGGTCGACGGCGACGAGGTCAGGGACTTCTACCACGAGCGCGGGCGCCGGATCAGCGCGTCGGCGCAGGCGAGGGCGGATGCCGCCCGCCACGCGGCGGCGGCCGCGAAGCTCGCCGCCGCCGAGCAGCGCGTGCGCGACCTGGAGACCAGCACCAGCTGGAAGATCACCGCGCCGATGCGCCGTGCGAGTTCCGCGCTGCGGTCACGCGGACGCGGGTGAGTCCCGATGCGTCCTATTGGTAGACTCCTGCGGTGCAGATCCGCGAACTGAAGATCCCCGACAGCTACGAGATCACCCCGAAGCAATTCGGCGACGACCGGGGTGTCTTCCTCGAATGGTTCCGGGGCGATCGCCTCGAGCAGGAGATCGGGCGCCGATTCCCCATCGTGCAGTCGAACACCTCCGTCTCCAAGCGGGGGGTCGTGCGCGGCATCCACTTCGCCGACATCGCGCCGAGCCAGGCGAAGTACGTCACGGCGACGCACGGCGCCGTGCTCGACTTCGTCATCGACATCCGGGTCGGCTCCGAGACCTTCGGCCAGTGGGACGCCGTCCGGCTGGACGACGTGGACCGCAAGGCGATCTTCATCTCCGAGGGCCTCGGTCACTGCTTCGTGGCCCTGACCGACGACGCGATCGTGAGCTACCTGGTCAGCGCGCCGTTCAATGCCGAGCGCGAGCACGGCATCAACCCCCTCGACCCGGCTGTGGGCCTCGAGTTCCCGGCCGAGGCGGGCGTTCCGCTCCTGTCGCCGAAGGACGAGGTCGCGCCCGGCCTGGAGGAGGCCGCTGCCGCCGGACTCCTCCCGACCTGGGACGAGGCGAAGCGGTTCTACGCGAGCCTGGGCGGAGCCGCCTGATGCGCGGCATCATCCTCGCGGGCGGCTCCGGCACGCGCCTGTGGCCCATCACCAAGGGCATCTCGAAGCAGCTCATGCCCATCTACGACAAGCCGATGATCTACTACCCCTTGTCGACGCTCATGATGGCGGGCATCAACGAGGTGCTGATCATCACGACGCCCGAGTACTCCGATCAGTTCCAGGCCCTCCTGGGCGACGGGTCGAGCCTCGGCATGCGGCTCGAGTACGCCGTGCAGCCCTCGCCCGACGGCCTCGCGCAGGCCTTCATCATCGGCGAGGAGTTCATCGGCGACGAGAGCGTGGCCCTCGTCCTCGGTGACAACATCTTCCACGGCGCCGGCCTCGGCACCGCGCTTCGCGGCAACACCGACATCGACGGGTCGCTGATCTTCGCGTACCACGTCAGCAACCCGCGGGCCTACGGCGTGGTCGAGTTCGACGACGAGTTCCGTGCCGTCTCGATCGAGGAGAAGCCGGAGGAGCCGAAGAGCAACTACGCCGTTCCCGGTCTCTACTTCTACGACAACGACGTGGTCGCGATCGCCAAGGACGTCGAACCGAGCCCCCGCGGTGAACTCGAGATCAGCACGGTCAACGAGCGCTACCTCGAACGGGGCCGGTTGCAGGTGCAGGTGCTCGACCGCGGAACGGCGTGGTTGGACACGGGGACGTTCGAGTCGATGATGCAGGCGAGCGACTACGTGCGCGTCATCGAGGAGCGCCAGGGATTCAAGATCGGCTGCATCGAGGAGATCGCCTGGCGCGCCGGCTGGATCGATGACGCCCAGCTCGAGCGACTCGCCGCACCGCTCGTGAAGAGCGGCTACGGCACTTATCTCACGCGCCTGCTCGCCGAGCGCTGATCGGGCCAGCCCGCCTCGCGCGCTGTGCACCGCCCCCCGAGTCCGGACGGCCGGGGGCCGAGGGGCCGCCCGGGTACAATCGAAGGTCGGCCGCGCCCGCGCGGCCGTCGTGAACGAATGGGAGAAATCGTGACGACTGACGTCGATCTCGTGGTGGTCGGATCCGGGTTCTTCGGCCTGACCATCGCCGAGCGCTGCGCCGCCGAACTGGGCAAGCGCGTGCTGGTCATCGATCGCCGCGATCACATCGGCGGCAACGCGTACAGCGAGGCCGATCCCGAGACCGGCATCGAGGTGCACCGCTACGGAGCGCACCTCTTCCACACCTCGAACCCGACCGTCTGGGAGTACGTGAACCGGTTCACGGCGTTCACCGACTACGTGCACAAGGTCTACACCACGCATGGCGGCGAGGTGTTCCCGCTCCCCATCAACCTCGGCACCATCAACCAGTTCTTCCGCTCGGCGCACGGACCGGCGGCGGCCCGCGACCTCGTGGCCTCGCAGGCCTCCGAGGTGGATTCGTCCAACGTGGCGAACCTCGAGGAGAAGGCGATCTCGCTCATCGGCCGCCCCCTCTACGAGGCCTTCATCCGGGACTACACGGCCAAGCAGTGGCAGACGTCCCCCAGCGAACTGCCGGCGGAGATCATCTCGCGGCTCCCCGTCCGCTACACGTACGACAACCGCTACTTCAACGATGCCCACGAGGGCCTTCCCGTCGACGGATACACCGCGTGGATCGAGCGCATGGCGGACCATCCGCTCATCGAGGTGCGGCTCTCGACGGACTTCTTCGACGAGTCGCAGCCCATCAACAAGACGGCGCTCGTCGGCAAGGTGCCGATCGTCTACACCGGTCCCGTCGACCGCTACTTCGACTACACCCGCGGCGAGCTCGCCTGGCGGACGCTCGACTTCGAGCGGGAGGTGCTCCCGATCGGCGACTACCAGGGCACGTCGGTCATGAACTACGCCGACGAGGAGACGCCGTACACGCGAATCCACGAGTTCAGGCACTTCCACCCCGAGCGCGAGCACCCCGCCGACAAGACCATCATCATGCGCGAGTACTCCCGGTTCGCGGAGCGCGAGGACGAGCCGTACTACCCGGTCAACACCCCGGCCGATCGCGAGAAGCTGCTCGCCTACCGCGAGCTCGCCAAAGCCGAGGCTGCTGTGTACTTCGGCGGACGCCTCGGCACCTATCAGTACCTCGACATGCACATGGCCATCGGATCCGCGCTCTCCATGTTCGAGAACAAGTTGAAGCCGGCGTTCGGCTGAGCCCTCCGTTCGTACGACGCTCGCCCGCCGACTCTCGAGATCGAAGGAAACCATGACGACCGATCCCCTCGTGCTGCAGCGCGTGATCTTCCCGGAGCACGGCGATCCCCAGGCCCTCCCGCTCTACCTCGATGCGGAGACGTGGTCGTGGTCCTACTCGGGCGACAGTGACGACAACCTGCTCGCGAAGGCACGCGGGCTCTTCATCGAGGGCCACGACCGGCGCCCCTCGCGGGTGACCAGCCGCAACGGCCTGAGTTGGCTGAGCGGGCGCCGCGGCCTCCGCCTGCCCGCCTCCGAGACCGTCTCGCTCGCGGCCTACTTCAACGCGTTCCCCGCGAGCTACTGGAACGCGTGGACCGTGCTCACCGGCACCCGCCTCCGTGTTCAGACGGAGGGGCCCGGTCGTGTCGTCGTGTTCCGCTCGAACGCGCGCGGCGTGATCCAGCGGGTCGACGGCGTCGAGGTCACGGGTGCGACGACGAGCGAATTCGTCCTGCCGTTCAATTCCTTCCTCGACGGCGGCTGGCTGTGGTTCGACCTCATCGCCGGCGACGAGCCGCTCGAGCTCGTCCAGGCCGACTGGCTCGCGCTCGACGGCGAGAGCGCGGTCGTCGACGGCAGCGCCACCGTGTCGATCACGACGCTGAACCGCGGGGCCTACTGCACCAAGCTGATCGCCGAGATCGGCGACGACGACGACGCGATGGCGTACATCGACCGCGTCCTCGTCGTCGACCAGGGCAGTGAGCGCATCGTCGAGAACGCGGGCTTCCCGCTCGCAGCCGAGCGACTGGGCGATCGACTGCGCGTCATCGAGCAGGCGAACGTCGGCGGCTCGGGCGGCTTCTCCCGCGGGATGCTCGAGACGAGCGAGGCCGACGCGTCGGACTACATCATCCTGCTCGACGACGACGTCGAGATCGAGCCCGAGAGCCTGCGGCGTGCCGTCCTCTTCGCGAACCACTGCACGAAGCCCACGATCGTGGGCGGCCACATGTTCGACATGTACGACAAGTCGAAGCTGCATGCCTTCGCCGAGGGCATCCACTGGCAGCCGTTCATGTGGGGGCCGTTCACCCCCGCGAGGCATGATCTCGCCGAGTCGAACCTGCGCCAGACGAATTGGCTGCACCGCCGCTTCGATGTCGACTACAACGGGTGGTGGATGTCACTCATCCCGGTCTCGATCATCAAGGAGATCGGACTCTCCCTCCCGGTGTTCATCAAGTGGGACGACGCCGAGTACGCGTTGCGGGCCCGCGCGCACGGGCACTCGACGGTGAGCCTCCCGGGTGCGGCGGTCTGGCACGTGTCCTGGGTCGACAAGGACGACTCGCACGACTGGCAGGCGTTCTTCCACGCCCGGAACCGCCTCGTCGCGGCCCTGCTGCACTCGCCGGCCGCACGAGGCGGCAAGCTCTGGCGCTCGAACCTCGCGATCGACGTGAAGAACCTGTTCACCATGGACTACTACACGGTGGCGATGCGGCACGCGGCCATCCGGAACGTCTTCGAGGGCCCGGACCAGCTGCACGCGGACATGCTCGACCGCCTTCCGCGGGTGCGGGCGCTGGGTTCGCAGTTCCGGGAGTCGAAACTGCTCCGCGATCCCACCGACATGCCGAAGTTCGCGGCGCGCGACATCCCCGAGGTGGCGACCGGCCGCGCCGACCCCGGCCCGCGCGGCCTGGCCTTCGTGTCGTGGCTGCTGAAGACCGTCTGGCGTCACGCCTTCCGTCGTCCGGTCGCAGATGCCTCCGTCCGGCCGTCCGCCCACCTTCCGTACCAGGATGCGCGCTGGTTCGAGGTGAGCCGCTACGACAGCGTGCTCGTCAGCAATGCGGAGGGGTCCGGCGCCACGTGGCATGTCCGCAACCCGCGCACGTTCCGCAAGCAGCTCGTGGATGCGGTGCGGCTGAACCTGCGGACCCGCAAGGAATGGGACGCCCTCTCGAAGCAGTATCGCGAGGCACTGCCCGAGATCACGTCGGCCGCCAGCTGGGACCGATCGCTCCGAGGCTCCTCCGACTGAGCCGAGGGATCCGCCCGCGTCGACTCACTCGACGCGGGCGGGACCGAACGTGTGCCGTGCGAGGCTGCGGAAGCCCTTCGGGTCCTTCGCCAGCACGGCCTTGGGCAGGTCCGCCGCCGCGTGCAGGCGCGAGGTGAGATGCAGCCTGGCCGCCCGCGCGGCACCGTGCCATCCGAGTTCCGAGAGGTCGCGAGCCGCCTCGGCGAAGACCACGCGCTCCTGGGCGAACTTCGATCCGTCGGGGGCCGTCACGGCCGAGACGCTCTCGGCGTGGCGCCGGTACTGGAACACGACCTCGTCGTCGACCACGAGCGAGCCGCCGTCCTTGGCGAGCTCGAGGAGCATCGCAAGGTCCTGCACGACGTCGAGATCCACGCGGAACTCGTGCCGGCGGAGGCGCTCGACGTTCCACGCGAGCGACGGGAAGTAGGTCCAGTTGCCGCGGAGGAGGCTCTTGGCCATCGACGGACCCTCGAGGATGCGCACGCCGGAGCCCCTCGGCTCGTAGAGCGCCTTCACCCGGTCGGCGAGCGGGCGATGCAGCCCGCCGTCGGAGTCGATCACCTCGACGCCGGGTTGGATCACGGCCGCGTTCGGGAATCGGGAGGCCAGCGTGTTCACCCGCGCGACGTAGCCGGGGAGCATGATGTCGTCGCAGCCCATGATCACGGCGAACGGATGCTCCATGAGGCTCACGCACTTGCGGTAGTTGCGACTCGGGCGCAGGTTCTCCTCGTTGCGGAGGTACGTGACCCGGGGGTCGTCGATCGCCGATGCCCACTCGCCCGCGCTCAGGTCGGGGTACACGTCGTCGACGATCACGAGGCGCCAGTCGGGGTCGGTCTGGGCGAGCACGCTCTGCACCGCGAGCTTGAAGTGGTCGATGCGACCGTAGAACGGCATCATGATGTCGAGAGTCACCCGTCAATCGTCCCATGCCGGCCGGGGTGGCCGGACCGGACGGCTCGACCACCGGAGCGGCATCCGGGCGCCGATGACGGCGTGGCGGTTCCCCGCAGGACGCTGGCGGTATCCTTGGAGACCGACGCCGCCGATCTCCGGAAGCGTGTGAAGGGATGCGACCTGAGATGACGTGGCTCGATCTTGCGTGGGCGTCGACCATCGCTGCGGCGATCATGGTGCTCCCCGGATTGCTCCTCGCCCGCGTGGTCGGGCTCCGCGGCGCGTGGATGTGGGGGCTCTCCGCGCCGTTCTCGGTGACGGCGATCGCGCTTGCCGCCCTCGTCGCCCCATTCATCGGCCTGACCTGGTCGTGGGTCCCCGCGCTGCTGTTCACCGTCGTGCTCGCCCTCGCGCTCTGGGCCGCGAGGCGGCTGACCGCGTCGCGCCGGGGCGGTGCCGCGGCGGCATCCGATTCCGCTCCGACGCAGGGCGCATGGTCCGCGTCGTCGAATGCCGGCAACGCCGGCATGTGGGCGTTCGGAGTCGGGGTTCTGCTCGCCGCCGTCGTGATCGGGATCAGGTCGGTGCAGATCGTCGGAGAACCGGGCGGCATCTCGCAGACGTTCGACAACATCTACCACCTCAACGCGGTCCGCTACATCCTCGACACGGGGAGCGGCTCGCCGCTCGACGTCGGGGCGATGACCTCCGGTGCACTGTGGTTCTACCCGGTCGGATGGCACGACGTCGCGACGCTCGTGGTGCAGCTGACGGGGGTCACGATCCCGGTCGCCGTGAACGCCACCTGGATCACCTTCTCGGCAGTCGCGTGGCCGCTCGGCATCGTGCTGCTCGCGCGTGCGCTCGGCGGCACGAAGCCGTCGGTCGCATTCGCCGCCGGTCTCGCGGCGGCGTCGATCCCGGCGTTCCCATACCTGCTCGTCGACTACGGCGTGCTCTACCCGTACCACGCAGGTGTCGCGCTCGTGCCTGCCGCGGTGGCCGCCACGGTCGCACTCTTCCGGCTGGGACGCGAGTCGACCGGCCTCGATCCGGTGTGGTCGACCGTCGTGCTCGCCGGCGCGCTCCCGGCGCTCGCATTGACGCACCCCGGCGCATTCATGGCCTGGCTCGCGTTCTCGCTGCCGATCGCCGTGGTCGCGCTCATCCGCCTGCTCAGGTCGGGTGCCGCGGCGCGCGAGAGGGTCATCGCGATCATCGGGTTCGTGGTGTACCTCGGGGTCGGGTTGGTGGCGATCCGCGTCCTGCGGCCGCCGCTCGAGGCGACGCTGTGGCCTGCGATCGGACTCGCCGGTCAAGCACTCGGCGAGGTGATCACGGTCTCGATGTACCACACGCCGATCGCCGAGGTCGTCGCGATCGCGATGATCGCCGGTGTCGTCTTCGCCGCGATGCGCCGGCGCCCCGCCGACTGGGTCGCGATCTCGCTCCTGGTCGTGGCCGGGTCGCTCTACATCGTGGTCGCCGGCGTCTCGAGCGCGACGATCCGCAACCTGATCACCGCGTCCTGGTACAACAACACGCCTCGACTCGCGGCGCTCGTGGCCGTCGCCATCGTCCCGCTCGCCGCCATCGGCGTGGCGAGCCTCTGGGAGAAGTTGGCCGCGACGGGCACCTATACGCGCCTCGTGACGAATCGCGGGCGCGTGCTGCAGGCCGCGGTCGCGACGCTGGCCGTCCTGCTCCTCGGGCTCTCCATGCAGGGCCGCAGCATCACGGGTGCGATCGACGGCGCCGCCGACGGCTACCGTTTCACCGATGACGCGCGGTTGCTCAGTCCGGACGAGCTGCAGCTGCTCGAGGAGTTGCCGGGACTCGTCCCCGAGGACGTCGCCGTCGCCGGCAGCGCGTGGACCGGCGCCGGGCTGGCGTACGCCATCGCGGACCGACGCGTCCTCATGCCGCACACCCTCATGGACATCTCCGAAGAGGTCGGCACCATCTACGACGAACTCGACGAGCCCGGCGCCGGCGCGGAGCTCTGCGCGGCGCTCGAGGCAGAGAACGTCGGGTTCGTGCTCGACTTCGGCTCCCGCGAGGTCCACGGCGGCAAGCACGACTACACCGGGTTCGACGAGCTGGCGACCTCCGAATCGGTCGAACTCGTGCGCGAGATCGGCGACGCGCGGCTCTACGAGATCACTGCGTGCGGGGGCCTTCGATGAGCGCCGCCGCGCAGGACGCGCCAGACACCGTTGCTATGCTCGAACCCATCATGAATGACTCGCTCGGGCGTGTGCTGGTCATCGTCCCGGCGTGGAACGAGCAGGCCAACGTCGGCAACACGGTGCACGAGATCCTCAGCCGAACGACCGGCCTCGATGTCGTCGTCGTCGATGACGGCTCGACCGACGACACGGCCGCCGTGGCACGTGCCGCCGGCGCGACCGTCATCGCGCTCCCGTTCAACCTCGGCGTGGGCGGCGCGATGCGTGCCGGCTTCACGTACGCGCAGCGTCGCGGGTACGACGCCGCGATCCAGGTCGACGCCGACGGGCAGCACGATCCCGCCGAGATCGGGCGGGTGCTCGAGGGCCTTCGCACCGCCGACATCTCGATCGGCGCGAGGTTCGCCGACAAGGGCGACTACGCGGTCAAGGGCCCGCGGCGCTGGGCGATGGTGTTCCTCGCCGGCGTGATGTCGAAGGTCGCGGGCACGCGCCTGACGGACGTCACGTCGGGGTTCCGCGCTGCGAACCGTCGGGCGATCGCGCAGTACGTGCGCTACTACCCGGCCGAGTACCTCGGCGACACGCTCGACTCGCTCGTCGCCGCGGTGCACTCGGGGCTCTCTGTGACCCAGGTCCCGGTCGCGATGCGCCAGCGCATGTACGGCAACCCGAGCCAGAACCCGATCGGAGCGAGCGTCTACCTGTTCCGGTCGATCTTCGCCCTCGGACTCGCGCTGATGCGCCCGGGCAAGACCACGGGAGGTCAGACCGCGTGATCGTCTTCTTGGGCATCGCCCTCGCGCTCGTCCTGGTCAGCATCGTCGTGTACATGCTGCTCACGCGCAAGCTCCGCGAGAAGTACGCGTTCTTCTGGATCGTGATCGGCCTCGTGGTGCTCGTGCTCGGCATCTTCCCGCAGTTGCTCGAGGGCCTCACGCTCGCGCTCGGCGTCCAGGTGCCGTCGAACCTGCTCTTCTCCCTCGCCATCGTCCTGCTGCTCGGCGTGAGCCTGCACCTGTCCTGGGAGATCTCGCAGGCCGAGGACGAGATCCGGCGCGTCGCCGAAGAAGCGGCGCTCCTGAACACCGAGGTCGAGCGGCTCTCCGCCAGGCTCGACCAGCTGGAACGCGGTGTCGTCACGGCCGAACCGCCGTCGCGCCCCAATGCGACGCCCGTTGTGGACCGGGTGCCCGATGAGCCGACCCTCGAGGACGACTCGCGGTGAACCCGCCCGTGCCGGGTGATGACCGCATCCACGTGGTGATCTCGGCGTTCCGACCGGAGCCCGCGCTGGTCGCGAGCGTGACCGACCTCCGAGGTCATGTCGACGAGATCGTCGTCGTCGACGACGGGAGCGGTCCCGACGCCGACGACGTGCTCGAACGGATCGAACACGCGGGTGCGACGGTGCTGCGGTCGCCCACGAATTCCGGGATCGCCTCCGCCTTGAACCGCGGGATCGACCACGCCCGCGCGAGCGGCGCCACGCATGTGCTCACGCTCGATCAGGACTCCCGCCTGCCCGCGGCATCCGTGGGTCGACTGCTGGCCGCCGCGGGGCTCGCGGTGGGCCATGGCCACGCGGTGGCCTTCGCCGTGCCGGAGCGGTTCGCCTCGGTGAGCCAGGTGGCCGAACGCCATGAGGACGGCACGCTCTTCACGCGGCACGCGATCCAGTCCGGAATGCTCGTGCCGATGGCCACGTTCGACCGGGTCGGCACGCTCCGCGCCGACCTGTTCATCGACCTCGTGGACACCGAGTTCGAGCTGCGGTGCACCACGGCGGGACTGCGCGGGATCGCGGCCCAGGGGGTCCGCCTCCCGCATTCGCTCGGGGCGGCGTACGAGCGTCCCGCCTGGCTCCGGGCGGTCACCCTCGGACGAGGTCCGAAGGACGTCACCCTCAGCACCCCGTTCCGGTACTACTACCGGGTTCGCAACCGCATCGTCGTCAATCGGGAGTTCCGCCGAACCCAGCCGGCGTGGATCGCCAGGGACACGGCGGTGGAGCTGCTCCACTTCATCGTGGCGGCGACCCTGGCGCGGCCGAGGCGGTCCCTCTGGCGCGTCTACCGGGCCGCCGTCTCGGACGCCCGGGCTGGACGCATGGGGCGCGGCGACGAGGCGACGCTCCGGGTGGCGCGTGGCATCCGCTGGGCGACGCCGCGCATCGATCGACCCGACGACCAGTCGCTCGCACCGCGCTGACGCGCCGGATCACCAGCTGCTCGGGCTGCCCTCGACCTCTGCGGTCTGCACGGTGACCGGGTGCGGCGCCGGGGTGTTGATCATCCGGAGGCCCGGAACCACGAGGATGAGCAGCGAGGTCGCCTCCGCGGCGGCGACGCCCGCGGCGACGACCGACTCGAGCCCGTTGATCGAACCCAGCGTCATGATCGTCACACCGACGACCGATGCCGTGAGCGTGGTCGCGAGCACGAAGCGATAGCGACCGTGGGGAATGAGGATGTTCCGGATGAACGGCGTCGCGCTCGAGATGCAGAAGAAGGCCGCGCCGAAGAGGGTGCAGGTGAGCGGGTCCGCGGCGACCGCCGCGCCGAAGATGAACCCGGACGCCCACGGTCCGAGGAGCGCGAGGCCCACGGCGCCGAAGACGCCCAGCCCGACGTGGGCGATGATCGCGGCGCGATGCCGCCTGGCCGGACTCGTCGCGTCGGGCTCGAGGACCCAGGCCTGGAATGCGTTGCCGAGCGCGATGACCGCGAGGACCCCGACGCGGTAGAGGCGGTCGGCCGAGGCGAACGAGCTCGCCTCAGCGGGTGGGAGTCCGGCCGTGGCGATCGGGACGGGCGTGGTCCCGTACGCGTTGCCGGCGGCGTCGATCGCGGCCGTCGGCAACAGCACCCGGAGCACGCGGAAGCCGTCGCCGAGCCCGACCCTCTTCGCCGAGGAACCTCGGAGGCCGATGAACGCGTGGGCCATGGCCGCCACCACGGTGGCGACGGCGAGGACGATGGGATAGAACAGCACCGGGCCGCCCATCAGGAGGACCGGCATCGCGACGAGCGCGCTGACCAGCTTCGGGCCCGAGTCGTACAGCATGAGGTCGCCGGGGCGAGCGGCGCCGATGCAGAACCACGACGGCGACAGGCCGCCGAGCGTCATGGCGACGGCCATCGCGATCGACTCGACCTTGAAGTCGGGGCCGGTGACGAGCGCCGTGGTGAGGATCACGAGCGGGATCGCGACGACGGTCGTGATGGACCGGGAGACGAGGCTCTCGCGCAGGATGTGCGCCCGGCCCGTGGCATCCGTGGTCCTGGCGACGCGGACCGGACCGACGACGCCCCACCCGAAGAACACGACCACCATGCCGAGGATGCCGATGGACTGCCCGGCCGAGAAGTCGGCCCATCCGCCCGGTCCGGTCACGCGGGAGATGATCGGGAGGAGCAGGAAGGGGGCGAGGGCCGACAGGATCGGTGCTCCCGTGAATCCGGCTAACCTCAAGAGGACAGATCTCATCGACCGACAGTCTATGTCGCTCGATCCATTGCGATTCACCGGGAGCAGGTTCGGCGTGGAGCATCCGAGACCACGGGTGAGCGTGTGCATGGCGACGTACAACGGTGCCGCCTACGTGCTCGAACAGGTCGACTCGATCCTTGCGCAGCTCGCGTCGGACGACGAGCTCGTCATCGTCGACGACGCGAGCGCCGACGACACCGTCGCGCTCATCGAGGCCCTCGACGACCCGCGTGTCCACCTGACCCGGGCGACCGTCAACGCCGGCTACGTGCGCAGCTTCGAGTCCGCGCTCTCGCGCGCGACGGGCGACGTGTTGCTCCTCGCCGATCAGGACGACGTCTGGATCCCCGGCCGGCTCGACGTCCTGCTCTCCGCGCTCGCGGAGTCCGGGGCGTCGATCGTCGCCTCCAACCTGGTCGTGCTCGGCACCGACGAGCCGCTGCCCTCGCCGCTCACCGGACGCCCGTGGCGACTCGAACGTGCGCAGTCCTCGCAGCACCGCCGCAATGTCCTGCGCATCATGCTGGGCGATGCGCCGTACTTCGGGTGCGCGATGGGACTGCGGCGCGGCGCGCTCGACCTCGTCACGCCGTTCCCGCGCTTCCTCACCGAGTCCCACGACCTCTGGCTCGCGATCGCCGGCAACGAGGCACGGTCGATCGTGCACGTCGAGGAGCCCACCCTGTACCGTCGGGTCCACGAGTCGAACGCGTCGACGCCGCGACCCCGCGGCATCCGTGCGGCACTCGCATCCCGCTGGATGCTGGTGCGCGCCAGGTCCGAAGCTCGGCGCCGGTTGCGCCGGTTGCGTCGGCTGCGCGGGAGCCGCTGACTCAGGCGGCCGCGCCGACCTCGACCGGTCGCGTCGGCCGGCGCCCCTTCGCGAGGCGCATCACGGGCCGCTCGACGAGGAACCAGCTCGCGGCCGCGAAGATCGCAGTGAGCACGACGGTCGCACCGATGTAGACGGCCATGCCGTACTGCGCGAGCGCCGGCAGCATCAGGAGTTGCTGCATCGGCCACGCGTAGATGTAGAAGCCGTACGAGACGTCGTTCTTCGCGATGAACCGGGGCTGCGGGACGATCGTCGACAGGTACAGCAGCCCGTACGCCATGAACGGAGCCGAGACCTGGCCGCCCCAGTGCGGGATGAAGGCGATGAGCGCCACGGTCACCACGAGCGAGCCGATGCCGATGACGGGACTCAGGCCGAACCGCGAGATGACGTAGTAGACGACGGCGCCGCCCATGAAGAACGGCAGGAGCCGCATGAGCAGGACGAAGTCCTCGTTCAGCCCGAGGCGCCGGACGAGATCGATGTTCGCATACGCCACGACGCTGAGGACGAAGACGCCGGTGACGATCACGGGGGAGCGGCGCACCACCGCGAGCGATCCGAGCAGCCAGATCGTCAGGTAGCAGAGGAACTCGTAGTAGAGGGTCCAGAGCGACCCGTTCCATGCGCCGGGGTACGGCACCGTCGAGAGGGTGCCGGCGATGTCGTAGTGCTGCATCTTCAGGCCCGAGTTGGCCCAGATGAAGTTCAGCGGCGTCACCGGCGTGGTGAAGAACCCCGCGAGGGTTCCCCGCTCCCACAGGGCTGCGATGGGCGCGAAGACCAGCGCGGTCACCACGAGGCAGACGATGAAGGCGGGGAAGATGCGGGCGATGCGGTGCACGAGGAAGTCGCCGGCCGAGTTGGTGAACCGGCTCGTGGTGATCAGGAACCCGCTGATGACGAAGAAGCCGGCCACGGCCCATCCGCCGAGGTTCTCGCCCTGGATGCCGGGGCCGCTGCCCTCGCCCGCGGTGTACCAGGAGTGCGCGAAGAGCACGAGCGCCGCGAGGATCAGTCGGAACAGGTTGAGGCTGTTCGCCCTCGAGGGGAACGGGCTCCCGGTGAGCAGGCGCGGAACGCTCACTTCAGGAGGTTCCTGGCGGCCATCTCGTCGAGCGAACGCTGGTAGTTGTCGCCCTCGACCGGCTCGGTGAGCACCCACTCGACGAACCGACGCACGCCCTCGCGGAAGTCGACGGTCGCCTCGAGGCCCAGGACCTCGGAGAGCCGGCTCGTGTCGGCGAAGTTGTGGCGGATGTCGCCGAGGCGGTAGTTGCCCGAGATGGTGGTGGGGACCTCGGTGCCGAAGGCGTCGAAGAGCGCCGCGACGACCTCGGAGACGGTGGTCGCGACCCCGCTGCCCACGTTGATGATGCGGGCGGCGGCGTCGGGCACGGTCGAGGCCAGGAAGGTCGCGTTCACGACGTCGTCGATGTAGACGAAGTCGCGGCTCTCCTCGCCGTCTTCGAAGATGTTGATCGACTTGCCCTGCCGGATGAGCGTCGAGAAGATCGAGAGGATGCCGGTGTACGGGTTCTTGAGCGACTGCCCGGGGCCGTAGACGTTCTGGTAGCGCAGCGCGACCGGCTCGATGCCGATCGTGGGCGCCACGGTCATGATGAGCGATTCCTGCACGTGCTTGGTGATGCCGTACACCGACGACGGATGGATGGTCGCGGCCTCGGTGGTCGCGACGAGCTCGAGCGGGCCGTCGACACCCGGCTGGCGCACCTCGAAGTCGCCCGCGGCCATCGCCGCGTCGTCGCGGTGCGGCGGGTAGACGAGGTCGCCTGCGGGCGTGCGGTACGCCCCCTCGCCGTAGATGGAGCGGGAGGAGGCGACCACCATGCGCGTGACGTGGTGCGGTCCGTTCGCGAGGGCATCGAGGATCTTCGCCGTTCCGCCCACGTTCGCCTCGACATAGCGGTCGATCTCGTACATCGACTGGCCGGTGCCGGTCTCTGCGGCGAGGTGCACGATGATGTCCTGGTCGACGAGCGCTCGCGCGACATCCTCGCGCGATGTGACGGTCCCGCGCAGGACCGTCACGCTGTCGCGGATGGAGGCGAGCAGCGGTGAGGTCGTGTCGGGGTCGTCGCCATGGACCTGGGGGATCAGGCTGTCGAGGACGGTGACCCGGTAGCCCTCGTCGACGAAGCGCCGCGCGAGACGGCTCCCGATGAAGCCGGCACCGCCGGTGATCAGAACGTTGCCTTGCATGATGTCGGTGCTCCGGATCGGTATGTGGAGGAGGGGGAATCGTGTCGGCATCCGTGGCGGTGAATCCGAGTTCGCCGTCGGACCGGATGGGCCCCGGACAGTCTATCCGGGGCTCGCGGCGAGGCCGATCCTCGCTTTCGGGCCTCCCGTGGCCGTAGCATGTCAGGTACTGCCGCCCGTATGGGGGGTGCGGCGGTGGCAACGGGGGTTGTGCAATGGGGTGGAACCGTCTCGCGGGCATTCTGGCTTCGATGAGCCTGCTCATCGGGCTGCTCGTGGCCCTGCCGGCCGTCTCCGACCTCGGCTCGCAGCCGGCGCAGGCCGCCGACGGGTCGCAGTTCGACGCCGGGGACATCATCAGCGACGGGGTGTTCTACGACAGCAGCACGATGAGCACGGCTCAGGTGCAGTCCTTCCTGAACGCACGTGTCCCGTCGTGCCGCTCGGGCTACACCTGCTTGAAGGACTACCGCCAGAACACGGCCGGGCAGCCGGCGCGATCCGAAGGTTGCGCCGCGACCGCCAGCACCGCGAACGAGACGGCCGCCTCGATCATCGTCCGGGTGTCGAGGGCCTGCGGGATCAACCCGCGCGCGATGCTCGTGCTGCTCGAGAAGGAGCAGGCCCTCGTGAGCGACACGTGGCCGACCGCGCGGCAGTACCGGTCCGCGACGGGCTACGGATGCCCCGACACGGCCGATTGCGATGTCAACTACTACGGCTTCTTCAACCAGGTGTACAACGCGGCCTGGCAGTTCAAGAAGTACCGTGCGCGGCCCGACCGTGCCTACGCCGCCGGGCGGTGGAACACCATCCAGTGGCATCCGAACGCCGCCTGCGGCACCTCGAGCGTCTACATCCAGAACCAGGCCACGGCGGGCCTCTACCTGTACACGCCGTACCGGCCGAATGCCGCGGCGCTCGCGAACCTCTACGGCACCGGCGACGGATGCTCGTCGTACGGCAACCGGAACTTCTGGCGGATCTTCACCGACTGGTTCGGGAGCACGCACGGCACCGAGCCGACCATGATCAAGGGCGAGAGCACGCCCGAGGTGTACCTCCTCTCCGGGGGGACGAAGCATCACATCACCACGTACAGCGACTACCTCGAGTTCCAGAAGGGACTCGGCACGCACCGGGTCGTCAGCCAGTCCTACCTGAACTCCATCCCGACCGGGCGCACGGCGACCCTCTTCGTCAAGAACAGCCGCAACGGAGAGATCGCCCTGATCCAGGGCGGCACCACGCACCGGTTCGCGAACTGCACGCTCGTCGCGGCCTGGGGTTCGCGATGCGGCGACGGGTACCTCACGGTCACGGAGGCGATCTACACGCGGTTCAAGGTCGGCGGCGCCATGACCAAGTTCGGCAAGGCCCCCGACGGCGTCGTCCGGATGCTCGAACGGCCGACGGCCGCGAAGCTCATCGGCACCGCCCCGACGGCGTTCAACGGCGGTAAGGCTCCATTCCTCGCGAAGATCTCGTCCGCGCTCCTGGCGACGTACAAGACCGGACGCACGCTCGCGGCACCGCATTCGTACATCAAGTCGACGTCGAGCAGGCAGGTGTACTACGTCGATGGGCGCGATCGCCTCCAACTCCTGAACGACTGGACGTACGCGCCCGAGTACGGGCTCGCGAAGACGGCATTGACCGTCTCGGACAGCGTCATCGCCGGCTACGCACGAGCCGGCCGCGTCGGGCTCGCCGTGAGTTGCGGCCCGAACACCTACGCCGCATCCAGCGGCACATTCATCAGGTTGCAGCGAGGTGCGGGAGGACTGCCCGTCGCATCGCTCGCGAGCGAGACGTGCGCCCTGCTGCCGAAGTCGACGTCGACCGTGTCCGGGCCGCTCTTCCTTCAAGCGGTCGGAGCTCGCAGCGTCTACCTCGTGCGCGACGGCAAGCTCAGGCAGATCTCGTCGCCCGAGCAGCTCACCGCGCAGAACGGTGGGACCTGGCCGACGATCGTGAAGGTCTCCGGGACGACGCTCGCGAGGACGCCCATGGGTGGGGCCGCGCTGGACATCGGGACGCTGGTGGCGTTCTCCGGGGACCCGAAGGCGTACCTGGTGAACGGATGGCAACTCGTGCACATCCCGAACATCTCGCTGGCCGACGAATATCGAATTCCTCGGGCCGTGCCGACTCTTCCCGCGTCCCGACGTACCGGGTACTCCAACGCCGCTCGCCCCCTCGGGACATTCGCCAAGTGCGGTCCGACCGACGTCTTCGCCGTCACGGGAGGGCAACGACAGAACGTGGGCGCGACCGCGCTCGCCGGAAACGCGTTCACCACGCTCCACTCGTCGATCTGCGCGCGCATCCCCGTCCGGACCCCACGCATCGACGGGCCGCTCTTCCTCGCGTCTGGATCGAGCTACCGCGTGGCGGTCGCCGGCGGCTTCGCCCCGATCTCCGCCGCGGCGATGCTCGAGGCGAATGCCGGCGTCACGCCGGCACCGCTCGCGGTTCGGTCCGGGGCGCTCTCCGTCCTCCCGGCCCGCGGTGCGGCGCCGGCGGCCGGCTCGCTCATCCGCGGGTCCAACTCGAAGGCCGTCGTGTTCGTCGACGGCACCGCGAAGCACGCCCTGCCGAACTGGGGTGTCGCGGCCGACCTCGGCATCGCGGGCCGGTACTCGGTCGTGCATCCCGCCGAACCGGCCCTGTTGAAGACGCAGACGCCGGCGCTCGGTATCTTCGTCACCTGCGGCACGCAGGCCTACGTGGCCTCGCTGGGCGTGCTCAACCGCGTGACGCCCGACCTGGCGGCCGGCTTCAGTGTCGTCGCGCTCTCGGATGCCGCATGCGCGTCCTTGGTGCTCACCGGACTCGACATCCGTGGTGGGCTCTACCTGAGGGACGTCTCGACCGGTCTCGTCTATCGGCCCGACTCGGGTCGGCTCGTGGAGACGGCGAAAGCCTCGATCCCCGCAGGGTCGACGGTCCTCGGCCTCGACGGACGCACGATCGCGGGGATGCTCTCGCGCTGAACTCGGCCTCGCGCCGGTGGGCGGCGCCCCGGAATCGCTGTCGTGGAACGGCAAGCTTTCTCGGCTAGTATGCCGGGGGGCTTCGGAGCAATCGGGGCCCTTTTCACTTTCGGAGATCAGCCATCACATGACATCTGTCGATTTGACGGGGTTCCAGACTCCCGGTCGCGGTCGCGGCGTGCTCGACGTCTTCAACCACGGGTACCTCCTGCGTCTGCTCATCCGCAAGGGAACCGCGACCCGGTACCGCAACTCGGTGCTCGGGTGGACGTGGTCCTACGTCAAGCCCGCAGCGCAGTTCTTCATCTACTACTTCGTCATGGGCGTGGTGCTCCAGTTCCACCGCGACGTCGAGAACTTCGCGATCTACCTCTTCGCCGGCGTCGTCGCGATCAACCTCTTCAACGAGGCGTTCGGCAACGCGACCCATTCCATCGTCGACAACCGTGCACTCGTGCGCAAGATCTACCTCCCGCGCGAGCTCTTCCCGATCTCGACGATCATCATCGCCCTGATCCACTTCCTGCCGCAGGTCGCGATCCTGCTGCTGGCGTGCATCCTCGTCGGGTGGACCCCGACGTTCCTCTCACTCGGGGCCTTCGTCATCGGGCTGGTCATCGTGCTCATGATGAGCCTCGGCCTCGGCCTGCTCTTCGGCGCGCTCAACGTCCGCTACCGCGACGCGCAGAACTTCGTCGAGATCATCCGCATGCTCTCGACCTGGGCATCACCCGTGCTGTACACGATCGCCATGGTGCAGGCGACGCTGCCGGAATGGGCGTTCCGCATCTACATGCTCAACCCGCTCACGACCGCCGTCGAGCTCTTCCACTACGCGTTCTGGGCCCCCACCACGACGACGCCGACCGACACCCTCGCCCCGAGCATCGTCGGCGATGTCTTCCTGTCCCTGGGCATCTGCGCCGTCCTGATCGTCATCGGGCAGATCGTGTTCCGCCGGTTCGAACGGAGCTTTGCACAAGACCTATGAGCGACACACTCACGCAGAAACGCCCCAGCATCATCGTCGAGGGCGTTCGCAAGACCTTCCAGATCCGCCACACGCACTCCATGAAGGAGGCGTTCATCTCGCGCATCAAGCGCAAGCAGGTCGGGTCGACGCCGTACAACGCGCTCGACGACGTGACCTTCTCGGTCGCCGAGGGCGAGAGCGTCGCCGTGCTCGGGTTCAACGGATCCGGCAAGTCGACCCTGCTGAAGCTCGTGTCGGGGGTCCTCGAGCCCGACGCGGGTCGCGTCCTCACGCGCGGTCGTGTCGCCGGTCTCATCGAGGTGGGCGCCGGATTCCATCCCGAGCTCTCCGGACGTGAGAACGTCTACCTCAACGCCGCGATCCTCGGCATGAACAAGGCCGAGATCGATGAACGCTTCGATCGCATCGTCGAGTTCTCGGAGATCGGCGAGTTCATCGATCAAGAGGTCAAGCACTACTCGTCGGGCATGTTCCTGCGCCTCGCCTTCTCGGTCGCAATCCACGTGGAGCTCGACGTCCTCCTGGTCGACGAGATCCTGTCGGTCGGAGACGCGCCCTTCCGCAAGAAGTGCACGGAGAAGATCCACGAGCTCGCCCAGGCGGGCAAGACGATGCTCATCGTCAGCCACAACATGGCGATGGTGCAGGAACTCTGCGAACGTGGGGTCGTCATCCGCAAGGGGAAGAAGGTGTTCGATGGCCCGATCGCCGAGGCCGTCGAGGCGATGAACGCGAAATGACCTCTCGCGTCGCGGTTCAGCTGGATGCATCCTGGTTCGAGGGCATCCGCATCGTGGACGTCCACTTCGACGGACGTCGGGTGTGGTCCGTCGCCTCGGAGGCGATTCCCGGGGGACGTCTCCGATGGCCTGCGGCGCTGAAGCCCTACCTCGAGGGCCGCACGACGATGACGCTGCACGACGCCGCCACCGGAAGGGTCATCGGGACGACGGAACTCAGGTTCGGTCGGTCCCACGATCGCATCACCCTGCAGGATGCGGCCGGGCGACCGCTCGCGATGAACAAGTGGAATCGCCTCGGCCCGGTCTTCGACGGTGGCAATGTCGAGCTGCGCTCCCGCCTGCTGCTGAACGCGCAGGGCATCGTCGGCGTGCTCGAGGCCGCGGCGTTCGACGTCTACATCGTCGGTGGCAGCCTGCTCGGCTACATGCGCACCGGAGGCCTCATGGCCCATGACGACGACATCGACCTGGCGTTCCTCAGCCGCCACTCGGATCCCGCCGACATCGGGCTGGACAGCTTCCGCATGCAGCGCGTGCTCGAGCGCAACGGGTACACGGTGGTCCGCCACAGCCTCGCCCACCTGGAGATCGACTTCTTCGACGCAGAGGGCCACGTCGAGCACTACGTGGACATCTTCACCGGATACTTCCGCGACGGTCTCTACAGTCAGCCGTTCGCGCTGCGCGGGCCCGAGGTCAGGCGCGAGGACCTGGTTCCGGTGCAACGCGTCGAGGTCGACGGGGTCGAGCTCCCTGCTCCGGCGCGGCCGGAGGCATGGCTCGAGTACGCGTACGGCCCGAGCTGGCTCGTACCGGACCCGTCATTCGTCTTCGAGACATCCCGATGGACGCGGCGTCGTTTCGAGAACAACTTCGGCGTCTTCAACCGTGGGCGGGTCTTCTGGGAGAAGCGCTACCTGTCGCTCGGCGGCGAGGTGGACCTCGATCATCAGGATCGCGATGCGATCGCAGCCTGGGCGTCTGCGCTGCCCCCGAGCGCGAGGGTGCTCGACGTCGGATGCGGAACCGGCGCCGCCGCCAATCTCATCGCGAGTTCCGGCCGCGACGTGCTCGGCATCGACTACAGCCACGAGGCGCTCTCGATCGCCGTCGAGAACGCCGTCCCCGGTGCGCGGTTCGCGTACGTGAACATCAACGATCGTCGTGACCTGCTCTCGCTCGGGGCGCGGTTGCTCGCCACGGGCGACCTCTGGCACGTCCGCATCGCTGATGTGCTCCACGGGCTCACCCGGACGAACCGGCACTCGCTCTTCCACTTCCTCGAGCTCGTCCTGCGCGGCGGGGCGGTGGCGACGGGGACCGTGCCGACGGTCCTCCCGCCCGACTACCGGCGCGGCGACCCGACGAGCTGGCACTACCCCGAGGAGTGGTTCCGCGCCGAACTCGGCAAGCACCGGCTCCATGTCGAGTTCGGCGAGACGAGACGACGACAGACGCCACATGGGGTTCGCGACGAGGTCGAGTTCGTGATCCGCCCGAGGCCCGCAGACCAGACCGTTCCGGCGATGAGAGAAGACGATTCAGCATGAGACGAATGCTCGGCAGGATTGCCGCACGAATGTTCCCCCGCACTTACCACAACCTGCAGGTGCTCTCGACGGTCGACCTGCAGAGCGACTCGATGCTCGAGCGGATGATCTCGTATGAGACGGAGGTTCGCGAGCTCAGGGCTGAACTCAACGAGATCCGACGCGACAATCGTCGGGTCGTCGAGCTCTACGACCTCGTCTTCGAGCGGCTCCAGGAGGACATGCCACTGCGAGCCAAGCCGGTGCCCGCCGATGGTGGGCAGGATTCGGCGGCCTCGACGGGCGAACGGAGCTGAGTATCCCGGGCTCCTGCCAGGAGGAGATCAGGGCCGGACGTGAAGGCTCAGATTCGCGTGGATGTTCGAGTAGACGTGGTACTGACGTCCGTTCGGATTCCGGTCGAACCTCCCGATCGCCCGCACAGCTCGCTGGTTGACGACCCCGAAGAGCTCGTTCCTCGCGTTGAAGTCCCAACGCCCGGCGGCCATGGGCCGACCATGGCGAAGTGCTTCAGGCGTGAGGACCGCGACTGATCGCGCGGTGACGTCGGGGTAGCCCGATGCCGGGTCGACGGTCACGGACGTCTCGGTCGGCACCAGCCAGGTCATCTTCGTGTCCCGGGAGCGGAGACCGATCCTCGTGGAAGCCGCAGCGATCTCGCGGTCGAGCAGGAGGAGGTCGTCTCCCAGTTCGGCCGCGAGGTGATCGGGGAGTGCGCGTCGCACGTGATCGCCGTCGACCACGAGGTCGAGGAAGCCCCCGTGGTGCGCCGTCCACAACGTCTTCGTCTCCAGGCGGATGGAGGGGCCGTCATCGGAGTCGACGCGAGAAGCCAGCGCGAAGGTGATGCCCAGGATCCCGTCGTCGAAGGAGGCGAGCGCTTCGACCAGGTCGGTTCGACCGAGGCGGAGCAGATGCGCCCGTGCGGCGAGGTGGCGTGTCAGGCGCTGATCCATCCGCGGTGCCAGGAACCCGTCGACCAAGGAGCGTGCGCGGTCGAGGACGAACGCGCGATCCTCGGGCGGACGTCGAAGCAGCCCGGGACCCACGGCCGGAAGCACGCGTTCCCGGAACTGGTGGACGAGCAACTGGTCGCGTTGACCCGCGTCCTCCTGCGAGCCGAGGACTGCGTCGATATGGCGGATGATGCGCTCGAGGGCATCCCACCACTCCTTCAGGTCGGCGCCGAAGGTGGTCGAGGTCGTGCTCTGCTCCCGGACCCAGTGGTAGAACGGCTCGTCGGAACGAATGCTCACGCCGCGCATGTGACGGGCCACGTCGGCGTTGAAGATGACGTCCTCCCACAGTTGGCGACCCGCCTCCGGGAACCGGATGCCGTGATCGCGCAGCATCGAGGTGCGGTAGGCCTTGTGCGGGTTCGTGGGGATCAGCGGGTGGACTCCGAGACGCTCGCTCGCGTCGTCGTGATTTCCATCGAACGCGTCGAGTGCCCACTTCGCCTGGTCGGTGCGGGCCTCCTTGCCTGCGAACACGTCGGCGCCGGTGCGTTGCAGTGTTTCCACGGCGGTGGCGAGGGAGCCGGGATACAACTCGTCATCGTGGTCGACGAAGAGGATGTATTCGCCACGGGCCAGATCGATGCCGGTGTTCCGCGGCGCGCTCGGCCAGCCGGTGTGCGCGATGCGATGGAACCGGGCGTTCGGCTGTTCGCCGACCATCTTGGCGATGGCTGCCGCCTCCGGTTCGGGCGAGCCGTCGTCGATGACCAGGACTTCGAACCGCTCGGCCGGCAAGGTCTGGTCGCGGAGGGATGTGAGGAGCCGCCCGAATGCTTCGCCGGAACGGTACGTCGGGACCACGACGCTGATGAAGGGAGTGGAGGACGGGCGCGGCGCCTCAGCCATGAGCAGCGACCTCGAGTCGCGCAGTGGTCCGGTCGACGCGGATGCTCCACGCCGGCATGTGCGTGCCGCGCGGCGAGGCGGTCCAGCGGTAGCGGCCCGGACCCGGCAGCTCGAGCGTCGCGATGACCCCTCCGCCCGCGCTGTCCCCATCGGTCGGTCGGAAGCGCGCTCGGAACCTGGCCGGCGGATGCTCGCGTCGAGCGATTCGCCGCATCAGGCCGACCGCCGCCGAGCGAAGACCCGCCCGCCGGAATGAGAGCAGCACCCAGCCCGAGCCCTCACCCGCGCCGGCCGTCGCGACCTCGGGAAGGCTGAGGTGCACTTCGGTGCGGCCGTCGGACGGCGTCGTGCCGGTGACCGCTGAGGGCGTCGAACCATCGAAGAGCGACGCGACTCCACCTCCGAGATCGATGCTGAGGAACCCATCGCGATTCGTGTACGCGACAACGGGCCGGCCGTCGACGAGGGCGCCCTGCGCTCCGATCGAGGAGCGGATGCGCGGTTGCTGCAGTCGACCCACGCGGTCGACACGGAGGAAGACGTCCCACACCTGGTCGTCGAGGAACGGATCCGACGGCGCGGCTCGGACATCGACGGCCCCGTCGACGGTGAGCCGCAGGCTGACTTCGCTGCCATCGGCGGAAGCCGGCCGGGAACGTGCGCCGACCTCGCTCTCGACGCTCCATCCGATGCGCGAGCCTCGACCTCGTACGGCGAAGGCCGCCGCCGTCGCCTCGAGCTCCTCCGCGACGTCGTATCGGCCCGCCAGTTCGGCCGGATCGAGCTCGAGTTCGGCGGCGAGCGCCTCGATGAGGTCCTCGGATGCCGCGAGCACCCGCTCGCCATCGATGCGGAAGGTGCCGCCGCCGGCGAGCCGTTCGACCGTGGTCACGGTCGCCGACACGGCCAACCTCCCGCCTCGCCACTCGGCCCGGTCGAGCACGGGAGCGCCGAACCGGTCGGTGCCGGCCGCCGACGCCGCGAGCGACAGGAGGGCGGAGTCGCCGGACCGGAGTGCGGCGGCCACGACAGCGGCTCCCCGATCGAGGTCGTCATCGTCTGAGACATCCGTGAAGCGCTCCTGGAGTCGCCTCGCCCGATCCTCGATGAGCCGTCGTTCCTCCTCCGGCCGGCGGAGGAACCCGGGGGTGAACGATCCGAGGATGCGGCTGACGTACTGGTGGCGCCGCAGTTGGCGTCCTTGCAGGGAGTCGCGGCCGAGCCGGTCGACGATCGCCTCGAGCACCCGCTCCAGGTGATCCCACCATGCGGGGTCGGACCGACGGAAGGTCGTCGAGCCGCTGCCGCCCGTCTGCACCCAGTGGTAGAACGGCACCGAGGCCAGGGTCGAGATCGTCGCAGCCTTCGCGGCGACCTCGATGTTGAAGAAGATGTCCTCCCAGAGCACGCGGCGTCCCTCGATGAAGCGGATGCCGTGCTCGCGGAGGAAGGCGGTGCGGTACAGCTTGTGCGGGTTCATCGGTACGAGCGGGTGGGCGTCCTCACGCCCGACGTCCTGCGGGGAGTCGGCCCGATAGGTGTCGAGAGCCCAGCCCGCGTCCTGCGTGCGGGCCTCCTTGCCGTTCAGCACATCGGCACCGTGACGCCTGGCGAACTCCGCGCCCGCCCGCAGCGCATCGGGGTAGAGCTCGTCATCGTGGTCCATGAAGAGCACGTACTCGCCCTCGGCGAGATCGAGGCCGACATTGCGTGGCCGCGACGCCCAGCCCGAGTTCTCGATGGCCTCGACGCGGATGTTCGGTCGAGTCGACGCGATGCGGTGCAGTCGCTCGACCGTGTCGTCCGGGGAGCCGTCGTCGACGAAGATCACCTCGAACCGGTCGGCAGGAAGGGTCTGGCGATCCAGCGACGCGACGAGCCGGTCGAGACCGGCACCGGGGGAGTAGGTCGCGACGACGACGCTGACGAGGGGCACCAGACGATCCTAACCGGGGGAGGCTGCCGCGGGAGGGCCGTGACGGCCGGGCATCACTCCTCCGCGTCGAGGAGGTGCTCGGCGATCAGTCTGGCCGTTCCGAGATCTTGGGGCGTCGTGATCTTGATGTTGTTGACGTGTCCCTCGATGATGCGGACCGCGACCCCGCAGTACTCGGCCACGAGGTCCGCGTCGTCGCTGACCCGGGCGTACTCCGACTCCACGGCGGCGCGGTACGCCGCGTGGAGCAGGTCCCGCTGGAAGGCCTGCGGGGTCTGGCCGAGCCAAGAGTGCGATCGATCGAGCGACCCCTCGATGAACCCGTCGTCGCTCACGAGCTTGACCTGCACGGTGCTCGGCATGCCGAGCATCGCCGCGCCGTGCTGGACGGCGGCCTCCACGACCTTCTCGACCAGGTCGGGGGTCGTGAACGGACGGACCCCGTCGTGCGTGATCACGATGTCGCCGGTGGTGGCAGCCAGCCCCTGCATGGCGGAGAGGTGGCGCTCGGCGCCGCCCTCGACGAGCACGACGTCGAGTCCGGCGTCATCGACGAGGATGCGGCGGTACTCGGCTTCGTTCTCCGGGCTCACCGTGACGATGACCTCGTCGACGACGGGGACCATGATCGCCCGTACGGTGCGCTCGATGACGGTCATGCCGTCGATCGTCACGAGCAGCTTGTTCGATCCGAATCGCGTGCCCTTGCCGGCGCACGTGACGATCGCCGAGACCTTGTGGCCCGCGTGCATCAGCGCACCTCGCGAAGCGACCCGGCGAAGGCGCGGATCTCCGCCAGCTCGGTCTCGGCGTCCAGCAGGTACGGCCCGCTGCCGCCGAACAGCCCGGCGTGCTCGGTGCGCATGTCGCGCGTGTACATGCTCGCGAACGGGTCGGCGGGACCGGGATCGTTCGCGCTGATGTCGGCGCCGAACGCGGCTGCGACGACATCGTTGCGGAGCGCCGGGGTGGCGAGGTTCAGCGAGGAGAGGCCGGCCTCGAGGGCGGTGCCGATATCGTTCCAGAGGCGCCGGACGTCGTAGTACTGGAACTCGGCCTCCGGCCGGATGAATTCCACGCGGTAGTCGTTGGCGAGGTCGTAGACGATGCCCTTCTTCAGGCCGTCGCCGTAGAGCTGCGGCAACCGCAGGACGAGCGTGTCGTGCTCGGCGGTGAGGCGGCGCTCCTGGTGCAGGCGGTTCGCGCCGTACGGCGTGAGCCCCTCGTCGCTCGTCGGGGTGGATTCCGTCGGGCTGGTCCCGCCCGGGTACACGCAGACGGTCGAGACGAGCACGACCTTGTCGGCCTTCACGGTGGCGAGGCGGTCGGCGAGCGCGTCCACTTCGACGCGATCGGCTTCGCCCTCCCGGTTGATGCGGTGCGAGTCGGCGCGGTTGCCCGCGGTCACGACGAGGTCGAACGACTCGCCCTCGATGTCGTGGATGTTGCTGGTGTTGTAGACGGCGTCGAACGCGTGTCGTGACGCGAGGTTCGACCCGACGAATCCGGTGTATCCGATGAGTGCGGTTCGCACGTGTGCCTTTCGTCGTCGTACTGGTGTGCAGCCGACGCATCCGATGGGTCTCCGGGCAGCGCCGGCCGACCGGGCATCAGGTCAGTTTACGCGTGCCGTCGCGACGGGGTCTTCAGGCCCACCGGATGTGCGGGGCGATCGTCCGGTGCCTCGGCGACGCGAGAGCTCGATCCCCGAGCTGACGACAGCGCGTCCCGATCGGATGCGCAACTCCGCGGGGACCAGGCTGGGCCGCCCGACGAGTTCCAGGAATGCGGCCCCGCCCTCGCCTCGGATCGCGGCCCGGGGGACCGGGGCCAGCCGCTTCAGGATGGCCGCGCGGATGGCACGGGCGGGCAGCCGATCGGTTCCGAGGAACCGTGCGAGGCGGCCTCGCGGCACCACGAGCGCTTCGATCGGGATGGCGGTGCGCCCATGGGCGTGCACCCCGGTCAGCTCCACGCGGAGCGATCCAGTGCGCCCGTTCCGGTGCCGGGTCGCAGCGGCGGGCCGGCTGAGTCGCACGAGTTCGGTGACATACGAGGGCCGTTGCGTGAGATCCAGCGCGAGCTTGCCCGGTCCGGTACGGCACGCGAGCGCGATCCGGCCGTCGAGGAGGGCGAAGAGCCGGAGCGCGCCGGTGTCGCATCGCCGTTGCTGGTGACCGGTGAGGAGGGTGGCTCGGACGAAGACATCCCAGACGTCCTCAGGCAGGGGCCGCCCCAGGATGCCGGATGCCGGATCGATCCAGGCGCGTGCCTCGACGACGAGGTCCGGATCGTCCGTGCTGCCGTCCACCACCCGGACGGCCTCCGTGGGCTGCAGCCAAGATGCCGCGGTGCCGCGACTTCGAACGGCGACGACCGCGTCGGGAGCGGTGGCCATGTCGGTCATGTCGATCAGTCCGTCGGACAGGATCGCGGGCAGTTCGGTGCCCAGGTCGGCGAGCACGCGGCCTCCCGACCGCCGGAGTCGCGGGGGAGCGCCGTCCTCACCGCGCCAACGGGTGTGCGTCGTCACCAGCAGGCGTCCGTCGTTCCACTCGACCTCGGAGACCGTGTTCATGCTCTGCATGCCCCGGTCGAACGCGTCCAAGGGCTCGAAGAGATCCTGTCGGCCCGCCCTGATCAGCTCGACGATCGCGCGTCGTCCGAAATCGAGTCGCCGGAAGACGCCCTCGGACAGGTAGCGGTCGATGAGCTCGACGCAGCGGGCGAACACCTCCTCCCGGTCGGCGTCGGAACCGCGCCACACCAGCGTGGAGATCGGAAGGACCTGGCCGCTCAGCAGCGTCATGGCGATCATCTCGAAGACCGTGCTGCGGGACCCCGAGAGACGGTCGGCACTGAATTCCAGCACCTGTGCAACCGACGCGATCTGCTCCGCCGGGTTCGAGAGGTAGGCGATCGAGTTGTTCGTCCCGGTGGTGATCCAGTGGTATGCAGCCCGGTCGGCCAGCACCGAGATGGCCCGCGCATGCTGGAGGACCTCGACGTTGAAGTAGAGGTCCTCGTTGACGACCCGACCGCCCTCGGGAAAGGCGATGTCGTGCTCTCGCAGGAATGCGCGCCGATACAGCTTGTGCGGAGTGAGCGGTCCCAGGGGATTGTGGTCGGTCCGGCCGAGCGCGTCGTCGTGGTTCCGGTCGAAGATCGGCAGCGCCCAGCCGGCCAGGTGGGTGCGCGATTCCTTGAGGTTCACGGCGTCGGCGCTGTTTCGCGAGCCGAGTTCCCACGCCGCCGCGAGCGTCTCGGGAGCGAGCTCGTCGTCGTGATCCATGAAGAGCACGTACTCGCCCGCGGCGAGGTCGATGCCGATGTTCCGGGGACGGCTGGGCCAGCCGGAATTGGCGATCCGGCTCACTCGGTAGTTCGGCCGAGTCGAGGCGAACTCGAGCAGCCGCTCGTACGTGGCATCCGGCGAGCCGTCATCGATCATGATGACCTCGAACTCGGCCTGCGGAAGGGTCTGCGCGTCGAGGCTGGCGACGGTCCGATCGAGCTCCGCACCCGAGCGATACGTCGGAATGACGACACTGACCTTCATTCGGGACAGGATATCGGAGACCGCGAACGACGGCCGGCTCAACGGGTCGGCAGGTGACCGGCACCGGGATCGCGCGCCGTCGCGAGCGCATCCCGCCAACTCATGTCCCTGGCGGACTTCACGGCGCACACGACGAGCAGCATCCAGCCGCCTTCGAGCAGTGCGAAGCTCTCTGCGAAGCTCGTCACCGTGATGATGACCAGCATGAGCGCCGGCCACAGGTACACGACGCTTCGCCGGCCCGTCGCGAGCAGCCAGGCGCGGACGAGCGCCACCCCGATGAGGCCCGCGAAGAGCAGGACGCCGATGACTCCGACCTGGAAGTACACGTCGACATAGGCGCTCAGCGCCGAGCTCTGCTGCCGGCCGATGGCGGCCTCGATCCAGAGGTACGGCGACGCGTCGGGCCACGCGCCCACCCAGCCCCAGCCCTGGAGCGGATTCAGCGCGAGGTACCGGGATGCCTCGCGCCAGAGGTCGAGCCGGACGTCGAAGTCCGCACGGGCGTCGAGCAGTTCGATGATGCGGCCGCGGATCAGCCAGACGGTGATGAGCACCGCGACCGAGGTCACGAGCAGGGCGATCTGCCATCGCCACCTGGTCGAGGGCGCGGCTCGGCGGAGGCCGTAGATCGCGGCGAGGGCGACGAGGGCGACGGCCAGGGCGATCCACGCGGTGGGCGAGCCCGAGAACACGACGCAGACGGCCGCGAGCGTGATCGAGGCGATCGAGCGGCCCCTCGACATGATGTGGGTACGCCACTCGACGACGAACGTCAGCAGACCGATCACGGCGATGAAGCCGAGCAGGTTGCGCGAGCCGAAGATGCCCTGGATGGGGCCGAGCGAGGCGATGTTCCCCTGCACGCCGATGAGCGGGATCGCGGTGTCGATGAGGATTCCCGCGACGATCTCGAGTGCGAGCGAGGCGCCGAGCAGCACCCGGGTGACGCCGCCGAAGGCCCGGACGATCTGCAGCGTGTCGCGCATGAGCGCCACGTAGACGCCGATGATCCCGAAGATGACGAGGTAGATGACCCGGGCGAGGCTGAGCACGGGCGTGGTGCTCCAGAGCACGGATGCCACGCACCATCCGACGAAGACCAGGATCGTGAGCGGCAGGATGCCGTACCACTCGACCGCGCGCCACCTCGCCACGAGCGAGAGCGCGCAGAGCACGAGCAGCACCGCGAGCATGGCCAGCAGTCCGGGCCAGCCGATGAGGCTCCGGATGAGGTGCGTCGTGAAGGCGGTGCCGATCGCCGCGGTCGAGAGTGCCTGGGCGAACCGTGCGGAGCCGGCGAACTCGCGAAGCGGCAGGAACGTCGTGGCGCCGGTCATGCGTCGGTGCGCGGGACCGCGCGGACGGAGGTCGTTCCCGGCGGCGGCGCGTCGAGCGCGACGGCCCGCGAGCGAGCCGGCCGCGGCTCGGCGGGCAATGGGTCATTCGACCACTGCCGGCGCTTGGTCGCCCACGCGATCGCGATGAGCAGCAGCCAGCCGGACTCGATCAGGATGCGGCTCTCGGCGAGGCTCTGTCCCAGCAGCGCGACGAGCACGAGCAGCGGGAGGAGCGACGCCGCCGAGTACGGGATCGGCCGGCCCGCGGCATCCCTCGGCTGGTCGACCGCGAGGAACCAGGATCGCCAGAGCGCGCCGATGACGATGGCCGCGAACGCGAGCACGCCGAGCACGCCCAGCTGCATCCACAGGTCGAGCCATGCGTTGTGCGCCTGCAGGTAGGTGACGCCCTTGCGCACCGCGAGGTCGTTGAACGGTTCGACCCAGGGCACCCAGTATCCGACCCACCCCCAGCCGGCGACGGGGCGCTGCTGCGCGAGGTCGATCACCGCGTTCCAGATGTCGGTGCGCCCGGTGAGGTCCTCACTCTTGCCGAAGAGCGAGAGGAGCCAGCCCCAGGCGAAGGCGAGCAGGGCGACGGATGCCGCGAGCACGGCGGCGGCGGTCCAGTAGATGCGGCGGCGGCGCTCGGCACCGGCGCGACGGGTCCAGAGCGCGAACAGGAGCGCAACGGCGACGAGGGCGGCGACGAGGATGACGGTGGACGAACGCGTCAGCGCGAACACCACGCCTGCCGTGACGAGCCAGGAGATGCCGGGAGCGCGTCGCATGCTGCCGGCGGCGAGCAGGCAGCCGAAGACGATGAGGCCGATCAGTGCGATCATGCCGAGGAGGTTGCGGCTGGCGACGATGCCCTCGATCGGACCGCCGTCGAACAGGAGCCCCCGTGACCAGTAGAAGGCCATGGGCAGTTTCTCGCCGGTGACCTCGAAGTCGGGGAAGTTGGGGAGGACCGGCTCGCGGATGACGAGCGCCACCCAGAGCTCGAAGAGGATCGACAGGGCGAGGATCCACTTGATGGCCGCCGCGAGCGACGAGACGATGCGCGACCACGGCAGGCACAGCACGAGCGCCACGGCGGCGAACGTCGTCACGAAGCTGATCGCGAGGCCGAGCGCGGTGGCGCCGGGGTAGAACGACGAGGCGAGCGAGAGCGTCGCGAGGATGAGGAACGCGAAGGTCGACTTCGGCACGCGCCGCCAGGTCCACCTCGGCCGGGTGGCGACGATGAGGAGGGCTCCGCCGACCACGACGATCGCGACCGCCGCGCCGAACCCCCACCAGCCCAGGAGATTGCGCCAGAACTGGCCCGCGAGTGCCGTGAACAGCACGAACGTCGCGTACGCGCCCGCGAGGGCGTGACGACGGTCGGGGCTCATGCCGTCAAGGGTATCGCTCCGGATACCGCAGAATGGTTCGGATCGATGTGAAGGAGAACCGTGAAGCTCTCGGTGATCGGCTGCGGGTACCTCGGTGCCGTGCATGCCGCAGCAATGGCGAAGCTCGGCCACGACGTCATCGGCGTCGACACCGATGCGAGCAAGGTGGCGAAGCTGGCGGCGGGGGAGGCCCCGTTCCACGAACCGGGCCTGCCGGAACTCCTCCTCGAAGGCGTCGCCAGCGGACGACTCCGCTTCACGACCGACATCGCCGAGGCCGCCGACGCGCAGGTGCACTTCCTCGCAGTGGGCACGCCGCAGTCCGCGGATTCCGACAGCGCGGATCTCCGGTTCGTGTACGCCGCGGTGGACGCACTGCGCCCCGTGCTGCAGCCCGGTGCGCTCGTTGCGGGTAAGAGCACCGTCCCCGTCGGCACGGCAGCCGACCTCGCCGAGCGGATCGCCACCACCGGTGCCGGGCTCGCCTGGAATCCCGAGTTCCTGCGCGAAGGCTTCGCCGTAGCTGACACCATCACCCCCGACCGCATCGTCTACGGCGTCACCGATCCGGCCCACGCCGACCTGCTCGACGACGTCTACCGGGTCGCGATCGACGCGGGCACGCCTCGCATCACGACCGACCTTCCGACGGCCGAGCTCGTCAAGACCGCGGCCAACGCGTTCCTCGCCACGAAGATCAGCTTCATCAACGCCATGGCCGAGATCGCGGAGGTCACGGGCGCCGATGTGACGACCCTCGCCGACGCCATCGGCCACGACGCCCGCATCGGACGCCGGTTCCTCAACGCGGGGATCGGGTTCGGCGGCGGGTGCCTGCCGAAGGACATCCGCGCCTTCACCGCGCGCGCCGAGGAGCTCGGCCGCGCCGAGTCCGTGGCGTTCCTCCGCCAGGTGGACGCGATCAACCTCCGTCGCCGCGAGCGGGTCATCGACCTCGCCGTCGAGATGCTGGGCGGATCGGTCTTCGAGAAGCGCATCGCCGTGCTCGGCCTCACCTTCAAGCCTGATTCCGACGACATCCGCGATTCGCCGGCCCTGGATGTCGCGGCTCGCCTGCACGGCCTCGGCGCCGAGGTGATCGCGACCGACCCTTACGGCATCGAGAACTCTCGTGCCAAGCATCCGCAGCTCGAGTACATCGCAGACACCGAGGCGGCGCTGGACGGCGCGGAACTCGCCGTGCTCGTCACCGAGTGGGACGAGTACCGAGGGCTCGATGCCGCGCGGGTCGCCGGGCTGATGGGGTCACCCCGGATCATCGACGGGCGCAACGTGCTCGACGTGGCGGCGTGGAAGCAGGCGGGCTTCGAGTTCCGAGGGCTCGGCCGCCACTGAGGAGGCGAACAGTCGCTGAACTCCGAGCAGATCCGCGGACTCGCCTGCTAGCGTCATGACGATGTTCGAACTCAGCGGTCGACGGGTCCTCATCACGCAGGCGCACGTGCAGTCGTACGGCGGCTCCGAGATCGTCACGCACGAGCTCGCCGAGTACTTCAGCGGGCGAGGTGCCGAGGTCGTGGTGGCCACGGCCTTCGCCGCCGAACCGATGGCCACGGAGCTGTCGTCCACTCCGGGCGTCCGGATCGCGGACATCCGGGATCCGGAGTTCCTCGCCGAGATCGCGGCGTCGCCGCCGCATCTCGCATGGATCCACCACCAGCTGATCCCCGCACCCCTTCTGGCCGATCCCGGTCGCACCGTGTTCGTGTTCAACCACATGTCGTTCATCCATCCCCTCGAGTTTCCCTACTCGCCGACGGTCGAGGCAGCGTTCGCCGATCTCTCCCTCTTCGTCTCCGAGGAGATCCGCGAGCGCCAGGTCCCGTCGGGGCTGCATGAGCACCTCGATCCACGGCGCGTCGATCTCTTCAACAATCCCGCGCCCGGCATCTTCGCCCGTGGCGATGGCACTTCGACAGGCATGCCGTTGCCTCGCCTCCTCGCCGTCACGAATCACCTGGTCGAGGAGTTGCGCGAGGCATTCGAGCTGCTCCGTACGGAGTTCGAGATCCAGATCGTCGGTTCGGAGGGAGCGAAGGGGGCGACGCCGTTCCGAGTCACCCCCGAAGTGATCCATGCCGCGGATGCCGTCATCACGATCGGGAAGACGGCGCAGTACGCCTTGCTCGCGGGCGTCCCGGTGTACTGCTACGACCGATTCGGCGGACCGGGATGGCTGTCTCCGTCGAACTTCGAACGAGCGGCTCGAGGTCACTTCCGCGGAAGCGGCTTCCGGCAGTCGGATGCCGAGACGCTCGCTACTGAGCTCCGGAGCGGTTTCGAGGTGGCTCGCCGCGATGCAGCAGTGCTCCGCGATGCGTATTCGGGCACCTTCACGCTCGAGCAGCGACTCGACGCGCTGCTCGGCGAGCTCGATCCCCGATCGCCCGAATCGAAGGACATCGCGCCGATCACCCTCGCACAACACCTGAAGACGCAGGAGGTCATCCTGCACTACCTCCACGGCAACCGCCGGCTGGAGGCCGCCGTGACGAGGGCCCGTCGCGAATCAGACGCCAGGATCGCTGACCTGCGGCAGGGCGTGGAGGACGTGCGCCAGGGTCACGAGCACGAGCGCGAGCGGGCGCGCAAGGCGGAAGGCGTGGCGAAGGAGCTGCGGGAATCGAGGGAACACGAGCGCGCGCGCGCGCGCAAGGCCGAGCACGCCGCCCAGGACCTGCGCGATGAGATCGCCGCCCTCCGTCGGGCGCTTCGCGAGGCCCGGGGCTAGCGCTCGTCAGCAGGCCCCGGAGGTATGCTGCCGTTCCATGCCTGCCCACGGCGGATCTCGACCGACGTGTGTGCCGCGCTTCGTCAGGCGGGATGCGACGCCGAAAGCCCGTTCTCGGACGTTGCGGGTGTCGCGGGCGTGACGGCAGGAAGCGTGACCGCGGGGACCGTCACCGCGGGGAGCGCGACGGCGGGGACCGTGAGTGCGGGGGGCGCGAGTGCTGGGACGGCGACATCGGGGAGCGTGAGTGCGGGACTCGGGACGTCCGTGCCCCTCCGCCGGGACAGCGTCGGTTTCTCCACGAGGAACCAGCTTCCGACGGCCAACGGGAGCGTCGCGAGCACCGAGATCCCGAAGAATCCCCACGCACTCCCAGCGAGGGCGCCGAGCCCGGACAACACGATCAATTTCTGCATCGCGAAGCTGTAGTAGAAGAAGCCCAGCGCGAAGTCGTTCCGCCGGAGGAATGCGGGGACCCGGATCGCGTTCGCGAGGGTGAGGATCGCGTAGGCGGCCAACGGCGCCCCGAGCTGCAGCCCGAAGCTCGGCATGAGGAACACGAGCAGGCACATGAGCAGCACGGCGCAGGCTGCCGCCCAAGCCCGGAGCGGGAGCCTCCTCCGCAGTTGGAAGTACAGGGCGCCGCCGAGGAAGAGCGGGAGGAACCGCAGGAGCTGAATCGTCCGCGGGTCCTGCAGGTACGGAATCAGGGTCTCGACGTTCGCGTAGAGGCCGACGCTGAGGGCGAAGCAGGAGGCCACGATGACGGTTCGGAGCCTGTCCGGCCCGATCTTGAGGATCGCTCCGACGATGAGGTAGCTGACGACGGTGAAGATGACCGTCCAGAGGCTGCCGGTCCAGCCGAACCGGTCGGGGGTTCCGGAGATCGAGGTCTGGCGGATCTCGAAGAGGGCGTTCTGGGTGAGGAACTTGATCGGGCCGTTCTCAGCTGTGAGGTACCCGTCGAGCGTCCCGTGCGCGATCAGGTATCCGGCCGGGGCGATGATCGTGGCGATGATGAGGATGCACACGACGAATGCCGGCCACAGCCTGGCGATCCTGCTCCAGACGAAGACCGAGTACTCGCGCTTGATCGCCCCGCTGCTGATCAGGTAACCGGAGACCGAGAACAACCCGATGAGCGCCCAGCCTCCCACGGTGTGTCCGAGGAAAACGGGAGAGAGGCTGTATCTGCCAAGCGTGAACGAATGGGAGAGGATGACCGTCAGGACCAGGATGAGGCGCAGAGCGTTGAGGGAATTCCGCTCGTTCAGCACTGCGGGGATTTCAGCTTGTACTCGCCGAGTACCGTCGCCAGGAGGACTTCGGCGCGAGCCTCGAAACTGTGCTCGCGACGAATCCGCTCGGCGATCTCCTGCATCTTCTCGGGACTCGGGATCCAGTCGCGGTCGGCGAGGAGCGCTGCAAGTTCGTCCGTCGTCTGGTAGCTGACCACCGCTCCCTCGAACAGGTCGAGACCTTCGACGTGATCACTGAGCACCGGCGTGCCGGTTGCGATGACATCGAACGTGCGGTTGTTGACGAAACCCCATTCAGCCATGGTCGGCATGTGGTCGTTGAGTACGAGGGATGCCCGTCGATATGCCGAGGAGAGCTGCTCGAAGGGAAGGAACTCGCCGCGTACCATCTCGGCCGGTGCAACCTTGGACCATCCGGGACCCCAGAGGGCGAGGTCCGCTCCGGCCGAAAGCGCGTCGGTCACGACCTGACGACCACCTTCGTGGATTCGCGGGCCGCCGACGAACAGGAGGTCGATCTCGGCGTCGATGTTCTCGCCGGTCGGGCTGAACCGATCGGGGTGCGTCGCTTGCAGGAGGACCTCGATGCGTTTTCCAGACCGGCGCTGCATCCATTCGGCCCACAGGGGCGAAGCCGCGAACACCCGGTCGAACCCCTGCACCTCGGCGATGGTGACCAACTCGGGACGGCTGATCACCCAGAGGATGTTGATCCGACCGGCGTGGGGCTGTGCGGGCTGCTTCCCGCGAACCGTCAGCACGACGTCGTCGAGGTATGCGGTCGATCGACCGAACGCGCCATGTCGGTCGATGACGACGTCTTGACCGCGAGCACGCAGTGCGAGAGCGAGATCGTCCGCGAACGGGACGTCGCCCCAGCCGTCACCGCCACGGGTGTATTCCGCGCCGATCTTGATCGCCCAACGAAGTGACGGTATTTCTCCGTGGACGGGATCGATCACGCTCGTCGTCGGACGAGTCACGATCGGCTTCGCCGCGCCCGACTCGCCCTTGACGTCGGGGGACGTCCCGACCACCGAGAGCCCGATCGCCTCGTAGGCGCTGAGGTCCGGTGCGGGGAGGAGTCCGTGCCACCGTCGAGAGAACACCTGCCGGTCGTCGTTCTCGAAACGGCTCACGCGATCCGCTCGTCGCGGATTGTCGTGGAGGACAACCGTTGACCTCGCGCGGACGAAGCCGCGTTCCGGAGCGGCCTGCTGGGCGCGAAGGCAGAGGTCGACCGCGGCGAGTTCGCCTCGGAAGAGGGCATCGAATCCGCGATGCTCGGCGAAGAGGTCGGCCCGAATCGCGAACGCGATCCCCGTGACGGCTGCGATAGCCGACGGTGCTCGTTCGGCGTCCTGGAGCGGGTGATTCGCGAGGAAGTGCGAGGGTCGGTGCTGGTCGACGCTGTACAGGTAGCCGGCAGTGACGACCGTGCCGTCGGCGCCGGTGATCGTCGGCTGCGCCGCAATCGGCGCATCATCGGACCCGAGTGCCTCGAGGAGCGGCTCGAGCCATCCGCTCCGGACCTCGCTGTGGCCGTCGAGGAACACGATCGTGCTGCCGGTCGACAGCGCATACCCGACGTTCGCCGCGAGCGCGTGGCCGTAGTTGCGAGCCAACCGGTGATACTTCACTCGAGGATGGTCCGCGAACTGCGAGGCGATGAGTCGACCCGCCACGAGGGCGGCGCCGTTGTCGACGACGATGACCTCGATGTCGCGATCGCCGGTCGTGCGGAGGATGTCCTCGAGCAGCAACGCCGTGCGATGGCCGTTCTCGTGCACCGCGATGATCACGCTGGTCCGGTCGGGCGCGCGTTCGGCGACCGCTCCTTCGACCTTCGGCCAGTCGATGAAGGCCTTCTCCGCGACACGGAAGCGCCAGGTCAGTGGCTCCTTGACGGTGATCCGGTCGACCGCCAGCGTGTTCGAGTAGTAGCACCCGCGGAAGGGGAGGTATTCGAACGATCCGAGCTTCGCCAGGCGCAGGACGAGGTCGTAGTCGACCCAGCGCCGGAGCTGCACATCGAATCCACCGATCTGCTCGACGATCGCCCTGCGAGTGAGCAGGCAGTTCATGTCGATCGCGTTCTCGATCAGGAGGTCATCGAAGCCGACCTGCCCTCCGCGGAACCGGATCGCGCCATCGATGTCGACGATCTGAAGGGCCGAGTAGACGCCGACGGCATCCGTATCCGCGAGCGCCCGACACGCGAGGTCCAGGAATGCCGGATCCCAGTTGTTGTCGCTGTCGAGGAAGGCCAGGTAGGTTCCGCGTGCAGCATCGAGGCCGGCATTGCGCGCCGCGCAGACGCCCCCGTGGGGAACCTGGATCGCGATGATGCGGCGGTCGCGTGCAGCCGCATCGCAGGCTGCCGCATAGGTTCCGTCATCCGAACCGTCGTCGACGATGATCAGTTCCCAATCGGGGAACGTCTGGGTCAGGACGGATTCCACTGCCTCGAGGAGCTGAGCCTCACGATTCCAGACCGGCATGACGATGGAAACGAGCGGCGCCCCGTCCGTCCTCTCCGGGAGTGGCAGCGCTCGGGCCGAGTCGACCCAGTCGCGTTCGAGCGTCTCATCCCAGTCGGTCCGAATCGGAGCCAGGCGGTAGTCACGCTGGCGAGCCACCATGCGAGCGTGGTCGATGGCGTTCGATCGTGCTCGGTCGAGGGTCGGCGCTGCGTCAGGGTACCCGGGGATGACCGGCAGCACGTCCTCACCGCTTAGCGCCATGAACGCCTCGAACGCCGACGTGCCCTGGCCGAGGTTCCGGGGGTCGAACAGCGGCCCCCAAGCATGCTGGAGTGCCGCATCCGACTGGAGGTGCGCGAGAACCGCGTCGGCGACACCCGCGAACAACTGGTCGCGCACCGGTGCAGGGAGGTACACCGCCTCGATCAGCGGATGAAGCGGGAAGCCCTGTCGAGCACCCTCGCGCAGGAAATTGAGCGCGCATCCGAACGGAGTCGGATCGACCGACGGCCTGGACACCGCGTACAGCTCGGCGTCGAAGATCCCGCTGTTGACCAGGATGTGGGCCTGGTGGTACTCGGCGGGGACGCTGCTGAGCCGCGTTGGAGCCACGGAGGCGACTCCCGTCGCAGCGCGAAGGGCTCGCTTTGCGGCGCTTCGAATCCTGGGACGCACGCGGGGTCCTCTCGAGTATGAGTTCTAGAAGGGGGTGACCGCGCGAAGACGGCGCCATCTGAGGACCAGGCTGCGCCGTGGTCCGGTCATCAGGGCACTCTAGTCCATTGGGGGCGCTCCGCAGATCACACGAACGCGGCGCTGCCCGTGATCTTGCGGCCGACGATGAGGGTGTTCATCTCGCGCGTGCCCTCGTAGGAGTAGAGCGCCTCGGCGTCGGCGAAGAACCGGGCGACGTCGTACTCGAGCGTGATGCCGTTGCCGCCGCACGCCTCGCGTGCCCACGCCACCGTCTCGCGCATGCGGGCGGTCGTGTACGCCTTGGCGAGGGCGGAGTGCTCGTCGCGCTGCTCGCCGCGGTCGAGCATCTCGGACACGCGCACGACCATGCCGAGCGAGGCGGTGATGTTGCCGAGGCTCTTCACGAGCAGGTCCTGAATGAGCTGGTGCGAGCCGATGGTCTTGCCGAACTGCACGCGCTCGCCGGCGTACTTGACGGCCGCTTCGTACGCGCCGATCGAGGTGCCCACCGCTGCCCACGCGACTTCGGCGCGGGTCAGGCGCAGCACGCTGGCGGTGTCGCGGAACGAGTTGGCGTTCTGGAGCCGCAGTGACTCGGGCACGACGACGTTCTCGAGCGTGATGTCTGCGTTCTGCACCGCGCGCAGGCTGATCTTGCCCTGGATCTTCGACGCCGTGTACCCGGGCGTCGTCGTGGGCACGATGAAGCCCTTGACCTGGTTGTCGTCGACGTCCTTCGCCCAGATGATCGTGATGTCGCTGAAGGTCGCGTTGCCGATCCAGCGCTTCGAGCCGTTGAGCACCCAGGTGTCGCCGTCGCGCTTCGCGGTCGTGCGCAGGCCCTGCGCCGAGTCCGAACCGGACAGCGGCTCGGTCAGCCCGAAGGCGCCGAGCACCTCGCCGCTCGCGAGCTTGGGGATCCACTCCTCGCGCTGCTCCTTCGAGCCGCACACGCTGATGCTGCCGGTCGCCAGGCCGTTCTGCACGCCGACGAACGTGGCGACGGATGCGTCGACGCGAGCCAGTTCCATCGCGACGAAGCCGCGGAACACGGCCGAGTTCTCGAACGGCTTCGTCTCGTCCCAGCCGAAGGAGAGCACGCCGTGCTCGGCGAGGGGCTTCACGACCTGCATCGGGAATTCGGCGCGCTCCCAGTAGTCGCCGACGATCGGCTTGACGTCGGCCTCGAGCCAGGCGCGCAGCTCGGCGATCGCCTGCTTCTCGCGGTCGGTCAGGAGGGATTCGTACGAATAGAAGTCGCTCGCGAGCGGCTCGAAGGTCATGACAGCTCCAATGCGTCGTCGGATGCCACGAGCCTACGTGCGTGCTCCGAGGGCGCTCCGGCCGTTGGTAGCTTTGGGGGAAATCTCGGAAGGGGCCCTCTGGAATGTTTGTGTCGATCGGCAACACTCCTCGTGACTACGCCTGGGGGTCGACGTCCGCGATCGCGGGGTTCCGTGGTGTACCCGCCTCCGGCGCACCGGAGGCCGAGCTGTGGCTCGGCGCGCACGCGGGCTCCCCGGCACGGATCCTCGATGGGAGCATCAGCGGCTACGACGATCTCGCCGGTTGGATCGCGGCGGACCCCGAGACCGCGCTCGGCGCGGACCTCGCGGCGCGTGGCGCCCGGCTGCCGTTCCTCCTGAAGGTGTTGGCCGCCGCCGAACCGCTGTCGTTGCAGGCGCACCCCACGCCCGAGCAGGCGCGTGCAGGCTTCGCCAGGGAGGAGGCCGAAGGCCCGGAGCTCACGGCCTACGACCGCAATTACAAGGACGAGTTCCACAAGCCCGAGCTCATCGTCGCGGTCAGCGAGACCTTCGACGCGCTGTCGGGCTTCCGCCCGCTCGAGGAGGTCGCCGGCATCCTCCGGGTCCTGCGTGAGGCGGATGCCGCGGCCGCCGAACCCCAGCCCGCTGCGCTCGAGCTGCTCGAGGCCCGGCTCTCCTCGCAGCATCCGCTCCGGGACACCGTCGAGTGGCTCCTCCGCGACGGCCGCGGCGGCGACACCGGTGAGGTGGCCTGGGTCGTCGAGCGCGTGACGTCGCTCGCGGCATCCGATCTCGCGCGCGCGTCCGAATACGCGCTCTCGTTCGAGACCGTCGCCGTGCTCGCCGAGGCCTACCCCGGCGACCCCGGCATCGTGATCTCGCTCCTGCTCAACCGGGTGCGGCTGCGCCGAGGTGAGTCGCTCTACCTGGCCGCGGGCAACATCCACGCCTACCTCGAGGGCCTCGGCATCGAGCTCATGGCTGCGAGCGACAACGTCCTGCGCGGCGGGCTCACGCCCAAGCACATCGACGTCGACGAACTGCTCGAGGTGCTCGACTTCACGCCCATCGCACCGCCTCGCCTCGAGCCCGAGCGGCTCGGCGCCGGCGTCGCGGTGTTCCGCCCCGACGTTCCGGACTTCGTGCTGTACCGCATCGAGCCCGCGTCGGCACCGGATGCCGCGACGACGCCGATCGCGCTCGACGGCCCGGCGATCGTGCTGGCCGAAGGCGCGAGCGTCGAGGTCCGCGGCGTGTCGGGCGCGGCATCCGTCGCCCGAGGCGAAGCGCTCTACGTCACGCCCGACGAGGCACGGCTCACGGTGACCGGCGACGGCGTCGCCTGGATCGCGACGACCGGCCCTGCCTGAGCCGTCCGCTCCAGTTACTACTGGGACCCCTCGTCATCCCTCGGGCACTGCCGCTCGTTCGACGTGACCGGGAAGGCGCGGCGGCTCGGGTAGGGTGAGCGCGTGCCTCGTCTGAACAACTTCGACGCGATGCGGATCGCCGCAGCGCTAGCCGTGATCGTCGGTCACGGATTCGAGCTGACCGGGGCCGGAGCAGCGCCGAGGGTGCTCGGCGTGCCGATCCACGTGCTGGGCGTGCAGGTCTTCTTCGTCATGAGCGGGTTCCTGATCACGACGAGCTGGTTGCGGACGCCTTCGCCGCTCGCGTTCTTCCGCAACCGCGCGCTCCGGATCTTCCCCGGCCTGGTGGTCGTCGTGCTGTTGACGGTGTTCGTGCTCGGTCCGCTCGTGACAACACTCAGTGTGCCGCAGTATTTCGCGGAGCCTCGCACTTGGAGATACCTGCAGAACATCCTGCTCTGGCCGCAGTTCGATCTGCCCGGCGTCTTCCTCAATGTGCCGCACCCCGGCTCGGTGAACGGGTCTCTCTGGACACTGCCGGTCGAGTTCGCCTGCTACATCGCGGTGCCGGTCCTCCTCGCATTCACGCGCTGGCGGTTCGCCGCCGTGATCGCGTTCGCCGTGGCCGGGGTCCTGATCGACCAGTTCATCCTGAACCCGCTGATCGTCTGGGGCACGTCCCTGCAGAAGGGGGCGGACCTCTTCACCTTCTTCGCGGCCGGCATGCTCGTCGCCCTGTTGGGTCGGCGCGTCCTCCGACTCGACATCGCGATCGCCGCACTGGCCGCGCAAGTGCTGATCGCTGCCGCGTTCAATCCCATCGTCTCGCGGTGGGCGCTCTGGGTGACCCTGTCCTACGTGGTCCTGGCATTCTGCATGACCTCCACGCCGTACCTGCGTCGCGCCGCCCGCTTCGGAGATCTCTCGTACGGCCTCTACATCTACGCGTTCCCGATTCAGCAGCTGACCGTCAGCGCATGGCCCGGATTACCGTTCGTCGCAAACCTCCTCGTGGTCATCACGCTCACCGCTGGGGCGGCGTTCGCGTCATGGCATCTCGTGGAGAAGCACGCCCTCCGGCTCAAGGCGAGACCTCGGTCGCGCACCATCGCGCCGCTGCCTGCAGAGGGCGCGGCAGCCTCGATGGACCACGCGCACTAGCGCGGACTACTGACGCCGCGGTGGGCGCTGGGACACACTGCTGTTCCGGCGAACCGCCCCCTGTGTATTCTTGAACGGCCGCGAGCGGAGCCACCTCGGAGGGTCGCCGGCGTCAGCTGGGCTGCTCGTGATTCTGCCGGTCCCGGTCCCGTTCATTCGCACTCGTCGCTGGCTGGTGAATCGGCGGTTTGACGAAGAGAGACAGGAGGCGCACATGATCCGGGACGTCCGGACCCTCGCGGCGAGAGTCGTAGGCGAACTCCGGGCGCTGGGCGGCACGGCGTTGCTTCCGGTGCGAATGGCCAAAGGTCGCCGTATGGCCCGTGCCGTGGCTCGTCACGAGAGACGAGACGGCTGGGTCTCGGTGATCATGCCGACCCGGGATGTGGGTCGCTATATCGACGCATGCCTGCGATCCCTCCTCGGACAGGGGTACTGGCGCATCGAGGTCGTGGTCGTCGATGACGGTTCAACGGACGGCACACGTCGAAAGCTCGCGAGGTGGCAACGCCGTGATAGCAGGGTCCACGTCCTCGACATAGACGTGGCGGATCCGAATGCCGCTCGCAACCATGGCATCGAACACGCTCGCGGCGAATACCTCACCTTCCTCGACGGCGACGACGTGTTGCTGGCCGGGGCCTACCGCGACCTCGTCGGGAGCCTCGAGCGCTCGGGCTCGGACTTCGCGGTCGGCTCATATGATCGCCTTGACCGTCGGCGTCGCAGCCCGGCGGCATTCTGGATCGACGAGGCCCATCACGTCGGAAGGGCGGGCACCACGCTGGCGGAGCATCCCGCGATCATGGTGAACGCCGTGCAGTGGAGCAAGGTATATAGGCGAGGGTTCTGGGATGCCGCCGAGATGCGGTTTCCCGAAGGCGGTCACTTCCAGGACCAGATCGTGAGCGCGAAGGCGTACTCGCGGGCCGTGGCCTTCGATGTTCTCCAGCGCAAGACCGTCTCCTGGCGGATCCGGCACGACGGCACATCCATGACGCAGCAAGTCGTGCTTCCTCGGCAGATCGCGGACCGCTTCGCCACCACCTTCGCGGCGCTCGAGATCCTCGAGGAGGAAGCGAGCCCCGAACTCAGCACCGCCCGCCTCATCCAGTACCTCTCCAACGACATCGCCATTGCGGCGGCGCAACTGCCGGGGATGGGCGACGAAGCGTACGACGCGCTGAGACGGGGTCTTGAACGGCTGGCGCCTCCGCTGGAGCGGGACGACGTGTGGCATCAGGTGCCCGCCGAATCGAAGGTCCTCTACGCGCTCATCCTTGCCGGAGACGAGCCTCGTGCGCGTGCATACATCACGCTCGGCGGGCTGGACCTGCTGCGACATGAGCTCGTCTCGATCGAATCGGCACACTACGTTCGGCTGCCGTTCTGGTCGGATCCCAGCGTCGAGCTCCCCAGGGAGTGGTTCCGTGCCGCCCCGCGAGAGTTGCGGGCTTTCGCACACCACACCGGGGTGCTGCCGGGGGTCGAGGAGGCCCCGGTCGTCGGAGCGGACGCGACGTGGCCGACCGGATCGGTGCCGCGTTCGTTGCGCTCCGGTGGCGGAGAAGCCGCGGCCCCGGCACGGGCCGAGCAGGCACACGAGATCATCGCCGACTAACCGACTCCCACGCGAGCAGGGAGTCAGGTCGCTCACGCGAAACGTTCGTGTTGTATGTTGCGCGCGTGAAGACGATGACGGGGCGTGTGCGAGCGTACGTGCAGCGAGCTACGAGACCGCGACCCCGGGGGTTCCTCACGTGGACCATTCGTGGGCGAACGGCGCGGGACGGCGCCCTCGCGGCCATTCTTCCGCCTGACGAACGCCGAAAGGGCTGGATCTCCGTGATCATCGCTGCGACGGATGCCGCCGGCGACGTTGAGGCCACGCTGCGATCGGTGCTCACGCAGGACTTTCGGCTGCTCGATGTCGTGGTCGTCGCTCGTGAATCCGTCTGCGGGGTCCGCGAAGGGCCGACTGAACGGCGACGGCGCGACCCCCGCGTTCGAGTGCTGGAGTTCGAGGACTCGGACGAAGGCACGGCTCGCCAGTTCGGCGTCCGGCGAACAGGAGGTGAATTCCTGATGTTCGTGGAGGCCGGTGACGTCCTGCGACCGGGCGCCCTCCGGCTGCTCGTCGACTCGCTCGAGCGCAGCGGCTCGGACTTCGCCATGGGCGGAGGCGCATCCGAGCACGGCAGGAGGCGCCCAGAGCAACGTCTCGACGGTCGGCGGTCGGCCGGGGAACGCATGACCCCCGTGAACCTGCCCGAAGCAATGGAGTACGGCATGCCGTCGGGCGTGCTGTATCGCAGGGAATTCTGGGTTCGCGCGGGACTCTCGATCGGTGACGGGGGCTCCGATGATCTGTCCCTCGGCGCACGCGCCTTCGCCAGGGCGCGGAGCTTCGACCTGCTCCGCCGGGACACGGTCGCACCTGCGGCGCAGCGCGATCCGCATGGGTTGGCGGTCTCGGCAACGGCGACCGCCGACCGCTTCCGGGAGCTGTTCGAGGCGCTCGACATCCTCCGGCGGGAAGCAGGGGAGGAGGTCGCGCGGCACCGGCTCGTCCAGTTCCTCGGCAACGAGGTCGCGCGCATGGCGTCGCGGCTCCCCGACATGGATGAGACGGCCTACGACGTCTTCGCCTCTGGGCTCGCGCGTCTCGCGCCTCCCGAAGGACGTCGCGAGGTCTGGGATGACGTGTCCGCGGCACCGAAGGTGCTGTACGCCCTCGTCCTCGCCGACGACGAGGCGCGGGCGAGGGCGTTCGTGGATCGCAGCGGCCTCGAGGTGCTCCGGCACCGGATGGTGGGGCTGGCCGGAGCCGCATACGTCTGCCTGCCGTACTGGGGCGACGCCGCCGCATCCGTGGACGTGGGGTGGTTCCGCGCCTCCCCGCGGGACCTGCGCGCCTTCGAACGCCACGGCGTTCCGCCCGTCACGGCTCGTCGGGAACCGCACCAGGTCGCGCTCCGCACCGGGATGGCGGCGCCGGATGGCGAGGGGTCAGGCGGAGCGGGCGACCGCGAGCTCATTCGACCCCGCGCCGGCGCGCACGCCGAAGAGCCGGCGGTACGCGGTCGGAGTCGTCTGCAGGACCTTGACGAAATGGTGCCGCATCACGGCCGCGGCGCCGAACCCCGTCTCGCGGGCGATCTCCTCGAGTGAGAGGGAGGTCTCCTCGAGGAGCTGCTGCGCCCGCAGCAACCGTTGGCGGTTGAGCCAGGCGTTCGGGGTCGTGCCCGTCTCGGCACGGAACCGCCGGGCGAACGTGCGCGGCGACATGAGGGCCTTGCGCGCGAGGAGGTCGACGGTCAGGTCCTCGTCGAGGTGCTCGAGCATCCATGCGGTGACGGTGGCGAACGAGTCGGTGCGGCACTCGGGCACCGGGGTCTGGATGAACTGGGACTGGCCCCCGTCGCGCTGCGGCGGGACGACCATGCGACGCGCGACGATGTTTGCGGCGGTCGCACCGAGTTCGGTGCGGACGATGTGCAGCGCGGCGTCGATGCCCGCTGCCGTGCCCGCGCCGGTGACGATCTTGCCGTCCTGGACGAAGAGGACGTCGGGGTCGACCTCGGTCTCGGGGAACATCTCGGCCATGAGGTCGGTGTACATCCAGTGCGTCGTCGCCTTGCGGCCGTCGAGGACGCCCGCGTGCGCGAGGGTGAACGCGCCGGAGCAGACCGAGAGCACCCAGGCGCCGCGATCGACGGCGTGGCGGATCACGTCGAGCACCCGCTCGTCGGGCTCGGTGCCGATGAGCGAGGCCGGCACGGCGACGAGGTCGGCCTCGTAGGCGAAATCGAGGTTCTCGTGCACGACCACGTCGAAACCCAGCTTCGTCGAGATCGGGCCGGGGTCGGCGGCGACCACGTGGAAGTCGAACGTCGGTCCGCCCTGCGCGGACCGGTCGATGCCGAAGACCTCGCAGACCACGCCGAACTCGAAGGGCGCCATCTGAGGGAGGGCGATGCAGGCGATGCTGTTGAGCACGGGCTCTCCTTGGCAGGAAATGATCGATTGGTGTCCACTCTGCCAGTGTCGGCAGGATGTCGCAAGACCTAGATTTTCTGCCATGACCATTCTCCTTCTCCTCCTCGTCCTCGCCCTCGTCGCCTGGGCGGCCGTCGGCTCCTTCACCGTGGCCGTGCGCGACGGATACCACCGCCTCGGGCTCCGCGACGACTGGCAGCGCACCCCGGCTAGCATCGACTGAGGCTGCCGACCGGGAGCGGCCCGGAAAGGCAGGACATGAGCTGGCTCGTCACCGGAGGCGCCGGGTACATCGGCGCCCATGTCGTCCGCGCATTCGCGGAGCAGGGCATCGATGCCGTCGTGATCGACGACCTCTCGTCGGGCCGGCGCGGGTTCGTCGCAGGCGGGACTCCGTTCGTCCAGGGCTCGATCCTCGACGGGCAGCTGCTCGAGTCGACCATGGCCGAACATGACGTGCAGGGCGTCGTGCACCTCGCCGGATTCAAGTACGCCGGAGTCTCGGTCACCCGACCCCTGCACACCTATCACCAGAACGTCACCGGCACCGCGACGCTCCTCGCCGCGATGGAGCAGTCGGGTGTTGATCGCATCGTCTTCTCGTCGAGTGCAGCGGTCTACGGCACTCCCGACGTCGACCTCGTCACCGAGCAGACGCCGAAGCATCCCGAGTCGCCGTACGGCGAGTCCAAGCTCATCGGCGAGTGGCTGCTGGCCGATCAGGCGAAGGCGGCAGGGCTGCGGCACACGAGCCTGCGCTACTTCAACGTCGTCGGCTCCGGCACGCCCGACATCTACGACGCGAGTCCCCACAACCTGTTCCCCCTCGTGTTCGACGCGCTGCTCGACGGCCGACGGCCACGCATCAACGGCGTCGACTACCCGACTCCCGACGGCACGTGCGTGCGCGACTACATCCACGTGGCCGACCTGGCCGCCGCGCACGTCGTCGCCGCCCGGCGCCTCGATGCGGGTGAATCGCTGGAGCCCGTCTACAACCTCGGCTCGGGCGACGGCGTGTCGGTCGGCGAGATCATGACGGCCGTCGCCGCGGGCACGGGCATCGCCTTCGAGCCCGAGATCGCCGCTCGCAGGCCCGGGGATCCGGCGCGCATCGTCGCCTCGGGTGAGCTCGCGGCCCGTGACCTCGACTGGCGCATGCGGCACTCGCTGGCGGAGATGGTCTCGAGCGCGTGGAACGCACGCCAGGCCGCGTCGGGGGAGTGATGGGCCCGCGACCGGCCCGGAGACATCCGCTCAGATCACAACTCGTCAACACCCTCGGCGTGTCGAGCGCGCGGTGAAGCCTCGATGGCGGGTCGAGGGTTTACGATCTGCGACTTGACTCTCGCGAATTACACCGGTGTAATTGTTCAAGACACACCCTTCGGGTGGTCGGTACAACTGGGTGGGAGACGATATGAGCAATCCTGAATATCGTTCTGGAGTACCTGACGATTGGTTCGTCGATCCGGTTCGGCTCGGCGTTCCTGGGGTTCGTCCGGGGGCCGGCGACGACAATCCGTTGGCATGGCAGAGCGACGCACTGTGCGCGCAGACCGATCCGGAGGCGTTCTTCCCTGAGAAGGGCGGCTCCACACGAGATGCGAAGAAGATCTGCACGGGCTGCGAGGTGCGGGCGCAATGCCTCGAGTATGCGCTGGGCAATGACGAGCGGTTCGGCATCTGGGGCGGCCTCTCCGAACGGGAGCGTCGCAAGCTTCGCAAACGCGCGGTCTGATCGGTCAGGCTGAGTGAACGGGCGCCACCCCTCGGGGTCGGCGCCCATTCGCGTCTCCCGCCCTGGCCTTCGACCACGGGATTCATGGCACGCCCGGTGCATTCCGGATGCCGCGACGAGGGCCGCCTAGGCTTGCCCCGATGTTCCCCAGAGTCACCGCCGTCCTCGTCGCTCGTCACGGCGGCGACCGCCTCCGACAGACGTTGGAGGCCCTCGGCGCCCAACGCCGCCCGCCCGACGCGCTCGTGATCGTGCTGAGCCACGCAGACGGAGACACCCGCGAACTCGCGGCCGAGGCGGGTGCGACCCACATCGTCGAGACCGCGGAGACGCTCTCGTTCGGCGACGCCGTGAAGTCCGCCGTCCGCATCCTCGAGGCGCCGGCGGAGGAGTCCGACGCCCTCTGGCTGCTCGCCGAGGACTCCGCACCCGACCCTGAGGCGCTCGACCGTCTGCTCGCCACGCTGGTGAACGGGCGCACCGTCGCGGTCGCGGGGCCGAAGCTCGTGCAGTGGGAGCAGCCCGATCACTTCGTCGGCCTCGGACGCACGATGACCCGCTTCGGCAGGTCGGTTCCCGTCGTGCCCGATGAGCTCGACCAGGGGCAGCACGACCACCAGAGCGACGTACTCGGCGTCGATCCGGCCGGCCTGCTGGTGCGGCACACCGTGTGGGACGCCCTCGAGGGGTTCGACCCCGCGCTGCCGAGCATCGACGACGGCCTCGACCTCGGTGTCCGCGCTCGACTGGCCGGTCACCGCGTCGTCGTCGAGCCCTCCGCGCGGGTCCGGTTCGCCGGTGACGGCGTCGCGGGAGCGCAGGCCGGGCGACGAGGCCCGGTCCGCCGTCGACGGGATCGGCTCGCCCGCGCAGCGGCCCTGCACCGCCGGCTCGTGTACGCACCCGGCCCGGTCGTGCCGCTGCACTGGCTGACCTTCCTGCCCCTCGCCGTGATCCGATCCATCGTCATGCTGCTGGGCAAGAAGCCCGGCGCCATCCTCGGCGAGTTCGGTGCGGCGCTGGCCGTCATGATCGCCGTCGGGAACCTCGCCCGCTCGCGGCGGGTGCTCTCCAGGGCGCGCACCGTGGGATGGTCCTCGGTCGCCCCGCTCCGCCTGCAGCCCGACGAGGCCCGCCGACGCCGCGAGGCCGCCGCCGAGGCCCGGCGCATCCGGGCGCGAGGACGTGCCGACGACGTCGCGTTCATCGGCACCGGTGGAGGCTGGGTGCTGCTCGCCTCGGTCGTGACCTCGGCGGTGCTCTTCTCCTGGATGCTCGGAGCAGGAGGCCTCGGCGGCGGTGGGCTCCTGCCGCTCTCCAGCGGGCTCGGCGAACTGTGGCGGAACGCCGCATACGGATGGCGCGACGTCGGGACGGGGTTCATCGGCGCCGCAGACCCCTTCGCCGCCGTGCTCGCGGTCCTCGGCTCGCTCACGTTCTGGGCGCCGTCGTTCGCGATGGTCCTGCTCTGGTTGCTCGCCCTCCCGGCGGCCGCCGTCGGCGCCTGGTTCGCCGCGTCGCGGCTCAGCGAGCGCGGTTCGGTGCGCGCGATCGCCGCGCTCCTCTGGATGTTCGCCCCGATGTTCCTCACGGCCCTCGCCGACGGGCGCCCCGGTGCGGTCCTCGCCCACGTCCTGCTCGGCTGGCTGGCCTACGCCGCACTCGGCGCGGCCCGCTCATGGTCCGCGTCCGCCACGGCCGCGCTGCTCTTCGCGGCGGTCATCGCCGCGGCGCCGAGCCTCGCCCCGGCCCTCGTGGTCGGATGGCTCGTGGCGCTCGCCGTGAGCGGCAGGGCCGCCGTGCGGCTCGCGTGGCTCCCGGTGCCGGCGCTCGCGCTCGCGTTGCCGCTCATCGTCGACCAGGTCGCGGCGGGGGCTCCGATCGCCCTGGTCGCCGATCCGGGTCTTCCCTTCGCCAGCCTCGTCCCGACCGCGTGGGAGCTCGCCCTCGGCCTGCCCCAGGGCGGTTGGGGCGGGTGGCCGGAGGCCATCGCCGCGATCCCCGTCCTCGCCGGCTTCGACGTGTACGCGATCATGCTCGTGCTGACGGGCCTCATGATCCCGCTCGCCGTGGTCGCGCTCGGCGCATTCCTCGCGCGCGGCATCCGGGTCGTCCTCCTCGCGGCCGCGGTCGTGATCGGCGGGTTCGTGACGGCGTTCGCTGCGACGCGCATCTCCGTGGCGGTCGTCGGCGACGAGGCGATCGCCGTCTGGGCCGGCGCCGGACTCAGCTTCGCCTGGCTCGGCATGATCGTCGCCGTCATCGTCGCGGTCGATGCCCTCCCGCGGTTCAGGGCCGGCCTCGGGGCGCTCCTCACGATCACGGTGGTCGTCGCGGTCGTGCCGACGCTGGGTGCGCTCGCGACGGGCTCGGCCATCGTCGGCACTGCGGCCGTCCGGTCGGTTCCGGCCTTCGTGGAGGCCGAGGCCGAGGTCGACCCCCGGGTGGCGACGCTGCGCATGGAGCCGATCGCGGAGGGCGCGATCCGGGCGACCCTCGTGCACGGAACCGGGGAGACACTCGACGACCAGTCGACCATCGCCCAGACGAGGACCGAACTGACGCGGCAGGAGCGTGAGCTCGCCACCGTCGCCGGGAACCTCGCGAGTCGCAGCGGATTCGACGCGGATGCCGCGGTGCGAGAGTTCGGCGTCTCGTTCGTGCTGCTCGAGCCCGGCATCGATGACGACGCCTCGGCGACGGCCGAGCGGGCCCGCGTGGCGCTCGACGGCAATCCCGCGCTCGCGCAGGTCGGCGAGACCGACTTCGGCACGCTCTGGCGGTTCGTCGACGCTGAGGCGGATGCCCCGGCTGCGCAGATCCCGGCCACGCCGGCGTGGCCCGGCACGGCCATCACCGTCGTGCAGCTCCTGGTCCTCCTCGCGACCCTGCTCCTGTCGATCCCCACCGGTGCGGGGCGCGAACCCGATCGTCGACGTGTCCGTACGAAGCGGGTCCGCGCCGAGAAGCCGGCCGTCGCGCTGCCGTCCGAGGTCGCGGGCGAAGGGGCGTCGGAGGTCACCGGCGAAGAGCCCTCCGTCGACGACGACGACGACGGCGTTGCGTCGGAGGATGCGGCGCCACCCGAGGTGCTCGCCGAACCCGGGCCGCCTGCCGAGCCCGAGGCGACGGCCGCATCCGCGCCACACGCGGAGCCGGAGCCGCCTGCCGAGCCCGAGGCGACGGCCGAATCCGCGCCACACGCGGAGCCGGAGGCGCCTGCCGAGCCCGAGGCGCCTGCCGAGCCCGAGCCGCCGGTCGACCCGGCGCAGTCCGTCGACCGCCCAGAGCCGGGGGAGGCCCCTGATGCCCGTTGACCGCAACCGCCTCATCCGAACCAGTGTGCGCGTCGCCGCCGCGCTGGCGGTGGGCGCCGTCGCGGTCGGCGTCGTCGGTGCCGCCGCCGTCGTGGCCTGGCCCGATCACCGTGCCGAACCGGGCTCGGTCGTCGTCGAGCCCGACGAGGCGGTCCAGCAACGGATCTGCCCCGGGCCGCTCCTCTCCATCGGCGACGACGCCTCGGCGGCGACCGCCCTCGAGTCGTTCGGATCGGCCGCCGTCGTGAGCGCCGCCGTGCCGGGGGAGGCCGAGCTCGGCAACGAGCCCCTCGACGCCCCCGAGAACCCGCGGGCAGCCGAGGACGGTGCGCCCGTCGTCATCGACGCCCAGCCCGGCGCGGCCGACGCCGGCATGATCGCGGGCGCCCAGTCGCAGACCGCACGCACGGAGGTGCTCGGCGGCTTCACCGCGGCATCCTGCACCGAGGCGGTGTCGGAGTCGTGGCTCGTGGCCGGCGCCACGACCGTCGGCCGGAGCAGCCTCATCCTGCTGGCCAATCCCACCGACGTGACGGCCACCGTCGACGTCCGCGTGCTCGGCGAGAACGGCCCCGTCGAGGCTCGCTCGGCGATCGGCATCACGGTCGCGCCGCGGACCCAGCGGGTCCTCTCCCTCGCCGGACTGGCTCCGAACCTCGCATCGCCCGTCGTCCACGTCACGAGCACGGGCGGGGCGATCGCGGCTTCGCTGGAGCAGTCCGCCATCTCCGGGCTGGCCCCGGCCGGCATCGAACTGACCGGCCCCACTGCGCCTCCGTCGACCTCGCAGGTCATCCCCGGGCTCGTCATCGGCGGCTCGGGAGGAGTCGCCGCCGACGACGACCACGCCGAGGGCGACGGCTTCCCGGCCGTCCGCATCCACGTCCCGGGCACCGAGGCGGTCGAGGCATCCGTCGGCGTCGTGCCGGTCGACGGGGGAGGGGGCGACTCGTTCGACGTCGAGCTCCAGCCCGGAACGGTCAGCGACATCCCGCTCGGCGACCTCGCGGCCGGAACGTACACGGTGCGGGTCGAGGCCGACGGACCGATCGTGGCCGCCGGCCGGGCGACGACCGGAACCCCGGAGGAGTCGGATGCCGCGGCACCGGCGGACTTCGCCTGGTTCGTCGCCGTGCGGCCGCTGCTCGAGACCGCGGTGCTCGCCGTTGCCAGCGGGCCGTCGGCCACGCTGCAGCTCGCGGCGGGTGAGGAGGGCGCGGCCGAGGCATCCGTGACCGTCGACGGGCGCACCACGACCGTGGAGGTGCCCGCGCTCGGCGCGGTCTCCGTCCCGCTCCGCGGCCGCGAGGTCGTGCTCGAGGGCGTCGAGGGCGCGTCGGCGGCGGTCAGCTACGCGGACGACCGGGCGCTCGCGGCCTTCGCGGTGCGTCCTCCGGGTCCGCTGGACTCGCCCATCCGGGTGTACCCGAACTGAGGGCATCGGGCGGACGCGCCGGCCCGCGCCCCGAGGATGGAGCTCGTCAGAGGTGGCGGTAGCGCCCGGGAGCGAGCTCCCACGGGTCCTTGTCGAGGAACTCGGCCACCGCTCGGAACACGCAGCTCTCGATGAGGAGCTTCTCGTCGCGCTCCTCGCCCTCCTGGAGTCGGAGGAATCGGACGATCGGGAGCCGGTGGAAGGTGATGCGCCGCTGGTCGTGCGAGACCTTCCAACGGTCGATGTGATCGACGTGGATCGCCTCCGCCGGTGCCTGCATCACCTCGAAGACCACGCCCTCGAGCTCGGGCCAGAGCCCTCGGAGGTAGGAGGCGGTGGCGGCGATCGTGGCGTCGAAGTCCTCGAGGCGGGTGCTCAGCGGTTCGAGGTGCGGGCCGGTCACCGCCGACCGCATGCCGCGGCCGTGACGGTCGCGGGCGAGTCGCCTCGGTGAACGCGGGCTTGCGACACGACGTGATCGAGGCATGCCTCCATCGTAATGTCCGCCGACGTCGCTACGCTGGTCGAGCCATGAAGAGACGTTGTTCGCGAACCGCGTGCCCCGCCGAGGCGGTCGCGACGCTCACGTTCGACTACGCGGATTCGATGGCGGTGCTCGGTCCGCTCTCGATCGCGTCGGAGCCGCACGGGTACGATCTCTGCGCCGTGCACGCGCAGCGGACCTCTGCTCCGGTCGGCTGGCAGATCGTTCGGTACGCGACGCCCGGTCGGGTAGATTTCACGGCATGACTCCTGCTGTCCCACCGGTCGACCGTGCGCTGCTCAACTCGATCGTCAAGGCCTACGACGTGCGGGGCATCGTCGGAGAGGCGCTGACCGAGCAGTCGGTCGAGGCGCTCGCCGCGGCCTTCGTGGACGAGGTCGGCGCCGGCGGCGGGCAGGTCGTCGTCGGCCACGACATGCGCGACTCCTCGCCAGCCTTCGCCGAGGCCTTCGCCCGTGGTGCCACCATCCGGGGGGCCGACGTCGTGGCCATCGGACTCTGCTCGACCGATGAGAGCTACTTCGCCTCCGGCACGCTGCAGGCCCCGGCCGCCATGTTCACCGCCAGCCACAACCCCGCCGCCTACAACGGCATCAAGTTCTCGCGGGCCGGAGCCCAGGGCATCTCGCTCGACACCGGCCTCGCCGCGATCCGCGATCGTGCCGGCGACTACCTCGAGCAGGGCATCGAGGCTGTGCCGGAGCCCGGTACCGTACGCCAGGTGGACGTGCTCGCCGACTACGCCGCCTACCTTCGCGGACTCGTCGACCTCAGCGGCATCCGCCCCCTGAAGATCGTCGTCGATGCGGGCAACGGCATGGGCGGGCTCACGGTGCCCGCGGTCCTCGGCACCGCCGCGGGCCTGCCCGAGCTCCCGCTCGAGATCGTGCCGCTGTACTTCGAGCTCGACGGCACGTTCCCCAACCACGAGGCGAACCCCCTCGAGCCCGCCAACCTCGTCGACCTCCAGCGTGCCGTCGTCGAGCACGGCGCGGATCTCGGCCTCGCGTTCGACGGCGACGCCGACCGCTGCTTCGTCGTCGACGAGCGCGGCGGTGCGGTCACGCCCTCCGCCGTCGCCGCGATCGTGGCCGTGCGCGAGATCGCCCGCGTCACCGCCCTCGGCGAGACCGACGTCAACGTGATCCACAACCTCATCACCTCGCGCTTCGTGCCCGAGACGATCGAGGCGGCCGGCGCGATCCCCGTGCGCACCCGTGTCGGGCACTCGCTCATCAAGGACCAGATGAAGGAGACCGGCGCCGTGTTCGGCGGCGAGCACTCCGCCCACTACTATTTCCGCGACTTCTGGGGTGCCGACAACGGCATGCTCGCGGCGATGCACGTGCTCGCCGAGTTCGGTGCGCAGCACGGCGTGCTCTCCGAGCTCGCGGCGCGGTTCACCCCGTATGCGCTCTCGGGCGAGATCAACTCGACGGTCGACGACGTCCCCGCCGCCTACACGCGCGTCGTCGAGGCGTTCACCGGGCGGGCGGACTTCGACGAGCTCGACGGGCTGACGGTCACGGGCTTCACGCCGGAGTCCGAGCCGTTCTGGTGGTTCAGCGTTCGGCCCTCGAACACCGAGCCGCTCCTGCGCCTGAACGTCGAGGGCGGCGACGAGGCCACGATGGCGGCGATCCGCGACGAGGTCCTGGCGCTCATCCGCGTGGACCCGCGCGGCGCGTAGCGACGCGGGAGTTCACGAAAGGCGGCAGCCGTAGCGTTCGAGGCGCGCCAGCGCCGAGACGCGTGTACGGCAGACCTGAGATCGTGACGCATGCCCGCGACCACCGCGACCCCGGAGCCTGCGACAATGGTGGGATGACGCTCGCCGAGACATCCGCACTCCAGTTCAAGGTCGCCGACCTCTCCCTCGCCGAAGCCGGCAGGCACCAGCTCCGGCTGGCCGAGAACGAGATGCCGGGCCTCATGGCGCTCCGGGAGGAGTTCGGCGCCGCGAAGCCGCTCGCGGGCGCCCGCATCGCCGGCAGCCTGCACATGACGGTGCAGACGGCCGTGCTCATCGAGACCCTCGTCGCCCTGGGCGCACAGGTGCGCTGGGCGAGCTGCAACATCTTCTCCACGCAGGACGAGGCCGCGGCCGCCGTCGCCGTGGGGCCCGACGGAACTCCCGAGCACCCCGCCGGCGTCCCGGTGTTCGCCTGGAAGGGCGAGACGCTCGAGGAGTACTGGTGGTGCACCGACCGCATCTTCGACTGGAGTGACGAGGCGGCTGCGGCCGGCGCCGAGTGGATCGGCCCGAACATGATCCTCGACGACGGCGGCGACGCGACCCTCCTGGTCCACGACGGTCGGTCCTTCGAGCTCGCCGGATCGGTTCCCGCGACCGCAGCCGACGCGAGCCACGAGTACCGCGTCGTGCTCGACACCCTGCGCCGCTCGCTCGAGGCGAGCCCCGATCGCTGGACCCGCATCGCCGACGAGCTCAAGGGCGTGACCGAGGAGACGACGACGGGCGTGCACCGGCTCTACGAGCTGCACGCGAAGGGCGAGCTCCGCTTCCCGGCCATCAACGTCAACGACTCCGTCACGAAGTCGAAGTTCGACAACAAGTACGGCATCCGGCACTCCCTGCCCGATGGCCTGAACCGTGCGACCGACGTGCTCATCGGCGGCAAGGTCGCGTTCGTCGCCGGCTACGGCGACGTCGGCAAGGGCGCCGCCGAGGCGCTGCGCGGGCAGGGGGCTCGCGTGATCGTGTCGGAGGTCGACCCCATCAACGCACTCCAGGCGGCCATGGACGGCTACCAGGTCGCGCGACTCGAGAGCGTCATCGGGGACATCGACATCCTCGTCACGGGCACCGGCAACAAGGACGTGGTGCGCCTCGAGCACATCCTCGGCCTCAAGCACCTCGCCGTGATCGCCAACGTCGGCCACTTCGACAACGAGATCGACATGGCCGCGCTCGAGACGCTCGAGGGCGCCGAGAAGGTCGAGATCAAGCCGCAGGTGCACGAGTGGCGCCTCCCGACCGGGCGCAGCGTGCTCGTGCTCAGCGAGGGTCGCCTGATGAACCTCGGCAACGCGACCGGACACCCGTCGTTCGTCATGTCGAACTCGTTCACCAACCAGGTGCTCGCCCAGATCGAGCTGTGGACGAGGCCCGAGGAGTACCCCGTCGGCGTCTACGTGCTGCCGAAGCACCTCGACGAGAAGGTCGCCCGCCTGCACCTCGACGCGCTCGGAGTCGAGTTGACGGTGCTCACCCCCGAGCAGGCGGCGTACATCGGCGTCCCGGTCGAGGGCCCCTACAAGGTCGACCACTACCGGTACTGATACCACTGCGGATGCCGCGCACCGGCGCCGTCGGCAGGCGCCGGTGCCGCCCGCCGTCAGCGTTGCGGGAAACCCACGGGCGTCTCCCGCAGCATCGGCTCGAGCGCCGCGATGCGCGCACCCTCGAGCTCGAGGCCCCGGGCGTCGCGCTCGCGACGCAGCGCGACCACGCCGGCGAGGAAGCGCTCGGGCGCGGCATCCGGAACGGGTGAGACGAACGGTGAGACCTCGGCGGCGAGGGACGCCGCCATGCGGGCGCGGCTCGCGGGCGAGAGCTGGGTGACGTGCTCGAAGTAGGCGGCGACGCGGCGCGCGAGCGGGTCGGGCAGCCGCCCGACGTCGGCGATGCCGGCCCACGACGCCAGCTCCTCGGGGACCCCGAAGGCGTTGGACGGCGCCCTCGGCACGCGCTCGACCTGCGCGTGCGTTCCGGCCATGAGGTCCCCGAGGCGCTTCGACGCCGGGTTCAGGAAGCCCACGAGGACCGCGAGGCCGCCGAACGTGAGGTAGATCTCGAGCACGCCCACGAGCGCGCGGATGAATGCGTGGCGGAAGCCGATCGAGCCGCCGTCGTCGCGCACGACCCGCAGCCCGAGTGCGAGCTTGCCGAGGGATCGCCCGCGCGACGCCGTCTCGATGGCCGTCGGCACGACGACGATGATGACGACGACGCCGCCGATCGCGATCGCGCGGAACGCGGCACCGTCGACCGTGAGGCCCGCGCCCGTCGCGATGAACAGCACGCCGAGCAGCAGCACGACCGAGAGGAGCACGTCGATGATCGTGCCGCCCGCCCGGATCAGGGCGCTCGCCGGCCGCAACTCGAGCGTGACGGCCTCGCCGATGACGATGCCCTCGTCGTCGTGCTGAACGGGTCGCATCTGGGCGTGGGTGGCGTGGGCCATGGCTAGTATTCAAGCAGATGGACCTCGACGCGCTCGCCTCCGCCCGCCACGACGACTGGCAGCGTCTCGACGCGCTCGCACGGGCGCGTCGGCTCGACGGCCGCGAGGCCGACGAGCTGATCGAGCGCTACCAGGGCGCGGCATCCGACCTCTCGCTCGTGCAGGCGACCGTGGGTTCGACGGCGCTCGGCGATCGCCTCTCGGTCGGGCTCGCGCGGGCACGCCTTCGCTTCACGGGAACGCCCGAGAACCCGCTCAGGATCCTCACGCGCTTCGCGCTCGTCGACCTGCCCGCGGCGCTCTACCGGGTGCGCTGGCTCACCCTCGCGGTCGGCTTGGTCACCCTCGTCGTCGCGGCGCTCTACGCGTGGTGGATCGGCTCGGACCCTCGCGTCCTCGCGAACCTCGGCGACGAGGCCGAGCTGCAGCAGCTGGCCGACGAGGGGTTCGTCGCGTACTACTCGGAGAACCCCGCCGCCTCCTTCGCCGGCGCGGTCTGGACGAACAACGCCTGGATCGCCGCCCAGTGCGTGGCCTTCGGCATCACGGGTCTGTGGGTGCCGTACGTGATCCTCCAGAACGCGCAGAACCTCGGCATCACGGCGGCGATCATGTTCGCGTACGACGAGGCCGACACGTTCTTCCTCTACATCACTCCGCACGGCCTCCTCGAGCTCACCTGCATCTTCGTGGCCGCCGCCGCGGGCCTGCGCATCTTCTGGGCGTGGGTGGCACCCGGCCCGAGGTCCAGGGGAGTGGCGCTCGCCCAGGAGGCCCGATCGCTGTTCACCGTGGCGATCGGCCTCGTGTTCTTCCTCTTCGTCTCGGGGCTCATCGAGGGGTTCGTGACCCCGGCGCCCTGGCCCTGGCCGGTCAAGATCGGCATCGGCGTCGCGGCCTTCGCCGGATTCCTCGCCTACATGCTCGTGCTCGGCGGTCGCGCCCACCTGGCGGGGGCGACCGGTGACCTCGATGCGTTCGACGCGGGTGCGTCGCGCATCGTGGCCGGCTGAGCGGCCGGGCGGCCCGCCCTGGCGTGGCATGGGAATGGCGGATGCCGCGCCCGCGACATCCGCCATCCGTCTGTGCTGACTACGAGCCGAGCTTCACGGGCCGGTCGAACACCGCCTTGAAGATCGCGCCGGCGATGATCGCGCCGATGATGGGCGCGAGGATCGAGAGCCACACCTGGCCGAGTGCGTCGGGGCCGCCGTAGATGGCGGTCGCGATGGAACGGGCCGGGTTGAACGACCCGTTCGAGATCGGGATGGCCACGAGCGCGATGACCGTGAGCGTGAGGCCGATGGCGAGCGGCGCGAAGTTCGCGGCCGTGCGGCCCGCGGTCGTCACGCCCATGATGACGAAGAGGAAGACGGCGGTCGCGATCGTCTCGACGAGGAACACCGAGACGAGCCCGTAGCCGCCCGGGGAGAGGACCCCGTAGCCCGTCGAGGCGCCCTGGAACACGGCGAGGTCGAAGAGCGGCCCGCCGGACAGGATCCCGAGCAGGGCGGTGGAGGCGAGGATGCCGCCGATCACCTGGGCCAGGATGTACACCCCGACCTCGTTCCAGGCGAACCGACCGCCCACGGCCAGTCCGAGCGTCACGGCGGGGTTGAAGTGCCCTCCCGAGATCGCGCCGAACGCGTAGGCCCCGACGACGACGCTCAGTCCGAGCGCGAGCGAGACGCCGAGGAACCCGACGTTCAGGCCTCCCTCGCCCCCGTCGAACCCGGCTGCGAAGATGGCGGTGCCGACGACGCCGAAGACCAGGATGAAGGTGCCGAGGAGCTCGGCGGTGAACCGCTTGGCGGTCGACGGTGCGCCGACCCGATCGGTCGACGGTGCGTCGACGGGTGCCGTTTCGGACATGGCTGTTCCTTTCGTCGGTGAGACGGGGCAGAGGTCGTGGACGTGCACCGAACGACGCGCCCCCCGGGGTCGTTCACGACGACCATAGCGAGATCGTCGGCGTCCGGCGGGCAACGTCGCCGTCATGCGGCGCGATGCGGCGACGGTCGCCGTCGCTCAGAGTCGTCCGGTCGCCTTCAGATCGAGGTAGCGATCCGCGAGCGCAGGCGGCAGTTCCTGCGGCGTCGCCGACACCGTCTGGGCGCCGGAGCGTCGGATCGCCGCCCCGACGCGATCGCCGTCGAGGGCCGCTCGCTCGGCCGCGGCGGCGAGGTACACGCTGTCGACGTCGGCTCGGTTCGCGGCATCCGCGACGGTGCCGGGATCGAGCACGGAGGCGACGATCACGGTGTGCCGTGCGGTGAGCTGCGGGAGGACCGACAGCAGGCCGCGGGCAGTGCCGGGTGCGTCGGCGGTCGTGAGGAGCACGACCAGGGCCCGGCGGCTCGTGATGCGCCGGACCTGCGCGGGAAGCCCGGTCCAGTCGGCCTCGATGAGCTCGGCCTGCACGTCGGCCATCGCGTCGACGAGTCGGGCGAGCAGGTGCGGTCCGGTCGCGCCCGTGACCCGCGCGCGCGCCCGCCGGTCCCACGCCAGGAAGTCGACCCGGTCGCCGGCGTGGGTCGCGAGCGCGGCGAGCAGGAGCGTCGACTCCCACGCCGTGTCGAGTCGGGGTTCGTCGGCGATGCGTGCGGCCGCCGTGCGCGACGTGTCCGCGACGATCACGATGCGGCGGTCGCGCTCGGGCCGCCAGGTGCGCACCATGAGCTTCGCGCCGCCCCTGCCTCCCGGATCGACGTGCCGCGCCGTCGCGCGCCAGTCGATCGAACGCACGTCGTCGCCGCGCACGTACTCGCGGATCGAATCGAACTCGGTGCCCTGGCCGCGCACGAGCAGGGGGGTGCGCCCATCGATCTCGCGCAGCCGCGTGAGCCGGGCCGGGAGGTGCACGCGCGAGTGGAACGGCGGCAGGACCCGGAGCACCCCGGGAGAGACGAGGCTCGCCTGCCGCGACCAGAGCCCCAGTGGGCCGGCGGACCTGATGCTCACGTGCTCGGTCCGGCGGTCGCCGCGGCGCCACGGTCGCAACTCCAGGCGGATGCCGCGCCGCTCGCCCGCGGGCACCGAGACCGCGGAGCGGTTGGAGCCGACGACCCCGCCCGACGGCTCCCAGCCGTCGCGGACCACGGCTCGCAGCATCCGCTCGCCCGTGTTCGTGACGGTGAGCTTGGAGACGACCGTCTCCCCGAGGCGGACTCGCGGCGGCAGGTCGCGGACGAGCGCGACCCGACGAGGGGATGCCGCGAGCGAGAGGTCGATCGCCCCGAGGCCGACGGACAGCGCGAGCCACCCGAGCAGCGCGAGCCACGCGGCATCCGCAGCGGTGAGCCCGGCGAGCACGACGGGCACGACGCCCAGGGCGACGAGCAGCACGAACCGACCGGTGACCGCCATGTCAGAGCGGGACCTGGACCTGCTGCATGATCGAGCGCAGCACGGAGTCGACCGAGACGCCCTCGAGCTCGGCCTCGGGCCGGAGCTGCACGCGGTGCCGCCAGACCGGCAGCAGCATGGCCTGGACGTGGTCGGGCGTCACCGAGTCGTACGCGGTCAGCCAGGCCCAGGCCTTCGCGGCCGCGAGCAGGCCCGTCGTCGCACGGGGGCTCACGCCGAGGCGGAGGGAAGGGGAGCGACGGCTCGCCCTCGCGAGGTCGACGAGGTAGGCGAGGACGTCGTCGGAGACCCCGACGGCTGCCGCCGCGCGCCTGGCCGCCTCGAGTTCGGCCGCGCCGAGCACGGGTGCCACGCCCGCGGCGGCCAGGTCGTGCGGATCGAACCCGTCGGCGTGCCGGCGGAGGATCGCGAACTCGTCCTCGCGCTCGGGCACGTCGAGGACGAGCTTCAGGAGGAAGCGGTCGAGCTGCGCCTCGGGCAGCGAGTACGTGCCCTCGTACTCGATCGGATTCTGGGTCGCGGCGACGAGGAACGGCTCGGGCAGGGGCCTCGTGGTGCCATCGGCCGAGACCTGGCGTTCCTCCATCGCCTCGAGCAGGGCCGACTGGGTCTTCGGCGGGGTCCGATTGATCTCGTCGGCCAGCAGGATGTTGGTGAACACCGGCCCCTCGCGGAACGAGAACTCGCCGCTGCGCGGATCGAACGCGAGCGACCCCGTGACGTCGCCCGGCATGAGGTCGGGCGTGAACTGCAGGCGCCGGGTCTCGAGGTGCAGCGTGCGGCTGAGCGTGCGGACCAGCAGCGTCTTCGCGACGCCGGGCACGCCCTCGAGCAGCACGTGACCGCGGGTCAGCAGGGCGATGATGAGGCCCGTGACGGCCCCGTCCTGGGCGACCACGGCCTTGCCGACCTCGGTGCGCACCCGGTTCAGTGCGGCGCGGAGTTCGTCGTCGGTGCGAGCCGAGGGCTCGTCGGCGGTCGTCGTGTCGGTCATGGCTGCCTTCCTGGCTGGTCGTCGGGCGTGCGGGGCGGATGTCGCGGGGCGTCGTCGTCGGGTCGGAGCGCCTCCGTCACGTCGCGTTCGAGCTCGGCCAGCTCGGCGGCGAGGCGCACGAGCGCGGCGTCGTCGGCCGGGACCTCCTCGACGAGGAGGCGGCGGACCTGGGCCGGATCGCGCCGCGTGATGCCCGCGGCCGCGTCGGCGATGACGGCGACGTCGGTCGCGCGCGGGAGCCTGAGCGTGGTCGCCAGGCGCCAGACGGCCGCCATCCGGAGTTGGTCGAGCGCGTGCGCGCGCTGCGCGGACCTCGCGTAGAGGCGCGCGCGTCCCTGTCTCGTCTCACCGGCGGGCACGGTGACGGGCAGGCGCTCCACGACGAGCGGTCCGAGACGACGGCCGCGCCACAGCCCGGCGACGATCGCGACGACGAGGGCCAGCGTCAGGACGGGGCTCACCCAGCCCGGGGTGAGCTCGCCGAGCGTGGGGGCGGTCGCGGCATCCGCATCGCTCGGGCCGGGCAGGTACCAGACCACGTCGGACGTGGCGCCGAGCAGGCCGATGGCCAGTGCGGCGTTGCCGCGCTCGTCGATGCGGTCGTTCGTGAACGCCGTGGTCGCGCCGACCAGCGACACCGCATCGGATGCCGACCCGGCGTCGCCGGCCGGACCCGGCCCGACCGCCACCGCATGCCCGAAGTCGCCGTCGCGGAAGCACCCCTGCCATCCGGCCGCGGCGGCCTCCTCGTCGATCGTCATCAGGCGCTGGCCGTCGGAGAGCTCCCCAGCCTGCGTCGCCGCCCGCACGTCGCAGCCGGCCTCGGAGATGGCGCCGGATGCCGCGCCGGCCAGGCGCACCCCGGGCGCCAGGACCTCCAGGGCGCGGAAACCCGGCTCGACGACGACCAGCCTGGCTCCCGCCTCGACCGAGTCGACGAGGTCGAGCAACCGCGAGCGATCGAGCGTGCCGAACTCGTCGTAGAGCAGCACCGTCGCGTCACCGCCGGCCGCGTCGACGGCGTCGAGGGTCGCGTCCAGCGACCGGGTCGGATGCACCGCCACGCCGTGGTCCCGCAGCACCTCGACGAGCGCGCCGGAGCCGAGCTGGCCGGGGTCCTCGGGTCCCAGGACCTCGCCGGAGGAACGGATGCCGCCCTGGATCGCCAGCACGGCGGCCGCGCCGACGAGGAGGACCGCGGCGAGCCCGATCCAGGTCCGGCCCCGCCGCAGGAGCGCGCGCGGCGTCGGCGTGAGCGCGGGAGTCGGCGGCGTGGTCGACGGGCCGGGGCCGGGCGTGCGGTCGAGCACCGGCGACGTCGTGCTCAACGTCCGGCCCCGGTGGCGAGCCGACGGTCGGTCAGGTCGCCGGCCGGGGCGCCGACGGGTGCGGGCCGCGTCGTCTGCAGCTCGTCGTCGAGCGCGGCGATCCGCGCGTAGGCGGCGGCGTCGCCGGACCGGCCCAGGTAGCGGACGGCGTCGAACTCGGTCGCCGCTCGCGCGAGCGGCTCCGAGAGCTCGGGGAACGGTGCGCCCGCGGCATCCGCCAGGGCTCGCGCGGTGCTGCCGGGGTGGACCTGCACGAGCTCTCGCACGACCAGGTCGCGCACGAGCGCGCGGAAGCGCTCCTCGATCGCCAGCGGCCAGTCGCCTCCCGCGGCCGCGGCCGCGGCGGCGCGTCGGATCACGGGAGCGTCACGACGGTCGTCCTCGAAGGATGCGGGTTCGGGGCGGCGCCTGCGACGCAGGCGCGGCACTCCGAACACGAGCACGCCGATCACCACGAGCACGATCACGCCGATCACCACGAGGAGCGCGACCACCTCGGCCGAGACCGCCCCGGCGCCGTCGAGCAGCCCGAGGAACCAGTCACGGACCGCCTGCATCGCGCGATCGAAGGCGTTCGGCTCGCCGGCCCGGTAGCGCGCGTTCGAGAGCTCGTCCTTCAGCCACTCGCGGGCCGCAGGCGCGTCGGGATCCAACGGCTCCGCCCGGACACGGGCCGCCACGGCCGTCGCGACGGCCATCATGCGGGGGCGCCCCCGGGCGACGAGCCGGTGGCCGACGGTGCCGTGTACCCGGCCGGAACCGGTGCATCGGTGGGCGGCGTCCAGGGGTCCCCGAGCTCGAGGCCCGCGTCCCGCCGCTCGACGTGCCGCTGGAGCTCGAGGTCCAGGCCCTCCGATCGCATGCGCAGGTCGATGTAGACCACGCCGATGACCGCGGCCTGCACGACGGTCGTGATCGATCCGATCACGAGCGAGAGGAGCATGCTCACGATCGTCACCACGACGAGGATGACGATCGCGGCGCCCGTCCCGGTCGGGTCGACGATCATCGGGAGGAACCCGCCGATGAGCGAGATCGGCTGCACCACGATCTGCGCGGCGATGTTGAGGATGACGGCCACGAGCAGGATGATGCCGAGCGTGCGCCAGAAGAAGCCGGTCGTGAGCCGCCAGGAGCGGCGGACCGCCGCCACGATGCCGACCCGTTCGAGCACGATGATGCTCGGCACCAGCGCGACGCGGGTGCCGATCCAGAACCCGAGCACGGCGAGGCCGAGCGAGAGCAGCACGACGACGAAGATGCCGACCGCGAGTCCGACGGGGGAGGTGACCGCGCCGAGCACGATGATGCCGGTGAGCAGGGCGATCACGATGAGCACGGCCAGCGCGACGAGCACCGTCCACCCGATGAGCGGGCCGATGCGGGGGAGCGTGCGACGCCAGAGCGCGCCGAGCGAGAGCTTCTCGCCGAGGGTCCCGGAGGCGACCTCCTCGACCATCACGCCCTGGAGGAACGCGCTCGCGACGACCGAGACGGCGACGGCGACGAGCATGACGAGCACCATGATGCCGATCGAGCCGGGCAGCAGCGCGTCGAGGTCGTCGGGCTGGGCGGAGTCGAGGCGGCCGATCACGAACACGAAGGCCGGGATCATCACGGCCGAGGTCACGAGCAGCGCCGCGAGCTGCACGAGCAGGCCGCTCCCGAAGGTCGCCGCGGGGTTGCGGCGGAGCGTGCGGAACGGAGCCCACAGCAGCGTGCCGAACCCCATGGGACGCAGGGGGAGCAGGCCGGGTCGCGGTGGCGGCGTCCAGGCGGAGGGGCCGCCCGGGGCGACCGGACCCCACTGCGGATCGGGAGCGGGCGTCGTCGGCCGGGGCAGCGGCGCACCGGGCGCCTGCCAGTCGTGTTCGGACACCTCGATGCGCTCCTTCCGGCGGGTTTCCCCATGCTCGCACATCACGTGCCGCGCTGCTCGCGCGCGACCGTGCGCGGCATCCGACCGCCGGGGCCCTGCGTGCGACTACGCTTGAGCCACTGGTTCCGCCGTGCCGCAGCCGGCTGCAGAGGAATGAACGGATGACTTCACGCGTACTCGTCGTCGACGACGACACGGCCCTCGCCGAGATGATCGGCATCGTCCTGCGCACCGAGGGCTTCGACCCGGTCTTCTGCGGCGACGGATCCGGTGCGCTCGCCGCGTTCCGCGAGACCAAGCCCGACCTGGTGCTGCTCGACCTCATGCTGCCGGGCATCGACGGCATCGAGGTGTGCGCGCGCATCCGCGCCGAGTCGGGAACGCCGATCATCATGCTCACGGCGAAGAGCGACACGGCCGATGTCGTGAAGGGCCTCGAGTCCGGCGCCGACGACTACATGGTCAAGCCCTTCAACCCGAAGGAGCTCGTCGCCCGCATCCGCACGCGCCTGCGCCCCACGCCCGAGTCGGCGGTGGAGACGTTCGGCGTCGGCGACCTCACGATCGATGCGGCGGGCCACGAGGTCCGCCGCGGCGACGAGCGCATCTCGCTGACCCCGCTGGAGTTCGACCTGCTGCTCACGCTCGCGTCGAAGCCGCAGCAGGTCTTCACCCGCGAGATGCTCCTCGAGCAGGTCTGGGGCTACCACTACAAGGCCGACACGCGCCTCGTCAACGTGCACGTCCAGCGCCTGCGTGCGAAGGTCGAGCACGACCCCGACAACCCGCGCATCGTCATGACGGTCCGGGGAGTCGGCTACCGCGCCGGCGCCACCACCTGAGCGACGCATGACCGGCGCCGCCGACGACTCGCGTGCCACGGGCTCGTGGCGCGCCCTGCCGCGCCGGTTCGCGGCGGCATGGCAGCGGTCGCTCCAGGTGCGCACGGTCTTCGTCACGATCGGCCTCTCGACCCTGGCGATCCTCGTGATCGGGCTCTACATCTCGTTCAGCGTCGCCTCGAACCTCTTCCAGGACCAGCGGGCGCGGGTGCTCCAGGACTCGAACACCGCGACGAGCGCCGCGCAGCTCATCCTCGACTCCTCCGAGGCGGCCGACCAGGGGTCCCTCCAGTTGCTGATGAAGGGGACCCTCGACACCGTCACGAGCATCGCGGGCACCGAGGTCGTCGCCCTGTTCCGGTACCCCGACGCCCAGCCGAACACGAAGGCTCCGCCCGACCGGGTGAGACCCGACCTCGCCGGGGTCATCACGCCGGAGCTTCGCGAGCAGGTGCGGCAGAATCCCGAGGACCAGTACTGGCAGTCGGTCGCGCTCGAGAACTCCGAGGGCGGTACCGACCCGGGCATCGTGGTGGGCAGCACGCTGGAGGTCCCCGCCGGTGTCGGGCAGTACGAGGTGTACCTCGGCTACAACCTCGCCGAGGCCGAGCAGACGCTGGCGTTCATGCAGGTCACCGGCAGCGTCGGCGCGATCGCGCTCATCGCGCTGCTCAGCGTCATCACCCTCGTGGTCGTGCGCGGCGTCATCGAGCCGATCCGAACGACCGCCTCGACGAGCCGTCGTCTCGCTGCGGGCGACCTCGGGGTCCGCATCCCGGTGCGCGGCGAAGACGAGATCGCCTCCCTCGCGGCCTCCTTCAACGGCATGGCCGACAGCCTGCAGGCGCGGATCCGGGAGCTCGCCGAGCTCTCGGTCATGCAGCAGCGGTTCGTCTCCGACGTCTCGCACGAGCTTCGGACGCCGCTCACCACGATCCGCCTCGCCGGCGACGTGCTCTACGGCCAGCGCGAGGCGTTCGAGGGGCCGACCTCGCGCACGGTGGAACTGCTGCACACGCAGACGGAGCGCTTCGAGCGCCTCCTCGCCGACCTCCTCGAGATCAGCAGGTACGACGCCGGATCGGTCACGCTCGCCACCGAACCGACCAACCTCGTCCACCTCGCAGGGGACGCGATCGAGTCGATGCACGAACTCGCGCGGGAGCACGGCTCCGAGGTGCGCCTCGAGGCGCCCGGGGGCCACCTCGACGCCGAGGTGGACCCGAGACGCATCCGCCGCATCGTCCGCAACCTGCTCGGCAACGCGATCGAGCACGGCGAGGGCCGCCCCATCGTCGTCGCCGTCGACAGCAACGAGAGCGCGATCGCCCTCTCGGTCCGCGACTTCGGCATGGGCATGACGCCCGAAGATGCCGAGCGCGTCTTCGACCGCTTCTGGCGCGCCGACCCGAGCCGGATGCGCACGATCGGGGGCACGGGACTCGGGCTCGCGATCTCCCTCGAGGACGCGGTCGCGCACGGCGGCGAGCTCGACGTGTGGTCCAGCCCGGGGCATGGCAGCGTCTTCCGCCTGACGATCCCGCGAACGCCGGATGCCACGGCGGTGCACTCGCCGCTGCCGCTCGAGCCCGTCGACCCCGAGGCATCCGGCCCGCCCCCGACCGCGTCGATGAACGCCGTGCAGTTCGAGGACGCCCGAACGGAGGATCGCAATGCGTAGGCGCATGATCGTGAGCACGGTGCTGCTGCTGCTCGCCGCGCTCCTGACCGGCTGCGTGTCGATCCCGAGCTCGGGCAAGGTGCAGCAGGGGGATGCGGCACCCGTCGAGGCGGCTCCCGACCTGGACATCCTCGTCGACCCGCCGATCGTCGACGGCACGCAGCAGCAGATCCTCGACGGGTTCCTCCTGGCCGCGCTCAGCTCGCAGAACAACTTCCAGGCGGCATACGACTTCCTGACCCCGGCCTTCGCCGAGGAATGGCAGCCCGATGCCGAGACGACCGTCGACGTGCTCGCCGACCGCGGGTTCGAGCAGGTCAACGAGACCACGCGGCGCATGGTGACGACGCCAGCGGCCTCGCTCGGGAACAACGGGCAGTACGAGGTCGCGGCCGCCGCGAGCCCGATCGCGCTCCCCTACGAGTTCGAGCAGATCGACGGGCAGTGGCGCATCTCGAGCGCACCGCAGGGCATCGTGATCGACCAGGCGAACTTCACCCAGGTCTTCCGCGAGTACACGCTCTACTTCTTCGACCCCGAGTACCGGTACCTCGTGCCCGATTCGCGGTGGTTCGCCGGACGTGAGACGGCGCAGACGAGCGTGGTGCAGGCCCTGCTCGGCGGCGCTGCGGAGTGGCTCAGCCCCGGGGTCCGCACCGCGTTCCCCGAGGGCACCGAGCTCTCGCCGGCCGCCGTCCCCGTCACGGGTCGGGAGGCCGAGGTGTCCCTCACCGGGGCGGCGTTCGACGACCGGCAGACCGCGCAGCGCATGCAGATGCAGCTCGACGCGAGCCTGATCGGCAGCGTGCGCAACGTCGGCGAGGTGGCCATGGTGCTGAACGGCGTCGAGTCCGACGCCGGCAGGCCGTCGCCGCAGCCCGCGCGGGATCCGCGCGTCGATCCGCGGCCGGTCGTCTTCGACGGCGAGACCTTCGGCTACCTGTCCACCTCCGGCGACGGCATCACGGCGATCGACGGGTACAGCGAGCAGATCGCAGCCGCGGATGCCTCGGGCGCGGCGCTCGGACCGGGCGCCGAGTTCGCGGCGATCCTGACCCCTGACGGGGTCTCGATCCTCGCGCCCGACGAGGAGCCCCTGCCCCTGGACCCGCGCGCGGGGCTCATCACGCCTGCGGTGGACCGGGCGGGCATCATCTGGTCCGTCCCGGCCGACACGCCTTCCGACCTCGTCTGGTTCACGACGGGCGGCGACTCGGGGCGCGTGGAGGTGCCGTGGTCGGCGTCCACGATCGCGGCGATCCAGGTCTCGCGCGACGGCACGCGGATGCTCGCCCTCCTCGGCGACGGCCCGCGCACCTACTTCGTGGCCGCGGCCATCGAGCGGGCGGAGGACGGATCGAGCATCAGCCTCGGACCGACACTTCTCCGGCTCGCGGACGTCGACGGCGTGCCCATCGACGTGGCCTGGATCGACGGTCGGACGGCCACCTCGCTCACCGGGCTCGCCGACGGATCGACCCGCCTCGTCACGCAGGACCTGGGCGGCTTCGCGAACACGCGGTCCGGCCCGAGCGATGGCGTGGAGATCGATGCGGGCAACAGCATCCGCGACATCCGTGCTCGCGACGCGGCCGGCACGCTGCTCGTGCAGAGCGGCGTGGGGTGGCAGGGCCGGGCCGAGGGCATCCGATTCATGGCCGCGCAGCTGCCCGACTGAGCCGACCCGTCCTCCCGGAGCGCGGTTTCCGCGCTCGACCTCGCGATGCCGTCGCGGGCGGCCGGGAGGGTCACGGCCTCGGCCAGACTCGCCGCGTGATGAACTCGCCCGTGGATCCCGCCGTTCGCACCGTGCGAGGTGCGCTCAGGGCAGCCGTCGCGACGATCCTCCCGGTCTCCTGCGCGGGATGCGGCGCCCCCGATCGTTCGGCCTGCGAGGACTGTCGGGCAGCGGCGGCTCCGAGACCTGAACGGGTGGAGCGCGTCGGCCTCACGGCCTGGGCGGCGCTCGAGTACGGCGACCGTGCGGCGGCGCTCATCGGCGCGTTCAAGGATGGCGGGCGCACCGACGTCGCCCCCGTCCTCGCTCATGCGCTCGCCGCATCCATTCGCTCGGCGCTGCGCGAGGCGGGGACCTGCGCGGTCGGCCTCGAGGTGATCACCGTGCCCTCGACGCCGGCCGCCCACCGTGCCCGCGGCTATCGTCCCGTCCCGCTGCTGCTCCGCCGATGCGGCATACGAGGGGCGCCGGTGCTCGCGCTCGCCAGGGAGCGGGAGGACCAGGCGGGGCTCGGCGCGGATGAGCGGCGGGCCAACGCGTACGGCGCGCTGCGCGCCCGTGGTGACCTGCGCGGTCGCCGATTCCTGCTCGTCGACGACGTGCTCACGACGGGGTCCACGCTGCGCGAGGCGCGGCGCGCGGTCGACGCCGCGGGGGGCGAGATCGCCGCCATCGCAGTGCTCGCCCAGACGCCGTTGCGGAGCGGAGGGCGCTCAGGATCCTCACGGTGAACAGTTCGTGACATCCGGAGGTGCGGAGGCTACGGTGGCAGGACAGGCGTGGACTACCACCCTTCAGAACCGGGTGACACGTCGGTGGATGGAGGTCGTCATGGAACTGAACATCGTCGGACGAAACCTGGGAATCACGGATCGATTCCGCTCATATGCCACTGAGAAGTCGGAGAAGATCGCCCATCTCGCCGACCGTGCGATCCGGCTCGACGTGAAACTCTCGCGGCACCACGAGAAGAACGGCAACTCCGGACCCGATCGCATCGAGCTCACCCTCGTCGGCAAGGGGCCGGTGGTCCGGGCCGAGGCCGACGGCTCCGACAAGTACGCGGCGTTCGACGTCGCTCTGGGCCGGCTCCTCGAACGCATACGAAGGGCCAAGGACCGGCGAAAGGTCCACCGCGGCCAGCATCGACCGACGTCGATCCGGGAGGCGACCGATCTGGGCTTCGCCGAGGTCGGAGTCCAGGCCGCACGGCCGGAGGTCCTCGAGCAGGTGCGCACCGGCAGCATCCCCGTCGTGGAGGCGGCGGCGCCCCCGGAGGACGAGGACGTGTACTGCCCCGTCGTGATCCGACGGAAGGTCTTCGCCTCCACGCCGATGACCGTCGACGACGCACTCTCGTTCATGGAGCTCGTCGGCCATGACTTCTACCTCTTCGTCGACGCCGAGTCGGGCCGTCCGAGCGTGGTCTACCGCCGCAAGGGCTGGGACTACGGGCTCATCGGCCTGGACGAGAACGCCGACGCGTACCCCGACGCCGTCGAGGCCCTCCAGAGCGCGACCGCCTGACCGCGGCATCCGCTGAACCTCCGGCGCCGCCGCATCGCTGCCCTGCGATGCGGCGGCGCCGTTCGCGTCGCATGCCCGTTCGCGCCAGCCTGGCCCCGACAGCTCAGCCGAGTCGGCGTTCGCGACGGGCGAAGTCAGGGGCGGGCGTTCAGGCCCTTCCCCGCAGGCGCGCAGGCCCGTGGCCGCTAGCATGGTTATGATGCCGTCGATACGGCGCAACTGGCGTGCCACCGACGTTCCACCCGAGGGACGTTCCACCGAGGAACAAGGTGCGCCGCAATGACAGGAGATCATTCGTGGCTTCGATTCTGGAGAAGGTCCTCCGCGTCGGCGAGGGACGCACCCTCAAGCGACTGCAGAACTACGCGGCGGCCGTCAACGCGCTCGAAGACGACTTCAAGGCCCTCAGCGACGAGGAACTGAAGCACGAGACCGTCGAGTTCCGCGAGCGCTACGCGAACGGGGAATCGCTCGACGACCTCCTGCCCGAGGCGTTCGCCGCAGTTCGCGAGGCCAGCCGCCGCACGCTCGGGCTCCGTCACTTCGACGTGCAGCTCATGGGCGGGGCGGCCCTGCACCTCGGCAACATCGCCGAGATGAAGACCGGTGAGGGCAAGACGCTCGTCGCGACCACGGCCGCGTACCTCAACGCGCTCGCGAGCCGGGGCGTGCACGTCATCACCGTCAACGACTTCCTCGCGAGCTACCAGTCCGAGCTCATGGGCCGCGTGTTCCGCGCCCTCGGCATGACGACGGGATGCATCGTGGCCGGGCAGACCCCCGCCGTGCGGCGCGAGCAGTACGCAGCCGACATCACGTACGGCACGAACAACGAGTTCGGCTTCGACTACCTCCGCGACAACATGGCGTGGCAGGCGAGCGACATGGTGCAGCGCGGCCACTTCTTCGCGATCGTCGACGAGGTGGACTCGATCCTCATCGACGAGGCGCGTACTCCGCTCATCATCTCCGGGCCGGCCTCGGGCGAGGCGAACCGCTGGTTCACCGAGTTCGCGAACCTCGCGCGTCGGCTCACCCCCGGTGAGGACTACGAGGTCGACGAGAAGAAGCGCACCGTCGGCGTCCTCGAGGCGGGCATCGAGAAGGTCGAGGACTACCTCGGCATCGACAACCTGTACGAGTCGGCCAACACGCCCCTCATCTCCTTCCTCAACAACTCGATCAAGGCCAAGGCCCTGTTCAAGCGCGACAAGGACTACGTCGTCATGAACGGCGAGGTGCTCATCGTCGACGAGCACACGGGCCGCATCCTCATGGGGCGCCGGTACAACGAGGGCATCCACCAGGCGATCGAGGCGAAGGAGGGCGTGCAGGTCAAGGCCGAGAACCAGACCCTCGCCACCGTCACGCTGCAGAACTACTTCCGCCTCTACGACAAGCTCTCGGGCATGACCGGCACGGCCGAGACCGAGGCCGCGGAGTTCATGTCGACCTACAAGCTCGGCGTGGTCGCGATCCCCACCAACAAGCCGATGCTGCGCCTCGACCAGCCCGACCTCGTCTACAAGAACGAGGAGGTCAAGTTCGCGCAGGTCGTGGAGGACATCGTCGAGCGCCACCACAAGGGCCAGCCTGTCCTCGTCGGTACCACGAGCGTCGAGAAGAGCGAGTACCTGTCGCGCCTGCTCGCCAAGAAGGGCGTGCGCCACGAGGTGCTGAACGCCAAGAACCACGCCCGCGAGGCCGCGATCGTCGCGCAGGCCGGGCGCCACGGCGCGGTCACCGTCGCCACCAACATGGCAGGCCGCGGCACCGACGTCATGCTCGGCGGCAACGCCGAGTTCCTCGCGGTGCAGCAGATGCATGAGCGCGGACTCAGCCCGGTCGAGACGCCCGACGAGTACGAGGCCGAGTGGGACGCGGTCTTCGAGGCCGTGAAGAAGGAGGTCGACGTCGAGGCATCGCGCGTGCTCGACGCGGGCGGCCTCTACGTGCTCGGCACCGAGCGGCACGAGTCGCGCCGCATCGACAACCAGCTCCGAGGCCGTTCCGGTCGTCAGGGCGACCCCGGTGAGAGCCGGTTCTACCTCTCGTTGACCGACGACCTCATGCGCCTGTTCAACGCGGGCGCCGCCGAGAGCCTCATGGCCAAGGGCGTTCCCGACGATGTCGCCATCGAGTCGAAGGTGGTCTCCCGGGCCATCCGCTCCGCTCAGTCGCAGGTCGAGGCCCGGAATGCCGAGATCCGCAAGAACGTCCTGAAGTACGACGACGTGCTGAACCGCCAGCGCGAGGCGATCTACGGCGACCGCCGTCACGTGCTCGAGGGCGATGACCTCCATGAGCGCACGCAGCGATTCCTCGAAGACGTCATCGACGAGGTCCTCGACGCGCACACCGCCGAGGGCAACCCCGACGAATGGGACTTCGACGCGCTCTGGACCGAGCTCAAGACGCTCTACCCGATCGGCATCACGATCGACGAGGTCGTCGCCGAGGCCGGGGAGAAGGGCCGGGTGAACCGGCAGTTCATCCGTCGTGAGATCCTCTCGGACGCGAAGCTCGCGTACCAGCGCCGTGAGGAGCAGCTCGGCAGTCCGGCGATGCGCGAACTCGAGCGCCGAGTGGTGCTCTCGGTGATCGACCGGCGCTGGCGCGATCACCTCTACGAGATGGACTACCTGAAGGACGGCATCGGCCTGCGCGCCATGGCGCAGCGCGACCCGTTGGTGGAGTACCAGCGGGAGGGCTTCGCGATGTTCCAGCAGATGATGGGCTCGATCCGGGAGGAGACCGTCGGGTTCCTCTTCAATCTCGAGGTCGAGGTCGCCGCACAGGGCGGCGGAGCGACGATCGAGGCCAAGGGCCTCACCCGTCCCAACGCGCCCGCCGAGAAGCTGAGCTACACGGCGCCGAGCGATTCGGGCGGCGTGGAGGTCCGCAACCAGCGCGGCCAGGTGCAGCAGGCCGCGACGCAGCGCGCGCGCCGCGCCGTCGCCCAGTCTCAGACGCCGGCCCCGGAGCAGCCGCGCGGCGCCTTCGGCCAGCGGCCCGAGGGCGACGGTGCGTCCGCCGCGCCGCAGAACCGTGCCGAGCGTCGCGCCCAGGAGCGCAACGGTCGCTGATGACGACGAGAAGGGGGCGGCCGCCGGCCGCCCCCTTCTCGCATCCCGGGAGGGATGGCGTCGCGTCCGGGCCATCCGGATGCTGCAGCCTGCCCGGGTGGCGCGAGCGCCGCGAGCTGCTCGAGGTCAGAGCACGGCGATCGCGCTCGCACGCCAGCGCTGGTCGAGTCCCTCGAGGCGGATGGCGATCGAGCGGACCCGATGCGGCTGGTGGACCAGGACGACGGCCTCGACGACGCCGTCGGCCGGTTCGGTCACGATGACACGGCCGATCCGGAAGGTCGGCCGCTGCGGCGAGAGGCCCTTGATGCGTCGCGCGCGGGTGGCCAGCACCACGCGCTTGGTCAGGGTGCGATACACGTCATCGGTGACCCACCGCGCCAGCTGCTCGAGGTCGCGGGCACCCGCCATCGCCTCGACGATGCAATGGGTCAGGCTCTGGAGCATGCCGGTCGGATCGGGGAGCTCGCTCCGCCGCGAGAGCTGGCGACCGAAGAACTCGTCGTCGTCGGCATAGGAGGCCGAGGCACGGGCGTCGAGGCGAACGGCAGGGCGTGCGGGCATCTGTGCTCCATCTGGGAAGGCGGGGGCCGGCGGCCGACGACGTCCCCCGAACGGGGGACGAATCAGGGGCCCTGCGATTGAATGTAGGAGTGCGCCGGAAGCGGTGTCAAGCACGATTCCGCACCTGTGGATAACATCCGTTGCGCGCGTGGGCCTGCGGCTAGCGTGCGTGCATGCGCTGGGACCTCCTCTTCGATGACCTCGAGGCGCGGCTCGACCAGGAGCAGCGCGATGAGGAGCGGGCGCTCGCCCTCGAGGAGGAGCGGCTCCGCCTCGGGCGCCTCGGGCTCCGCGATCGCCTGGTCGTGATGGCCGGCGTCCTCGAGCACGATCCGGGCGCCGTGGTTCGCATCGAGCTCCGGAGCGGCGAGCCGGTCACGGTCCGCCCATCGGCGTTCGGTCGCGACTGGCTGACCGCCGAGCTGGTCGGCGGTGCCCCCGGACACCGGTGCGTGCTTCCGTTCGCGGCCATCGGTGCGGTCCTCGCCGGGCCGAGACTGCTCGAACGCAGTCTCGAGCCGCACGCCGAGCCCGCGTCGAGTCTCACGGAGCGCATGGGGCTGGCCTTCGTGCTGCGCGATCTCAGCCGCCGCAGGGCGCCGGTGCACCTGCTCACCGAGAACGGCCGCGTTCACGGCACGATCGATCGTGCGGCACGCGACCATCTCGATCTGGCCGTCCACCCGGCCGGAACACCGCGCCGTGAGCGCGATGTGCAGGGCTATCGCCTCGTGCCGTTCGACCGGATCCTGCTGGTCTCGTTCGATTCGATCGGGTGACCGGGGTCGGCGCAGAGCACCGAACTCAGGGGAGCAGCGGGCGGGGCCCCATCGACGTGACGTTCGAGAAATCGGTCACATCGGCGAACTCGCCCTGGTTCCACAGTGCCGATCTGCGCGTCTGCTCGAGACGGAAGTCGATCCAGAACTCGAGCTGCGTGCGCTCGATGCGCCACGGGCCGCTGTCGCCGACGCGGATCGCGGGAAGCTCCCCGGTGCCGATGAGCCCGAGGATGGTCGCCGGGTCGACCTCGAGGATCTGGGCGGCATCGGCGACCGAGAGGAACCGCCCGAGCTCGCCCGCTTCTGATGTGCTCACCATTCGATTATCGACCTGCGGCCGAGACGGCGACCCGGGTGTGGATAACTTCCCGGCGTTCCGACAGGGTTCGGCGACGATGGTTCCCGGTGCGGCGGAGGGCGTCGCCGGAGGGAGCAGCATGCCGCGTCGATCAGACCGAGGTGCGGTGCGCATCGATCCACGACTGATCATCGGCGTGGTGCTGGTCGTCGGTTCGACGGTGGGGGTGACCTCCCTCGTCAGCGGTCTCGACGACGCGAGCGAGGTGTACACGGCCGCGACGACGCTGAGCCCCGGAGATCGCATCACCGCCGACGACCTCGTCGTCGAACGGGTCCGCTTCGGCGCGCCGGCCATCCGTTATCTCGAGCCCGACGCACTGCCGCGCGACGGCCTCATCGTCGTCTCGACCGTTCGCAAGGGCGAGCTCGTGCCGGTCGCCTCCGTCGACGACGTCGACCGCGCTGGACTCGCGACCGTCGTGGTCAGCAGCCGGGCGGCGCTGCCCCGGGACGTCGAGGTCGGAGCACTGGTCGACGTCTGGGCGGCGCACCGGGTCGAACGGGGCGCGTACGACCCGCCGGCCGTCATCGTGCCCGGGGCCGAGGTGGCGGCGACCACCGGGGGCGGCGGCATCGTCGACGGTGGAGCTGCCTCCGTCGAACTGCTCGTGCCGCGGGAGCGCGTCGCCGTCCTGCTCGAGGCGCTCGCCGCCGAAGACGTGATCGACCTGGTCCCCACCCGGCCGACGGACGAGTGATGAGCAGGCTCGCGTTCTCACTGGATCCGTCGGTCGAGGACCGACTCCTCGCCGATGCGGTCGAGGCGGGCCATGTCGTCGTCGCGAGGGCGATGGGCTCGGCCGATCTCATCCAGGCGCTCGATGTGGTCGCTCCCGACGTCGTCCTCGTCGGAGCGGGACCCACCGCGCTGAGCGCAGATCTGCTCGAGGCCTGCGACCTGCGCGGCGTCCGTCTTCTGGCCCTCGCCGCGAGCGATGCCGAGCGCGCGCACGCGCGTGCCATCGGCCTGCACGAGGTCTTCGATCTCGACTCGAGCTGGGCGCAGCTCGAGTCGGTCGTCAGCGGCGGCGTCCCCGTGCCCTCACGCGTCGGGCTGGGGGCCGCCGGTCGCGATCGTGCCGCAGGCGCGGTGATCGCCGTCTGGGGTCCCGGCGGTGCCCCAGGGCGAACGACGCTGGCCGTCAACATCGCGGCCGAGCTCGCGGTCGCCGGCCATCGCGTCGCGCTGGTCGACGCCGACCCCTACGGCGGGGCCGTCGCACCCGCGCTCGGCCTGCTCGACGAGGCGCCCGGCTTCGCATCCGCCTGCCGACTCGCCGGTGCCGACGCCCTCGATCGCGGTGAGCTCGAGCGCATCGCCCAGCGTTATTCCTCGCCACGGGCCTCGTTCGACGTGTTCACCGGGCTGGTCGGGCCGAGCCGATGGCCGGAACTGGCGAAGGAACGGGTGCTCGCGTCGATCGGGAAGATCCGCGAGTCGGCCGAGTACGTCGTCCTCGACACGGGGTTCAGCCTCGAGCACGACGAGGAGCTCACGAGCGACCAGTTCGCCCCGCGTCGCAACGCCGCCACGTTCGCCGCTCTGTCGCTCGCCGACGACGTCATCGCCGTCGGTCTCGCCGACCCGGTGGGCCTGTCGAGGCTGCTCCGGGGGCACTCCGAGCTCGTGGAGCTCGTCGATCCCGACCGGGTGCACGTCCTCGTCAATCGCGTGCGCACGAGTGCGCTCGGCATCGACGCCTACGGGCAGGTCCGTCAGACGATGCGACGCTTCTCCGGCCTGTCCGAGGTCGCGATGCTGCCGCACGATGGTCGGGCGACGGATGCGGCCATCCTCACCGCGCGCACCCTCCGCGACGCCGCACCGAAATCCCCCCTCCGCCTCGCGATCCGCGATTTCACGCGAGACGTGCTCCTCCCGGTGCCGGAGCCGGTCGAGCGCCGCCGGTTCGCCTTCACCAGGGCCAGGGTGGGCGCCGTCTCGGCGTGATCCATGCGGTCGGGCGGCGCCGGTCGATGCCGTGGCCCCGTCTCGCGGCATCCGACCGCTACGCTTGGGGACTGTGTCGACCCTCAGTGATCTCGTCCTCGCACAGGGCCGCAGCAGTCAGGCCGATGTCGACTGGCTGCACATGCTCGTCGGAGACCTCCAACTGCTCGCCGATCTCGCGTTCGCCGACATCGTGCTCTGGGTGCCCTCGGCCGGCGACGAGTTCGTCGCCGTGGCCCACACGCGGCCGTCGAGCGCGGCGACGCTGTTCTACCGCGACTTCGTCGGTCAGCCGATCAAGTCGCAGTGGCGCGATCTCGTCACGGACGCGTTCAGCGGCGCACGCATCGCCGACTCCTCGGCTCCGGACTGGTACGAGGAGATGCCGACCCGCGTGCGGGCCGTTCCCGTCATGCGCCGGCTCGGATCCGCCGGCACGGAGATCGCCCCGACGCCCGTCGCGGTCATCACGCGCCACACGAACCTCAGCACCACGCGAACCGCGAGTCGCCAGGAGCTGACCTTCAACGAATGCGCCGACGAGCTCTTCGAGATGATCGCCTCGGGCGACTTCCCCGACCTCGGCGCGCCGACGGGACCCCGCCGCGGTGCTCCGCGCGCGTCCGACGGCCTGATCAGGCTCGACGTCGACGGAATGACCACCTTCGCGAGCCCGAACGCGCTCTCCGCCTTCAACCGCATGGGATTCGAGGACGAGCTCGAGGGCGAGTCCCTCGCCGAGGTCACGACGCGCCTCCTCACGGGAAAGCTCGTGGTCGACGAGTCCCTGCCGCTCGTGGTGACGGGCCGGGCGCCGTGGCGAACCGACATCGAGTCCCGCGGGGTCACCGTGTCGCTGCGCGCCATCCCGATCCGCCGCAGGGGCGAGCGCACGGGAGCGATCGTGCTGAGCCGCGACGTGACCGAACTCCGGCACCAGGAGCAGGAGCTCATCACCAAGGACGCGACGATCCGCGAGATCCACCACCGGGTGAAGAACAACCTCCAGACGGTCGCCTCACTGCTGCGCATCCAGGCGCGTCGTACCCACTCCGACGAGGCGCGCGATGCCCTCACGCAGGCCATGCGCCGCGTCGGCGCGATCGCCGTCGTGCACGACACGCTGTCCGAGGGCCTCACCCAGAACGTCGACTTCGACCAGGTGTTCGACCGGGCGCTGCTCCTCGTGGCGGAGGTCGCCTCCGCGCACAACACGACGGCGCATCCGAAGCGGTCGGGCTCGTTCGGCGTGCTGCCGAGCGAGTACGCGACTCCGCTGGCGCTCGCGCTCACCGAACTCGTGACCAATGCCGTCGAGCACGGGTTGGCCGGTCAGGAGGGCGACGTGGAGATCACGGCCGATCGCTCGCAGACGATGCTCACCGTGCAGGTGCGCGACACCGGGTCGGGGCTGCCGGAGGGCAAGGTCGGCGAAGGCCTCGGCACGCAGATCGTCCGCACCCTGATCCAGGGCGAACTGGGCGGCACCATCGACTGGCACACCGTCGTCGGGCGAGGCACCGAGGTCACGATCGAGGTCCCGTTGCGCTGGATCACTCCGGCCTGAGCCCGCTCGCGGCGAGAGATGCAGCGCGGCGTGCTGCACAACGTCAGGTCGGTGATGGCGCGCTCGGGTCGATCGGTTGCCGCGATTCGACGCAGAGCAGACAAGCGGCGAAGCAGTGCGCGCGGCGTGGCACGACGGCCGCGAGCAGCGCGGTGCAGCCTGCGTCGTCGTGGAGAACGAAACGACGCCGCGGCCCGAGGGCCACGGCGTCGTGAGTTCGTGCGGGGTGCGGCTGGTCAGCCGGCGCGGCGGGCGCGAGCTGCGCGGCGCTTGAGCGCCCGACGCTCGTCTTCGCTGAGGCCACCCCAGACACCCGAGTCCTGACCGGTCTCGAGGGCGTACTGCAGGCAGATCTCGGTGACCGTGCAACGACCGCAGACGGCCTTCGCCTTCTCGATCTGGTCGACGGCGGGACCGGTGTTGCCGACGGGGAAGAAGAGTTCCGGGTCAGCCGTGAGGCAGGCGGCCTTGTCGCGCCAGTCCATGAAGATGCTCCTTGCAGTGTGTTTCGTTTGCAGACGCGCACGATTGCGCGAGCCGAATCCGGCTGTGCTGCGGGGGGAAAGCCGAATCTCGGGAAGTAGGATCGGGATCGATCGGCTCACGTCCCTGTGAGCATCAATTCGGCCTCATAAATGGTCGCATAGCGGAGAGATCGAATCAATAGCCGTGAATGGGATAACGCTGTGAATACCGGCGACTCGCGCCCCGACATGCCGCCCGCGGCATCCACCGGCGGCGTGCGCGCCGCCCTCGTGACGATCTCGGTCGTGCTCGCCCTGGAGGCCCTCGCGCTGATCGGCGTCGCGGCCTGGTTGGTGGTCGACCTGCTGACGGTGGCGCCGTCCTCGTACGCGACCGCCATCGCGCTCCTGGTGCTCGTGCTCGTCGCCGCAGCCTGGATCACCGCCGTGGCGGTGGGGTCCGTGCGCCGGGCGTCATGGGCGCGCGCCTCGGCGATCGTCTGGCAGGTGCTGCAGGTCTCGGTCGCGGTCGGAGCGTTCCAGGGGCTGTTCGCGCGCGCGGACGTCGGGTGGGTGCTCCTCGTGCCGGCGATCACCGTGATCGGCCTGCTGCTCTGGACGCCGGTTCGCCTGGCGTACACGGGCCACGGAGACGAGGAACGGGCGCCGCACGGCGCGTGAGGCGTCGTGCGGCGCCCGTTCGGACGTCACTCGGAAGGGCCGGGCGCGGGGACCCGCGCCCAGCCTGGCGTCAGCCGTCGAGCCCGAGGTCGCGGCGCACCCGCGCGACGTGACCGGTCGCCTTGACGTTGTACCAGACGCGCTCGATGACGCCTTCGGCGTCGATGACGAACGTCGAGCGGATGCTGCCGACGACCGTCTTGCCGTAGAGCTGCTTCTCGCCCCAGGCGCCGTACCGCTCCTGCACAGCGTGGTCCTCGTCGGAGAGCAGCGTGAAGTTCAGCCGGTCGCGCTCGGCGAAACGCCCCAGCTTCTCGACGGCGTCCTTCGAGATGCCGACGACCTTGACGCCGGCTGAAGCGAACGAGTTGAGGTTGTCGCGGAAGTCGCAGGCCTCGGTCGTGCACCCGGGCGTCATCGCCTCGGGGTAGAAGTAGAGCACCACGCGGCCGCCGCGGAGCTGCGAGAGCGTGGTCGGCGTTCCGTTCTGGTCGTTCAGGGTGAAGTCGGGTGCGAGGTCGCCGGGGGCGAGTCGTGCATCGGTCATGCCCCCATGGTAGGCAGCTTCGGTCGGCGAACGCTCCGAGGTCGGTGGGAGCTGCGTGGCGGAGGCGCCGGCGCGGTGCGGTGCGGAGTCGTCCCGGCTCAGGCGAAGGTGGCAAGCAGTCGCTGCAGCGACTCGAGGCGCGCGCGCCCGGTGTCGCCGAGCTCGCCGGCGGCAACCGCCTCGGCGATGGCGCAGTCGGGGGCGTCGGCGAGGTGCGTGCAGCCGCGAGGGCAGCGTTCGGCCACGAGGGCGAGGTCGCTGAACGCCCCGAGGATGTTCGCGGGGTCGACGTGCCCGAGACCGAACGACCGGACACCGGGCGTGTCGATGACCCACCCGCGGCCGGCGGGGGTCACGAGGCGCAACGACACGGTCGAGGACGACGTGTGCCGACCCCGGCCGGTGACGGTGTTGACCACGCCGGTGGCGCGGTCGGCTCCCGGGACGAGGGCGTTCACCAGGGTGGACTTGCCGACGCCGGAGTGCCCGACGAAGACGGTCCGATGGCCGATCAGTTCGGCGGTGATGCGATCGATCGGCATCTCGTCGGAGCGCGAGCGCACGACCGGCAGGTCGAGGCCCGCGAAGTTCTCGAGGAAGGTCGACGGATCGGCGAGATCGGTCTTGGTGATGCAGAGGATCGGCTGGATGCCGGCGTCGAAGGCCGCGACGAGATAGCGGTCGACGAGCCGGATGCGCGGCTCGGGGTTGGCCGCGGCGACCACGATGAGCATCTGGTCGGCGTTCGCGACGATGACGCGTTCGACCTCGTCCGTGTCGTCCGCGCTGCGCCTGAGCAGCGTGCTGCGCTCGCGCACGCGGACGATCCGCGAGAGCGTGCCCGGCTCGCCCGAGGTGTCCCCGACGAGGTCGACGTGGTCGCCGGTGACGACGGACTTCCGGCGCAGTTCGCTTGCGCGGGCGGCCGTGATCGGGTGTTCGTCGGCGCCGTCCTCGTCGACGAGCACCGAGTAGCGGCCGCGATCCACGCCGAGCACCACGCCCTCGACGGCATCGGCGTGCTCTGGACGCACCTTGGTCCGCGGCCGGCTTCCGCGACGGCTCGGCCGCACGCGCACGCTCGACTCGTCGAACTCCGGTTCGTCCTCGTCGTCGTCGGCGTCCCACCAGGTCATGCGAGCATCTGCTCCCAGAGGGCGGTGAACTGGGGCAGGGTCTTGCCGGTCGAGCCGATGTCGTCGACGACCACGCCGTCGACGCCCAGTCCGATGATGGCGCCGGTCGTGGCCATGCGGTGGTCCGCGTAGGCCCGCCAGTCGCCTCCGTGCAACGGCGCGGGCGTCACCTGGAGGCCGTCCTCGAGTTCCCGGACGTCGCCGCCGAGTCCGTTGATCTCGGCGACGAGCGCCGCGAGCCGGTCGGTCTCGTGGTGCCGGATGTGGCCGATGCCCGTGAAGGTGCTGGGCCCGTCGGCGAAGGCCGCGAGGGCGACGAGGTTGGGCACGAGCTCCCCGGCCTCGGACAGGTCGAGATCTGCTCCGCGGATGCCGCGGCCGCCGTCGCTCGTTGCCTGCGGCGCGTGCACGGTGAGTCGGTCCTCGACATGCTCGACGCGCGCGCCGAAGCGGGGGAGCAGGTGCTCCAGCTGGGCACCGACCTGCGTGGTGGTGTCGGGCCAGCCCGTGATCGTCACATGGCCGCCGGCCACGAGGGCCGCGACGAGGAACGGTGCGGCGTTGGAGAGGTCGGGCTCGATGTGCACGTCGAGGGCACGGATCGGCCCGGGCGCCACCACCCAGCGACCGCGCTCGGGCGAGGCGACCTCGATGCCGCGCTGGCGGAGCGTCTCGATCGTCATCTCGATGTGCGGCAGGCTCGGCAGGCGTTCGCCGGTGTGGCGCAGGTCGAGACCCTCCTCGAAGCGAGCGCCCGAGAGGAGCAGTCCGGACACGAACTGGCTCGAGGCGGAGGCGTCGAGCTCGATCTTGCCGCCGGCGACGCGGCCGGTGCCGTGCACGGTGAACGGCAGGGCCCCCCGCCGGTCGTCGTCGAGGTCGACCCCGAGCGCACGGAGGCCCTCGATCGAGCCGCCCATGGGCCGGCGCCGCGCGGCCTCGTCGCCGTCGAAGGTGGTCGGGCCGAGGGCGAGTGCGGCGACCGGCGGCACGAAGCGCATGACCGTGCCCGCGAGGCCGCAGTCGATGGTCGTCGATCCGAGCAGCTCCTCGGCGGGGATGACGCGCAGGTCGTCGCCGAATCCGCCGGTGCCCGGCATCCGTTCGAATCGCGTGCCGAATGCTCTGAGGGCATCGATCATGAGCTCGCTGTCGCGGGACCAGAGCGGGGCGTGCAGGGTGGACGGCCCGTCGGACAGTGCTGCGAGCACCAGCTCGCGATTTGTCAGCGACTTCGAGCCGGGCAGGGCGACGACCGAATCGAGGGGACCCGATGCGACGGGCGCACGCCAGCCCGGCTCGGGCTCCGTCTGGCGATTCACGCCGTATGGATCGAACTCCGGCTCGGAATACTTCGAGATCTGCATCGGTTACCAACAGTAGCGTCCACGGACGCGGAAGGAGTTGATGCGAGTGCCCGTCAGTGTGATGCGTCCCGAGACGTCGAGCAGGATGGCAGTACCCCGCCGACGGGCGGCGGTCAAGGGCGACGGCCTAAGATGGCCACTGATGACTGCCGACGAGATCGCCGCTGCACCCGACGCCGAACGCCCGCTGGGCGCCATGTTCGAGGAGCAGGCGCTGCCGTTCATCGACCAGCTGTACGCGGCGGCCCTGCGCATGACGAAGAACCCGGCCGACGCGCAGGACCTCGTGCAGGAGACGTTCGCCAAGGCGTACGCCGCCTTCGGCCAGTTCACGCAGGGCACCAACCTCAAGGCGTGGCTGTACCGCATCCTCACCAACACCTTCATCAACACGTATCGCAAGAAGCAGCGCGAGCCCTACCAGGGCACGATCGACGAACTCGAGGACTGGCAGCTCGGGGGCGCGGAGTCGACCACGGCCCGCGCGAGTCGCTCGGCCGAGGCCGAGGCCATCGACCACCTGCCCGACAGTGCCGTGAAGGACGCGCTGCAGGCGCTTCCCGAGGACTTCCGCCTGGCGGTGTACTTCGCCGACGTGGAGGGCTTCTCCTACCAGGAGATCGCCGACATGATGAACACTCCCATCGGGACCGTGATGAGCCGACTGCACCGTGGCAGGCGCCTCCTCCGCGAGTCCCTCGCCGACTACGCGCGCGAGCAGGGCATCGCCACCGCCGGGCCGGCTTCCACCCCCAAGAGGCAGAAGTTGCCGAGGAGCCCCAAATGAACGACTGCGGCTGTGAGAAGGCCCGAGCCGAGCTCGAAGAGTACCTCCACCACGAGTTGGCCAGTGCGGATGCCGCTGACATCCGTGCCCACGTCGAGAACTGCGCCGACTGCCGGAACGAGCTCCGGGTGGGCGTCGCGATCACCGAGGTGATGCAGCGCGCCTGCAAGGAGAGCGCGCCCGAGCAGCTGCGCCAGCTGGTGCTGACCCAGATCCGCACGGTCCAGGCCGGGCACCGGACGACCACGAACTGACCCGGGCGGCTCCCGCCAGGGCAGCCAGCGGGCCCGCAGCTTCAACCGTTCGACTGACGCCCGCGCGACGGCGGGAGCGTAGCGTCGGTTCCGATGAGATCCGACGACCGCACCACCAGTTCCGCCCGGCAGGGCCGTGTTCCCACTTGGCTCCGCGTGCTCCTTCCCGCGACCCTGATCCTGCTCTGGTTCGCCGCGTTCGGGGCCGGCGGTGCCTCGTTCGGCACCCTGAGCGACGTCGTCGAGAACGACCAGGCCCAGTTCCTCCCCTCGTCCTCGGAGTCGGCCGAGGTGCAGGCGCTGCAGGCGGAGTTCCGCGGTGACGAGTCGATCCCGGCGATCGTCGTCTATGCGCGGGACGGCGGGCTGACCGAGGCGGATGCCACGGCCATCGCCGCGGACGCGGATGCGTTCGCCGCCATCGACGGCGTCGTCCAGGACGGCGTCTCGCCCGCGGTCGACTCCGAGGACGGCGAGGCGGCCGAGGTGTTCGTGCAGATCGACGCCGACACCGAGGTGAAGGACGTCGTGGGCGAGCTGCGCGAGCGCGTGGACTCGACCTCTGGCGACGGCCTCGAGGGCGCGGTCACGGGGCCGGCCGGCTTCACCACGGATCTCGCCAATGCGTTCGCGGGCATCGACGGCCTCCTGCTGCTCGTCGCGTTCTCGGCCGTGTTCGTGATCCTCGTCATCGTGTACCGGTCCCCGCTGCTGCCGGTCATCGTCCTCGGCACGAGCCTCACGGCGCTCTGCGCCTCGGTGCTCGCGGTGGTCACGCTCGCCGAGGCCGACGTGCTCGTGCTGAACGGGCAGACCCAGGGGATCCTCTTCATCCTCGTGATCGGCGCCGCCACCGACTACTCGCTGCTCTACATCGCGAGGTACCGCGAGGCGCTGCACACGCACGAGCGCAAGTGGGATGCCACGTGGGCGGCGCTCCGCGGATCGTGGGAGCCGATCCTGGCCTCCGGCGGCACCGTTATCGCGGGGCTGCTGATGCTCCTCGCGAGCGACCTCGGCTCGAACAAGATCCTCGGCCCGGTGTCGGCGATCGGCATCGTGTTCGCGCTGCTGACCTCGCTGACGCTCCTGCCCGCGCTCATGCTCTGGGCCGGCCGCACGGCATTCTGGCCCGTGCGCCCGAAGGTCGCGGCGCATGTCGAGGCGGACGACGTCGTGGCACGGCGCGGGATCTGGCCCAAGGTCGCGCGTCTCGTGGCCCGTTGCCCGCGCGTGACGTGGATCGTCTCGACGCTGCTGCTGGCCGTCATGGCACTCGGGCTCACGCAACTGAAGGCCGACGGCGTGCCCTCGAGCGAGTTCGTGCTGGGGGCCTCCGAGGCCCGCGACGGCCAGGCCCTGCTCAGCGAGCACTTCCCGGGAGGATCCGGGACCCCCGCGGTCATCATCGCGTCGGAGGAGCAGCTCGACGACGTGGCCGCCGTCGTGCTCGACACCGAGGGCGTCGACTCGCTCTCGGTCGTCTCGGAGGACTCGCCGAGCGGGTCGCTCCCCGTCACCGAGGACGGCATCCAGCCCCTCGGGCCGCCCGGGACGCCGGCCGGCGAGCCCACGGTGATCGACGGACTCGTGCAGCTGGACGCCACCCTCGACGCGGCGAGCGACTCCGACGAGGCCGAGGCGGTGATCCTCGACCTGCGCGACGGGCTCGCGGAGGTCTCGACCGACGAGGCTCCCGTGCTCGTGGGCGGTGCTGCGGCCGTCGCGCTCGACACGAAGGTCGCCTCGATCCATGATCGCAACCTGATCATCCCGCTCGTGCTGGGCGTCATCCTGCTGATCCTGATGCTCCTGCTCCGGTCGATCGTCGCGCCGGTGCTGCTGATCGCGACGGTGGTCCTCTCGTTCGCCGCGGCGCTCGGCGTCTCCGCGATCGTCTTCAACGGCGTCTTCGGGTTCCCCGGTGCCGACCCGGTGGTGCCGCTCTTCGGGTTCGTCTTCCTGGTCGCACTCGGCGTCGACTACAACATCTTCCTCATGACCAGGGTGCGCGAGGAGAGTCTCGCGCACGGCACGAGGGAGGGCGTGCTCCGGGGCCTCGTCGTGACCGGCGGCGTGATCACCTCGGCGGGGCTCGTGCTCGCGGCGACGTTCGCGGCGCTCGGCGTGCTGCCGATCCTCTTCCTCGCGCAGCTGGCCTTCATCGTGGCCTTCGGCGTGCTGCTGGACACGTTCCTGGTGCGCTCGCTGCTCGTCCCGGCGCTCGCGTACGACATCGGCCGTGCCATCTGGTGGCCGTCCAAGCTCGGACGGCTCGGCGATGCCGGGCCCGCGCGCGAGGAGATCGCCGCCGACCTCGCTGGGACGGCCTCCGCCGCTGAGGTGCACCACACGCCCGAGCACCGGGCCTGAGCCGCGACGCCCTGAGACGCCGAACGGGGGCGGATGCCATGCGGCATCCGCCCCCGTTCGCGGTGTGGGAGCGACCTACAGCGTCAGCGCGCGGCTCACGAGGTCTGCCTGCTCGCCCGCGTGCCGCTTCGCGGAGCCGGTGGCCGGCGACGCCGAAGCGGTGCGCGAGACGACGCGGACCGGGCGCTCGCCCAGCTTGTTCGTCTCGACGATGAAGTACGGCCACACGCCCTGGTTCTCGGGCTCGTCCTGCGCCCACATGAACTCGGCGTTGGGGTAGCTGTACGCCACGCGCTTGAGCTCCTCGGAGGGCAGCGGGTAGAGCTGCTCGAGGCGGACCAGCGCGATCTCGGGGTTCGGGTTCTTGTCGAGCTCGGCGAGGAGGTCGTAGTAGATCTTGCCCGAGACGAACACGATGCGCTTCACGGCCTCCTTGTCGGTGATCCGGGCGTCGTCGATGACGGGCTCGAACCGGCCGTTCGTGAAGTCGGCGACCTCGCTCGTCGCCCCGCGCAGGCGCAACATGGCCTTGGGCGTGAAGACCACCAGCGGTCGGCGCGGACGCGCGTAGGCCTGGCGGCGCAGGAGGTGGAAGTACGACGCCGGCGTCGATGGGCGGGCCACCGTCATGTTGTTCTCGGCGCAGAGCTGGAGGTAGCGCTCGATGCGGGCGCTCGAGTGGTCGGGGCCCTGGCCCTCGTAGCCGTGCGGCAGCAGCAGCACGACGCTCGAGCGCTGCCCCCACTTCTGCTCGGCCGACGAGATGAACTCATCGATGATGGTCTGCGCGCCGTTCGCGAAGTCGCCGAACTGCGCCTCCCAGAGCACCAGCGCGTCGGCACGCTCGACGGAGTAGCCGTACTCGAAGCCCATGGCCGCGTACTCCGACAGGAGCGAGTCGTAGATCCAGAACCGCGCCTGGTTGTCGGAGAGGTTCTGCAGCGGCAGCCATTCCTGGCCGTTCGCGCGGTCGTGGAGCACGGCGTGGCGCTGCACGAACGTTCCGCGCCTGGCGTCCTGCCCGGCGAAGCGCACCGGGGTGCCCTCCACGAGCAGCGAGCCGAGGGCGAGCAGCTCGCCGAAGCCCCAGTCGATCTTGCCGTTGCGGCTCATGTCGACGCGCTTGGTCAGCAGCTGCTGGATCTTCGGGTGCACCGTGAAGCCGGACGGCTTGTTGCCGAAGGCGTCGCCGATGGCGTGCACGACGTCGACGTTCACGGCCGTCGTCTCGAGCTCGCCCGTGGCGGGCTGCTCGTGGTCGACGGACTCGGTCGCGCCCACGATGGGGATGGAGCCGGTCTGGGCGGCGTGCGTCTCGGCGAAGGCGCGCTCCAGGCGGTCCTGGAAGTCGCGGTGCGCCTCCTCGTACTCCGCCTCGGTGATGTCGCCGCGGCCGACGAGCGCCTCGGTGTAGAGCTTGCGCACCGAGCGCTTCGCCTCGATGAGGTTGTACATGAGCGGCTGGGTCATCGAGGGGTCGTCGCCCTCGTTGTGCCCGCGGCGGCGGTAGCAGACGAGGTCGATGACCACGTCGCGCTCGAACTCCTGGCGGTACCGGAACGCGAGCTCCGCGACCCGGACCACGGCCTCGGGGTCGTCGCCGTTCACGTGGAAGATGGGCGCCTGGATCGCCTTCGCGACATCCGTGGAGTAGATCGAGGAACGGGCATCGCCCGGGACGGTGGTGAAGCCGACCTGGTTGTTGATGTTGACGTGGATCGTCCCGCCGGTGCGGTACCCGCGGAGCTGGGACATCTGCATGGTCTCGATCACGACGCCCTGCCCGGCCATCGCGGCATCGCCGTGGATGAGGATCGGCAGCGTCGAGAACGTGCCGATGGGCTTGCGGTCCTGCTTGGCGCGGACGATGCCCTCGAGCACGCCGTCGACGGCCTCGAGGTGCGACGGGTTGGCCGCGAGCGACACGGGGATCTGCGCGCCGTCGTCGGCCGTGAAGGTGCCCTCGGTGCCGAGGTGGTACTTCACGTCCCCCGAGCCCTGGCCCGACGTGGTGCCCTCGAACTCGCGGAAGACCTGGCCGTACGTCTTGCCCGCGATGTTCGTGAGCACGTTGAGGCGGCCGCGGTGCGCCATGCCGATGGCGACCTCGTCGAGGTTCTCCTTCGCCGCGCCCTGGAGGATCTCGTCGAGGAGGGCGATGACGGACTCGCCGCCCTCGAGGCTGAACCGCTTCTGGCCGACGTACTTGGTCTGCAGGAAGGTCTCGAACGCCTCGGCCTCGTTGAGCTTGCCGAGGATGCGCATCTGCTCGTCGTGCGTCGGCTTCTCGTACTTGCGCTCGACCTGCTCCTGGATCCACCGGCGCTGCTCGGGGTCCTGGATGTGCATGTACTCGATGCCGATCGTGCGGCAGTAGGAGTCGCGGAGCACGCCGAGGATGTCGCGCAGCAGGGCCGTGCGGGTGTTGCCGAAGCCGCCCGTGACGAACTCGCGGTCGAGATCCCAGAACGTGAGGCCGTGGCTCTCGATGTTCAGGTCGGGGTGCGAGCGCTGCTGGTACTCGAGCGGGTCGGTGTCGGCCATCATGTGGCCGCGAACGCGGAAGGAGTTGATGAGCTCCTGCACGCGGGCCGTCTTGTCGATGGCGCTCGCGATGTCGACCGAGATGTCGGGGGACCAGTGGATGGGCTCGTACGGCAGGCGGAGCGCGGCGAAGAGGTCCTCGTAGAAGCCGCGCTGCCCGATGAGCAGTTCGTGCACCTTCTTCAGGAACTCGCCGGATCCGGCGCCCTGGATGACGCGGTGGTCGTATGTCGAGGTGAGCGTGATCGTCTTGCCGATGGCGAGGTTCGCGAGCGTCTTCTCGGAGGAGCCCTGGAACTCCGCCGGGTACTCGAGGGCGCCCGCGCCGATGATGCAGCCCTGGCCCTTCATGAGGCGTGGCACGGAGTGCACGGTGCCGATGCCGCCCGGGTTGGTGAGCGAGATCGTCGCGCCCGAGAAGTCGTCGGCGGTGAGCTTGTTGGCGCGGGCGCGGCCGACGAGGTCCTCGTAGGCGTTCAGGAACTCGTTGAAGGTCATCGTCTCGGCGCGCTTGATCGCGGGCACGAGGAGCGCGCGGCTGCCGTCGGGCTTCGGGATGTCGATCGCGATGCCGAGCCCGATGTGCGCGGGCTTGACGAGGCTCGGCTTGCCCTCGACCTCGCTGTAGAAGACGTTCTGGCTCGGGAACTCCTTGAGCGCCTGGATGAGCGCCCAGCCGATGAGGTGCGTGAAGGACACCTTGCCGCCGCGCGTGCGACGCAGGTGGTTGTTGATCACGATGCGGTTGTCGATCATGAGCTTCGCGGGCACGGTGCGCACGCTCGTCGCGGTCGGCACGGTGAGCGAGGCGTCCATGTTCGCCGCGAGCGCCTTGGGCATGCCCTTCAGCGGCACGACCTCGTCGGTGCGCTCGCCGTCGTCGATGACCTGCTGCGGGCTCGTCATGGGCACGTCGGCGGGGACCGGTGCCGAACGCGGGGCCACGGACGTCGTGCGGGCCGCGGGGGCCTGGCCGATCACGGGGACGGGGGTCGTCGCCGGTGCGGCGCCCCCCGGCGCAGCCGCGGCTGCGGGCTGACCGGCAGCTTCTGCGACCTGTGCCGTCTCGGGCACCGCAGCACCCGGGGCGGACTCGGGTGCCGTCGCGGCAGCCGGCTCCGGCGCGGACGCGGGCTGCGCCTCGGCGTCGGCTGCGGGCGTCTCCGGTGCAGGGGCGGTCGCGCCGCTGCGGGCGTCGCGGTACGACTCGAGCACCGGCCACCACGACCGATCGACCGACTCGGGGTCGACGATGAACTTCTCGTACATCTCATCGACGAGCCACTCGTTGGCTCCGTACTCGCCCGCCGTGGTCTCTTCCGACCCTGGCCCGGTCAATTGGCTCGACACAGCCGATCGCCCACTCTCTCCGTTGATACTGGATGTGTTTTCTCGGCGATCGCGCTCGTCGCGCACTCGGTGGTTCCCGGTCGCCTGTACAAGCCTAAACCCCTTCCCCGGGCGCTTGCTCACAGAGCGCCGGGGTAGCGTGAGCGCATGGAGTTCTATCGCACCGAACCCACCCATGACCTGACCTACTCGGACGTCTTCCTCGTCCCGAGCCGATCGGGGGTCACGAGCCGGCTCGACGTGTCGCTCGCGCCCGATGACGGGTCGGGTGCGTCGATCCCGATCGTCTCGGCCAACATGAACTCGATCACGGGCCCGCGACTCGCCTCGGCGCTGGCGAGGAGGGGTGGTCTGGGCGTCCTGCCGCAGGACATGCACCTCCAGGATCTGGCCGAGTCCATCCGCTGGACGAAGGCGCAGTCGCCGCGATTCGACACGCCCCACCTCTTCAGCCCGGACGCCACCGTCGCCGACGCGCTCGGGGTGCTGCCTCCCGTGGCGGGCCACGGCGTCGTCCTCCAGGACGCACGCGACGCATTCGCCGGATGCATCGCCGGGGAGCGCCTGGCGACGGCACTGCCCGATGCGCGACTCGGCGACCTCGTGCACGGCAGCCTCGCCTCGATCGACGCCGAGGACGTCGACACGCCCCGCCGCGCCTTCGACCTCATGGTCGACGCCGGCCTCGAGTTCGTGCCCGTGCTCCAGCACGGGAGGGTGGTCGGCACCCTCAGCCGCCGGAGCGCCCTCCGTGGAACCATCTACCGGCCGAACGTCGACGCCGAGGGTCGGCTCCGGGTCGCGGCGGCGGTCGGCATCAACGGCGACGTCGCCGCGAAGGCGCGTGCGCTCGTGGAGGCGGGCGTCGACATGCTCGTCATCGACACCGCGCACGGCCACCAGGAGGGGATGCTGCGTGCGGTCTCGATCGTCCGCGACCTCGATCTCGGCGTCCCGATCGTCGCCGGCAACCTCGTCACCGCCGACGCCGTCGCCGACCTCGTCGAGGCGGGCGCCGACGTGCTCAAGGTCGGCGTCGGCCCCGGGGCCATGTGCACCACGCGCATGATGACGGCCGTCGGACGGCCGCAGTTCTCCGCCGTGCTCGAGACGGCCGAGGCCGCGCGCGAGCTCGGTGCGAGCGTCTGGGCCGACGGCGGCGTGCGGTACCCCCGCGACGTCGCGCTCGCACTCGCCGCCGGCGCGGCATCCGTGATGATCGGCTCCTGGTTCGCCGGGACGATCGAGGCGCCGGGCGGGCTGGCGGCCGATGACGACGGACGTCTCTACAAGGAGAGCTGGGGCATGGCCTCCACCAAGGCGGTGCGCGAGCGCTTCGACCGGCTCTCGCCCTACGAGCTGGCGCGCAAGGAACTCTTCGCCGAGGGCATCTCGTCGTCCAGGATCTACCTCGACCCGCTGCGCCCGTCGCTCGAGGACCTGCTCGACATGATCACCTCGGGGGTGCGCAGCTCCTTCACCTATGCGGGGGCGCGCACGCTCGAGGAGTTCCGCGAGCGGGCCAGGGTCGGCATCCAGTCGGCTGCGGGCTACGAGGAGGGCAAGGCGCTCCCCGTCAGTTGGTGATCTCCCCGGGACGACGCGGGCCTGCGCCGATATACTTGCTCCCACAATGGATGATCCCCCCTCCGCCAATCCAGGCCACAGACCCTCGCCCGTGATCGACCGGGGAGGTGCGGATGTCTGAGTGGATCCTCCTCGGCATCGGACTGCTCCTCACGGTCGGCACGGGCTTGTTCGTTGCGAGCGAGTTCGCGCTCGTCAACCTCGACCGCGCCGACGTCGAAGCGCGTCGCGAGCGAGGTGAGACGAGGCTCTCGCTCACGATCGAGGCGTTGAAGATCACCTCGACGCACCTCTCCAGCGCCCAGCTCGGCATCACGCTGACGACCCTGCTCACCGGCTACACGATGGAGCCGGCGATCACCTCCCTCCTCACCGGGCCGCTCACCGCACTCGGACTGCCGGAGGCCATGGTGCGTCCGGTCGGCGCCACGACGGCGATCGTGGTGGCCACGCTCCTGTCGATGGTCATCGGCGAACTCGTGCCGAAGAACTTCGCGCTGGCGCTGCCGCTCGCGACCGCGAAGCTCGTGATGCCGTTCCAGGCGGCGTTCACGTGGGTGTTCCGCCCCGCCATCGCGCTGCTCAACGGCAGCGCCAACGCCCTGCTCCGCGCCATCGGCGTCGAGCCGAAGGAGGAGCTCTCGGGCGCCCGCTCGGCCGAGGAGCTGAGTTCGCTGGTGCGCAGGTCCGCCAGCGCGGGTCTCCTCGAGCAGGACACCGCCACGCTGCTCGGCCGCACCCTCCGCTTCGCCGACCACGACGCATCCGACGTGATGACGCCCCGGCCGGCCGTCTCGGCGGTGCATCGCCAGGACTCCGCGGAGTCCGTGCTCGAGCTCGCCCGCCAGACCGGGTTCTCGAGGTTCCCGGTGTACGACGAGAACCTCGACGACGTCGTGGGACTCGTGCACGTCAAGCAGGCGGTCGCCGTGCCGCGCGAGCGACGCGGCGACGTCCCGGCATCCGCCCTCCAGTCCGAGGCGCTGCGCGTTCCCGAGACGATGACCCTCGACGTGCTGCTCGGCGAGCTGCGCGCCCGCGGCTACCAGATGGCGGTCGTCGTCGACGAGTACGGCGGCACGGCCGGCGTCGCGACGCTCGAGGACCTGGTCGAGGAACTCGTCGGCGAGGTCGCGGACGAGCATGATCGCACCCGTGCGGGCATCGTGCGCCGTGAGGACTCGGTGAGCTTCCCCGGCATCCTGCGGCCCGACGAGCTCGTCGATCGCACCGGCATCGACGTCCCGGAGAACGGCGACTACGAGACCGTCGCGGGCTACGTGATCTCCGAGCTCGGGCGACTGCCCGTCGTCGGCGACGAGGTCGCGATCGAGGGCGGCCACCTGGTCGTGCAACGACTCGACGGTCGCCGTATCGACCGCCTCCGCTTCATCCCCGACCCCGAACCGGTCGACGCCGACGACGAGGGGAGCACCCGATGAGCGACTGGATGGGACTCGTCTGGCTCGTGGTGCTGCTCGCCGGCAACGCGTTCTTCGTCGGCGCTGAGTTCGCCGTCATCTCGGCCAGGCGCTCGCAGATCGAGCCGCTCGCCGAGCAGGGCAGCAGGTCCGCGAAGACCGCGCTCTGGGCCATGGAGCACGCGACGCTGATGCTCGCGATGAGCCAGCTCGGCATCACGATCTGCTCGCTGCTGATCCTGAACGTGTCCGAGCCCGCGATCCACCACCTGCTCGAGGTGCCGCTGCACCTCACCGGATGGCCCGAGAGCGTCATCTCGACGCTCGCGTTCATCGTGACGCTCGTGCTGGTGTCCTACCTGCACGTGGTCTTCGGCGAGATGGTGCCGAAGAACCTCTCGTTCTCGCTGCCCGACCGTGCGGTGCTGCTGCTCGCGCCGCCGCTCGTCTTCATCGCTCGCGTGTTCCGCCCGGTGATCGTGGCGCTGAACGCGACGGCGAACGGCGTCCTGCGGCTGTTCCGCGTCGAGCCGAAGAGCGAGGCCAACTCGACCTTCACGCTCGAGGAGGTGCAGACGATCGTCGACCGCTCGCGCGCCGAGGGCGTGCTCGACGACGCGAGCGGCACCCTGAGCGCGGCGTTCGAGTTCACGACCAAGCGCGTGACGGATGTCGCGGTGCCGATGGCCGACCTCGTGAGCCTCCCGCCGACGGCGACGCCCGCCGACGTCGAGCGCGCGGTCGCGCGGCGCGGCTACTCGCGCTACGTGATCCTGGGCGATGACGGCGAGCCCGACGGGTACGTGCACCTGAAGGACGTCATCGACCTGCGGGAGGACGAGTTCGACGACCCGATCCCGCCGAAGCGCGTGCGACGTCTCGTGTCGATCTTCGACGGAACCGACCTCGAGGACGCGCTGGCGAGCATGCGCCGCCTCGGCACGCACGTGGCCAGGGCGTTCGACGAGGAGGGCGCGACGACCGGGGTGATCTTCCTGGAGGACATCATCGAGGAGCTCGTCGGAGAGGTCCAGGACGCGACGCGTCGCGGCTGAGCCGGTGCGCGGAGCCAGTCGTTCCGCGTGAGGATCCGCCCGTCCCGGGTCGGCGTACACTGTCGCCGACCCGGGAACCGAGGAACCATCATGTTCGAGACCCTCATGGCGACGGCCGTCCTGCCCGCATCCGACCTCGACCGAGCCCGCACGTGGTGGCATGACGTGCTCGGGCGGGATCCGGTCCATGACCAGGCCGACGGCGCCGGACTCTTCTACGACGTGGGCGGCACCATCGTGATGGTGTACCGCACGCAGTTCGCCGGCACCGCCGAGAACACCGCGTTCAACCTCATGACCGACGACCTCGACCGGGACATGGCCGCGCTCCGCGATCGCGGCGTGTCGTTCCACGAGTACGACCTGCCCGGGCTCACCACGACCGGCGGCGTGGCCGAGCTCGGCGACGAGCGCAGCGCGTGGTTCAGCGACAGCGAGGGCAACATCTTCGCGATCGGCGAGTTGTCGCCCGAGATGTCGGCGCGCCTGCGGCAGATGGTGCCGAACGCCCCGGGCGCCTGACCGCCGGCGGTCACCACTCGCCGTCGTTGACCTCGGCCCTGGCCCGCAGGTACTGCACGGGCCACATCGACGTGCCCGCACCGAGTTCGTGGGCCGCGCGCAGCGCGAAGTGCGGGTCGCGCATCATCGCCCGGCCGAACATGACGGCGTCGGCGCTCCCCGACGAGACGAGGTCGTCGGCATGGCGGGCGTCCGTGATGCGGCCGACGGCCGAGACGAGGACGTCGGCGTGCTCGCCGACGTACTCGGCGTGCGGTGCCTGGTATCCGGGAAAGACGGGGATGTGCGCGTTCGCGACCAGGCCGCCGGTCGAGACGTCGAAGAAGTCCGCGCCCGCCTCCCGGCACCACCTGGCCACGATGGCCGTCTGCGCCTCGTCCCAACCGCCGTCGACCCAGTCGGTCGCCGAGAACCGCACGAACACGGGCATCTCCTCGCCGACCTCGGCTCGCACGGCGCGCACGATCTCGAGCAGCAGGCGCGCGCGGCCCTGGAGGTCGCCGCCCCAGCCGTCGGTGCGCAGGTTCGACAGCGGCGAGAGGAACTGGTGCACGAGGTATCCGTGCGCCGCGTGCACCTCGACGAGGTCGAAGCCCGCGTCGGCGGCGCGTCGTGCCCCGGCGCGGAAGTCCTCGATGACCTGGCGGATGCCGGGCTCGTCGAGCGCGATCGGTTCGCGGAGGCCCTCGAACGCCTGCGCCGAGGCCGAGACCGTCGGCCAGCCGCCGGCGTCGAGGGGCTGCGAGCCCGGCCGGCGCAGGAACTCCGCCCACACGGAGGCCTTTCGGCCGGCGTGCGCGAGCTGGATTCCCGCCGCAGCCCCCTGCGAGCGGATGAATCGGGTGATGCGCGACCAGGCCGCGGCCTGCTCGTCGTTCCAGATGCCCGTGTCGTGGTCGGAGATCCGGCCCTCGGGACTCACGCCCGTGGCCTCGGCCATGACGAGCCCCGCTCCGCCCGCGGCCATCGAGCCGAGGTGCACGAGATGCCACTCGTGCGGCACGCCGTCGAGCTCCGTGACCGAGTACTGGCAGAGCGGCGGAACCCACACCCGATTGCGGATCGTGAGGCCGCGGATCGTGATCGGGCGGAACAGGGCCGGCGTCGAGTCGGCGTGCGTCTCGCTCACGAGGCCAGCTCGCGCAGCCACGACTCGAGGTCGGCCGCGCCCGTGAACACGTGGCCCTCACCACCCACGGCGAGCGAGCCGGCGACGTTCTCGGCCTTGTTGTCGACGAACACGAACCGGTCGGGCGAGATGCCGAGCTCGGCGATGACGTGCTCGTAGATGGCGGCGTCGGGCTTCACGAGATCCAGCTCGCCACTGACGAAGACGCGCTCGAAGAGGGGCGCGAACGAGCCCGATCGAAGCCATCCCGAGTAGTCGGCCGCCGCGTTCGAGAGCAGCGCGAGCCGGGTCCCGCCGTCGTGGAGCGCGTGCAGCACGCGGAGCGTGCCGGGGTCGACGCTGAGCCAGCTGCGGTGGTCGATCGCCCAGAGCTCGTGCACGTCGATGCGGCTCCAGTCGGCTCCGAGATCGGAGGCGACATCCGCCCAGTATTCGGCGATGGAGCTGCTGCCCTGGTCCAGCGCCGCGCGATGACGCCAGTACGCGGTCCAGAAGGCGGCCTCCGCGGCGTCGCCCGCGACGCCGGCGCGTGCCAGGAGGGTCGCGCGATCGGCGTCGCTCGGACTCCGCGAGATGACCTCGCCGTAATCGAACACGACCACGCGGGGTGAGAGTCGGATGGGTTCGAGGGCTGTCGCTTGCATCCGCACCAACCTATCGTTGGAGCATGGCCACCGAATGGCGCACCTGGACCGAGTCCGACGCCCGCAGCTGGATCAGGGCGCCGCAGGCCGATGACGACAAGTACTCCCGCGGCGTGCTCGGCGTGGTGACCGGCTCGATCGAGTACCCCGGCGCGGCCGTGCTGGGCGTCGAGGCCGCGCACCGCACCGGGACGGGGCTCGTGCGCTACGTCGGCCCACGCACCGTCCGCCGGGCCGTGCTCGACCGGCGCCCCGAGACGGTCGCCGGCCGGGGGCGCGTCCAGGCGTGGCTGCTCGGTTCCGGCATCGACCCGACACGCCGCTCGTTCATGCTGCTCGGAGACCTGCAGCACGCGCTCGCCGACGGCGTGCCGGTCGTGCTCGATTCCGGCGCCCTCGACCTCGTCGGCACGCACACCGCGCCGACCGTGATCACGCCCCACCTGCGCGAGCTCGTACGCGTGCTGAATGCCCGCGAGATCCGGGCGAGCCTCGAGGAGGTGCGCGCGGCGCCGGGGGAGTGGGCGACGCGGGCCGCCGCCGAGCTCGGCGTCGTCGTGCTGCTGAAGGGCGCCACCACCCACGTCTGCGACCCGAGCGGCAATCGGCGCACGGTGCTCGCCCCCACCCACTGGCTCGCCACGGCCGGCACCGGCGACGTGCTGGCCGGCGTGCTCGGCGCCCTCGCGGCGACGCACCACCGAGAACTCTCCCGCAACGCCGAGACGCTCACCGACCTCGCGGCCACGGCGGCCTGGGTGCAGGGCGAGGCGGCGCTCCGGGCGAGCACGGCCCGTGGCGGCGGTCCGGTGACCGCGCTCGACGTCGCCGAGGCGGTGCCCGATGTCGTCGGCACGCTGCTCGCGAGCTGACCCGTCGGCGCCGCGCTCGCCCCGGGGCGCTCCCCGACTCGCCGGACCCTACTCGCGGAGGAACCGCGTCAGGAACTCGCGCGTGCGCGCCTCGCGCGGCGCCGTGAAGAACTCGTGCGCCGGCGCGTCCTCGATGATCCGCCCCGCGTCGAGGAACACCACGCGGTCGGCGACCTCGCGGGCGAAGGCCATCTCGTGCGTGGCCATCAGGATCGTCGTGCCGCCCTCGGCGAGCGAGCGGACGAGGGCGAGCACCTCGCCGACGAGTTCGGGGTCGAGGGCGCTCGTGACCTCGTCGAGCAGCAGGAGCTCCGGCCCGGTCGCGATGGCGCGCACGATCGCGACCCGCTGCTGCTGGCCCCCCGAGAGCCGGTCGGGGAACGCCGCCGCGAACCCCGCGAGCCCGACGGAGTCGAGCAGCTCGAGGCCCCGGCGCTCGGCGTCGGCTCGCGGCATCCGGTGCACGAGCCGTGCTGCGAGCGTGACGTTGTCGAGCACGCTGAGGTGCGGGAAGAGGTTGTAGTGCTGGAAGACCACGCCGATGCGGGCGCGGACGGCATCGGCGTCGACCCGCGGATCGCTGACGTCCTCGCCGGCGAGCAGGATCTCGCCGTCGTCGATGGTCTCGAGCAGGTTGACGGTGCGCAGCAGGGTGGACTTGCCCGACCCGGACGCGCCGACGAGCGCGACGACCTGGTGCGCGTCGACGTCGAGGTCGACGCCGTCGAGCACGAGCTTCTCGCCGAAGGAGCGACGGATGCCGCGGAGCCGGAGCAGCCCCGGCGTATCGGTGGCGGCGTTCATACGATGCTCCCGGCCTGCTCGCGGGCCCGCATGCGCGCCGAGACCCAGTCGGTGAGGCGGATCATCGGCCAGGCGAGCAGCACGAACAGCAGGCCCGCCACGACGTAGGGCGTGAAGTTGTAGAAGTGCGCCGACTCGATCTGCGCGGCACGTACCGCGTCGACCGCGCCGAGCACGGAGATGAGGCCCACGTCCTTCTGCATGGCGACGAAGTCGTTCATGAGCGCGGGCGTCACCTTGCGGAGGGCCTGCGGCAGGACGATCCGGCGCATCGTCTGCCCGTGCCCGAGCCCGAGCGAGCGGGCTGCCAGGCGCTGGGACGGATGCACGGCCTCGATGCCGGCGCGGAACACCTCGGACACGTACGCCGAGTAGGTGAGGATGAGCGCGAGCGTGCCCCAGACGGCCACGGGAACCCGAGGGAAGAAGTCGAGGCCGGGGATGCCGAAGCCCACGAGGTAGAGCACGATGATGAGCGGCATGCCGCGGAACAGGTCGGTGTAACCGGCCGCGAGGGCCCGGAGCGGGAAGAACACCGGACCGCGCAGGGTGCGCAGGGTCGCGAGCAGGAGGGCCACGAGGGTGACGCCGATGCTCGCGGCCACGAGGACCTGGATGTTCAGCCACAGTCCCTCGAGGATGCGCGGCAGCGAGGCGAGCGCGACCTCGGGATCGAAGAAGGAGGCCTGGACCTTCGCCCAGCCGGGGGACCCCAGGAGCGCCCACAGCAGGAGCCCCGCGAAGACGAGCGTCGAGCCCGCGCTGACCAGGACGGAACGCCGGGTCTGCCTGCGGCGGAAGGAGCGTCGCTCGAGCTCGCGCTCGCTCGGCTGCCAGGACGGTTCGCCGGATCGCCCGCGGTCGTCGGGGACGGACGCGGCGTCCGTCTGGGTCGGTTCAGGCACGATGCAACGTTAGCCGTGCGTCGAGCGGTCGGTGCGGGGGGCGGTCAGTCGAGCAGCGGGGCGGCATCGCCGCCCAGCCACTCGGTGGCCAGCTCGTCGAGCGTGCCGTCCTCGCGGAGCGCGTCGACCGCGGCCGTGACGTCGGCGGTGAGCGGGGAGTCCTTCGGGAGCACGAACCCGAACTCGTCTCCGCCGCCGGCTGCGGTGGGCAGCTGCCCGACGATGGCACCGCCGTCGAGCTCGACGCCGGTCAGGTAGAACGCCGTGGGCAGGTCGACGACGATCGCGTCGACCGTGCCGTTCTGCAGCGCGAGCTTGGCATCGTCGTTCGTGTTGAACACCTGGGCGCCGGCCGTCGGCGCGATGGCCTCCTCGATGGCCTCGAAGCTCGTCGTGCCGACCTGGGCGCCGATGAGGAGGTCCTTCAGGTCGGCGATGGAGCCGGCGGATGCCGCGGGCGAGTCCTCGACCGTGATGACGACCTGGGTGGTCTCGTAGTACGGCGACGAGAAGTCGACGTTCTCGGCCCGCTCGGGGGTGATCGAGAACTGCTGCAGGTTCACGTCGAAGTCCTTCGGGCCGGGCGCGATCGCCTGGTCGAAGGTGGAGCGCACCCACACGACGTCCTCCTCGGCGAAGCCGAGTTCCCCGGCGACGGCGTAGGCGACGGCAGCCTCGAAGCCCTCGCCCGACTCGGGCGCGTCGTCGATGACCCACGGGTAGTAGGCGGGCTCGCCGGTGCCGACGGTGAACTTGCCGTCCGTCACGTGCCCGTCGCCGGCGGCGTCGGTTGAGCCGGTGTCGCCGCCCCCGGCCGAGCAGCCGGCGAGGGCGAGGGTCGCCGAAGCGGTCAGGAGCAGTGCGGCGAGGGTGCGTCGGGTCATGGGTTGCCTCCGGGGTCGTCGCTCAAGCTTGACCGATCCCGCGCGGCCGCGGGCCGCGCGTGGCGGATTGTGACACTCGGATAGGCTCGCACGCATGACGGACGGGGGCACGGAGGCGACGTCCGCGCCGCGTCTCCGCCGGTTCGTCCGAGGCCGCGCCGCGCTGTGGGCCGCCTTCATCGTCGTGCACCTCGCCCTGTCGCTGCTGAACCTGTACGCACAGGGCTACCCCCTCGGCGACGTCACGGGCGTGTACCTGCGCTGGGCCGAGAGCGCCGCGCAGGGCTGGGTGCGCATGGGCATCGACACGCCCTGGGTCTACCCGATCCTCGCCTTCGTGCCGATGACCCTCGCCCTCGCCTTCGGCGCGGCCTGGTACGGGCAGGCGTGGCTCCTGCTCATGACCGTGCTGGACGCCGTCGCGTTCTCGATCCTGCTCGGCACGGCGCGGCTCTCGCGCACGAGGCGCATCGCCGCGTGGTGGTGGCTCGCGTTCCTCGCGCTGCTCGGCCCGATCGCGCTCGGGCGCATCGACGCGGTCACGGTGCCGTTCGCGATGGTCGGACTGCTCATGGCCGCCGGACGCCCGCGCGTGGCATCCGTGCTGCTGACCGTCGGAGCCTGGGTGAAGGTGTGGCCCGCGGCGCTCATCGCGGCGCTGGTGATCGCCTCGCGCCGACGGCGCGAGGTCCTCGGCATCGCGGTCGCCCTCAGCATCGGCATCCTCATCGTGAGCCTGTTCGCCGGTTCGGGCCTGAACGCGTTCGGCTTCATCGAGGAACAGGCCGGCCGGGGCCTGCAGATCGAGGCGCCCATCGCGGTCGCGTGGCTCTGGCAAATGGTCGCGGGGGCAGAGGACGTGCGCATCGTCTACGCACGGGACATCCTCACGTTCCAGATCGACGGCCCGGGGGCGGATGCCGCGGCGGCGCTCACGACGCCCGTGATGGCACTCGGCGTGGCGGCCGTCGTGCTGCTCGGGATCCGCGCCGTGCGCCGGGGCGCGGCCTTCGGCCGCGTGTTGCCGCCGCTCGCCCTGGCGTTCCTGGTCGTGCTGATGCTCGCGAACAAGGTGGGGTCGCCGCAGTTCGTCGCGTGGCTCGCGGCGCCGGTCGTGCTCGGGCTGGTCTACCGTCCGGCCCGATTCGCGGTGCCGGCGCTGCTCGCCGCCGCGGTCGCGCTGTTCACGCAGGTCATCTACCCGTACTGGTACGGCTGGCTCCTCGTCGCCGATCCGGCCTTCGTCTTCCTGCTCACCGTGAAGGTCGCCCTGCTCGTCGCGCTGCTCGTGTGGGCGGTGCGGGCGTTGTGGCAGGCTGGAACGCGACGGGATGCTGCGCCGCTGCCCACGTGACGCGCCCGCCACGAGGAGGAATCATGCTGGTCGCATTCTCGGTGGCGCCGAGCGGCACGGGCCGCTCCGACGGAAGCGTGCACGACGCCGTGGCCGCGGCCGTGAAGGTCGTGCGCGAGTCGGGCCTGCCGAACCGCACCGACTCGATGTTCACGACGATCGAGGGGGAGTGGGACGAGGTCTTCGACGTCGTGCGCCGTGCCACCGAAGCCGTGGGGGCGTACGGCTCACGCGTGTCGCTCGTGCTGAAGGCCGACATCCGGCCGGGGTTCACCGGGGAGCTCGAGGGCAAGGTCGAGCGACTCGAGGCGGCGATCGACGGGGACTGATCCGCGCCGGGCCGGCCGGAGTCGAATCGATTCGAGTCCTGTGCGAGAATCGACGGATGACACGGATGACCGACTTCGACGGCGGCCGTCCCGCACTCTCGCCGGCCCGCATCCGCTTCGCCCTGCTCGCCCTGGCGCTCGGCGGGTTCGGCATCGGGTCCACCGAGTTCGTGGCCATGGGGCTCCTGCCCGAGATCGCCCGCGACCTGTTGCCGGGGCTCGCCGCCGCCTCGCCCGACGACGCCAACGCCCAGGCCGGATGGGTCATCTCCGCCTACGCGCTCGGCGTCGTGGTCGGTGCGCCGACCATCGCCGCCGCCGCCGCGAAGTGGCCGCGCAAGCGGCTCCTGCTCGTGCTCCTCACCGCCTTCACGCTCGGCACCATCGCGTCCGCGCTGCTGCCGACCTTCGGGCTCGTGCTCGTGGCCCGGTTCATCTCGGCGCTGCCGCACGGTGCCTACTTCGGCATCGCCTCGCTCGTGGCCGCGAGCCTCATGGGGCCCGGCAAGCGGGCGCGCGGCGTCGCGCTCGTGCTCTCCGGGCTCACGATCGCCAACGTCATCGGCGTCCCGGCGATCACGTGGCTCGGCCAGGCCGCGGGCTGGCGCGTCGCCTACCTGGCGGTCGCCGGCATCTTCGCGCTCACCTTCCTGGCGGTCGCCCTCGCCGTGCCCTACCAGCCGGGCGACCCCGGGGCCACCATCGCGCGCGAACTCGGGGCGTTCCGTCGCTCGCAGGTCTGGTTCGCGCTCGGCATCGGCGCCATCGGCTTCGGCGGCCTCTTCGCCGTCTACACCTACGTCGCCCCGCTCGCGATCGAGGTCACCGGACTCCCGGCGGCCGTCGTGCCGCTCGTGCTCGTCGCCTTCGGCCTCGGCATGACCCTCGGCAACTTCGTCGGGGGTCGCCTCGCCGACTGGAGTGTGCGCCGCAGCATGTACCTCTTCTTCGCGGTGCTCGCGGCCTCGCTCCTCGTGCTCGGGTTCACCGCCTCGAACCCCGTCGGGCTCTTCATCGGCGTGTTCCTCATCGGCGGCTCCTCCGCGGCGCTCTCGCCGACCATCCAGGCCCGCCTCATGGACGTCGCACGCGACAGCCAGTCGATCGCCGCCGCCCTGAACCACTCGGCGCTGAACATCGGCAACAGCCTGGGTGCCCTCTTCGGCGGGCTCGCCATCGCCGCGGGGCTCGGCTACGTCGCCCCCATCTGGATCGGCTTCGTCCTCACCCTCGCCGGCATCGGGCTCGCCCTCGCCTCATTCGCGCTCGACCGCTCGCGCGGTCGCCGCGGCGTGGTCGTCCCCTACGCGACCGGCGCGGTCGAGGTCGTCGACGCCTGAGCGCCGAGCGAGCGGATGCGGCCCGGACGGCGGCATCCGCTCAATCGGACTGGAGCAGGATGCCGTCGAGGATGGCGCGCTTGCGCAGCGCGACCTTGGTGCCCACGTCGTACCCCGAGAGGCGGTACTTCTCGCGGATGCGCTTGAGGTAGCTCTTGGCCGTCTCCTCGGAGATGCCGAGCTGGAAGGCGACCGCCTTGACGGGCTGGCCGGCGCCGTAGAGCGCCATGACCCGGCGCTCCTGGGCCGAGAGCTTGGGCACCTCGCCCTCTGCGGCGAGGGCGACCTCCAACTCGTGCGTGAGGTAGGTGTCGCCCACGCGGGCGGCGCGGATCGCCTCGACGATGTTCTCGACCGGCTCGGACTTCACGATGTAGCCGAGCGCACCCGACCCGAGCGCCTCGCGCACCACCGCCGGCTCCGAGTACGTGCTCATGAGCATGGTCTGCACGCCGGCAGACTTCAGCATCGACAGCTTGAGGGAGACCGGGATGTTGTCGCGCAGGTCGAGGTCGAGCAGGACCACGTCGACCGGGAACTCGGCGTGCGCGAGCAGCTCGGACCACGACGGCACCGCGATCACGAGGTCGATGTCGTCGGCGCTGCCCCGCAGCCACTCGGAGAGCGCTCCGAGCAGCATCCGGTGGTCGTCGACGATGGCGAGTCTGATCGGCGTCTCGGTGTCAACCATTCGACTTCTCCTCCATCGGGTGGCCGGTGTTCCGCAGGCCGGGTGCGTGCACCTCGGGCTCGATGCGGCAGGTGATCTCGATTCGGAAGCCAGCCGCGGTCGGCACCTGATGGTGCACTCCGACACTAGCGACTGCCTCCCAAGTTGCGGGGTCGACGCGTCGACGTGTGACGCCCTCGACCTCGATCGCGAGGTCGACGATCGTCGCCTCGGGTCCCGCATCGAAGTCGTGCGGAGCCGCGTGGTCGTGCTCGTCGACGTGCTCGCGGCACACGATGCGGATCGACGCGGGCGTCGCCGAGGGCTTCGCCGGGTCGGCGACCAGCAGCCACAGCGCGAGCAGCAGCCCCTCGCGCTGCGCGGGCGAGAGGGGCCCGGCGAGGCCCGTCGGGTCGTCGACGCCCACCCGGCCGCTGAGGTACTTCGACTCGGCCACGGCGTGGCGCAGCCAGGTGTCGTTCCGCCCCTCGATGAGGCGGATCCGGAGCCGCGCCGCGAGGTCGCCGGCGCGTTCGGCCGCGGCGGGCGGCAGCGGGATGCCGATGCGCCCGGCGCTGACGTCCTCGAGGAGCGTCTCGGCGTCGAAGTCGAGCTGCGCGAGCTCCTCGGACGCGCGCATGCCCACCGCCGACCTGGAGGTGCCGACCGTGCTCTGCACGAGCGAGAGGTCCAGCTCGTGGCGCACGAGCCGCCGGAAGCCGTCGAGCATCATCCGCGTCAGCACCATGGGCAGCACGGCCGCCGCCGCGATCGCGACCGCGGGGATGACCGCCGCTCCGGCGGAGTCGACCTGGATGAGCGCCTCGATCGCGAGGACGGCGGCGATCGCGCTCGCGGCGGCGAGGGAGACGCGGACGGGGCGGATGGTGGCCACCGGCATCAGGATCGCGCCGATCGCGGGAGCCGCCGACGGCGTGAGGCCGAGCGCGAGCGTGCCGACCGTGGCCTGCACGTCGAGCCAGACGGGCACGACGAGCGCCACCATGAGGGTCACGTAGAGCCAGTCGGGCAGGCCGCCGACGATGAGGCGCGCGGCGATCCCGGCGGCGACGATGACGAGCAGGGCGATCCAGGCCGGCCATGGGCCGAGCCCCGGAGGGAAGTACGGGGCCATGGTGATGGCGTGCACCAGGTTCGCGAGCACGATGAGCCCGGCCGCGATGGTCACCCCGATCGCCGGCCGGCGGCCGCCGTGGCTCGAGCGGATGTCGCGGGCCGCCCTCGCCGACCGCATCGGCCTGAGGAAGGAGTGCTCGAGCATCGGCGTGGTCGTGTCGCCGGCCCTCATGCGCTTCGTCATGCCTTCGGCACCTCGAGCATCACGGTCGTCCCGGAACCGGGCGAGGAGAAGATGCGCGCCCGCCCGCCGACCGCGTTCAGGCGGCCGACGACGGACTCCGCGAACCCGAGTCGGGCCGGTCCGACGGCATCGGGCTCGAAGCCGTCGCCCGCGTCGGTGACCATCGCGCGCACGGTCTGGTCGTCGTCGGTGATGGTCACGTCGGCCTCCGAGACGCCCGAGTGGCGTCGAACGTTCTCGAGGCACTCGCCGAGGGCGCCCACCAGGGCGTCGAGGCGGTCGCGGGGCAGCGCGAGCTGGCCCGCGCCGTGCCAGCTGACGTCCAGTCCCATGCGTGCGAACCGCTGCCGCACCGACTCGAACGTGGTGCTCAGGAGGTCGTCGTCGGACCCGGGGGAGAAGATGGCGTTGGATCCGGCGTCGAGGGGGACGCCCAGGCGGAGCTGGCGGAGGAGGCGCGCGTCGTCTCCGGCCTGGTCCCGCAGTGCGTTCGCGCGCACGCCGACCCCCGAATGGGCGAGCAGGGAGAGCGTCGCGAGCACGGTGTCGTGCAGCACGCGGGCATCCTGCCGCTGCTGCGCCTCGAGCTCGCTCGCGAGGCGCTCGGCCTCGTGCGCACGCCCCACCTCGGCGATGCGGGCGCTGGCCACGCCGACGCCGTTGTCGAGCCAGGCGGCCAGCACGCCGAGCACCGCCCAGCCGACGGCCGTCACGATCGAGACGGAGACCAGCGAATGGGCGAACACGGCCGCCGCCAGCCATTCGGCGGCGAGCATCGCGGCCGCGAGGAGGATGACGAGCTGCGTGCCGCGCCGGCGGACGACGAGCGTCGCGGCGACCGAGGCCGACGTCACGCCGCCGGTGATCGCGAGCGCCGTGACCGTGCCGGGGGTGAACACCTCCGACCCGGCGAGCACGAGGACGAGCACCGCGGATGCCGCGACCAGTGCGATGGCCGCCGCCACCGATCCGCGCATCGTGTGCAGGACCGCGAGGATCGCGATGCCGAGGGAGAGCACGGTGGCCACCGCGAGCTCGGACGCGTCGACGGCGCGTGGCACGAGGAGGCACGCGAACGCGGAGACCGAACCGAGCAGCGCAGTCGTTCGCGCGACGCGTCGGAGGAGGCGGTCGCGTTCCTTGTGGATGCGCTTCACGTCACCCCCTCGTCGTCGTGCCGGTCGCGCCTGGATCGCGGCCCGGCCGCGTCGTGCTCCGCGGCGACGTCCGGCGGCGACGGCGCCGTTCCTCGAACACTACCGGAGGGAGGGCCTCAGGAGGCGAGCAGCTCGGTGATCGCGGCCCCGACCGCCCCGTGCTCGATGAGGAACGCGTCGTGGCCGTACTCCGACGCCACGACGACCGGCCCGGCGCCGTGCACGCTGTTCGGGAGGCCGGCTGCGAGCTCGACCTGGCCCGCGAGCGGGAAGTAGCGGTCGCTGTCGATGCCGAGCACGAGGCTCTTCGCAGTGACCTGACGGAGCGCCGCCGCCACGCCGCCGCGACCGCGGGCGAGGTCGTGGGAGTTCATGGCCTCGGTGAGCACCACGTAGCTGTTCGCGTCGAAGCGCCGCGTGAACCGGTTGCCGTGGAAGTCGAGGTAGGACTCGACCGCGAACCGGCCCCCACCGCCGAGCGGGTCGATCTCGCTCTGCCAGCCGCGCTCGAACCTGGCGTTCAGCTCCGCGGAGGTGCGGTAGTTGAGCATCGCCATGCGCCGCGCGAGCGCCAGCCCCCTGGCGGGTCCGTCGCCGGGCGGTGCGTCGTAGAAGTCGCCGTCGCGGAACGCGGGGTCGGACCGCACGGCCTCGATCTGGACCGAGTTGAGGGCGATCTGGTCGGCCGTCGTGGCCGGCGGCGCAGCCAGCACGGCGATGCGCTCGACGGCCTCGGGCGCCATGATCGCCCACTCGAGCACGTGCATGGCGCCCATCGACCCGCCGACCACGGCGGCGAAGCGCTCGATGCCGAGCTCACGCGCGAAGGCGAGCTGAGCCCGGACCTGGTCGCGGATCGTGAGGAACGGGAACCGCGAGCCCCATTCCGAGCCGTCGGGTGCGAACGAGGAGGGACCCGTCGAGCCCTGGCAGCCGCCCAGCACGTTGGGGGCGACCACGAACCAGCGGTCGGTGTCGATCGCGAGCCCCGGGCCCACGACGCCCGGCCACCATCCGGGGCTCGCGTGGGCGGGGCCCGCCGGCCCGACGACATGGCTGTCGCCCGTGAGCGCGTGCAGCACGAGCACCGCGTTGTCGCCGGCGGGCGAGAGCTCGCCCCACGACTCGTAGGCGATGCGGGTACCGGGCAGGGTGCGCCCCGATTCGAGTTCGACATCGCCGATGCCGACGAAGCGACGATCGCCGACCGGGTCTCCCTCGCGCCAGGCACCCGTGACCGGGGCCCTCGCGGCGAGCGACACCGTGCGCGCGTCGGGCACGATGGCCGCCGGCACCGCATCGGTCGTCGTCTGCCAGTCCATGTCTCCGATTCTTGCCGAGGTCGGCCTGCGCCCGTGCTTTGTTACGCCGTCACCGGCTGCCGGCTGCCGGCTGCCGGACGCCGAACGGCGGAAGCCGCGGGACCGACCGGCCCCGCGGCATCCGCCGTCCTGTATGACGCGAGGTCAGACCCGCGCGGCCTCCGTCGCCGCGCGCGCCGCGGCGAACCCGGCCTCGAGATCGGCCTTGAGGTCGTCGATGTTCTCGATGCCGACCGAGAGCCGCACGAGACCGGGCGTGACGCCCGTCGTGAGCTGCTGCTCGGGGGTGAGCTGGGCGTGCGTCGTCGACGCCGGGTGGATGACGAGCGAGCGCACGTCGCCGATGTTCGCGAGGTGGCTGAACAGCGCCAGGTTGTCGACGAGGGCACGGCCCGCGCCGACGCCGCCCTTGAGCTCGAACGAGAGGACCGCTCCCACTCCCTTGGGCGCGTAGCGGTTGGCCGCGGCGTACCAGGGGCTCGACGGCAGCCCGGAGTAGTTGACGCTCGCGACGTCGGGGTGCCCGTCGAGCCACTCCGCGATCTCCTGGGCGTTCGAGACGTGCCGCTCGATGCGGAGCGAGAGGGTCTCGATGCCCTGGATCAGCTGCCAGGCGCTCGCCGGCGCGATCGACGCGCCCAGGTCGCGAAGCAGCTGCACGCGGGCCTTGATGATGTACGCGAGGCCGTCGCCGACCGCGGCCGTGTAGCTGGCGCCGTGGTACGACGGGTCGGGTTCGGTCAGGCCCGGGAACTTCGCGACGTTCTCGGACCAGGCGAAGGTGCCGCCGTCGACGATGACGCCGCCGATCACGGTGCCGTGGCCGCCGAGGAACTTCGTCGCCGAGTGCACGATGACGTCGGCGCCGTGCTCGAACGGGCGGATGAGGTACGGGGTCGCGATCGTGTTGTCGACGATGAGCGGGATGCCCGCCTCGTGGGCCACGTCCGCGACCAGGCGGATGTCCAGCACGTTGATCTTCGGGTTGCCGATCGTCTCGGCGAAGAACAGCTTCGTGTTCGGGCGCACCGCGCGGCGCCATTCCTCGGCGTCGTCCTGGTTCTCGACGAAGGTCGTCTCGATGCCGAGCTTGGCCAGCGTGTACTTGAAGAGGTTGTAGGTGCCGCCGTAGATCGAGGAGGAGGAGACGATGTGGTCTCCGGCCTGCGCGATGTTGAGCACGGCGAAGGTCGATGCCGACTGCCCGGATGCGACGAGCAGGGCGCCGGTGCCCCCCTCGAGCGCGGCCAGGCGCTCCTCGACGACGGCCTGCGTCGGGTTCTGGATGCGCGTGTAGATGTTGCCGAACTCGGCCAGCGCGAAGAGGTTCTGCGCGTGCTGGGCGTTGTCGAAGACGTAGGAGGTCGTCTGGTAGATCGGGGTGGCGCGAGCGTGGGTCACCGGATCGGGAGCCGCCCCGGAATGCACCTGCTTCGTCTCGAAGCGCCAGTCGGCGGTGTTCTCGCTCATGGGGTCTCCTCAGTCGGATCGTGGCGCGGGCTCGCCGCGATCAGGCCACGCTACGTTCGGCGGGAGCGAGCGGCAACGGCTCGCGACACACGGCGTCACGGCGGCGTCGCGCGGCGTCAGGCGGGGTCGCCCGACGTCACGGAGTGCGCGGACGCTCGTCGGAGTCAGGCCCCGTCACGGCGTCGCCGGCGGGTGCCCCATCGTCGCCCGGCATGGCACCCGGGACCGTCTCGCCCGGCAGCGGCGGCAGCACGATGGTGCCGGTCGCGGTCGACGGCTCGGGCCGGAACAGCCAGCGGGCCCGAGGCTGCACGAGCGGCCGGAAGAGGCGCCGGACCGGCTTCGTCGAGAGCCCGATCGAGATGCCGATGCAGAAGATCACCATGGCGGGCAGCACCCACGGCGGCTGCTCGCCGGCGAGCATCTCGGTCTCGCGGAAGGGGAACAGCACGAACGGATGCAGCAGGTAGAGGAACATCGTCGCCTGCCCGAACGGCGTGAACCAGTGCGCCCCGCGCGGCATGAGCGTGAGGAACGCGACGGCGAGCACCATCGCCGAGCCGAGCAGCAGGAGCCGGATGCCGCCCGACCAGGGCTCGTCGTAGCCGATCGCCTCGTACGACTCGTCGTAGAGCATGAACCGGCGCAGCTTCAGGTCGCGCAGCGTCTCGATGGTCATCGGCATGATCGCGAGCACCGTCGCGAGGAGCGCGATCGCCCCCGCGCGCCAACGCCAGGCGATCGCCGGGCGGAGGTCGAGCCACCGGTCGGTGATCTGCCACTGACGCAGCTTCCAGCCGAACACGAAGAAGGGCAGCATGCCGAGCGTGCGCGAGAGGGCGAGCGTGGAGTCGATGGTCTCGGTGTAGCCGGCCCCGAGGGAGATGAGCACCGCGATGGTGAGCGGATAGCGCAGCAGCACGAGATAGGGCAGCACGATGCGCCACGCGGCCAGGGCGATGAGGAACCAGAGCGTCCAGGACGCCGTCGTGTAGTCAAGGGCGAACTCGCCGCCGAGCAGCCACTTCACGACGGACCAGATGGTCTCGAAGATGAAGTACGGGAACACGACGTCGGTGAGGATCTGGCGCAGCGCCTTCGCACTCGGCGGACCCGACTTGGCGAAGTAGCCGCTCACGACCACGAACACTGCGACGTGGAACGAGTAGATGAACAGGTACAGGCTGTAGGCGCTGTCGGATTCGGCGATGAGGGGCAGGATGCCGTGCCCGATCACGACGAGGGTGATCGCGATCCATCGTGCGTTGTCCCAGAGCGGCACCCGTCGCCGGCTCGCGTGCTTCGTCGTCGCGCTCTGGTGCATCGTCCCATTCAAGCGCAGTCCGGCGGATGCCGCAGCGCGGGCGATGCCGTGCGCCGGTGCTCCGCACGGGGCGCGAGCACGGCAGAATGGCCGCATGGGTGAACTTCGCGTGGTCGTGACGGGTGCGAGCTCGGGGATCGGCGCCGCCACGGTGCGCGCCTTCCGCGCCGCCGGATGGGACGTGCTGGGCGTCGCCCGTCGCGAGGACCGTCTCCGGGAGCTCGCGGAGGAGACCGGGGCATCCGTCTTCGTCGCCGACCTGACGGTCCAGGCCGACGTCGACGCGCTCCGCGACCACGTCGAGGCCACCGGCGGCGTGCACGCGCTCGTGAACAACGCGGGCGGCGCGAAGGGCCTCGACAGCGTCGAGGCGTCCTCGGTCGAGGACTGGTCCTGGATGTTCGAGGTCAACGTGCTCGCGCTCAAGCGCGTCACCTCGGCACTCCTGCCGCTACTGCGGAGGGGCGCGCTCGACCGGGGCGTCGCCGACATCCTGAACGTGACCTCCATCGCCGGTCACACCGCGTACGTCGGCGGGGGCGGCTACAACGCGGCGAAGTTCGCCGCGCACGCGCTCACCGAGGTGCTGCGCCTCGAGCTGAACGGCGAGCCGTTGCGGGTCATCGAGGTCGCCCCCGGCATGGTGAAGACCGACGAGTTCGCGCTGGTCCGCTTCGGCGGCGACCGCGAGCGCGCCGACGCCGTCTACTCGAGCGTGCCGGAACCGCTCGTGGCCGAGGACATCGCCGAGGTCATCGTCGATGCGGTGTGCAAGCCCCGCCACGTCGACCTCGACCTCATCGTCGTGAAGCCGGTCGCGCAGTCTGCGCCGCACCTCGTGGCCAAGGGGCCGCTGGCCGTCCGGACCGACCCGCGATGAGCGTCCGACCGCCGATCCCCGCTCCGAGGCGCATCGCCTGGGAACGTCGCACGGCGCTGCCGCTCGTCGTGCTCGGCGTGGCGTTCATCGTCGCCTACTCGGTGTACGTCCTGACGCCGTCGATCCCGCGCGGACCCGACACGGTGCTCTTCTGGACCCTCATCCTCGCGTGGCTCGTCTTCGTCGTCGACGTCACGGCGCGGATCGCCCTCACGCCGCACGGCGGCCGTTGGGCGTTCATCAGGTCGCACCCGATCGACGTGCTGTCCGCGATCGTGCCGGTCTTCCGGGCCTTCCGCGTGCTCACCCTCCTGCACGCGGTGCCGTACCTCCGCCGCCGGAGCGGGGCGGCCGTGCGCGCGAACATCGTGATCTACGCCGCGAGCTACGCGATCGTCTTCGTGTACTTCATCGCCCTCGCGACCCTCCAGGCCGAGCGGGATGCGCCGGGAGCCACGATCACGACCTTCGGCGACTCCGTCTGGTGGGCGATCGTCACGATCGCGACGGTCGGATACGGCGACATGTACCCGATCACGACCGAGGGCCGCTTCTACGCGGTCTTCCTCATGGGTGGGGGCGTCGTCATCGTCGGCACCGCGTCGGCCACGATCATCTCGTACATGAACGAGCGCGTCGCGCAGGTGCGCGAGCATCGACGGCACGCGGAGTCGCCCACGGCCCCCGGGTCGGTCGGCGTGGGGGGCTTCATCGCGGACGCCGCGGACGACGACCTCGAGGACGACGAGGGCGACGGCGAGGACGGCGTGGACCGCGGCGACCCCGTCAGGTGACTTCGGAGCGACCGCTCGCGCGCCCGACCGGCGGGTGCCCGGCGGCTACCCTTGGGGGATGAGCTTCGATGCGAATGACGGCGGAACGGCCGACGACGGGGTCCGCCGCGAGATCCTCACCTGGGACGACTTCGCGGGGGCGTCGCGGACGGTCGCCGCAGAGGTGCTCGCGTCTGGCTTCCGGCCCGACGTGGTGATCGCGATCGCGCGCGGCGGCCTGCTGTTCGCCGGCGCCGTCGCGTACGCGCTCGGCACCAAGGCCTGCGGGTCGATCAACGTGGAGTTCTACTCGGGCGTCGACGAGCGGCTGCCCGAGCCGGTCCTGCACCCGCCCATGCTCGACGCGCCGGCGCTCGACGGCAAGCGCGTCCTGCTCGTGGACGACGTCTCCGATTCCGGGCGCACGCTCGCGAAGGTGGTCGGCATCCTCGGCGAGGCGGGCGCCGACGTGCGCAGCGCGACGCTCTACACGAAGTCGCACACGGTGCTCGTGCCCGACTTCGACTACCGCCGGACCGACGACTGGATCGTGTTCCCGTGGTCGGCGCTTCCGCCGGTCGACGCCGTCTCGGCCGAGGGGTCGGTCGCATGAGCGTGCACCTCGTGGGCGGCGGCGCGTTGAGCCCCGCGCATGCGCCGCTGTACGAGCCCTTCCTCGCCGAGGCAGCCGCCCGCGGCCGCGCCGCCGGCCGGGACCTTCCGAGGATCGCGGTGCTCTCGGTGCATCCCGGCGGGGCCGGTTCGGCGGAGACACTGGTCGGGGTGCTGTCGGCCGCGGGCCCCTTCGTCCCGCTGGTGACCGCGGGCGAGGGCGGCGCTCGCATCGAGCCGACGGCGATCGCGGACGTGGACGGCATCGTCGTGGGCGGCGGCATCGTCGAAGAGGTCCGCGCCGGCGTCGAGCCGGTCTTCGGAGAGCTCAGGCGACAGGTCGCCGCGGGCGTGCCGTACCTGGGCGTCTCCGCCGGGGCCATGATCGCCGCGGAGGGCTCGCTCGGCGGCGGCACGCGCATCGACGGCGTCGTCGTCGCGCCCGAGGCGGAGGAGGGCGACGAGTTCGCGGTCGAGGGCGGCATCGGACTCGTCGACGTCGCGGTCGACGCGCACGTCGCGCAGCGCGGGAACCTCTCCCGCCTCGTCGCGGCCGTCGAGTCGGGGCTCATCGAGAGCGCGCTCGGCATCGACGAGGGCACCGCGCTGATCGTGGGCGAGGGCGGCTTGCGCGTCCTCGGGTCCGGGAGCGTCTGGCGCGTGCTCCCCGCCGACGGCGGGGTGCTGGTCTCGACCATCGGCAGCTGACGTGGTGACCTCCCTCGACGCGCTCGTCGCCGACGGGCTCCTCGACGTGGGCTGGGCGGAAGCGCTCGGGCCCGTCGAGCCGACGCTCGCGAGCCTCGACCGGTTCCTCCGCGCGGAGACCGAGGCGGGGCACGGATTCCTCCCGGCCGGGGATCGCGTGCTCCGCGCCTTCGCGGAGCCGCTCGCCGACGTGCGGGTGCTCGTCGTCGGCCAGGACCCGTACCCGACCCCCGGGCATCCGATCGGCCTGTCGTTCGCGACCGGCCGCGACGTCAGGCCGCTTCCCCGAAGCCTCGCCAACATCCATGCGGAGCTCGCGGCCGACCTCGGGGTCGCCCCTCCGGCACACGGCGACCTCTCGGCGTGGACGTCGAACGGCGTCATGCTCCTGAACCGGGTGCTCACCGTGCGGCCCGGCGAACCCGGCTCGCACCGCCGTCGCGGGTGGGAGGAGGTCACCGACCACGCCATCCGCACGCTCGTCGCTCGCGGCACCCCGCTCGTCGCGATCCTCTGGGGGCGCGACGCGCAGCAGTTGCGGCCGCTGCTCGGCGAGACCGCGGTGATCGAGTCGGCGCATCCGAGCCCCCTGTCCGCACGCCGCGGGTTCTTCGGCTCGAGACCCTTCAGCCGCGCGAACGCGCTGCTCGTCGCGCAGGGAGGCGAAGCGGTCGACTGGTCGCTCCGCTGAGGGCGGTGCTCGGGCACCTGGGCGGACAGGTGAGGCATCCGCTCGATGCCCGGTGCGAGGCATCCGCCGCTGAAATCCCGTCGTGACATGCCCGGCGTAAGGTGGTCGCCATGCTCGAGGAGGAATACCAGCCGCGCCGTGAACTGCCACCCCACCTGCGCAAGCTTCCGCAGCCGGAGACGCCCTTCGCCTACCGGATGCGCGACGCCGTGCCCGCCGACCTGCCGGCCGTGCGCGAGATCTACAACTACTACGTCGCGAACTCGACGGTCACGTTCGACGAGGACGCGATGACGCTCAAGGAGTGGAAGGCGAAGTACGCGTTCCTCCAGAAGCTCGGCATGCCGTTCATCGTCGCGGAGGCGCCGTCCGGCCAACTGCTCGGCTACGCGCTCGTCGCGCCCTGGAAGCCGAAGCGCGCATACCGGTTCACGGTCGAGAACTCGATCTACCTCGGGCCGGCCGCCGCGGGCAAGGGCCTCGGTCGCGCGCTGCTCGGCGAGCTCATCGACCGGTCGAAGGAGGCGGGGCTGAAGGAGATGATCGCGGTCATCGCCGACCAGGGCGCCGAGGCGTCGATCGCGCTGCACGAGAAGTTCGGATTCGTCGAGACGGGTCGCATGGGCCGGGTCGGGTACAAGTTCGACCGCTGGCTCGGCACCATCATGCTGCAGCGCTCGTTGAAGTGACGCCAGGCCCGCGCATCGCTCCTGAGGGGTGGATGTCGCGGCCGGCGCACCGCTCCTGACGGCGCGGGCCGGGGAACCGTTCAGATCGTGAGGTCGACGCTGCCGCCGGCGAACGGCACCGCGACGGCGACGAGGAGTCCCGAGGCCGCGAAGAGCGCCGGATGCGCGAGGCCCACGACGACGCGCCGGAGGGCCGGCCGTCCCGCGAGCAGGTGGGTCGGCGTGGCATCCGCGAGGGGGATCTCCGCCCAGCCGCGCACGCGCGCCAGGAACCACGCGCATCGAACGACGAACGCCGCCCAGAGCACGGCTGCCACGGCCGGCACGATGACGGCCATGACGTCGAAGCCGATGCCGACGATCTCCTCCTCGCGCCCCTCTGCGGCGAGCTGGATCGTCTGCGAGATCGCCGCCCCGACCACCACCGACGCGCTCCACGCGGCCACGCCGACCACGAGGGCGAGGTAGCGCACGAAGAAGTGCGAGAACACCGAGGACATGGCCTCGAAGTGGGCGCGTGGCGTGGCCGACAGGACGGCGACGGTCGCGACCGTCGAGGGGAGCACGAGGGCCGCGATGAGGGCCCAGTCGAGCAGCGCGGGGGAGTCCAGGATGACCGCGACCAGGAGGGCGATGCCGAAGGCGAGGCTCCACCCGACGCCCCAGACGAGCGGATGCCGCGTGATCGAGGTCGTGACCGGGTTCGAGCTCACGAGCGTCATGCTAGCGGCCGGGCGACCGGCACGGTCGTAGGCTCGATCCGTGGACCTGCACGAGATGACCGCCCTCGAACTGCACCAACTGCTCCAGCGCGGGGAGGTGACACCCGTCGAGGCGGCCGGCCACTACCTCGCCAGGGCCGAACGGCTCGACCCCGAGCTCGGCGCATTCGCCGTGCTCACACCCGAGCGGGCGATCGAACGCGCGGCCGCCGTGGCGGCCGAGGTACCGAAGACCGCCCCGCTCTGGGGCATGCCGCTCGCCGACAAGGACCTGCACCCTCGGGCGGGCGTGCCGACGGCGTTCGGCTCCCGCGCATTCGAGGACTTCGTCCCCGACGAGTCGGACGACACCGTGCTCGCCGTCGACCGGGCCGGCGCCGTGAGCCTCGGCAAGACCGCGACCCCGGAGTTCGGGCTGCCCTCCTACACCGAGGCGCTCGTGGGTCGCCCCACCCGCAACCCGTGGAACCCCGCGCTCGGCGCCGGCGGTTCGAGCGGGGGAGCGGCCGCGGCCGTGGCATCCGGGATGCTCCCCTTCGCGCCGGGGTCCGACGGCGGCGGCTCCATCCGCATCCCGGCCGCGGCCTGCGGCCTCGTCGGCGTGAAGCCGTCGCGGGGACGCGTGCCGAGCGGATCGGGCCAGTCCGGCCTCGCCGGCCTCGGGGTCGTCGGCGCGATCGCCCGCACGGTCGCCGATGCGGCGCTGCTGCTCGACGGACTCATCGCACCGACTGGCTACCCGCCGGCCCACGCGTACGCGCTCCGCGCCCCGGGCGACGACGGGCCGTACCTCGGCGCCGCGATCCGCGGCGAGGGGCGGTACCAGATCGGCGTGCTCGCAGACTCCCCGTGGGACGACGCCTACGAGATCACCGTCGCGCCCGAGGCGCGGTCGGCGCTGGACCGCGCCATCGCCGTGCTCGACGCGGCGCGGAACGGCATCGAGGAGATCCCGCTCGCGCCGGAGCCGGGGTACGCGCCGGCGTTCCGCACGATCTGGCAGGCGGGCGCCGGCACCATCCCCGTCGAGGACGACGGGATCGCGAGGCTGGAGCCGCTCACGCAGTGGCTCGTCGAGAGGGGTCGGGCGCTGCCGGCGCGGCAGCTCGCCGAGGCGCTGTCCTGGCTCGCGGGGTTCGAGCGTCGCACCATCGCGCGCTTCGCCTCGTACGACGCCGTGCTCACGCCGGCGCTCGCGCTGACCCCTCCGGCCGTCGGCTGGTACGACGCGGTCGACGGGGAGCACAACTTCGCGCAGCAGGTGCAGGTCACCCCGTTCACGTCCTTCGTGAACGTGGCGGGGCTCCCGGCCATCACGGTGCCGGTCGAGTTCACCGACGCCGGGGTGCCCATGGGCGTGCAGCTCATCGGACGTCCGGGCGGCGAGATGGCGCTGTTCGACCTCGCGGCCCAGCTCGAGCGCCGGTTGCGGCGTGCGCCGCGGCATCCGCTCGTGTGGTGAGACGGCGGAACCCCGGTCGGTCGGCTCCGAGTGGGAGCCGCCTCGAGGGCTCTTCGCGACGGCTTCGGATTCGAGCCGACCGATCGTCTGTGCAAGACTTAGGTAATGCTTACCTCAACTGCTGAAGCTGCACCCCGGGTGCGTCCCGCGTACCGCAACTTCCGGGTCGAGGTGGCCCGCGTCGAGCGCCAGTCGCCGACGTTCACGAGCATCACGTTCACCGGTGACGACCTCGCCGACTTCGGCACCGCCGGCCTCGACCAGCGGGTCAAGGTCGTCCTGCCGCTCGCGAACGGCTTCGCGTCCTTCCCCGATGGCGAGGACTGGTACCCGCAGTGGCGGGAGCTGTCGGCCGACCTCCGCAACCCCTTCCGCACCTACACGGTGCGCGCCGTCCGTCCGCATGAGCGCGAGGTCGACATCGTCTTCGCCGCGCACGGCGACGGCGGGCCCGCCTCGGCCTGGGCCGGGCGGGCGCAGCCGGGCGACGAGATCGTGCTCATCGGGCCGGACGAGTTCGGCCCCGCTCGGAGCCTCGGCATCGACTGGCGTCCCGGCGAGGTCGACACCCTGCTGCTCGCGGGTGACGAGACAGCTGCACCCGCGATCTGCGCGATCCTCGAGTCCCTCCCGGCGGATGCCACGGGGGCGGCCTTCCTCGAGGTGCCGACCGCCCGCGACCGCCTGCCCGTGCGGGCGCCGGCCGGCATCGAGGTGCGCTGGCTCGCTCGCGCCGAAGTCCACGCGGACGCCGACGGCACGTCGTCCGCCGTGCACGGCGACCACCTGGCCCCCGCCGTGCGCGACTGGGTCGTGCGCCACCTCGCCGACCTCGGGGTGACCCGCGCGGCCGGTGACGCGGCCGCCGCCGCGCTCGCCGAGGCCGAGCGCGCCGACCTGCCCGACACCGCCCTCTGGGACGTGCCCGAGGGGCACAGCCTCGACGGCGCCTGCTACGCGTGGCTCGCGGGCGAGGCCTCCGTGATCACCGGCCTCCGGCGCTTCCTCGTGCGCGAGGCGGGCCTCGATCGCCGACAGGTCGCGTTCATGGGGTACTGGCGCCGCGGTCGAGCCGAACTCGAGTGAGCGGGTCGTCCACCGTGTCCCGCCAGGAGGCGCCGCAGGTCGCGGACACGGCATCCCTCACCGCGCCCGGAGGCATCGTCGGCAGCGGCAGCGACAGCGGCAGCGCACGCGCCTTCGGCATCGTGTCGTCCGCCGGTCGGCGCCCGAGACGCGTCGGCAGCGGCCGGGCCGTCGCCGTGCTGGCCGCCTGTGCGCTCGTCCTGCTCGCGGTCGTCGCTGCGAGCCTCGCGCTCGGCGTGCGCTCGATCGACCCGGGCGTCGTCTGGCAGGCCGTGATCGGCCCCGATCCGGCGAACGCCGATCACAACGTCGTCTGGCAGCTCCGCGTGCCGCGCACGGTCATCGGCCTGCTGGCCGGCGTCGCGCTCGGCCTGGCCGGGACGCTCATCCAGGGCGTCACCCGCAACCCGATCGCCGATCCCGGCCTGCTCGGCCTCAACTCCGGCGCGTCGCTCGCGGTCGTGCTCTGCATCTCGCTGCTCGGCGTGAGCAGCCCGCTCGGCTACGTCTGGTTCGCGTTCGCGGGCGCGGCCGCGGCGGCCGCCGTCGTCTTCTCCATCGGCCGTGGGCAGCCCGTGCGCCTCGCCCTCGTCGGCGCCGCGGTCACCGCGTTCATCACGCCGCTCATCACGTTGGTCCTGCTCCGCGACACCGAGGCCTTCAACCAGTACCGGTTCTGGGCCGTCGGGTCGCTGACCGGACGGGGGCTCGACGTGGCCGCCCTGCTCTGGCCCTTCATCCTCGTCGGCGCGATCCTCGCCTTCGTCCTCGCGAACCGGCTGAACCTCATCGCGCTCGGCGACGACGTCGCGAATTCGCTCGGGCAGCGGGTCGGCACCACTCGGCTCGTGGCCGGCATCGCCCTCGTGCTCCTCTGCGGCACGGCCACCTCGCTCGCCGGACCGATCGCGCTCGTCGGGCTCGTGGTGCCCCACGCCGCGCGCCGGCTCGTCGGCACCGACTACCGCTGGATCATGCCGACCGCGCTCCTGCTCGGACCGGTCATGCTGCTCGCCGCCGACGTGATCGGCCGGCTGATCGTGCCGAACTCGGAACTCGAGGCCGGCGTGGTCGCGGCGTTCCTCGGCGCACCGGTGCTGATCGCCATCGCCCGCGGCCGGAACGTGGCGGGCCTGTGATGACGACGATCCCGACCATGCCGTCGACGGATGCCGCGACCCGGCCGAACCCCGAGGTCGACGAGGTGCGCGCCGCCGTCGCCGCGGTGCGACGCCGCAATCGACGGCGCCTGTCGATCGCGCTCGGCGCAGGGGCGGCACTCGCGATCGTCTTCGCGATCGTGGCCCTCTCCTCGGGCGCTGCCAGCCTCGCACCCGACCGGGTCCTGGCGACGCTGCTCGGTCAAGGAGATCGCACCGAGCAGCTCGTGGTCTTCACGCTCCGCCTCCCGCGCATCCTTGCCGCCGTCTTCGTGGGCGCGGCCTTCGGGCTCGCCGGCGCGGTCTTCCAGGCCGTGCTGCGAAATCCGCTGGCGAGCCCCGACATCCTGGGCGTCTCGGCCGGCGCGAGCGTCGGCGCGGTCTGGGCGATCCTCGGGCTCGGCCTCGCGGGAGCGGTGGTCTCCGGCTTCGCCCTCGCCGGTGCGCTCGTGGTCGCGGCGATCATCTGGTCGACCGCATGGCGACAGGGCCTGCACGGCATCCGCTTCGTCCTCGTCGGCGTCGGGCTCGCGTACGTCTGCGGTTCGCTCATCGCCTGGCTGCTGGCGCGTGCGGAGGTCCGCCAGGCGCAGGCCGCGCTGCTCTGGACGGTCGGCAGCGTCTCCGACGTGCGCGGCGACGCGCTCGTGCTGCTCATGATCGGCGTCGTGATCGGCTGCATCCTCGTCGCCGTCTTCGCGAAGGGCCTCTCCGTGCTGGCCCTCGGCGACGACCACGCGATCTCGCTCGGCATCCGAACCGACGTGCGCCGCGGCATCCTGCTCCTCGTGGCGGTGCTGCTGATCGCGGTGGCGACCTCGGTCGCCGGCCCCATCGCGTTCGTGGCGCTCATCGCGCCGGCGATCGCCCGTCGCATCGTCGACGACGGCAGCGCCGCGCTCACGGCGTCGGTGATGACCGGTGCGGTGCTCACGCTCGGCGCCGACGTGCTCGGACAGTTCGCCCTGCCGCAGTTCACGGCGCCCGTCGGCATCGTGACCGGACTGATCGGCGCGCCGTACCTGCTGTGGCTGCTCGCCCGCACCGAGAGGAAGACCCGCGCATGACCGCATCGGCATCCGCCCCATCGCCCGTCGCGGGCCTCGCCGCCGAGGGCGTCTGCCTCGGCTACGACGGCCGGCGCGTGATCGACGGGCTCGACCTCGTGATCCCGAGCGGTCGCATCACGGCCATCGTCGGGCCGAACGCCTGCGGAAAGTCGACCCTGCTGCGCGGCTTCGCGCGGCTCCACGACCTCGACGGCGGGCGCGTGACGCTCGACGGCGTCGACGTCGCCGGGATGCCGCGCCGCGACCTCGCACGCCGGGTGGGCGTGCTTCCGCAGTCCTCGATCGCGCCCGACGGCGTGCGCGTCGCCGAGCTCGTCGGACGCGGCCGATACCCCCATCAGGGCTGGTTCGGACGGCACTCCAGCGACGACGACCTCGTCGTCGCCGAGGCGCTGGCCGCGACGGGCATCGCCGACCTCGCGAACCGGCGGCTCGAGGAGCTCTCGGGCGGGCAGCGCCAGCGGGTCTGGATCGCCATGGTCCTCGCCCAGCAGACGGACATCGTGCTGCTCGACGAGCCGACGACCTACCTCGACGTGACGCACCAGCTCGAGCTGCTCGACCTGCTGACCGAGCTGAACCGGGAGCGCGGCACGACCGTGGTGATGGTCCTGCACGAGCTGAACCTCGCGGCGCGCTACGCCGACCACCTCGTCGTGATGTCGGCCGGCTCCATCGTCGCCGAGGGGCGGCCGGCCGAGGTCCTCACGCCCGAGACCGTGCGGAGCGCCTTCGCGCTCGAGGCATCCGTGATCCCCGATCCCGTGGCGGGCTCGCCGATGATCGTGCCGGTCGGCCGCTTCCACACGGCGGCGCTCGACGCCGCGGATACGGCCGGGGACGCGGCACCGGCTCCCTCGACGGGCGCATCGATCGCCCGATCGTGACGCGTCCGTGACCGCGCGGTTTCGTGGTCGCCGCGACTTAGGTTAGCCTTGCCTCATCCCCACTCATCGACCGAGGAGTTCTCCGTGCGTCTTCGACGTCCGCTCATCGCCCTGGCCGGCCTCGCCGCCACCGCCCTGACCCTGACCGCCTGCGCATCGGGCACGACCGAGGAGCCGGCCGCGGCGCCGGCGGCCGCCGCCGGAACGGGCTTCCCGATCACGATCGAGCACGCCTTCGGCGAGACCGTCATCGAGGAGGCGCCCGAGCGCGTCGCCACGTGGGGCTGGGGCTCGACCGAGGCCGCCGTCTCCGTCGGGGTGTACCCCGTCGCCGTCGCGGAGCAGAGCTGGACGGTCGGCGAGGGCAACCTGCTGCCGTGGGTCGAGGAGGCCTACGACGAGGCCGGCGTCGAGTACCCCACGGTCCTGAACGACGACGAGGGCGGCGCGAGCGTCCCTTACGAGGAGTTCATCGAGGCGGCACCCGATCTCATCGTGGCGCCGTACTCGGGCCTCACCGAGGAGCAGTACGACACGCTCAGCGACATCGCGCCCGTCGTCGCGTACCCCGAGGCTCCCTGGACGACCGACTGGGACGAGACCATCGAGATCACCACGGAGGCGCTCGGCCTGAAGGCCGAGGGCGAGGCCGTGCTCGACGAGATCGATGCCTACCTCGCCGACGAGGCCGCAGCCCACCCCGAGTTCGAGGGCAAGACCCTCGCGGGCATCTGGGACGGCGATGGCGTCGTCTCGGTGTACACCGGTGCCGACCCGCGCATCGCGGTGCTCACCGAACTCGGCCTCGAGGTCGCCCCGAGCGTCACCGAGCTCGACACGACCGACGGCGGGTTCTACTACGACCTGAGCTACGAGCAGCTCGACAAGCTCGACTCCGACCTCGTCGTCAACTACTCCAGCTCGCAGGAGGCCGCCGAGGCCATCCTCACCAAGCCCGAGACACAGGCGATCCCCGCCGTCGCGGCCGGCAAGGTCGCCCAGGTCTACGACCCGGTCACCGTGTCGTCGGTGTCGCCGCCCACCGCGCTCAGCTTCCAGTGGGAGGGCGGCATGCCCGCCCTCATCGAGGCGATCGCGGGCGTGCTCGGCGAGTAGCCGACCCCCTCCGCAGCCGAACGGCCGGTGCGCTCCCGCAGGGGAGCGTACCGGCCGTTCCGCATCGGGCGACGCCGAACTCAGCCCCTTCGTCGACGCGTCGAGGGCGACTGGCGCGCCCCGCGCAGGTACCCCCCGGCCTCCAGGCCCGCCTCGATCTCGAATCGGTTCCCCAGCGGGTCGCGACCGGCGAAGAGGTAGAGCACCGGGAGCAGCATCCCGTACTTCCGCCACTGCTGCTCATGGACGGCCTCATGTCCGAGCACGGTGTCGGAGTCGTTGCGGTCGGTCAGGTAGCACCGTCCGACGCAGGAACCCCCGCGGCCGAAGGTCCACGTCGGCATGCCGGTGAACACGAACAGTCCGTTGCGGAGCTCGACGCGACCGGTGCTCCAGATCGATCCCCAGGCGAACCCCACGAGCGTCGCCCACCAGTAGCCGGCACGGCTGACGGGCGAGTCCGTGAGCCGGATCGTCAGCCGCGTCACGCGTGCGCCTCGGGGCGCCCGAGCGCCTCGAGCAGCCGCAGCCAGACCTCGCTCACGGTCGGGAACGAGGGCACCGCATGCCAGAGCCGGTCCACCGGCACCTCGGCGACGATCGCGATCGTCGCGGCGTGCAGGAGTTCAGCGACGTCCTGGCCGACGAAGGTGGCGCCGATGATCGTGCCCTGCTCGACGTCGATCACGAGCTTCGCCCGGCCCTCCGCTCCGTCGGCCCGGATGCCGGTGCCGCTTGCGGACTCCAGCGGGACCTCGGCGATGCGGATGTCGCGGCCGGCGTCGCGGGCCTCCGCCTCGGTGGCCCCCACCTGCACGGCCTCCGGCTCGGCGAAGACAACCTGCGGGACGGCACCGTGGTCGGCGGTCGCGGCATGCGGGCCCCAGGGACTCGTGTCCACCGGACGTCCCGTGGCCCGTGCGGCGACGAGGTCGCCGACCGCGCGCGCCTGGTACTTGCCCTGGTGGGTGAGCAGGGCGCGGTGGTTGACGTCGCCCGCGGCGTAGAGCCAGGGCGCGTCATCCGCCCCGTCGACGCCCGCGACGCGCAGCGTGTCGTCGACCTCGAGCCAGTCACCGGGCTCGAGGCCGATGCTCTCCATCCCCGCGGCATCCGTGCGGGGCTTGCGACCGGTCGCGACGAGGACCTCGTCGGCCGTCACGCTCGAGCCGTCGTCGAGGGTGAGGACGACCTCTCCGCTCTCGCCCCGTTCGACGCGGACCGGTGATGCGGACGTGCGCACCGTCGCGCCGAGCTCGCGCAGGCCGGCGGTCACCGCCTCCCCGACGAACGGCTCCATGCGGCCGAGGAGGCCGCTGCGCGCGAGCACGGTGACCTCGGTGCCGAATCCGGCGTAGACCGTCGCCATCTCGCAGGCCACGACCCCGCCGCCGATGATCGCGAGCCTGCCGGGCACCTGCTGGACGCTCGTCGCCTCGCGGCTGGTCCAGGGGGATGCCTCGGCGAGGCCGGGGATGGGCGGGACGACCGGATCCGAGCCGGTCGCGACGACCACCGCATGGCGGGCCGTGAGGGTCACCGAACTCCCGTCGGCACGCTCGACGACCACGCGACGGGGTCCGTCGAGCCGCCCGTGCCCGCGTTCGAGTCCGATGCCGACCTCGTCGAGCCATCCGGTCGCGCCGTCATCGCTCCAGTCGGAGACCCAGTAGTCGCGTCGGCGCAGCACCGCGCCGACGTCCAGGTCGCCGGTGATCGCCTCGGCGGCACCCGGCACCCGCCTCGCCGCGCGGAGCGCGGCCGCGCTCCGGAGCAGCACCTTCGAGGGCACGCAGGCCCAGTACGAGCATTCGCCGCCGACGAGCTCGTGCTCGACGACCACCACCTCGAGCCCTGCGGCCCGCACGCGGTCGGCGACGTTCTCGCCGACCGGCCCGGCACCGAGGACCACCACGTCGACTTCGCGTTGCATCCGTCTCCCCTCGCGCGCCCGGAACGGACGTCGTCCCAAGCCTAGGCACGTCGGCGGGAGGAGTGCACCCCTCGCCGACGTGACTCGGTGCACCTGCTCCGTCGCTGGGCGGGTCGCGCCGGCGCGTCGTCGATCCGTCGCCGGCGGTCAGCCGAGGATCGCTCGTCAGCTCGTCAGCTCGTCAGCTCGTCAGCTCGTCAGCTCGTCAGCTCGTCAGCTCGTCAGCTCGTCAGCTCGCCGCGGCCCCGGACGCCGGGCGATCGCCGGGGGCGCCGCTCGCCAACGCCCCGACGAGCCGCAGGATGGTGGGCAGGTCGTCGTCGGCGGCCTCGGGGGAGCTCGGCGCGAACCCGGCGATCGCCGCGCCGGCGAGCGGGAACCGTGCGAGCACGGCCCTCACGAGGCCGACGAGGGTCGGGGCGTCGACGCCGAACGGCATCGGGAAGGACAGCCCGCCCATGGCCGAGGGGTCGAGCACGTCGAGGTCGATGTGCACGAACACGTTCTTCGCGCCCGTGGCCTCGAGCGCGGCGATCACGACTGCGGGGTCGCGGAGGTCGTCGACGGTGAGCACGTCGATGCCGTGCTCCTCGATGAAGCGGTGCTCCTCCGCGTCGATGGCGCGCACGCCGCCGAGCACGAGGCGTGCCGGGTCGACGCGCGTGCCGGCGTCGAGCGCGAGTCCGTCGACGCCCTCGCCGGCGATGTGCCGCAGGGTCATGCCCCCGAAGGCGCCCGACGGCGAGGAGTCCGGCGTGTTGAGGTCGGGGTGGGCGTCGAGCCAGAGCACCGCCAGGTCGCCCTCGACCTGCCGTGAGGCGTGGGCGACGCCGGCCAGCGCGGCGCCGCAGTCGCCGCCGATGGTGATGGCGGGGGCGGCGACCGTGCTCAGCAGCTCGTCGGTCCGTTCCCGGACGCGCCGCAGGGCGCTGTAGCGGCGGATGCCGGTGCCGAGCGATTCGCCCGCCTCCGAGGGCACCTCGACCGACACGGTGGCCGCCGAGGGCAGGTCGCCGAGGATGGCGGCGGCCCCGTCGGCGAGGCTCATCGCGCGCGAGGAGATCGAGCCCTGCCAGAGCGGGACGACGACGAAGGTAGCGGGCATGTGCTCAGTATCCCGCGATCGGGTCGGCCGGTGCCAACCGCCCGATCGCGGGACGACGTCGATCAGCCGGAGATCGCGCCCTGCGACCCGCCGGACTTCAGCGCGGCGAGGCGCGCGTCGACCTCGGTGAGCTCGCCGAGGTCGTCGAGCTCGTTGAACTGGGCGTCGAGGCTCGACGCCGCGAGTTCGGCCTGGCCACGGACGACGGCCTCCTCGCGCCGGATCTTCTCCTCGAAGCGGCCGAGCTCGCTCGTGGGGTCGAGGATGTCGATCGACTTCACCGCGTCGTGGACCTGGCGCTGCGCGTCGGCGGTCTTGGCACGGGCGACGAGCTCGGAGCGCTTGTTCTTCAGCTGGACGAGCTTCTCCTTCATGCCGTTCAGCCCTGACTTGAGCTGGTCGACGACCTGCGTCTGCGCCGCGATCTGCGGCTCGGCGGTGCGCGCCTCGTTCTCGGACGAGATCTGGCGGCTGAGCGCGACCTTCGCGAGGTTGTCGAACTTGTCGGCGCCGGCCGCGTCACCGGCAGCCCGGAGCTCGTCGCCCTTGCGGCTCGCCGCGATCGCCTTCTCGCCCCAGGTGCGGGCGGCCTCGACGTCTTCGCGGTGGTCGTCCTCGAGCAGGCGGAGGTTGCCGATGGTCTCGGCGATGGCCGCCTCGGCGTCGGCGATGCTGTTCGTGAAGTCGCGGACCATCTGGTCGAGCATCTTCTGGGGGTCCTCGGCCTGGTCGATGAGTGCGTTGACGTTGGCCCGGAGGAGCTGGGAGATCCTCCCGAAGATGGACTGCTTGGTCATGGTGCTTTCCTTTCGTGACGGTCTGGTGGTGCGTCTCGCCGCAGGGCGCACGCCCTGCGGAGCTGGTGCGTCGGGTCGTTCAGAATCGTCCTCCGCTTCCGCGGCGCCCTCGGGTGCCGCCGCCGCCGAAGCTGCCCGCCGATCGGCCGGACCGACCGCGGGACGCGCCGCCGCCGAATCCGCCGCCGAACCCGCCCCCGAAGCCGCCGCCCCCGCCCAGGCCGCCGGAACCGCGACTGCCGCCGCTCAGCAGGGAGTCGATGAGGATGCCGCCGAGGACGGCGCCCATCATGTTGCCGCCCTGGCTCCCGCCGAACCCGCCGCCTCCCGCGCCGCCGCCGTACGCGCCGCCGAAGCCCTCGACATCGTTGCGGGCGAGGGAGAGCGCTTCGGATGCGAGCCGCTGCGACTGCTGGGCGGCCTGCAGCGCGAGAGCCGCATCGGGGGTCGTCTGCGCCTGCTGCAGGAGCTGCGCGGCCGAGGCGAGCCGGGTGCGCGCCTCGGTGCCGACGGCTCCGCGCCGGGCCACGAGGTAGTCCTCGGCACCCTGCACCTGCATGCGGGCGGCCTCGACCGAGCGCTGCAGCAGCGCCCGGGCGCGTGCCGCCTGCTCGGCGGCGTCGCGAGCGCTCGCGATCGCCGCGTCGATCGCGGCGTTCGCCTGTTCGAGTCGGCCGGTCGCGGCGAGCGGATCGCCGCCCGCGACGCCGAGACCGGCGCGCAGTTCGGCCGCCGTGGCGGAGGTGGGGTCGGCGAGGGCCGCGGCGTTGCCGCCCAGTGCCCGTGCGGTCTCGGCGTCGCGCTCGAGGTCGGCGATGCCCTCGGCGAGGGCGCGGTCCGCGGCGGCGAGGTCCTCGGCGAGGCGCTGCACGGCGCCCGTGAGCAGTTCGGCCTGGTCGACCGCCTCCTCGGCCGCACGGATCTCGACGGCCGCCTCGGACGCGCGCGCGGCCGCGATCGCGGCGTCGGCCCGGGTCAGCGCCTCATCGGCGAACCCGAGCCGTGAGGCGGCCTGCGGCGGGTTGTCGGCGACGGCCGTCAGGGCGGATGCCGCGTACCGGTCGCCGAGCTCGCGCAGGCGCTGCTCGGCCGGTGCGACGAGCTCGCGGGCGGCCGCGGCCTCGCCGCGGACACGGGCGAGTTCGGCCGGTGCGTTCCGTTCGAGGTCTCGGAGCGCGTCGAAGGCCTCGGCCTGCTCGTCGAGCAGGGCGTCGGCCTCGCCGGTGGCGGTGAGGATGCCCTCGTAGATCTCCCGCGTGGCCGCCTCGGAGTCGGGCTCGTCGTCGTCGAGGCGCTGCTGGAGCGCGAACGCCGCGGCGACCCTGGCCTTGGCGGTCTCGAGTGCCGTGCGGAAGGTCGCGGTCGCCGCCTCGCCGTACGATGCGGTGGCGAACCCGAGCTCCTCCTCGCTCGTCTTCACGGCGTCGTCGGCCGCGACGAGCGCCGAGCCCGCACGTCGGCGGAGGTCGTCGAGCGGCACGAGTGCCGGCGCCTCCGGCCCCGTCGCGGCATCCGCCTGACCGGTGCGCCCGCGGCGGCGCGAGAGCACGATGGCGATGACGGCGACGACGATCGCCGCGATCACGAGGAACCACACCCAGCCCCAGCCCGAACCGCCGGAACCGGTGTCGCCGAGTGCCTCCGCCGCGGCGATGGCGGCGCCCGGCCAGTCCTCGGCGCGGAGTTCGGGCTCGATGACCTCGAGGCTGATGCGATCGAGCTCATCGGCCGGGACCGAGGCGTTGTCGGCGGCCGAGAGGTAGTAGGCCCGGCCGTCGACCGCGACCGCGAGCAGGTAGTCCTCCGCGCCCATGTTGTTCGCGACCGCGGTGTCGTTGGCCCAGGTGTCGGCCTGCTCGGGATCGGTGAACTCGCCCACGTAGGCGACGTAGAGCTGGCGCCCAGTGTCGTCGGCGGTCCGCTCGATGGCCGCGAGCACGTCGTCGATCGCACCGTCCAGCGCGCCCACCGTGTCGACGATGGGACCGGTGCCGAAGTCGACGGGCTCCTCCGCCGATGCGGGCGAGGCCCCGAGGAACACGAATGCGGTCGCGAGGACCGCCGTGACGAGCACCCGACGTGACGACCCCATGCACCCCTGCCCTTCTCCGCGACCGCACGGATGCCTCGAGTCTATGGCGACCGGGTGGCACCGTCCACGCGACCGGGCGGCCGCCTCACTCCACGATGACGGATGCCGCGGGCGAGACGAGGACGCCCCCGGCGGCATCCGTCGAGGAGGTGAACGCGAGGGCCGCGGATAGGGCGTACGCCCCGGGCTCGAGCGGGGTGAGCGAGCCTCCGGTGGCCGCCTCGTCGCCCGCGGCGCAGGCCGCCGCCGCGTACCGGCCGCGGACGGTCACGGATTCACCGGGGGACAGGCGCAGCGGCACCGCGTCGGCCCGGCTCCCGAGGTCGGGGTGCCAGACCGTGATGCCCGCCGCCGACACCGTGATCGCCGGCGCCGTCAGTGATCCGACCACCTCGGTCGTCCCCTCGTTGGAGACGCGCACCACGGCTTCGCCCTCCTCGCCGGGCGCGATCGTCCCCGTTGGCGGCTCGACGACGGCCGTGAGCTGCGAGGCGGCACCCTCCGTCGCCGGCGCGATCGGAGCGCCGCACGCGTTCAGGGTCTCGGGGGCGACGACCTCGAGGTCCTGGCCGAATTGCGCCTGGTCCTGGGGAGCGACCGGGGAACCGTCCGCGTCCGCTCCACCGGCGTCGGGCTCAGCCGGGCCGCCGGACGCGGGCGACTGCATCTGCTCGGCCGACTCCACCGCGGGGCCGTCCGCCGTCGAGGTGGCCAGGTCCGGGCCCATCGTGCCGACGGCGAGGACGAGCCCGCCGACCGCGAGGAGTCCCGCGAGCGACGCGGCGGCGCCGACCGCCGTCCGTCGGCGGGCGCGGCGCCGGGCACGGCTCGCGCGGAGCACCGTGCCGAGGTCGACGGGACGCGCGGCTGCGGCATCCGCCTCATGCGAGAGCGCCTCGGCGAGGTCGCGGGGTTCAGGCGACATGGTCACCCTCCGTTCGGGTCGTGCCGGCACCGGCTGGCAGGCCGTCGGATGCCTCGATCGAGGAGGAGAGCGCTCGCAGGGCGTCGCTCAGGTACCGCTTGACCGCGCCCTGGCTGAGCCCGAGGGTCTGCGCGATCTGGTCGACCGTGAGGTCCTCGTAGTACCGCAGCACGATGCAAGCCGCCTGGCGCGGCGCGAGCGACCGCACGCGGCGCATGAGGTCGATGCGCGCGTCGCTCCGGTCCTGCGGCACGTCGGCGACCGCCGGCGCCACGGCGAGGTGGCGTACCCGACGCCACGTGCCGTCGCGTCGCGAGCGGTCGATGACGGCGTTCAGGATGGCTCGCCGCACGTAGGCCTCCGCACGGGGCAGAGTGAGCTGGAACCGCGGGGTGCCGAATGTGCGCACGAGCGCGTCCTGGACGACGTCGGCCGCATCCTCCGCGTCGCCCGTGAGCAGGAACGCGTAGCGCGTGAGCGCGCCGCCGCGTTCGGCGACGAGCCTCGTCGCGACCTCATCCCACCTGCGGGCCAATCGATGCTCCTCCCGACGGCGGTCGATCCGCCGTCATAGGAAGAGACGAACGGATGACGCGTTTCGTTGGGTACCCGTCGCGATCAGCGGTCGCGGCGGCCCGTGACGGCGGCTCGCAGTCGCAGTGGCAGCCGCAGTTGCGGGCCGCGAACGCGCCGGCCGCGCACGACCGGGCGTCCGTGAACGACCGGACCGCCGCGACGGACTGGAAACCGCTGCGACGGACTGAAATCTGTGCCCCCGGAGGGATTCGAACCCCCGACCTACGGTACCGGAAACCGGCGCTCTATCCCCTGAGCTACGGAGGCGCACAGCCAGCAACGATAGCACCGATCGAGGGCCGGTTCCGACCTCTGGGCCCCTGCGGACGTCAGGTGCGGGCGACGGCGGCCACCGAGTCGAGCAGCTCCTCGCGGACGCGCTGGGCGAGCAGGCTCCTGGCACCGCGCAGGACCGCGTCGCCGTGCACCGAGGTCGCCAGCACCTCCGGGTACCACCGGCTGATGCGACGGATGCCGGCGCCGACGGCGTTCGCGAACGTCTCGCCTCCGAGGTCGGCCGTGGGCCCGGCCAGGACCACGAGCCCCGGGTCGAGGGTGGCGATGACGGGAAGGGCGACGTGTGCGACGCGCTCGGCGAGGTCGTCGAACACGAGGCGGCGCACGCCCTCCGCCGCGGGGTCGGCGAGCGCGGCGCGGGCCGCGTGGAACCCGTCGGCCTCGAGCCCGTGCCGCCGGGCAAGGAGCGCGACCGCGCGACCGCCGACCAGGTCCTGGACGGTGCGCGCGGCGGGGTCGAGTGCGATCGCCTCGGCCGAGACGGGGAGGAACCCGATCTCGCCCGCACCGCCGAAGGAGCCGCGGTGCAGGTCGCCCGCCACGTCGAAGGAGGCGCCCACGCCGTTGCCGAGCCAGAGCAGGGCGAACACGTCGCGGCCGGTCGCGGCGCCGCCCTCGCGCTCGGCGACCGCGGCGAGGTTGACGTCGTTCTCGATGAGCACCGTGCGCCCGAGGTCGTCCTCGAGGATGCTGCGGAGCCGTCGCACCGGCCAGCCGGGGAGCGTCTCGCTGAAGAGCTCGCCGCTGGCGCCCGGGTCGACGTACCCGGGGATGCCCAGGCACACCGTGTGCACGGCGGCCGGGTCGGTGCCGGCGGCGGCGCTGGCCTCGTCGATGGCCCGGCGGACCTCCTCGACCGCCGACCTGGCGGTCGGGTCGTGGGGGAGCGGCATCCGCACGACCGGCCGATCGGTGCCCGCGGCATCGACGACGGTGGCGCGCACCTCGAACGCGTCGAGGTCGACGGCGATGCCGACGCGCCGGTCGACGCGCGCCGCGTAGACGACCGCCGCGCGGCCGGCCGAGCCCGCGAGCAGGCCCTGCTCCTCGATGACCCCGGCCTGGAGGAGGCGGCTCATCATCTGCGAGGCGGTCGGCTTGGACACCCCGACGAGCTCGCAGATGCGGTTGCGCGTCAACGGGCCGTGGTCGAGCAGGACGGCGAGCCCCGCGCGGTCGTTGACCGCGCCGAGCCAGGACGGCGTCCCCGGTGCGTTCGTCGCCGCCATGGTGGTCTCCTTCGTCAGCTCGCGGGCAGGTTGGCGAGCACGTCGGCCACGAGGGTCTGCGCGTCGCCCGGCTCGAAGATCGCGGTGGAGTCGAGCACCACCCAGTACGGACCGGAGAACACCTGCACCTGGCCGTGCTCGCCGCTCCGCGTGAAGAACCCGGTCACGTCGGGCGGCGTCCCGTACGTCGGCACGGCGCTGCTCGTGGCGGCGGCGTCGTTCGCGAGGGTGACGAGGGCCGCTGCCGACGGGGTGGCGACGGCGACCTCGATCACCTCGGCGCTCGTCTGGTTCAGGTAGCCGCACGCGGTCCCGGCCTGCTCCTCGACGACGGCGACCACCGGCCGGGCCGCCGGCACGTGGGCCGGATCGGCGCCGAAGTTGGGGTTGAACGCGTAGAGCTGGTCGGCCGTGAGCAGCGCATCGCACGAGATCTCGAACGGCACGGCGGGCTCGGCGGTCTCGGTCGGCACCGGTGCGGGCGTCTGCGCGCCCTCGGTCGAGCCCGGCGTGCCGGGCTGCGGCGCCGCGGTCGAGGTCGGCTGCGGGTCGCCCGCGGTGCATCCGCTGAACAGCACGGCGGATGCCGCGACCAGCACGACGGCGGCGGCGACGGGACGGAGCGGGCGGCCGGAGCCGAGCAGTGCGGGGCGGGGCATGGAGAGACCTTACCAACGTCGAACGCTAGGATTTGCGGGTGACTCCCGACGATCTCTCCCTCGCCCTGTTCGACCTCGTGACCGCCATGGTGCAGCGACGTCGCGACGCCGGCGACGAGGTCGTCCTCGAGCTCGCCCCCGAGCAGATCGTCCTCGAGCGGCCCAAGCAGCGCGAGCACGGCGACTGGGCCTCGAACATCGCGATGCGCCTCGCCAAGCCGCTGTCGTCCAACCCGCGCGTCATCGCGACAGAGCTCGCCGAGGGCCTCGCCGCGGTCGACGGCGTGACGAGCGCCGAGGTCGCCGGGCCGGGCTTCATCAACGTGCGCCTCGACGCCGCGGCCGCCGGCGCGCTCGCCAAGGTCATCGTCGACGCCGGAGCCTCGTACGGCCGCAGCGACCGCCTCGCCGGCGAGCGCATCAACCTCGAGTTCGTCTCGGCGAACCCGACCGGTCCGCTGCACATCGGGCACACCAGGTGGGCGGCGCTCGGCGACGCGATCTCCCGGGTGCTCCGGGCGGCTGGGGCCGAGGTCGCGAACGAGTACTACATCAACGACGCCGGCAACCAGATGGAGAACTTCGGCCGTTCGGTCCTGGCTGCGGCGAAGGGCGAGCCCACGCCCGAGGGCGGCTACCCCGGCAGCTACATCGCCGATCTCGCCGTGCGCGTGCTCGAGCGCGAGCCGAACCTGCTCTCGCTCGCCGACGACGTCGCCCTGCACGCCGCGACCGAGATCGCGTACGAGCTCCAACTCGGCGAGATCCGGGCTTCGCTCGATCGCTTCAACGTGCACTTCGACGTCTGGACGAGCGAGCGCCGCCTCCAGGTGAAGGGTGAGGACGGCCTGTCCGACGTGGACACCGCCGTCGAGCGACTGCGCGCACAGGGCCACGTCTTCGACGAGGACGACGCCGTCTGGGTCCGCACGACCGACTTCGGCGACGACAAGGACCGGGTCATCCGTCGCGGCAACGGCGTCTACACCTACTTCGCCGCCGACGCCGCCTACTACCTCGACAAGGGCGACCGCGGCTTCGCCCACAAGATCTACCTGCTCGGCGCCGACCACCACGGATACGTGCACCGCCTCAAGGCGCTCGCCGGCGCGGCGGGCGACGACCCCGAGCGCGACATCGAGGTGCTCATCGGGCAGCTCGTGAGCATCAACGGCGCCAAGCTGTCCAAGCGCGCCGGCAACATCATCGAGCTCGACGACCTGCAGGCGTGGCTCGGCACCGACGCGCTGCGGTACACGCTCGCCAGGTACCCGGCCGACTCGCCCCTGACGATCGACCCCGAGATCCTCACGCGTCGCACCAACGACAACCCCGTCTTCTACGTGCAGTACGCCCACGCGCGCACCTGCGCGGTCGATCGCAACGCGGCATCCGTCGGCGTCGACCGCTCGAGCTTCGCGCCCGCGCTGCTGGGGCACGAGACCGAGTCGGCGCTGCTCGGCGCGCTCCAGGAGTTCCCGCGCATCGTCGCCCAGTCGGCCGAGCTCCGCGAGCCGCACCGCGTCGCCCGCTACATCGAGGAGCTCGCGGGCCTCTACCACCGCTGGTACGACAACTGCCGCGTGCTGCCGCTCGGGGAGGAGCCGATCGGCGACCTGCACCGCACGCGCCTCTGGCTGAACGACGCGACCGGCCAGGTGCTGCGCAACGGCCTCGACCTGCTCGGCGTCTCGGCTCCCGAGCGCATGTGACCACGGCCGCAGCCGGCAGGTTCGGCGGCGACCACGACGACCACGGAGGCACCAGTGAGCACACCCCGCGACGAGGGCCGCGACGAGGGCACGGATGCCGCGGAGCCGCGCGAGCCCGACCGCGACGAACTGGCGCCGACCGCCGTGCTCGACGACGTGCGCCCGACCGAGGTGATCCAGCCACTCGGCGCCGAACGGGGGGAAGACGGCGCGAGCGTCGAGACCGGCACGGGTCGACCTCGTCGACGCGTGAAGCCGTGGGCCATCGCGCTCGTGTCCGTCGTCGCGGTGGGAGCCCTGCTCGTCGTCGCCGACCTCGTCACGAGGTCGGCGCTCGAGCAGCGCATCGTCGACGAGGTCGAGGCGAACCTCCCCGAGGGCGTCGAGGGCGAGGTGTCCGCGCACCTCGGCGGCTTCTCGGTGCTCGCGCAGCTCGTGACGGGGTCCTTCGAGGAGGTCACCCTCGACGTGCCCGGGCTCGAGGTCCGGGGCAACCCCCTGGACGCGCATGTGGTCGCCGCCGGCGTGCCGCTGCAGGAGGGCGCGCCCATCGATCGCGTGACCGGCACCGTCGACATCGACGAGGCATCCCTGAACCAGCTCGTCGAGATCCCGGGCGCCGACGGCGAGATCTCGCTCGGCGAGGGCACGCTCGGCTACGGCACCACGTTCCAGGTGCTGGGCTTCGACCTGAGCGCCGCGGTCACGGCGTCGGCCGAGGCGGCCGGAACGAGCGTGCTCCTCACGCCGGTGGGCGTGGAGGTGTCGGCGGGCGGCAACGACCTCGACCTCAGCGGGCTCGCACAGCAGGTGCTGGGCGACGAGCAGGTCGAGGTCTGCGTGGCCGAGTACCTGCCGGCGGGGCTGCTCGTCGAGGACATCGCGCTCACCGACGGCCATGCGCGCGTCGCGTTCACGGCGACCGACATCCCCTTCGAGGAGGCGTCGCTGCGAACGACGGGCACCTGCGACGGGTCCTGAGCGCCGCCGCGACCGGGGTGCGCCGACGACCCGCCGGGCGGGCGGGCGCCTCGACGGGCATGCGACGTCATCGATTCGGCCGCCGTGATCGTGCTCGGTAGACTCGCGGGCAGGCCGCCCCACAAGGGCGGCGCGCTGCAGGCTCCACCGAATCGATCGGATTCGCTCGCCGTGAGCGAAGCTCCAGATCCGCCAAGTCCCCAGAGGTCTCCCGTGGCAACGACCACCGCCGTCCCCGGATGGCTGCACGCCCCTGCCGATCCCAACGCCCTCGCCGAGCAGGTCTGGCCCGCAGGGGCCCATCGCGACGACGACGGCGCGGTCGTCATCGGCGGCCTCGCCCTCACCGAGCTCGCGGAGCGCTTCGGCACCCCGCTCTACGTGGTCGACGAGGCCGACGCGCGCTCGCGCGCCCGCCGCATCCTGGCCGCCTTCGAGGCGGCCGCGGCATCCGTCGGCACGTCGGTCGCCGTCTACTACGCGGGCAAGGCCTTCCTCTCCGCCGAGATCGTGCGCTGGGTCTCCTCCGAGGGGCTCGCCGTCGACGTCTGCAGCGGCGGCGAGCTCGCGGTCGCGCTCGCCGCCGGAGCGGATCCCGCGAGGCTCGGGTTCCACGGGAACAACAAGTCCCTCGCCGAGATCGAGCGCGCCGTCGAGGTCGGCGTGGGCGCCATCATCCTCGACTCCGAGATCGAGATCGAGCGGGTCGCGAGGGCGGCCGAACAGGCCGGTCGCATCCAGCGGGTCCGGCTCAGGGTCAACAGCGGGGTGCACGCCTCCACGCACGAGTTCCTGGCGACCGCCCACGAGGACCAGAAGTTCGGCGTCTCCCTCGAGCGGGCCGTCGAGCTCGGCGCCCGCATCCGCTCGCACGCCTCGCTCGACTTCCTGGGCCTGCACTGCCACATCGGGTCCCAGATCTTCGACTCGGCGGGCTTCGCCGAGTCCGCGGAGCGGCTGCTGGCCGCCCACGCCGAACTCGCCCGCGTCGCACCCGTGCCCGAGCTCAACCTCGGCGGCGGCTTCGGCATCGCCTACACGTCGGTCGACGACCCGACGCCGATCGAGCGGATCTCGCTCGGCATCGCCGAGGCCGTCGCCCGTGCCTGCCGTGCCCACGGCGTGCCGGTGCCGAAGCTCGCGTTCGAGCCCGGCCGTTCGATCATCGGGCCGGCCGGCGTGACGCTGTACACGGTGGGCACCGTGAAGCCGGTTCCCGTCGAGGGGGGCTGGCGGCACTACGTCTCGGTCGACGGCGGCATGAGCGACAACGCGCGCACCGCGCTCTACGGTGCCGACTACACGGTGCGCCTCGCGGGCCGCGTGTCCGACGAGCCGCCCGCGCTCGTTCGCGTCGCCGGAAAGCACTGCGAGTCGGGCGACATCGTGGTCGACGCCGACTACCTGCCGCACGACGTCGCGCCCGGCGACCTCGTCGCCGTCGCCGCGACCGGTGCGTACTGCTGGTCGCTCGCGAACAACTACAACCACGTGCCCCGGCCGCCCGTCGTCGCCGTCCGCGACGGCGTCGCCCGCGTGATCGTGCACGGCGAGCGCATCGACGACCTGCTCGCCCGCGATGCGGGGATCCACCCGCAGCATCCCGCATCCAACCCCTCCGGAGGAACCACCGCATGATCGAGTACCGCTCCATCAGGGTCGGCCTGCTCGGGGCAGGTTCCGTCGGCTCCCAGGTCGCCCGGCTCCTCCTCGAGCACGGCGACGAGCTCGCCCAGCGCATCGGCGCACGCATCGAGCTCGTCGGCATCGCCGTGCGCGACCTCGACGCGAAGCGCGACGCCGAGCTTCCCCGCGAGCTGCTGACGACCGATGCCGACGCGCTGATCGTGGCCTCCGACATCGTGATCGAGCTCATGGGCGGACTCGAGCCGGCCCGCACCATGGTGCTGAAGGCCATCGCCTCGGGTGCGGACGTGGTCACCGGCAACAAGGCGCTCCTCGCGACGCACGGACCCGAGCTCTACGCGGCGGCCGAGCAGGTCGGCGCGCAGCTCTCCTACGAGGCCGCGGTCGCCGGCGCGATCCCGATCATCCGGCCGCTCCGCGAGAGCCTCGCCGGTGACCGCATCGACCGCATCCTGGGCATCGTGAACGGCACGACCAACTTCATCCTCGACCGCATGGACAGCACTGGGGCCTCCCTCGAGGACGCCCTCGCGACGGCGACCGAACTCGGCTACGCCGAGGCCGACCCGACGGCCGACATCGGCGGCTACGACGCCGCGCAGAAGGCGGCCATCCTCGCGAGCATCGCCTTCCACACGAGCGTGCCGGTCGCCGCGGTGCACCGCGAGGGCATCACGTCGGTCACCGCGCAGCAGGTGGAGTCCGCGCGTCGCGCCGGCTTCGTGGTGAAGCTCCTCGCCATCTGCGAGCGGCTCACCGACCCCGAGACCGGCGAGGAGGGCGTCTCCGCCCGCGTGTATCCCGCGCTCGTGCCGCGCGAGCACCCGCTCGGCGCCGTGCGGGGCGCGAACAACGCCGTCTTCGTCGAGGCATCCGCCGCAGGGCCCCTCATGTTCTACGGCGCCGGGGCCGGGGGAGTGCAGACCGCCTCGGCCGTGCTCGGCGACCTCGTCGCCATCGCCCGCCGCCATGTCGTCGGCGGTCCGGGCACCGCGGAGTCCACGCACGCCGAGCTGCCCATGTTCGAGATCGGGCGCATCACGACGCGCTACGCGATCACGCTCGAGGTGGCCGACGAGCCGGGCGTGCTCGAGCGCATCGCGCACGTGTTCGCCGAGCACGGCGTGTCCGTCGAGCAGCTGCAGCAGACGGTGAGCGGCGGCTCCGAGCGGGCTACGCTGGTGATCGGAACGCACGAGGCGACGGAGTCCGCGCTCGCCGAGACCGTCGCATCCCTCGCCGAGAACCCCGTCGTCGTGTCCGTCGCGTCCGTCCTCCGAGTCGAAGGAGCAATGTGAACCACCCCACCCCCAAGGCCACGTCACGCCAGTGGCGAGGCGTCATCCGCGAATACGCCGACCGGCTCGACGTCACCGACGCCACGCCGGTCGTCACGCTCGGCGAGGGTGGCACGCCGCTCCTGCCCGCGCCGGCGCTCTCGCGTCGCACGGGTGCCGACGTCTGGGTGAAGTACGAGGGCATGAACCCGACCGGCTCCTTCAAGGACCGCGGCATGACCATGGCCGTGACGAAGGCCGTCGAGCGCGGCGCGAAGGTCGTCATCTGCGCCTCGACCGGCAACACGTCGGCGTCGGCCGCGGCCTATGCGACGCACGCCGGCATCAAGGCCGCCGTGCTCGTACCCGAGGGCAAGATCGCCATGGGCAAGCTGAGCCAGGCCATCGCCCACAACGGCGAGCTGATCCAGGTCCAGGGCAACTTCGACGACTGCCTCGACATCGCTCGCGACCTCGCCGAGAACTACGCCGTCCACCTCGTGAACTCGGTCAACAACGACCGCATCGAGGGGCAGAAGACCGCGGCGTTCGAGATCGTCGAGGCCCACGGCGACGCACCCGACTTCCACTTCATCCCGGTGGGCAACGCGGGCAACTACACCGCCTACACGCGGGGCTACCGCGAAGACCTGGCTGCCGGCAACAGCACCCGGATCCCGCGGATGTTCGGCTTCCAGGCATCCGGCTCCGCGCCGATCGTGCGCGGCGAGCCGGTCAGGAACCCCGAGACGATCGCGAGCGCCATCCGCATCGGCAACCCCGCCTCGTGGGAGCTCGCCCTCGCGGCGCGCGACGAGACCGACGGGTACTTCGGTGCGATCGAGGACGACAAGATCCTCGAGGCGCAGCGCATCCTGTCGGCCGAGGTCGGCATCTTCGTCGAGCCCGCGTCGGCCATCTCCGTCGCCGGCCTCCTCGAGCGCGCCGAGGCGGGCGCCATCCCGGCCGGCGCCCGCGTCGTGCTCACCGTCACCGGACACGGCCTGAAGGACCCGCAGTGGGCCCTTCGCACCGCCGACGGCTCCGACGTGCAGCCGACGGTCGTGCCCGTGGACACGGCCCAGATCGCCGCGGTGCTCGGGCTGACCTCATGAACCGGACCGCTCCCGAGGTCGAGGGCGGCGCCCGCGCCGTCATCGGGCGCCGCGTGCACGTCAAGGTGCCCGCGACCAGCGCCAACCTCGGTCCCGGCTTCGACACCCTCGGGCTCGCGCTCGCGCGATACGACGAGCTCGAGATCGAGGCGACGGATGCCGCGACCCACGACATCACGGTGCACGGCGTCGGCGAGGGGGAGGTGCCGCTCGACGGGTCGCACCTCGTCGTCCGGGCCATGGCGCACACGTTCGCCCGCGCGGGCGTCGAGATGCCGTCGGTGAGGCTCGTGGCCCGCAACAGCATCCCGCACGGGCGCGGACTCGGCTCGTCGGGCGCGGCGATCGTGGCCGGCGTGATCGGGGCCTCCGGGCTACTCGAGGGCATCGTCGACTTCAGTGCCGACGACCTGCTCGAGATCGCGACCGAGCTCGAGGGCCATCCAGACAACGTCGCTCCGGCGCTCTTCGGCGGCCTGACCATCGCCTGGGTCACGCCCGACGGACCGCGCCACAAGAAGCTCATCGTGCATCGCGGCGTGTCCCCGCTCGTGCTCGTCCCCGAACAGGAGATGTCCACCGCGCTGGCACGCTCCCTGCAGCCGGAATCGGTGCCCCACGAGGACGCCGTCTTCAACGTGTCGCGCTCGGCGCTGCTCGTCGCGGCCCTCATCCAGAGCCCCGAGCTGCTGCTCCAGGCCACCGAGGACAAGCTCCACCAGCACTACCGCGCGCAGGCCATGCCCGAGACCGACCGGCTCATCCGCGCGTTGCGGGCCGAGGGGCATCCGGCCGTCGTGTCCGGAGCCGGTCCTTCGATCCTCGTGCTCTCCAGCGATCCGAGCGAGCGGGCCGAGGCCATCCGACTGGTGGAGGAGGCGGCGCAGACCGTCTGGCAGCCGCTGCCCCTCGCCGTCGACTTCCTCGGCGCGACCGTCAGCACCCCGGGCGACTGAGGCGCCGGATCGCGACACGTTCTCCACAGGGGCGGCTCGCGGACCGGAGGACTGCTCGTCGGGTGATAGCATTATCGTGCACCCGACGAGCGACGCACTGTTCGCGTCCATCGTCGCATCGTGCGATTCCCAGCAATCCATTGCTCTCGTTCTCGCGCACGTCTGCGCTCCGCGCATGACCTGCGACGTGTCAACGACCAGCTCTCCTGAGTCGGCAGCTCTTGCCACCGGGGGAAAGGAACATACCCAGTGACCAACGCAACCGACCACGCCGAAGCCGGCGCGGCGAACCGCACCCGCCTCTCGACCCTGAAGGTCGCCGAGCTCCAGGAGCTCGCCGCCTCGCTCGGCATCCCCGGCGGCTCCAAGCGCCGCAAGGGCGAGCTCGTCGACCTGATCGCCGCCCACCAGGAGGGCCTCGCCGCCGAGTCGTCGACCGACGCGCCCGTCGCCGAGACGACTGCCGAGGCGCCCGTCGCCGACGCATCCGTTGCCGAGGCACCCGCCGCGGAGCCCGCACCCGAGGCCCCCGCCTTCGAGGCGCCCGCGGGCGAGGCCGTCGTCGCACCCGTCGACGAGGCGGCCCCGACCACCCGGCCGGCGCGCCAGGCACGCCAGCCCCGTCGCGCGACGAGCGCCGGCACGGCCGCGACCCGGCACGTGAACGGCGCCGCCGGCGGCGTCGACCTCGTGCCCGCCCCTGCCGAGGCGCCCGTCGAGTCCGACGACGCCCGTGAGGCCGCGCGCGCCGCGGTCCGCGAAGAGCTCGCGGCAGCGACCGGCGAGGCCGGCCGCGCCCCCAAGTCCGCCGAAGGCGAGGTCGAGGGCGAGACGTCCTCCGAGCAGCCGCGCCAGGGCCGCAACCGCAACCGCGGCCGCCGTGGCGGAGAGCGCGAGCGCGCCGAGCGTGCCGGCGACGACGCGCAGAAGTCCGCCGAGGGCCAGCCCCGGCAGAACGGCCAGGCCGGCGGCAACGCCGAGCGCCAGGGCGGCGACGCCCGCAAGGGCGAGGAACAGCCCGCCCGCCAGGGCCGGGGCGAGCGCCAGCAGCAGGGCGGCGAACGCCAGCAGGGCGGCGAACGCCAGGCCGAGCAGGCCGAGCCCAAGCAGCAGGGCGAGGGCGGCAACCGACAGCAGGGCCAGAACCGCGGTGAGCAGCAGCTCCTCGACGGTGAGGGCGGCCGTCGCAACCGGTACCGCGACCGCAAGCGCCGCGGCCAGACCGGCGGCGACGAGCTCGAGCCCGAGATCCTCGACGACGACGTCCTGATCCCCATCGCGGGCATCCTCGACGTGCTCGACAACTACGCCTTCGTGCGCACGACGGGCTACCTGCCCGGTCCGAGCGACGTCTACGTCTCGCTCGGCCAGGTGAAGAAGTACCACCTGCGCAAGGGCGACGCCGTCGTGGGCTCCATCAAGCAGCCGCGCGACGCCGAGTCCAACAGCCGCCAGAAGTACAACGCCCTCGTCAAGGTCGACTCCGTCAACGGGCAGACCATCGAGGAGTCGGGCGCACGCGTCGAGTTCCAGAAGCTCACGCCGCTCTACCCGCAGGAGCGCCTGCGCCTCGAGACCGAGCCCACCAAACTCACGCAGCGCATCATCGATCTCGTCGCCCCGATCGGCAAGGGCCAGCGCGGCCTGATCGTCGCACCGCCGAAGGCGGGCAAGACCATCGTCCTGCAGCAGATCGCGAACGCCATCTCGATCAACAACCCCGAGGTCCACCTCATGGTCGTGCTGGTCGACGAGCGTCCCGAAGAGGTCACCGACATGCAGCGCACGGTGAAGGGCGAGGTCATCGCCTCGACCTTCGACCGTCCGGCCGAAGACCACACGACGGTCGCCGAGCTCGCGATCGAGCGCGCCAAGCGACTCGTCGAGCTCGGCCACGACGTCGTCGTGCTGCTCGACTCGATCACGCGTCTCGGCCGTGCGTACAACCTCGCCGCGCCCACCTCCGGGCGGATCCTCTCGGGTGGTGTCGACGCCTCGGCGCTGTACCCGCCCAAGCGCTTCTTCGGCGCCGCGCGCAACATCGAGAACGGCGGCTCGCTGACCATCCTCGCGACCGCGCTCGTGGAGACCGGGTCCAAGATGGACGAGGTCATCTTCGAGGAGTTCAAGGGCACCGGCAACTCGGAGCTTCGCCTCTCGCGTCAGCTCGCCGACAAGCGCATCTTCCCCGCCGTCGACGTCAACGCGTCGTCGACGCGTCGCGAGGAGATGCTGCTCTCGCCCGACGAGGTCAAGATCACCTGGAAGCTTCGTCGTGCCCTCGCGGGCCTCGACCAGCAGCCGGCGCTCGAGGCCGTGCTCGGCCGCCTCAAGGAGACCCAGTCGAACGTCGAGTTCCTGATGCTCATGCAGAAGTCGATGCCCGTCGGGGCGAACGGCCACGGCGCGTCGCACGCGCACGAGAACGACCACCGCTGAGGCATCCGTGTTCGAATCCGTCCAGCCCATGCTCGTCGAGCACGGCGAGCTCCAGGAGGCGCTCGCCGACCCGGCGCTGCATGCCGACCCCGCACGCGCGAAGAAGGTGAATCGGCGCTACGCCGAGCTCAGCCGCATCGTCGCCGCGAACGCGGCGTGGCACCAGGCCCAGGACGACCTCGCGGCCGCCCGCGAGCTGGCCAAGGAGGACGACGCGTTCGCCGAGGAGGTCCCCTCGCTCGAGGAGGGCCTCGCGCAGGCCCAGGAGAAGCTCCGGCGACTCCTGATCCCGCGCGACCCCGACGACGGCCGTGACGTGATCATGGAGATCAAGGGCGGTGAGGGCGGCGCCGAGAGCGCCCTCTTCGCCGGCGACCTGCTCCGCATGTACATGCAGTACGCGCAGTCGAAGGGCTGGAAGGTCGAGCTCCTCGACCAGAACGAGTCCGACCTCGGCGGCTACAAGGACGTGCAGGTCGCGATCAAGTCGAACGCGACCGATCCCTCGCAGGGCGTGTGGGCGCACCTGAAGTACGAGGGCGGCGTGCACCGCGTGCAGCGCGTCCCGGTGACCGAGACGCAGGGGCGCATCCACACGTCGACCACGGGGGTGCTCGTCTTCCCCGAGGTCGACGAGCCCGAAGAGGTCGACATCAACCAGAACGACCTGAAGATCGACGTGTACCGTTCCTCCGGTCCCGGCGGCCAGTCGGTCAACACGACCGACTCGGCCGTGCGCATCACCCACCTGCCGACCGGCATCGTGGTGTCGATGCAGAACGAGAAGTCGCAGCTGCAGAACCGCGAGGCGGCGATGCGCGTGCTGCGCGCCCGCATCCTCGCGCGTCAGCAGGAGGAGATCGACGCTGCGGCATCCGACGCGCGCAAGTCGCAGATCCGGTCGATGGATCGTTCCGAGCGCATCCGAACGTACAACTTCCCCGAGAACCGCATCGCCGATCATCGCACCGGGTACAAGGCCTACAACCTCGACCAGGTCATGAACGGCGCGCTCGACCCGCTGATCGAATCGGCCATCCAGGCCGACGAGGAGGCGCAGCTGGCCGGTCACGCCGGAGGCTGATCGGTCGCGCACGGACGCGAACGTGCGAGAGGGGCGGATGCTGCGGCATCCGCCCCTCTCGTCTGCGCCGAAGCTGCGCGCGGTGGCCCGGCCGACGCCGACTGGACGCCGGGCGCGGGTCAGATGTGCCAGTCGTGGACGCCGCGGGAGGCGTCGGCGGCGGCGTCCGAGAGCGGGCGCGGAATGGCCGGCACCCCGACCAGCAGCGAGCGGGCCGGGGCGCTCCTGGTGACGACCGCGTTCGCGCCGACGGCGCTCCAGGCGCCGATCGTGATGTCGCCGAGCACCTTCGCACCCGCCCCGATGGTCACGCCGTCGCCGAGGGTCGGATGCCGCTTCGTGCCGGGCGGCGTGTGCCGGGGTGCCTTCCCGCCGAGCGTGACGCCGTGGTAGAGCATCACGTCGTCGCCGATGACGGCGGTCTCGCCGATCACGACGCCCATGCCGTGGTCGATGAAGAACCGCCGGCCGATCGTCGCGCCGGGGTGGATCTCGACGCCGGTGAGGAACCTCGTCAGCTGCGAGACGACCCTCGCGGGGAAGCGGAGCCCGGATCGCCAGAGCCGATGCGCGAGCCGGGACGCCCAGATCGCGTGCAGGCCCGAGTACACGAGGAAGACCTCGAGATCGCTGCGTGCTGCGGGGTCGTGGGCACGGGCGGTCGCGAGGTCTTCCTTCACGCGGGAGAGGATGCTCACCTGGTCAGTCAAGCAGACCTTCGTACAGCACCGTCGACAGGTAGCGCTCACCGTAGCTCGCGAGGATGACGACGATGGTCTTGCCGGCGTTCTCCGGGCGCTTGGCGACCTCGATGGCGGCGTGGACGGTGGCGCCGGAGGAGATGCCGCCCAGGATGCCCTCCTCGGTTCCGAGCCGGCGCGCGGTGGCGACCGCCTGGTCGATGTTCACGTCGAAGATCTCGTCGTAGACCTCCCGGTCGAGGATCTCGGGCACGAAGTTCGCGCCGATGCCCTGGATCTTGTGGGGTCCGGGCGCGCCGCCGTTCAGGATCGGCGACTCCTCGGGCTCGACGCCGATGACCTGGACCTCGGGCTTGCGCTCCTTGAGGACCTGGCCGACGCCCGAGATGGTGCCGCCCGTGCCGATGCCCGAGATGAAGATGTCGACCCCGCCGTCGGTGTCGGCCCAGATCTCCTCCGCCGTGGTGCGGCGGTGGACCTCGACGTTGGCCTGGTTGGCGAACTGCTTGGCGAGCACGGAGCCGGGGGTCTCCGCCACGATCTGCTCGGCACGGGAGACGGCGCCCTTCATGCCCTCGGAACCCGGGGTGAGCACGAGCTCGGCCCCGTACGCCTTCAGCAGCGACTTGCGCTCCTTCGACATGGTCTCGGGCATGGCGAGGATGACCTTGTAGCCGCGCGCCGCGCCGACCATGGCGAGGGCGATGCCGGTGTTGCCGCTCGTGCCCTCGACGATCGTGCCGCCGGGTGCGAGCTCACCCGAGGCCTCGGCGGCGTCGACGATGGCGATGCCGAGGCGGTCCTTGACGCTCGCGGAGGGGTTGTAGAACTCGAGCTTGCCGAGCACGGTCGCGCCGGCGCCTTCGGTGACGCGGTTCAGGCGCACGAGGGGCGTGCGACCGAAGGCCTCGGTGATGTTGTCGAAGATCTGGGCCATGGGGCTTCCTCTCGGGATGCGGGTGCGGGGGCTCGTGCCCCGGCCAGCCTATGACCGGGCCTGTTCCCGGTCACGTGCATTACATTCCATTTCATGGATGCACGGATGGCGCGAGCCGATGACGACCGCTCGATCCGAACGGTCCGTGGCGACGCGATCGCCCGACTCGCGGTCGCCGGCATCCCCGACCCCGAGGTCGATGCCGACCTCCTGATCGGCCATGTGCTCGGGCTCTCCCGCGGCGGCGTGCAGGCCCGCGTGGTGGTCGGTGGCGAGGTCTCCGAGGCGGATGCCGCAGCGCTCGCCTCGCTCGTCGAGCGGCGCGTGGCCCGGGAACCGTTGCAGCACATCACGGGGCGTGCGCCGTTCCGGAGCCTCGACCTGCTCGTCGGGCCCGGCGTGCTCGTCCCGCGCCCGGAGACGGAGGGGGTCGCCCAGCTCGCGATCGACGCGCTGCGCTCCATGGCCGACGCCGAGCCGATCGCCGTCGACCTCGGCACCGGGAGCGGGGCGATCGCGCTGTCGCTGGCGACCGAGGTGCCGCATGCGCGGGTCTACGCGGTCGAGCTCTCCGCCGACGCGGTGGCGTGGGCCCGCAGGAACGTCGACGAGCTCGGGGCGCCGGTGACGCTCGTCGAGGGCGATCTGGCCGACGCGGTGCCTGAGTTGGACGGGCTGGCCTCGGTCGTGGTCTCGAATCCGCCGTACGTGCCGGCTGCGGCGATCCCGGCCGATCCCGAGGTCCACCTCCACGACCCGGTGCTCGCGCTCTACGGCGGGGAGGACGGCCTCGACGTGATCCGGGCGATCTCGACGCGAGCGCTCGCCCTGCTGCGACCCGGCGGCGCGCTCGTCATCGAGCACTTCGAGACGCAGTCGGCGCAGATCGCGGCGCTGCTCGCGGCGGACGGCTGGCGGGCCATCTCGCACCACCGCGACCTCACGATGCGGGACCGGGCGACGACCGCGGTGCGCTGAGCCGCCGATCACGTGGCCCGGGCGGCCTTCTCCCGGGCGTGCTGCTCCTTCTCGCGTTCGCGCTTCTCGCGTTCGAGCGCCTGCTTGATCGCCTCCCGTTCGCGCTTCTGCGCCTCCCGGAGCTTCTTCTCGGCCTCGCGCCTGGCTTTCGCGGCCTCGCGCACCCTGGGGTCGCGGGGGAGCTCGAGCTCGGGCGGCAGCGGGGCGCGTACGGTCGGCTCGGCGCCGCCCTCGAGACGCCCGAGGTGGTGCTCCACGCCGTCGAGGATGCGCTGGAGTCCGAAGTCGAAGTCCTCGTCTCCGTACTCGTCGTCGGCGCCGGGCACGGCCACGTAGCCGCCGGCCGCGAGCAGCGGGCTGAGGTAGGGGAACCGTTCGGGGGTCACGAGCTCGACGAGCGCGGCGAAGAAGTTCGCGCCCGTGACATCCGCGGGGTCGTTCGCCGCGGCGGCGGCGACCGCGAGGTCGCGCTCCTGGGCGCTCGTGGCACGGGCGTAGCTCGTGAGCAGCAGGAGCGTGGACATCTTCTCGCCGTCGCTGAGCGGCAGTGCGCGCACCTCGCGGAGGAACCAGTCGACGATCGTGAGGCTCGTGGGCGTGATCGGCGCCCCGGAAATCGGGATGTCGACGAGCCACGGGTGTTCGCGGTGGGCGGCGCGGATGGCGAGCACCCACGCGGTCACGCCGTCGCGCCAGCCGCGGTCGAGCGCCTCGTCCGGCACGGGCACGACGCTCGCGCCCTCCTGCATGAGCAGGATCAGGTCGTCCTTGCTCGTGACGTAGCGGTAGAGCGACATGGTCGTGAAGCCGAGCGCGCTCGCGACCCGGCTCATCGACACCGCGGCGAGGCCCTCGGCATCGGCGATCTCGATGGCGGTCTCGACGATGCGCTCGATCGAGAGCTCCCGCTTGGGTCCGCGCTGCGGGTTGGCGGCCACGCCCCAGGCGAGCGCGACGGCGCGCGGCAGTTCCGGGTCCGGCGTCGGTTCGCTCATCGGCATCCGTTCAGTCGAGGTGTTGACGACAGTCTAGAACTGTGTATTACTTAAACAACAGTTGACGCACTACACAGTTTACGTCGCACACAGAGCGCGGCGCAGAATCCAGAACGGAGTGACACCATGCATCTCGCCATCGACGCTCGCGGAATCCGCAAGCGCTTCGGTCGCACCGACGTGCTCGCGGGGCTCGACCTCGCCGTGCGGGCGGGCACGATCTTCGCGCTGCTCGGACCGAACGGATCGGGCAAGACGACCACGATCAACATCCTGACCACCCTCGTGCAGCCCGATGAGGGCTCCGTGCTCGTCGCCGGGCACGACGTCGCCACGGCACCCGAGGAGGTCAAGCGCCGCATCAGCCTCACCGGGCAGGCGGCGGCCGTCGACGAGGTCCTCAGCGGGGCGGAGAACCTCGTGATGTTCGGCCGGCTGTCGGGGCTCAGCACCCGTGACGCCCGGCGCAGGGCCGACGAGCTGCTGCTGCGATTCGACCTGGCCGAGGCGGGGAGCCGGCGGGTCGGCACCTACTCGGGCGGCATGCGCCGCCGGCTCGACCTCGCGCTGAGCCTCGTCGTCGAGGTGCCCGTGATCTTCCTCGACGAACCGACCACCGGGCTCGACACCCGCAGCCGTCAGGAGCTCTGGCGGGTCATCCGCTCGCTCGCCGACGGCGGCGCGACCGTCTTCCTCACGACGCAGTACCTCGAGGAGGCCGACCTGCTCGCCGACCGCATCGCCGTGCTCGACCACGGCCGCATCGTCGCGGAGGGCACCGCCGACGAGCTCAAGGCGCTCGTCGGCGGCGAGGTCGTCGAACTGCGCGACGGTGAGGGCGTGCTCCTCGTCGAGTTGCCGACCGACGGCAGCGTGCACGGCCTGCGCCGGGCGGTCGAGGAGATCGACCGGCAGGCCGCCGCGGGCACCGACGGAGCCACCGTCTCCATCCGTCGTCCGAGCCTCGACGACGTGTTCCTCCAGATCACCGGGCGCGACGTCGCCCCAGAACTCCAGGAGTCCCGATGACCACCACCACCTCCGGCGCTGCGTTCGCCGGCCACGCCCGCCCTGCGACGGCGTCCGCGTCCGCTCTCCGGCCACGCCTCGGGGGCGTCACCGCGGAACGCATCTTCATCGGCCGCAGCTTCGTGCACTCGGTGCGCGACGTCGAGTCGATGCTCATGGCCGTCATGCTCCCGGTCATGCTCATGCTGATGTTCACGTGGATCTTCGGCAACGCCATCGACCCGTCCGGCGGCTACGTCGACTACGTCGTCCCCGGGATCATCCTGCTCTGCGCGGGATTCGGCGCCTCCTCGACGGCCGTGTCGGTCTCGCGCGACATGACCACCGGGGTCATCGACCGCTTCCGCACGATGCCGCTTCGGAGCGGCGCCGTGCTCACCGGGCACGTCGTCGCGAGCCTCGCACGCAACCTCGTCGCGACCGCGGTCGTCATCTGCGTCGGCCTGCTCGTCGGGTTCCGCCCGTCGGCGACCCCGCTCGACTGGGTCGGCGCCTTCGCGATCATCGCGCTCTACATCCTCGCGATCACCTACCTCTTCGCGGCGATCGGGCTCGCGGCCCAGACGCCGGAGGCCGCGAGCGGCTACGGGTTCATCCTGCTGTTCCTGCCGTACGTGTCGAGCGCGTTCGTCCCCGTGTCCACGATGCCCGACTGGCTGCAGCCGATCGCGGAGAACCAGCCGATCACCCCGGTCATCGAGACGATCAGGGCCCTGCTGACCGATGCGCCCCTGGGCCAGGAGGCCTGGTGGGCCGTCGGCTGGTGCGTCGCGATCATCGCCGGCGCGGCGCTCTGGGGCGCGTGGCTCTTCCGGCGCAAGGCCGGGCGTCGCTGAGTCGAAGCGGGCGGATGCCGCGTGCGGACGATCGCACGGGGCATCCGTCCTTCGCGTGCGCGGCCGCGCGCACGTCGTTCCCCGGCGGTCCGCGGCGGTCGCCCGCCGGGTGCGCTGGTCTAGAATCGAGCGGTCATGACTGCCATCTACGACTGTTCGGTCGAATCCCAGCTGCTCACGGGCATGCGCCTCGCGCGCGCGGCGATCGGGCGAGGGCAGCTCGTCGTCCTCCCGACCGACACGGTCTACGGGCTCGCGGCCGATGCGTTCGACCCCGCCGCGGTCGGCCGCCTCCTCGCGGCAAAGGGCCGCGAGCGCACCTCGCCGCCGCCCGTGCTCATCCCCGGCATCCCCACGCTCGACGCGCTCGCGCGCGAGATCCCCGAGCCCGTCCGCCGGCTCGTCGGCGAGTTCTGGCCCGGTGGGCTCACCGTGATCCTGCACGCGCAGCCCTCCCTGACGTGGGACCTGGGCGAGACGCGCGGGACCGTCGCGCTCCGCATGCCCGACAACCGCGTCGCCCTCGAACTGCTCTCCGAGACCGGACCGCTCGCCGTGTCGTCGGCGAACCTCAGCGGCCGGCCATCGGCCACCACTGCGGCCGAGGCGTCCGACATGCTCGGAGACGCGGTCACCGTGTTCCTCGACGGCGGGCCGGCCGGCAGTGACTACGACGCGATCGGCGAACGGCCGGGCGACACCTCCTCGACCATCGTCGACGCCACCGGTCTCAGCGAGAGCGGGGGAGTGCTCCGCATCGTGCGGGCCGGCGTCATCTCCCGCGAGCGCATCGCCGCGGTCGTCGGTGAGGAGCTCCTCGCTCCCGCCGCATCGGCCGCATCCGAGCCGGAGCCTCGCACGGATCCCGAGCCCGCGGCATCCGCCTCGCCCGCGGTGGAGCCCGCGGCATCCGCCGAGCCCGCCGCCTCGGGCGACGCGACGGGCACCGCCGCCTCATGACCCTCTTCCTCGCGCTCGCCATCGTGGCCGCGCTCGTGACCCTGGTGGGCTCCTACGGGGTCTGGAAGTTCAGCCTGAAGTACCGGCTCTACCCCAAGATCCGCGAACGCGACGTGCACACGCGCCCGACGCCGCGCCTCGGCGGCGTCGCGATGTTCGTGGGCATCCTCGTCGCGTTCGGCGCGGCGTGGTTCATCTCGAGCCTCGGCCCGACCCGGTTCGCGAACGTCGCGATCATCTTCCAGGACCCGGCACAGGTGCTCTCGATCCTCGGCGCCGCATTGCTCATCGTGCTCATCGGCGTCGCCGACGACATCTGGGACCTCGACTGGACCACCAAGCTCGCGGGCCAGTTCATCGCGGCGGGGCTCATCGCCTGGCAGGGCGTGTCCATCGTGTCGCTGCCCATCGGCGGCATCCTCGTCGGCTCGTCGTGGATGTTCGCGACCCTCACGGTCTTCGTCATCGTGCTCGTGATGAACGCCGTCAACTTCATCGACGGGCTCGACGGCCTGGTCGCCGGTGTCTCGCTCATCTCCAACGGCGTGTTCTTCGTCTACACCTACCTCCTGGTGCAGCAGACCTCGCCCACGAACTACTTCAACCTCGCGTCGATGATCGCGATCATCCTGGTCGGCGCGTGCGCCGGCTTCCTGCCGCTGAACTGGCGCCCGGCGAAGCTCTTCATGGGCGACGCGGGCGCCCTCCTCGTCGGCCTCCTGATGGCGACCTCGGCCATCGCCGTCACCGGACAGCTGAACCCGGCCGGGGTCGGATTCAACCAGCTCTTCGCCGCGTTCATCCCGATCATCCTGCCGGTCGTCGTGCTCCTGATCCCGCTGCTCGACTTCGGCCTCGCGGTCGTGCGCCGCCTTCGGGCGGGCAAGTCGCCGTTCGCGGCCGACCGCAAGCACCTGCATCACCGCCTGCTCGACATGGGGCACTCCCACCTGAACGCCGTGCTCATCTTCTACGGCTGGACGGCCGTGGCATCCATCGGATGCCTCCTGACGTACGTGTTCCCCGTCTACCTCGGCATCAGCGCCCGCTGGGCCTTCCTCCTCCTCGGCCTCGGCTTCGTCGCGTGCGCGATCGTCACCCTCGCGCCCCTCGGCCGTCGCAAGCGGCTCACCGTCGCCGCCGAGGCCACGCCGGTCGCCGAGGCCCCGGTCGTCGCCACGAAGGACCACCCGGCCGACGAGCTCGACCGGCATCCGCTCAGCGAGCGATCGGTAGAATCGGGCGACCCCACGACTGGAGCCTGATGACCGACGCACGACCCGAATCCGCCGATCGCACGCCGACCTCGAACCCGGTGCTGCGGCGGGCACTCACCCTCGGCGGCATCGTCGCCGCCGTCCTGCTCGTGGTGAGCGCCGTGCTCGGCTTCGTCTTCGCCGGTGCAGAGGGGCTCGCCGGAGCCCTCGTCGGAACGGCGATGGCGGTCGTGTTCATGGGCATCACCGCGGCGAGCATCCTGATCGCCAACCGGTTCTCCTCGAGCGACCTCTTCGTCGGCGCATTCTTCGGCATCGTGCTCGGCGGCTGGCTCCTGAAGTTCGTCGTGTTCATCGTGCTGGTGGTGCTCCTGCGCGACGCGACCTGGCTCGACACCACCGTGCTGTTCCTCAGCCTCGTGGCCGGCGTCATCGCCTCGCTGGCGGTCGACGTGATCGTCATCACGAAGTCGCGGATGCCGCATGTGAGCGACGTCGAACTGCCGGCCGCTCCGAGCGACGACTGATTTCGACCGCGTGTCGAACTCGAAGCGCCGGGACTTCCTCGGCGATTCGTCCGATGCCCGAAGTGTTGCTAGAGTAATGGAGATCCCCCCGGTAAACGCCTGCTTCGGCATGTGCGTGAAACCGATCCGATGTTCGTCGTCGCGAGAGCCGAGCTCCACGCCCCGAAACAGGAGATAGCGCTGCTAGCTAACGCTCTGAACCTTCTGGTTCCGATGTCAACCAACGATGGTGAATTCCACGGGCCGTCGATCGACGAATTCTTCCCTGGAGCGCTGTTCTTCGAGGACACCCCCTTCGAGATCAACCGCATCATGCTCGTCCGCTTCGTCGCGGTCGTCGCGCTGCTCCTGGTCTTCTGGCTCGGCACGCGGCACCTCCGCATCGTGCCCGGCCGATTCCAGAGCCTCGTCGAGATGGGTCTCGACCTGGTGCGGGTCAACATCGCCGAGGACCTCCTCGGCAAGAAGGACGGCCGTCGCTTCCTGCCGATCCTCACGACGATGTTCTTCATGATCCTGTTCATGAACATCACGGGCGTGGTCCCGTTCCTGAACATCGCCGGCACCTCCGTCATCGGCGTGCCGCTGGTCCTCGCGATCGTGGCGTACGTGACCTTCATCTACGCGGGCGTCAAGAAGAGCCCCAAGAACTTCTTCAAGAACTCCCTGTTCCCCTCGGGTGTTCCGTGGCCGGTGTACATCATCGTCACGCCGATCGAGCTCATCTCGACGTTCGTGATCCGCCCGATCACGCTGACCCTTCGACTCATGATGAACATGATCGTCGGTCACCTCCTGCTCGTGCTCTTCTTCGCAGCCACGCAGTTCTTCGTCTTCTCCCTCGGCGGCTGGTGGACACTCGTCGGCGCCGGAACCCTGGCCTTCGGCCTCGCGTTCACGCTGTTCGAGATCCTCGTCGCCGTCCTGCAGGCATACGTCTTCGCACTTCTCACCGCGGTCTACATCCAGCTCGCGGTCGCCGAAGAGCACTGAGCCCGGGCATCCGCCCAGAAACATCCCTAGGAAAGGAAACCCAACGTGGACGCAACCACCGTTCTCGCTGAGATCAACGGCAACATCGCGACGGTCGGCTACGGCCTCGCAGCCATCGGCCCGGCCATCGGCGTGGGCATCGTCGTCGGCAAGACCATCGAGGGCGTTGCTCGTCAGCCCGAGCTGGCCGGCCGTCTCCAGGTCCTGATGTGGATCGGTATCGCCTTCACCGAGGCGCTCGCCTTCATCGGTATCGCGACCTACTTCATCTTCGTCTGATCCACCCGTCGCAACTGAGGAGGCCAACGTGCTTCATGCAGTACTGAGCGCTGCAACCGAGGGTGGCGAGACCCACAGCCCGGTCATTCCCGAGCTGTACGACATCCTCTGGTCGTCGGTCTGCTTCGTCATCATCCTGATCTTCTTCTGGAAGTACGTGCTCCCGCGCGTCCAGAAGATGCTCGATGAGCGCGGCGAGGCGATCGAGGGCAACATCGCGAAGGCCGACGAGGCCCAGCGCAAGGCCGAGGCCGCCCTCGAGGAGTACACCGCACAGCTCGCCGACGCGCGCGCCGAGGCGGGTGCCATCCGCGAGACCGCCCGTGAAGACGGCAAGAAGATCGTCGCCGAGGCCAAGGAGACCGCCGTGGTCGAGGCCGCGCGCGTCACCTCGAGCGCCCAGGCGCAGATCGAGGCCGAGCGCCAGTCCGCGCTCGTCTCGCTCCGCTCCGAGGTCGGCACGATCGCGATCGACCTGGCTTCGGGCGTCATCGGCGAGTCGCTGACCGACGACCAGAAGGCCCAGGCCGTGGTCGACCGGTTCCTCGCCGACCTCGAGGCGTCCGAGAAGGCCGCCGCAGGGGAGACGAAGTAACCCATGGGCAGTGCTACGAGAGAAGCCCTGGCCGCGACGCGAGCCTCGCTCGCGTCGTTCGGCCGGGCCGACCTGTCGGTCGCGGAGGACCTCCTCGCCGCCGGTCGACTCATCGCCGGTTCTGCGCAGCTGCGCAGCGCACTCACCGACAACGAGGCCGATGAGGCCCAGAAGCGACAGCTGGTCACCTCGGTGTTCGGCAGCCGCCTCGCGCCCGGCGCCGTGAGCCTGCTCACGGCCGCGGCGTCGAACCGGTGGTCGAGCCAGGCGGACTTCCTCGACGGCATCGAAGAGATCGGCTTCCGCGTCGCAGCGGATGCCGCGGGCGAAGGCGTCGACCTCGACGCCGAGCTCTTCGCCTTCGAGCGCACCGTGGCATCCGATTCGGAGCTCGAGCTCGCGCTCGGCTCCAAGCTCGGTGCCGACGACGCCAAGGCGAAGCTGGTCGAGCGGCTGCTCGGCACCGGCTCCGTCCACCCGGCGACGCTCGCGATCGTCCGGCACCTGGTGCTCTCGCCCCGGGGTCGCCGCATCGGTGCGATGCTGCGCGGCGCGGCATCGCTCGTCGCCGACCAGCGCGGCTTCGCGGTCGCGACGGTCACGAGCGCGGTGCCGTTGAACGACACGCAGCTCGCTCGCCTCGAGCAGGGCCTCGCCGCACAGGCGGGCCGCCGCATCCGATTCGACACGATCATCGATCCCGCCGTCCTGGGCGGCGTTCGCGTGCAGATCGGCGACGACGTCATCGACGGCAGCGTCGCCTCGCGCCTCAGCTCGCTGAGGCAGAAGCTTGCCGGCTGACGCCGGACGACACCGACCGGCGTCTCGCGCCGCGACAGACCAGTAGCTGTACAACCGGTACAGAAAAGGGAAAGACAATGGCAGAACTCTCCATCAGCCCCGATGAGATCCGCTCGGCTCTCACGGAGTTCGCCTCGGCCTACGAGCCGGGCACGGCGAAGACGACCGAGGTCGGCTACGTCACCGATGCCGCAGACGGCATCGCGCACGTCGAGGGCCTGCCCTCGGTCATGGCCAACGAGCTCATCCGGTTCGCCGATGGCACGCTCGGCCTCGCGCTGAACCTGGACGAAGACGAGATCGGCGTCGTCGTGCTCGGCGAGTTCACCGGCATCGAAGAGGGCATGGAGGTGACCCGCACCGGCGAGGTCCTGTCCGTCCCCGTCGGCGAGGGCTACCTCGGCCGTGTCGTCGACCCGCTGGGCAACCCGATCGACGGCCTCGGCGAGATCACCGGCATCGACGGCCGCCGTGCGCTCGAGCTCCAGGCTCCCGGCGTCATGCAGCGCAAGTCGGTGCACGAGCCCCTGCAGACCGGCATCAAGGCGATCGACGCCATGATCCCCGTCGGCCGCGGCCAGCGCCAGCTGATCATCGGCGACCGCCAGACCGGCAAGACGGCGATCGCGATCGACACGATCATCAACCAGAAGGCCAACTGGGAGTCGGGCGACGTCAACAAGCAGGTTCGCTGCATCTACGTCGCGATCGGCCAGAAGGGCTCGACCATCGCCTCGGTGAAGGGCGCGCTCGAGGATGCCGGAGCCATGGAGTACACGACGATCGTCGCTGCTCCCGCGTCGGACCCTGCCGGCTTCAAGTACCTCGCACCGTACACCGGCTCGGCCATCGGCCAGCACTGGATGTACGACTCGAAGCACGTCCTCATCATCTTCGACGACCTGTCGAAGCAGGCCGAGGCCTACCGCGCCGTGTCGCTCCTCCTGCGCCGTCCGCCGGGACGCGAGGCGTACCCCGGCGACGTGTTCTACCTGCACTCGCGTCTGCTCGAGCGTTGCGCCAAGCTCTCCGACGAGCTCGGCGCCGGCTCGATGACCGGCCTGCCGATCATCGAGACCAAGGCCAACGACGTCTCGGCGTACATCCCGACCAACGTGATCTCGATCACGGACGGCCAGATCTTCCTCCAGTCCGACCTCTTCAACGCGAACCAGCGTCCGGCGGTCGACGTGGGCATCTCGGTCTCGCGAGTCGGTGGCGACGCGCAGGTCAAGTCCATCAAGAAGGTGTCCGGCACGCTGAAGCTCGAGCTCGCGCAGTACCGCTCGCTCGAGGCGTTCGCGATGTTCGCGTCCGACCTCGACGCGGCCAGCCGCCGCCAGCTCGCACGTGGTGCGCGCCTGACGGAACTGCTCAAGCAGCCGCAGTACTCGCCCTATCCCGTCGAGGAGCAGGTCGTCTCGATCTGGGCGGGCACCAACGGCAAGCTCGACGAGGTCCCGGTCGAAGACGTGCTGCGGTTCGAGCGCGAGCTGCTCGACTTCCTCGGCCGCAACACCTCGGTGCTGACGGACCTCCGCGAGACCAACGTGCTCTCCGACGAGACCGTTGCCACGCTCGAGTCCTCGGTCGACAAGTTCAAGCTCGAGTTCCAGACTGGTGAGGGCAAGCCGCTCGCATCCGTCGGCTCCGAGCAGTTCGAGCCCATCGATGCCGAGAACGTCGACCAGGAGAAGGTCGTCAAGACGAAGCGCTGAGCTTCGTCCGACGGATCGATCGACTCTAGGAATTCAGGAGAGACATGGGAGCGCAACTTCGGGTCTACCGGCAGAAGATCAAGTCTGCCCAGACGACGAAGAAGATCACCAAGGCGATGGAGCTCATCGCCGCCTCGCGGATCCAGAAGGCGCAGGCACGGGTGGCGGCTTCGACGCCGTATTCGCGGGCGATCACGCGTGCCGTCTCGGCCGTGGCGACGCACTCGAACGTCGCGCACGTGCTGACGACCGAGCCCGAGCGCATCGAGCGTTCCGCAGTCGTGATCCTCACGTCCGACCGCGGTCTCGCCGGTGCCTTCAACTCGCAGGTGCTCCGTGAAGCGGAGCAGGTCAGCGAGCTGCTCCGCTCCGAGGGCAAGGAAGTCAGCTACTTCCTCGTCGGACGGAAGGCGGTCGGCTACTTCGCGTTCCGTCGCCGCGAGTCCGAGCAGCAGTGGACCGGAAGCTCCGAGAACCCCGACTTCGAACTCGCCAAGGAGATCTCCGACGCGGTGCTCGAGGCGTTCCTCCGCGATGCATCCGACGGCGGAGTCGACGAGATCTTCATCGTCTACAACCGGTTCGTGAGCATGATGACGCAGACGCCCTCGGTGGTGCGTCTGCTGCCGCTCGAGGTCGTCGAGGGCGTCGCAGAGCCGACGACCCAGGTCGAGCCGTTGTACGAGTTCGAGCCCGACGCCGCGACCGTGCTCGACCAGCTGCTGCCGGTCTACATCGAGAGCCGCATCTTCAATGCCCTGCTCCAGTCCTCCGCCGCCAAGCACGCGGCGACCCAGAAGGCGATGAAGTCGGCGAGCGACAACGCCGACACGCTCATCACCGACTACACCCGCCTCGCCAACAACGCGCGCCAGGCCGAGATCACGCAGCAGATCTCCGAGATCGTGGGCGGCGCCGACGCGCTCGTCGCCGCCAAGTAGCAACTCAGAAAAGAGAGAGCAGAATGACTGACACCGCAACCGCGCCGGTCGCCGAGCGTGCCGCCGGCGCCGTCGGACGCATCGCCCGCGTCACCGGCCCCGTCGTCGACATCGAGTTCCCGCACGACTCGATCCCCGAGATCTACAACGCGCTGAAGACCGAGATCACCATCGACGACCACACGTCGGTGCTGACCCTCGAGGTCGCCCAGCACCTCGGTGACGACCTCGTTCGCGCCATCGCCCTGAAGCCCACCGACGGACTCGTCCGCGGCCAGGAGGTCACCGACACCGGGCAAGCGATCTCCGTCCCCGTCGGCGATGTCACCAAGGGCAAGGTGTTCAACGTCATCGGCGAGATCCTGAACGGCGAGCCGGGCGAGCAGGTCGAGATCACCGAGCGCTGGCCGATCCACCGTCGCCCGCCGGCATTCGACCAGCTCGAGTCGAAGACGCAGCTCTTCGAGACCGGCATCAAGTCGATCGACCTCCTCACCCCGTACGTGCAGGGTGGAAAGATCGGCCTCTTCGGCGGTGCAGGTGTCGGCAAGACCGTCCTCATCCAGGAGATGATCCAGCGCGTCGCGCAGGACCACGGCGGCGTGTCCGTGTTCGCCGGTGTCGGCGAGCGCACCCGTGAGGGCAACGACCTCATTCACGAGATGGAGGAGGCGGGCGTCTTCGACAAGACCGCCCTCGTCTTCGGCCAGATGGACGAGCCGCCCGGAACGCGTCTTCGCGTCGCCCTCTCCGCGCTCACGATGGCGGAGTACTTCCGCGACGTGCAGAAGCAGGACGTGCTGCTCTTCATCGACAACATCTTCCGCTTCACGCAGGCCGGTTCCGAGGTCTCGACCCTGCTCGGCCGCATGCCTTCGGCCGTGGGTTACCAGCCGAACCTCGCCGACGAGATGGGCGTGCTCCAGGAGCGCATCACCTCGACGCGTGGCCACTCGATCACCTCGCTGCAGGCGATCTACGTGCCGGCCGACGACTACACCGACCCGGCGCCCGCCACGACCTTCGCCCACCTCGACGCGACGACGGAGCTCTCGCGCGAGATCGCGTCGAAGGGTCTCTACCCCGCCATCGACCCGCTGACGTCCACGTCGCGGATCATGGACCCCAGGTACCTGGGCGCCGACCACTACCGCGTCGCGACCACGGTCAAGCAGATCCTCCAGAAGAACAAGGAACTGCAGGAGATCATCGCCATTCTCGGTGTCGACGAGCTCTCCGAGGAAGACAAGATCACGGTGTCGCGTGCGCGCCGCATCCAGCAGTTCCTCTCCCAGAACACCTACATGGCGAAGAAGTTCACCGGTGTCGAGGGTTCGACGGTTCCGCTGAAGGACACGATCGAGTCGTTCGACGCGATCGCGCGCGGTGACTTCGACCACGTGGCCGAGCAGGCGTTCTTCAACGTCGGCCCGATCACCGACGTCGAGGAGAACTGGGCTCGCATCCAGAAGGAGAACGGCTGAGCATGGCCGCACTCAACGTGAGCGTCGTCTCGGCCGACCGGGAGATCTGGTCGGGCGAGGCGTCCATGGTCGTCGCACGCACGGTCGAGGGCCAGATCGGCATCCTGCCCGGCCACGAGCCCATGCTGGCGGTCCTGGCGACCGGCGAAGTGCGCGTCACCCTGCCGAGCGGTGAGAAGGTCGCGGCGAACGCCGATGACGGCTTCCTCTCGGTGCAGTCGAACGTGGTGCAGATCGTCGCGTCCCGCGCGAGCCTGAGCTGAGGCTCAGCGGATGCAGGGGGAGCAGCCGCTGGACCGTCAGTTCGGCGAACTATCGATCACGCAGCTGGTCGTGATGGCAGGTCTGCCCGGTGCCGGGAAGTCGACGATCGCCGAGATCGTCGGCGCCCGGCTCGGCGCGACCGTCGTGTCGGTCGATCCGATCGAGTCCGCGATCCTTCGGGCCGGCATCGACGCGGGTGAGCCGACGGGCCTCGCCGCGTACCTCGTCGCCGAGGAGATCGCCGAGAAGGAACTCGCCTCCGGGCGTACGGTCATCGTCGATGCGGTCAACGCGGCGGAGGCGGCCAGGCTCCAGTGGCGCGATCTCGCCGTCCGCACCGAGGTCAGGCTTCGCGTGGTCGAGGTGGTCTGCTCGGATGAGGCCGTGCATCGGGCTCGTCTCGAGAAGCGGCAGCGTGGCCTTCCGCACCTCGAGGAGACGACCTGGCGGGCGGTGGAGCAGAGCCTCGAGGGCTACGCCCCCTGGACCGGACCCTCGTCGGCGCTGCCCCGGGTGAGCATCGACAGCGTCGAGTCACTCGGTGCGAACGTCGACGCGACCCTCGCCTTCCTGTCGCTGTAGATGCTGCTCCTGCTTCCGCCTTCTGAGACGAAGCGCGAGGGCGGCAGCGGTGCTCCGCTCGACCTCGCGTCGCTCTCGTACCCGGAACTGACCGACCTCCGGAGTGAACTCGTCGATCGACTGATCGCGCTCTGCGCCGACGAATCGGTTGCGTTGAAGGCGTTGAAGCTCGGTCCGCGCCTCGTCAAGGAGGTCGAGCACGATCGCCTCCTCCGGACGTCACCGACGATGCCGGCCCTCGATCGCTTCACCGGTGTCCTCTTCGACGCGCTCGATGCGGAGACGCTCGATGATGCCTCCCGTCGCTTCGCCGCCGACACCACGTTCGTGCATTCGGCGCTGTTCGGCCTCCTCGGTGCGCTGGACCCCATTCCCGCGTATCGGCTCTCGCATGACTCGAGGGTGCCCGGCGTCAGCCTGCGACGGTACTGGCGTGAGGCGATCTCTTCGCGCATCAGCGAGCACGCCGGCGTGGTGCTGGACCTTCGGTCGGAGGCCTATGCCGACCTCGGGCCGTCCCCGGCTCGCCAGGAGAGTCTGTTCGTTCGAGTGGTCACCGTGGATGCGGGCGGCCAGCGGCGGGCCCTGAACCATTTCAACAAGCAGGCCAAGGGGCGGTTCACCCGCCGCTTCCTCGAGACTCGCCCCATCATCGATGCGATCGACGACCTCATCGACTGGGCCGGCTCCGAAGGATTCGTGCTGGGCCGAGGGGCCGCGGCAACGGCCACCTCGCCACTCGAACTCGACCTGGTCGCCTGAGGGCCGAGCTCGAAGACCAGGCTCCCGCTCGAGACGGCGACGCGTTGACGATCTGGGAGCGCGCCCGGCCCGACTCGACGGACTCGTCAACCCACCGCGGAACGCAGCGCCGACGCCGGTCCAGACCGGAAGCAGCCCTCGAGGTGGTCGTCGACGAGTCCCGCCGCCTGCATGAGCGCGTACATCGTCGTGGGACCGACGAAGCGGAATCCGAGTCTGCGAAGCTCCTTGCTCAGAGCGTTCGACTCGGGAGTGATCGCGGGAACGTCGGCGAAGGACCGCGGAGGGTCGCGAGGTGTCTCAGGTGCGAAGCTCCAGATGAGCTCATCGATCGGCCGGTCGAGCTCGAGCGTGGCGCGGGCATTTCCGAGGGTGGCCTCGATCTTGCCGCGGTGGCGAATGATCCGGTCATCCTCGAGGAGGCGCTGCACGTCGTCTTCGTCCATCGCCGCCACGCGTTCGACCTCGAAGCCGTGGAACACCTCCCGGAATGCCGGACGTCGGCGGAGGATCGTGATCCATGACAACCCGGCTTGGAAGCCCTCGAGGCAGACCTTCTCGAAGAGGCGCGTCGGGTCGTGTTGGGCCCGGCCCCATTCCTCATCGTGATAGCGGAGGTACTCATCATCGCCGGCGCTCCACCCGCAACGCTGAACCCCGTCGTCGCCGCGGACGAGCTCGGGACGCGGGATCACGCTCACGCCGCGAACCCGATCTTCTCGTGACCCAGGAGCCACAGCTTCGTCGGGACTCCGTCGCCGCCGGAGTAGCCCGTGATGCGCCCGTCGGAGGCGAGGACGCGATGACACCCGACGATGATGGGGACCGGGTTCGCCCCGACCGCGCCGCCGATCGCTCGAGCGGACCCCGGCTTGCCGACGGCGACCGCGAGCGCGCCGTAGGAGATCGCGTCGCCGTGTCCGAGTTGCCGCAGGCGCTCCCATACAGCGCACTGGAACTCCGTGCCCTGCAGGCGGACGGGCAGGTCGAACTCGGTACGGGTGCCGTCGAAGTACTCCGCGAGCTGGACCCTGGCGGCCTCGAGCACGGCGTTGGTCCGCTCCGCCTCGCCGTCATGGGGAAGGACCCCGCCGCGTTCGATCGACAGCGAGGTGACGGCGGCGTCGTCGGCGATGATCTCGATGCGGCCGACGGGGCTGTTGATACGGATGAGGTGCAGTTCGTTCATGATTCGAGCGTAGCCACGCGCACCGACAACCACTCGCGGAAATCGGACATCGCGAGGGTCGTGCTGGTCGACAGGCTGTCGAGGACGGGTCCCCGACTTCCCCTCCCCAACGCCCGCGGAACGTGGCCGTGTCGGGACGACGGCGGACCGCCGTGATCGGCGCCGTCGTCGCCGTGCACCATGTCGCCCATGACCGCCATCATCCGCGCCGCATCGGCGCATGACCTGCTCGCCCTCGTCCCCGCGCTCGCCGGCTTCACGCCGAGCCGGTCGCTCGTCTGCGTGGCCTTCACGGGCACGCGCACGGCAGGGGTCCTCCGTCACGACCTCCCGGCCGATGCCGGCGATCACGCGGCCCTCGTCGCGGTGGTGATCGGCACCGTCTGCCGCATGCCGGGCGTCGACGCCATCGTGCCGATCGTCTATACGGATGCGACCTTCCGCGAGGTCGGAGGCCTCCCGGAACGAGCGCTCCTCGACCTGATCGCCGACCGGGCGGTGCACGCGGGGTTCCAGGTGAAGGACGCGCTCTGTCAGGCGGGTGACGGCTGGGCGTCCGCCTTCGATTCCTCGGCGCCGGCGGCGGGACATCCGCTCGCGATGGTCTCGAACAACGCGGCGGCCCGCGAGGCGGCCGGCTTGGCGGATGTCGAGGGCGGCGACCAGTCGGGAACGATGCCACCGCCCGACGCACGCACCGCGCCGGCCCTCGCATCGGCGTTCGGGGAACTCCGGGAGCTGCGCACCGCGGAGCAGGCGATGGCAGGACTCGGCCGGCTCGCCGACCCGATCGAGCTCGTCGACTCCCTGCTGTCCGCCCCGCGTCGTTCGCAGCCCGTTCGACACCTCGCGTGGTTCCTCCACCTCGCCTCGCTCCCGGCCATCCGGGATGCCATGATGCTGCACATCGCCTTCGGCCGCGTGGTCGCGGACCTCGCCCTCGATGCGTCGGACGCGGGCTCCGAGGACGGGCCGGTGCCGGAAGCGGGGATGGGCGTGCTCGGGCGTGCTCGAACGACGGCGGGTGCGATGCAGGCCGAGGTCGACGACCTGCTCGCCAGGCTCATCACCGGGCAGACGATGCTCCGGCCCGACCGGCGCCGGGTCGAGCGGGCATTCAGGCTGATCCGAGGCCTCGTCGCGGACGCCCCCGCGGATGCCCGTCCGGGCGCATGCTGCATCGCCGCCTGGCTGGCCTGGTGCCTCGGCCGTGGATCGGTCGCCGGATCGCTCCTGGATGCGGCGCTGGAGATCGACCCCGGGCACACCATGGCCCGACTGCTCGACGAGTTCATCGGCAGCGGAGCGCTGCCCGACTGGGCCTTCATCCGAGACGGGCGATGATGCGGTGCCGGCGGCCGAGCGGACCGGCGGGCACCGCACCGTCGGTCAGAGCCGGTTCGAGGCCTCGGTCAGCACGCTCCGGAGGATCTGCTCGATCTCCTGGAACTCCGGGACGCCGATGGTCAGCGGGGGCGACAGCTGGATCACGGGGTCGCCACGGTCGTCCGCCCGGCAGTAGAGCCCGGCCTCGAACAGGGCCGTCGAGAGGAACCCGCGGAGCAGTCGCTCGGACTCGTCTTCGTTGAACGTCTCGCGGGTGGCCTTGTCCTTCACGAGCTCCACCGCGAAGAAGTACCCGGCACCGCGCACGTCGCCGACGATCGGCAGGTCGTTGAGCTTCTCGAGCTCGGCGCGGAAGAGCGGCGAATTCTCGCGGACGTGCTCGAAGAGGTGCTCCTCCTCGAAGATGTCGAGATTCTCGAGCGCGACCGCCGCCGAGACCGGGTGGCCGGCCCAGGTGTACCCGTGGTAGAAGGTCGTGTCCCCGTGCTTGAAGGGCTCGTAGACCCGGTCGCTGATGATGGTCGCGCCCATGGGGGCGTAGCCGGAGGTCATCGCCTTGGCGCACGTGATCATGTCCGGCACGTAGCCGTACTCCTCGCATGCGAACATGTGGCCGATCCGGCCGAAGGCGCAGATGACCTCGTCGGAGACGAGCAGCACGTCGTACTTGTCGCAGATCTCGCGGACCCGCTGGAAGTAGCCGGGGGGCGGCGGGAAGCATCCGCCGGAGTTCTGCACCGGCTCGAGGAAGACGGCGGCCACCGTGTCGGGGTCCTCCATGAGGATCTGCTCCTCGATCCGGTTGGCCGCCCAGATGCCGAAGGCCTCCTCGTCCTCGGCGGGGGCGCCCATCTCTGCTGCGCGGTAGAAGTTGGTGTTCGGCACCCGGAGCCCGCCGGGAGTGATCGGCTCGAACGGCGCCTTGATCGGGAGGCCGGTCACCGCGAGCGCGCCCTGCGGGGTGCCGTGGTAGGCGAGGGCCCGCGAGATCACCTTGTACTTGGAGGGGCGACCCATCAGTTTCCAGTAGTTCTTGGCGAGCTTGTACGCCGTCTCGACCGCTTCGCCGCCACCGGTGGAGAAGAAGACCCGGTTCAGGTCTCCCGGGGCGTGCTCGGCCAGGCGGTCGGCGAGCTCGATGGCCTTCGGGTGCGCGTAGGACCAGATCGGGAAGAATGCGAGCTGCTCGGCCTGCTTGGCGGCGACCTCGGCGAGCCTGCGGCGGCCATGGCCGGCGTTCACCACGAACAGGCCGGCGAGCCCGTCGATGTAGCTCCGGCCCTGGATGTCGTAGATGCGGTGACCCTCGCCGCGCGTGATGATCGGCACTCCGGAGGTCTCCATCGTGGACTGCCTGGCGAAGTGCATCCAGAGGTGGTCCTTCGCCATCTGCTGCAGTGCCGCATTGTCTTCTACTCGATCGGTCATGATCGATCCCTTCTAGCGAGTGCCCCAGTTGTAGAACTGCTTCTGGAGTTTGAGGTAGACGAACGTCTCGGTCGAACGCACGCCGGCAAGGCTGCGGATCCGCGAGTTCAGCAGCGAGATCAGCTCGTCGTCGTTCTCGCACACGACCTCGGCGAGCACGTCGAAGCTCCCGGCCGTGAGGACGACGTAGTCGATCTCGGGGATCTCCGCGAGGGCGGACGCGAGCTCGCGAGTGTCGCCGGACGCCCGGATGCCGATCATCGCCTGCCGCGTGAACCCGAGTTGCATCGGGTCGGTCACGGCGACGATCTGCATCACGCCGGACTCCGTCAGTCGCTGCACGCGCTGGCGCACCGCGGCCTCGGAGAGGCCGACGGCCTTGCCGATGTCCGCATAGGAGCGACGCCCGTCAGCCTGCAGTTGCTCGATGATCGCCTTCGACACGTCGTCGAGGTGCACCGGTTTCGGCGGGTGCGTCCGCGCCGTGTTCGTCATGCAGCCGATTGTTACAGCCGGACTGGCTCCATGCAAGGGATTCCGTTGAAACTCATGTGGAAACCAACGGATTCCAATGCCGAGGCTCGCCTTCGACGACGAGATCCGATTACGATGGCGCACGATCCCGGTGACCGTCACGGATGCCGCGGGTCGGCCGACGGCGCCAACGGGCGCCTCGTCGGGACGCGTCGCGACGAGGAGAGCAGCATGACCGCAGCACCCATCCGCAACTTCATCGGCGGACGGTACGTCGAGGCAAGGGCGGACGAGACCCTCGACCTGGTCGATCCGGCGACCGAGGAGGTCTACGGCGCATCGCCGATCTCGAACGTCGAGGACGTCGCCGCCGCCTACCGCGCGGCATCCGACGCCTTCGAGGTGTGGGGCGAGACGACGCCGGCCGAGCGCCAGCTCGCGCTCTTCCGGATCGCCGACGCCATGGCGGATCGTGCGGAGGAGTTCGCCGACCTGGAGTCGCAGGACACCGGGAAGCCCCGTGCGACCCTCGTCCAGGACGAGATCATGCAGTCCGTCGACCAGTTCCGCTTCTTCGCAGGGGCGGCGCGCAACCTCGAGGGCCGAGCGGCGGCCGAGTACCTCGCGGGGCACACGTCCTTCATCCGCCGCGAGCCCATCGGCGTCATCGGCCAGGTGACGCCATGGAACTATCCCCTGAACATGGCGGTCTGGAAGGTCGCACCCGCGATCGCCGCGGGGAACACGGTGGTGCTGAAGCCCTCCGACACGACGCCGCTCTCGACGCTGCTGCTCGGCGAGGTGGCCTCCGAATTCCTGCCGGCGGGTGTGCTCAACGTCGTCACGGGCGACCGGACCACGGGTGCCGCGGTGCTCGGCCACGAGCGAGCGGAGATGGTCGCCATCACCGGCTCCGTCCGGGCCGGCATGGAGGTCGCGAGGGCGGCGGCCTCCGACCTGAAGCGCGTGCACCTCGAACTCGGTGGAAAGGCGCCCGCCATCGTCTTCGCCGACGCGGACCTGGCGCAGGCGGCGGCCGGCATCGTCGCAGCCGCCTACTTCAACGGCGGCCAGGACTGCACGGCCGCCACGCGAGTCCTCGTCCACGAGTCGGTGCACGACCGGTTCGTCGCGCTGCTCGTGGCCCACGCGGCCGCCGAGGCGCGCACCGGAGGTCCGCGCGAGGAGGGCGTGCTCTACGGCCCCCTCAACAACGCCAACCAGCTCGCGCAGGTGGCCGGCTTCATCGATCGGCTGCCGGCGCATGCCGAGGTCGTCGCGGGCGGGCGCCGCCAGGGCGCGCGCGGCTACTTCTGGGAGGCCACCGTCGTCACCGGCCTCCGGCAGGACGACGAAGCCGTGCAGCGGGAGATCTTCGGGCCCGTGCTCACGGTGCAGCCGTTCTCCGAGGACGGCGACGCCCTCGCGATGGCCAACGGCGTGGACTACGCGCTCGCCGCCTCGGTCTGGACGCGCGACCACACCAGGGCCATGCGATTCGCGAAGCACCTGGACTTCGGCTGCGTGTGGATCAACACCCACATCCCGTTCGTCTCGGACATGCCGCACGGCGGGTTCAAGCACTCGGGCTACGGCAAGGACCTCTCCAACTACGGCTTCGAGGACTACACCAGGATCAAGCACGTCATGAGCGCGATCGGCTGAACGGACGCACGGCGGATGCCAGACTGGGCACATGGTCCGTGGAACCGTGACGAGCGCGTCGCATGACGGGCGCCTCGTCTGGGACGTGGTGATCGGCGATCGCTTCATCGCCGCGCTCGCGGCGCCGGCCGACGACCGGGCGATCTCGGCCCTCGCCGAGGCGGCGAGCGATCCCGACGTCGAGGTCGAGCGCCTCGTGGAGAAGGTGCCGGCGCCGTCGACGGATCCCGACCGAGGGTTCGCCATCGTGTGGTGGCCCGATGACGGCACCGAGACGGTCACGGCGGTCGTGCGCGGCAGCGCCGTCGTCGACCTCGAGTCCCCTGGCGGGTCCCGCCGCTTCGACGCCAGGGGCGTGCGCCCATGGCACCTCGCCGAGTTCCGCGATGTCATCGGCGTGCGCGTCGCCGGGGCCGAGGCGCCGCTGGACCGGCTGGGCACCGCGACCGAACGGGTCAGGCACGCGAGGGCCAGCCTGCGGGCGACGACGATCGAGTGGGTCGCGGCATCCGAGAGCGCGCAGTTCGCGGAGGCCTCGGAGGCTGAAGCCGCGGTCGAGGACGGTGACACGGTGCTGCGCGGCGTCCGGCCCGTACGGTGGACACCGGACGCCGCCGGCGGGTCGGCCCGGCCGGGGCACGGGCCCGGTGCCGCCACCGTGCCGCTCTCGGCCCGCGACCTGCGGGCCGAGGACGCACCGGCGGGCGAGGCGGATGCGGGCACCGACCTCCCGCGCAGGCAGCCGCCCGCGGCCGTGCCGATGGTCCGCATCGCCGGCGGCGAGCCGCGGATCGTGGCTGCGCCCATCCTGATCGGCCGGCGCCCGAGGGCCCCCAGGACTCCGTTCTCCCGCTCCGGGATGCCGGAGCTCGTCGCCGTGCGCTCCCCGACGGGAATCGTCTCCGGAACCCATCTCGAGCTGCGCGCGGAGGGCTCGCGGCTCGTCGCGACCGACCTCCAGTCGACCAACGGCACCCTCCTGCGCACCCCCGTCGGCGTGCGACGCCTGCGAGCGGGAGAGTCGATCGTCGTCGCCGAGGGAAGCTCCCTCGACCTCGGAGACGGTACGATCGTCGAGGTCCTCCCCGTCAGGGAAGGCGCCGCCAGCCCGAACCGAGACGACAGGCCCTCCACGTGACACAGATCGGACACGGCAATTCCCGGCATCCGATCGCGCTGCCGGACGGCACGAGGGTCACGATCGCCTGGGCCGCCGTCACCGACACGGGGCACCGTCGCCAGGTCAACGAGGACAGCTTCGTCGCCCAGGCCCCGGTCTTCGCCGTCGCCGACGGCATGGGTGGACACGCGGCGGGCGACTTCGCCAGCGCCGCGGTCGTGACGCGCCTGGCCGAGTACGGCGGGAGGCTCACCATGGGCACCGCCGAGATCGACCATGCCCTCGAACTCGCCGTGCAGGACATGGTGCACGGTCGCGGCGTCACCGACGAGGGAAGCGGCACCACCGTGACCGGTGTCGCGCTCGGCGTCATCTCCGACGAGCCGGCCTGGATCGTCTTCAACATCGGGGACTCCCGTGTCTACCGGCTCGTGGGCGGCGCACTCGAGCAGCTCACCGTCGACCACTCCATCGTCCAGGAACTCGTGGATGCGGGCCAGATCACGCGCGACGAGGCCGACACACACCCCCACTCCAACGTGATCACCCGAGCCGTGGGATTCCACGAGACGCCGATCCCGGACTACCGGGCGATCGCGATCGAGCCGGGCATGCGCCTCCTGATCTGCTCCGACGGCCTCACGAAGGAGCTCACCTCCTACGGGATCCGGCATTTCCTCATGGCCGACCGCGCACCCGAGCGCGCTGCGTCGCACCTGCTCGAGGCCGCGCTCGGCAACGGCGGGCGTGACAACGTGACCGTGGTGATCGTCGACGTGCTCGACGTCAGCGCTCCGGCCGCATAGGCCGAGCCCGCGGCATCCGGTCGTCTCCCGACCACCCCCGCCGCGCGATGCGAGGACCACGGGGCCCGCGAGGACCTCCGACCATAGAATGGGGCTGTCCGCGGGACGTGGGTCGTGCGACCTCGAGACGCAGGCAGGAACCGAGGTCAGTGAGGATCGTGTCGAGAAGACTGCCGTCCACGCCGCCGAACCTGCCGGGGTTCGCGTTCGTCCGCGTGCTCGGCTCCGGCGGCTTCGCCGACGTCTTCCTCTACGAGGAGAACATGCCGAGGCGCCTGGTCGCCGTCAAGGTGCTCCTGGCCGAGGTCGTGAACGACGAGCTCAGGCAGATGTTCCAGGCCGAGGCGAACGTGATGGCCCGGCTCTCGTCGCACCCCGCGATCCTCACGGTGTACCAGGCGGGCGTCGCCGCCGACGGGCGGCCCTACCTCGTCATGGAGTTCTGCCCCTCCGGACTCGGGCAGCGCTACCGGACGGCTCAGATTCCGCTGGCCGAGGTCCTCTCGACCGGGGTGCGGATCGCCAGTGCGGTGGAGACCGCGCACCGGAACCACGTCCTGCACCGTGACATCAAGCCGTCGAACATCCTGACGACCGCGTACGGGCATCCGGTCCTCTCCGATTTCGGCATCGCCGCCACGATCGGCGGCGTGGAGAGCACCGACGCGATCGGGATGTCCATCCCGTGGTCGGCGCCCGAGGTGCTGCACGACGACGTGGGCGGGACCGTGCGCAGCGAGGTCTGGTCGCTCGGGGCCACCGTGTACTCCCTGCTCGCGGGTCGCAGCCCGTTCGAGGAGCCGGGCAAGGACAACACCCCGGCCCAGGTCATGACCAGGATCCGCCGGACGGGCGTGCGTCCGACCGGCCGGCCCGACGTTCCCGCCAGTCTCGAGGACGTGCTCGCGAGGGCCATGTCGAAGCATCCGGAGGACCGTCAGGCCGGTGCCGCCGAGTTCGGCAGGGACCTGCAGGCCGTCGAGGAGGAGCTCGGACTCCCGCAGACCCAGCTCGAGGTCGTGACCGAGGAGTGGGAGATGGCCGTCATGACCGACGTCGACGAGCGGACCCTCCTCGTCGCCGGACCGGTCGCGCCGCGGCGGACGATCACCAGGAGACGGCGGCAGCACGACGCCCTGGCCGCGACCACGCTCCGGGCGGACTCGCGTGCCGGCGCGACCTCGCTCGGCACCGAGGCCGATGAGGGGAGCGCACGACGGTCGACGAGGCGGGCGTGGACCATCGCCGCGGCATCCGTGCTGGCCGTCGCCGCGATCATCACGGGCATCGTCGTGCTCACGACGGCGACGGCCGCCATCCCCGTGGTCACCGACGTACGGGGGGAGGTCGACGGGGAGACCGTGACCTTCACCTGGCAGGACCCCGGCCTCCGGTCCGACGACGCGTACCTGGTCGAGATCGACGGTGCGACGCGGCCCGCGCAGCGCGACACGCGCGCGCAGGTCGCGGCAGCCGACGGCGACCACGTCTGCGTGAGCGTGAGCGTGGCACGCGACGGCAGGTCCGGCAGGCCGAGCGAACCGCGATGCGTCGACGTGGAGACCCGATGAGACTCCCGGTGGCGCTGCGCAGGCATCGATCCGCCGTGATCGCCTCGGCGGTCAGCGCCGGGACGGTGGCGGTGATCGCGGCCGTGGCCGTGGCATCCGGCGGGTACTCGGCCCAGCGCGTCGACCTCGGCGACGCCGCCGTCTGGGTGGCGAACGAGGACCTCGAATCGATCGGGCGCGCGAACACCGCGGTGCACGAGCTGAACGCGGTCGTCGAGACCGGGGGAGCGACGAGCACCATCGTCCAGCGCGGGCGCACCGTGTATGCGCTCGACCCCGACCGCGCGACCATCGCGATCATCGACCCGACGACCTCCGTGGTCCAGGACACCGTCGCCGTGCCGCCGGAGAGCATGCTCGCGCTCGCCGGGGAGCGCGCCGTCGTCGCCGCGGACGGCGACGTCTGGACGGCTCCGAGCGACCGGCTCGCCGATGTTCGGACGGGCGGCGAGCCGGCATTGAGCTTCGGTCCCGGCACGGTCGTGTCGGTGGACCCCGACGGGCTGCTGTTCGCGTACACGCCCTCGACGGGAACGGTGGCGCGTGTCGACGCGGCGGAGTCGGAATCGGTCGACACGGAGTGGCCGACGGAGGCGATCGACACGGGCGGGCGCCTGCAGATCACCTCGGTCGGGGGGCGCTGGGCGGTCTACGACGGCGGGACGAGGAGCCTGCTGCTGGAGGGACGCGAGCTCCCGCTCGCGTCCGTCATCACGGGGGCGGATGACGCGCGGTTGCAGGAGCCGTCGGTCGACGGGGACGTGCTCGCGATCGCGACGAGGTCCGGCCTGCTGCTGGTGGACCTGCGGAACGGCGCCGTCACGCGGGACGTGGTGCCGGGCGCGAGCGGCGTCGCCGCGGCCCCGGTCCGCCACGGGGGATGCCTGAACGCGGCATGGTCGGACGGTACGGCGTGGCGCTCCTGCGATCCGGACGCCGCGGACGTGGGCGGCACCGCGGAGGACTTCGAGCTGGTGGGCGCGGACGGCGGTGCCGACCTCGCCTTCTTCGCCAACGGCACCGCACTCGTCCTGAACGACCGCAAGTCGGGGAGATCGTGGGCGGCAGGCACGGACTACGCCCCCATCGACAACTGGGCGGCACTGCTGGAGACCGAGCCCGACGACGAGACGGTCGAGGATGAGGACGCCGACACGGCGGCGCCGCTGGAGCGCAGCCAGGTCCCGCCGGTCGCCGTCGACGACGAGTTCGGCGTGCGGCCAGGGCGGACCTCCTTGCTGCCGGTGCTCATGAACGACTCGGACCCGAACGGCGACGTGCTGGCGCTCGACTCGGTGCAGGCTGTGCTGCCCGACGGCATCCGACTCGACCTCGTGGCCGAACGGCAGCAGGTCCAGGTCACGCTCGACGCCGGGATCACGGAGGACTTCTCGTTCGGCTACGTCGTGGACGACGGGCGGGGCGGGAGCACCCCGGCGTCGGTCAGGGTCGAGGTGCGGTCCGAGGAGGAGAACTCGCCGCCCCGCCAGGTGCGGGAGCGCGCGGCCACGGTCGCGGAGCAGGGCCGGGCGACCACGGCCGTGCTCGCAGACTGGGTGGATCCCGACGGCGACCCGTTCTTCCTGCGCTCGGCGACGACGGATGACCCGGACGCCGTCTCGTTCACGGCCGACGGAGCGGTCGTGTTCGACGAGCGCAAGGGCGCCGGCACGGCGAGGCGCGTCGCCGTCGTGGCATCCGACGGTCGCGACGACGGCGGCGGTGAACTGGAGATCGAGGTCCGCGACGCGGACGACGTGCCGCTCGTGGCCGATCCGTTCGTCGTGCTCGCGACCACCGGAGAGGAGATCCGGATCGAGCCGCTGCGGCATGCGCACGGCGGCAGCGGCACCATCGCGCTCAGCTCCGTGCCCGCTCGGGAGAACGTGCAGATCACGGCCGACTACGACGGCGGCTCCTTCCGGTTCCGCAGCGAGATCGAGCAGACCCATTACCTCGAGTACGTCGTGACCGACGGCGCCACCACGACCACCGGCGCGATCCGCGTCGAGGTCGAGGCGCCGCCGGAACGGGACACCACGCCGATCACGGTTCCGCACACCGCCTTCCTCCGCATGGACCGGCCGATGGACGTAGACGTGCTCGCGACGGACATCGATCCCACCGGCGGGGTCCTCGTGCTGACCGACCTCGGCGGCGTCGACGAGACCCTCTTCACGGTGGAGGTCATCGAGCATCGGATCCTCCGGATCGAGCTGGTCGCGCCGCTGCCGCTCGGCTCGACCACCTTCGGGTATCGCGTGAGCAACGGGCTCGGCGACGCCGAGGGTGTCGTCACCGTGGTGCACGTGCCGGACCCGGTGAGCGCCCAGCCTCCCGTCGCCAACCCGGACACGGCCTCGGCGCGGGTCGGCGACGTGATCGACATCCCGGTGCTGGCCAACGACGAGCACCCCGACGCCCTCGCGTTCGAACTCTCGCCCGAACTCGAGGACGAGCCGGCCGCCGGGCTGCTCTTCCCGAGCGGGGACCGGCTGCGCTACTTCGCGCCCGACGAACCGGGCGAGTACGAGGCGACGTACCGGGTGATCGCGTCGGAGGACCGTCAGGAGGCCACGGCGACGGTGAACATCACCGTCAGGGAGGCCGATCCCGACACGAACGCGAAGCCGGTGCCACCCTCGGTCACCGCCCGGGTGCTCGCGGGCGACACGGTGCGCATCCCCGTGCCGTTGACCGCGACGGACCCCGATGGCGATTCCGTGCAGCTCGTCGGCCAGGAGTCGGGCCCCGACCTCGGAACCGTCCTGGAGACCGGACCGGGTTGGCTCGAGTACGAGGCCGGCGCCTACGCGGCGGGAACCGACAGCTTCGAGTACGCCGTCATCGACGCCCTCGGCGCGCGGGCGACCGGGACGGTGCGCGTGGGAATCGCCGCGAGGCCGGACGAGGCCCGCAACCCGGTCGCGGTGCAGGACCACGTGGTCGTCCGGCCGGGACGGACCGTGTCGGTTCGCGTGCTCATGAACGACAGCGACCCCGACGGTGGCAGGCTCAAGGTCGACGGGATCGGGCCGACCGACAGCGATGCGGGCGCCGAGGTGGTCGGCGATCACGTCGAGGTCCGGATTCCCGACGAGCCGGGCGACTACGGCTTCCTGTACACGATCAGCAATGAACGGCTCGGCACCGCGACGTCGTACCTGAACGTGGAGGCCGTCGAGGATGCACCGCTCGCCAGGCCCGAGGTCGACGACGAGGTCCTCACGCTCACCGACATCCTCGACAGGGATCGCGTCGTCGTCGACGTGCTCGAGGAGGCCTTCCTCGCCGACGGCGACCCGGCCGACCTCCAGGTCGAGCTGATCGACGGGTTCCGCTCGGAGGCCGAACTGCTGGGCGACGGCCGGGTCGCCGTCGAGGTCGGCGACGAGCGCAGGATCATCCCGTTCCGGGTCGCGCACCCCGAGGACCCGCGGGTCGCGAGCTTCGCCTTCATCTGGGTGCCCGGCCGCGACGACGCCGTGCCGCAGCTCCGGCGCGACGCACGGCCCGTGGAGGTCGTCACCGGGGAGCTCGTCCGGCTCGACCTCGAGGACTTCGTGATCGCGGCATCGGGTCGGCCGGTGCGCATCACGGATGCCGCGACGGTGCGCGCCGCGCACGGCGACGGCGAGGATCCGTGGGTCGACGAGGACACCGTGCAGTTCCGGAGCGAGGAGGGCTACTTCGGCCCGGCTTCGATCTCGTTCCTGGTGACCGACGGGGACTCCAAGCTGGATCCCTCCGGGCGGACCGCGACGATCGTGATCCCGATCGAGGTGCGATCGCTGGAGAACCAACCCCCGGTCTTCGTCGGCGGCGCGATCGACTTCGAGCCGGGGGACTCGAAGGTCATCGATCTCACGAAGCTCACGACGATCGCCGACGAGGACGAGGCCGAGGCCGACGAACTGCGGTACCGGATCCTCGAGCCGCTTCCCGATGGGTTCTCGTTCGAACTGGACGAGGCCGAGCTGGAGATCACGGCCTCGCCCTCAGCCGAGTTCGGCACGAGCGGATCGCTGGCGGTCGAGGTGGAGGATGCCTCGGACGAGGGCTCGACCGGGCGGATCACCCTGGGCGTCGTGCCGTCGACCCAACCCCTGGCGCAGCCCGTGGCCGACACCGCGGTCGTGCAGCGCGGACGCACGACGGTCGTCGACGTGCTGGCGAACGACGACCCGACCAACCCCTTCCCCGACGTGCCGCTTCGGGTCGTGGCCGTGCGCGGGATCGACGGCGGGCTGCCCGAGGGCATCTCCATCATCCCGAACGCCGATCGATCGCGGCTCTCGGTCGCGGTCGCGGGCGCCGCCGAGCCCGTCAACACCACGCTCCAGTACCAGGTGGCGGATGCCACGGACGAGCCGAGCCGGTTCGCCTGGGGAACGGTGACGATCTCCGTGCAGGACCGCCCGGACCCGGTGACGGCCCCGACCGTCACCGGGTTCGGCGACGGCACGCTGGACGTGGCGTTCGGGGCGGGCGCGTTCAACAACTCGCCCATCTCCGGATATCGCATCGGCCTGGTCGACCCGGGCACCGGAGTCGAGGTCGCGAGCTCCGAATGCGCGGCGACCACCTGTCGGGTGCCGACGCCGGGCAACGGCCGGGCCAACGCGGTGACGGTGCAGGTGCAGGCGCGCAACGCGATCGGCCTGGCCGATGCGGCCGCCGCGCCGGGGCCGATCTGGTCGGACGTGATCCCCGGCGCTCCCCAGGGCCTCGGATCCGACCCGCTCGACGGCCGCCTCCGCATCAACTGGCTTCCGGTGCTGACCGGCGAGGGGAGCCCGGTGCACTCGTACGTGATCGTCTCGGGCGGGGTCGGGGTCGAGGTCGATGCCGCCTCGGCGTGCACGGCGTCCCGGTGCTCGGTGGAGTCTCCGCCGGCACAGAACGGCACCCTCGTCGAGTTCTCGGTCAGCGCGCGCAATGAGGCCTATCCGGCGATGGCCACCTGGTTCGACGCCAGGGGATCCGGAACGCCCTTCGGACCGCCGGTCGCCGGGGGCATCGACGTGACCGGCGACGCGCTCGCCGGCACCGTGACCGTGGACTGGTCGGCGTTCAGCGGCAACGGCGACGCGATCGGCGGATACTTCGTGCAGCGGCTCTCCGACGGAGTGACATCGGTTCCGACCGGGCCGCAGGCCTGCCAGGTGACGTCACCGGCCCCGGGCGCGGTCATCGCGCCGTCGCGTGGCGGCGGCGTCGCCGACCTGATTCAGGTGGGACCGGATGTCACGAGCGTGACCTTCTCCGGAACGGTGGCCGACTCGATCCAGTACTCCTTCGTCGTGTGGGGGTTCAATCGTGCGGCCTGCGCGAGCACCCAGGTCGCGGGCACGGTCGTCCGCCCGGCGCCGGGCGGGATCGATGCGGTGGACAGCGCGATGGACTGGCTGAACACCGAGACGTGGGACCGCTACATCTCGGGTGTGCGCCCCGGCTCCGCGGCGCTGCAGATCGTCGCGGTCGACGCGAACGGCCTGCGGGTGGGCGAGCCGCGGGAGTTCGCCGGCTCCGGGTGGCTGCGGTCCGTGCTGAATCGTCCCTTCGGCGAGACCGCCAGGTTCCAGGTGCGTTCCTGTTCCGCGTGGGGAACGTGCGGACCGTGGTCGGAGGTGCTTCCCGCCGACGCGGAGCCGTCGCTCACCTTCGCCCTTCCGTCGCGTGCCTGGGATCCCGGGTCCTCCGAGTGGACGTGGGCGAGCGAACCCGACAACTCGGGCATCCCCGCGACCTTCCGGTGCGGCATCGAGGGACAGGCCGACGGCGTCGAGGCGCAGGGCCGGACGAGTTGCCGCATCCCGGACGCCCAGCCCGGAGACCGTGTCTGGTTGGATGTTGAGATCGCCGGCGTGAGAGTGAGGTATCCGAACCCGTGAATGCCGATGGAGCACGCATGACGATGACACCCGATGAGGCCGCGCGGTTCGCCGCGGATCTCGACCGACTCGTGGGGGCCGTCGAGGAGGTGCTGCTCGGCAAGAACCGCGTGGTACGGCTGGCGTTCACGGCCCTCCTCAGTGAGGGGCACCTCCTCCTCGACGACGTGCCGGGCACCGGCAAGACGTCGTTGGCCCGGGCCATGGCGCAGTCCGTGAAGGGCACGAGCAACCGCGTGCAGTTCACGCCCGACCTCCTGCCGGGCGACATCACGGGCGTCACGGTCTACGACCAGCGGAGCGGACGGTTCCAGTTCCATCCCGGTCCGATCTTCGCCAACATCGTCCTCGCGGACGAGATCAACCGCGCGAGCCCCAAGACCCAGTCGGCGCTCCTCGAGGTGATGGAGGAGGGACAGGTCACCGTCGACGGGCAGACGCACGCCGTGGGGCATCCGTTCATGGTCATCGCGACGCAGAACCCGGTGGAGCAGGCCGGCACGTATCGCCTCCCCGAAGCCCAGCTCGACCGCTTCCTCATGCGCACCTCGATCGGCTATCCCGATCATGCGTCGACCATCCGCATCCTCGAGGGTGCCGACCAGCGCGCGCACGGGCACCAGATCCAGGCGCAGCTGGATGCCGAGGAGATCGTCGCGATGGCGGCATCCGCTCGTACCGTCTACGTCGACCCGACGATCCACGACTACGTCTCGCGCCTCGTCGACGCCACCCGCACCACGCGCGAGGTGCGGCTGGGCGTGAGCGTGCGCGGGGCGCTCGCCCTGATCAGGGCGGCCAAGACCCACGCCGCGGGGCGCGGACGTCACTACGTGATCCCCGACGACGTGAAGGCGCTCGCCGAGCCCGTGCTCGCCCACCGGCTGATCCTCGACGCCGAGGCCGAGTTCGACGGGGTGACCGCCTCGAACCTCATCGCGCAGGTCCTCATCGAGACCCCGCCGCCGTCCACGAGGCAAGCGGTGTGAGCCTCGCCCGGACGCGGACCACCATCCCCGAGGACGCCAGGCGCGAGGGGGTGCTCGCCGCGCTCATCGCGCATCTCGTCCGTGCGGCCGGCCGGAGTGCCGGCGCGCTCGCCGAGTGGCAGCGGCAGGTCGGATCCGTGGTCACCTGGCGCGGGTGGGCGACGATCATCGGGGCGACGCTCGCGTTCGCGGTCGGATACGGCCTGGGCTGGGTCGAGTTGATCTCCATCGGATGGGGTCTGCTCATCATCGGCGTGCTGGCCTCGGCATGGCTGCTCGGCAGGGGTGCGTCCAGCGTCGAGCTCTCGCTGCCGGTCTCCCGGGTGGTGGTGGGCGAGCCCGCCACCGCACGGCTGGTCGCAGCGAACCCCGGTCGACGTCGCTGGGGCGGCGTGAAGCTCGAGCTGCCGGTGGGGCGGCGCATCATGGAATGGGTGCTGCCCGCGATCCCCCGAGGAGGCTCGTTCGACCGGTCGTTCCGGGTCCCGACCGAGCGGCGCGGCATCGTCCGGGTGGGACCGACGCGGACGGTGAGGGCGGATCCGTTGGGCCTCATGCGCCGGGAGATCGTCTGGTCGCAGGTGTCGGAGCTCCGCGTGCATCCGCGGACCATCGCGATCTCCGCGCTCAGCTCGGGGTTCATCCGCGACCTCGAGGGCTCCCCGACGCGAGACCTCACGGCGAGCGACATCGCCTTCCACGCGTTGCGCGAGTACCTGCCGGGCGACGATCGCCGCTTCATCCACTGGAAGAGCTCCGCGAAGACCGGCACGTTCATGGTCCGCCAGTTCGAGGAGACGCGGCGCAGCCGGCTCATGGTCGTGCTCGACCTGGATGCCGAGGCGTACGTCGACGAGGCGGAGTTCGAGCTCGCCGTCAGCGCAGCGGCCTCGGTCGGCGCCCGGGCCATCAGGGACGCCAGGACGGTGTCCTTCATCGTCTCGGGCAGCCCCGGCCCCGGCGCGTCGGCCATGCGGGAACTCCCGACCGTGTCGCGCGACCGGCTGCTCGACGCGCTCTGCGTCATCGAGCGCACCGAGCGCGCGAGCGTGCTGGCGGAGGTCGCGCGTGCGGCGGCCGACGAGTTGCCCGGCGTCTCGCTCGCCTTCCTCGTGACGGGCACCGCACGAGGGGTGCCCTCCCTCCGCGCCGCCGCCTCCAAGCTTCCGCCCGGGGTCGAGACGATCGCCGTCCAGTGCTCGCCCGAGGGGGAGGCCACGGCTCGGACCGTCGCCGGACTGACCGTCCTCGGCATCGGCTACCTCGAGGACCTCAGGGCGATGCTCGCACGATCGGCCTCGGTCGCATGAGCTCGCCGGCCCCGTCCGCCGGCCGCTCGCGGATACGGGACACGCTCACCGCGCTCGTCCTCGCGCTGGTCGTCGGCACCGCCATGATCTCGTGGTGGCCCGTCTACGAGAGCGGCGACTTCATCATCGCGGCCGCGGTCGCGATCGTCGCCGGTTCCGTCATCGCCCTGGTCGGTGCCTGGCGGGCCTGGCCCACCTGGCGGGTGATCGTGGCCGTCGTCGTGGCGTTCCTCGTGCTCGGCGTGCCCGCGGCCGTGCCGTCACGGAGCATCGGCGGCGTCCTGCCCACCGTGCAGGGCCTGCTGGACCTCGTCGCCGCGACGGCGCTGTCGTGGAAGCAGCTCGTGACGATCGCCGTGCCGGTCGGGTCCTATCAGGCGCTGCTCGTGCCTCCGTTCCTGCTCGGCATGGTCACCGCGACGGTCTCGGTGACGATCGCGCTCCGCACGCGGCATCCCGTCGCCGCGATCCTGCCGCCTGCGTTCCTCATGGTGGCCGGCATCCTGCTCGGCGTCGTCCACGGCGGGTACGCGCTGCCCGCGGGCCTGGCCTTCCTGGTGGCGGTCGTCGCCTGGCTCGTGCTCGTGGCCATCGACGATCGCCGGGCGATCGGCGGGCGGCGAACGGTGGAGAACGCCCTCGCCGACGCTCGACGCGTGCTCGGGGCATCCACGATCCTCGCCTTGGCGCTCGTGGGGGCGACCGCCGTGGTGCTGCTCACGCCGGTGCAGGCGCGCACCGTGGTGCGCTCCGAGGTCCAGCCGCCGTTCGAGCCCCGCGAGCACGAGAGCCCGCTGGCCGGGTACCGCGCCGCGTTCGCACCGGATGACGCCGACGACGTGATGCTCGAGGTGACGGGCCTGGCCCCCGGCGCGGGCCTGCGAGTGGCGACGATGGACACGTACGACGGGGTCGTCTACACCGTCGGCGGCTCGGACGGGACCTCGAGCTCCGGCAGTTTCACGAGGGTCCCGTACCGGCTGGACCAGGAGGCGGGGCGCGATGGCACGCAGGTCCGGCTCGACGTGCGGATCCTCGCCTACGACGACGTGTGGGTGCCGGGCATCGGCAAGCTCGAGCGCATCGAGTTCGGGGGCCCGAGGGCGGAGACCCTCGCCGATGCCTTCTTCTACAACGACGCCACCGGGACGGCAGCGGTGGTCACCGGTCTCGGCGGCGGCGACCGGTACGCCGCCTGGTCGATGGCGGTCGGCGACGCGACGACCGCGAGGACGCTGACGCCCGGCACGAGCGTCGTCCCGGCAGCCCCGGAGCTTCCGATCGAGCTCGAGGGGCTGCTCGACGACTGGGCGCCGGCCTCCCTGCCCGAGGGCGAGCGCCTGGCCGCGGTCGTCGACGGCTTCAGGTCCAACGGCTACGTCAGCCATGGGACGGACGGTGAGGCGCCCAGCCGGTCGGGCCACGCCCTCGACCGGTTGTCGCAACTCGCGACCGACCAGCCGATGCTCGGCGACGCGGAGCAGTACGCGGTCGCCGCGGCGATGATGGCGCGCCGGATCGGCTTCCCGGCGAGGGTCGTCGTCGGCTATCGGGCGTCGGATGCCACGGCGGCGACCCCCGCCGGCGGCATGTCCCTGCTGCGCAGCGACCTGCAGGCGTGGATCGAGGTGGAGCGGGCGGACGGCACGTGGGTCGCGCTGGACCCGAACCCGGTGCCACGGCCCGTTCCCGAGCGCGAACCCGACCAGCCGCTCGTCGTGTCCCGGCCCCAGGCAGCGCTCCCGCCGCCGCCGGAGCGCACGCAGGTCGACGTGGGGGAGGACGCCGATGACCGGGCGGAGGAGCAGCCTCGCGAGGAGTCCGACCAGTGGATCGCGATCCTCCGCGACGTCCTCACGATCGCGGGTCTGGTGGTGCTCGCCGCGGCCCTCGTCGCGAGCCCGTTCCTCGCGGTCATCGTGGCCAAGCTGCGGCGGCGGCGACTGCGCCGGAGGGCCGACTCCGAGGTCGAGCGCATCGAGGGCGGCTGGCAGGAGTTCGCCGACACGGCCGCCGACTACGGATATCCCATCCGGGCCGGATCGACGCGGGCCGAGCAGGCGGCGACGGTCGGCGGCCTCGCACCACTCGTGCTCGCCTCGATCGTCGACCGTGCCGTCTTCGCGCCCGGCGGGCCGGCACCCGGTGACGACGAACGGGTGTGGCGCTCGGTCGACGAGCTGCAGCAGCGCCTCGCCGCGCCACGGACGCGACGGGAGCAGCTGCGGGCCGCCGTGTCGTTGACCTCGCTCGGCGGGTACGCTGTCAGCCGGAGAGGTGGTCGCGCATGAGATGTCGCATCTGCGGTGCGGCCCTGCCCGACGGCGCCATGTTCTGCGGCCACTGCGGCAGTTCGACGAGCGCGACGCCCGAGTCGCGCCGACGTCCCGACACCAGGCCCGGGGACACGATGTCGCTCGGACGCGGGCTCCGGCACAGCGGCGTGGTGAGCATTCCGGTCGACCAGCCGCTTGCGCCGCCGAGTCCGCCCGTCGCGCCCGAGTCCGGCGCGGCGGCCTCCGGAACCTCGAGCTCGGCAACTGCGACCTCCGCGACCGCGGAGGCGGTGGAGACGCCGACGGCCGAGACCCCGACGACCCCGCCCGAGACGAGTTCGCCGCGGTTCGTCCTGCGGTTCGCCTCCGGCGAGATCCGCGTCGTGTTCGGCACGGGCCTGATCGGCCGGCGCCCGATGCCGCAGCCCGGCGAGTCGTTCGACCATCTCGTGCACGTCGCCGATCCGAGTCGGTCGGTGTCCAAGACGCATCTCGAATTCGGGGTGCACGACGACTCCCTGTGGATCGCCGACCGGTTCTCGGGCAACGGCACGACCCTCCGGCGCATCGACGAGGTCGCGCTCCGCTGCGAACCCGGCCGCCGCTACCTGGTGCCTCGGGGCACGGTGGTGGAGATGGCCGAACAGTCGTTCACGGTCGGCTGATCGGGGCCGAGGCCGCCGCCGCACGAGCGCGACGCCGGACCTCGCGACCGTCCCCTGGCGCCTGCGGCGCTTCCGCGCACCCGCCCTCCACACGGGCGACGGATGCCGCCGGCTCCGCCGCAGTCGGCTCCGCGCGCCCGCCGACCGCGACGCCCTGCTGTCATGGCGTGTGACCACGCGCCTGTTCGTCCCGCCCGAGACCTCCTCCCTGCCGCTATCGCTGCCGCCGGTCGCGCCAGAGCCCGCCAGGCCCGGCTTCCCCTACCTGGCCGCGATCGCTCCCGTGGCGGCATCCCTCGTGCTCTGGTTCGCGACGGGATCGGTGGCATCCCTCGCGTTCGCGGCGCTCGGGCCGCTGCTCGCCGTCGCGACGATGCTCGATGCCAGGCGCCAGGTCCGGCGAAGCGTCCGGGTGGCGGAGGAGGGCCGCGCCGCGGCGCTCGACGGACTGCGCAACGAGGTCGGGCGCCGTCATGCCCACGAGGCGGGCGAACTGTGGTCGCGGCATCCGCCCGCCGCCGTGCTGGTCGACGGGGGAGCGGCGCCGCACTGGGGACGCGACGTCTCGGCGCCGGTCGTGCTCGGCAGCGCGACCGTGCAGAGCGCGATCCGCATCGAGGGCAGCCCGGCCGACGATCTCGACCGAGCGGTGCTCGACCTGGCGCGTCGGCTGGAGCATGCGCCCGTCGTGGTCGAGGTCCGCGACGGCATCGGGCTCGTCGGACCGGCCAACCTGGTCATCGCGGCCGCCCGGGCCCTGGTCGTGCAGGTCGCCGAGGCCGTGGCGCCCGACGTGGTCTCCTTCGCGGTGCCGGACGGTGCGGCGTGGACCTGGGCGGGCGCACTTCCACATGCGGGCCCGGCACGGATCGTCGTGCGTGATCCCGAGCAGGCGTCCGCGAGCCCGGCCGCCGCGGGGAGCCGGTCGCGGGGCGGCGGTGCCGTTCCCGGAGGCGGTCCCGCCGCGGAGGTCGTGATCGCGCTCGCCGCGGACGCCTCGCTGCTGCCGCCCGGCCTCGGCGTCGTCGTGACGATCCTCGGACCGCGAACGGCCACGCTCGCCCGACGCGGCGACGGCGGTGTCGTCCACCTGGTCCCGGGGATGCTCGGCGTCGAGCAGGCCGCCACCTGGGCGACGCGCGCCGCCGGCATCGCAGCTCGGCAGGGCTTCGCCGGCGGCACCCGACTGCCGGCTCTTCTGCCGGTCGCGGAGCTGCCGACGCCCGCAAGGCCCGGCCACGACCGGTCGACGCTCAGCGTCGCCGTCGGACGCACCGCGAGCGGGATCCTGGAACTGGACCTGGTGGCCGACGGCCCGCACGCGATCGTGGCGGGCACGACGGGGAGCGGCAAGAGCGAGTTCCTCCTCGCCTGGATCCGCCAGCTCGCCGCCGCGCATCCGCCGGAGCGCGTGGCCTTCCTGCTCGTCGACTTCAAGGGCGGCGCGGCCTTCGAGCCGGTGGCCGTCCTCCCGCACGTGGCCGGGATCGTGACCGACCTGGAGGAGTCGGAGGCGGAGCGAGCCGTCCTGAGCCTTCGCGCCGAGCTCCGCCATCGCGAGCGCGTCCTGCGCGATGCGGGCGTGCGCGACATCGGCCTGCTCGACGCCGACGTCCCGCTCGGGCGACTGGTCGTCGTGATCGACGAGTTCCAGGCGATGGTGCAGCGCTTCCGCGAACTCGGCGCGGTGATCTCCGACATCGCGGCCAGGGGACGGTCCCTGGGCGTTCACCTGGTGCTGGCCTCGCAGCGGCCGAACGGCGTCCTCGGCGACCAGGTCACGGCGAACGCCGCGATCCGCGTCTCCCTGCGCGTGATGAACCGGGCCGACAGCATGGTGATCGTCGGAACCGACGAGGCCGCACTGATCCCGGTCGACCGCCCGGGTCGGGGTGTCGTCGACCGGGGTGACGGAACGCCGACGCCCTTCCAGTCCGCCATCGCCGACGCGTCGTCGATCGAGCAGGTTCGCCGCGTCTTCGCCGGGTCCGACCCTGTGCGTCGTCCCTGGCTCGATCCGCTGCCGCACCTCCTCGAGCCCGCGGCGCTCGCCGCGTCGGTGCGGGAGTCGGCGATCGCCGTGGCATCCGATCGGCTGGCCTTCGGCCTGCTCGACGAGCCCGACCTGCAGCGCCGCTCGGTCGCAACGTGGTCGCCGGAGGAGGACGGCTCGCTGCTCGTGCTCGGCGCGCCAGGCAGCGGACGCTCCACGACGCTCACCGCCCTCGAGACGGCGATGCGCGACCGCGCGGCCGTCGAGGTCACACGTCTCGGCGGCCGGCCGGCCGAGGACTGGGCCGCCCTCATCGAACTCGCCCAGGCCGTGCGGGTCGAGGCGCCGCATCCGCGACTGCTCCTCGCGGACGACCTCGACGCATGCCTGGCGGCCTGGCCGGACGAGTACCGTCACGCGGCCGTCGCCGCGCTCGAGCACCTCCTCCGTGAGGGGCGGCGCCACGGGATCGCGGTCGCGGCGAGCGCCACGCTCGCCCATCGGCTCGGCGGCGGGGTCCGCGAGCTCTTCGGTTCGGTGCTCCACCTCCGCCATGCCTCGCGATCCGAGCTCGCCCATGCGGGCGGGTCGCCCGACCTGTGGCACCGCGACGACCCTCCGGGGGCGGGGCAGTGGCGCTCCCGGCGGCTTCAGGTCGTCGCCGCCGACCCGGGCCCAAGCAGGCCCGCTCCTCGGCCGGCGGAGGTCGACCTCCTCGCCTCCGGACTCGTCGCGATCGCCACGGCGACCCCGCAGCGGGACCTCGTCGACCTACGGGCCGCGGGCCACGCCCCGCTGCTGCTCGTGCCGGGAGGGGAGCGGCAGACGATCGCCGCGATCGCCGCGGACGAGCATGTCGTGGTCGTCGGCGACGCCGAGGCCTGGGCGTCGGCGTTCTCGCTGACCTCGCGCGTGCGTGACGCGAGTCGCCTCATCGTCCACGGGGGGAGCCGAGAGTTCCGGGCGCTGGCCCCGACGTCGGCGGGCCGGACCGGTTCGGTCGCGCTTCCCCCGCTGCTCGCCGACGCCGACCGGGAATGCTGGCAGATCGAGCCCGGTGGACGAGCCGTCCGCCGTGTCTGGAAAACAACGGAAACCGCTCCGAATGTCCGATCCGGGAACTGAATCCGAATCAGAAGTTCGCAGAAATTAACGATTCGGACATCAACGCGTGAATTGCGCACCGCAGTGTGGCAGTATCGACGCACCCCATGGCAACGTCGCTGACCCGAATGGAGCACCCGTGACCTCTCGGCCCCTTCCCCAGGATCCGATGATCCGCTCGCTCATCGCCCGCGCCCGTGCGTCGCAGATGAGTCGACGTACGATGCTCGCCGGCGCGGGTGCCGGCGCATCCGCCCTGGCGCTGGCCGCCTGCTCGACCGGCGGCGGCGTGGCCAAGCCCACCCCGGCGGCCGATGAGTCCGCGACCGACAAGACCCTCAACTGGGCGAACTGGGCCGCGTACATCGACGAGGACGACTCGGGCAATTACCCCACGCTTCAGGCGTTCGAGGAGCAGACCGGCATCAAGGTGAACTACGAGGTCGCGGTCGACGACAACAACACCTACTACGGCAAGGTCAAGGACCAGCTCGCCCTCGGCCAGGACATCGGCGCCGACACCGTCTGCCTCACCGACTGGATGATCGCCCGCTGGATCCGCTTCGGCTACGCGCAGGAGCTCAACCACGACAACATCCCGAACCTCGCGAACCTGACTCCCGCGCTCCAGGACCCCGACTTCGACAAGGGCCGGCAGTTCTCGCTGCCGTGGCAGGGCGGCTTCGCCGGCATCTGCTGGAACAAGGAGGCCTTCCCCGACGGCCTGGCCTCGGTCGAGGACCTCTGGTCGCCGGAGCTCAAGGGTCGCGTCGGCGTGCTCTCCGAGATGCGCGACACGATGGGTCTGATCATGCTCCAGAACGGCGTCGACATCGCAGGCGACTGGGGCGACGAGGAGTACAGCGCGGCGATCGACGTGCTGACCGAACAGGTCGAGAGCGGCCAGGTGCGCAACATCAAGGGCAACGCCTACCTCGAAGACCTGAAGAGCGGCGACACGCTCGCGGCCATCTGCTGGTCGGGCGACATCACGGTCATCAACGCCGAGGCCGGCGACAAGTGGGAGTTCGCGATCCCCGAGGCGGGCGGAACGCTCTGGAACGACAACTTCCTGGTCCCCGTCGGCTCGACGCGCAAGGCGAATGCCGAAGCGCTCATGAACTACTACTACGAGCCCGAGGTCGCGGCCGAGGTCGCGGCATGGGTGAACTACATCACCCCGGTCGTCGGCGCCAAGGAGGCGGCTGCCGCGATCGATCCCGAGCTCGCGGAGAACCAGCTCATCTTCCCCGACGAGGAGACCCTCTCCAAGGCCCACATCTTCCGTTCGCTCAGCGGTGCCGAGGAGCAGAAGTACCAGGCCGAGTTCCAGAGCATCCTGCTCGGCGCCTGAGAGACGGCGACGACACGACATGGCTGTACGCGAATTCGCCGAGCGGGGCGCCGACCTCGAGCTCGTCGGCATCCAGAAGCGCTTCCCGGGATTCACCGCGATCCAGGACCTCGACCTCACGATCCCGGCCGGATCCTTCTTCGCGCTGCTCGGGCCCTCCGGCTGCGGCAAGACGACGACGCTCCGGCTCGTCGCGGGTCTCGAGGAGCCGACGCAGGGCCGCATCCTGATCGGCGGCAAGGACGTCACGGCGACCCGTTCGCATGAGCGTCCCGTCAACACGGTGTTCCAGAGCTATGCGCTGTTCCCGCACATGAGCATCATCGAGAACGTCGCGTTCGGCCTGAAGCGCCGCCGCATCGGCGACCCGCTCGGCAAGGCCCATGAGGCGCTGCGCCTGGTCGAACTCGACCACCTCGCGCAGCGTCGGCCCCAGCAGCTCTCGGGCGGCCAGCAGCAGCGCGTGGCTCTCGCCAGGGCGATCGTGAATCGTCCGGCGCTGCTGCTGCTCGACGAGCCGCTGGGCGCGCTCGACCTCAAGCTGCGCCGGCAGATGCAGCTCGAGCTGAAGACGATCCAGGAGGAGGTCGGCCTGACCTTCCTCCACGTGACGCACGACCAGGAGGAGGCCATGACCATGGCTGACACGGTCGCGGTCATGAACAAGGGCGCGATCGAGCAGATGGGCGCACCCGAGGTGCTCTACGACCTGCCGCGCACGGTCTTCGTCGCGAACTTCCTCGGACAGTCCAACCTCTTCACGGGGGCCGTCGCGGGAGCAACTGACACCGCCATCACCGTCGACGCGGCGGGCTCGCGGATCGTGGTGCCCAAGTCCCGGTCGGCGCGCCACAACGGCACGGTGACGGTCGGCGTGCGGCCCGAGAAGGTGACGCTGCACGCCGAGGCGCCCGCCGACGCTCCCGGACGCAACGTCGTCGGGCCGGGCCGCGTGCTCGACGTCTCGTTCTCGGGCGTGAGCACGCAGTACCTCGTCGACATCCCGGGGCACGACACCGTGCTCGTGTTCGCGCAGAACACGGGCATCGGTCCGAGCGCCGGGGTCGGCGACGAGGTCTGGACGAGCTGGCTGATCGAGCACGGGTTCGGCCTGGCCGACGGTCCCTCCGACGCCGAGCGCTTCCCCGCCGACGACTCCACGACCTCGATCGCCGCGCAGCGCCGCGACGACCTCGTCGCCGAGCTCGAGGAGGGCTGAGCATGGCCTTCGCCGCGTTCTCGACCGCGGAGGCACCCACCGAGCAGGCACCGCGCAAGAAGAGCCGCATCGCGCTGTTCCTCCTGCTCCCGGGCATCGCCTACCTGGTGCTCTTCTTCCTGACGCCGCTCGTCTCGCTCCTGTTGACCTCCCTGCAGGCGCCGCTGGAGTTCGGCGACATCGGCCAGTACCAGTACGCGTTCAACTGGCAGAACTACGTCGACGTCATGACCACGTACTGGCCGCACATCGTGCGCTCCTTCGGCTACGCGCTGGCGGCCACGGTGTTCGCGCTGCTGTTCAGCTATCCGCTCGCGTACTTCATCGGAGTCAAGGCCCGGCGCTGGCCGCTGCTGCAGAGCCTGATGCTCGTGCTCGTGATCGCACCGTTCTTCATCAGCTTCCTGCTGCGCACGCTCGCATGGAAGCAGATCCTGTCCGACGAGTCGTTCGTGATCACGTCCCTGAAGGCGCTCTCGCTGCTCGGGCCCGATGCGCATTTCACGGGCACGCCGTTCGCGGTGATCTTCGGCCTCACGTACAACTTCATCCCGTTCATGACGCTGCCGCTGTACACGACGCTCGAACGACTCGACCTGCGCTACCTCGAGGCGGGCAGCGACCTGTACGCGAACCCGTTCACGGTGTTCCGGAAGGTCACGCTGCCGCTGTCCATGCCGGGCATCGTCGCGGGCACGCTGCTCACCTTCATCCCGGCAGCCGGCGACTACGTGAACGCCAGCCGGGACTTCCTCGGCGGGCCCGACACGCAGATGATGGGCAACGTGATCGAGGCGAACTTCCTCGTCCTGCTCAACTACCCGGCGGCCGCAGCGCTGTCGATCATCCTGATGGCGGCGATCCTCGTGCTCGTCGGCATCTACGTCAAGCGTTCCGGAACGGAGGACCTGCTGTGAGCGGCGAAGTCCAGGCGGCCGCCGTCCTCGGCGGCTTCTCCGAGAGCCAGCAGACCGAACCGCGTCGCGGACCCGAGCGGGGCCGCCGCTTCGGCCTCGGCAGTTGGCTGCTGCCGGTCTACGCGGTCATCGCGTTCGTCTTCCTGATGATCCCGATCGCGTACACGTTCGTCTTCTCGTTCAACGACTCCGTGAAGTCGAACATCGCCTGGCGAGGGTTCACCTTCGACAAGTGGCTGAACGTCTGCAACGTCGAGGGCGGGGCCGTGTGCCAGGCCTTCGCGAACAGCGTCGTCATCGGGCTCGTCGCGACCGTCATCGCCACGACGCTCGGCACGATGATCGCGATCGCGCTCGTGCGCTACCGGTTCCGGGCCCGCTCGGTGATCAGCCTGCTGCTCTTCCTACCGATGGCCACCCCAGAGGTCGTGCTCGGCGCCGGGCTCGCCGCGCAGTTCCTCGCGGTCGGCGTTCCGAAGGACATGACGACGATCATCCTGGCGCACACGATGTTCTGCATCAGCTTCGTCGTGGTGACGGTGAAGGCCCGCGTCGCGAGCCTCGATCCGGCACTCGAGGAAGCCGGTCGCGACCTCTACGGGTCGCCGGCGCAGGTGTTCTGGCGGGTCACCTTCCCGCTGCTGCTTCCCGGCATCGTGGCGGCTGCTCTGCTCTCGTTCGCGCTCAGCTTCGACGACTTCATCATCACGAACTTCAACTCGGGGTCGGTCTCGACCTTCCCGAAGTACGTGTACATCTCGGCGTCCCGCGGCATCCCCGCCGAAGCCAACGTCATCGCGTCGGCGGTGTTCCTCTTCGCGATCGTGCTCGTCATCGGCGCACAGGTCTCCCGTGCGGCGCGGGCGAAACGGCTCGCGAAGCTCGGCTGACCCGGAGCCGAGCTGAACGGCGGATGCCGCACCGGAACCCCGATCCCGTGCGGCATCCGTCATCGGAAGACGTGGCCCGCCGCGCCCGCGACACGGGTGGTCAGAAGCTCGCGCGGACCTCGCCGACGCGGCGTTCGCCGCCCATGATCCAGAGGTCGAGCTCGGTCGCGACCCGGTCGACGGCGGCATCGTCGATTGCGCCGGCGTTCGCGAGCAGCCGGAGCCCGATGATGGTCGAGGCGCGAGACGAGCCGTCGAGCACCTTGAGCGCGGTCGTCGTGCCGTCGGGTGCGGTCATCACCATGACGCCCTCGGCGCCGAATTTGGCGAACACGCCGAGTCGTTCGATCGCCACGGTGTCGGGCTGGCCGGGGCCGGCGACCGCCCACGCGTTCTCGCGCACGCCCTCGGTGAGGGCCGCGGCCTCGCGGAAGAGCGCGAACGGGGAGGAGTGCGCCGCCGTCGTGATCTTCTGGATGCCGCGGGCGAGTCCGGTGAGGCTGACGGCGTGCACGGGGGCGCCGCACCCGTCGGGCGCGGTTGCCGCCGGTCGCTCGCCCGTCAGGCGCTCGAGCACGTCGAGGATCCGCTTCTGCAGGGGATGCGCGGGGTCGAGGTAGCCGTCGAGCGGCCATCCGTTCGCGGAGCAGGCGAGCAGCATCGCGGCGTGCTTGCCCGAGCACGTCATGTAGACGCGCTCCCGCGCACCGCCCGAACGGACGAGCTCGTCCCGGGCGGTCTGGTCGAGCGGGGCGGCCGGTGGGCAGCCGAGCGCCGATTCGGGTAGCGCGTCCCTGGCCAGCAGCCCGCGGACGAGTGCGACGTGCGCGGCCGTGCCCGAATGGCTGGCGGTCGCGATCGCGGCGTCCTCGCCTCGGAGGGTGACTCCGGAGGCCATGACGGCGACGGCCTGGAACGGCTTCATCGCGGAACGGGGGAAGACGGGCGTCGCCACGTCTCCGAGGGCGCGCAGGAGCTCGCCCTCGGGTGAGAGCACGACGGCGGAGCCGGCGTGCCTGGACTCGGTGAAACCACTGCGTTCGACCACGGCGAGCTCGACGGCGTCTGAGATGGAGAAGGTGCCGGTCACCGGATCAACCGAGTGCCGCGAAGCCGTCGTCGAGCACGTGCAGGGCGTCTTCGATGAGCGCGTCGCTCACCGCCAGGCTCGGGAGGAAGCGCAGCACGTTGCCGAAGGTGCCTGCGCTGAGGAGCAGGACCCCCTGCTGGGCGGCGTGGGCGACGAGCGCGGAAACGGCTTCGGGGTTCGGCACCTTCGTCGTCGAGCCGGTGCCGGGCTGGACGAGTTCGATGGCGACCATCGCGCCGATGCCGCGGATCTCGCCGATGACGTCGTAGCGCGCCTTGAGGCGTTCGAGGCCGGCCGTCAGGGTCCGCCCGATGCGCGTGGCCTCGGCGAGCAGGTCGTTCGCCTCGATGGACTCGAAGACGGCGATCGCGGCCGCGCAGGCGACCGGATTGCCGCCGAAGGTGCCGCCGAGGCCGCCCGCGTGCGCGGAGTCCATGATCTCGGCGCGCCCGGTGACGCCCGCGAGGGGAAGGCCGCCGGCGATGCCCTTGGCCGAGAGCACCAGGTCGGGCGTCCAGCCGAAGTGCTCGCTCGCGAAGTAGCGACCGGTGCGCGCCATGCCGGACTGGATCTCGTCGGCGATCATGACCACGCCGTGCTCGGTGCACCAGGCCTGCAGCATCGGGAGGAAGCCGTCGGCGGGGACCATGAAGCCGCCCTCGCCCTGGATGGGCTCGACGACCAGGCACGCCAGGTCGCTCGCCCCGATGACCTTCTCGAGGTAGCCGATGGTGCGGGCCGCGGCATCCGCTCCGGAGAGGCCGTCGCGATAGGGGTAGGAGCTCGGGGCGTGGTAGACGTCGCCGGCGAACGGCCCGAAGCCGGTGGCGTAGGGGTGCGCCTTGTAGTTCATGGCCATCGTGAGGTTGGTGCGGCCGTGATAGGCGTGGTCGAGCACGGCGACGGCGCGGCGGCCGGTGTGCTTGCGCGCGATCTTGACGCCGTTCTCGACCGCCTCGGCGCCCGAGTTCACGAGCACGGTGCGCTTCTCATGCGTGCCGGGGGTGCGCTCGGCGAGCAGTTCGGCCACGCGCACGTACTCCTCGTAGGGCGTGATCGTGAACAGCGTGTGGATGACGTCCTGCAGCTGGGCCGCGGCGGCCTCGACGACGGATGCCTCGGTGTGGCCGATGGTCGTCACGCCGATGCCGGCGCCGAAGTCGATGAACTGGTTGCCGTCGACGTCGACGAGCACGGCGCCGTTGGCGCGTTCGATGTAGACGGGCAGGGCCGAGGAGACACCGGCGGAGACGACCTTCGCGCGTCGCGCCTGCAGTTCATGCGACTTGGGGCCGGGGATCGCCGTGACGATGCGGCGCTCCTGGGCCACCGAGTAGACGGGTGCGGCCGGGGTCTCTGCGGGGGTCTGGATGTCAGTCATGATGCTTCCAGACTAGCGCCGCCGGGCCGCCGCCCGAGGGCGATCGGGGCCGTCGGCATGCGAGCGTCGGATGCCGCGGCTAGCGTTGACCCCGACCGGGGACGACTCCTCGGCACGAGCCCGAAACGGAGCCGCATGATGCTCGGCGAACACGCCTACGCCGTCGACGTCGAGTGGACCGGCGCCCGGGAGGGCGGCACCACCGGCTACCGCGCCTATGGCCGCGACCACGTGCTGCAGGCCGCCGCCAAGTCGCACGTCATCGAGGGCTCGAGCGACCGGGTCTTCCACGGTGACGCCGAGCGGTGGAACCCCGAGGAGCTGCTGCTCGGCGCACTCAGCCAGTGCCACCTGCTCTCGTACCTGCACGTCGCGACCCTTCACGGCGTCGTCGTGGTCGGCTACACGGACTCCGCCACGGGCACCATGGTCGAGGACGGCCGCGGCGGCGGCGCGTTCCGCGAGGTCGTGCTCCGCCCGCGGGTCGTCGTCCGCGATCCCGCGATGGTCGCGCTCGCCCAGGAGATCCACGCCGAGGCGGCCGCGAAGTGCTTCATCGCGGCATCCGTCGCCTTCCCGGTGCGGCACGAGCCCGTGGCCGTCGCCGCCGGCTGAGCAAGGCTCCGCCGGGTCAGGGCGTGACGATCACCGCGGGCAGCGTCGGCTCGACGGGGCAGGCGTGTCCGCCGACGAGCCTCGTGCACGGGCCGAAGAAGGCGGGATACCGCTCGGCGGTCGGGTCGCCGAACCACCGGTGCCAGAGACGCCAGAAGTTGAGGTTGCCGTAGGCGCCGCAGCCGTCGCCGGCCTCTGGGTCGGCGAGCGTCGCGTCGTTGGGCTGGTACGGCGTGTAGTTGTAGAGGTTGGCGGTGGCCTGGTTGCGGATCTCGACCGTGCTCGCGCCGCAGGCGGCATCGGGGTTGTAGCCGATGTCGGTGGGCCCGACCATGTAGCGCCGCTCGGGGTGCTCGGTGTACTGCCGGAACTGCCAGGCGGCGTTGTAGACCTGATTGAAGAAGCCGAAGTACTTCTGGTCGCAATCGGCCGTGTCGGGGCACGCGTAGCCGGTCGCCCGCTCGTAGCCGGAGGCCGTCGGGCGGGTGAGCAGCGACTGCTCCTTCTGCAGGAGCACGAGCAGCGCGCGGGGGCTGATGCCGCACGCGGCGCCGACCTTCCGGATGATGCGCGCGGCGGATTCGTTCGTGCCGCCCCGGTACTCGGCGCAGTGGGTGCCGCCCACGGCGGGCTGGGTCGTGGTGGTCTCGGTGTAGTCGGTGAGGCAGTCGATGCCGTCGTCGGCGCGGCAGGGGACCCGATCGAGGAACGCCTGGATCTCCGCCTCGCTCATGGCATCGGCGTTGTAGAACGCGTCGTCGCTCACGATGAGGCCGGGGTCGAACTCGGTGGTGGGCGGTTCGGGGAGGGTGCGGTCGACCCTGACCGGGGTCGCGGGGGCGCTCACGCAGCCGGCGAGGGCGAGCAGCGCGACGACGACCGTGGTGAGGCGTGCGAGGCGGGCGACGGTGCTCATCAGGCAGACCCTACCGTGACGGCCGAGGTCGGCGCTGGGAATCGACCGGATGCCGCGTGCCGGTCACATGCGTTCGCGCGGCGCGATCCGGTCGGCGAACTTGGCGATCGCGCCCTGCGGCGGCGACTCGTTGTAGGCACCCGCGAGTTCCTGCTCGGTGAGCGCATGGATGCCGGCCATGATCTCGTCGGTGGCGCTGCGGCGGGCTCGTCCGGAGGTGGCCGGACCATGGCCGGAGACATCGATGGCCGGCCCGAATCGGACCGTGACGGGCCGGATCCGCGGCAGCTTCGCCCCGACCGGCTGGATCTCCTGGGTGCCGATGAGTCCGACCGGCACGATCCGGGCGCCCGTCTGCAGCGCCAGCCAGGCGACCCCCGTGCGGCCTCGGTAGAGGCGCCCGTCGAGCGAGCGGGTGCCCTCGGGGTAGATCGCGAAGGCGTTGCCGGACTCGAGGATGCCGCGGCCCGCGTCGAGCGCGGCCTGCGCATCGGCGCCCGCGCCCCGCTGCACGCCGACCGCACCGATCGCGGTGAAGAAGGTGCGCGAGAGCCACCCCCGGAACCCCGTGCCCGTGAAGTAGTCGTTCTTCGCGAGGAACTGGACCGGACGCGGCGAGGCGAGCGGGATCACGACGCTGTCGATGAAGGACAGGTGATTGCTGGCGAGGATGACAGGCCCGTGCGCGGGGATGTGCTCGGTGCCGGTGATCTTCGGCCGGTAGACGCCGAGTGCGATCGGTCGCAGGATGCCGCGGATGATGCGATATGCCGGCCCCTGCCGCACGGTTCCGGTGGCGTCTCGATCCTCGCCGCCGTCGATTCGGCCCTCGTCCTGCTCTGTCACCCTCCGACACTAGGCGCCCGACCATACCGAGGCGGGCATATGGCGCCCCCGCGCGGCGCGTCGACGGATCGTCCCGCCGACGCCCTCGTGCGCGATGATGGGGTGGTGGACCCGTTCTCCGACGAGCCGACCGAGCTCGGCCAGACCGGCGTGCTGGTGCGCATCGTCGTCGGGGGCCGGCGGCAGGTCGCGCCGGACGCCGTGCTGCGGGCGCTCGTCGCCCGTGCGGCATCCGTGCCCTCCGACGACGTCGAACTCGTGCACGCGTGCGACGAGTGCGGCGCCCGCCACGGCCGGGTGCACGTCGCCTACCCGCTCACCGCCTCGGGAGCGCACCGGTACGCCGACGTCGCGATCGACGGCGGAGCGATCATCGCGGCGACCGGGACGCGGCATCCGCTCGGGGTCGCCGTCGAGCCGGCGGCCGCCGAGTCGGGCGTGCTGATCGACGAGGCCGCCCTGCACCCCGACGAGCGGCGGGCGCTGCGCTCGCTCGGCCCCGACGAGGCGGCGCTCGTGCGGGCGACGCTCTGGGCGCGCAAGACCGCACTGCTGCGGGCGCTCGGCCACACGGACTTCATCGAGCCGTCCAGGCTCGCCGTCTCCGCCCCGAACGAGGACGGCGGCGTCGGGCGCATCGAGCGGGGCGTCCCCGAGTTCGGGTCGTTCTGGCGAGCGGTCTCGTTCCACGACGTGCCCGTGCCCGGCCCGCGGGCGGCGTCGGTCGCGATCCTGGGCTGACCGCGGGGGGCCGGGCCGCCGCTCGAGGGCCGCGACCGTAGGGTGGACTCGTGCGCTCAGTCATCATCCTCGGCTCCACCGGTTCGATCGGCACCCAGGCCCTCGACGTCATCCGTGCGAATCCCCGGCGATTCGAGGTGGTCGGCCTCGCGGTCGGCTCGAATCGCGCCGAGCTCGAGGCGCAGGCCGCGGAGTTCGGCGTCGAGCACACCGCGGTCGGCATCGACGAGGCGGTGCAGCTCGTGCGCGACGTCGACGCCGACGTCGTGCTGAACGGCATCACGGGTTCGGTGGGCCTCGGGCCGACGATCGCGACGCTCGAGCGCGGCGCCACGCTCGCCCTGGCGAACAAGGAGTCGCTCATCGTGGGCGGCGACCTCGTCACCCGGCTCGCGCGACCCGGCCAGATCGTGCCGGTCGACTCCGAGCACTCGGCCATCGCCCAGGCGCTCCGCTCCGGCACGGACGACGAGGTGCGCCGGCTCGTGCTCACCGCGTCGGGCGGCCCGTTCCGCGGCCGTCGTCGCGAGGACCTCGTGGAGGTCACGCCCGCGCAGGCCCTCGCGCACCCGACGTGGGACATGGGCCTCGTCGTCACGACGAACTCCGCGACCCTCGTCAACAAGGGCCTCGAGGTCATCGAGGCGCACCTCCTCTTCGACGTGCCCTACGACCGGATCGACGTGACGGTCCACCCGCAGTCGATCGTGCATTCGATGGTCGAGTTCGTCGACGGATCCACCATCGCGCAGGCCTCGCCGCCGGACATGCGCCTGCCCATCTCGCTCGGCCTCGACTGGCCGAACCGCGTCGCGGCGGTCGGGCGCCCGCTCGACTGGACGGTCGCCTCCTCCTGGACCTTCGAGCCACTGGACCACGAGGCCTTCCCCGCCGTGTCGCTCGCGAAGCAGGTCGGCCGCGCGGGCGGCGACTACCCGGCCGTGTTCAACGCGGCCAACGAGGAGGCGGTGGCCGCCTTCCACGCCGGGCGCATCGGGTTCCTCGACATCGTCGACACCGTGCGGGCGGTCGTCGAGGCGCACGAGTCGCCAGAACGGGCCGTCACGGTGGCCTCGCTCGCGGAGTCCGAGCGGCTCGCGCGCGCCGCCGCGAACGCGCGCATCGCGAAGGGCTGACCCCGGCACGGCCGGCGCCCGCGCGGCGGCGGCTCGCGGCATCCGCCGCCGGCATCGCTCGCGGCATCCGCCGCCGGCATCGCTCGCGGCATCCGGTCGCTCGGGCTCCCAGCCGAGCGTCAGCGGACGCAAAGGCTTCGGCAGTACGCTCATCGGGTGCAATCCGTGCTCCCGTTCATCCTCGGCGTGGTCGTCGTCGTCATCGGCCTCGCCGTGTCCATCGCGCTGCACGAGATCGGTCACCTGGTTCCCGCGAAGCTCTTCGGCGTCAAGGTCACGCAGTACATGATCGGCTTCGGCCCGACGCTGTGGTCCAGGCGGCGGGGCGAGACCGAGTACGGCGTCAAGGCGATCCCGCTCGGCGGCTACATCTCGATGATCGGCATGTTCCCGCCGGCCAAGGGCGAGCAGGTGCACGCCGACTCGACCGGGTTCTTCAAGGGCCTCGTCCAGGACGCCCGCGACTCGAGCCAGGAGTCCATCACGCCGGGCGACGAGCAGCGGGCCTTCTACCTGCTCCCGGTCTGGAAGCGCATCATCATCATGTTCGGCGGTCCGTTCATGAACCTCGTGCTCGCGGTCGTGCTGTTCGGCGTGCTGCTGATGGGCTTCGGCGTGGCGCAGTCGACGACCACCGTCGCCTCGGTGAACGCCTGCGTGCTCCCCGCGACGAGCGAGCGGCAGACCTGCGAGTCCGGGGATCCCGCCGCGCCCGGCGCCGAGGCCGGGCTGAAGCCGGGCGACACGATCGTCTCCATCGACGGCGAGCCGGTCACGTCCTGGGAGCAGTCGACGGCGATCATCCGCGGCAACCCGGGCGAGGCGCTCGCCGTCGTCATCGAGCGAGGCGGTGACGAGCAGACGCTCACCGTGACCCCCGCGCTCAGCGAGCGGTACGTGGTCGGCGACGACGGCAAGGTGGTGACGGATGACGCGGGCGAGCCCGTGACCGTCGACGTCGGGTTCGTCGGCATCGGCCCGACCGTCGCGCGCGTCCAGCAGCCCGCGACCGCGGTGCTCCCGGCCATCGGCGAGAACATCGCCGGCGTCGCGGGCATCATCGTGAACCTGCCGCAGCGCATGATCGACGTGGCGAACGCGGCGTTCGGTCCCGAGGAGCGCGACCCCAACGGCCCGCTGAGCGTGGTCGGCGTCGGCCGGGTCGCCGGCGAGGTCGCGGCCACCGACCAGCTCGCGAGCGTCGACAAGGTGGCCGGGCTCATCGGCATCCTCGGCTCGCTCAACATCGCCCTCTTCGTGTTCAACCTGGTGCCGCTGCTGCCGCTCGACGGCGGCCACATCGCGGGGGCGCTCTGGGAGGCGATCCGGCGAGGCTTCGCGAAGCTCTTCGGGCGGCCCGACCCGGGGCCCGTCGACATGGCCAAGCTCATGCCGCTCACCCTGGGCGTCGTGGTGATCCTCGGCGCGATGAGCGCGCTGCTCATCTACGCCGACCTCGTGAAGCCGGTGCAGCTGTTCTGATCCTGCCGTCGCCCTCCTCCGCCGCCGGACCGGTGGCCCCGTACTCCCGTGGGAGTACCCCATGAGGCGCCCGGCGGAGGATTCGCGGCGCGGCCGCCCTCGGTACGCTTCGGGGATGCATGCGCCGCCCTGGGAGGTCCGATCCGGATGGGACGGACGTCCGGGCGTCGACGGCCGACCCGGTGACGAGTGGGGCGGCGAGCGATTCCGGCCGCCCGCGGCGTTCCGGCTCCTCGCGCCCGTCGTCATCTCCCTGCTCGTGCAGGTGCCTGCGGCCATCGGCATCGCGATCTGGTCGGATGCCGGGTGGCCGGCCGGCCTCGGCCAGGTGCTGCTGGCCGCGATCGGCCCCCTCGCGCTCCTCACGATCCGACGGTGGCCGGGGCCGACCGTGGCCTTCGTCTCGCTCGCGGCACTCGCCGACCTGCTCCTGACGCCCGACGCCGGACCTCCGTACGTCGCCCTCGCCTTCGCGATCGTGATCGCCGTCGCCCACGGCGCGACGGTGTGGGCCGCGAGCTCGGTGGTCGCCGCCTGGATCGCGGCCGTGGTGCTCATCACCGCCTGGGGGCAGCCGTGGCATCCGTTCCGGGCCGCGGTCACGACCCTCGCGCTCGCGTTCTGCTTCGGCATCGGCGCGTTCGTGCGCACCCGCGCCGCGCGCATGCGTCAGGTCCGGGCCGAAGCCCTGGCGCGCCGGCAGAGCGCCGAGGAGCGCGAGCGCGTGCGCATCGCGCGCGAACTGCACGACGTCATCGGCCACGCCCTCTCGCAGATCAACGTGCAGGCCAGCGTCGGACTGCACCTCATGGACCGCGACGCCGAGCAGGCCAGGACCGCGCTCGCGAACATCAAGGCCACGTCGAAGACCGCGCTCGAGGAGGTCCGCAGCGTGCTCGGGGCGATCCGCACGGATGCCGACGCGCCGTTGTCGCCCCAGGCGGAGCTGGCCGAGCTGCCCCGCCTCATCGCCGGCGTGGCGAGCCCCGACCTCGAGGTGCGGCTCGACGACCGGCTCGACGGCGATGCGCCGGGTCGGGCCGCCCAGTTCGCGGCCTACCGCATCGCGCAGGAGGCCCTGACGAACGTGGTGCGTCACTCCGGAGCGACGCACGCCGTGGTCACGGTCGCGCGCGACGGCGATGCACTGCACCTGACCGTCGACGACGACGGCGCGGGTACGGCCGAGGCATCCGTCGACGGCAGCGGCATCCTCGGCATGCGGGAGCGCGCGACGCTCCTCGGCGGCTCGGTGCGGCTCCTGGCTCGGCCGGAGGGCGGCACGAGGGTCGAGGCCAGGCTGCCATGGAGGGCGACGCCGTGATCCGCGTCGCGCTGGCCGACGACCAGCTCCTCGTGCGTGCGGGCTTCCGTGCGCTGCTCCAGGCCGAGCCCGACGTCGAGGTCGTCGGCGAGGCCTCGACCGGTGCGGAGCTGCTCGAGCTCGTGCGGCGGCATCCGGTCGACGTGGTGCTCATGGACATCCGCATGCCCGACGGCGACGGGCTCTGGGCGACGGAGCAGATCGCGGCCGACCCCGCCCTCGCGGGCGTCCGCGTCGTGATCGTGACCACGTTCGAGCTCGACGAGTACGTGGCGCGGGCGGTGCGCGCCGGCGCGAGCGGGTTCCTCGTGAAGGACACCGAGCCGGTCGACCTCATCCGAGCGGTGCGCGTGGTCGCGAGCGGAGACGCGCTGCTCTCGCCGGGGGTCACGAAGCGCCTGCTCGAGCGCATGGCCACGGGCCTCCGCGACGCGCCCGACGCCGAACGCCTCGCGGCGCTCACCGAGCGCGAGCGCGAGGTGCTCCGGCTCGTCGGGCAGGGGCTGACGAACGACGAGGTCGCGCGGGAATTGGTGCTCTCCCCGCTCACCGCGAAGACCCACGTGTCCCGCATCATGGCCAAGCTGCACGCGCGCGACCGGGTCCACCTCGTCGTCGTCGCCTACGAGTCGGGACTCGTCGCGCCGGGTTGGCGGTAGGGGCGAACGGGCCGGCTGCGCCCGGGGGAGCAGGCGAAGTGCCTCCCGTCGGCGGATTCGCGGATGCCGCGCGCTGGCGAGACTCGAGATCGACGACCTGAAGCGCAGGTCGCACGATCAAGGGAACACGCCATGCTCACCACCCTCGCCACCGCAGCAACCGTGGCCGCCCACGCCGGACCCTGGGCGGCCGGCTTCGGCTGGGTCTTCTTCCTCATCCCGCTGTTCTGGCTGCTCGTCATCGGGCTCGTGATCTTCGGCGTCAGCCGCAGGCACCGGGCGTGGGCCGCGGCCGGCTACGCCCCGGGCGGATACGGGCCTGGTGCACCGTGGGCGCGCGGCGCCTCCGCCGAGTCCACGCTCGCCGAGCGCTTCGCGAAGGGCGACATCGACGAGCTCGAGTACCGGGCGCGTCTGGAGGTGCTTCGCGCGAACCGGCCGAACGGCTGATCGGCTGATCGGGCGTCGGCATGAGCGAGGGGCGGATGCCGCGGCATCCGCCCCTCGTCGCGTTCGCGGGTCAGGCCAGGGCGCGCTCCAGCGCGGCGGCCTGATGGCGGTGCCCGACGGTCTCGTAGCCGACCACGACGACGAACGGCGAGGCCGCCGTGATGAGCAGCCCCACCCCGAAGCTCGCGCCGGCCGCGACCGCCACGACGGCCAGCGCGAGCGCCACGAGGCTGCCGAGGAAGAGCCAGACGTGGAACGGGTCGAACTGCCGGAGCAGCAACGAGTAGACCGTGAAGAGCGCGACGAGGAAGATGCCGACCGGCACGACGACGGTGAGCAGCGCCGGCACGATGCCGATATGCGCGACGCCCTCGATCTCGTAGGCCGCCACGTGCAGTCCCGCGCCGGTCGCCGCGAGCGCGAAGAAGATGAAGTAGTGCAGGTACCCCCAGACGAAGCCGCGTTCGCGGAACCGGGTGAGCACCTTGTCCGAGGGCATCGTGAAGTACGCCCACCAGAGCCCGAACACGAGTGCGGTGCCCGCGAACGCGAGGGTCACGGCCTCGACCGACCACTCCTGCTTCTCGATCACCGCGGAGACGGCGAGGATCGTGCCGAGCACGACCTCGCCGAGCGTGATGATGACGAGGAGCCCGTAGCGCTCGGCGATGTGGTGCGCATGCCACGGGGTCCCGCCCTCCGGTCCGTGCTCCGCGACATAGGGGCCGACGAGCTCGAGGATCACCAGCACCAGGGTGAAGGCGAGCGCGGGCGCCACGGGCAGGTTGACGACGAGCAGCACGAGCCATCCGACCTGGGTGATCGACACGAACCAGACGTAGGTGAGCGCGGTGCGCCGCCGCGTCGGATCGTGCTTGGCCGCGCGCAGCCACAGCGCGACCGTCGCCACGCGCATGACCACGTAGCCGGCGATCACGATGCCGTTGTCGACGTGGTGGCCCTCGTCGAGCGACGTGAACAACTGCGGGAGGCCGAGGGCGAGGACGAGCACGCCGAGCATCTCGACCATCGTCGCCACGCGGAAGAACACGTCGTCGTTGTCGTAGGCGGACGCGAGCCAGGAGTAGTTGATCCAGGCCCACCAGATCGCGAACACGGCGAAGGCGAACCCGCCGATGGCCGGTGCCCAGTGCCCGAGTTCGAGCAGGTGCGCCGTCTGGGCGCCCGCCTGGCTGAACGCGACGACGAACATGAGGTCGAAGAGGAGCTCGAGCGGGGTCGCCGCACGATGCGGCTCGTCGGGGTCGCGGCCGGTCATGCGTCGGAGCCGGTGGTCGAGCGGGGGATGGGCGGTCGAGCTCATGGCGACATCGTGGCACACGCCGCGTCGACGGCGAAGGCGGCGGAGACGGCGGATGCCGCGGCATCCGCCGTCTCGATGGTCCGGGCCCGCTCGGGGCGGTCGAATCAGCGCGTCAGCAGGAGCGCCTCGCCCTGGCCGCCGCCACCGCAGAGCGCGACCGCGGCCCGGCCGCCGCCACGACGGGAGAGCTCGAGGGCCGCGTGCAGGGCGAGGCGCGCGCCCGAGGCCCCGATCGGGTGGCCGAGCGCGATGGCTCCGCCGTGCACGTTGACCTTCTCGGCGTCGAGGCCGAGATCGCGCATCGACTGCAGCGAGACCGCGGCGAAGGCCTCGTTGATCTCCACCAGGTCGAGGTCGGATGCCGCGAGCCCGGCCTTCTCCAGCGCCGCCGCGATCGCGTTCGACGGCTGCGAGTGCAGCGAGTTGTCGGGGCCGGCGACCTGCCCCGACTCGCCGACGAGCACGAGCCAGGGGAGACCCCGCGACTCCGCCCACTCGCGGCTCGCCACCACGACGGCGGCGGCCCCGTCGGAGATCGGCGAGGAGTTCCCTGCCGTGATCGTGCCGCCCTCGCTGAAGGCGGGGCGGAGACGCCCGAGCACCTCGGCGGTCGAGTCCGGACGCACGCCCTCGTCGCTGCCGACGACGATCGGCTCGCCCTTGCGCTGCGGCACCTCGACGGGCACGATCTCGTCGTCGAAGAGGCCCTGTGCCGCGGCCGCGCCGGCGCGCACGTGGGATGCGGCCGCGATCTCGTCCTGCTCGGCCCGCGTCAGGTCGAGGCGGCCGTTGACCCGCTCGGTGGAGGCCCCCATCGATTCGTGGTCGAAGGCGTCGGTGAGCCCGTCGTGCGCGGCATGGTCGAGCATCTCGACGCTGCCGTAGGTCCAGCCCTTGCGTGATCCGGGCAGTACGAGCGGCGCCTGCGTCATCGACTCCTGACCGCCGGCGACCACGACGGATGCCTCGCCCAGGCGGATCATCCGCGCGGCATCCGTGATCGCGGCCAGGCCCGACAGGCAGACCTTGTTGATCGTGACGGCGGGGACCCGCCAGGGGATGCCCGCGGCGACGGCGGTCTGCTTCGCCGGATTCTGCCCGGCGCCGGCCTGGAGGACCTGGCCCAGGATGACCTGGTCGACGTCGTCGGGGGAGACGCCGGCCCTCTCGAGGGCGCCGCGCACCGCGACGGCCCCGAGGTCGACCGCCGACCGGGTCGCGAGGTTGCCGCTGATGCGGCCGAACGGCGTGCGGGCGCCGGCGATGATGACGACATCGGTGGGGGACATCCGTGGACTCCTTCGTCGGGGTTGGTTGTGCGCTGGTTCCATCCTACGATTCGGTTAGGGAGCATTCACCGGATTCACGAAGTCCGAGGTGCGCATCCCGTCATCGAGTCGACGAGGAGGTCGTGACATGGCACTCGACAAGGTCAGGAGCAGTGCGGCGGAGGCGGTCGCCGACGTCCCGCGGGGCGCGAGCCTCGCCGTCGGGGGATTCGGGCTCTGCGGCATCCCGATGGTGCTGATCGACGCGCTGCTGGAGCGCGGTGTCGACGAGCTGAGCGTCGTGAGCAACAACTGCGGTGTCGACGACTGGGGCCTCGGGGTCCTGCTGGCGGCGGGTCGGATCCGGAAGATGACCTCCTCGTACGTCGGGGAGAACCGGGAGTTCGCCCGGCAGTACCTCTCGGGCGAGCTCGAACTCGAGCTGACGCCCCAGGGCACGCTCGCCGAGAAGCTCCGCGCCGGCGGCAGCGGCATCGCCGCGTTCTTCACCCAGACCGGGGTCGGCACGCAGGTCGCCGACGGTGGACTGCCGCAGCGGTACGCGGCCGACGGGTCCGTCGCGCTCGCCAGCCCGCCGAAGCCCGTGCAGACCTTCCGGGTCGCCGGACGCGAGCGCGAGTTCGTGCTCGAGGAGGCCATCACGACCGACTTCGCCCTCGTGCACGCGCTCCGCGGCGACCGTCACGGCAACCTCGTGTTCGACAAGTCGGCGCGCAACTTCTCGCCGCTCGCGGCGATGGCCGGGCGCGTGTGCATCGCCCAGGTCGAGCACCTCGTGGAGCCGGGCGAACTGGATCCCGACGCCGTGCACCTGCCGGGCGTCTTCGTCGACCGCATCGTCGTGGTCGGGCCAGGGGTCGAGAAGCGCATCGAACGCCGCACCGTGCGAGAGGAGGCCTGAGATGGCGCTGACGAGGCTCGAGATGGCCGCCCGCGCGGCCGAGGAGCTCGCCGACGGTTCCTACGTGAACCTCGGGATCGGGCTCCCGACCCTGGTGCCGAACCACGTGCCCGAGGGCGTGACCGTCGTGCTGCAATCCGAGAACGGCATCCTGGGCGTCGGGCCGTACCCGCGCGAGTCCGAGGTCGACCCCGACCTCATCAATGCCGGCAAGGAGACCGTGACCGTGCTGCCGGGGGCCGCCTACTTCGACTCGGCGACGAGCTTCGGCATGATCCGGGGCGGCAAGATCGACGCCGCGATCCTCGGCGCGATGCAGGTCTCCGCCACCGGCGACCTCGCCAACTGGATGATCCCCGGCAAGATGGTCAAGGGCCCGGGCGGCGCGATGGACCTCGTCCACGGAGCACGCCGCGTCATCGTGCTCATGGAGCACGTGGCCAAGGACGGCACTCCGAAGATCGTGCGCGAGTGCTCGCTGCCGCTGACCGGCCGCGGCGTCGTCGACCGCATCGTCACCGACCTCGCGGTCATCGACGTGACGCCGGAGGGGCTCCGCCTCGTCGAGTGCGCGCCGGGCGTGAGCGTCGACGAGGTGATCGCGGCGACCGAGCCGCCGTTGCTGGTCGGCGCCTGACCCGGGTTCGTTACCGGATCGTCGCCTCCGAAGCTTCCCGACCGGCCCGTGCCGCTGGGAGGATCTGGGCAGTGGCGTCGGATGCCACCACGGAAGGAACGGTGCCCGATGCCCCGCACTGCTCGCCTCGGGTCGATCCTCGCGATCGGTGCGATCCTCGCCCTGTCCGGATGCGCGGGCACCGCCGACGCGGAGTCGGCACCTGCACCGACGCCGACGGCGCCTGCATCGCCGGCGTCCTCGCCGGCGCCCTCGACGTCGGCGACGGCGACCGCGGCCGACCCCGATCCGCTGGCCGGGGTCGTGGCGCTCGTCGTGCGCCCGCAGACGCTCGAGCTCCGCGATGCCGCCGGTGGGGTGGTCGACTCCCTCGACTACATGTCCGATCCGGCAGAGTCGATCGCCGTCCTCACCGACCTGTTCGACGAGCCTCCGGTCGTCGAGCCGTACGAGGGGACGAACCACACCCCGCCCGGCACCTTCCATTCCTGGGGGGACCTCGTGGTCGACGAGCGGCACTACGACGAGGAGCGCCGAGAGGGCCACGCGCTCGACTACGTGTGGCCGCGATTCGCCGTCTACTTCGACGGGCCCGACGCGGGCGGCCTCGAGCTCTCGAGCGAGCAGGGGTTCCACGCCACCGACGACTGGACGTCGTTGGCCGGCGACCCGGTGTTCGACGCGGCGCTCTGGACCTGCGTCGGTGTACCCGTCGAGACCCTCGAACTCACTCGCCCCGACGAGCGCGCCGAGACGGCGACCGTGGTGGCGACGGCCTCGGAGGACGAGACCACGGTCGAGTGGCTGGGCGCGCCGGTGATGATCGCGGACGGATGCGCCTGAGCACGGGTCGCCGTCCACGAGCGCGGCGACCGGCGTGGGCCCGCGACCCGGGAGACCGCTTCGCCGGGCGCGCGGCGAGGGCACTATAGCGCCCGCTGCTCGATCTGTGGAGGGCCTGTGCCCGGTTCGGATCCCGTCGAACACTGGAACGACCGGCACCGCTGCGAGGGCCGGGCCGGCGACCGCCTGATGGCTCGTCCCGGCATCCGTGGACCGAGGAGGAGATCATGACCGCTCCGGTGACCCGTCCGCAGGACGGCGCCCCCGCGCCCGAGGACGACCGCAAGCCGGACTCGCCCAAGGAGGTGACCAAGCGCTCGTGGCTCTACGTCCTTCGCAAGAGCTTCCGCGAGTTCATCGACGACCAGTGCCCTGATCGTGCAGCGTCGCTCACGTACTACGGGGTGCTGGCCCTGTTCCCCGGGCTGCTGGCGCTGATGTCGCTGCTCGCGCTCGTCGGGCAGGGCCAGCGGGCCATCGACGCCCTGTTCGGGATCGTCGAGCAGGTGGCGCCCGGTCAGGCGCTGGACATCATCCGAGGTCCGCTCGAGGACTTCAGCACGTCGCCGGCTGCGGGGCTCGGCTTCGTGACCGGCCTCGTGCTCGCGATCTGGTCGGCCTCCGGCTACGTCGGCGCCTTCAGTCGGGCGATGAACGAGATCTACGAGATCGAGGAGGGGCGGCCGATCTGGAAGCTCCGCCCCATGCAACTCGTCGTGACGATCATCACGCTCGTGCTCATCGTCGTCATCGCGGTCATCCTGGTGGTCTCGGGGCCGGTGACCGAGGCGATCGGGGACGCGCTCGGCCTCGGCGAGGCCGTCGAGGTGGTGTGGGAGATCGCGAAGTGGCCGTTGCTCGCGCTCGCCGTCATCCTCGCGATCGCGATCCTCTACTACGCCACGCCCAACGCGAAGCAGCCGAAGTTCCGGTGGATCAGCCTCGGCGCGGTGGTCGCCATCGTCGCCCTGGTGATCGTGTCCGCCGGTTTCGCGCTCTACGTCGCGAACTTCTCCAACTACGACCGGACGTACGGGTCGTTCGGCGGGGTGATCGTCTTCCTCCTCTGGTTGTGGCTGGCGAACTGCGCGCTCCTGTTCGGGGCCGAGTTCGACGCCGAGCTCGAGCGCGGCCGCCAGTTGCAGGCCGGCATCGAGGCCGAGGAGCAGATCCAGCTCCCACCCCGCGACACCAGGAAGAGCGACAAGGCGGCGCGGAAGGACCAGGAGGACGTCGAGCTCGGTCGGCGGATCCGGCTCGACCACGGCGCCTCCGAGGACACCGGGAGCCCCGAATCCGGCGCGTCCGGCGGCCGCTCGCGGGACGACGCCGTGGAGACCGACCGCGGGCCTCGCTGAATCGCCTCGCGCGAGCCGCGTCCACGAAGATCCGTTCGATGGAGGCCACGCCCAGCGGGCCGGACGTAGACTCGTCTCGTGCCTGCTGTGAATCTCGGAATGCCGAAAATCCCCGAAGTCCTGGCCCCTCGACGCAAGTCCCGCCAGATCAAGGTGGGCAAGGTCCTCGTGGGCGGAGACGCCCAGGTGAGCGTGCAGTCGATGACGACGACGCCCACCACGAACATCAACGCGACGCTGCAGCAGATCGCCGAGCTGACGGCCTCGGGATGCGACATCGTGCGCGTCGCGGTGCCGAGCCGCGATGACGCCGAGGCGCTGCCGATCATCGCCAAGAAGAGCCAGATCCCGGTGATCGCCGACATCCACTTCCAGCCGAACTACGTGTTCGCCGCGATCGACGCCGGCTGCGCGGCGGTGCGCGTGAACCCCGGGAACATCCGCAAGTTCGACGACAAGGTCGGTGAGATCGCCGCGGCGGCGAAGGCGGCCGGCGTGAGCCTCCGCATCGGCGTCAACGCCGGCTCGCTCGACCCGCGCCTGCTCCAGAAGTACGGCAAGGCGACGCCCGAGGCGCTCGTCGAGTCGGCGGTCTGGGAGGCGTCGCTGTTCGAGGAGCACGACTTCCACGACTTCAAGATCTCGGTCAAGCACAACGACCCGATCGTCATGGTCAAGGCCTACCGCCTCCTCGCCGAGCGCGGCGACTGGCCCCTCCACCTCGGCGTGACCGAGGCGGGGCCCGAGTTCCAGGGCACCATCAAGTCGGCGACGGCCTTCGGCATCCTCCTCGGCGAGGGCATCGGCGACACGATCAGGGTCTCGCTGTCGGCGCCGCCCGCGCAGGAGGTCAAGGTCGGCCTCCAGATCCTGCAGTCGCTCAACCTGCGCGAGCGCAAGCTCGAGATCGTCTCCTGCCCGTCCTGCGGCCGCGCCCAGGTCGACGTCTACAAGCTCGCGAACGACGTCACCGACGGGCTCGAGGGCATGACCGTGCCGCTGCGCGTCGCCGTCATGGGCTGCGTCGTCAACGGACCCGGCGAGGCCCGCGAGGCCGACCTCGGCGTGGCATCCGGCAACGGAAAGGGCCAGATCTTCGTCAAGGGCGAGGTCATCAAGACCGTGCCCGAGTCCGAGATCGTCGCGACCCTCATCGCGGAGGCCAACCGCATCGCCGACGAGATGGGCGTGGACGCCCCGGTCGGCAGCCCGCAGGTGCTCACGCCCTGAGTCGTCCCGGGCGTCACCCCGTCGCGCCGGGCCCGCCCCGCGGCTAGTGTGGGCCGCACGGGTGCCCGAGCACGCGGCATCCGCTCGAGAGAGGGGATCGTCATGAGTGCAGACGGGACGTTCGAGTACCCGGACCAGGCCGGGTATCCCGACGGCATGGGCACGCTCCACGAGGGCACGGAGGACGTCGCCGAGGCATCCGAGGCATCCGGAGAAGACGGTGGGCCGGATGCCGCGGCCGAGGCGGCCGGGTCCGACCTCGAGGAGTTCGCCATGTCCGATGAAGAGGACGACGAGGGCGTCTGACCCTCGCCGGAGCGAGCGGATGGCCGGACGCCGGCCCCCGGGGATGCGGACGCCCGGACGCGGACGGTCAGCCCGGCGCGACGAGCGTCCGGAGCCTCGCAGAGTCGGGCGCCAGACCCTCGGCCACCGTCATCGCCGAGCGCACGGCGCTCTCGTGGGAATCCGCGTCGTGCATGGCCAGGCCGGCGAGCCACAGGCCCTCCGTCCCGTTCAGCGGCGCGAGCCGCGCCTGCGCGTCGAAGTAGTCGGGCGTGATCCGTCCGTGCTCGTAGGTCACGACGGCGTGGAGCGGGTGCGGCATCCGCTCGTCAAAGGTGACCCAGCTCTTGAACACGGGCAGTCCGAGCCGGGGATTCCACACCGACAGCGAACTGCGCTCGCCGTGCAGGCGCGCATTGACGACCGACCACGACGCCTCGTGGGCGGGCATCAGGCGCCGGTCCCCGTGGATCGCGATGGTCGTCGTGAACGTCTCGAACCTGGCGAGCTCTCCGGCGATTCCGGCGAGCGAGGGGATGTGGCCGACGAGTGCATGGGCGCGCTTCGGGTTGCAGGCCAGCACCAGCCGATCGAACGCGTCGGTGCGCCCCACGGCATCGGTGACCTGCCAGGTGCCGTCGAGGCGTTCGACCCGCACGACCTCGGCACCCCGGCGGACCTCGGTGCGTTCCAGCGAGTCGACGATCGCGTCGACGTAGACGCGCATGCCGCCGACGATCGTGCTCTGGACCGGCGCACGGAATCCACTCGTCGCGTTCTCGCCGAGGTAGTAGAGCGCGTTGTAGGCGGCGAACCCGAGGAACTCAGCTCGCTCGACGCACCAGAAGGCGAGGAGCAGGGGGAGGAGGAAGCCCTCGACGAACGGCTTCGGCAGCCTCGCGCGCTCGAGGTACTCGCCGATGGTGACCGTGGTGTCGCGCCTGGCCAGGAACGCGGGCAGGTCGTCGAGGAACGCCCGGAACCTGAGGAGCGTCCGCAGGGACGCCGGCGAGAAGGAGGGAAGGATCGGACGGCCGCCGCGCATCGGCGGCATCGCGATCGGGTGCTGCGCCCGCATGTCGAACACGGTCAGCGTGGCGTCGTAGGTCTCCCGGACGACGCCCAGGGCGTCGAGCAGTCGATTGAAGCCGGCGTACGTCGTGCCGGGGGAGAAGAACTCGAAGCCCGCGTCGACCCGGAGCCGGCGCCCGTGCGCCTCGATGTCGACGGTGTCGGCATGGCCGCCGAGGCGCGCCTCGCGCTCGAGGAGGATCACGTCGTGGTGCCGGTCGAGGAGCCACGCGGTCGTGAGCCCCGCGCCGCCGCCGCCCACGATGCCGACCCTCATCGCGGGGCCGTGGCCGGCAGGCGTCGTGTGCGCACGCGCTCACCATACGGCACACGATCGGGTCCGCCGCGGACGACTTGACAGCGATACAATAGCGATATATCGTAAACACATCGCAGAAGTTCTGCGAATGCTCTTTCATCAGGGCAGGACGAAAGGAGTCCGCGCTCATGACACGCGAACACTTCACTGAAGGCGACCTCCGCCGCTCCGCAGACCGGCACGGCCGGATGCGCCACCACTTCCGCAGCGAGGGCCGCTTCCACCGCGACCCCGGCCACGGCTTCGGCCACGCGGGCCCCGGGTCGTGGGGCGACGCCGCCTTCGCCGGCGGCCCAGGATTCGGGCCCGGCTTCGGCGGCCGCGGGCCGCGCCGCCGGCCCAAGGGCGACGTGCGGGCGGCGATCCTGTCGCTGCTCGCCGAGGCACCGAGCAACGGGTACGCCATCATCAAGGCCGTCGCCGAGAAGACCGACGGCGCCTGGCGGCCGAGCCCCGGCTCGGTCTACCCGACGCTCCAACAGCTCGTCGACGAGGGCCTCATCGTCGCCGTCGGCGAGGGCCGCAAGACCGAGTTCCAGCTCACCGACGAGGGCCGCGCCTACGTGGCCGACCACGAGTCCGAGCTCGCGAACGCCTGGGACGCCATGCCCAAGCCGAGTGAATCGGCCACCGAGCTCTTCCAGGCGCTCGGCAAGCTCATGGGTGTCGCGGGGCAGTTCCGTCACGCGGCGAGCGACGAGCAGCGCGCGGCGGCGACCGCGAAGATCGACGAGGCGCGCAAGGCGCTCTACCTGATCCTCGCGGAGTGAGCCGTGCGGCCGATGCGGGGGGATCCGCGTCGGCCGCCATGGATCGAACACGAGAGCACCCGCCGGGCGTCGAGCCCGGCGGGTGCTCTTCCGCGTGCCCGCACGCGTCCCCCGAACTGGCGGTGCGCCGGCGGCCGACGTCAGGGCGGACCCTGACATGGCGAGGTCGATGCGGGCGTATCGTGACCGCCGTCCGGCTCGATTCCCGGACTGGACACCCGCCAACCCGTTCCCCCCGGGCCCACTCGAACGGAGCGAACATGTCCACCCAACCTTCCCAGCGAGCCCGCGTCGGACTCGCCGCGGGCGCCGTCGCGATGATGGCCGCGCTGGCCCTCGCACTCGCCCCCTTGCCCGCGATCGCCGACGACGCCGTTCCCGATCCTCCGGCATCGTCGGAGGAATCGGCCGCGTCCGCCGAGCCGGTGCCGGCCGTCGAGCCCGCCGCGGTCGCCGAGGCGCCGGATGCCGCGGCAGCCGTCGTGAGCGGGGAACCGGCCGCCGACGAGTCGACGACCGAGGAGCCGGCCGCCGACGAGCCGGCGACCGACGAATCCGCCACCGGTGAACCGGCCGTCGAGCCCGAGCCATCGGTGCCCGCTGCTCCGGTCGTCGACGACGGGGAGCCTGCCGCCGAGCCGGCCCCCGAGCCGGCCGCCGAGCCGGCCGCCGAGCCGGCCCCGTCCGGGGGCGAACCCGCCGAACCATCCGAGGGCGGAAGCGAGGCTCCCGGTCGGGGTGACGCCCCCGCCGCAGTGGAGCCCCCCGAGGTCGTCGTCGCAGCGCCGGAGGCCACCGTCGAGGAGACGCTCGCCGCCGACGTCGACGAGCCGACGGTGACCCTGTTCGCCGCCGCCGAAGCCGGCCCCGTCGCGGCCGCGCTGCCGACCCCCGGCAGTCCGTGCTACCCGGCCGTCTGCATCACGAACGGCACGATCCTCCTGGCGGTGAACCCGACCGGAGAGCTCAACACGCCCGACGCGACGGGCTCGGTCGCCGGACCGGGCGATGCCGGCCTGGAGTACGTGCCGACGGGCAACGATTCGACCTCGCCCGGATGCCTCTGCGAGGGCTGGGGCGTCGCGGACCCCGCCTCCGGGGTCTGGGGCGGTGCCGATCTCGATACCGAGGGCGAGGGCGGCACGAACCTCGTGGTCGAGTCGTTCGAGTTCACGGGCTCGACGGCCACCTCGGTCGTCCTGGTCAACGACGCGGCGAGCGCACCGGTGTTCCGCGTGACGCATCAGTACGTGCCCTCGCCGGCGACGAAGAACCTGTACCAGGTCAACGTCACCATCGAGAACGTGTCGGGCGCGCCCATCGCGACCGTGCAGTACCGACGCCTGATGGACTGGGACATCGAGCCGACCGCCTTCGACGAGTTCGTCACGATCGACGGCGGCTCGGCGAGCGCCCTGTTCTACACGAGCGACGACGGCTTCGCGAGCCCGAACCCGCTCTCGGGGCCGTCGAGCATCCTGTTCGAGGGCAACGGCGTCGACCAGGGACCCGGCGACATCGGGGCGCTGTTCGACTTCAGGTTCGGCGGACTCGCACCGGGAGCCTCGCTGTCGTTCGTGATCTTCTACGGCGCGGCGGCGACCGAGGCCGAGGCGAGGGCCGCGCTCGGCGCGGCAGGAGCCGAGGCGTACTCGTTCGGGCAGAGCTCGGTCGATCCGGTGACCGGCACGCCGAACACGTTCATCTTCGCCTTCGGCAAGGTGGGCGGGACGCCGCTGTTCACGCCGGCGGGGACGCCCGGTGAGCCGGCGCCGGTCGTCGAGCCGGCGACGCCCGCGGCCGTACCCGCTGCGGTCGTCGTCGCGGACGCCCCTGCCGACGTGGTCGCCGTCGACGACGCCGCGCCCGTGCTCGCCGCGACGGGCACCGAGCCCGTGCTGCCCGGCGTGCTCGCGCTCGCCGCGCTCGTGCTCGGCGCCATCGCCGTGGCGGCATCCGCCCTGGCACGTCGCAGGGCCGCCTGACACGGTCCGGGGGAGCGGGCGGGGCCGAGCGCCCCGCCCGCTCCTCGGTGCCTCGCCCGCCCTTCACGGTATCGACCGTGATCGCGGCATCCGACGCTCAGTAGACTCGTCGGGTGCCCACACGCCTTTCCAACTACTTCCTCCGTACGCTCCGCGAAGACCCCGCCGACGCCGAGGTGACCAGCCACCGCCTGCTCGTGCGCGCGGGGTACATCCGCCGGCAGGCCCCCGGCGTCTTCGCGTGGCTGCCGCTCGGCCTGCGCGTCAAGGCGAAGATCGAGAAGATCATCCGCGAGGAGATGACGAACGCGGGCGCGCACGAGGTGCACTTCCCGGCGCTGCTGCCGCGGGAGCCCTACGAGGCGTCCGGCCGCTGGACCGAGTACGGCGACGCGCTCTTCCGCCTGCAGGACCGCAAGGGCGCCGACTACCTGCTCGCGCCCACGCATGAAGAGGTGTTCACGCTGCTCGTGAAGGACCTCTACAACTCCTACAAGGACCTCCCGCTCTCGATCTACCAGATCCAGGACAAGTACCGCGACGAGGCGCGTCCCCGTGCCGGCCTCCTCCGCGGCCGCGAGTTCACCATGAAGGACGCCTACTCGTTCGACATCTCCGACGAGGGGCTCGAGGCCAGCTACCAGGCGCAGCGCGACGCGTACGAGCGCATCTTCACCCGGCTCGGCCTCGAGTGCGTCATCGTCAAGGCGGATGCCGGCGCCATGGGCGGCTCGAAGAGCGAGGAGTTCCTGCACCCGACCCCGGTCGGCGAGGACACCTTCGTGCGCTCGGCCGGAGGCTACGCCGCCAACGTCGAGGCGTTCACGACCGTGGCGCCCGAGCCCACCTCGGTCGAGGGCCTGCCCGCCGCGGAGATCCTCGACTCCCCGAACACGCCGACGATCGCGACGCTGGTCGACCTCGCGAACGCCCACCACGCGCGCCCCGACGGGCGCGAGTGGACCGCCGCCGACACGCTGAAGAACGTCGTGCTCGCGCTCACGCACCTCGACGGCACTCGCGAACTCGTCGTCGTCGGGCTCCCCGGGGACCGCGACGTCGAGATGAAGCGCGTCGAGGTCGCCTTCGCGCCCGCGGAGGTCGAGCCCGCGACCGAGGCCGACTTCGCGAAGCATCCCGGCCTCGTCAAGGGCTACATCGGCCCCTGGTCGCCCGACGGCCCCGTGCTCGGCGAGGCGTCGACCACCGGCATCCGCTTCCTCGTCGACCCCCGCGTCGTCGACGGCACCGAGTGGATCACGGGCGCCAACCTCGACCAGAAGCATGTGTTCGGACTCGTCGCCGGTCGTGACTTCGTCGCCGACGGCACGGTCGAGGCATCCGACGTGCGCGCGGGCGACCCCGCTCCCGACGGCTCCGGCCCGGTCGAGCTGGCCCGTGGCATGGAGATCGGCCACGTCTTCCAGCTCGGTCGCAAGTACGCCGAGGTGCTGGGCCTCAAGGTGCTCGACGAGAACGGCAAGCTCGCGACGGTCACGATGGGCTCCTATGGCATCGGCGTGACGCGCATCCTCGCGATCATCGCCGAGGGCAACAACGACGACAAGGGCCTCGTCTGGCCGGCCTCGGTCGCGCCGTTCGACGTGCACGTGGTCGCCACCGGCCGCGACGCCGTGGCGTTCGAACTCGCCGAGCAGGTCTCGGCCGAGCTCGAGCAGGCCGGCCTCGACGTGCTGTACGACGACCGCCCGAAGGTCTCGCCCGGCGTGAAGTTCGGCGACGCCGAGCTCATCGGCGTGCCGTTCATCCTCGTCGTCGGCCGCGGTGCCGCGGAGGGCCAGGTCGAGCTGTGGGACCGCCGCTCCGGAGAGCGGCGGACGCTTTCCGTGGCCGAGGCGGTCGCCGCGCTCCGGGCCTGAGGCGCGGCGGGTCGCCCGACGCAGGCGGACATGCGGATCGCCCGGGGAGTTCCCCGGGCGATCGGCATGTGCGGCGGCGGGTCGTCAGATCTTCGCGTAGCGCGCCCGGAAGAAGCAGTAGACGCCGTAGACGATGACGCCGGCTCCGACGAGCCAGAGGATGATCTGGCCGAACGGCAGCGACGCGAGGCTCTTCAGCGCGGAGTCCAGGCCGCCGGCCTTCTCGGGATCGTGGGTGAACGCCGCGACGACGAACAGGACGCCGACCACGGCGACCGCGATGCCCTTCGCGACGTAGCCCACCGTGCCGAGCGTGCGGATGCCGCGGCCGACCTTGCCGGCCGGCAGCGACAACTGGCGTTCGAAGTCCTTGCGGATGCCGCGGACGACGAACGCGACGCCCACCCCGAGGATGACGAGCCCGACGAGGACGAGCAGGAAGACGCCGCCGGGGCTCGAGAGCAGCTTCGCGCTGAAGGTGGTCGTCGACTTCGAGGAGTCCGAGGATCCGCCGAGGGCGTACACGATCGCGGTGATGGCGATCGCGAGGTACGCGGCCGCGGTGCCGATCTCCTTCGCACGCCGACCCCACTTCTTCTTCGCATCGGCATCCTGCTCGGTGAAGGCCTCGACGAGCTGCCACAGCGCGAGCGCGATCAGGCCGAGGGCGATGATCCAGAGCACGACCACCCCGAACGGGACGCGGGAGATCTGCTGCATCGCGCCGCTCTGGTCGGCCTTGCCACCGCCCGAGCCGATCGCGACGGACACGGCGATCGCGCCGATGACGATGTGGACGATGCCGAGCACGACGTAGCCCACGCGGGCCAAGGTGCGGAAGGTGCTCGAGCGTTGGGCGGCGCTCGCAGTCGACTTGAGGGATTCCGGGTTCATGCGTGCAGCGTATCGACGAGTCCGCCTCGCGCCCGCCCCCTTGCGTCCGCGTGGTTTCGGGGGTATCGCGCGCGGCCGGCGCGGTCACGCATGAGCGCCGTCGCCATCGACGAGGGCGGCCCGTGCTCCGACGGTTCACGCGGCGGCCACCTCGTGTTCACCGGGGCGGCGCCTCCGCGTCGACTCGCGCGCGCACCCTCGGACCGACCCCTTCGTCGAACGTGAGGACCGCTGACATGACGATCTCCGACCAGGCCCGGCCCCGGATGCTGCCCATGGCCGATCACGTGCGGGGCAAGCGCTCCGCGGTGACCTGCCAGCTGAAGTGCGCGAACGCGTGCCTCGGCCCCGAGTGCAACACCTCGGACAATGCGCATTTCCGCGACATCGCCTCGGCAGCCCTCACGAGGCGGTCGGTGCTCGGCCTCGGTCTCGCCGGGGCCATCGGCCTCGCGGTCGCCGACGCCGTCGGCGGGGCGGGCGGGGCCCGGGGCGCAGCGGCGTTCGCCGCACAGCCGGGACGGACCGGCCTCGCCTTCGACCCGATCGCTCCTGTGAACCGGCTTGTGGACGACTTCACCGTGCCCGCGGGGTATCGGTGGCAGCCGATCATCCGCTGGGGCGACCCGCTCTTCTCCGCCGTTCCGGCACTCGACTTCGAGCACCAGAGCGCCGAGGCGCAGGCCGGGCAGTTCGGCTACAACAGCGACTACCTCGACATCATCGCCGACCCGAGCGGGAAGACCGCCGTGCTCGTCAACAACCATGAATACGTCAATCCGAACATCATGTTCCCCGCCACGACCGATGCCGCCGAGCGCCGCCGCCGGGGCGACATCTACAAGGCCGCGCAGGGCATGTCGGTCGTGGAGCTCCGTCGCCGCAAGGTCGGCGAGCCGTGGTCCTACGTCGTCGACGGCCGTCGCAACCGCCGCGTCACGGTCGAGACCGTGTTCGAGCTGACCGGTCCGGCGGCCGGGAGCGACCTCGTGAAGACCGCCGCGGACCCCGAGGGCCGCTGGGTGAAGGGCACGCTCGGCAACTGCGCGGGCGGCACCACGCCGTGGGGCACGGTGCTGTCGGGCGAGGAGAACTTCAACGGCTACTTCGCCTGGGCCGCCGACACCGCGGCGCAGAAGCGGTACGGCAGCACGGCGACGACCTCGACGGAGAACGGGTGGGAGGCCTACGACCCGAGGTTCGACGCCCACGACCCGTCCTTCGTGAACGAGCCCAACCGGTTCGGGTACATCGTCGAGATCGACCCAGAGGACCCGACCTCCACGCCGGTCAAGCACACCGCGATGGGGCGATTCAAGCATGAGGGCGCGAACGTCATCATCGCCGAGGACGGGCGCGTCGTGGCGTACATGGGCGACGACGAGCGCAACGACTACCTCTACAAGTTCGTGTCGAAGAACCGCTTCACCGGCAACGGGAAGGGCAGGGGCAAGGGGCGTCGCCGCGACGACATGCGCCTGCTCAGCGAGGGTGACCTGTACGTCGCGCGCTTCACGGGTGATTCCCCGGCCGGCGAGATCACGGGCGCCGGCGGCCTGCCGGGCGACGGCGCCTTCGACGGCGTGGGCCAGTGGATCCCGCTCACGAGCAACGGCGTGAGCGTGGTACCCGGAATGTCGACCGAGGAGGTGCTCGTCTACACGCGGCTCGCGGCCGACCGCGTGGGTGCCACCAAGATGGACCGCCCGGAGGACGTCGAGCCGAGCCCCGTCACGGGGAAGGTCTACGTGGCGCTCACGAACAACAGCAACCGCGGCGGCGCGAGCGCACCGGTCGACGAGGCGAACCCGATCTCCGGCAACCGCTACGGCCACGTCATCGAGCTGACCGAGACCTCCGGCCAGGCGGGCACGTCGTTCGGCTGGAGCATCCTGCTGCTCTGCGGCGACCCCTCGACGACGGCGCCGACATACTTCGCCGGATTCCCGAAGGAGCTCGTCTCGCCGATCTCCTGCCCCGACAACGTGGCGTTCGATTCCGAGGGCAACCTCTGGATCTCGACCGACGGTGCCCCGGGCACCATCGGCTACAACGACGGGCTGTTCAAGGTGCCGCTCGACGGCGAGCAGCGCGGCAACGTCCAGCAGTTCCTCGCCGTGCCCCGTGAGGCGGAGACGTGCGGACCGGTGATCCACGATCGCGAGGGCCTCGTGTTCGTGGCGGTGCAGCATCCGGGCGAGAACGGTGCGGTGGGCGACCAGCACTCCTACTTCCCGGACTACGTGCCCAGGCACGGCGGCGGCGATGCCGCGGCGCCGCGCCCCTCGGTGGTGCAGGTCTTCCGCGCCTAGAGCGGCTCGCCTCGACGGGTGGCGGATGCCGCGGCATCCGCCACCCGTCCGGCGACTCAGTCCTCGTGGTGCAGGTGATCCCGGTGCTTGTCCGCCTGGTGGTGCGCCGTCGCCACCTCGATCGGGCCGGTGACCGAGCGCTCGTCCACCCAGCACTCGATGCCCGTGACCCCGGGCAGCAGGTCGCGGGTGAAGACCGGGTCGCGACCGTGTCGCCGCTGGCGCGTGTAGTCGCGGAGCAGCGTGAAGGCGATGCCGGAGAGCAACCCGATGGCCACCAGGTTGACCAGCGCCATCAGGCCCATCATGCCGTCGGCGAAGTTCCAGATGAGGTCGGCACCGGCGATGGAACCCACGAAGATCGCGACGACCACGAGCAGGCGGTACGCGGTCAGGACGGAACGACGAGGCGTGATGAACTCGATGTTGGATTCGCCGTAGTAGTAGTTGCCGAGGATCGAGCTGAACGCGAGCAGGAAGATCACGACGGAGAGCAGGATGCTCGCCCAGGAGCCGAGGTTCGAGACGATCGCGTCCTGCGTGAGGCCGATGCCCCTCGTGGCGCTGCCGAGGTCGGGGTCGGACACGAGGATGATGAAGGCCGTGATCGAGCAGACCAGGAACGTGTCGAAGTACACGCCGAGCGTCTGCACGAGTCCCTGCTTGACGGGGTGGGTCACGGCGGCGCTCGCTCCCGCGTTCGGCGCAGAGCCGAGCCCCGCCTCGTTCGAGAACATGCCGCGTTTCACGCCCGTCATGATGATGGTGCCGAGCGTGGCGCCGACCACCTCGTTGAACCCGAACGCCTCGGTGAAGATCGAGGCGAAGACCTCGGGGAACTGCGTGATGTTCATGGCCACGACGACGAGCCCGATGAGCAGGTAGAGCAGCGCCATCAGCGGGACGACCGCCTGGGTCACCGAGGCGATGCGTCGCACGCCGCCGAACACGACCAGGGCGGTCAGCACGGCGAGTCCCGCGCCGACGACCCACGGGATCCAGTCGGCGCCGCCGTCGGGCGCGACGGTCGAGCTCACGGTCGCGCTGATCGTGTTGGCCTGCAGCGACGAGAACGCGAACGGGAAGCAGATGATGAGGATGACGGCGAAGAGGATGCCCGCCCACCTGGCCTTGAGCCCGCGCTCGATGTAGTACGCCGGACCGCCGCGGAACCCGTCGGCGTCACGCACCTTGAAGAGCTGGCCGAGCGTGGACTCGACGAAGCTCGAGGCGCCGCCGATGAACGCCATCAGCCACATCCAGAAGATCGCACCCGGGCCGCCGATGGCGATCGCCGTGCCGACGCCCGCGATGTTGCCGACGCCGACCCGCGAGGCCGCCGAGATCGTGAAGGCCTGGAAGGCCGACACGGACTGCGGTTCGCCGGACTCGTCGCGCGGGGTCTTGTCGGTCAGGGTGCGGAACATCTCGGGGATGAGCCGGAACTGCACCACGCCGGAGCGCACCGTGAAGTAGAGGCCGAGGATCACCACCACGGGCAGGACGATCCAGGTCCAGAGCAGGTCGCCCGAGGAGAGCACGAAGTCGTTGACGGCATCCATGTGCACAGCATGGCAGCGAGGGGCTGCGCGCGCACTCGTTCCGCGCGGCGGTTCGACGAGGTCGGATGCCGCCGGCGCGCCGCGCGCGACCGCGGTCCGTGGCTCCCGGCCGCCCGCGACATCCGCTAACCTAGAGAGTCGTCCGCACGTGGGGAGCGGCACTGAGAGCTGAATAGAGGAGGCCGGCGATGGATATCGACCTCAGCGTGCTCCGCATGATGGAGCGCGAGAAGGAGATCCCGTTCGACGAACTGGTGCAGATCATCGAACAGGCCATTCTCATGGCCTACCTGAAGCACACGAACCCCGGCCAGCACGGCCACGCGAACCCCGATGGCGCGCGTGCCGAGCTCGATCGGAAGACCGGTCACGTCTCGGTCTTCGTTCCCGAACTCGACGAAGAGGGCAACGTCATCGGCGAGGCCGAGGACAGCCCGAGCGACTTCGGGCGCATCGCGGCCTTCGCCGCGAAGCAGGTCATCAACCAGCGGCTCCGCGACCTCGCGGATGACGCCGTGCTCGGCGAGTTCCGCGGGCGAGAGGGCGACATCGTCGCCGGCGTCATCCAGCAGGGCCCCAACCCGCGGATGATCCACATCGACCTCGGCACCGTCGAGGCGATCCTCCCTCCCGAGGAGCAGGTGCCGGGCGAGGAGTACCCGCACGGCCAGCGCATCCGCGTGTACGTCACGAGCGTGTCCAAGGGCACGAAGGGCCCCTCGATCACCGTGTCGCGCACGCACCCGGCGCTCGTGCGCAAGCTGTTCGCGCTCGAGGTGCCCGAGATCGCCTCGGGCGTCGTCGAGATCGTCTCCCTGGCCCGCGAGGCCGGGCACCGCACGAAGATCGCGGTTCGCGCGACCCAGCCGGGCATCAACGCCAAGGGCGCCGCCATCGGCGAGCTCGGGCAGCGCGTCCGTGCCGTCACCGCCGAGCTCGGCGCCGAGAAGATCGACATCGTCGACTACTCCGACGACCTCTCCACCTTCGTGGCGAGCGCGCTGTCGCCGGCGAAGGTGACCAGTGCCTTCGTCATCGATGCGTCCACGCGAGCGGTCCGTGCCCTGGTCCCCGACTACCAGCTCTCGCTGGCGATCGGCAAGGAGGGCCAGAACGCCCGCCTCGCCGCGAAGCTGACGGGCGCCAAGATCGACATCCAGCCCGATTCGGTGCTCGAGTCGAACTGACCTGGCTCGGGCGTCGCAGGGCGCCCAGCCTCGGAGGTGTAGGATGGACCCCGTCAGAACGTGCATCGGGTGCCGTTCGCGCGCTCCACGATCCTCACTTCTGAGGGTCGTCTCCCAGAATTCCCACGTCGTCGCTGATGCGTCGGCCGTGCTTCCGGGGAGAGGTGCGTGGCTGCATCCGACACTCGAGTGCTACCGGCTCGCCGTTCGGAAGCGCGCCTTCGGGCGTGCGCTCCGCATTCGCGGCGAAGTGGACACCGGCAACGTAGAGAACAGGCTGAACACACAAGTGATGACCAATGAGTGACAACTAATGAGCGGCTCGAAATGAGTCCCGTCCGTTATTGATGGTCCCCCCTGTTCCGGGGTGGACCCGGAACAGGAGAGAAGTGGCTGCCAAACCACGTGTACACGAGATCGCATCCGAGCTCGGTGTCGACAGCAAGATCGCCCTTGAGAAGCTCAAGGAGATGGGCGAGTACGTCAAGGGACCCTCGTCGTCCATCGAACCCCCCGTCGCGCGCCGCCTGAAGGCCGCGCTCGAAGCAGCAGGTGCTGCAGCCAACGCCGCGCCCGCGGCCGCCGCACCCGCGGCGCCGTCGCGTCCGGCCGTCAAGCCCGGCCCGAAGCCGGCCCCCAAGCCCGTCGCAGCGCCCGAGGCCCCGGCCGAGGAGACCGCCGCGGCCGCGCCGGCCGATGTTCCGCTGACCGTGGCCGAGCGCCAGGCCCAGGCCGAGGAGCGCGCGGCGAACGCCGCCGCCGAGAAGGCTGCCGCCGAGAAGACCGGCGAGCCCGAGCCCGCCGCCGCGCCCGAGGTGTCCGACGCCGTCAAGCCCGGCACCGGCCCGAAGCCCGGTGGCTCGGCCCCGCGTCCCGGTGCTCCGCGCCCCGGTGCTCCGCGCCCCGGCAACAACCCGTTCTCGAGCTCGCAGGGCATGGGCCAGCGCCCCGCCCAGCCGCGCCCGGGCAACAACCCGTTCTCCAGTGCGCAGGGCATGGGCCAGCGGCCCAGCCCCGGCAACATCCCGCGTCCGCAGGCGCCGCGTCCGGGTTCGCCCCGGCCCGGTGCTCCGCGTCCGGCGGGTGCCGGCGGTCGTCCCGGCGGCGGCTTCCAGCGCCCGGGCGGTGCCGGTGCAGGTGCCGGCGCACGTCCCGGCGGCGGCGGTGGCTTCCAGCGCCCCGGCGGCGGTGCACCCGGTGCAGGCGGCTTCGGCGGCCCGCGCCCCGCGGGTGGCGGCGGCCGTGGTCGTGGCCCCGGCGGCGGCACGGCCGGTGCGTTCGGCCGCGGTGGCGGCAAGAGCAAGGCCCGCAAGTCCAAGCGGACGAAGCGCCAGGAGTTCGAGATGCGGGAGGCCCCGTCGCTCGGCGGCGTGAGCGTTCCCCGCGGCGACGGCAACACCGTCATCCGACTCCGTCGTGGATCCTCGATCTCCGACTTCGCCGACAAGATCGACGCGAACCCCGGTTCGCTGGTCACCGTGCTGTTCCACCTCGGTGAGATGGCCACGGCGACCGAGTCGCTCGACGAGGCCACCTTCGAGGTGCTCGGCGCCGAGCTCGGCTACAAGATCCAGGTCGTCTCGCCCGAGGACGAGGACAAGGAGCTCCTCGAGGGCTTCGACATCGACCTCGACGCCGAACTCGACGACGAGGGCGACGACGTCCTCGAGCAGCGTCCGCCGGTCGTGACCGTCATGGGCCACGTCGACCACGGTAAGACGCGCCTGCTCGACGCGATCCGCAACGCCAACGTCGTCGCAGGCGAGGCGGGCGGCATCACGCAGCACATCGGTGCCTACCAGGTGCACACCACGCACGAGGGCATCGAGCGCGCCATCACCTTCATCGACACCCCCGGTCACGAGGCGTTCACCGCCATGCGTGCCCGTGGCGCCCAGGTCACCGACATCGCGATCCTCGTGGTCGCGGCCGACGACGGCATCATGCCGCAGACGATCGAGGCCCTGAACCACGCGCAGTCGGCCAACGTGCCGATCGTGGTCGCGGTCAACAAGATCGACAAGGAAGACGCCAACCCGGCCAAGGTGCGCCAGCAGCTCACCGAGTTCGGCCTCGTCGCCGAGGAGTACGGCGGAGACGTCATGTTCGTCGACGTCTCGGCTCGCAACGACATCGGCATCCAGGACCTGCTCGACGCGGTGCTCCTGACCGCCGACGCCGGCCTCGACCTGCGTGCGAACCCCAACAAGGACGCACGTGGTGTCGCGATCGAGGCGAAGCTCGACAAGGGTCGCGGTGCGGTTGCGACCGTGCTCATCCAGTCGGGAACGCTCCGCGTCGGCGACGCGATCGTCGCGGGAACGGCCTACGGCCGCGTCCGTGCGATGACCGACGAGAACGGCGACGCCGTGCTGGCCGCGACCCCGTCGCGACCCGTGCAGGTGCAGGGCCTCTCGAGCGTCCCCCGCGCCGGCGACACCTTCCTCGTCACCGAGGAGGACCGCACCGCGCGTCAGATCGCCGAGAAGCGCGAAGCCGCCGAGCGCAACGCCCAGCTGGCCAAGGCCCGCAAGCGCATCTCGCTCGAGGACTTCACCCGCGCACTCGAGGAGGGCAAGGTCGAGTCGCTCAACCTCATCATCAAGGGTGACGTCTCGGGTGCCGTCGAGGCGCTCGAGGAGTCGCTGCTCAAGATCGAGGTCGACGACTCGGTGCAGCTCCGGATCCTGCACCGCGGTGTGGGTGCCATCACCGAGAGCGATGTCAACCTCGCGACGATCGACAACGCGATCATCGTGGGCTTCAACGTGCGACCCGACCCGAAGGCACGCGAGCGTGCCGCTCGTGAGGGCGTCGACATCCGCTTCTACTCGGTGATCTACAACGCGATCGACGAGATCGAGGACTCGCTGAAGGGCATGCTCAAGCCCGAGTTCGAAGAGGTCCAGTCGGGTGTGGCCGAGATCCGCGAGGTGTTCCGCTCCTCGAAGTTCGGCAACATCGCCGGTGTCATCGTGCGGTCGGGAACGATCACGCGAAACGCCAAGGCGCGCGTCATCCGCGATGGCGTGGTCGTCGGCGACAACCTCGCCATCGAGTCGCTGCGTCGGTTCAAGGACGACGTCACCGAGGTGCGCACGGACTTCGAAGCCGGTATCGGCCTCGGAAAGTTCAACGACATCCAGGTGGGCGACGAGATCGAGACCACCGAGATGCGCGAGAAGCCTCGCGCGTAGTCGTGGCATCGGGGTCCCCGCTCCTCCCTCCAGGGAGGAGCGGGGACCCCTACCCCCCGTACCGGCGTGGCGGGGGGGGGGGGGGAGCCGCACCCGCCCCCCCCGTGCTGCCCCCCCCCCCCCGGGGGGGGGGGGGGCGGGGGGGGCCCCCCCCCCCCCCCCCGGGCGGCGCGGGGACCCCTACCCCGATTCACGTCGAGGCGGTCGGGGCGGCGAAGCCGATCCGGCCTTGCCACGAAAGGAGACACTGCAATGGCAGATCCGGCACGCGCCAGGAAGATGGCCGACCGCATCAAGGAGATCGTCGCCCGGCGGCTCGACAAGGGCCTCCGCGACCCCCGACTCGGCTTCGTCACGATCACCGACGTCCGCGTCACGGGCGACCTGCAGCACGCGAGCATCTTCTACACGGTGTACGGCACCGATGAGGAGCGACGCGACTCGGCGCTCGCACTGAAGGCCGCCACGGGCATGCTCCGCACCGAGGTCGGGCGCAACATCACGGCTCGCCTCACGCCCTCGCTCGAGTTCATCCTCGACGCGATCCCCGAGAACGCCGACCACATCGCGGCGCTCCTCCGAGAGGCGCGCGCCCGCGACGCCGAGACCGAGGCGGCCGCGAGCACGGCGGAGTACGCGGGCGACGCGGATCCCTACGTCAAGTCGCGCGAGTTCGACGAGGACGAGGGCGGCGACCTCGCCGATGCGCCGGCCGAGGATCGCACCGAAGACGACGTCGACGACCTCGACGACCTCGACGAGGACGACACGGTCGTCCTCTGACCACCATGGCGTGAGCGGGTACCGCCCCGCTCACGCCGCCGGCAGCGTCAGTCCGTCGTCGCCGACGACCGCGAGGCCGTCGCCGACCAGCGTCTCGATCGCGCGATCGAGCTGCTCGGCGTCGGGCCAGATGGAGGCGAGCTCGCCCCGTGCCACCGGTCGGTGCGTGGCCCGGAGCTCGCGCATCACGAGCCCGCGCACCTGGCGGTCCGACCCCTCGAATCGGGCCTGCCGCGGCGCCCGAGGACCCTCGTGGTCGGGATACCCGGCCGCGCGCCACGCGCACTGCGCGGCGATGGGGCATCGGTCGCACGCGGGCGCACGGGCGACGCACACCGTCGCCCCGAGTTCCATCGCGGCGGCGTTGAACGTGCGCGCCGCGGCATCCGCCACCGGCAGCAGCGAGGACATGGCGGCCAGGTCGCGGGTGGTCGACGGCGGCCCGGGATGCCCGTGGCCGAGCACCGCTCTCGCGATGACGCGCCGCGTGTTCGTGTCGACCACCGGATGCCGCTCGCCGAACGCGAACGCCGCCACGGCCCTCGCCGTGTACGGTCCGACGCCCGGGAGGGCGAGCAGCTCGTCGAGCTCGCGGGGCACCTCGCCGCCGTGGCGTTCGACCATCGCCGACGCGGCGCGGTGCAGCCAGAGCGCGCGGCGCGGGTACCCGAGCCGGTCCCAGGCCCGGACGGCCTCGGCCGGGGGAGCGGCGGCCAGGTCGGCCGGCGTCGGCCAGCGCCGGATCCAGGCCTCCCACCGCGGCGTCACGCGCGCGACCTGCGTCTGCTGCAGCATGAACTCGCTCACCAGCACCGCCCACGGCGAGACCTCGGCGGCCCGCCAGGGCAGCGGCCTCGCGGCACCCGCGAACCACGCGTTCACGGCGTCGGCCAGTGGCGGTGCGGCGGCTCCTGCGGGCATCCTCCAAGCCTACGAGTCCGGATGCCCCGCGCCGGCCGCGCGGCTAGCATGAGCGCATGCAGCTGGTCACGACGCCCCGGGTGAGCTTCCTCCGCGAGCTGGCCGACGAGATCCTCGGCCGGTACGGGCGGGGACGTATGATCGTCGCGATCGACGGACCGGTTCGCAGCGGCAAGACGCGGTTCGCCGACGACCTCGCCGACGTGCTGCGCGAACGGGGGCATCGTGTCTTCCGGGCGAGCATGGAGGACTTCCACCGCTCTCGCGAGGCGCAGGACGCGTTCGGCGCCGACACCGCGGAACGGTACTTCCGCTACGGCTTCGACGAGTCCGCGTTGCGTCGGGTGCTGGTGGAACCGTTCCGGATGGGCGGATCGACCGCGTTCGTGTTGGCGGTCTTCGACCCCGCGCGCGACACCTGGGTGCAGCCGAAATGGGTCACCGGGCCGGCCGACGCCATCCTCGTGCTCGACGGGCGCTTCGTCCTGCGGCCACGGCTCGCCGAACTCTGGGACGTCCGCATCGCGCTCGACGGCGAGCCCCTCGACCCGGCCGACGTCCTCGCCTACGCCGAGGCCGATCCGCGGCGCACCGCGTCCGTGGTCGTCGACGACGGCGACGAAGCGCACCCCCGGCGCGTCTGACGGCTCCCCGCACGACTCCGGCAGGACGACCCCCACTTCGGGGGCGAACCGGCTCCGGTGAGATGACGTCACCCGGGTACGGATGTCCCCAAATCGGGGGACAGTTCGCACGGGTGCGCCCTCGTGGTAGACGAGCGGGTCGCGGCCACGCCATACTGAAGGTTCACAGCCCCTTGCCCCGGCCGTGCGAACCCCCAAGCCCCACCCCGAAGACCCGATTCTCCGACGCGTCCACCCCGGCGTGTCGACCCGCTGCGCTTCCGCGCGCCGCCGGCTTCGCCAGGTTCGCCGCCAGTTCGATCGATGGAGAACCCCGAATGCCCAACCCCAGTGGTTCGGTGCGTGCTGCCCTGCGCCGACGGCGCCCGCGCGCGACATCCGATTCCCCGAGCCTGTGGCGCCGTGCCGCATCCGTGCTCGTCACCCTCGCCCTCGCCGGCGGCCTCGTCGCGGTCGGTGCGGCCGCACCCGCCGCGGCGCACACGGGCGACCTGAAGGCCAACGCCGTCTGCAACACCGCCACGGGCGAGTACGACGTCACGTACACGCTCACGCTCAGCCAGGTCGGCAACGGCTTGACTGGCACGACCAAGTGGCGTGTCGGCACCGACAGCTTCGACGGAACGCCGAAGAGCGACGCGAAGATGGACCGGGGTCCGATCACGTCGAGCGGCAACACGACGATCACCCTCGGCACCGAGTCGCTCCCCGGCACGACGAAGACCGGTCCGTGGGTCTACGCGTACACGAGCTGGAGCGACCGCTACGCCAAGGGCTCCGACGGCCGTGTCGAGAACCTCGGCGGCGACTGCGGCGAGAACCCCGGCAAGATCACGTACTGCCACGCGACGAGCAGCGCCACCAACCCGTTCGTCCGCGTCGAGACGTCGGTGAACGCGTTCCTCAACGCGGGTCACATCGACCACGACGCCGACATCTGGCCGGCGTTCACGTACAAGAAGAAGGGCAAGACGATCGAGGTCCCGGCCCAGGGCGACCAGAGCCTCCTGCAGTTCGGCGACTGCGCGAAGCCGTTCGACTGGAACTGGGAGTACGCGGCACCGACCTGTACCGCGCTGACCGTCGTCTACCCCTCGAAGATCCCCGCCGGCCAGGCCAATGACGTCAACGTGCGCGTCATCGCCGACGGCAAGGAGATCACCCTCAACTTCCACAAGGACAAGGGCACCTGGTCCGGCACGGAGAAGTTCGTGTTCGCCGATCACGAGAACTGGACGGACCCCGATGTCTGGTCCATCGTCTGGGTCCAGGTCGCCGGCACCAACTACCACTGGCAGGGCAAGATCGACTGCGGCGACGCCGTGACGGTCTGCCACTGGGACGCGAGCACGGGCGGCTTCGAGAAGGAGACCATCGCGGTCAAGCGCTTCCTCTCCGAGAAGCACGGCACGCACGCCAAGGACATCCACCCCGCGTTCACGTACACCGACTGGTGGATCCTCTGGCCCGTCCAGAAGACCGTTCCCGCCAAGGGCGACCAGACGCTGCTTCAGTACCCCGATTGCACCAAGCCCCCGACGGAGCACCCGGCACCGCCCGCACCGCTCTTCACCGACGCGTGCGGACCCGACAACGAGGTGTTCACCGAGCCGGTCGACACCGACATGCTCGACTGGACCACGACGTACGCGGCCGACGCCATCAAGGTGGTCGTCGTCGCCAAGGCCGGCTACATCCTGCCGGTCGGTTCGCAGACGTCCTGGACCTACCCGATCGATGACGCTCCCTGCGTGATCGGCCTGGAGGGCGTGCCGTCGTTCGCCGACACGTGTGGTCCGGCGAACGAGTCGCTGACGCTTCCCGAGAGCACCGACAAGGTCCTGTGGGCGTCGTCGCGTGAGGGCTCGGTCATCACGGTGACGGCCACGGCCGCGACCGGCTTCGTCTTCCCCGAGGGCACGAAGACGTCGTGGACGTTCGACGTCGATGACGCTGCCTGCGTGATCGGTCTCGAGGGCGTGCCGTCGTTCGCCGACACGTGTGGTCCGGCGAACGAGTCGCTGACCCTTCCCGAGAGCACCGACAAGGTCCTGTGGGCGTCGTCGCGTGAGGGCTCGGTCATCACGGTGACGGCCACGGCCGCGACCGGCTTCGTCTTCCCCGAGGGCACGAAGACGTCGTGGACGTTCGACGTCGATGACGCT
>NZ_WBIR01000004.1 GCF_009749395.1 Agromyces salentinus
TTCCCGAGAGCACCGACAAGGTCCTGTGGGCGTCGTCGCGTGAGGGCTCGGTCATCACGGTGACGGCCACGGCCGCGACCGGCTTCGTCTTCCCCGAGGGCACGAAGACGTCGTGGACGTTCGACGTGAACGACGCTCCCTGCGTGATCGAGCTCGTCGGTGAGCCGACGTTCACCGACGCCTGCGGTCCCGACAACGAGGAGCTCGTCGTTCCCGAGAGCACCGACACGATCGAGTGGAGCTCGGTCGAGACGGACGGCGTCATCACGGTGACGGCGACGGCGAAGCCCGGCTCGACGTTCGAGGGCGGCACCGCGGCCACCTGGTCGTACGTCATCAATGACGAGCCCTGCATCGTCGAGCTCGTCGGCGCCCCGACCTTCTCCGACGTCTGCGGTCCCGACAACGAGACCCTCGTGGTCCCCGAGGACACCGAGACGGTGGACTGGAGCCAGAGCGAGTCCGAGGGCGTCGTGACCGTCGTGGCCGCGCCGAAGCCCGGATTCGCGTTCGGCGGAGGCGTCGCCACCACGTGGGAGTTCGCCCTCGATGACGCGGACTGCATCGCCCCGACCCTCACTGGCTCGGTCGCGACCGGCGAGTGCGTCGCCGACGCTCCGTGGATCTTCTACGACATCCAGCTGACCGACCCCGACCAGCAGTCGACGAGCACCACCGCGTCGATCGTGCTGACCGACGGCGTCAACTCCGAGACCATCGAGCTCGGTGAACTGGTCGACGGCGCGCTCTCGGGCAAGCTGCTCTGGCCGGGCGCCTCGGTGGCCGCCGACGGTGTCACGCCGACCGGATGGCCGGGCTGGGAGCAGCTCGCCGATGGCACGTGGTACGAGTCCGACGGCAACTTCGCGTGGACCCGTGGCGACATCGACGCCACGATCGAGGTCAACCCCGACCTCGCGGTCGAGCTCAGCTACCCGCCCGCCACGCCCGACTGCGCCGACGGCCCGACCATCGTGCCGACCGATGGCGGCGACGGCGACGGAAGCGGCACGCCCGGGGGCGATGGCGAGTCGACGACCGCCTCCGGCGTCGGCCTCGCGAGCACCGGATTCGCCGGCACCACGATCGCGATCGTGGCGGGTCTCGTCGTCCTCGCAGGCGTCGCCTTCATGGTGATCGCCCGCGCACGTCGCAAGCGCGCGTAACGGCATCCGCTGAATGAGGAGGGGGTCCGGTTCGCCGGGCCCCCTCTTCGCGTCGGCGGAGCGCGGTCAGGAGGACGAGGGTCCGGGCACTGGGCTCCCGGCCGGCAGGGCGTCGCGTTCCGGCCGGCCGTCACCGTCAGTTCCGGTGGAGCACCGCGACGACCCGGTCGGCCGGCAACGGGCGTCCGAGCGCCTCGACCTCGTGCACGAGTGCGGTGAGCGCGGCGTTGACCGGGGCCGGGAGTCCGGCGACGGATGCCTCGCGCACGACCGCACCGTTCAGGAAGTCGATCTCGGTGGGCTGCCCGCGGCGCAGGCTCTGCTGGGTCGATCCGAGGTTGGGCCGGTCGCCCATGCGCCGTCGCATCGACCAGGGGAGCACCTGCCCCAGCCGCAGGGGAAGCCGGGCGAAGAGGCGCAGCCGGCGATCGTTCATACCCTGCAGGGCGCCGAAGCGGACTCCCTTGGCGATGCCGACGCGCACCGTCTCGCGCATGGAGGCCGTCACGACCACGCGCAGCGACGGCTCGTCGACCACCGACTGCACGCTGCGGCCGGTGATCGCCGGGACGGCGTTCAGCATGTTCACGACGAGCTTGGTCCACTGCGCGCCCCGGAACCCGGCGATCGCGATCACGGGCACCGCCTCGGAGAGCAGGCGCGCCGTGCGCACGCACTCCTCGTCGGCCGGCCCGTCGCCGCGGCCGAGGTAGCTGTCGGCCGTCGTCGTCACGCGCACGTGACCGGGCTCGGTGTAGTTCGCGGCGATGATCGAGAGCATGCCCATGCAGGAGGACCGCGGCAGCAGTCGGGAGGCGATCGCGACGCCGTCGAGGCCGTTCTGCACCACCACGACGGGCGTCCCGTCGACGGCGTCCCGATTGGCGGTGATGGCGGCCTCGGCATCCTGCGCCTTCGTGCAGACCAGCACGAGGTCGGCGCCTCCCGTGAGGCGCTCGGATGCCGTGACGCGCGCATGCACCTCGCCGTAGCCGCCGCTCAGGCGGATGCCGTCGGTCCGGATGGCCTCGAGGCCGCTGCCCCTGGCGGTGACCTCGACCTCGTGGCCGGCCCGGGTGAGCAGCGCCGCGAACGTCCCGCCGAGCGCACCAGCGCCGATGATGCCGATCTTCACCACTCAAGCGTAGGGGCGGCCGGCGCCGGCCCGTGCGGCCGCCGCCCGGCCGACTGTTAGCCTGTACCGCGTGAACAGCGGCATCCTCCTCGTCGACAAGCCGCAGGGGCTCACCAGCCACGACGTGGTCGCCCGGACCCGACGCCTCGCCGGCACGCGCAAGATCGGCCACGCCGGCACGCTCGATCCGATGGCCACCGGGCTCCTCGTCCTCGGCGTGAACTCCGCGACCCGCCTGCTGACCTATCTCGTCGGCCTCGACAAGGAGTACGTCGCGACGATCCGCCTCGGCGCCGCGACGACGACGGATGACGCGGAGGGCGAGCTCCTCGGCGCGGCATCCGCCGACCTGCTCGACGCCGTCGACGACGAGCGCATCGCCGCCGGCGTGCTGAAGCTCACCGGGGAGATCCAGCAGGTCCCGAGCACCGTCAGCGCGATCAAGGTCGACGGCAAGCGCGCGTACCAGCGCGTCCGCGACGGCGAGCAGGTCGAGCTCAAGAGTCGCGCGGTGACGATCTCGGCCTTCGAGGTCGTCGACCTGCGACGTGCGCCCACCGGTGGCGAAGACGGTGACGGCTTCATCGACCTCGACGTCCGCGTCGAGTGCTCATCGGGCACCTATATCCGGGCGCTCGCGCGCGACCTGGGCGTCGACCTGGGCGTCGGCGGCCACCTGACCGCACTGCGCCGCACCCGCATCGGCCGCTTCTCGGTGGCCGAGGCCGCCACCCTCGAGGACCTCGACGTCGCGTCGGCCCTCATCGGAGCCGCGGATGCCGCGGGGCGGGCCATGCCGGTGGTGCACCTCACCGCGCAGCAGGCGGTCGACCTCGGGCACGGCAAGCGCATCGACGCCGAGGCCGCCCCCGCGACCGGCCCGGGCGACCCGATCGCGGCCGTGGCGCCCGACGGTCGCCTCGTGGCGATCGTGGAGCGCCGTCGCGACGGGCTCAAGGTGGTCGCCGGCTTCCCGGCCGACGAGGCCGCCTCGTGATCGAGTGGTTCATGTGGCTCCAGCTCGCCGTCGCGATCGCGGCCGGGCTCCTGTGCATCGGGCTCGGATTCGCGGGCCGCGTGCCGAGCGACCTGTCCAACGGATCGCTCGCGCTGGTCGAGGTGCTGCTCATCGTTCAGACGGTCGTCGCGATCGCCGCGCCCGCGTTCGGCAACGTGCCCACCGGCAATGCGCTGGAGTTCGGCATCTACCTCTTCGCGGCCCTGCTCATCCCTCCCGCGGCCATCTTCTGGGCGCTGCTCGAACGAAGCCGTTGGAGCACGGTCGTGCTGGGCGTCGGCGCGCTGGCGGTCGCCGTGATGATCTACCGCATGTTCCAGATCTGGACCGTGCAACTCGGCTGAGCGAGGTCTGCGAGAATTGATCGACATGTCCGAATCGCTTGAGCAGCCCGCCGAGACCGCGGCCGAGAATCCCGAGAACCCCGCGACGACGGCGGCGGCCGCCGCGCAGCGCGACGCACCATCGGCCCCGCGCTCGCGCATGAGCGGCGTCGGCCGGGTCCTCGTCGCCGTGTACGCCGTGCTCGCGGTGGCCGCGACGGGGCGTTCGTTCTACCAGGTCGCGACCAAGTTCGACGAGGCCCCGGTTGCCTACGCCCTGTCGGGGCTCGCGGCGGTCGTCTACATCGTGGCGACGATCGCCCTCGTGCGCACCGGGCGGGCCTGGTACCGCGTCGCGTGGGCGACTCTCGCGTTCGAGCTCATGGGAGTGCTCCTGGTCGGCGTGCTCAGCGTCCTCGACCCCGAGCTCTTCCCCCACGACACGGTCTGGTCCTTCTTCGGTCGTGGCTACCTCTTCATCCCGCTCGTGCTTCCGGTGCTCGGCATGTGGTGGCTCGCGAAGCACCGCCCGGGCGATCGGGTCGACCAGCCCGGCATCGACGGCCGTTCGGCACAGGGAGCGGATGCCGCGTGAAGACGTTCAAGGGCCTCGCGGGCGTCCCCGCCGGCTTCGGCCCCAGCGTGGTGACCATCGGCAAGTTCGACGGCGTGCACCGGGGGCACCGGACCCTGATCGAGCGCATCCGGGCCATCGCCGACGAGCGCGGACTCACGACCGCGGTCGTGACCTTCGATCGCAACCCGCTCGCCCTGCTCGCGCCCGACAAGTGCCCCGACCCGCTGGTGAGCGTGCGTCAGAAGCTCGAGCTGCTCGCGACGACCGGGGTCGACGCCACGCTCATGCTGCCCTTCGACCGGGCGCTCGCCTCGGTGCCCGCGGCCGAGTTCGTCGAGCGGGTGCTCGTCGACGCGCTGCACGCCGAGGTCGTGCTCGTCGGCCGCGACTTCCGGTACGGCGCCCGTGGCGCGGGAGACGTCGACCTGCTCGTGGAGCTCGGCGAGCGGTTCGGCTTCAGCGTCGAGGTGGTCGACGACGTGCGGCCCGAGGGTGAGCGCCGCGCCTCGTCGACGTGGATCCGCGAGCTCCTCGCCGCCGGGGACGTGCGGCACGCGACGAACCTGCTGGGCCACACGCCGACCGTCTCGGGCATCGTCGTGCACGGGGCGAAGCGCGGACGCGAGCTCGGATTCCCCACGGCGAACCTCACGCCCGAGTCCGAGGGGCTCATCCCCGCCGACGGCGTGTACGCCGGGTGGCTGACCGATGCGGGCACGCGGTACCCGGCCGCCATCTCGGTGGGCGACAACCCGACGTTCGAGGGCGTGGCCGCGAAGCAGGTCGAGGCGTACGTGCTGGATCGCGACCTCGACCTCTACGACCACGTCGTCGACGTGGAGTTCGTCGAGCGCATCCGCGGCATGGTCGCGTTCACCTCGATCCCCGACCTCATCGAGACCATGCGCGACGACGTCGTGCGCGCCAGGGCGATCCTCGCCGCATAGACTCGATCGGTGAGCCGCGCCCCATCCCGTTCCCTGTGGGCCGGTCGAACCCTCGCCCTGATCGGCATCGTCCTGGTCGCGTTCAACCTGCGCACCGCGGTCGCCTCGCTGTCGCCGATCATGGGGCAGCTCGAGGCCGACATCCCGTTGAACCCGGCGCTGGTCGGCTTCCTCGGCATGCTCCCGCCGCTCTGCTTCGCGGTGTTCGGCATCGTGACTCCGCTCTTCGCGAAGCGGCTGGGCCTGGAGTGGACGCTCGTCATCGCGCTCGGCGCGCTCACCCTCGGCCTCCTGGGCCGCGGGCTCGCTTCCGACGTGCTCTGGCTGTTCGCCGCGAGCACGCTGACGTTCGCCGCGATCGGCGTCGGCAACGTGCTGCTGCCGCCGCTCGTGAAACGCTACTTCCCCGATCGCATCGGCCTCGTGACGACCATCTACGTGACGGCCATGTCGGTGAGCACCTTCGTTCCCCCGCTGATCGCCGTTCCCGTCGCGGATGCCGCGGGCTGGCGCGTCTCGCTGGGGGAGTGGGCGCTCATCGCGGCGCTCGCGATCGTGCCGTGGATCACGCTGCTGGCGCATCCGCGCCGTCAGGCGCCGGCCGTGCTGCCCGAGGAGGCGGAGCGGGGCCTGCTGCGCTACGCCGTGCGTTCGCCGCTCGCCTGGGCGGTCACCGTCGTCTTCACGGTGTCGGGCTTCAACGCCTACGCGCTCTTCGCCTGGCTCCCGGCGATGCTGCCCGACCTCGCCGGCGTCTCCCCGGCGCAGGCCGGCGCGCTGCTCTCGCTCTATGCGGCCATGGGCCTTCCTGCGGGCCTGCTCGTGCCGGTGCTGGCGGCGAGGTACGGGCGCGTGCGGCTGTTGGTCGGCATCTCGGTGTTCTCGATCGTGGCTGGCTACCTCGGCCTGCTGCTCGTGCCCTCGATCGCCACCTGGCTCTGGGTCGCGCTCGCGGGACTCGGCCCGGTGCTCTTCCCGCTCGCACTGGTGCTCATCAACCTCCGCACCCGCACGCATTCGGGCTCGGTCGCGCTCTCGGGGTTCGTGCAGTCGGTCGGGTATCTCGTCGTGGCCGTGGGTCCGCTGCTCGTCGGGCTCGTGCACGATGCCTCCGGCGGGTGGTTCTGGCCGCTCGTCATCCTGCTGGCGACCGCGGTTCCGGCCGCGATCGCGGGCGCCGTGGTGTCGAGGCCGCGGATGTTCGAGGACGAGCGCGCCGGGCGCTAGGTGTACTGACCCGGATCGTTGTTGACGTAGGAGAGACCTCCGGGGTCGAGTTGGAGCTGTCTAGTTCTTCAGCTCGAACGCACGGAGGTCTCTCTTGTCTCACGCTAATGCCCGGCTGACTCCGGCCG
>NZ_WBIR01000005.1 GCF_009749395.1 Agromyces salentinus
CGCCCCGCACGCGCGCCCCGCACACGCTCGCCCGCGCCGCGCACCCCGCGCCCACGCGCCCGCGCGCCCCGCACGCGCTCCGCCATCGCGCGCACGGGCGGGCTCCTGCCGTTCCCACGACGGTTTCCCGGTTCGAGGACGCCCGTCAGCTTCCTCCACACCGCAAACCGTCGCCGGAACGATCACGCTTCGGCAGCCGGCGGATGCGGCAGGCGGGACGAGAGGAGCCCGTCGCGCGGCGCGACTAGTTCGTGTTGGCGTAGAGCCAGTCGAGCGGGTCGACCCACTCGCCGTCGATGCCGCCGATGCGGATCTCGAAGTGCAGGTGCGGGCCCGTGGACATGCCCGTGTTGCCGGTCAGGCCGATGACGTCGCCGACCTTGATGACGTCGCCCACCTCCATGCGGCGCGAGTCGTACTGCATGTGCGCGTAGACGCTCGTGACGGTCTCGCCGTCGATCTGGTGGTCGATCATCGTGACGACGCCGAGCGAGCCGCCCTCGTCGGTCGACTCCGAGACGACGCCGTCGGCGATGGCCTGGATCTGCGCACCGAATCCGGGGTTGAAGTCCTGGCCGTGATGGTCCTCGGAGCAGCCGGCGCAGTCCCGGTACCCGAACCGGTCGCCGATGTGGACGCCGACCGCGAAGGGCCATTGGATGGTGCCGCTCGGATTGTTCGTGAAGGTCGCCTCCGCGCGGATGCCGGCGGCCTCGGCGTACTCCTCGATGGTCTGCGACGCATACCCCTCGCGACCCACCGAGGGCGCCGTGACGTCGCCGATGGCCAGCGACTGCCCGTCGATGGAGTCGCCGCCGCCCTGCGAGAAGGCAAGCGCCTGGACGTCGTCTTCGCTGAGCAGCGACAGCGCGGGAATCGTCGTCGTGACGGCGAGCATCGCGGCGAAGCTCATGGCGACGATGCTGGCGAGTCCGCGGGCCCGACGCCGAGCGCGCGGCGCCGCACCGGGACGCGGGTTGCCGGAACCGGCCGCGGGGGTCTGGCCGGCTGTCGCGCGGCTCCGGGTCGACGAGGCGGGCGTCGCTCGACGCGACGAGCGAGCGGATGCCGCGGGCTGGTCTCGCACGTCGCCGCGCTGCTCCCGCCGGCTGCGCAGCCCTGCGGTGGGTTCGTGCGCCGTGACCGAGTGACCCGCGCGGGCATCGGCCTCCTGCACGCCGAAGATGTCGAGTCCCTCTGCGCCGCCGAGGTTCAACTGCACCGGCGCGGCCGGGATCGAGAGCGGGCTTCCGGCGACCGGGACGACCGTGGGCTCGAACGACGAAGCGGCACGGCGTGCGCGGCGGCCGGGCACCTCGCCCGAGGGCTGTGGTGCTGCGGGCGACTCCGGCATCGGTGCCGGAATCGGAGGCAGGGCCGGCGTCGCGGCGGGGGAGGGCATCGAACGCATGACCGGCGAGGCGGCAGGTGCCGAGGGCTGCGACGGCGTGCGAGGCGCCGCGCCGGGCGCTGCCCTGGCCGAGGCGGAACCGAAGAGGTCGTCGAAACTCGGGCGAACCGGGCTCGAATCCGCCGCCGCCGTACCGCCGGCAACGCTCGTGCGAGGCGTCTCACCGGACTCCCGCTCGCGAAGCTCCCGACGGGTCAGGGGTCGCCCGGACCGCAGGGGATCCTGGGTGCCTGGCGTGGAATCGTCGGGCACGAGGGGGGACTCGAGCACGTAGTGAACCTTCGACGTACGGACGGGGGAGGGAGATGGCATCCCGACTTCACCGCCGGGATTACGGATTGGTAAAGCGTATATCGAACGCGCCATTCGTGCCACGTGTCCAGCGGGTGGATCCGTCGTCCGTGGGCGTCTCGGCGACGCGATCCGCACGTTTCCAGCGCCTGCCCGTGCCGAGCTCGCCCGACCTGAGAGACTTCTCCGAATCGGATGTCCCGAGCAGGCGCGGCCCGCACCGCCGAGCGCCTGCCGAGGGATGGCGCCTCCGGGCCGGTAACGCTCCTCCAGGCGCCCCGAGTGAGGCGCCTCAGGCGTCGACGCCGGACGCCCTGAGCAGGGCCGCGAATGCGTCGTAGAGGTCTGGGGCGGTGGCCACCAGGAGCTCGACGTCCTCGCGCCCGCCGCGGACACCACCGACCCGGGCACCGGCCTCGCGGGCGATGAGCCCGCCGGCGGCGTGGTCCCATGCGTTGAGCCCTCGCTCGTAGAGGGCGTCCACCCGGCCTCCGGCGAGGGAGGCGAGGTCGAGCGCGGCCGAGCCCATGCGCCGGATGTCGCGCACCTCGGGGAGCACGCCGAGCAGTACCTCGGCCTGCTCGCGCCGCACCTCGGACGCGTACCCGAAGCCCGTCGCGACGAGCGCCTGCCCGAGCGGGACGCCCGTGTTGACGGCGAGGGGCCGGCCCGACGACCGCGCTCCGCCGCCGAGGCTCGCCTCGAACAGCTCACCGGTGACGGGGTTCACGACCACCCCGGCGAGCGTCGAGCCCTCGATGCGCCGGGGCCCCGCCTGCTCGGCCACCGCGATGCTGACCGACCACGACGGGATCCCGTAGAGGAAGTTCACCGTGCCGTCGATCGGATCGACGACCCAGTCGAGCCCGGTCGTCCCGACCCGCGCCGCACCCTCCTCCCCCACGATGCCGTCGTCGGGGCGCGCCTCGAGGATCAGCGACCTGATGAACGCCTCGGTGTCACGATCGACCGCGGTCACGATGTCCGTCGGCGTCGACTTCGTCGCGGCGACGCTCACCCCGGCGCGACGCGCCTCGAGGGCGAACTCCGAGGCGCGCACGGCGATATCCCGTGCGATGGCGAGCAGCTGAGCGGATGCCGCGTTCGAGGTCATGCCCCCAACGCTAGCCCTGCCCGGTCCGCGACGATATGCACGCCCCCGTCCGGAACTGGCATGCTGATCCCGTGGGCATTCTGACCTGGAACTTCACGCGGACCATCGAGCTGGAAGACCGCGCGCTCGCGCACGTCCGAAGCGTCGTGTTCACGAAGCTGCGGCGCGGCGAGTCGTTCGCGTACTCGTGGGAGAACACCGTCGAACGCGGCAGCGGCCGCAACTCGGTCTGGTTCGGTCCCGACATCCCCGTGACGTTCGAGTTCTTCGGGGAGCGCGACATCCCGCTGAACCCCCGCTGGGTTCGCGCGCTCATGACGGCGGCGAACTCGCCAGGCGGCCTCGTGCTCGTCCCTGAGCCGGATCAGGAGCCATCCGATGCGCCGAGGGCGCCGGACGGACCCCAGGCTGCCGCACGCGGCCGTCAGGCCCCTTGAGCGGGTTGGCCGAGAGGATCGGCGGGTTCGGGCACCAGGATGAGGCCCGAAGCGGAGTTGGCCGCCTTGGTCAGCGCCTGCACCCACGCGCCGTTGAGGCGCGGCGGCCGCCCGCCGAAGTACTCGAAGGCGAGCGGAATGGACGGCGAGATCCAGACCGAGGTGCGCCCGAATCCGCTCGAGGAGGATTCGGTCCAGGTGAACGCGAAGTACTCGCCGCGGCGGAGCTTCGCCCAGATCACCGACTGCAGGTGTGCCAGGACGCGATCGTCGAACGAGACGACCAGCTTGGAATCGTAGGTGAGGGTGCCCATCATGGGCAGGATATCGGTCTCGGCCCCGTCGCGCAGCGACCCCACGAAACCGTCGATGGCGGAGTATAACCCCTCGGGGCCGATCGAGCGGTCTCTTGCCAGAGCAGGTATGGCGGGAGAGGCTGGTCGCGTGGCAACGAGTGAATGGACGCCCTCAGCCGCGGAGCTTTCCGCGGAACTTCGTCGAGCGCTCGCTGAGGAGGAACTGATCGCGTTCTTCCAGCCTCAGGTCGACCTGCGCTCGGGCCGCGTCGTCGCGGTCGAGGCACTCTGTCGTTGGAATCATCCGCAGTACGGGGTCCTGATGCCCGACCGGTTCATCCAGGAGGCTGAGCGGTCGGGGTACATCGCGCGGCTCGACCGGCTGATGCTCGAGGAGGCCGCGAGGCGGGCAGTCGAGTGGCACGGTCGGGGCATCGAGGTCTCCTTCGCGGTGAACGTCTCGCCCACGGAACTGCACCCGGAGTTCGCCGACTCGACCCTGGAGCACCTCCAGGAGCTCCACCTTCCGCCTCGTGCGGTGACGGTCGAGATCACCGAGTCACCCGCACTGCAGGAGTCGTGCGAGGAGTACCGCACCCTCCAGACTCTGCTCGAGGGCGGGGTGGGCGTCGCGGTCGACGACTTCGGCGCAGGGCACACGACGCTCGAGAGCCTCAGGCGGCTGCCCTTGAGCGAGATCAAGATCGACCGTTCGCTGATGCTCGACCAGCGCCCGGAGGCCGACTCTCTCGTCGCCGAGTGCATCGGCATCGCGCATGAGCGCGCCGCGATCGTGGTCGCCGAAGGCGTCGAGACCGACGAGCACCTCGCCCGCGCCGTGCGCTGGGGATGCGATCGCGCCCAGGGCTTCTACTTCGCACCCGCCCTGTCGGCGGAGGAGATCGAACCGCTGCTCGTCGTCGCCTGACGGCGAGGCGTCACCCACGACGTCGCCTGACGTGCGGCGTCACCGACGGCTGGGCGCGTGCCGCCCCGTCGGTCTCCCAGGCCTCGAGAAACAGCCCGGACGGGCCCGTGCGGCCCTAGAGGCCGAATTCGTCGTCGACGCCCGACCCGGAACGGTCGTCGGCACGGTCGGCCGTCTCGCCGCCCACGTCGATCTGCGACCAGGTCACGGGCATGCCGGGCGAGAAGAGGATGTCGATGCCGGGTCCCCCGCGCAGCGGTGGGATGTTCACGTACCCACCACCCGCCTTGATCGCCTCGAGGATGTTTCCCTTGAGGTCGGTCACGGGGTCGGGCAGGAAGTAGTCGCGTCCGTCAACGGTCAGGCGGTGCACAATGCTCACAGGATCAGGCTACTCCCAGTAGGATCACGTCGATGGGAAACCTGCACTACGGCTCGCCTCCGGCGTCCTTCGACATGCCCGACCGCACGCTCGCGCACGTGGAATTCGTCGTGCTCGCGAAACTCCGCCGCAAGGAGAGCTTCGCGCTCTCGATCGAGAGCCCGACCGGCGGGCGTCAGCAGATCTGGATCAACGGCGCCGCCACGCTGCGATTCGAGTTCGACACGAACGTGACCGACATCAATCGGGCATGGCTCGAAGTGCTCATCGACTCGGCGAACAGCGCCGGCGGCATGCGCCTGACCCCCGAGCCCGAGCGCGCCGGCTGACGCCGGGCGCCGCCCGGCGTCACGGCAGCCGACCGGGGTCGGCCGCCGCTCCTCAGAGCGAGACGCGGTTGCGCCCCGCCCGCTTCGCCCGGTACATCGCGGCGTCCGCGGCTTCGAGCAGGCCCGTCCGAGGCGTCCCGGGCTCGGCCACGACCACACCGCACGACGCCGTGACCGTGAGGGACACCCGTCCCCTGACGATGGGCGCCGCGATCGCCTCGACCATCCGGTCTGCGATGGCCTGCACGTCCTCGCCGATGACGCCGTCGAGGAGCACGACGAACTCGTCGCCGCCGAGGCGCACGACCTCGTCCTGCTCACGAGAGTTCGCAGCGAGCCGCTCGGCGACCTCGAGGATGACCGCATCGCCGACATCGTGGCCGTAGCGGTCGTTGATGGACTTGAACTCGTCGAGGTCGACGAAGAGCACGGCCTTGCCGTCTGCGCCCACGGGCCCTCGCGTCTCCAGGCGCTCGACGAGGTATCGCCGGTTGTAGAGGCCGGTCAGGGCGTCGCGCATCGCGAGCTCAGCGAGTTGCGCCTCGGCGCGCCGCTGCAGGGCGACCTGGAGTTCGCTCCCGAGGTCGGCCGCCTCGTCGACGACCGTGCCCCAGGGCTCCGAGCGGCCGACGATGGTGCGCTGCCACGCCGAGAAGGACGTGCGCGGCGACAACTCGTCGGGACGGTCGACACCGCCGGGGTCGCCGAGCCACGAGATCTCGCGAAGGACCTCGCCGCGGAAGAACACGAGCACGTCCCCGTCGCCGTCGAGCGACACGACGAGCATTCCCGCGACATCGGGCAGCAGGCTCGCGACATCCGGCCGGTCGTTGGCGAGCGCCTCGGAGACGAAGGACCCGCCCTCGAGCAGTTCGAGGGCCCTGGTGACGTCGGCGATGGGCGGGACGTCACCGCCCACCCGGACGATCCCGCCGATGCGCACGAAGACGCCGTCTGCGGGAACCAGGTCGAGGACGGTCTGCGAGCCGCCGAGCAGGGCCTTCCGGATGTCGTCCGAGGCGTACAGCGGGGCGAGCAGGGCCGCCCGACGCTCGCGGACCTCGACCATGTGGCGCAGGCGCGTGATCTCGCGCATCGACGCGAACTGCATCGCGAGCTGTCCCGCGAGCACCTCGAGCGAGCGCCGCAGCAGCACCGGGAGCCGGCGCTCGGTTCGGTGGGCGCAGGTGATCATGCCCACGAGACGGCCGTCCTCGACGAGCGAGAGCGAGAACGTCGACGCCTGCCCCATGTTGCGCATGTACTCCAGGTGGTGGGGCGAGACGCTGCGCAACTCGGCGTTCGAGAGGTCGATGCTTCGGGCGTCGCCGGCCACCGACAGGAGCGGGATGCCCGGGTCGGTGGTGCTGGCGATCGCCCGTCCGAGCTTCGCCAGGTACAGGGCGCGCGCCTGCGCCGGGATGTCGGATGCCGGGAAGTGCAGCCCGATGTACGGCTCGAGCTCGTCGACGTGGTCGTCGGCGACCACCTCGCCATGGCCGTCGTCGTGGAAGTGGTAGATCATCACCCGGTCGAAGCCGGTGATGCGTCGGATCGCCGCCGCAGCCTCCGCGCGCAACTCCTCGATCGAGGTGAGTCCGGAGAGGCGGGTGATCGCCTCCACGACGGCGGTGCGCGCGTATTCGTTGCCCGGCGGCACGGGCTCGAGCTCGACCAGGGTCAGGCCGTCGAGCCGGTGGACGATCGCATCGGTCGGCACCCCCTGCCACTCGACCCGCACGGGGTCGATCGCGCGGCCGGTGCGCATCGCGAACTCGAGGTCGGCGTCATCGATCTCCACGACCGGCCGTCCGAGCCATTCGCGGGCGTTCTCGCTCGCGACGACGATCACCTGGGTGGCGTCGTCGATGCCGAGCAGGGTGCCATGACCTTGGATCGTGCCTGGCGTGCGAATGGGCTCCTTCGCGCATTCTGCAAGCCGCCGCAGTTCGTCCGGATCGATGGCGAGTTCCGCCGGGTCCACAGGCGACTCCATCCGCCGGCCATAAGAAGGGGAGCCGGTCGCGCCAACTGTATTCAGGGATACTGCCCTCAGGCAAGCGCCCAGACCCCCTTGACAAGATCCGATTGCCATGCAATGTCCAGCCGCGGCGACTCCCGCGGATGGGGCATCCGGAGACGCGGAAGCCCCGGTCGGGATCTGGGGATCCGCCGGGGCTCAGGGTGGCGAGTGAGGGATTCGAACCCCCGAAGTCGATGACAGCTGATTTACAGTCAGATATTGCGTGGGCACACGTGTCGATCAATGTCCCTTCGTGCCCGCGTGTTTGCTGGGATTCGCACCGCCCGGTATCTGATTGTGTACCCTCAGAGAAACTCGATTCGACTTCGTGGATTGCCCACGGATTGCCCGAAAGGTCCTAGCGCCCGCATGTCAACACAGACCCGCCGAAAGTACGACGCCGCACGTGAAAGCTGGGGGGCAGTGCGTAAGCGGGCGAGTGGGCGCTACCAAGCGAGTTACGTCGGGCCCGATGGCACGCGTTATAACGCTCCGCACACGTTCGACACCCTCGAAGATGCCCGCGGATGGCTTGCGGGCCAGCGCGTCGATATCCAGCGGAGCATGTGGAAGAGTCCCGCGGCTCTGGCAGCCGAGGCAGAAGCAGAGGCGAAGCGAGCCGACTCGGAGCGGTTCGGCGCGTACGCCTCGACCTGGGTTGAGCAACGAGCCAACGGAAAGGGACAGCCGTTGAGGCCGAAAACGCGGACCGGGTATGAGCGCCAGCTCGAGCGAGGACTCGCCCTCTTCGCGAACGATCGGCTAACCCACATCACTCCCGCGCGGGTTCGTGCATGGCACTCAGAGCGTGCGAAGTCTGCGAAGACGGCCGCTGGCGCGGAGGCCCGACTGCTGCGCGCGATCCTGAACACCGCCGTCGTAGACGGCATCATCGAACGCAACCCAGTTCCGGCAAACCTCACGCGCAGCCTGACTGGAAAGTCGCACCGGCCGCCGACGATTGACGAGCTTGGCGTCCTTCTCGACACGATGCCCGACAATCTTCGGCTGGCCGTCCTGCTGGCCGCGTACGGCGGCCTCCGACTCGGGGAATGGCGGGCCCTGCGCCGTTCGGATGTCACGGTCGTGGACGGCCGAGTCGCAGTCAGGGTTGAGCGCGCAGCCCAGTATGTGAATGGTCACGGCTGGCACGTCGGCCCACCGAAGTCCGATGAGGGAGTGCGACTGGTCACGCTGCCGTCTGCCTTGTCTGAAGAAGTAGAGGCACATCTGTCCGAGCATGTCGGGCCGTTCGCTGAGTCGCTGATCTTCGCCCCGACAGGTTCGACTCCGTTTCTCACGGATAGCTCATGGAACCGGGCGTGGGATGTGGCACGAGATGCCGCGAGCATCCGGGGACAGGTACGAGAGCACGACCTCCGTGCGTTCGCTGCAACCATGCACGCACAGTCAGGTGCGACCCTCAGGGAGACAATGAAACTGCTCGGACACTCCACCACGATCGCTGCGATGGCGTACCAGCATGCCGCGGCCGACCGAATGGTGGAGCTCGCAGATCGGATGCCGATGCCGTCAGCCGCATCGAAGCGGGTCGCTCGCATAGGCGTCTGAGTCATCGGCAGGAATCCCAGCGACCTCTCCACAATTTCTCCACAGATTCCCGCACAAGGCAGAGCAGGATCGTCACGTGGCAGCAACGCGTGACCGCTCTGTGACTCACTCGTCAGTCACGCGTGGGTCACGCGTGACCTGCGCGAATCGGCCCCCGGATCGTGCGCTTTTGCTCGCATAACCTCATGTTGACCGAGTACAAACGCTCCGAATGCCGAGCACGAACCCGGCGAATATCGACCCGTGCTATCCACAGGCACCCTTCAAGAAATCCCGGCCAAGGGCACTTTCTTGTCCGCCAGCGGCCCCCATCCGTCTCCTAGCGTGGACACGTCGCCACTGAAAGCGACGCGAGATGACCGGGAGGTACAGAAATGACAGCGACCGTCACTGAGTGGATGACCATTGCGGAGGTGGCACACGTTCATGGCGTACATGCCAAGACCATTCGCCGGATGATCGCGCGAGGCGACCTGGAGGCAGTGCGTCTCGGCCCGCGCCTCATCCGCGTCAATCGAGCGAGTCTCGACGCCTCTGGTGGGCCATATCGGGCCCTCACGGGGCGCTGAGCTGTCCGCCTCACGGGAACCGAGACGCGCCTCCAGGCTCGTCGTCGACGGCCCGCGGCCCGCCGTAGAAGCGGTGGCAGCGCTTCCGCGATCGTACCGGCTCAATCCAGCGGACCGGCTCGTCCTCTTCGCTCTCGCGTGCGATTCGTTCGATGGCATCGAGAGCGCGCCCGGCGCTGACGCACTCGCCGCATGGGCAGGCATGTTCCCGAGTTCGGTCTATGAGATTCTGAGCCGCCTCAGCGCCGCGACAGCAGATCGTCCTGCACTCGTCGAACGCTCCGAGACGCGGCGAGGTAGGCATCGGACGGTATACCGCCTGCTCGTCGATCAGTCCGGTATCGCCGGAGAGTTCGAAGAGCCGGCAGCCAGCGTGGTCGCGCAAGTGCGCGGCGCGAAGGCCGACGAACGCTCCGCCCATCCGACCGGCGAACCATCTGGGGAACGCTCCGGCGTGGCCGGAGAACTCCCTTCCCTTTCCCTTCCCTCTATCCCCCCTACCCCCCTGACTGAACCGATCGCCAGGGTGCTAACTCCGCAAAGCGAGGAGGGTTCGAGCCTCGAACAGGCCAGAGCCACCGACTACGACGCTGATGCACGAGATCGACTCAAAGACATCCCCCTCCACCTTTGGGCATGGGCGGAATCGCGTCGACCCATCGCCCACGAGCATGAAGGATTCGCGCGGCGGAAGCTCGCTCGAATGGGCCTCCCGCTCCCGCTGAACGAACTGCTCGAGCACGCGTATCGGCTTGGGGCAGGCAATCCCTGGCCGGGCGCACAGATCATCGCCGCCCGCGCGGACAGGCGTCCACTCACTGGGGCGAGCGATCCGACCGCCGTACTTCGTTCACGACTGGCGCAGCCAGTTGAACGGAACGAACGCCCGGCCAGCATGGCCGGGCGTCAGTGACCACACTGCAACACCCAACCCGAAAGGAAACACATGACCCTCGAACACACCATTTCCCAGCTGCGAGCACAGGCATCACAGCGCATCGTTACGTTCGCCCAGACCCTCGATAGCGTCCGTACGGACCGCATGCTGTCCGACGATGGCAAGCGCGACCGAATCGCGCGCGAGTACGTCGCTACGCGCATCCACATCGACAAGCTGCGCACGCGCGAGGCGGATGCCTTGCTTTCGCGCCGCGTCGAACTGGAGCGCCTGCTCTTCGGCTGGGAGCCCACCGACGATGCTGCGGTGCTCAGCGCACGTAGGGAATCCAACGAGCTGGCTGATGCTCTCGATGATCCGCGAGACGCGCTCCTGGCGTATCAGCGAGCCAAGCGACGCAGTGACGAGATGCATGTCCATGCGATCTTCGCGCGTGCTCTCGAGCTCGGATGGTCGTCAATCATCGATGACTACCTCGTCGAACACCCAGAGCGTGCCGCTGGCTCAACCGAACTCGCCGCGATCCTCCGCGCGAACGATGACGTCGAGCTGCTGACCGCCGTGATGCACTATGCGATGAGTCAGCCGAGCGAGCTGTCTCACGTCGACCTCGCGCCGTACGAACACGAAGCGCGGGCGGGCGCAGCAGATGTCGAAGCTGCGTTCGCGCGGCAGCTGAGCGCGGTGTAGCGAAAGGTGGAACGAGTCGTCCCGCGGCTCGTTCCACCCTCTCCATCAACGAATGAGACGCTCCTCGAGACGGGCAGTCTCAACCTTCGAGGCCGAGCGTCCCGCGCCTGGGCTGTCCCGTGCGGATGCTGGGACAGTGCGCGTGTCCGCTCCTACGGCCCGCAGCCCATCGATAGCTTCACCGGATGAGTCTCGACATTGAGCCCACTCTCCGGAGAATTGTCCGTGAAGAGATCGCCTCGGTAGTCGACGAGTTGGTCCGTGCGTCCGCTCCCACGGCTTCACCAAGCGAGCCAACGCCCAGCGATCACCCGGCAGCCTGGCTCACCGTTCATCAAGCTGCCGAGCTGGCACAAGTCTCAACTCGGACAGTCATGCGCGCGACGAGGGCGGGTGAGCTCCACGGGGTTCAGCGGAAGCCCGGCTCCATGTGGCGCGTCCAAAAGCATTGCGCCGACGCCTGGTTAGCGAACGAGCCGTGCGATCACCGATCCGCGAAGGTCACCCAGTTTCCACGGCAGAGGTGACTGTCTCAGCACGGCCAATTCTGGCCACTCGGCCCAACGCGATCCTGTCCAGCATGCTGACGTGTGTGCCACGTCCTGCGGCCAGACACATGCGAGTCGTCTCGCGCGTCCCAACCCACCCGGCATACCCCTCCCCCGCGCATCGCCGCCCGCTACGCGTATAGCGGCTGACAATCTGTACGGGTTTCCAGGCTTTCGGAGCCGGCGAGTACAGAGCCTTCGACCATGAAGCGCCGAGCTGGGACCAACCGACCGACACCCCACCGCGTAAGCCCGCTGACTCCGCAGCATCATGATGGCCCCGCACGGATCGACCCGCACAAGCCGGTTGGTAGCGACTCCAACCTCACATCAGGTAATGGCGTCGGCAGCGGAGCAGTCGCCCGGAGATTACTGCGACCGGCGCGCGCTCTTGGCCAGAACCAGAATCCCCTCGTGGGCGGTCTCGGTCCGACGCAGTTGAAGGTTCAGGCTAGTCCCCCGGGGCGGCTGCGAAAGAAGGGTGCCGACACACGAGCACCCGACAGACGGATAGTCTCGCCACCATGGAATGGTGGGCGGAGGCATGGAACTCAGTCGCCCAGTTCTTTGGATATGACGAATGGGTATGGGGTAGCGCTGCTGACTGGTTCGCAGCGATCGGCACGATTGCGGCGGTCGGCGTCACCATCGCGGTGGTCTTCCGAGAGGCGAACCTTCGGAAACGGTCTCAAACAGATCAGGTGACGGTCCGGCTTGAGTATGCCGTGACCTGGTACTACGTCGTCGTGTCGAACCGAAGCAGCCATCCTTTCCCGTACGTGGAGGTGTATTGGCGAAAAAAGGGGGACCGCGGTCGGCCCAAATCGGCTGCGACCTATCCAGACACGAACGGCGATGACATCGACGCGGGGGAAACGATTCTGCTCGACGCGAGCATGCCACAGGGCATCGAATACACCGGCACGGTAATTGCCGTCATGTGCGACGCCCAAGGGCGCATGTGGCACCGCGTCGTAACGGGCGATAAGTACGTCTCTGCACGCCGCTCAGCGCAGTTCACGCGCGGAATCAAGTTCCCGTTCATCGAGAGGCGCTGGTTTCGCACTCCATAATCAGGCGTTCCTCTTTAGCGGTGGCATCTGCGAACTCAGCAGCGATAAGTGTGCGGCCCCGACGAGTGAATTGCGGAATGATGCCTGGGTCCCATCACAGCAAGCTTCTGGACGGGACCCTGGTGCCGGGTGTGTTCACGCTGGTCCGAGTGCGGACGGATAGGGATTGAAATATCTGCTGCCAAGGAGTCACGAAGTGGCGGGCAGAGCCCGTCAATCCGCCGACCGACGCATCACGATCCGCACTGTCGGGGGGTTGGAAGTAGACTTGTTGCATGTCCGACAGTGCCGAGCTCGAGCAGATCGCAGCACTCGTCGCACTGCGATTCCGAGCAGAGAACGCTCTGGTTCCGTCTGTCCTTCGACGTGAGTTTGAGGATGGCCGGCTGCCACTGGAAATTTTGGAGCGCGCCGATCCCAGCGCACTCGTCGCTGAAGATCGCACGACCGAGCTCGAATGGGCGATGGCCCAGATACGACAATGGTCAGAACAGAACATCGAAGTTCTGACTCCCTTCAGCGACCAGTACCCTGCACAGCTTCGGACCGTGTACGACTACCCCGTGATCCTGTTCGCTCGAGGTAGCGTTCGGCATGACACTCGGTCGGCAGCAATAGTCGGAAGCCGAGAAGTGAGTGATTGGGGACTCCGTTTCGCCGCAAACCTTGGGGCTGCCCTCGCGGAAGACGGGGTGACGGTCGTGTCAGGGCTTGCCCGGGGCGTGGACGGCGCTGCCCATACTGCCGCGCTGCAGGCCGGAGGGCGCACAGTTGCAGTGCTCGGCAATGGCCTCAACTACGTGTACCCGCGGGAGCATCGATCTCTACAGGGCGAAATCGAGCGAACTGGACTCGTGCTCTCGCAGTTCCTTCCTGATGAACGCCCTACTCGGCGGTCCTTCCCGGCGAGGAACATCACGATGAGTGCCTACAGCAGCATCACAGTAATCGCGGAAGCCGCGGAGAAGTCGGGCACGAGGATTCAGGCGGATGCGGCCGTAAAGCACGCCCGCCCCCTGGTAATAACAACCCAGGTAGCTGCAGAGACTTCGTGGGGTCACCACTACGCTTCCGGACAATTCGATGTGACCGTTGTCGCCACTGCCGCTGAAGGTCGTCTGGCGATTCAACGCATCCTCAGTCGCCTACACAATCATGCCCCGATGGCGTTCCCCGCGTGACGGCCGCCGGAGTGCCGCCTGCACTGCAGCCGGTGGACGATCTTGCCACCCGAACACTGACGCCGCTCCTCGTTACGCCCGTTCGATTGCCGCTCATCACATGTGCTGTCTGTACAGAACCCACAGGGGGATCCGAGTACTGCGCGGCATGCCGCGCCGCACGCAACAGTTGGCCGACCAGCCTTGCGGACTGGGTGGTACCGCTAACGTATGCGTCGGACACTGCGACGCCGCAGATCCGGAACGCTCTACGGCAATACAAGGACGGGTGGGATGAACCAACCCGTGGAGCTGCGTTCTCGCCCCTGACATATCTTTTGTGGCAGTTCCTAACCCGACATAGCCACTGCCTCGAAGCTGCGGCCGGCGGTTCCATAGATGGCTACGTCATCGTTCCGTCTGGGCGCGCCACACCTCGTCAGGGCGGTCATCCAATCGAGGGCTTTGCCCCTTACTTCCCTTGGCCCCGAATGAATATTCAGCGCGTCACTGACGCGCCCTCGCGCTCGATCGCTCCGCTTTCTCTGTACGTGCCGGACGACGTCAGCGGCAAGCGAATTCTGATCTTCGATGACACGTGGACAACCGGAGCGTCAGCCCAGGGTGTTAGCGCTGCGCTAAAGCGCGAGGGTGCGGCCAGCACGGTGATCCTCGTGCTTGGTAGATGGGTCAATTCCGGTTGGACCCCGACGCAAGCCTTTTTCTCGCAAAGGCCGCCTCGGACCTGGAGCCCTGCCACATGTCCGGTCACGGGCGGTATCTGTCCTGGCGCATAAAACGATGGGGCAGAGAGAGCGTGTCTGCCCAATTCGCCCGAGCCATCGCGAGTGGTCTACGCCTTCACGCCGTCTAACGGATGACAGCGACCCGTGCTCGGCGGGGTCTCCCGATGGAGTCGGATTCCCAAATCCGCGGAAATGACGGCGTCGATTGCCCATGGATTGCCCGCGCTGAGGTTGGGCAATCCATGAACCAACAGTCGAACGGCCCAGTTCGACGCAATTAACGCGTCTGACCGGGCCGTTTCTATCCTGGTGGCGAGTGAGGGATTCGAACCCCCGAAGTCGATGACAGCTGATTTACAGTCAGATCCCTTTGGCCGCTTGGGTAACTCGCCAGTCGCACCCGACCGCGTTCTGCACACGACCGGGGGCCTGTCAAGGATACCCGCCGGGTGGCGAGTCGTGAAATCGAGGCCGAGAGCGGATGCCGCGGCATCCGTCGACACGTCTCCGAGCCGACCGGAGCGGCCGCTACGACGAGCGCCACCACGGCATCTCGGCCGTGGCGTTGTGATCCTCGAGCGGGAACTCGGCGGTGTCGCCGGTCTCGAACCGAGGGCCGGGAGGCGGCTGCATCGCGGCGGTCTGCGCGGACTGCGCGGCCTGGGCTGCGGCCTGCGACTCCGCGGAACGGGCGATCGCCTCGCGCTCGCGGCGCTCGTCCTCCTGCCGCCACGCCTGCGACGAGCCGCGGAGGCCGGCGCGCTGGATCACGCGCTGGATCGTGAGCCCGCGCTCGTTCGGCCTCGGCACGAAGCGGATGTCGCGCAGCCCCTGCTCCTGCGCCGCGGACTCGAACACGAAGTGCCCGTACCCGAGCACCCGGCCGATGAGGGGCCGGTGCACCGAGATGTCGAGGATTCGGGCGAGCGGCATCGTCGCGATGTTCTGCGTGAGGATGCCGTGCACCCGGAACACGCGCATGTTCGTGATCACGAACCGGTCCATGCGCGCCCCGAGGATGCGCCACGACGCGTGCACCACGAGCCCGAGCGCGAGCAGGAGCGGCACCCAGTACATCTGGGACGGGATCCACGCGATGAGCAGGAGCACCGGGATGGCGGCGAGCGCCTCGAGGATCGCGCCGGCGACGGCCGCCCAGTGCTTGCGGACCTCATCGACGACGAACTCGCCCTCGTCGGAGATCAGGTGTCGCTCGACGCGAGGGTCGAGGCCGGGCACGGCCATGGCCTTACGAGGCGAGGGAACTGAAGAACTGACCGATGGACTCGGTCGCGGTGAACACGGCGCCGAACGCGCCCTGCACGACGTTCGCGGCATCCTCGGGACGGGTGATCACGTAGAACGCGGCGAACACGACGACCAGGGCGAGGAGGATTCGTTTGACCCACTTCACGTGCGTGTATCCCTTCGAGAGCGGCGGCTGACGGACACCGCCCCTTCCCCCGAACGTGGGCCCGACCGTGCTTGTCTACCCTACGAAGGCGCGTCGGGCAACGCGCCACGCGCTGGCACGCCGATAGGATGACCAGGTTCAGCGAAGCCCGGAAGGCAGGCGCGATGGCCGGCATCGAAGAGGTCGCACGCCTTGCGGGCGTGTCCACCGCCACCGTTTCGCGCGCCCTGAGCGGTCGCGGGCACGTCTCCCCCGCGTCCAAGTCGAAGGTGCTCGAGGCCGCCGCGCAGCTCGGCTACGTCGTCAGCTCGAACGCATCGAGCCTCGCCTCCGGACGCACGCGCAACATCGGCGTCGTGATCCCGTTCCTCAACCGCTGGTTCTTCTCCTCGGTGCTCGAGGGGGCCCAGGGCGCGCTGCTCCGCAAGGGCTACGACCTCACGCTCTACAACCTGTCGGGCGACAGCGGCGAGCGCGCGAGCGTGTTCGAGCACTTCCTCCTCCGGCAGCGCGTCGACGCGGTCATCGCCGTGTCGCTCGAGCTCACCGGTTCCGAGGTCACGCGCCTGCACGAGCTCGGCAAGCCGCTCGTGGGCGTCGGCGGCCCCATCGAGGGCGTGCGCACCCTCACCATCGACGACGTCGCGGTCGCGCGGCTCGCCACCGAGCACCTCCTCGCGCTCGGACACCGACGTATCGCGCACATCGGCGGCGACGTCGAGAACGACCTCGACTTCCACCTCCCGACGAACCGCCGGCACGGCTACGAGAACGCGTTGACCGACGCCGGCATCGACGTCGACCCCCGCCTGTTCGCCCCGGCGGACTTCACCATCCGCGGCGGCTTCCATGCGGCGAAGCAACTGCTGGGCGTGCCGCACGACCGGCCGACCGCGATCTTCGCGGCCTCCGACGAGATGGCCATCGGCTCGATCCTGGCGGCGCGCGAACTCGGCATGGTCGTGCCGCGCGACGTCTCGATCATCGGCATCGACGACCACGACCTCGCCGACTTCTTCGGCCTGTCGACGGTGTCGCAGTTCCCCCGCCTGCAGGGCGAGAAGGCGGTCGAGATCCTGATGGAGCAGCTCGAGCCCGGAACGGATGCCCCGGCTCCCGCCGCGACGCCCCTGCCGTTCGAGCTCCGCGTGCGCTCGAGCACGGCTCGGCCCGCCGAGGGGTAGGGGCGGCTCCGCCGAGCCGGGCGGCTCCCTGTTGCTTCCGCTCGGCTGCGGGATATCCCCTGCTGCGGCATCCGCTCGCTCGGTAGACTTGCGGACATGGCTGATTCCACGTTTGACATCGTCTCCAAGGTCGACAAGATGGAGGCGGAGAACGCCGTCAACCAGGCGCGCAAAGAGGTCGAGCAGCGCTACGACTTCAAGAACGTCGGCGCCTCGGTCGAATGGAGCGGCGAGAAGGTCCTGCTGAAGGCCGCGACCGACGAGCGCGTCAAGGCCGTGCTCGAGGTCGTCGAGTCGAAGTTCATCAAGCGCGGCATCACCCTGCGCTCGCTCGACACCGGAGAGCCCTACCCGTCGGGCAAGGAGTTCCGCATCGAGATCGCGCTGAAGAACGGCATCGACAGCGAGAACGCGAAGAAGGTCTCGAAGATCATCCGCGACGAGGCGCCGAAGTCGGTGAAGAGCCAGATCCAGGGCGACGAGCTGCGCGTCTCCTCCAAGAGCCGCGACGACCTGCAGGCCACCATGGCGCTGCTCAAGGGCAAGGACCTCGACGTCGCCCTGCAGTTCGTCAACTTCCGCTGACGGGCGGGGGCGCCTGCCGCCCATCGGCATGCTTCCGCGCCCGGCCGCTTCCGTCCGCGCCCGGCCGCTTCCGTCCGCGCCCGGCCGCTTCCGTCTGCGCTCCATCCCGCGACGCTTCACGTCTTGGAGGATGGCCTGCCGCATCCTCCAAGCGGCAAACCATCGCCGGAGCGAAGCTATGGCCGGCACGCGGTTGCTGCACCGCGCGCCACGCACGAGCCGTCAGAGGAGCCTCATCGGCCTCCTGACCTGCGGTAGGCCCGCCGCGACGAGACGGTCACGGACGGGGCGCCGAGCCCACATCTCCGACCAGTCCCACCTGTCGAATCCCCTGAGCCGGCGCCGAAGCCCGTTCTCACGTTCCTTCTCGCGGACGACGATCGATGCCGACGCGGTGGCCCCCTCGTTGCCGAGGTACTTGCCGTTGCCGTCCGCTTCTGCGCCGATGCCGTACTCCTCCCAGTAGAAGTCCAGGTACGCGTTCCGCCCGAGCTCGGGCAGCCAGATGGCCTGCTGCTGGGTCGGAGCGGGGAAGCCCCACTCCTCGATGACCAGGCGACTGCAGGTCTCGAGTGGAGTGTCCGAAAGCGATGACGCACGCTGGAGGGCGGCGAGCGTCTTGCGACTCCCGGTGTAGCGCCCCATCATGCGGTGTTCGGCCCAGAGCCGGTCGAGCGTCGTCAACGGAGGATTCCTGCTCGCGGGCGTGGCCTGAAGGGCGGCGTCGATGGCGGTCAGGGCAGCTGCGAGGGACCCGTGGCGACAGACCTGGATCAGCGAATACTCGATCGACGTCACCTGGAACCCGTCGATGAATTCGAGGGCGGGGCTGTCGCCCGCCGACCTGCCGACCGAGATGACGCCGAGACGCCGGTGCCCGTGCCGGTCCGGCGAGAGGACGATGACGTCTTCTGGCCATGACCCCACGATCGGTAGCCTCTGCAGGGCGATCGCGGAGAACGACGTGAACACCGGCACCTGCAACGTCTGGGCAGCAGCGGCGACTCCGCGACGGTACGTCATGGCCGCCTGTTCCGGCCGACTCTTCTGCTGGAAGGCCGGGTCGTGGTGCAGGGGAACGGCATAGACGCCCCGGCGGACACGCTCGATCTCTCCGGCCTCCACCGCCGCTTCGAGCGCGCTTGCGCGCCCCGCGGCTCGCATGCCACGCGCGAGGATGAATCCGTCGTCACCCTCCAGCAGCCGTCCGCTCATCCTCCGAGCATGTCTTCCGCGGCGGGCACGGATGCCCGCGCACGGGCGGAGCCGCTCGCACTGACGCCGGCTTCGCCCGTGGAGGACGAGTCGCTCGGTTCCCGCGATGCTTCGCGGGCTGGAGGGAGGTTCTCGAATGTCCTCCAGGCCGCGAACGGTCGCACGAGCGGCGCGGGCAGCGCTCAGCGGCGGGGGGCGTAGCCCCGAAGCCAGCGCGTGATCGCCGCGTAGGCGGCGGCCCGTGCGGGCGCGCGCGAGAGGAACACGTCGTGCAACGCCCGGTCGATGCGCGACACCGCGACATCCGGCCCGAGCCTCGTGGCACGCTCGGCGATCTCGTCGACGACGAGCACGCTGTCGCTCTCGCGCATCGCCTCGTCCCACCTGGGCAGCAGCGTCGAGCGGGTGGAGAGCAGTGTGAGCGCGGGCGCCCCGACGTCGATGCCCGCGGCGACCGCGGCGTGGCCGGCGAGCACGCCCGTCAGCCAGGCCGGGTGGGTCGTGAAGCCGCGCTCGGGCCGCCAGTCGAAGGAGTAGTCCCATTCGCCGCCGAACGACCTCGAGACCGATCGGGTGTAGAAGCCGAGGTCGACGTTCGGCATCGGCCCGAGCGGGTTGACGCGCGCGCCCCAGCCGATCACGGGCGCGAGGGCCTGGCGCCCGGCACGGCTCAGCTGGAACTCCAGCCACGGGCTGTTGAGGATCAGCGCGGCAGCCCGTCCCGGGTGCCGTGAAGCCCAGAGGCTCAGCGTGAGGCCGCCCGTCGAGTGCCCCATCAGGATCAGCGGGCGAGCGGATGCGGCATCCGTCGCCTCGCCGTGGCCCATGGCCTCGAGCGCCGCCGCGAGGTCGCCGTCGTAGGTGGCGAGGTCGGTGACGTATCCCGGTGTCTGGCCGGGCCGGAGGCTGCGCCCGTACTTGCGCAGGTCGAGCGCGAAGAACCGCGCGCCGGCATCGGCCCAGAATCGAGCGAGCTCGGTGTTGAAGAAGTAGTCGCTCCAACCGTGCACGTAGAGCACGTCGGCCCCGGATGCCGCGCCACGGCGTCTCGGCCACCGGAATCCGGGCGTGTACCGCACGAGCGTTGCGACGACCTCGCCCTCATCGTCGGTGCCGAGCGGCAGCGTGCGCTGCTCGAAGCCCTCGCCGAGGACGTCGGGCCGCCACTCCCCTGACTGCTGGTCGGACACGGAACCTCCCCAGGGTCGCGTCCGCCCAGCCTATCGGCGACGATCGGAACTGGCAGAGACCCGCTCCGATGCCGCATCCGGGCGGATTGAGCGCCCCCATCGTCTTCGGTGTCGGGCGGCGCCTCGACTATCCGGCGAGGAGCGCCGCGAGCAGGGCCCCGGCGAGCATCGAGGGCCCGAACGGGATCGATCCGCGCAGCGTCACGCGGCGAAGCGCGAGCGCGATCACGGCCACGACGCCGCCGATCACGAAGGCCGCGAGCAACCCGATGAGCCAGGCGTTCACCCCGAACCACCCGAGCAGCAGTCCGAGCGGCAGCGCGAGCTTCACGTCGCCCATGCCCATCGAGGACGGCGAGATGAGCGCGAGGAGGAAGTACACGGCGAACATCGCGACGGCGCCGAGGGCCGCCCACGCGAGCGCGATCCACTCGCCCGTCGCCCACGTCGGCGGCACGAGCAGCAGCGCGATCGTGCCCGTGGCCGGGAAGATCACGGCGTTCGGCAGCCGCTTCTCGGCGAGGTCGACGAGGGTCAGCACGGTGGCGGATGCCGCGAACACGAGCAGCGCCGGCACGATCCACGCGAGCCCGAACCGCAGCACGACGGCGGCGAACGTCACCGCCGTGATGACCGCGGCCGCGACGCGCAAGGTGCGCACCGGCACGCGGGCACCCTCGCGTGAGCGCAGGGACCGCACCGTCCAGGCGGCGAGCGGCCACCAACCGAGCCCAGCCCCGACGAGGAACGCCGCGATGGCGGCGGTCACGGTCGCGGGCGGCATGTGGTGAAGCGTAGCGTCAGCCGAGGCATCCGCTCATCGCCACTGCACAGGCCGAACCGGCCGGTGTCGGCGAAGGGCGGGGCAGGGTCCGGTCAGCCCTCCTCGAGCCGCGCGTACGCCTCGAGCAGCCCCTGCGCGTGCGCGGATCCCTCGGCCTCGAGCGCCGAGCGCATCTGCTCCAGCGCCTGCTCGCCCTGCGGGAACGGTGGCAGCATCGGCACGTCGCGGTCGCTGATCAACTGGATGACGGTCGGCCGATCGGCGGCGAGCGCCCGGGTCCACGCCTCGTCGACGTCGTCGGGCGTGTCCACGATGACACCCGACAGGCCGAGCAGTTCGGCGTAGCGCGCGAACGGGAACCCGGGCAGCGCCTGGCTGGTCTCGAAGCGCGGTGCGCCCTCGACCTCGCGCTGCTCCCAGCTCACCTCGGCGAGGTCGCCGTTGTCGAGCACGAGCACGACGAAGCGCGGGTCGGCCCACGAGCGCCAGCGGTCGGCGACCGTCACGAGCTCCGCGATGCCGGCCATCTGCATCCCGCCGTCGCCCGCGAGCACGACGACGGGCCGGTCGGGCGCGTGCAGCTTGGCGGCCAGTCCGTACGGGATGCCGCAGCCCATGCTCGCGAGCGTGCTCGAGAAGTGCACGTCGACGCCCGCCGGGACCCGCAGCTGCCTCGCGTACCAGTAGACGACGCTGCCGACGTCGAGGGCGACGAGCGCATCCTCGGGAAGATGCGCGTTCAGCGCGCGCACGGCGAACTCCGGGTTCACCGGGTCGGCCGCGGTGTCGGCCCGGGCGTCGCTGATGCGGTGCCAGTCGGCGACGACCTCCCGCACGCGCTCGCGCCACGGGGCGAGGTCGGCGCGGGGCATCCGCTCGCGCAGCATCCGCAGCGTCTCGCCCGCGTCGCCGACCAGCCCGACCTCGATCGGATAGCGGCGCCCGACGGCGCGGCCGTCGAGATCGACCTGCACGGCCCTGGCCTGCCCGGGCTTCGGGTAGAACTCCGTCCACGGGTCGCTCGACCCGACGATGAGCAGCGTGTCGCACTCGTCCATGACCCGCGCGCTGGCGGTCGTGCCGAGATGCCCCATCGTGCCCGCCGCGAACGGCAGCGACTCGTCGACGTACGGCTTGCCGAGCAGGCTCGTGACGACCGCCGCGCCGAGGTGCTCGGCGAAGGCGACGACCTCGTCGGCGCAGCCGCGCGCGCCCTGGCCCATCAGCAGCACGGGCCTCGAACCGGCCCCCAGCACGGATGCCGCGGCGTCGACGTCCTCGGCCGCCGGAAGGACGCGCGGCGGCCGATACTCCGCCGCCGTGGAGACGTGTCCGTGCTCGCCGCTCGGCGCCGCCGCGGGCGCGGTCTGCACGTCGTGCGGCACGATGACGACCGTCGGCGTGCGCGTCGCGAGGGCCGTGCGGAAGGCCTGGTCGATCGCCGAGGGCACCTGCTCGGGCGCGACGACCGTGGTGGCGTACTGCGCCGCGACGTCGGCGAAGAGCCGCTCGAGGTTGACCTCCTGCTGGTACTCCGAGCCGAGCACCGAGCGCATCTGCTGGCCGACCAGGGCGACGACGGGCGCGCCGTCGAGCTTCGCGTCGTACAGGCCGTTCAACAGGTGGATCCCGCCGGGCCCCTGGGTCGCCGTGACGACGCCGACTCGGCCGGTGTACTTGGCATGGGCGACGGCCATGAAGGCGGCGTTCTCCTCGTGACGCGCCTGCACGAACGCCGGTGCATCGTCCGCCCGCCGCAGGGCGTCCATGACGCCGTTGATGCCGTCACCGCTGTAGCCGAAGACCCGGTCGACGCCCCACTCGCGCATGCGCGCGACGATGACGTCGGCGACGGTCTGCTGCCGGCCCTCGGATTCGCGGCCTTCGGATTCGCGGCTCTCGGACTCCTGGCCCTCGGATGATTCGCTCATCCGGCCACGCTAGATGCGGGCCCCCGGTCGACTGAAGGGCCTTGACAGGGCTCCCCGCCGGCACGAGCGTGTGCCCCGGGAGCGGATGCCGCGCCCGCGACATCCGCATCGTCGAACGACCGGCTACACCTCGCCGCGCGAGATCTGCACCATGTCGTCGCGGGGCACGACCTTGACGCGCACGCGCCCCTCGGCCTCGCCGAGCGCGAGCTCGTGCTGGTCGAGGCGGTGCCAACCGTCGAGGTCGGTGTAGGCGATGCCGCGGGATTCGAGCATCTCGACCACCGATTCCTCGGAGGGCGACTCGGGGGTCCACCAGTTGCCGAGGTCGTTGATGACGTGCTTGATCGTCTCCATCGCGTCGGACTTCGTGTGGCCGATGAGGCCGACCGGGCCGCGCTTGATCCAGCCCGTGGCGTAGACGCCGTACATCTGGCGGGCCTCGCCGGTCGCCTTGTCGCGCGTGAGCACCTGGCCCTCGTGGTTCGGGATCACGCCGAAGCGCTTGTCGAACGGGATGCCGGGCAGCGGCGACCCGAAGTAGCCCACGGCGCGGTAGACGGCCTGGACCTCGATCTCGCGGATCTCGCCCGTGCCGACCACGCCGCCCTCGCCGTCGGGCGCGGTGCGCTCGTAGCGGATGGCGCCCACCCGCCCGGTGCCGTCGTCGACGATCTCGAGCGGCTTGGCGAAGAAGTGCAGGTGCAGCCGCCGCGAGGCCTGCCCGACCTCGCGCGCACGCCACTGCTGGAGCACCTTGTCGATGACGAAGACCTGCTTGTTGCCGGCGACCGCGGCGCGCGCCGCATCGTCGTAGTCGAAGTCCTCGTCGGAGACGATCATGTCGACGTCGCGCAGCTCGCCGAGCTCGCGCAGCTCGAGCGGCGTGAACTTCACGGAGGTCGGTCCGCGGCGCCCGAAGACGTGCACGTCGGTCACGGGCGACTCGGCGAGTCCGGCCGCGACGTTCGCGGGGATCTCGGTCACCATCAGGTCTTCGACGTGCTTGGCGAGGATGCGCGACACGTCGAGCGCCACGTTGCCGTTGCCGATGACCGCGACCGACTTCGCCTCGAGCGGCCAGGTGCGCGGCACGTCGGGGTGCCCGTCGAACCAGCTCACGAACTCGGCCGCGCCGTAGGAGCCCTCGAGCTCGATGCCCGGCAGGTTGAGCGAGGCGTCGCGCACCGCGCCCGTGGCGAAGATGACGGCGTTGTAGTGGTGCTTGAGGTCGTCGAGCGTGATGTCCTCGCCGAACCGCACGTTGCCGAAGATGCGGATGTCGCCCCGGTCGAGCACCTCGCGGAGCGCCGTGATGATGCCCTTGATGCGCGGGTGGTCGGGCGCGACGCCGTAGCGCACGAGCCCGTACGGTGCCGGGAGCTGGTCGAACAGGTCGATCGACACGTCGAAGTTGCGCTCGGACTTCAGCAGGATGTCGGCGGCGTAGATGCCGGCGGGGCCGGCTCCGACGATCGCGAGCCGCAACTTGTTCCTGGTCACCGTCGGTCCTCCATCGTTGGGTTCGGGAATGCTCCGGATGCCGCGAGCCGCCGTCAGCTCGCGCGATCGACGACCGACTCGGCGAACCGGGTCAGCGCCTTCTTCACGGTGCCGTCGGGCAGCGGGTCGAGTGCGGCGACGGCCTCGCTCGCCCAGCGGCGCGCCTCGTCGTGCGTCGCGGTGGTGGCCTCGTGCTCGCGGAGCTCGGCGACGATGGCGTCGACCGTCTCGTTCGAGGGCACGATGCGCGAGGCGAGCGTGTTGGTGTCATGCGGATCGCCGGCATCGGCGAGCGACATGACGTCGCGCTCGATGCGGAGCAGCAGGTCGGCGGACGCCGGATCGGTCTTCGCGAGCTGCTGCAGTCGCAGCACGGGCAGGGTCACGACGCCCGCCCGCAGGTCGGTGCCAGGCACCTTGCCGGTCGTCTCGGGCTGGGGCGACAGGTCGATCACGTCGTCGATGAGCTGGAAGGCGATGCCGATCTTCTCGCCGAACTCGACGACCGGCGCCTCGTACGCGGGGTCGGCTCCGGAGAAGATGAGGCCCGACTGGGCGGCGGCGGCGATGAGCGAACCCGTCTTGTCGGCGAGCACCTGGATGTAGTGCTCGATCGGGTCGTCGCCCTCGACGGGCCCGACGGTCTCGTGCAACTGGCCGAGCACGAGGCGCTCGAACGTGCCCGCCTGCATGCGGATGGCGCGCTCGCCGAGCGTGGCCATGAGCTGGCTGGCCCGGGCGAACAGCAGGTCGCCGGTGAGGATCGCGACCGAGTTGCCCCACACCGTCTGCGCGCTCGGCACGCCGCGCCGACGCTCCGATTCGTCCATGACGTCGTCGTGGTAGAGGGACCCGAGGTGCGTGATCTCGATGGCCTCGGCCGCGGTCACGACGTCGTCGGTGATGCCCGCGCCGAGCTGCGCCGTGAGCAGCGTCAGCATGGGCCGCACGCGCTTGCCGCCCGCCTGGAGCAGGTACCGCGTCGAGGCGTCGGCGACGGTGTCGGCGAAGGTGACCTCTCGGATGAGGCCGGCCTCGACGCGCTCGATGCCGTCGTCGATGGCCTTCGCCATGGCCTTGTCGGCGGATGACGCGAAGAGGCGCTCGCTCAGACCGAGGTTCGCAGCGAGCGCTGAGCCGCGACGGGCGACCGGATGGCTCGGATTCACGTCTTCGAGTCTATCGGGGCGAACCTGCGAGCCACTCGCCGGACGGGCGTCGGCGCGCCCCGCCGATCGACACGGGGTCCATGGCGGCGCGCCCGCCGGCTCAGTCGAGGGGCTTTCGCCCCCGGTGCAGGGCGACGATGCCGCCGGTGAGGTTGCGCCACGCGACATCCGTGTAGCCGACCTCGCGGATCTTCGCGGCGAGCGTCGCCTGGTCGGGCCACGCGTCGATCGACTCGTTGAGGTACTCGTAGGCGTCGTCGTTCGAGCTCGAGAGGCGCACGAGCGTCGGCATCACGTAGCGCTGGTAGGCGTGGTAGCCCGTGCGGATGATCGGTGCCGGCGGCTCGGAGAACTCGCAGACCACGAGGCGCCCGCCGGGCCGGGTGACGCGCAGGAACTCGGCGAGTGCCCGCTCGGGCTGGTTGACGTTGCGCAGGCCGAACGAGATCGTGACGGCGTCGAACTCGTCGTCGCCGAACGGCAGCGCCGTGGCGTCGGCCTCGACGAAGACGATGTTCGGCACGTGGGCCTGACGACGTCGGCCGACCTCGATCATGCCGGGTGAGAAGTCGGCCGCGACGACCGAGGCGCCGGATGCCGCGAGGCTGGCGCTCGAGGTGCCGGTGCCCGCCGCGACGTCGAGGATGCGCTCCCCCGGCTTCGGGGCGACGGCCCGCGTCGTGGCCACCCGCCACAGCGGCGCGTTGCCCATCGAGAGCACGGTGTTGGTGCGGTCGTAGCGGGCGGCGACCCGGTCGAACATCGCCGACACCTGGCTGGGATCCTTGCCGAGGTCTGCTCGCGTCATCCTCCGATTCTAGGACGCCGATGCCGCGTATGCGCTGGGAAGCATGCGGTCGGGGCGCCTGCCCGAGCGTTGCCTGGGCATGGCCACGGGCGTGGAATGCCGCGGTGGGGCATCGCGTTGGGTCGTGTGGGCCGGCACCTGGCCGCCCACGAAGGAGAGCACGCATGAAGGCCATCTGGAACGGCACGGTCATCGCCGAGTCCGACGACACCGTCATCGTCGAGGGCAACCACTACTTCCCGCGCGAGTCGATCGTCGACTCGCACTTCGCACCGAGCGACAACCGCAGCGTCTCACTGGAAGGGCACCGCGAGCTACTTCCACGTCGAGGTCGACGGGTCCCGCAACCCGAACGCGGCGTGGACCTACCCCACCCCGTCGGATGCCGCATCCGAGATCGCCGGGCACGTCGCGTTCTGGCACGGCGTCGAGGTCGTCGCGGCCTGACCGCACGCGCAGGCGCGAGACGTAGGCTGAACCGGTGACTGAGACGGATGCCGCCACCGCGCGCCCCAGCCCGCGCCTCGTGGTGCGGACCGAACCGGTCGACGAGCTCGCGCCGCTGATCCCGCGCGCCGACCCGCGGCATCCGCTGCTCTGGATGCGACGCGGCGAGGGAATCGTCGGGCTCGGCGAGACGCTGCGCATCGAGACGTCCGGCGCCGACCGCGTCGAGGACGCGGCGGCCATCTGGACCGAGCTGTCGTCCGATGCCGACGTCGACGACCGGGTCGGGCTCCCCGGCACCGGCCTCGTCGCGTTCGGCGCGTTCGCCTTCGCCGACGAGTCGGCGTCGACGAGCGTGCTCGTGGTGCCCGAGCTCGTGCTCGGTCGCCGCGACGGTCGCGCCTGGGTCACCCGCATCGCACTCGCGGACCCCGACGCCTCGGATGCGGCGGATGCCGCGGCATCCGACCTGCTCGCGATCCCCGAGCCCGCGCCCCGCCGACGCATCCCCCGGGTGACCTTCGAGCCCGGAGCCGTGACGCCCGGGCAGTACGAGGAGGCCGTCGCGGAGGCCGTGCGGCGCATCGACGGCGGCGAGCTCGCCAAGGTCGTGCTCGCACGCGAGCTCGTCGGCGAACTCCACGAGGAGGACGGGCTCCGAGCGACCATCGGGCGACTCGCCGAGGACTATCCCGACACGTGGGTCTTCGCCGTCGACGGCCTCATCGGCGCGAGCCCCGAGACCCTGGTGCGCGTCGACCACGGCACCGTGTCCGCCCGAGTCCTCGCGGGCACCTCCGCGCGCGGCGCGGGCGAGGCATCCGACCGCGAGCGAGCGACCGCGCTGACCGAGTCCGCGAAGGATCGAGCCGAGCACGCCCTCGCCGTCGCGAGCGCGGTGAAGCGCCTCGAGCCGCACACCGCACGCCTCGATGCGAGCCCCGAGCCGTTCACCCTCCAGCTGCCGAACCTCTGGCACCTCGCGACCGACCTCAAGGGCACCCTCGGCGACGGGTCGACGGCCCTCGACCTCGTGCGCGCCGTGCACCCGACGGCCGCGGTCGCCGGGACCCCGCGCCGGGTCGCGCTCCCCGTGCTCGCCGAGCTCGAGGGGTTCGATCGCGGACGCTACGCGGGCCCGGTGGGCTGGGTCGACGGCCACGGCGACGGCGAATGGGCGATCGCGCTGCGCTGCGCGCAGGTCGAGCCCGACGGCACGGTGCGGGCCTACGCGGGCTGCGGCATCGTGCACGACTCGGTGCCGGCCGACGAGCTCGCCGAGACCGTCATGAAGTTCCGGCCGATCGTCGAGGCGTTCGGCGGCTGAGCCCGCGCCGCGTCGGCGCACTCAACTCTTCGCGAGCCGCTTCCGCTGCTCCTCGACGTCGTAGTCGGCCTTGGGCCAGTCGAGCTCCATGCGCTCGAGCACGTCGAGCAGCAGGTGCTGCACCGCGAGCCGCGCGTACCACTTGTGGTCCGCGGGGATCACGAACCACGGGGCATCCGGCGTCGTCGTGCGTTCGAAGACGCGCTGGTACGCCTCCTGGTACTTCGGCCGCAGTAGACGCTCGTCGATGTCGCCGGGGTTGAACTTCCAGTGCTTGTCGGCCCGCTCGAGACGTTTCTGCAGGCGCTCGCGCTGCTCCTCGCCCGAGATGTGCAGCATGACCTTGACGATCGTCGTGTTGCTCGCGACCTGGGCGCGCTCGAAGTCGTTGATCGCGTCGTAGCGGCGCTCGATCTCGGCGGGCGGGGCGAGTTCGCGAACCCTGGCGATGAGCACGTCCTCGTAGTGGGACCGGTCGAAGACGCCGATCATGCCGGGCCCCGGCACCTCCTTGTGGATGCGCCAGAGGAAGTCGTGCGAGAGCTCCGCCTCGGTCGGCTTCTTGAACGCCGCGAGCTGCACGCCCTGCGGATCGACCGAGCCCATGACGTGCTTGACGATGCCGCCCTTGCCCGCCGTGTCCATGGCCTGCAGCACGAGCAGGATGCGCCGCTGGTCGCCGCCCATGCGACTGCCGGCGAACAGCTGCTCCTGCAGGTCGGCGAGCCGGTCGGCGCCCTCGGCCAGCGCGAGCTCGCCGGCCTTCTTGTCGCCGTCGAAGCCCGGCGTGGACGCCGGATCGATGTCGGAGAGCCGGAACTGCTCACCCACCCGCAGCAGCTCGATCGGATCGGCGGTCCAGTGCGACGCGTGCTTCATGGGGCTCCCCTCGCGCGACGCGGCGTCGCGCAGGGTTCCATCCTGTCGAGCGAGCGGATGCCGCGGCAAGGGCTCGCCGCCCACCGGATGGGTCGTGTATGCAGACGCGGTTCAGCGCGGCAGCGGCACCTCGAGCAGGGTCGGCCCGTCGACGGGCGCACCCAGCGCGTCGCTGAGCTCGCCGCGGGTCGTGGCCCGCGTGTACGCCCAGCCGTAGGCGGTCGCCAGGGCCTGCAGGTCGACCGACTGCGGCGTGTACTGCACCCGGTCGAACGCCGTCTCCGCGGCAGAGCCGGCGACCTCGAGGGCGTCGAAGATCGTGCCGCCGCCGTCATTGCCGACGACGAGCTGCAGGCGCGGGCGCGTCTCTCCCGCACCGAGCAGGAGCGATCCGACGTCGTGCAGCAGGGTGAGGTCGCCGATGACGGCGCGGGTCACGGCGCCGCTCGCGACGGCCACGCCGAGCGCGGTCGCCACGGTCCCGTCGATGCCGGCGAGGCCGCGATTGGCATGCACGGTGATGCGCCGACCTGGCACGGCGCGGTCGGCGTCGCGGATGAGCCGCGACGCGCCGAACACCAGTCGGTCGTGGGGCCAGGTCGCCGCCCACACCGCGTCGACGAGCATGCGACGGGTGATCGGCGCGCGCACGGCGGCCAGCTGCGCGCGCATGTACTCGCGCTGGGCGGCGTAGTCGGAGACGTGCCCGGTCTCGTCGACCCCGCTCTGCAGTCCGACGGCCTGCGGCAGCCCGGCATCGACGAGCGATCGGCTCGCGTGCACCCATCGTCCGAGCCACTCCCGGGACTCGGACGTCGGCGGCTGCGGCTCGGCGCGGACCGCGCGCTCGAAGCGACGCACCCGCCGTCCCGGGTTGAACCACTCGATGCCCCACGGGGCGACGACGATGGCCTCGACGCCGGAGCGCTGGACGAGTTCGGGCACCTCGCGGGACAGGGTCGGATGCCCGAAGACGACGACCCGCTCGACCCGGCCGCCGAAGTCGGGATCGCGGAGCAGCTCGCGGTACGCGACGACGAGGTTGGGCCCGAAGTGCGCGCCGCTCGTGACCTCGGCGATGAGCGGCCAGCCGCCGTCGCGCGCGAACTGCTCGGCGCCCGGGCCCGCTCCGGCCCCGGCGACGACGACGGTGCGCGGCCCACGCGCGATGACGGCGCCGTGCGGCGCTTCGGTCGTCGCAGTGCTCGTGCCGAGCATCGCCGCCACGACCGGATCGGCCCCGTCGACGACGGGCGCCTCCTCGAGCACGACCGCGGCGGAGAGGGGCTCCGTGAACTGCAGGTTCAGGTGCACCGGTCCGGGGCCTGGATGCGCGGCGGCCTCGCCGCGGTCGTCGCGCCCCAGCGACACGGCGACGGCCGTGCGGGCGAGTCGCGCCGCGGCATCCGTCTCGGCCGGGTCGCCGACGGGCGCCGGCACGTCGCGTTCCATGCGCACCGCGCCGGCGAAGATGCCGGGCTGCAGGGTCGTCTGGTTCGCGCGGATGCCCCGCATCGTCGCGGGCCGATCGGCCGCGCACACGATGAGCGGGACACCGGAGTGGTGGGCCTCGAGCACCGCGGGATGGAGGTTGGCGACGGCCGTGCCGGAGGTGACGACGACGACCGCTGGTCGCCCGGACTCGGCCGCGAGGCCGAGCGCGAGGAAGGCGGCACCGCGCTCGTCGATGCGCACGTGCAGGCGGATCGCGCCGACCCGCTCGAGCTCGGCGGCTGCGAGCGCGAGCGCCTGCGAGCGGGACCCGGGGGCGACGATGACGTCACGGACGCCGGCGCGCACGAACCCGCTGAGGAGCGCGAGTGCCGCCTCGGACGCAGGGCTGCGCCCCTCGAGCGACTCGGACGGGAGTCGGCCCGGGTCAGCCATTCGGCCGGCCGGATGCTCCAGCCTCGCCGGTGGCGTCGGGGCCGTCGTGGCGCTTCGAGTCGGGATGCGGCACATCGCCCTCTTCGGGCTCGGGCGCGGCGGAGTCGAGGTCGGCCAGCTCCTGCTCGAGGCGGCGGATGCGCTCGTCCTGCTCGGCGTCGTTGCGAAGGCCCCGGAGGAACTCGACGTCGTCGTCGGGTGCGATCGGCCCCTTGCCGCCCGCGCGGTACGCGCGACCACGGCCGATGAGGAACCAGAGGATGCCGCCGATGACCGGCAGCAGCACGACGATCGCCACCCACCAGCCGCGGCTCACTCCGCGGATGCGAGATCGATCGAAGAACGCGCAATCGGCGATCGCGTAGATCCAGAAGATCACGGCCGCGATGCCGATGACGAACCACACCCGTACCATTCGCCCAGTCTAGGCGCGTCGGCCGTATTCCGGCTGAGAGAGCCCACAGGCTGTCCGACCTACACTTGCATGGTGAAATCCGTGCCCGTCTGGATCTGGTTCACCGCGTTGCGCATCCTGATGTTCGCGGTCCCGCTCGCCGTACTGCTCATCGCCGGCGTCCCCGGCTGGGTCGCGGCGCTGGTCGCCGCCGTGTTCGGCCTCAGCGCGTCGCTGATCTTCCTCCGCCGCCCCCGCGAGTCCATGGCCACCGACCTCTACGAGGCCCGCCACCGCGAGACGCCCGTGGTGCACGAGGACGACGCCGACGAGGACGCCGCCGTCGAGGCGGGCACCGCGCGCACGAACGGTGCGGCCAAGGGCACGTCGACCGTCGCGGACGACGCCGCACGCGACTGACCCCCGCCACCGCGCGCACGACGGCCGCGCATCCGCGCATCCGCGCATCCGCCCCGAGCCGGCTCGTGGCATCCGCCCGTCAGAGTGCGATCGCGAGCCCCAGGCCGATGCCGTAGGCCAGCGCCGTGAAGCTCGTGAGCTGCAGGGCGAGGATGAGCTCGCGCGGCGTCTTCGCCGTGAGCACGATCACGCAAGCGGGCAGCGCGAGGAGCAGCGCGAAGAAGACGAGCACCGCGGTCGGGTAGAAGAGCGCGATCACGCCGACGAGCGCGAACGGCGCCAGCGCGAACGCGACGAAGAGGATGCGGCCGACCAGCGGCCCGACGAGCACCGCGAGCGTGCGCTTGCCCGCGGCGCGATCCTGCACGACGTCGCGGAGGTTGTTGGCCATGAGCACCGCACAGGCCAGCAGGCCGACCCCGATGCCGCCGAGCCACGCCTCGAGGTTCACGGTGAGCGCCTGCACGAATGCCGATCCCGCCGTGGCCACGAGCCCGAAGAACACGAACACGAAGACCTCGCCGAGGCCGTAATACCCGTACGGGTGCCGGCCGCCCGTGTAGAACCAGGCCGCGACGATCGCGACGGCGCCCACCGCGAGGAGCCACCACTGCTGCGTGATGATCGTGAGCGCGAGGCCCGCGAGCGCGGCGACGGCGAAGAAGGCGAGGGCCACGACGAGCACCGTGCGGGGCTTCACGAGCCCGGAGGCGGTGAGGCGGGCCGGGCCCACCCGGTGGTCGTCCGTGCCGCGGATGCCGTCGGAGTAGTCGTTGGCGTAGTTCACGCCGATCTGCAGGGCGAGCGCGACGATGAGCGCCAGTGCGAAGCGGGTCGGATGCCACGGGCCGTCGGCGATCGCGACGACGCCGGCGCCCGTGCCGAGCGCCACGGGGGCGATCGCGAGCGGGAGCGTGCGCAGGCGCGCACCGGAGATCCAGTCGGCGGCGGTGACGCGGGTGCGCGCGGCTTGCTGCGGTCCGGACTTCGCGGCCGCGGCCGCCTTCGCCGGGTTGCCGGATCGCCCGACCGGGGTCGGACGTCGCTTGGGGTCGGCCGGGTTCATGCGCTGGGGTCTCGGGCGTGCCACAGGAACATGGTAGTTCGCACCGCCTATGACCCCGCTCCGCGTTCGGCCGGTCGGCCCTCGTTCGCGAGCAGCGCGGCGAGGGCGCGACGGTCGGGCTTGCCCGACGCGAGGTGCGGCATCCGCTCGATGACGACCAGGCGCACCGGGCGCCCGGCGGGCGGAAGTCCCGCGCCGTCCGTCGCGGCGGCGAGGTCGTCGCGGATGACGGATGCCGCGGCATCCGTTCGCTCGACGACGACGACCGCGCGTTCGCCCCACTCGGCGTCGGCGACGGGCAGCACGACCGCCTCCGCGAACCCGGCGACCGCGCGCACCGCGCGCTCGACCTCGCCGAGGGAGACCTTGACGCCGCCCGAGATGATGACGTCGTCGGCCCGGCCCGTGATGCGCAGGACGCCATCGGGCGAGAGGTCGCCCAGGTCGCCGGTGCGGTACCAGCGCCGTCCGCGCGCGTCGGTCGTGAAGGCGGCGGCCGTGCGCGCGGGGTCGTCGAGGTACCCGCTCGCGAGCATCGGCCCGGCGAGCTGCACCTCCCCGCGGCCGGTCTCGGGCGACGGGTCGACGATGCGCACGGCGACGCCGTCGAGGGGGCGGCCGTCGTAGACGCATCCGCCGGCCGTCTCGCTCGAGCCGTAGGTGCGCACGATCGCGAGCCCCGCGTCGGCGGCGCGCGCGGCGAGCGCTGGCGCGAGCGCCTGCCCGCCGACGAGGATCGCGTCGAACGAGCGTGCCGCCGCTCCCACGAAGGCATCGCGCTCGGCGGCGTCGAGCAGGCGGGCGAGCTGGGCGGGCACGAGCGAGGTGTACCTCGGCACCCGCGCATCGAGCCGGGCGGATGCCGCGGCGAATGCGGCCGGGTCGAACGAACCGGGCGACAGCACGACCGTCTCGGTGCCTGCGAGGATGCCGCGCACGAGCACCTGCGCCCCCGCGATGTAGTGGCCGGGCAGGGCGAGCAGCCATTGGCCGGTGCTGCCGAGCGCGTCGTGCGTGGCGTCGGCGCTCGCCTCGAGCGCATCGGCGGCGAGCAGCACGCGCTTCGGGGCATCCGTCGATCCGCTCGTCTCGACGACGAGCGCGATGTCGTCCTCGACCTCGCGCGCGACGGCCGCCTCGGCCGTCGCCGGTTCGCCGTCGGGCACGGGCCAGACCGCGGGCCCTCCGGCCAGCGCGTCGGCGAGCGCCGGGCGCAGCGCCGCGGCATCCGTTGCTGAAACCCGGATGAGCGGTTTCATCGCGAGGTCGGCAACCGGCCGAGCCGGTTTCGCGTAACCGGCATCAGTAGTGCCAGGGGTACGGGCCCCAGTCGGGGTCGCGCTTCTCGAGGAACGCGTCGCGGCCCTCGACGGCCTCGTCGGTGCCGTAGGCCAGTCGCGTCGCCTCCCCCGCGAACACCTGCTGGCCGACCATGCCGTCGTCGACCGCGTTGAAGGCGAACTTCAGCATGCGGACCGCGGTCGGCGACTTCGTGAGGATCGTGCGGGCCATCGCGATCGCCTCGCGCTCGAGCTCCGCGTGCGGCACGACGCGGTTGACCGCGCCCATCTCGTAGGCGCGCTCGGCCGAGTACTCCTCGGCCAGGAAGAACACCTCGCGGGCGAACTTCTGCCCGATCTGCCTGGCGAAGTACGCCGACCCGTAGCCGGCGTCGAAGCTGCCGACGTCGGCGTCGGTCTGCTTGAACCGGCCGTGCTCGCGCGAGGCGATCGTGAGGTCGCAGACCACGTGCAGCGAGTGCCCGCCGCCGGCCGCCCAGCCGGGCACGACCGCGATGACGACCTTGGGCATGAAGCGGATGAGCCGCTGCACCTCGAGGATGTGCAGGCGCCCCGTGCTCGCCGAGGCCGCCGGATCGCGCACGACCTCGGCCTCGTCGGCCGAGTACTGGTAGCCGTCCCGGCCGCGGATGCGCTGGTCGCCGCCCGAGCAGAACGCCCAGCCGCCGTCCTTCGCGCTCGGCCCGTTGCCGGTCAGCAGAACCACGCCGATGCGCGGGTTCGTGCGCGCGTCCTCGAGGGCGCGGTAGAGCTCGTCGACGGTGTGCGGCCGGAAGGCGTTGCGCACCTCGGGCCGGTCGAACGCGATGCGCGCGATGCGGCCGTCGGTCGAGTGGTGGTAGGTGATGTCGGTGAGCCCCGCAGTGCCTGCGACGGCGGATGCCGCGTCGACCCACTCGCTCGCATCGAACACTTCGGAAACGCTCACCGTTCCAGACTACGGCCCGCTCCCCCGTACCCGCGGCGACACATGCGAGGCCGCGTGAGAGGCGGACGCCTACCCTTGGACGGTGACCACGACTCTGCGGACCTTCGCCGCCACTGCCGCCGCCGCCCTCCTGCTGACCCTGACCGCCTGTACGAGCTCCGACCCGGCGCCGACCGAGCAGGCCTCCGCCTCGCCGTCGGCCGAGGCGGAAGCCGACTCCGGCCCCTGCGCCGGAGTCGAGGTCGTCGTCGAGCTCCCCGACCTCGACCTTCCCGAGTCCCCCGCGGGCGCCACCTGCGTCGAGGCCGACGGCCCGATCGCCGCGACGGACGCGCTCGCCGAGGCGGGCCTGACCACCGAGGGCACCGAGGAGTACGGCGACCAGGTCGTCTGCCGGGTCAACGGCGTGCCCGCCGAGGACTTCGCCCTCACCGCCGAGGACGGTTCCGAGTACTTCGAGACCTGCGCCTCGATGCCCGCGGCGTTCGCCTACTGGTCGCTGTGGACGCAGCCCGCCGGCGGCGAGTGGGGCTACGCCGAGGAGGGCCTCGCGACCCTCGAGCTCGAGCCCGGCGAGCGCCTCGCGCTGCTCTTCACGGTGAACGGCGAGCCCGCCGCCCCGACCGCGTGACCCGCGCCCCCGGCCGATGAGCATCCGACCCGCACCACTTCGCGCCGCGGCACTGGTCGCCGCGGGCTTCGTCGTGGTGCGGGTCCTCTACCGCGTCCTCTTCAACGGGGCGGATGCCGCGGGGCCGGTCGTGCTGCCCTTGCCCGAGTTCCCGCTCCCGCCGCCGTTCGCGCACGTCGTGCTGCTGGGGCCGGCGACCGCGGGCGGCCTGTGGGATGCCGCGGTCAGCGCGCTGCCCATCGCGCTCACGATCCTCGCGTTCGGCCTGCTCAACGCAGTGCTCGACGTGCCGCGGATCCTCGCACGCGGGGCACGTCGCGGCCCGCTGCGCGGCGTCGCCCGCACCCTCGCCGTCGCGTGGGCCGGGCTCCCGGCCCTCGCCGACGCCGTGCGCCGCGTGCGCTTCGCGCAGCGCCTGCGAGGTGAACGCGGCGGCCCGCGCCTGCTGGCCCCCGTGCTCGAGCGCACCCTCGAACGCGCGACCGCCGTCGCCGCCGCCTTCGAGCTGCGCGGCCTCGCCGGGCACCCGGTCGACGGGGCGTGCGAGCGGCCCGTCGAGCTCCGCGACCTCGCGCTCGGGCATCGCGGCGACGCGGCATCCGTGGTGCTGGTGGACGCGCTGGACCTCGGTCCGGGAACGCTCACCCTCCTGACGGGCGCCACCGGCAGCGGCAAGTCCACGCTGCTCCGCGCGCTCGCGGGGCTGCACACGCATCTCGACGGGGGCACCCTCTCGGGCCGGCTGTCCGTGGTCGGGCACGATCGCGTGGGCACGCCGCCGCGCGACACGGCGCGGCTCGTCGGCGTCGTACTCCAGGACCCGCGCGAGGGCTTCGCGACCGAGCGCGTGCGCGACGAGATCGGGCTCACGCTGGAACTCCGGGGGGTCGATGCGACCATCGTGCGCGCGCGCGTCGAGGAGATCGCGCGCCGCATCGGCATCGAGGCGCTGCTCGGTCGCGAGCTCCAGGGGCTCTCGGCGGGCGAGGCGACGCTCGTCGCGATCGCCGCGGCGATCGCCGAGCACCCGATCGTGCTCCTCGTCGACGAGCCGCTCGCCGACCTCGACACCGCGTTCAGGGCCCGCATCGTGGACCTGCTCGACGCGCTCGCGCACGACGCCGGCATCTGCGTGATCGTGGCCGAGCACCGCCGCGCCGAGTTCGCCGGCGTCGCCGACGCCCGCCTCGACCTCGTCGGCGGGGTCGCGCGGCCGGCCGACGTCGGCGCGGACGCGGGAGCGGTCACTACGGCCTCGGGCGCGGGCTCGGGCTCCGGCGCCGGCGCGGGCCCGGGCCCGGAGGAACTCATCGCGGATGCCGCAGCGGCTCCGACTCGCCCGCGCGCCTCGACGAAGCGCGACGAACCGGCCCTCCTGGCCGTCGACGTGACCGTCCGCCACGGCGACACGATCGCCGTCGACGGCGCGAGCCTCACGGTGCACGCCGGGGAGGTCGTGGCGCTCACCGGCCCGAACGGCGCCGGCAAGTCCAGCCTCCTGGTCGCGCTCGCCACGCGCGGCGACGACGGCGTCGCCCTCGTGCCCGATGCCTCCGACGACCTGTTCACGTGCACGAGCGTGGCGGCCGAATGCGCCCGCACCGACCGCCGGGCCCGGGTCGCCCACGGGGCCACCGCGGCGCGGTTGGCCGAGTTCCTCTCCCTCGACCCGGCGTCGCCCGCGTTCGGGGAACGGCTGCTGCGGCATCCGCGGGACCTCTCGCTCGGCGAGCGTCGGTGCCTCGCGATCGCGATCCAGTCGGCACGGGAGCCGCGCGTGCTCCTCGTGGACGAGCCGACCAGGGGCCTCGACCCGGCCGCCTGGGCGCTCGTCGCCTCGGCCATCGCCCGGACGGCCGAACGGGGTGCGGCGGTGCTCGTCGCGACGCACGACGCCGGCTTCGTGGCGGCCCTCGCCGACCGGGTCCTGCCGATGCGCGCCGGCGTCCTGGGCGAGCCGTTCGCGCCGGCGAGCACGGCCACCGACCCGACGGCCACGGCCGCGTTCGGTGCCGAAGGACGCGACCTGCACGTACCGGCGCCAGCACCGGCCCCGGCGGCGTCGTCGAGGCCGCAATCGGCTCCCGTGCAGCCCCCCACCGCCGATGGGGACGCAGCGGGCCCGCCGAAGCGTTCCACGCAGCCCGCCCGATCCGCCCGCGGCATCCGCCTCGGCCTGCTCGCCCTGGTCGTCGCCAACCTCGCCGCCCTCGCGGCCTTCACCTGGCCGCTCACGGCCCCGGCCCTGCCCGCGCAGGCCACGGCCGCCGCACCCGTGGCGGCGCTCGCCCTGGCCCCGCTGGCCGCACTCCTGGTGCTCGCCGCGCTCGACGGCACCGTGCGGAGCGCGCACACCCTCGCCCTGCTCGGCACGCTGGCCGCGATCGGCGCGGCCGTGCGCATCGTCGGCACGGGTGTCGGCGGGGTGGAGGCGGTCTTCATCCTCCTGATCCTCGCGGGGCGTGCGTTCGGCGCCCGCTTCGGGCTGCTGCTCGGCCTGCTCACGATCGCGCTCTCGACCATCGTGACGGGCACGTTCGGCCCGTGGACGCCGTTCCAGATGTTCGCCTGCGCGTGGGTCGGCGCTGGCGCCGGACTCCTCCCCCGCCGCTCACGACGGGTGCCGCGCTGGGGCGAGGCCGCGATGCTCAGCGTCTACGGCGTGCTCGCGTCGTACGCCTTCGGCCTCATCATGAACCTCTGGTTCTGGCCCTTCGCGATCGGGACCGGGTCGGGCATCTCCTACGAGCCCGGCGCGCCGATCGGGCAGAACCTCGCGAGCTTCCTGCTGTACTCCCTCGTGACGTCCTCGCTCACGTGGGACACCCTCCGTGCGATCACCACGGTGATCGGGGTGCTCACGGTGGGCACCGCCGTGCTCGCCGCGTTCCGGCGCGCGAAGCCCGTGCCGGCGGGAGGGACGGACAACGGCGCACCGAACGGCGGCGCCGGCGGCGGCATCCGAACCCGACGTCAGACCGAGAAGTACTTCGCCTCGGGGTGATGGAACACGAACGCGTCGGTCGACTGCTCGGGGTGCAGCTGCAGCTCCTCGCTGAGCTCGACGCCCATGCGCTCGGGGCGGAGGAGCTCGACCACCTTGCGGCGGTCCTCCATGTCGGGACAGGCCGGGTAGCCGAGTGAGAAGCGCGCGCCGCGGTACTCGAGCTTGAAGAGCCCAGCCGTGTCGGTCGGGTCCTCGGCCGCGAAGCCGAGCTCGGCGCGGATGCGCGCGTGCCAGTACTCGGCGAGCGACTCGGTGAGCTGCATGACGAGCCCGTTGAGCTCGTAGTAGTCGCGGTACCTGTCGGCGGCGAAGAGCTTCGCCGTGACCTGGTCGATGTGGGCTCCGGCGGTCACGAGCTGCACGGGCAGCACGTCGACCCGCCCGGACTCCCTCGAGGCGACGAAGTCCGCGAGGCAGAGGTGCCGGTCGCGACGCTGACGCGGGAAGTGGAAGCGCAGGCGCTCCTCGCCGACCACGCCGCCCGAGCCGCCGTCGGGTGCGAGCAGCCCGGCCCGCCCGAGCACGCCCGACGGGTCGTCACCGTGGTGCAGGACGATGAGGTCGTCGCCCTCGCTCACGACCGGGAAGTAGCCGTACGCGACGGAGGCGTCGAGCATCTGCTCGGCCAGGATGCGATCGAGCCAGTAGCGCAGGCGCGGCCGTCCCTCGGCCTCGACCAGCTGCTCGTACGAGAGTCCGTCATCGCCCCGGCCGGGCTTCAGCCCCCACTGCCCCATGAACGTCGCCCGCTCGTCGAGGAACGCCGCGTAGTCGGCGAGCGCGATGCCCTTGACGATGCGCGTGCCCCAGAACGGCGGCGCCGGGATCGGGTTGTCGGATGCCACGTCGGAGCGTCCGGGCATCTCCTCGGGCTCGGTCAGGGTGAGCTTCGAGCCCGCGCTGTGGATGCGCTTCTTCAACGGCGGGAGCCCGACCGTGGCGGGGTCCTCGCCGCGTGCGACCTTGACGAGCGGCTCCATGAGGGTGAGCCCCTCGAACGCGTCCCTGGCGTAGCGCACCTCGCCGTCGAAGAGGCTCGCCAGGTCGTCCTCGACATAGGCGCGCGTGAGCGCCGCCCCGCCCAGGATGATCGGCCACTTCTTCGCGAGTCCACGCGCCTGCAGCTCCTGCAGGTTCTCCTTCATCACGACGGTGGACTTCACGAGCAGGCCCGACATGCCGATGACGTCGGCGTCGTGCTCCTCGGCCGCCGCGATGATGTCGGCGATCGGCTGCTTGATGCCGAGGTTGATCACCTCGTACCCGTTGTTGGACAGGATGATGTCGACGAGGTTCTTGCCGATGTCGTGCACGTCGCCGCGCACCGTGGCGATGACCATCTTGCCCTTGCCGCCCGACGAGGACTTCTCCATGTGCGGCTCGAGCAGCGCGACGGCGCTCTTCATCACCTCGGCCGACTGGAGCACGAACGGCAGCTGCATCTCACCGGACCCGAAGCGCTCGCCGACGACCTTCATGCCCTCGAGGAGGTGGTCGTTGATGATCTGGAGCGCCGTGAGCCCGCCCGCGCGGGCGAGGTCGAGGTCGGCCTCGAGCCCCTTCGACGCCCCGTCGATGATGCGCCGCTCGAGTCGTTCGCCGACCGGGAGCGCCTCGAGCTCGGCTGCGCGCTGGTCGCGGAGTGCCGCGGTGTCGACGCCCGCGAAGAGGTCGAGCATGCTCGCGAGCGGGTCGTACGTGGTGTTGCCCTCGGCGTCGTACTCGCGACGGTCCCACACGAGGTCGAGCGCGACCTTGCGCTGCTCCTCCGAGAGCGAGGCGAGCGGCACGATCTTCGCCGCGTCGATGATGCCGGAGTCGAGGCCCGCCTCGACGGCCTCGTGCAGGAACACCGAGTTGAGCACGCTGCGCGCCGCCGGGTTGAGCCCGAACGAGACGTTCGAGACGCCGAGCGTCGTGTGGATCCCGGGGTACTTCTCGTTCAGGCGACGGATCGCCTCGATCGTCTCGATCGCGTCGCGCCTGGTCTCCTCCTGGCCCGTGGCGATCGGGAAGGTCAGGCAGTCGACGATGAGGTCCTCGACCCGCATGCCCCAGTCGGCGACGAGGGCGTCGACCAGGCGCGAGGCGATGCGCAGCTTGTGCTCGGCCGTGCGAGCCTGTCCTTCCTCGTCGATCGTGAGGGCGATGACCGCCGTGCCGTGTTCCTTCACGAGCGGCATGATGCGCCCGAACCGGCTCGTCGGGCCGTCGCCGTCCTCGTAGTTGACCGAGTTCACGACGGGGCGGCCGCCGATGAGCTCGAGCCCGGCCGCGATGACCGCCGGCTCCGTCGAGTCGATCACGAGCGGCAGGGTCGAGGCGCTCGCGAAGCGCGAGACCACCTCGCGGATGTCGGCGACGCCGTCGCGCCCGACGTAGTCGACGCACACGTCGAGCAGGTGCGCGCCGACGCGGATCTGGTTGCGCGCGATCTCGACGCACTCGTCCCAGTTGCCGTCGAGCATGGCCTCGCGGAAGGCCTTGGATCCATTGGCGTTGGTGCGCTCGCCGATCGCGAGGTACGAGGCGTCCTGGTCGAACGACACGTGCTGGTAGAGGCTCGCGACGCCGGCCTCGGGCTGCGGATGCCGCACACCCGCGGCGCCCGCCGCCGCGCCGGCCTGAGATGGCGCGGCGAGCGACGCGCGCAGCGGACGCAGGCGCTCGACGACGGCCGACATGTGCTCGGGCGTCGTGCCGCAGCATCCGCCGATGAGGCCGAGTCCGAACTCGCGCACGAACTGCTCGTGCGCGGTCGCGAGCTCGACGGGCGAGAGGGGGTAGTGCGCGCCGTCCGCCCCGAGCACGGGCAGCCCGGCGTTCGGCATGCACGCGACGGGTACCCGCGAGTGCTTCGAGAGGTGGCGGAGGTGTTCGCTCATCTCGGTCGGGCCGGTGGCGCAGTTGAGGCCGATCGCGTCGACGCCGAGCGGTTCGAGCGCCGTGAGCGCGGCGCCGATCTCGCTGCCCATGAGCATCGTGCCGGTGGTCTCGACCGTGACCTCGACGAAGATCGGCAGGCGGATGCCGCGACTGACGATCGCCTGCTTGCAGCCGTTGACGGCGGCCTTGGTCTGCAGCAGGTCCTGCGAGGTCTCGATGAGGAACGCATCCGCACCGCCGTCGATGAGGCCCTCGGCCTGCAGCGCGAACGTCTGCTTGAGGTGGTCGTACGTGGTGTGCAGCAGGCTCGGCAGCTTCGTGCCCGGCCCCATCGACCCGAGCACCCAGCGCAGGCGGCCGTCGGATGCCTCGGCCGCCTCGACCCGCTCGCGCGCGATGCGCGCCCCCGCCTCGGCGAGCTCGTGGATGCGGTCGTCGATGCCGTAGTCGGACAGGTTCGACCAGTTCGCGCCGAACGTGTTCGTCTCGACGGCGTCGATGCCGACGGCGAGGTACTCGTCGTGGATGTCGGCGATCATGTCGGGACGGCTGACGTTGAGGATCTCGTTGCAGCCCTCGAGCTGGCGGTAGTCGTCGAGGGTCGGCTCGTGCCGCTGGAGCATCGTGCCCATGGCACCGTCGGCGATGACCACGCCGGCGTTCACGGCATCGAGCAGCGCCTGCGAACGCGACGGCCGCGCGACGCCCTCGATGTCGAGGGGGAAGCGGGTTTCGTTCGACAGACCGGTCACTCGCGCGAGTCTAATCAGTGGCCGGGCGTCGTTTGCCATGATGAGCACATGATGACGCTGCCCCCGCTCGACGACCTGCTCGCGACGGCCCGCGTCGTCGCCCTCCCCCTGGTGACGCGGTTCCGCGGCATCGACGTGCGCGAGGCGCTCCTGCTCCGGGGGCCGGAGGGCTGGACGGAGTTCTCGCCGTTCGTCGAGTACGACGACCACGAGGCATCCGCGTGGCTCGCCGCAGCCGTCGACTACGGCTGGACGCCGACGCCGGCCGCCCTGCGCACCTCGATCCCGGTGAACGCGACCGTGCCCGCGGTCGACCCCGACAGCGTCGCCGCCGTGCTCGACCGCTTCCCCGGCTGCCGCACCGCGAAGGTCAAGGTCGCCGCGGGCGATCAGGACCTGGCCCAGGATGTCGCACGCGTGCGCGCCGTGCGCGCCGTGCTCGGCCCCGAGGGCCGCATCCGCCTCGACGCGAACGCCGGCTGGAACGTGGACGAAGCCGAGCATGCCATCCACGCCCTCGCGGAGTTCGACCTCGAGTACGTGGAGCAGCCGTGCGCCACGATCGAGGAGCTCGCGGAGATCCGGCGCCGCACGGCGTACATGGGCATCCCGATCGCCGCCGACGAGAGCGTGCGGCGGGCCGAGGATCCCCTCGCGGTCGCCCAGGCGGAGGCGGCCGACCTCCTCGTGATCAAGGCGCAGCCGCTCGGCGGCATCCGCCGGGCCCTCGCCGTCATCGAGGAGGCGGGCCTGCCCGTCGTGGTCTCGAGCGCCCTCGACACGAGCGTCGGCATCGCGATGGGTGCTGCGCTCGCGGCATCCGTCGCCGATCTCGAGTTCGACTGCGGGCTCGGCACGGCCTCGCTGCTCGCAGCGGATGTCACGGCGGCGCCGCTCCTGCCCGTCGACGGGGCGATCCCCGTCGGTCGCGTGGAGGTCGACCCCGACCTGCTCGACCGGTTCGCGGCATCCGAGGATCGCGTCGACTGGTGGCTCGAGCGCCTCGCGCGCTGCCATGCCGTCCTGGAGCGGGGCGCGAGTGCCGATCTCGCCGGGCCGGGCGAGGCCTGAGCGCCCTCCCGGAGCGGGTCCGATGCGGGCACCGATCTGATTCGGGGTCGCGGATGCGAGAATGCTCGCATCGTCCAGCGCGACCCGGCCCGTCGGGGCGCCGCCCTACGTCCACCTGGAGGGTTCCATGCAGCCTCGCGCTCGCCTCGCACTGACCGGCTCGATCCTGGCGCTCGCCGCGCTGACCCTCGCGGGATGCAGCGCCTCGCCCGAGGGCGGGTCCGCGAGCGACGCGGCGAGTTCGAGCCCGAGGCCGAGCGCCGACGCGAGCGCACCGGCGACCGACGCGGACGCGACCGCCGACCCCGACGCCGACGACGACGCAGCGTCGCCGTCGAACTGCCTCGTGGGCGACTGGGTGCTCACCGACGAGCAGATGCAGCGCTACTACGACCAGATGAACGCCGACCTCGCCGAGTACGCCATCGTCTACGACCCGAGCGGCAGCTCGGGCCTGTCGTTCGCCGAGGACGGCACCTACGCGTACACGCCCGACCTCTCGATGAGCGTCGACATCGCCGGTCTTCCCGCGGAGGCGACGCTCGGCGGCACGCTATCGGGCCAGTACGCGGTCGACGGGTCGACGGTCAGCACGAGCAACGACACGAACGAGCTGTCGATGGACGTCACGGTCGACGGCGAGGCGATGGACGGCACGGCCGTGACCGAGCAGATCCTCGCGTCGCCGATCACCTCGGCGCCCTACGACTGCTCGGGCGAGACGCCGGTGATCCACTTCTCGACGGGCGCGAGCACGGTGCCGCTGACCCTCTCGCGAGGCTAGCGGCGGCCGGGGCGGGCTTCAGGCGAGTTCGCCCTGCTCCGACGAGATGAGCTCGTCGATCGCGGCGAAGAAGCGCTCGATGCCCGGCAGGTTCGCGCCCTTGTCGCGGGATGCCGCGAAGTCGGCGTCACTCGCCCACTCGACGATGTCGAGCCACTCCCCGTCGGCGAGCTGCACGAGGCGCGCTCCGACGAAGCCGTCGCGGTCGGCCCGGAAGTCGGCCAGCATGCCGGGTCGAGCCGACAACAGCGCGAGCGCGTCGTTCGCCCGGAACCTGGTGAGTTCGATGGTCATGTCGCCCCTCTCGATCTGATCGCGACGCTACCGCCACCCACCGACGCGCGGAGGGACGGAGAGCGCCGCATCGGGGCCGGCCCGCAAGCCGGCCCCGATGCGGCGACGCCCGGCCTCCGCGGCCGGACCCGACGTCACCAGACGATCAGCGGGACCGGCACCGACCGGGAGTCGGCGAAGCCCTCGGCGCCGTCGAACGTCGTGCTAATCAGGTGCACGCCACGGCTCAACTTCGGCAGCTTCACCTGGAAGCGGCCGCGGTCCGAGGCGTCGACCTCGACCGTGGCGATCGCCTTCCCACCGTCGAGCACCGTGATGGTGCCCTCGGGCCGGTCGCCGTCCACGGCGAACGTCTGCCCGAAGACCTTCACCGCGGACCCTGCCTTCGCGATCAGCTTGTTCGGCGCAGCCACGGTGAACGTCGCCACGGCCGGCGGAGGCTGCTCGTCCACGAGCACGGCGACGGACCGGGCGGGAACGGTGACCGTGCCGCTCGCGGCATCCCACGCCGTGGCCTTCACGACCGCGTCGGAGCCGTTCGCCTGCGCGTCGGTGAGCGCGAAGTCCCGGCCGGCGAGCCCGTCGACCTGCTCGGTGATCGCCTCGGGCGAGGCGTTGAACACCACGAGGGCGCCGTCGAGCTCGGGATCCGCGTCCTCGCCCACCAGGTCGTCGATCTCCATGACGATGAGGCCGGGCGTGGCGTCGGAGCCGCTGTTCGGGAAGCTCACCTTCTGGTCGATGAGCTCCGCCGAGCCGAGCTGCAGCAGGTCGACCTCGTTCCGCACGCGCAGGAGGTCGAGCGCGGATGCCTCGGCCGCCGCGATGTCGGCCGCTCCGGGCTTGAGCGCCGGGTTCTCGAGCAGCGGCCGCATGACCGCCCAGTTGTCGCCGTTGTCGGCCTCGCCAGGCAGGCCGGACCCGAAGGTCGACCCCTGGCCGGTCCAGTCGATCCGGTTGAACCAGTCACCCGAGTTGTAGCTGTTGCGATCGAGAGACTTCGAACGCAGGAGCTCGGTGCCGGCGTGCCAGAACGAGGGCGTCTGCGAGAGGGTCACGGTCGCGAGCGACAGGGTGTTCATCCGCACGCGGTCGGCCATCGGCAGGTCGACGGGCAGCTTCAGCACGCCGAGGTCGTACAGCGTCTCGTTGTCGTGGGCGTCGACGTAGTTGATCACCTCGTCGGGCTGGTCGGCGTAGCCCGCCGGCGCTCCGTTGTAGTCCACCTCCGCACCGCGCTTCACGACGCCGTCGTACCCCGTGAACTCGAAGTCGCGGAGGTTGCCGGCGAGGCCGACCTTGACGAGGTCGGTCTGCTGCCCGAGGGTGCGGATCTCGGACTCGTCGCGGGTGAGCGGCCGTCCGTTCGGGTCGCCCGCGAGCCCGGTGCCGAAGCCCTGCTCGAAGAGCGACTCGCCCACCACCGGGCTGCCGCCGTGCACGCCGTCGCGGAGCCGGTCGTTGAACGAGCCGATGCCGGTGCCGCCGAGCTGGCCCTGCGTGGCCTGCTCGAACAGCGCGTTGTCAGCGACCTCGCCGAAGTTCCAGCCCTCGCCGTAGAGGTACACGGCCTTGCCGTCGATGCCGTCCTCCGCGAGCGTGAGCTCGTCGAGGGAGGCCCGAACGGCGAGCATGTTCGCCTTGGAGTGGTGGCCCATCAGGTCGAAGCGGAATCCGTCGACCTTGTACTCCTTGGCCCAGAGGACGACGGAGTCGACCATGAGCTTCTCGGCGACCTCGTGCTCGGTGGCGACGTTCTGGCAGCAGGTCGAGGTCTCGACGTTGCCGGCCGCGTTGAGCCGCTGGTAGTAGCCGGGCACGATCCGGTCGAGCACCGACTTCGCGCCCTGGCCGGATGCCGCGGTGTGGTTGTAGACCTCGTCGAGCACGACCTGCAGGCCCATGCCGTGCAGCGCCCCGACCATCTCGCGGAACTCGCCGACGCGCGCGCCGCCGTTCGGGTCCACCGCGTAGGAGCCCTCGGGCGCCTGGAAGTGGAACGGGTCGTACCCCCAGTTGAAGCCGTCGAGGTCGCGGACGTCGTCGATGCAGGCCTGCTGCTCCTCCGACGCGGGACCGTAGGCGGCGAGGTCGCAGGCCGGGGTCGCCTGCGCTGCGCGGTCCTCCTCGATCGTCGCGATGTCGAAGGTCGGCAGCAGGTGCACGGTGTTGATGCCGGCGTCGGCGAGCTGCTCCAGCTGCGCCGTGCCCGCCGAGTCGCGCGTGAAGGCCCGGTAGGTGCCCCGTTCGGCCTCGGGCACGGTCTCGTCGGTGATCGAGAAGTCGCGCACGTGCAGCTCGTAGATCGCCCGGTCGACGGGTCGCTCGACCACGGGAGCGGGCGTCTCGGCCCACTGCTCGGGCGCGAGCGACGCGTCGTCGAGGTCGACGACGACCGTCCTGGTCGAGTTCGTGGTGAGCGCGACGGAGTACGGATCGGTCACCGAGTTGGTCTCGATGGCGCCCGTCGTCGGTGCGTACACCCGCACCGACCAGCGGTACTCGTCGCCGGCGGCGAGGCCGTCGACGCTCCAGGTGCCGTTCGCATCGTCGAAGCTCGCCTCGACGACCTCCGGGTCGGCGGATGCCCCGGCATCCCAGCGCTCGAGCGACACCGCCTGCGCGGTGGGCGCCCAGAGGGTCGCGGTCGCCTCGTCGCCGCTCCATCCGACGCCGAGCGGCACGGAGGCCACGGCGTCGGCGTAGAGGTCGTCGAGCACGCCGGGGACCTGCACGCCCGTGAGCGCGGTCAGGCTGCCGTCGAGTCGCTGCGCGACCTGCAGCTGCTGGGTGAGCAGGTCCGCCACCTCGGCGCGGTCGAGTCCTTCGGGTCGCAGCACGGTGTACTCGGCCAGATGCGGGAACTTCGCCGCCTGGGCCTCGCTGAGGCCGGACGGGTCGAAGGCGAGCTCGACCGCGTCGCCGCCGCCGGTCACCTCGCCGTCCTCGACGCCGAGCGTCGCCTCGGGCGAGTGCTCCAGCGTGTACGCCAGGTCGCTCGGGTCCTCGGCGCCCGCGAACGTCGGCGGCACGGCGAGGGTGTCCTCGCCCAGCCAGTAGGCGTTGGACTGGCCGGCACCGGGCAGCGGCGGGTTCGAGACCTCGATCACGAGCACGTGCGTGTCGATCGTGTACCGGAAGGTGACGAGCTCGCCGTCCTTCGTGGTGAAGGCGTAGTTCGCGCCACCGGGAGCCCCGCCGACGCCGTAGTTCTCGTCCCAGCTGCGGCCGTGCGCGACCTTCCCCTCGTAGGAGCCGGCGGGGATCGCCGCGGTCGAGAACTCGTACACGCCGTCCTTGTCGCCGTCCTGCATGAGGGAGGCGAGGCACTCGGGCTGCCAGTCCCCGGAGCATCCGATCTCGGACTGGAAGCTGCCGGGCACGGTGACGACGGGCCCTTCGGCCGTCGAGGAGACGACCTTGGTGTCGGGGTTCCAGAAGAAGGTGATCGATCCGCCCTCGTGCGTGTACAGGACGTTGCCGCCGCCGGGCTCGCCGTTCGCGCCGTAGTTCAGGTCCCAGCTGCCATTGAGCGCGACCTTGTACTCGTGGTCGCCGGCGGGCAGGTCGAACGTGCCCTCGTAGATGCCGTCGGCGCGCAGCGTGAGCTTCGCGGCCTCGCAGCCGGGGGCCCAGTCGCCCGCGCAGCCCATCTCGGAGTTGTGGCTGCCCGGCACGGTCACGAGGTCGATCGGCTGCTCGGGCTCCTCCTCCTCGACGAGGTTGACGGCGTTGCCCACGCTCGCGTAGGTGCTCGCCGCGGCGCGATTGCCCGCGGCATCCGTGGACACCGCCCGGTACTCGACGAGCGTGCCCTCCTCGAGGCCCGCGGTGTCGTGGAAGACGCGCGGACTCGTGTCCTCGGCGGTGCCGAGGGCGTGCCAGGCATCGTCGCCGGTCGCGCCCGCGACGCGCCAGGCGAAGCTCGTCTCCTGCCAGGTGGCGTCGTCGACGTCGGCGACCACCGGGGTGATGCCCGTGACGCCCGCGCCGGCCGCAGGAGTCGACACGCTGATGGCGGATGCCGCGTCGCCGGCGCTGACCGTGCGGTCGGCCTTCCAGACCACGGTGCCGAGCGCCGGCACGCTGACGGATGCCACGCCGTCGGCGTCGGCCGTCACGGCCTGGCCGTCGCCCGAGAGCACCGAGAACGCGCCGTCCTTCGTGAGCGTCGGCACCTGCACGGTGCGCTCCTCGTTCGCGTTGTTCGCTGCGACGAGGTATTCGACCTTCTCGGTGCGGTCGACGCGGCTGAAGGCGTACACGCCGGCGCCGTTGTCGACGTAGCGCTCGACCTGCGCTCCGGTGGCGAGCGCCGGATGCGCCTGCCGCAGTTCGGAGAGCGCGGCGATGTGCTCGTAGAGCGGCGCATCCGTGGCGTAGCGGTCGACGCTGCCGGCGGTCTCGCCCGTGACGAGCTCCTGGTTCTCGTACTCGTCGACCTGGCTCGCGAAGAGCGTCTGCCTCGCGCTCTGGTCGCCGCCGATGCCGGCGAAGCCCTGCTCGTCGCCGTAGTAGACGACCGGCTGGCCGCGCGTGAGGAAGAGCAGCTCGTGCGCGAGCTCGTCACGCTGGAGCGGGGCATCCGTCGACTGCAGGAACATGCCGACACGGCCCATGTCGTGGTTGCCGAGGAAGGTCGGCAGGGCCGTCGCCGAGGAGTCGGGGGTCGTGTAGTAGTCGTCGCCCGCGAAGAGGGACTGCAGGTTCTTCGCCGAGTTGCCCGCCGCGAAGCTCACCGCCTGCGACTGGAACGTGAAGTCGAGCACCGAGTTCATGTCGGTCCTGCGCACGTACGGCGAGAGCTTCTGCGGGTCGGCGTCGTAGACCTCGCCGAACATGAAGAAGTCGGGCTTGCCCTGCTCGTGCGCGTAGTCGAGCACCTGCGTGGACCACTGCTCCCAGAACTCGAAGTTCACGTGCTTGGCCGTGTCGATGCGGAACCCGTCGATGCCGAGGTCGATCCACTGGTCGTACACGTCGACGAAGCCGTTCACCACGGTCGGGTGCTCGGTCATGAGGTCGTCGAGGCCGACGAAGTCGCCGTACGTGACCGACTCGCCCTCCCACGTGGAGTCGCCGCGGTTGTGGTAGATCGTCGGGTCGTTGAGCCAGGCCGGCACCTTCAGGTCGGCGTCCTCGGGGCGCACGACCGGCGTGTACGGGAAGCTCGTCGCGGCGTCGAGCGTCGGGAACGGCGTCTGCCCGTCGGCGTAGTCGCCGAGGTCGATCTCGTTGCCCTCGGCGTCGAGGTAGGGGCTCGCCGCCTGGTCGATGTACGAGTACTGCTGCTCCTCGTAGTCGATGACGTCGGCCGTGTGGTTGGTGATGATGTCGAAGTAGACCTTGATGCCGCGGTCGTGCGCGTCGGCGATGAGGGCCTCGAGCTCGGCGTTCGTGCCGAGGTGCGGGTCGATCTGGGTGAAGTCGGTGACCCAGTACCCGTGGTAGCCGGCGCTCGCCTCGGCGCCCTCGCCCTGCACGGGGCGGTTCTTGAAGCTCGGCGTGAGCCAGATGGCCGTCGTGCCGAGTCCGTCGATGTAGTCCAGGCGGTCGCGCAGGCCCTGCAGGTCGCCGCCGTTGTAGAAGCCCTTGTGGGTCGGGTCGAACCCGGTGGCGAGCGCGTCGCCGGTGAGGCCGCCCTGGTCGTTGGCCGGGTCGCCGTTCGCGAAGCGGTCGGTCATGACGAAGTAGAAGGTCTCGTCGCTGCCCGGCTGGCGCACGGGAGCCGACGCCAGCGCCGCGTCATCCGCCTCGGTGTAGGCGCCGCGGAGACCGGTCGCCTCGAGGCCCACGCGCTTCAGCGTGTCGTCGAAGACCACGCGCACGGGGGTGTCGCCCGCGACGGTCAACGGGATGTTGTCGCCGCCGCCGTTCACGCCGTAGGACTCGTCCCAGGCGTCGTTCACGGCGACCTTGTACTCGTACGTGCCCGCGGGGATCGTGAAGTCCGCGGCATACACGCCGGGCGTGTCGGTGGCGAGCAGTTCGGTCTCGGGGCACGCGGGCTCCCAGTCGCCGCCGGCGCCGGCACCGAGGTCGGCGCAGCCGAGCTCGGACTGCAGCGAGCCGACGAGGGCGAACGTGCGGGGTTCCTCCGCCGATGCCGCGAGGCCCGGGACGACGGCCAGCGCGGATGCCGCGAGCCCTCCGGCGACCACGAGGGCGAACCAACTGCGAGCGCGAGCGCGTTGCGTCATCCTTGACTCCTGTTTTCCCGGCACGACGACGTGCCACCGACTTGGAGCGAAGCTAGCAGCGCGGAGCCGGTTAATGCAAGCGCTTACAGATTTGCGGTCCGATCGCTTGCGGCCTCGTCGCCCCTGTGCCTATCTTTGGGGACAGTCGTCGTCGTGACGCGGCTGCCGCAGTGACGCGGCAGCGGCGCGATCACCCGGACTCCCGGCCGGAGAATCGCCGATCTGCAAAGGATCTCGTTCCCATGTCAGACCATCCGCCCGTCATCGCCCCTGCCGGCGACGCCATTCGCAAGCGCTTGCGGTTCACGGCGACATTTCTCCTCGGAGCGCTCCTCGCCACGCTCCTGGCAGCGACCCCGTTGCCAACCGCCGACCGGGCCGACGCAGCCGCGCCGGGTCCGAAGGACACCACCGCCGTCCTCTTCTCGTGGACCTGGAACGCCATCGCCCGGGAGTGCACCGGGAACCTCGGACCTGCCGGCTACGGCTTCGTCCAGACCTCGCCGCCGCAGGAGCACGTGCAGGGCCCCGAGTGGTGGACGTACTACCAACCCGTGAGCTACAAGGTCGAGTCGCGGCTCGGCACGCGCGCCGAGTTCAAGGCCATGGTGGACACCTGCCACGCGGCCGGCGTCAAGGTCATCGCCGACGCCGTCATCAACCACATGAGCGGCAAGAGCGCCGGCGGCGTCGGCTGGGCCGGCTCGTCGTTCGCGCACTACGACTACCCGGGCATCTACCAGTCCCAGGACTTCCACTCGTGCCGGCGCGACATCGCGAACTACCAGAACCGCACCGAGGTGCAGGAGTGCAACCTCGTGAACCTCTCCGACCTGAACACGTCGTCCTCGTACGTGCAGGGCCGCATCGCCGGCTACCTGAACGACCTCGCTTCGCTCGGCGTCGACGGATTCCGCATCGACGCGGTCAAGCACATCTCGGCGGCCGACATGCAGGGCATCCTCGGCAAGGTGAACGACCGGGCCCGGCTCTACCTCGTGCAGGAGGTCATCCGCGCGAACGAGCCGATCCAGCCCGAGGAGTACCTCGCCAACGGCGACATCCACGAGTTCGCCTTCGCACGCAAGCTGAAGGAGGCCTTCGGCGGCGGCACGATCAACTGGCTCACCACGGGCACCGGCATCGGCTCGAGCTGGGCGGGGTTCCTGCAGAACGCCAACGCGGCCGTCTTCGTCGACAACCACGACACCGAACGGAACGGCGAGACGCTGAGCTACAGGGACGGGGCCGCCTACGACCTCGCGCAGGTCTTCACGCTCGCCTGGAACTACGGCTCGCCCTCGATCCACTCGGGGTACGAGTTCTCGAACAAGGAGGCCGGCCCGGCCCTCGCCGGGAACGGCGAGGTGATCGACCCGGTCTGCGGGCAGAACGGCTGGACGTGCAAGCACGCCCAGACCTCGATCGAGAACATGGTCGGCTTCCGCACGGCCACCTACGGCACCGCGATCACGAACCGGTGGGACAACGGCTCGAACGCGATCGCGTTCGGTCGCGGCGACAAGGGCTTCGTGGCCATCAACCGCGGCGGCGGCTCGGTCGATCGCACCTGGCAGACCTCGCTGCCGGCCGGGCAGTACTGCAACGTGATCGTCGGGCAGCCCACGAGCGGCGGATGCAGCGCCGGCGGCGTCATCACCGTCGGCGGCGACGGTCGCTTCACGGCGCCCGTCGGCGGCAACGCGGCCCTCGCGCTGCATGTCGGCGCGAAGGCCGGCGGTTCGGGCGGCAACCCCGACCCCGAGCCGCAGCCCGGCTCGTCGATGACGGTCTACTACTCGACCTCGAAGGGATGGACGAACCACAACATCCACTACCGGGTGGGCACCGGGTCATGGACGACGGCGCCGGGCGTCGGCATGGCGCCGGCCTGCGCCGGCTGGGTGTCGAAGACGGTCGAGCTCGGCTCCGCGACCTCCGTCACCGCCGCCTTCAACAACGGCTCGGGCACGTGGGACAACAACGGCGGCCGCGACTACGCGCTGACCGGGAGCGTGGCCGCCGTCGCGAACGGAGCCGTGACCTCGGCGAACCCGTGCAGCACGACGCCGACGAACCCGGCGACGTCGACCACCGTCTACTACGCGACCGGCTGGGCCACGGCGAACATCCACTACCGGGTCGGCACCGGTTCGTGGACGGCCGCTCCCGGCGTTGGCATGGCGCCCGCCTGCGCCGGCTGGAAGGTGAAGACGATCGAGCTCGGCGGCGCGAGCGGCATCACGGCCGCCTTCAACAACGGGTCCGGCTCGTGGGACAGCAACGGCGGCGCCGACTACGCGATCGCGTCCGGCCCGGTGAAGGTGTCCAACGGCACCGTCACCGCGGGCGACCCGTGTAGCTGAGAGACCTCACGGCTGCCGAGACCTTCGGCGCCGTGAGCCGGGAACGGGGCGGCATCGGAGCGATCCGGTGCCGCCCTGTGCTCGTTCGCATCACATCAGGCGACCGACGGCGACCGCCTGGAAGCGCTCCTCGCGCAGCCGCTCCGCCACCAGGCGGTACTCGTGCAGTTCGGCGAGTTCGTCGCGGCTCGGGGCCCGGCGGCGGCCGGCCACCCCCGCCCACGCCATCAGGGCGAGCCAGGTGCGCCGCGGCATCCGCCGGAGCGCGCTGCGGAGGCCGATGCTGCCGACGGGCGCCTGCCCGGTTCCGACGAGTGCGGTGTGCATGATGTCCTCGATTCCTCGGTGCGCCCGTTCGATGGGCGCATTCCAGTTCTACGGCGCAGCGCAGGAGCCCTCATCGGGGACGGCTACCGAGATCTCGCGCCGGACTACCGAGATCTCCCGGCGCTCACGCCGAGAACACGCCGCGGCGCTGCGCCTCGCGCACTGCGTCCTGCCGCGACGCGGCACCGAGCTTCGCGAGGATCGCGGCGACGTGGCTGTCCACCGTGCGCACCGAGACCACGAGCCGGGCGGCGATCTCGGCGTTGGTCATGCCGGTGGCCAGCAGTTCGAGCACGCCGACCTGGCGGTCGGTGAGCCCCTCCGGGTTGGCGCGGGTCGGCCGCGACGGCCCACGCGGCACAGCGCGCACACCACTGGCACGCAGGCCCGCCCGCACCGACCGGGCGAGCGGCACGGCCCCGATGCGGTCGAGGATCGCGAGCGCCTCGAGCCGGTCGGCGTCGTGCGGACTCCCGGCGAGCGCGGCCGCCTGGTGGTACGGCGCGCCGGCGGCGCGCCATGCCGCGGCGGCACGTCGCCAGTCGCCGCTCGCCTCGACGGCGAAGGGATGCTCGACCTCGGGCACCGCGACCTCGGCCCCCGCGCGCCGCAGCAGCGCCGCGAACTCGGCGAGCTGGTTTCGGGCGTCCCGACGCACGGCCTCGTCGTACGCCGGGGCGAGGATGGCGACCGCCTCGTCCCGGGCACCGCGGAGCAGGGCGGCCTCGCCCCGGGCGGCCGCGACCGGACCGGTCCGCTGGAGCTCTCCTAGCCGGGTCGCCACGGCGGCGGCCTCGACGAGCGTCTCCTCCCCTTCGGGATCGCCCCGCCGGACCTGGACGAGGCCGATGACCGTCAGCGCGACGCAGTGCGCGTGCGGAAGCGCCTCGCGGCCGTGGGAGGCCGCAGCGAGCGCGTCGTCCCACTCCGCCCTGGCGAGGTGGAGTCGGGCGCGCTCGACCTGCTGGTAGGTCCAGAGGCCCATCACCTCCGCGCGCGAGGAGAACTCCAGCGCGGCGCCGAGATGTCGCTCGGCCAGCTCCAGCCGGTACTGGTCGAGCAGGCTCCACACCAGGTTCACGTGCGCGCGGGCCGCGTCGTCCATCAGGTTGCCCGCGGCCGCCACCTCGGCGGCCTCGGTGAGTTCCGCGATGCCCTCGTCGCGGTTCAGGAGCAGGTGCGCCGTGCCGAGGTTGTTGAGCGCGTGCGAGAGCGCCCGGCGATCGCCCGTCTCACGCGCGATCGCGACCGCGCGAGGCGCGAGCTCGAGCGTGCGGGACAGGTCGTGCGCGAGCATGGCGAGCTGGGCCTCATTGCTGAGCGCGAGCGCGTACAGCGCACGATCCGTCGAGGTCGAGAGGCGGTCGGATGCCTCGCGCGCGGCGATCTCCGCCTCGCGCCGCTGCCCGGCGAGCCAATGGAACCGCGACGACCAGCGCAGGCTCGCTCCGAGTGCGGTGGAATCTCCCGCCTCCCGTCGAGAACGCAGGACGTCCTCCTGCACCGCCACCGCCTCGCGGTCGGATCCCAGCGTGTAGAGCTCGATCGCGTAGGCCTGCATGAGGTCGATGCGTTCGCCCGGATCGATCGTCGCGGCTCGCTCGAGTGCCGACCGGTAGTGCTCGGCGGCCTGTCGATGGGCACCGCTCACGGCGGCGTCACGTGCTGCACGCGGCGCCCAGGCGGCGACGATTCCGTCCCGACCCGCTTCGAGTGCGTGCGACACGATGCGGGCGGGGTCCGCGTCGAGGTCGAGCAGCACGGCGAGGACCCGGGCGTTCAGGTCGATGCGCCGCGCAGTCGGCATCGCGTCCACGATCGCCCGCCGGGTGAGCTCGTGCCGGAACGCCACCCCCTCCGGCCGGACGACGAGCAGGCCGCGCTCCTCGGCCTCGCCGAGGGCGACAGCCCCGCCGGGCACGAGACGGCCCAGCTCGACCGACGGGACCGCCGACGGGATGACGGCGAGCTGCTCGACCTGATGCCGCGCCTCGCCGGCGAGCCGGTGCAGCCGTCCCGTGACGGCGTCCACGACGGTCCGCGGCACCTGCGTCGAATCAGCGGATGCCACCAGCTCGCCGACGAAGTACGGATTGCCCTGGGTCAGGTCGAACACCTGCTGCGGGTCGAGCCCGCGTTCATCCGCGATCGCCGCCACCGCCGGCAACGACAGATGCGGCACCGCGAGGTGCCGCACGTTCGCGTGCAGGTCGCCGAGCACCCTCGCGAGCGGATGGCTCCCGTCCACCTCGTCGTCTCGGTACGTGAGCACGAGCAGGACCGGCAGGGTCGCGATGCGGCGGGCCAGGAAGCTCAGCGCGTCGAGCGTGGCCTCATCGGCCCAGTGCACGTCCTCGATGACGAGCACGGTGCCCGGCGAACCACCGAGCTCGTCCAGCAGCCCGTCGAACACCTCCTCGCGGTCACCGGCACGAAGGGCGGAGGCGAGACGCGGACCGACGAACGAGGTCAGGTCGCGCAGCGGGCCCAGGGTGCGAGGCGTGGTCAGTGCGTCGCACGCGCCGACCAGCACGCGGCATCCGCCGGGCGGATGCTCCCGCAGCGCTGACACGAGCGAGGACTTGCCGATGCCGGCCTCGCCGTGCACGAGCAGCACCTCGCCCCGGCCCTCGGCCCCGGCGAGCGCAGCGGACGCGAGTTCCTCGAGTTGAGGACCGCGCTCGAGCAGCTGCATACAGCGATCGTGCTCCCGGGGCGCCGAACCCGCAATGCCCCGACGGCACTCCGGGGACGAGCTGACCGCCGGGGTCAGAGCCCCGAGTACGCGTGCAGCCCCTTGAAGAACAGGTTGACGACGGTGAAGTTGAAGAGCACGGTCGAGAAGCCGATGATGGCGAGCCATGCCGACCGCGAGCCGCGCCAGCCGCGCGTTGCGCGAGCGTGGATGTACCCGGCGTAGACCACCCAGATGATGAAGGTCCACACCTCCTTGGTGTCCCAGCCCCAGTAGCGACCCCAGGCCGCCTCGGCCCAGATCGCGCCGGCCATGAGCGTGAAGGTCCAGAGGATGAACCCGATGATGATGACCCGGTAGGCCAGGTTCTCGAGCGTCGCCGAGTCGGGCAGCGTCGCCAGGAACGACCGCTTCACGGCCTTGGCGCTCGCGACCATGGACTCGCGGCGGGCCTGCATGAGCTGCACGACCGACAGGGCGAAGCCCAGTGCGAGGAAGCCCGTGGCCGAGGTCGCGACGAACACGTGGATGATGAGCCAGGCCGACTGCAGCGCCGGCGGCAGCGGCACGACGCTGACGTAGAAGTTCACGGTCGCGATGCCGAGCAGCACGAGCACGAGGCCCGTGATGAACGTGCCGAGGAAGCGCAGGTCGTGCTTGGAGACCACGAGCACGAGCAGGTACACGGTCGTGATGACGAGCGTGCCCGTGAGCGCGAACTCGTACATGTTGGCCCACGGCACCCGGCCGGCGGCGAGTCCACGGGTGATGTCGGCCGCGAGGTGCAGCGCCCAGGCGATCACCGTCATGGCGACGCCGACCCGCAGCGAGGGCGAGCGCCCGTAGGCGACCGCGGCACCGTCGTTGCCGCGAGCGAAGGCCGCGACCGGCGGCATGACCCCGGCCGACGTCGTCGACGCCGAGGCGCCGCGCGTCGACGCGGCGACCGGCACCGCCGAGGCGCCGACGGTCGCCGGCACGGCTGCTGCGGCATCCGCTGCCGCAGTCGCGGCCGCCGAGCGACGCGCGAGGTCGATCGCGTAGGCGATGAACGCGATCGCGTAGACGGCCATGGCCGAGTACACGAGCGTGATGGAGATGTCGTCGAGCGTCACGCTACAACCTTACGTCGTCGGTTTCGCCGGATCAGCGGCGGTTTCTGGAGCATCGGTGGGGGCCGGGCCGCCGTGGCGGTCGGCGAAGGACGCCACGGCGTCGTCGAGTCCGGGGTCCTCACCGCGCGCGAGGCCGGCGTACTCGAGCACGACGGCGCCGTCGGGGCGCCTCGCGGCCTTCACCCACATGCGGCGACGCGGGATGAACAGCGACACGAGCAGTCCCGCGAGGATGAGGATCGCGAAGACGAGCACCCAGCCCTGCGAGGGATCGCGGTGGATGTCGAAGCTCGCGAACCGGTCGACGCTCTGCGAGTAGTCGCCGGCCGCGGCATCCGGCTGCCCATCGGGCGTGACGTCCTCGAAGGTGACGGTGCCGAGCCCGTTCGGGAGGTCCTGCGTCTCCCCCGGCATGAGCTCGATCGAGTCGACGCCCGTCTTGCCGCCCGTGAGCTGCTCCATGGTCGACGGGTCGAGGGTGTAGACCGAGGTCGGCGTGCCGCCGTCGATGCCGAGGTCGCCCGAGTAGACGTTGAGCGTCAGCACCGGGTAGACGAGGTCGGGGTAGGTCGAGGCGTAGGCCCCCGAGTCGAGCGTGGTCTGCGTCGGGTAGAGGAAGCCGATCATGCCGAGCTGCTCGGGCATGCCGTCGGGCACCTTCACGACGCCGATCGAGGTGAGGTTCGCGTCCTGCGGGAGGAACGGGATGGCGTCGGTGAAGACGACCTCGCCCTCGGCGTCGCGCACCGTGATGGTCGGCGCGTAGCCGTTGCCGAGCAGGTAGACGTCGGTGCCGTGCACCCGCAGCGGGTGGTTGACCTTGACCTGGCCGTCGACGACCTCCTCGCCGTCGCGCCCCTTGATGTCGACCTCGGCCGTGAAGTCGACGGGCTGGCCCAGCGCCTCCTGGTTCTCGGTCTCGTAGACGGCGTCGAGGTCGGTGAGGGTGAGCTTGTAGGGGTCGAGGTTCGCGTCGTTGAAGAAGCGCCCCGGGTTGAAGGAGTCGTAGGCCGCGAGCGTGTTCACGAACGACTGACCCTCGACGACCACGCGCTGGCCGGCGAAGCCGAACCCGCCGCCGATGCCGACCGTGACGAGCACGCCGAGCAGCGCCGTGTGGAACACGAGGTTCCCGGTCTCGCGGAGGTAGCCGCGCTCGGCCGAGACCGACGGCTCGCCCCGCAGCTCGTACCGTTCGACGCGATAGCCGGCGCGCTTGAGGTCGGCCGCGGCGCGCTCGATCGCCGCATCCGCCGTCTCCCCCTCGGCGAGGGGCCGCTCGGTGTAGCCGCCGAGCCGGGCCAGGCGCACCGGCGTGCGCGGCGGACGGGCCCGCAGGGCGTCGAAGTGGTGCTTCGTGCGCGGGATGATGCAGCCGATGAGCGACACGAACAGCAGCAGGTAGACCGCCGAGAACCAGGCCGACGTGTAGACGTCGAACATCTGGAAGCCGTCGAGCACCGGGGCGAGGTCGGGATTGTCCGAGAAGTACTGCGTGACGCCGTTCGGGTCGCTCGAGCGCTGCGGCACGAGCGAGCCGGGCACGGCCGCGATCGCGAGCAGCAGCAGGAGCAGCAGCGCGGTGCGCATGCTGGTGAGCTGGCGCCACGCGAACCGGATCCAGCCGACGAACCCGAGCCTCGGCTGCGTCACGGATGCGTCGCCGGAGGGCTGGGGCGAGTCGATGTGGTCGTCGGGGCGCGAGAGCGCGCCGGGGTCAGATCGCGGGGACAAAGCCGGAGATCACCGCCTGCAGTTCGTACATCCAGATGGTCCAGAGACCCGAGAGCATGAGCAGGCCGATCGCGATGAGCAGCGACCCGCCGATGATGTTGATCGTGCGGATGTGGCGACGCACGAACGCCAGCGAGCCGGTGACCCAGCCGAAGCCGAGGGCGACGAGCAGGAACGGGATGCCGAGGCCGACGCAGTACGCGAGGCCGAGCAGCACCGACCGCCAGACCGACCCCGAATCGGCGCTGAGCGTGAGCACGACCGCGAGGGTCGGGCCGATGCACGGGGTCCAGCCGAGGCCGAAGACCACGCCGAGCAGCGGGGCGCCGGCGAGGCCCGTCGCGGGCCGCCAGGAGGGCTTGATGGTGCGCTGGAGGAACGTGAACTGGCCGATGAACACGAGGCCCATCACGATGAGCACGACCCCCAGGAACCGCGTGATCACGTCGCCGTACGCGTTGAACCAGGCGCCGGCGACGCCCGCGAGCAGGTTGAACGTGACGAACACGACCGTGAACCCGGCGATGAACAGCAGCACGCCGAGGACGAGCCGGCGCCGGTACCGGCGCTCCTCCGCGGCATCCGCCGACGCCTCGACGAAGCCGCCGATGTACCCGAGGTAGCCCGGCACGAGCGGCAGCACGCACGGCGAGAGGAACGAGACGATGCCCGCGGCGAGGGCGATGGGGATCGCGGCGAGCAACTGCCCGTTGAGGACGATCTCGCCGATGCCGCCCACGCTAGGCCTGCTCGTCGAGCACGCGGTCGACGAGCGACGACAGGATCGAGGCATCGGTGACCTGGCCGAGCACGCGTGCGGCGACCCGGCCCTCCTGGTCGAGCACGATGGTCGTCGGCACGGCGGCCGGGGGCACCGGGCCCGCGAACGCGAGCTGCGCCTCGCCGGACTCGACGTCGAGGATCGACGGATAGGTGACGCCGTAGGTCTCCTCGAAGGATGCGGCGGTGCCGGCCTGGTCGCGCACGTTCACGCCGACGAAGGCGACGTCGGCCTCGCCGTAGTCCTGGTGCACCTCCTCGAGGATGGGCGACTCGACCCGGCACGGGGCGCACCCGGCGTACCAGAAGTTCACGACCGTGACCTCGCCGAGCGTGTCGGCGGAGTCGAACGCCTCGCCCTCGACGGTCTCGCCCGAGAACGCGATCGGCTCGCCCCGGTCGGCGGCCTCGTACTCGGAGATGCTGCCGTCGCCGGCGATGTAGTTCTTGCCGCTGCCCTCGCGGAACTGGTCGGCCAGCGGGTCGCTCGTGCAGCCGGTGAGGAGCAGGGCGGATGCCGCGACCAGCGCGGCGACGGCGGCTGCGGGCGCTCGCCCGCGAGTGGTTCTGCGCATCACACGGCTCCCACGTCGGTGGCGTGCGCGGCGAGGCCGGCAGCCGGGTCACGGTAGTCGACCTCGACGAAGCGGTCGCCGCGGCGCTCGAGCGTCGTGATGCTCGAGAGACCGCACCGGCGGCGGCGCGGGTCGTGCGCGAGCGAGAGGCCCGCGAGTCGGCGGTGCACCATCCAGATCGGGAGCTGGTGACTGACGACGACCACGTCTCCGGTGTCGACGCTTCGCCAGGCGTCGCCGATCGCGTCGAGCATGCGCGCGGCGATCGAGCCGAACGGCTCGCCCCAGCTCGGCTCCCACGGGTTGATGAGGAAGCGCCAGTTGCGCGCATCGCCGAGCGCACCGCCGCGTCCGCTCATGCGCTTGCCCTCGAAGCGGTTCTCGGGCTCGATGACGCGCTCGTCGAGGAACGGCTCGAGGCCGAACGCCTCGGACACCGGCTCCGCCGACTGCTGCGTCCGCTGCAGCGGCGAAGCGACCAGCGCCGTCACCGGTCGTTCGGTCGCCACGAGCAGGTCGGCGGCGGACTGCGCCATCCGGCGGCCCAGGTCGGAGAGGCCGTAGCCCGGGAGTCGCCCGTAGAGCACGCCCTGGGGGTTGAACACCTCGCCATGGCGCACGAGGTGGATCTGCTCGGCCGGCACGGTCTCCAGTCTAAGGAGCGCGATCCTTTGAAAGCGCCGTGCGTTCGGGCGCCGGTACGGGCGCTGGGCACCGCATTGACCGGTTAGCCCATGCGGGGCATGGCCACCCCAGTAGGATTGACCCTCGTGAACGAACGCACCCTGGTCAAGAACCTCGCCGCCCTCCCCGCCGGCCCCGTCACGATCGCCGGATGGGTCGAGACCGTCCGAGACCAGAAGAAGGTGCAGTTCGTCATCCTCCGCGATGAGTCCGGCGCCGTGCAGGTCGTGAACCCCGCGACCCGCGAGCTCGACCCCGAGGGCGTCAGCGTCGGCGCCGCCGAGGCGCTTGCGACGACCGAGGCTATCTCGGCGCTGTCGCACGGCTCCTTCATCCGGGTCACCGGCGAGCTCAAGCACGACGAGCGCGTGAAGCTCGGCGGCCTCGAGGTCAAGCTCACCTCGCTCGAGGTCGTCTCCGAAGCGAACCCCGAGACCCCGATCGCGGCCGACTCCAGCCTCGACAAGCGCATGGACTGGCGCTTCCTCGACCTGCGCAACCCGAAGCAGGCCCTCATCTTCCGCATCCAGACGACCTTCCTGCACGCGCTGCGCGGCGTCTGGGTCGAGAAGGGCCTCATCGAGATCCAGACGCCCAAGCTCATGGCCTCGGCCTCCGAGTCGCGCGCCGAGCTCTTCGAGGTCGACTACTTCGAGGGCAAGGCGTACCTCGCGCAGAGCCCCCAGTTCTTCAAGCAGATGGCACAGGCCGCCGGCTTCGGCGGCATCTTCGAGGTCGGTCCCGCGTTCCGCGCCGACCCCTCGTTCACCTCGCGCCACGCGACGGAGTTCACCTCGGTCGACACCGAGATCAGCTGGATCGACTCGCACGAAGACGTCATGGCCCTGCACGAGGAGCTCATGGTCGCCGGGTTCCAGGCCGTCGTCGACGCCCACGGTGCCGCGATCGCGGAGCACTTCGGCATCGAGCTCCAGGTTCCCTCGCGCCCGTTCCCACGCATCCCGCTCGCCGAGGCCAAGCAGATCGTGGCCGACCGCGGCTACGTCGTGCCCCGCGCCGACGCCGACATGGACCCCGAGGGCGAGCGCCAGATCTCGGCGTACGTGAAGGAGGCCTTCGGCCACGACTTCGTCTTCCTGACCGACTACGCCTCGAGCATCCGGCCGTTCTACCACATGCGCCACGAGGGCGACCCGAGCCTCACGAACTCCTACGACCTCATCTACAACGGCGTCGAGATCTCCACCGGCGCGCAGCGCGAGCACCGCGTCGACGTGCTCGTCGAGCAGGCGCGCGAGAAGGGCATGGACCCCGAGGAGCTCGAGTTCTACCTCGACTTCTTCCGCTACGGCGTGCCGCCGCACGGCGGCTTCGGCATGGGCCTGGCCCGCGTGCTGATGCTCATGCTCGGCGAGTCCTCGATCCGCGAGACCACGTACCTCTTCCGCGGCCCGACGCGCCTGCTGCCCTAGCCCCGGCCATCGGAGTGCCGAATCGGCGCCCGAGTGCATGAACGGCATGGCCGATTCGGCACTCGGGCGCCGATTCGCGTCAGACGGCGGGCGCCGACTCGCGTCAGCCGGCGGGCGCGGCCGGCGGGCGCGGCGGCGGCGCCGGAGCCGCGAGCGCGGCCTCGACGGTCGTGAACGTGCGCCCCTCGGCCTTCATGCGCCGGAACACGTCGGTGCGGTCGACGACCACCTCGACGGCCGGGTCGATCCGCGCGATGCGCAGCTGCAGGCCCGATGCGGTCAGCTCGCGGCCGAGGTCCTCGAACATCTCGATGACCGTCACGGAGATGTCGTCGATGCGCGCGCCGTCGAGCACGACGATGCGCGCGCCCTCCTCGTGCGCCACGGCCTCGAGGATCGCCTGCTCGGTGGTCTGCGCGTTCGCGGTGTACAGGGGCCCGAGCAGCGTCACCAGGACGGCGTCGGACGAGGGCCGCTCGACCCGGATGCGCACCTTCGACAGTGCCATCAGCACGAGCACGAGCGTGATGACGACCCCCGCGGCGACGGCGGTGAGCAGTCCAGCGCTGAGCCCGATGAGGGCCGTGACGAGGGCGATCCAGAAGTCACGCCGCGAGATCCTCCACATCATCACGAGCGCGCGGATGTCGATGAGCCCGAAGACGGCGACGAACACCAGCGCGGCGAGCGTCGCCTGCGGGAGCAGTGAGAGCACCGGTCCGAGGAACAGGCCGACGAGCAGCGCGAGGGCGACGGTCACGAGCGTCGAGAGCTGCGAGCGCGCTCCCGCGTTCTGGTTGACGGCGCTCTGCGAGAAGCCGCCGGCGGCCGGCAGCGTCGAGAAGAACGAGCCGAGCACGTTCGCGGCCGAGGTCGCGAAGAGCTCCTGATTGCTGTCGATGGCCGGCTCGCCGGGCTTCCGGATGCCGCGCGCCACCGCCTCCGACTCGAGGAACGCCATGACGGCGATCGCCGCCGCGCCCGGAAGGAGCGCCGCGACATCCGTGAAACTCGGCAGTCCCGGAAGGGGGAAGCCCTGCGGCACCGGCGCGATGAGCTCGACGCCCGCCGGCTGCAGCACGCCGATTGCGGCCAGCGCGATGCCCGCGCCCACGACGATGAGCGGCGCCGGCACGCGCGGGAGGAACCGCTTGAACAGGAACAGGGTGGCGACGGATGCCGCGGACAGGACGACGGTGGCCGGGTTGGCGCTGCCCAGCGCGGCGAGCACGGCGTTGAAGGAGTGCACGAATCCGTGGCCGGTCGGATCGTCGGTCTCGCCGAGGAGCTTCGGCAACTGGCCGACGGCGACGGTGGCGCCGACGCCGATCTGGATGCCGACGACCGTGGGCCGGTTGATGATCTCCACGAGCGATCCGAGCCGCAGCAGGCGCGCCGCCAGGAGGATCACGCCGACGAGCAGCGTCAGGGTGATCAGGTCTCGCGGGATGTCGCTGCTCGATGCTGCGACGCCGGCCGAGACGAGGGTGGTCGCGGTCAGCGTCGCGATCGTCGACGTCGTCGACACGCTCATCGCGCGGGAACCCCCGAGCAGCGCGTAGACGAGCATCGGCACCATGCACGTGTAGAGACCGGCCTGCACGGGCAGGTTCGCGATGGTCGCGTACGCCATCGCCTGCGGAATGACGACCGCGCCCGCCGACAGTCCGGCGAGGATGTCGGCGCCGAGCCAGGCGCGACGGTATCCCCGCAGCGTCGGCAGCAGCATCCGTCGCCCGGCAACCGCCGTCTCGGGACTCACCCCGCCGCCGGATCGACGAACACGCTCGACCAGTCGTCCTTCACGCTGATGACCGTGTACCCCCGAGCCTCGGCCGCGGCGAGCGCGGTATCGGCGCCCTTGTCGTACGCGGGGTCGCCACGCCCCGAATCGTCGTCGTGGTGGACGAGCAGGGCCAGCCCGTCGCCCTTGCGGGTGAAGTCGAGCATCGGCATGTCGCCGTTCGAGTTGCCGCAGGCGATGAGCGGGCGACGACCGATGCGACTCCAGATGCGCACGGGCTTCTCGGGGCCGTCGTCGAAGAAGTCGAGGCCGGCCGTGTAGCGCACCTCGTGCGAGTCCTCGTCCCAGGCGAGCCCGAGCGCGGAGCCGACGACGTGCTCGGGCGGGATCCCGTAGTACTCCTGCGTCATGGGCCGCATGAAGTCGCGTTCGCCGCCCGAGACGATGTACACGGTGAACCCGTTGGCCTCGAGGTAGCGCAGCAGCTCGACCATGGGCTTGTAGACGGCATCCGCGTAGGGCGTGCCGAGCGTCAGGTGCTTCGCGGTCTCGTAGAACTCGCCGACGGATGCCGCGTAGTCGTCAACGCTCATGCCGGCGGTCACGCCGACGAGCGCGCCGATCAGCACCTTGAGGTCGCTGTCGTCACCCTCGTAGTGCTTGTCGATCGCGCCGCCGAGCCAGGCGAGGTCGCCGGTGACGGCCGCCTTGTAGGGCTGCCGGTCGGCGAGCGACGGATCCGCCGCCGCCTGCTTGCGCCACTGCTCGACGACGTAGGCGAGCTGCGTGGGCATGGGCTTCTCGGTCCAGAGCGTCCCGTCGTTGTCGAAGACGGCGATGCGCTCGGCCGCGGGCACCGAGCCCGGCCCCTCGCCGCTCACCCGCTCGACGAACGAGACAATGGCCGAGCGGGTGGCGGTATCCCGCCACGAGTCGAGGTCGGTCATGGGGGTCCCTCCTACTGCTTCAGCATCGCGACGGCCAGTTTGTGCTCGTCGTCGATGAGGTGCGAGTGGTCGTCGTCGCCGAGGTCGATCCGCACCCAGTCGAGCCTCCCCGTGAACTCGTTGCCGGTCGCCGCGTAGTCGGTCGACACCGGTGACGCCAGGTCGGCACCGACGTCGACGGTCTCATCGAAGCTGAACTGGTACGGGATGGTCCGCTCCACCCGACCCTCGCCGATCTTGTCGTCGCCGGCGAAGAGCGCGACGGTGCCGCCCTTCGCCACGCCGCCGCCGTCATATGCGAAGTGGACGCGCAGCTCCTGAGCGCCGACCGGCACATCGGCATCGGATCGAACGATGTCGGTGGTGATACCGAGGAGGTTGTACGCGAACGCGAGCTTTCCGTCGATGGCGTAGAACGACCAGCCGCCGTACGCGCCGCCCTGAGCCAGAATGACGCCGTCGGCGCCGGCATCCGGCACCTCGGCCTGCGCCGTGACCGTGAACGACTTGTTCTTGATGTTGATCGTCGTGTTCTCGCTCAGTCGGCGCATGCCCGGGTAGAACTTCTGCGACGTGCCGACGACGAGCTCGGGCCGCCCGGCGATCTCGGGGTTCATCCGCTCGGCCGAGCGGATGTCCATCGGGAGCACGTTGAAGCGGGCGGCCTGCACGAGGAAGAGCTGCTGCAGGTGCGCCAGCCTCTCCGGCTCCTGGGCGGCGAGGTCGTTCGACTGGGTCCAGTCCTCCTCGACGTTGTACAGCTCCCAGACGTCGTCGGCGAGCCCGTGACTGGAAGCGAGCCACGGATCCTTGTGCTTCGCCACCGCGGTCCAGCCCTTGTGGAAGATCGCGCGGTTGCCGAGCATCTCGAAGTACTGCGTCGTGTGGCGTTCGTCGGCATCGGCCTGCCCCTCGGAGAACGTGTAGTTCATCGCCGTGCCCTCGTAGGGCCGCTGGGTCACGCCGTTGACCGTCGACGGCTCGGGGATGCCCGCGGCCTCGAGCACGGTCGGCGCCACGTCGATCACATGGCTGAACTGGTTGCGGATGCCGCCCTGCTCGACGCCGCCGTTCGGCCAGCTGATGATGGTGCCGTTGCGGGTGCCGCCCCAGTGGGAGGCGACCTGCTTGGTCCACTGGTAGGGGGTGTCCATGGCGTGCGCCCAGCCCACCGCGTAGTGGTTGTACGAGTTCGGGGTTCCGATGTCGTCGATGTGATCGGCGACGTACTGCTCGGTCTCGATCTCGTTCATGTGGTTGATAGTGAAGCCCTCATTGGTCGTCCCGTGCATCGAGCCTTCGGCGGATGCGCCGTTGTCGCCGATGATGACGTAGACGAGGGTGTCGTCGAGGATGCCGAGCTCCTCGTAGGCGTCGAGCAGCTTGCCGACGTAGTGGTCGGCGTAGGCGAGGAACCCCGCGTAGACCTCCATCTGCCGGGCGAGCGCCGGCTTGATGGTGTCACTCATCTCGTCCCACGCCGGGATGCCGGGGCTGCGCTCGGTGAGCACGGCATCGGCGGGGATCACACCGAGTTCGAGTTGGCGGGCGAAAGTCTCCTTGCGCACCTCGTCCCAGCCCTGATCGAACTTGCCCACGTACTTGTCGGCCCACTCCTTCGGGACGTGGTGCGGCGCGTGCGTCGCCCCGGGGGCGAAGTAGGTGAAGAATGGCTTGTCGGGCGCGAGGGACTTCTGCTGGCGCGTCCAGTCGATGGCCTTGTCGGTCATGTCCGCCATGAAGTGGTAGCCCTGCTCGGGGGTACCCCACGGCTCGACCGGAGAGGTGTTCTCGTAGATGGCCGGATACCACTGGTTGGTCTCGCCCCCGAGGAACCCATAGAAGTACTCGAAGCCACCGCCGGGGTGCGGCCAGCGGTCGAACGGCCCGACCGCGCTCGCCTCCCACACCGGGACCTCGTGGCACTTGCCGAACTGGGCGGTGTTGTAGCCGTTGAGCTTCAGCGTCTCGGGCAGAGGTGCGCAGTTGTTCGGTCGTACCGAGCTGTAGCCAGGGGCGCTCGTCGCGATCTCGGTGATGCCGCCCATCCCGACCGTGTGGTGGTTGCGCCCGGCGAGCAGCGCAGCGCGGGTGGGTGAGCACAGGGCCGTCGTGTGGAACCTCGTGTACTTGAGACCGGCCGCCGCCACACGCTCGAAGTTCGGCGTCTCGACCGGGCCGCCGAAGGCGCTCGACGCCCCGAAGCCCGTGTCGTCGATGAGGACGACGAGCACGTTCGGCGCTCCCTCGGGCGGGAGCAGCCGCTCGATCGGCGGATAGTGAGTGTCGGGGTCGGTCGCGTCGTATGTCACGGTTCCCGTGTACGCGAGATCGGGGATCGGCAGCGCCCCACGCTGGATAGGCTTCTCAGTCTTCAGCCCGTCACCCATGGACACCAGCTCGATCTTCCCCGCGAATTCACGCACCACTGCGATTCCCCCTTCGAATCGTCGGAGGAGCACCGTGTCCCCCGGGATTCACCATAGCCAGCGGGCGGGCGCGGCGCAGGAGGCGAAGTCTGGGAGTTCCCGAGACGAGGCATCCTCGGTTCGCGCGGGCGGCGCGTCCGACACCTCGTCGCACCGACGGGGGCGCCGACCTCAGCCCTGCGCGAGCAGCGCCGTCTTCAGGCGCACGGGGTCGACGCGCCAGTACGCGTGCATCTCGCCGTCGATGAGGAGCACGGGGATCTCCTCGCCGTAGCGCTCGGCGAGTGCCTCGTCGTCGAGGATCGAGAGCTCGGCGAGCGACATCGACGGCGCGGCATCCGATGCGCTCACCTCGGCGATGACGGCCTGGACGAGGTCCCGGGCGTCGTCGCAGAGGTGGCATCCGGGCTTGCCGATGAGGGTGAGGCGGATGTCGCGGGTCATCCCTCGATCGTACGCACCGCTCCGGGGGTCGACGAAGTCCGACGGGCGTCAGCGTGGGCGCCGACCTCGTCGGCGTCGCAGCCCGGGTACAGCGAAAAGCGCCAGGCCGTGGGCCTGACGCTCTCAGCGGTGAAGCAGCGGACTACTTCTTGTTGCGACGCTGGTGGCGCGTCTTGCGAAGCAGCTTGCGGTGCTTCTTCTTCGCCATACGCTTGCGGCGCTTCTTGATGACGGAACCCATCAGAACCTCACAGAAAAGATCGAGTCGGCCGCGCGAGTCGCAGCCGGTGGCCAGAAAGCCTCGGGATAGTCTAGCCGATTCGAGACGCGTCCATGATCACGTGCATTAATGTCGAGGGATGCCCCGCGCCGAACCCGCCATCCGCACCACGTCCGAAGACGACTGGGAGCAGGTGCGGGCGCTGCGGCTCGAGATGCTGGCGGACACTCCGTTGGCCTTCGCCGAGACCCTCGAGCACGCGCAGGGCCTCGACGAATCGGTCTGGCGCGTGCGCGCCGCACGAGGCACGACGCCTCGCCAGACCTCGATCGTCGCGATCGACGGCGACCGCTGGGTCGGCCACATGGGCGGCTACATCCCGGATGCCGCGTCGGGGCCCCTGCTCGTCGGCGTCTACGTGGCGCCCTCGCACCGCGGTGACCGAGCCGGCGTCGCGCGCCGCCTGCTCGAGGCCGTCGAGGACTGGGCGCTCGGCTACGGCGACACGCTGCGGCTCGAGGTGCACGAGCGCAACCCCCGCGCCATCGCGTTCTACGAGAAGCTCGGCTTCACCCTCACCGGACGCACGCGCGAGTACGAACTGGCGCCGGGCGGCCTCGAACTCGAGATGATCAAGCCGCTTCGCTGACCCCGACCTCCGGCGCCGAGGAGCGAGCGTACCGAGACCCCGCCGACCCGTGCCGAGCTCCGGCGGTCGAGTAGCGAGCGCCAGCGAGCGTACCGAGACCCGCACCTCTCAGTCGCGACCCGAGCGCGGCTGCTTCCTGCTCAATCCATTGAGCAACTCCAGCCGTCCGCCGATCAGCGCCTCCCGCTTCGCTCGGCTCCAGTTCTGGACCTGCTTCTCGCGGGCGAAGGCCTCATCGATTCGGGCATGCTCCTCGGCGTACACCAGCTGCACCGGACGTCGCTGCCTCGTGTAGCGGGAGCCTTCACCCTGATCGTGCTCGACGAGTCGGCGTTCGAGATCGACCGTGCTGCCGACGTAGTAACTTCCGTCCGAGCACTCGAGGATGTACATATGCGGCATCCGCACATGATGCATGGTCGCGCCGAATCGACGCGGGGCGTGTCCACAGGAGTCTCCATGCGCTCGTCGCGTCGGCCGGCAGGGTCTCGATACGCTTCGCTACTCGACCACCGAAGGAGTGTCTCGATACGCTTCGCTCCTCGACCACCGAAAGGGGGTCTCGATACGCTTCGCTCCTCGGGCGCCGAAGGTGGGTCTCGATACGCTTCGCCGCTCGGGCGCCGAAGGGGGTCTCGATACGCTTCGCTCCTCGACCACGGAAGCGGGATCAGCGTCGCTTGATGGGGGCGACGACGGCGCTGACCTGGTGGGCGGTCTCGGCGAACGCCTTGCCGAGGGCGGAGGCGAAGGCGCGCTGCTCGGCCTTCAGCGATTCGGCGTCGGACGCCTCGATGCCGGCGAGGGTCGCGGCGTCGGCTGCGGCATCCGACGACATGAAGGGGATGAGCCAGTCCTCGAGGGTCTCGAGGGGGCCGCGGTCGAGACGGTAGTAGCGGTGCTGGCCCTCTTCGCGCACGCTGACCAGGCCCGCCTCGCGCAGCACCTTGAGGTGCTTGGAGACCGTCGGCTGGCTGAGGCCGAGCGCGGCCACGATCTCGGAGACGCTGATCTCGCCGTGCGATTCGGGAGACACCTGCTCGCGCTCGAGGAGGACCGCAAGGATGTCGCGTCGAGTCGCGTCTGCCACCACGTCGAAGATGTCCGCCATGGTGCAAGGGTAGTCATTCCGGCCGGGGAGTACCATGACACACGCGTTCGAACGAAGCCGGGTGAGGGGGGTCGATGCGCGCACAGCCGACCGGCCGTTCCGGTCGATTCGACCGGCGGTCATGGCTCGGACGCCTGCGCGACGCCATCGACGCGTTCGTCCGGCAGTCGCCCTCCCGATTCGCGATCGCGATCTTCGCGGGCCTGATCCTCGTCTTCACCCTGCTCTTCTCGTTGCCGATCGCCAAGGCGGGCGAGGCCTCGAGCGCCCCGCTCCACGACGCCCTGTTCACCGCGGTGTCGGTCATCTGCGTCACGGGCCTCGCGACGGTCGACATGGCCACCTACTGGTCGCCGTTCGGCAACGCGCTCGTGTTCATCGGCGTGAACATCGGCGGCATCGGCGTGCTGACGCTCGCGTCGATCCTCGGTCTCGTCATCTCGCGCCGCCTCGGCCTGCGCGCCAAGCTCATGGCGGCGAGCGACACCAATCCGTCGCGCATCCACGTCGGTCCGGTGGCGGAGCGGCAGGCGATCCGCCTCGGCGAGGTCGGCGGCCTGCTGGCCACCGTCGCGATCTCGGTCCTCGTGATCGAGGGCATCATCGCGGTCGCCATGGTCCCGAGCATGCTCGCGGCGGGATACGACGGGCTGCACTCGATCTGGTACAGCATGTACTACTCCGCGATGGCGTTCACGAACACGGGCTTCAGCCCGAATCCCGGCGGGCTGGCACCGTTCGAGCACGACTACTGGATGCTCACGATGCTCATGCTCGGCGTGTTCCTCGGCAGCCTCGGCTTCCCCGTGATCTTCGCGCTCGCGCGGGCGTGGCGGCAGCCGCGCAAGTGGAGCGTGCACGTGAAGCTCACGCTCACGACGACGACCATCCTGTTCATCGCGGGCGCGGCGATGTTCCTGCTGCTCGAACACAGCAACCCGAAGACGTACGGCCATCTCGACGCCGGCGCCACGATCTACCAGTCGTTCTTCATGTCGATGATGACGAGGTCCGGCGGCTTCTCGACCATCGACATGCACGACCTCTACGGGTCGAGTCAGCTCGTGAGCAGCATGCTCATGTTCGTCGGCGGCGGTTCGGCCTCGACCGCCGGCGGCATCAAGGTGACGACGCTGGCGGTGCTCTTCCTCGCGGCCTTCGCCGAGGCCCGCGGCGCCCCGTCGATGGAGGCGTTCGGCCGGCGCATCCCGCGCGACATGCTGCGCCTCTCGGTCAGCGTCGTGCTGTGGGGGGCGACGATCGTCGCGGTCTCCTCGATCGCGATCCTGCAGATCACGAAGGCGCCGTTCGAGAACGTGCTGTTCGACGTCATCTCGGCGTTCGCCACCTGCGGCCTGTCGACCGGACTCACCGCCGACCTGCCGCCGTCCGGCGTCTACGTGATGGCGGCCACGATGTTCATGGGCCGCGTTGGTACAGTGACACTCGCCGCGGCCCTCGCAGCGAGCCAGCGACGGCAGTTGTTCAAGCGTCCGGAAGAGAGGCCCATCGTTGGTTGATCGCATCAAGCACGACGCCCCAGTGCTCGTCATCGGCCTCGGCCGCTTCGGCGCCGCCACGGCCGGCCAGCTCGACCGGCTCGGCCGCGAGGTCCTGGCCGTCGACGAGAACGAGGGCCTCGTCCAGAAGTGGTCGGAGCGGGTCACGCACGCCGTCGTCGCCGACGCCAAGTCGATCGACGCGCTCCGCCAGATCGGCGCCCAGGACTTCTCGATCGCCGTGTGCGCGGTGGGCTCCTCGATCGAGGCATCCGTGCTCATCACCGCGAACCTCGTCGACCTGAAGATCCCGCAGATCTGGGCGAAGGCGATCTCGGCCTCGCATGGCAAGATCCTCGAGCGCATCGGCGCGAACCACGTGATCTATCCCGAGCGCGAGGCCGGCGAGCGCACGGCGCACCTCGTCTCGGGCCGCATGCTCGACTTCATCGAGTTCGACGACGACTTCGCGCTCGTGAAGATGTACCCGCCGAAGCCGATCCGCGGCAAGAACCTCACCGAGTCGGGCGTGCGGTCCAAGCACCGCGTGACCGTGGTCGGCGTCAAGAGCCCCGGCAAGCCGTTCACGTACGCGACCGAACAGACCGTCGTCTCCAACCACGACCTCATCATCGTGTCGGGCACCGAGGGCGACATCGAGAAGTTCGCCTCGCTCGAATAGGGCGGATGCCGCGGGCACGCCCGCGACGCCGAACGGCGCGAGCGCGCCGAACGACGAACAAGCGCCGAACGTCGACGCCCGTCGAGCCCCGCTCAGCCGACGAACATCGCCACGATGCCGACGACGCCCGCGACCAGGGCGAGCCCGAGGAAGACGACGCCGAGCAGGCGGAGGATCCGGCGACCGGCCGGCGGCTCGTGCAGGCGCAGGTGCTCGGGCTCCCGCTCGCGGTAGAACGCCTTCTCCTCGTCGAGGTCCTCGACGTGCTGGCGTTCCGAGGCGCTCAGGCGACGGGTGTGGAACTCGCCCTCGGCGAACCACCGCACGACGCTGCCATCGGCCTCGTCGGCGATGACCGCGTCGGTGGGCAGCCAGCGGCCGTCGGCGATGCGGATCAGCAGCACGAGGCCCAGGCTCGCGAGCCCGAGGGCGAGTCCCACCCAGCCGATGACCTCGGCGATCACGCCGATCGTGTCCCACGCATCCATGGTGAGAACGCTACCGGCGAACCGCCAGCCCGCAGTGCGTAGCCTTGCAGGGTGGACTGCGCGTACTTCGACGCCCGGCGATGCCGCTCGTGCTCGCTCATGGGCCAGCCGTACCCGGCGCAGCTCGCCGGCAAGCAGGCCCTCGCCGAGCAGCTGCTCGCGCCGTTCGGCGTCGGGACGTGGCATCCGCCCCTCGCGAGCGGCGAGCGCGACTACCGCAACAAGGCGAAGATGGTCGTCGGCGGCACCGTCTCCTCTCCCACGATCGGCATCCTCGACGCCGATGGCCACGGTGTCGACCTGCAGGCGTGCGGCATCTGCTCCCCCGGCCATCGGGCGGCGTTCGGGCCGATCGCCCGGTTCATCACCCTCGCCCGCATCGCGCCCTACGACGTGCCGAGCCGCACGGGTGAGCTGAAGCACCTCATCGTGACCGAGTCGCCCGACGGCGAGCTGATGGTGCGCTTCGTGCTGCGCTCGACGGAGCCCGTGGCCCGCATCCGCAAGCACCTGCCGGCGCTGCTCGCCGACCTGCCGAACGCCAGGGTGGTGAGCGTCAACGTCCTGCCGGAGCACAAGGCGGTGCTCGAGGGCGAGCAGGAGATCGTGCTCACCGAGCAGCAGACCCTGTCGATGCGCCTGAACGACGTGACCATGCACCTGCGGCCGCAGGGCTTCTTCCAGACGAACACGGCGATCGCCGCGGCCCTCTACGCCGAGGCGCGCGACTGGATCACCGACCTCGCGCCCGCCTCGGCCTGGGACCTCTACTCGGGCGTCGGCGGCTTCGCCCTGCACCTCGCGGGCGGCGAGACGGCCGTCACGGGCATCGAGACGAGCGTGGAGGCGGTCGCGAGCGCCGAGCTCAGCCGAACGGATGCCGCGCTGCACCGCGTGCGGTTCGCCGCGGGCGACGCGACCCGGTTCGCGCTCGACGCGCCCGCGACCGACGTGCCCGACCTCGTCGTCGTGAACCCGCCGCGCCGGGGCATCGGCGCCGAGCTCGGTGCGTGGCTCGAGGCATCCGACGTCGGTCACGTGCTCTACTCGAGTTGCAACGCGACCTCGCTCGCGAAGGACCTCGCCGCGATGCCGTCGCTGCGACCGGTTCGGGCCCGGGTCTTCGACATGTTCCCGCAGACGCCGCACTTCGAGGTCATGGTGCTGCTCGAGCGCACCGCCGCGTAAGCGCTCCGTTCGGATGGCGCCCGCGGCCCGTTAGGGAACCGTGAGGATCGGCTGGCCTGCGCGGGGGCGGGTGTTGCATCGGAATCGCAGTCGCCGACTGCCCGCCGACCGCGTCAGGTCGGCGGACCTGCGTTCCTTGGAGTCCCCGTGCTCGATCTGATCCACGTCGCCGCCGTCCTCGCGGTGTTCGTCGTCATCGGCCTCATCGCGAAGGGAGTCGAGCGGTTGGGCCCGCAGCCCCGCAGCTCGACATCTCGCGAGGCGTCGCGTGGGGAGGACCGGGCATGATCGTCTTCGACCTCATCGCCGCCGCCCTCGGCGTCGCGGCCGTCGTGTACCTCGTGTACGCGCTGATCAGGCCGGAGCGATTCTGATGGGCGCGCTGTTCGCGATCCTCCAGGCGGCCACCGTCGCCCTCGTGCTGGCCCTCGCCTACCGCCCGCTCGGCGACCTGATGGCGCGCATCTACACCTCCGACCGCGACCTCCGGGTCGAGCGGGGCCTCTACCGGCTCATCGGCGTCGCCCCTCGGGTCGAGCAGTCGTGGCAGGTGTACCTGCGCAGCGTGCTCGCCTTCTCGGTCGTCGGCGTGCTCCTCGTCTACCTGCTGCAGCGCGCGCAGGCCGTCCTGCCCTTCTCACTCGGGCTGCCCGCGGTGCCGGAGGGGCTGTCCTTCAACACCGCCGCGTCCTTCGTCACGAACACGAACTGGCAGTCGTACTCCCCCGAGCTCACCCTCGGATACACGGTGCAGTTCGCGGGGCTCGCGGTGCAGAACTTCGTGTCGGCGGCGGTGGGCATCGCCGTGGCGATCGCCCTCGTGCGCGGCTTCGCCCGCCGCGGCGAGCGCACCATCGGCAATTTCTGGGTCGATCTCATCCGGGGCTCCCTCCGCCTCCTGCTGCCCCTGGCCCTCGTGTCCGCGGTCGTGCTCCTCGCCGGCGGGGTCGTGCAGAACTTCACCGGCTTCACCGAGGTCGCCACCCTGACGGGCGGCACGCAGACCCTGCCGGGCGGACCGGTCGCGTCGCAGGAGGCCATCAAGGAACTCGGCACGAACGGCGGCGGCTTCTTCAACGTCAACTCCGCGCATCCGTTCGAGAACCCGACCGCATGGACGAACCTGTTCCAGGTGGTGCTCATGCTGCTCATCCCGTTCTCGCTCCCGCGCACGTTCGGGCGCATGGTCGGCAGCCCGAGGCAGGGGCTCGCGATCCTGGCCGCGATGGCGTCGATCTTCGTCGTCTCCCTGACCGCGCTCTCCCTCCTCGAGGCGGGAGGGGCCGGCACGGCACCGCAGCTGGCGGGCGCCGCGATGGAGGGCAAGGAGACGCGGTTCGGCATCTTCGGCAGCACGCTCTTCGCCTCGACGTCGACGCTGACCTCGACGGGCGCGGTCGATTCGATGCACGACTCGTACACCGCGCTCGGCGGCATGCTCCCGATGCTCAACATGATGCTCGGGGAGGTCGCCCCCGGCGGTGTCGGCTCCGGGCTCTACGGCATGCTCGTGCTCGCGGTCATCGCCGTGTTCATCGCCGGCCTGCTCGTGGGGCGCACGCCCGAGTACCTCGGCAAGAAGCTCGGGCCGCGCGAGATCAAGCTCGCGAGCCTGTACATCCTGGTCACGCCGACGCTCGTGCTCACCGGCACGGCCCTGAGCTTCGCGATCCCCGGCGTCCGAGAGGACGTCGAGTCGACCTCGATCTGGAATCCCGGCGTGCACGGCCTGTCCGAGGTGCTGTACGCCTTCACGTCGGCCGCGAACAACAACGGTTCCGCCTTCGCTGGGCTCACCGCGAACACCCCGTGGCTGAACACCGCCCTCGGCGTCGCGATGCTGCTCGGCCGCTTCGTGCCGATCGTGCTCGTGCTGGCCCTCGCGGGCTCCCTCGCCGCGCAGGGGAAGGTCCCCGCCACCGCGGGCACGCTCCCCACCCACCGGCCGCTGTTCGTCGGCCTCCTCGTCGGGGTCACGGTCGTCGTGACCGCGCTCACGTACTTCCCCGTGCTCACGCTCGGGCCGCTCGCCGAAGGGCTGATCTGACCATGTCCACCATCACCACCCCTCCCGTGACGGATGCCGCGGGCGCCGCGCCGCGGCATCCGGGATCCTCCGATCGCGCAGGCCGCGGCGGCGGAACGTTCGGACCCCGTCGCCTCGCCGCGGCCCTGCCCGGCGCGCTGCGCAAGCTGGACCCGCGCGTCATGTGGCACAACCCGGTCATGTTCATCGTCGAGGTCGGCGCCGCGCTCACCACGGCGATCGCGATCGCCGAGCCGTTCCTCGGCGGCCCCGGGGAGTCGGGCGGCTCGATCGTGCCGGGCGGGTTCACGTGGGCGATCGCCGTGTGGCTCTGGCTGACGGTCGTCTTCGCCAACCTCGCCGAGTCGGTCGCCGAGGGTCGCGGCAAGGCGCAGGCGGAGTCGCTGCGCGCCACGCGCTCGTCGACGACGGCCCGGGTCGTCACGTCCTACGACGAGGCGACGGATGCCGCAGCGGAACGCTCGCCGCTCCGCGAGGTCTCGTCGGGCGACCTCGCGGTCGGCGATCTCGTGGTCGTCGTCGCGGGCGAGACGATCCCGGGCGACGGCGACATCGTCTGGGGCATCGCCTCGGTCGACGAGTCGGCCATGACGGGCGAGTCCGCGCCCGTCGTGCGCGAATCGGGCGGCGACCGCTCGGCCGTGACGGGCGGCACCCGCGTGCTGTCGGACCGTATCGTCGTGCGCATCACGTCGAGGCCGGGCGAGACGTTCGTCGACCGCATGATCGCGCTCGTCGAGGGCGCGGCCAGGCAGCGGACGCCCAACGAGATCGCGCTGAACATCCTCCTCGCGAGCCTGTCCATCGTGTTCGTGATCGTCGCGCTCACCCTGAACCCGATCGCGTCGTACGCGGCCGCCCCGGCCTCGCTCGCCGTGCTCGTCGCCCTGCTCGTCTGCCTCATCCCGACGACGATCGGTGCCCTGCTCTCCGCGATCGGCATCGCCGGGATGGACCGGCTCGTGCAGCGCAACGTGCTCGCGATGTCGGGCCGCGCGGTCGAGGCGGCCGGCGATGTCACCACGCTGCTCCTCGACAAGACCGGCACGATCACGTACGGCAACCGCCGGGCGGTGGCGTTCGTACCCGTGCCCGGGGTCGACGGATCGGGCCTCGCGGCGGCGGCGATGCTCGCCTCGCTCGCCGACCCGACCCCGGAGGGCGCCTCGATCGTCGACCTGGCGAGCGCCGAGGGCGTGCACGTCGACGAGGTGCCGGCCGCCGAGGTGGTGCCGTTCGCGGCGCAGACCCGGATGTCGGGGCTCGACCTGCCCGACGGCACGAGCCTGCGCAAGGGCGCGGGCTCCGCGGTCGTCGCCTGGGTCGAGGCATCCGACCCCATCCCGGAGGGGACTCGCGAGGCGCTCGACCGCAGCGTCGACGCGATCGCGAAGGGCGGTGGGACGCCGCTCGTGGTCGCCCGGCGCTCGCCCGACGGCAGGGCCCGCGTGCTCGGCGTCGTGCACCTGAAGGACGTCGTGAAGGCGGGACTCGCCGAGCGCTTCGGCGAGTTGCGCGCGATGGGGATCCGCACGGTCATGGTCACGGGCGACAACCCCCTCACCGCGCGGGCGATCGCCGCCGAGGCCGGCGTCGACGACGTGCTGGCCGAGGCGACGCCCGAGCAGAAGCTCGCGCTCATCCGGCGCGAGCAGGAGGGCGGGAACCTCGTCGCGATGACCGGCGACGGCACGAACGACGCGCCCGCCCTGGCCCAGGCCGACGTGGGCGTCGCGATGAACACGGGCACGTCGGCGGCGAAGGAGGCCGGCAACATGGTCGACCTCGACTCCGACCCGACGAAGCTCATCGACATCGTGCGCATCGGCAAGCAGCTGCTCATCACGCGCGGTGCCCTGACGACGTTCTCCATCGCGAACGACATCGCGAAGTACTTCGCCATCATCCCGGCGATGTTCGCGGGCGTGTTCCCCGGTCTCGCGGTGCTCAACGTCATGCACCTGCACTCGGCCTCGTCGGCCGTGCTCTCGGCGATCATCTTCAACGCGATCATCATCGTCGTGCTCATCCCGCTCGCCCTGCGGGGCGTCAGGTACCGCCCGATGGGAGCGTCGCAGTTGCTCGGTCGCAACCTCCTCGTGTACGGCCTCGGCGGCGTGATCGCGCCGTTCATCGGCATCAAGCTGATCGACCTCGTCGTCAGCCTCCTCCCCGGGTTCTGAGCCGGCCCGGCCCGCTCATCGCAGACGCTCGTCACGGAAGAAGGACACCCACCATGGCCACCACACGTTCCACGGCCCGCACCCACTGGGTCGCGCTCAGGGCGATGCTCGTGCTCACCCTGCTCCTCGGCATCGGCTACACCTTCGCCGTCACCGCGATCGGACAGCTGGCACTGCCCGCCCAGGCGAACGGCTCACTCCTGCGGAGCACCGACGGCGAGGTCGTCGGGTCGCGCCTCATCGGGCAGTCCTTCACGGATGCCGCGGGCGAGCCGCTTCCCGAATGGTTCCAGTCCCGTCCCTCCGCCGCGGGCGACGGCTACGACGGCGGCGCCTCGAGCGGCAGCAACCTCGGCCCCGAGAACACCGACCTCGTCACCGCGATCGCGGAGCGCAAGGCCAGGGCGGCCGAGCTCGACGGCGTCGAGGAGGCCGACGTCCCGGCCGACGCGGTCACCGCGTCGGCGTCGGGCCTCGACCCGCACATCAGTCCGGAGTACGCCCGCCAGCAGGTCGACCGCGTCGCCGCTGCGCGCGGCCTCGACGAGGCTGAGGTCGCGGCGCTCGTGGAGTCTAGGATTCAGGCACGGGACCTCGGCTACCTGGGCGAGCCGACGGTCGACGTGCTGCAGCTGAACCTCGCCCTCGCCGAGCTGAGGGGCTGAGCATGCGACGGGGGCGACTGCGTGTTCTCCTCGGCGCCGCCCCCGGTGTGGGCAAGACCTACGCCATGCTCGAGGAGGGGCGGCGGCTCGCGGGCGACGGCCGTGACGTGGTGATCGCCTACGTCGAGACGCACGGTCGCAAGGCGACCGCGGCGATGACGCTCGGCCTCGAGCCCGTGCCGCGACGCACGTGGGAGCACCGCGGCATGCCCCTCGACGAGATGGACCTCGAGGCCGTGCTCCGGCGGGCCCCGGAGGTCGCCCTCGTCGACGAGCTCGCGCACACCAACGCGCCCGGCTCGCGGCATCCGAAGCGCTGGCAGGACGTCGAGGCACTCCTGGCCGCCGGCATCGACGTGATCTCGACCGTCAACGCCCAGCACATCGAGTCCCTCGGCGACGTGGTGCAGCGCATCACGGGGGTGCCGCAGCGCGAGACCATCCCCGACGCCGTCCTGCGCGCCGCCGACCAGATCGAGGTCGTCGACCTCGCCCCGCAGGCGCTGCGGGACCGCCTGGCGAGCGGCCTCGTCTACCCCGCCGAGCGCATCGACGCCGCCCTCTCGAACTACTTCCGCCTCGGCAACCTCACGGCCCTCCGCGAGCTCGCCCTGCTCTGGCTGGCCGACGAGGTCGACCAGGCGCTCAGGGCGTACCGCGCCGAACACGGCATCGACCGCACGTGGGAGGCGCGCGAGCGCGTGGTCGTCGCCCTCACCGGCGGCCCAGAGGGCGAGACGCTCCTGCGCCGCGGCGCGCGCATCGCCTCGAGGTCCTCGGGCGGCGAGCTCATCGCCGTGCACGTCACGAGTCCCGACGGCATGCGGACGAGGCATCCGGAGGCCCTCGACGCGCAGCGCGTGCTCGTCGAGCAGCTGGGCGGCAGCTTCCACCAGGTGGTCGGCGAGGACGTGCCCAAGGCGCTCGTCGAGTTCGCCAGGGCGTCGGATGCCACGCAGCTGGTCATCGGCGTGAGCCGCCGGTCCCGGCTGAGCGCGGCATTCTCGGCGCCGGGGATCGGCGCGACCGTGATCCGGGAGTCGGGCGACATCGACGTGCACATCGTGACGCACGCGGCGGCCGGATCGCGCTTCTCCCTGCCGAAGCCCGGCGGTTCGCTCGGGACCAGGCGGCTCATCGCGGGCACCGCGATCGCCGTCATCGTCGGGCCGTTGCTCAGCTGGCTGCTCGTCAGCGTGCACACCGAGTCCTCGATCACGAGCGACGTGCTCGCGTACCAGCTGCTCGTCATCGTCGTCGCCCTCGTGGGCGGCATCTGGCCGGCACTGTTCGCGGCCGTGCTGTCCGGGCTCACCCTGAACTTCCTCTTCGTCGCACCGGTGCACACGCTGACCATCGCCGACCCCCGCCAGTTCCTCGCGCTCGCGTTCTACGTCGCGAACGCGCTGCTCGTCAGCTACGTCGTCGACCAGGCGGCCCGCCGCACGCGGGAGGCCAGGAGGGCCGCCGCGGAGTCGCAGCTGCTGGCCGGCATGGCGGGCAGCGTGCTTCGCGGGGAGGACGCCCTGCAGGCGATGGTGACCCGTACCCGCGAGGCGTTCGGCCTGGCCGGGGTCCGCCTCGTCATCGACGGCACGACGCGCGTCGCCGACGGCGAGCCGACGGCGGACGAACGCATGACGACCCTCACCCTCGCCCAGGGCGCCGTGCTCGAGCTGCACGGGCGCGACCTCGAGGCATCCGAGCGGCGACTGCTCCAGGTCATCGCGACCCGCATCGACCAGGCCATCGAGCACGGGGCGCTCGCCTCGGCGGCCTCGGCGGCGGGTGCGCTGGCCGAGACCGACCGGGTGCGGTCGGCGCTGCTGGCCGCGGTCGGACACGACCTGCGGCGACCGCTCACGTCGGCGTCGGCCGCGGTGAGCGCGCTGCGGACCCCCGACCTCCCGTTGGAGCCCTCGGAACGCGAGGAACTGCTGACCACGGCGGCCGAGAGCCTCGACTCCCTCGCCGCGCTCGTGACCGACCTGCTCGACGTGAGCCGCGTGCAGGCCGGGGCGCTCGGCGTCTCGCTCGCGCCGACGCATCTCGCGGACGTGGTCTTCGCCGCCCTCGACGAGCTCGGACTCGGTCCGGCCGAGGTCGAGCTGGACCTCGCCGACGACCTCGAACCGGTGCTCGCCGACGGGGTGCTCCTCCAGCGCGTCGTCGTGAACCTGCTCGCGAACGCGGTCCGCCACGGTCCGGCCGGCGAGCGTGTCCGCATCGCGGCCAGCACCTTTCGGAACGAGACCGAGCTCCGCGTCGTCGACCGGGGACCCGGGGTCCCGGCCGAGCGGCGCGACGAGGTCTTCACGCCCTTCCAGCGACTCGGCGACACCGACAACGACACCGGCCTCGGCCTCGGGCTGGCCCTCACGAAGGGGTTCGTCGAGGGCATGGGCGGCAGCATCCGGCTCGATGACACCCCGGGCGGCGGCCTCACGATGGTGGTCTCCCTCCCGATCGCCGTGCCCCTCGCCCCGCCGCTCGACGCACCCCTCGCTGCTCCCCTCACCGCCGACGAGACGCCGAAGGAGACGACGTGAGGATCCTCCTCGCCGACGACGACGACCAGCTCCAGCGGGCCCTGCGCATCACGCTCGCCGCCCGCGGGTACGAGATCGTCGCGGCCCACGACGGCGCCGAGGCCATCTACCTCGCGGCGAACGCGCACCCCGACCTCATCCTGCTCGACCTCGGCATGCCGAAGGTCGACGGCCTCGACGTGATCCGGGCCGTGCGCGGCTGGTCCAGGGTGCCGATCATCGTGCTCTCCGGCCGCGCCGACTCCGCCGAGAAGGTCGACGCGCTCGACGCCGGTGCCGACGACTACGTCACGAAGCCGTTCGCGATGGACGAGCTCCTGGCCCGCATCAGGGCCAGGGCCCGCGCGGTCGCGGACGAGACGACGGAAGCCGCGACGGTGGCGATCGGCGACCTCACCGTGGATCTCGCGGCCAAGACGATCCGCGGCGGAGCCGCCGGGGCGGCCGGTGCAGGCGGGGCACGCGGAGCCGGGGCATCCGTCCGCCTCACGCCGACCGAGTGGCGCCTGCTCGAGCTGTTCCTCAAGAACCCGGGGCGGCTGCTCACGCGCCAGATGCTGCTCGGCGAGGTGTGGGGCCCGTTCCACGCGAACGACGCCGGCTACCTGCGCCTCTACGTCGCGCAGCTGAGGCGCAAGCTCGAACCCGTGCCCGCGGCGCCCCGGCACTTCATCACCGAGGCGGGCATGGGCTACCGCTTCGAGCCCTGATCCGGCGGGTGATCCGGCGCACCACCCGGCGCACGACCCGGGGCTGCCCGCCGTCCTCGCCCGTTCGGGCGGTCGCGCTCAGCGGCCGGAGGCCCGGGCGAGGCAGAACCGTCGCAGGGGTTCGGTCGTCACGAGGGTCGACAGCAGCGCGTACTCGGCGGCCGCCTCGTCGCGGCGGTCCGTGCGCCAGTCGAGGTCGGCGAGCGCGAGCCGCGCATCGAGCGCCGCGTAGGGCGCGGAACCGTCGGCGAGCGCGCGGAGTTCACGGCGGATGGCGCGGAGGGCGGCAGTGCGTTCGCCGGACTCGGGTGCGAGCAGGCTCCGATGCAACTCGGCGGCGAGCCGAGCGGCGGTGACCGACGGGGAACCCCAGACGCGCTCGAGCGCCGCGTAGAACGCGACGATCCGGTCCCAGTCGGTGGCCGCGAAGCTCGGCGCCGCGGTGTGCAGTCCCGCGATCGCGGCCTCGAGGACGAAGCGCCCGTCGCCCCGGTCGGCCGCTGCGGCGGCATCGTCGAGCCCGGCCTCGATGAGCCGGGCGTCCCAACGGCCTCGGTCGACCTGATCGAGCGGGACCGCCGCCCCGTCCGCGTCCAGTCGGCCCGGCCGGCGCGCCAGCCCGAGCCGCACGACCGCCCTGAGGCCACGCACCTCGGCGTCGTCGGGGAACTCGGCGACGAGCGCGTCGGCGATCGAGAGCGCCTGTCTTCCGAGGTCGTCCAGCGGGCTCTGCGGGTCGAGCACGTCGCGATGCGCGACGGTGAACATGCCGGCCACGCTCGCGAGCACGACGGGCAGGCGCACCCGGCGCTCGGGCGCCTCCGGCACGTGGAACCGTCCGCGCGCCTCCGCGAGCGCACGCTTCGCCCGGGTGAGACGCGCCGCGGCCGCCGACGACTGGATGCCCAGGTGCGCGGCGATGCGAGGCACGTCGAGCCCGCACACGACGCGGAGCGAGAGCACGAGTCGCGCCTGCTCCGTGAGGGCCGGGTCGCAGGTCACGAACAGCAGCGCGACCCGGTCGTCGAGGGCTTCGCCGACCGACGACCCCCCAGCGGATGCCTCGGACGCCTCGGATGCGGCATCCGGATCCGCGACGCCCTGCCGCAGGTCGCTCGCGAGGTGCTGGACGTGCCGGAGTTCGACCGCGGCTCGGCGCCGGTCGTCGATCCACGCGCGCTTGCCGACGGCCGTGCACCAGGCGGCCAGCGAGCCGAGGGGCGGTCCGTGACCGCCGGCCTGGGCGACGGCTCGCGCGATGGCCTCCGCCGCGTACTCCTGCGCGTCGTCGAGGCTGCCCGTGAAGGCAGCCAGGGCGCGCACGATCCGCGGCCAGGCCTCGACGAAGTCCTCGCCCAGGTCGGCGATCGCATCGCTCACGAGATCGGGAACACCTTGCGCCACTCGATGTGGCCGCCGGTGGGCACGAGCGCCGCGATGCGCCTGGCGAGGTCCTCGTCGTCGGTCTCGACGACGTAGTAGCCCGAGACGACCTCGCTCGTGTCGGGGTAGGGCCCGTCGGAGTAGACGGCGTCGGCTTCGGCGCGGTCACCGGCACCCGGGGTCACCCGGCCGCCGTGGCGGGCGTTCTGCAGCGCGGCGGCGCCGACGATGCGGGCGCCCAGCCGGGCCACCGCCTCCTGGAACGCCGTGTGCTCGGGGAAGTTGGCGCCCGGGTCGCCGCCGGGGACGCCTCCGCCGCCGCCGAGGTACGCGTCGGAGTCCCAGTCGGGCTCGTGGATGAGGTAGACGTACGTGTCCGTCATGGTGTCTCTCCTTGGGTCATGGCCTGCTCGGGCCGTGACGAGGTCCGTCACACCATGGTGACGAGAACACCCTCCGAAAATCGACATCCGCCCTGAAATCAGCGCGCGGCGCGCAGGCTCGCCGTGAGCCGATCGAGCTCCGCGACCCGCGAGGCGCGGTCGCGCGGCACCCCCGGCACGCCCGGACGCCGCTGCTCGGGACGCGGCCCGTCGATCGGGCGGTAGGCGACGCCCTGCCCGTCGAGCCAGGCGAGGTAGGCGGGCAGGCGCTCCTGGAACGACGCCCAGTCGAGCGGACCGCCGTTCCACGCCACCTCGGCGAACGCGCCCAGGCGCGGGAACACCGCGTAGTCGAGCCGATCGCGCGTGTCGAGGTGCTCGGTCCAGACGTTCGCCTGCACGCCGATGACCCGACCGCGCAGCTCGGGCGAGGCCGACGCGTCGAGCGGCTCGAACGACGCCGCATCCTCGAGGGACAGCACCGTGCCGACCGGGATCGGCTCGTCGGCGCCGTCCGACTGGCGGTAGTCGAAGTAGGTCCAGAGGTCGGGGCAGAGCACCACGTCGTGACCGAGCCGCGCGCCGAGCTCGGCCCCGACGGGGCCGCGCCACGAGGCCACCACGGCGTCCGCGGGCAGGGTCGGCGCCGCGGCATCCGAGCCCTCCAGCATCTCGTCCCACCCGATGACCCGGCGCCCGAGCGTCGCGAGGTGGCCCGCGACCCGGCCGAGGAACCACGCCTGGAGCTCTTCCTCCGACCCGAGGTCGCGCTCGGCCATGAGCTCCTGCGTGCGCGGGTCCGCGGCCCAGCGGTCCTTGCGCACCTCGTCGCCGCCGAAGCCGACGACGTCGGAGTCGAACACCTCGCAGAGCTCATCGAACACGGTGCACACGAATTCGACGGTGGCCTCCTCGACGTTCAGCACCTCGTCCGAGATGCCGAAGCGCGTCCACGGCTCGACGTTGCGCGCACGAACGCCCTCGACGTCGCCGACGCCGAACTCCGGGTACGCCGCGAGGATGGCACGCGCATGGCCCGGCACGTCGAGCTCGGGGACCACGCGGATGCCGCGCGCCGACGCGTACCCGACGAGCTCGCGCAGCTCGGCCTGCGAGTACGAGCCCTCGTGCGGCACGCCGTCGAGCGTGGATGTCGGACCATGCCCGAGCTGCGACTCCGATCGGCGCCCGCCGATCTCGGCGAGCCGCGGATACGCCAGCACCTCGAAGCGCCAGCCCTGGTCGTCGGCCAGGTGCAGCTGCAGCACGTTGAGGCCGTGCGCGGCGAGCAGGTCGACGAAGCGCAGCAGGTCGGGCAACGGGCGGAAGCGCCGGGCGACGTCGAGCATGACCCCGCGCCAGGCGAACCGCGGCTCGCCGTCGAGGTCGAGCGGGGCGGGCGCGACGCCGTCGCCGGGCCCGCTGCTCATGCGCCTGCCGCGAGCTCGCGGGCGCGGGCGAGCGCGGCGTCGGTCGCCTCGACGAACATCCGCTCGAGCCCCGCGCCCTCGAGCACCGCGACGGCGCGCTCGGTCGTGCCCTTGGGGCTCGTCACCCGGCGGCGCAGCTCGGTCGGGTCCACGTCGGATGCCGCGAGCAGCTCGCTCGCGCCGCGGAAGGTGCCCTGCACCATGAGCGCCGCCTGCTCGGGCGTGAAGCCCTTCGCGACCGCGGCCGCGGTGAGCTGCTCGATCAGGTAGAAGACGTACGCCGGGCCGGAGCCCGAGATCGTCGAGAGCGCGTCGATCTGCTCCTCGGGCACGACGAGCACATCGCCGACCGTCTCGAAGAGCGCGACGGCGAGCGCGAGGTCGGCCTCGCTCGACCGGGTGCCCGCCGACACGCCCGTGACCGCCCGGCCGACGAGCGCCGGCGTGTTCGGCATCGATCGGATGACGGCCACCGACGAGGGCAGCAGCGACTCGAACGTGGCGACCGTGACGCCCGCCGCGACCGAGACCACGACCGCGCCGGGCTCGAGCGCGTCGGCGATCTCGCGCAGCAGGTCGGGCACCATCGCTGGCTTCACGGCGACCACGACGACCTTCGCCCCGGCGACGGCGGTGCGGTTGGCCGCGGCATCCGTCTCGGTCGCGTAGGCGGTGACGCCGTCGAACGCAGAGAGCTGCGCCGCGTTGGCCGCCGACCGGTTCGTGGCGCGGATGCCGCCGTCGACCGTCACGCCCGGCTGGAGCAGCCCGGTGAGCACGGCTCGGGCCATCGAACCCGCCCCGAGGAAGGCGATCGCGGGCAGGGTCACGGGCTCGTCGGCGCTCATCCGTCCATCCTAGGATTGACGCCATGAGCGCATCAGGCGGCACCAAGGCCATCATCGCGGCATTCCTCGCCAACACGGGCATCGCCCTGACGAAGTTCATCGCGTGGTTCTTCTCGGGTTCCGCCTCGATGCTGGCCGAGGGCGTGCACTCCGTCGCCGACGCCGGCAACCAGCTGCTGCTCATCCTCGGCGGCCGCCAGGCGAAGAAGGCCGCCGACAAGGAGCACCCGTTCGGCTACGGCCGCGAGCGCTACGTGTACGCGTTCGTGGTCTCGATCATCCTGTTCTCCGTCGGCGGCATCTTCTCGATCTACGAGGGCGTCGAGAAGCTCACCCACCCCCACGAGCTCGAGAACGCGTGGCTTCCGCTGCTCGTGCTCGCGATCGCGATCGTGCTCGAGTCGTTCTCGCTGCGCACCGCGGTCAAGGAGTCCAACCACACCCGCGGTCGCCAGAGCTGGGTGCAGTTCGTCCGCCGCGCGAAGGCCCCCGAGCTGCCCGTCGTGCTGCTGGAAGACGTGGCGGCGCTCATCGGCCTGGTCTTCGCCTTCGTCGCGGTCGGGCTCACGGTCATCACCGGCAACCCGACCTTCGACGCGATCGGCACGCTCATGATCGGCACGCTCCTCGTGCTCGTGGCGGTCGTGCTCGGCATCGAGACGAAGTCGCTCCTCGTCGGCGAGGGCGCCAACGACGACGACGTCGCGGCCATCGAACGCGCCATCACCGACGGCCCCGAGATCGAACGCATCATCCACATGAAGACCCTGTACCTCGGGCCCGACGAACTCCTCGTGGCCGCCAAGCTCGGCTTCACCGCCGACCAGCCGCTGCTCGAGGTCGCGGCCGCCACCAACGTCATCGAGCAGCGCATCCGGGCCGCCGTCCCCTCGGCGCGCGTCATCTACATCGAGCCCGACGTCTGGGTCGACCCGAACCTCGCGGCTCCGCCCACCGACGCGATCGTCATCAAGGGCCTCGAATGACGGATGCCGCGGCGTTCCGCGTCACCACCGTGCTCGTCCTCCGGCACGACCCGGCGATCGGCCTCGGCAACCTCGGGCCGACGCTCGAGTCGCACGGCTACCAGATCGTCACCGTCGACACCCCCGTGACGGATGTCGCGGCGCTCGACCCGCTCGCGCCCGACCTGGTCGTCGTGCTCGGCGGCGAGGAGGGCGCGTACGAGACGGAGCGCTATCCGTACCTGTCCGACGAGCTCGGGCTGCTGCGAGCCCGCATCGACGCGGAGGCACCCGTCTTCGGTGTCTGCCTCGGGGCGCAGCTGCTCGCCTCCGCACTCGGTGCCGCGGTGTACCGCGGCGAGCGCAAGGAGGTCGGCTGGCTCGAGGTGACGCCGACGACGGCCGGCCGCACGTCGCCCCTGCGCCACTTCGCCGGCATCCCGACGGCGCAGTGGCACGGCGACACGTTCGACCTGCCCGACGACGTCGAACGGCTCGCCTCGAGCGAGCGGTACGCGAACCAGGCCTTCCGGCGGGGCGACTGGCTGCTCGCCGTGCAGTTCCATCCCGAGGTGACCGTCGGCATCCACGAGGGCTGGCTCGCCGCGTGGGGCGACGAGCTTCCCGAGCACGGCACGACGAGCGACCGGATGCGCGCCGACCGCGCCCGCCTCGGTGCTGCGGCCGAGTCGGCCTCCGCCCTCCTGCTCGGCGAATACCTCGACGGACTCGAGTCGGGTCGGGCCGCGGCCTAGCTAGCGGGCGACCGGGCGGTGCTCGTCGTCGCCGAAGAAGTCGAGGAGCAGCGTCGCCGCGGCATCGGCGTCGACGCCCGCGTACACCTCGACGCGGTGGTTGAGCCGGCGGTCGCGGAGCACGTCGTAGAGCGACCCCGACGCCCCCGCCTTCTCGTCCCAGGCACCGAAGACGACGGTCGGGACCCGTGCGGCGAGGATGGCCCCGGCGCACATCACGCACGGCTCGAGGGTGACGACGAGGGTGCACCCGGTCAGCCGCCACTCGCCGTGCGCGGCCGCGGCATCGCGGAGGGCGAGCACTTCGGCGTGCGCGGTGGGGTCGCCGGTGAGCTCGCGCTCGTTGTGCCGGGAGGCGATGACGCGGCCGCTCGCGTCCACGACGATCGCGCCGACCGGCACGTCGCCCGTCGTGGGCGCCAGCGCCGCCTCGGCGAGCGCGAGCCGCATGAACTCGCGGTGGAGGGCCGGGCCCGTGGCATCCATGACCGCTCCCTCCGCTCGACACGCGCGAACTAGACTCGAGCCTATGCGAGTCCACGTGGCAGACCACCCGCTCATCACCCACAAGCTGACGGTGCTCCGCGACGTCGACACCCCGTCTCCGGTGTTCCGGGCGCTGGTCGAGGAGCTCATGACGCTCCTCGCCTACGAGGGCACGCGCGGGGTCCGCGTGGAGCCGATCGACATCGTGACCCCGGTGTCCCCCACGACGGGCGTCCGCATCGCCGACCCGAAGCCGCTCATCGTGCCGATCCTGCGGGCGGGACTCGGCATGCTCGAGGGCATGGTCAAGCTCCTGCCGAGCGCCGAGGTCGGATTCCTCGGCATGGCTCGCAATGAGGAGACGCTCGAGCCGACGACCTATGCCGAGCGCCTGCCCGACGACCTCTCCGACCGGCAGTGCTTCGTGCTCGACCCGATGCTGGCCACGGGCGGCTCGCTCGCCGCGGCCATCGAGTTCCTGCTGAAGCGCGGGGCGACGGATGTCACCGCGATCTGCATCCTCGCCGCCCCCGAGGGCCTCGCCTTCGTCGAGGAGCAGCTGCACGGCCAGGACGTCACCATCGTGCTCGGAGCCCTCGACGAGCGCCTCAACGAGCAGGGCTACATCGTGCCCGGCCTGGGTGACGCGGGCGACCGCCTCTACGGCACGGTCTAGACTCCACGGCTCACCATCGCCTCGCCGAAGGATCTTCGGCGGGGCGGCCTGAATCCCGGATCCGCTCCGCAGAAGATTTTTTTCATCCGGGGCTTTTCGAGGATCCTTTCCGGGTTGAGCACCTGCTCCCCGATCCTGCCGGATGCCGCATCCGCACGTGCACCGTCTGCGCCGTCACACCGCGTCACGCCGACGTCACGGATTGACACATCCGGGCCCGTCGGATTGACTATCGCTCATGACTGACACCGCACGCTCCCTGATCGCCCCCGAGGCCCTCAGGACGACCGGCATGATGATGCCGGCACGTGCACCCATGTGTTGTCGAATGTGCCGCTGACCCGCGACCTCCCCGCCGAGTCGCCGTAGCCGGACGAATCTCAGTCCGGCCGCGACTCCCCGAACCCGTTCCCGGGTTCGTATTCGGCCTCCCGGCCTTCGCCACCCCCGCTGAGGGGTGTTCGCTGCACCGTCTTCATCGCAAGGAATCCATCATGTCGATCGCCATCGCTCCCGCCCGCACCTCCATCGCCGACCGCGCCGCCGCCCCCCGCATCACGGGAACGAGCATCCGCAGCGCGGCCCCGCTCCTCACCGCCGCCGCCCCCGTCGCGGCGCAGCCCGCCCCGGCCCTCACCGAGCGCCCCGCCGCACCCCGGGTGCGCGCCGTGCCCGACGGCACCGAGGCCCGCGGCTTCGTGCTGTACGTCGGCATCGACGAGTCGAAGGCCGACGCCGACGGCACGACCCTGCACCGCATCGTCGAGGCGCTGCGCGCACTGACCGGTGAGATCGCGCCCTCGGCGGAGACGTACGCAGCCGTCGCCCTGGCACCGGCCGGTGCCGGCGGCCGAGACGTGGACGTCGTGCGGCTCGCCCTGCAGGACCCGGCCGCGCTCGCCAAGCAGCGCGACGCCGGCGAGACCCGCAGCGACGCCGATCGCCACCCCAACGGCGTGATCATCGACATCTCGCGCAAGCGCGTGCTGCTCGACGGCGAGCCGGCCGGGCTCACGTACAAGGAGTTCGAGCTTCTCCAGTTCCTCGTGCTCCGCGAGGGCCGCACCATCGACCGCCACGAACTCATCGAGAACCTCTGGTCGGCCGAGGACGAGGTTCCGAGCGAGCGCACCATTGACGTGCACGTGCGTCGCCTGCGCTCCAAGCTCGCGCACTACCAGGACATCGTCCGCACCGTGCGGGGCATCGGCTACCGGTTCGACCGGCACGCCGACGTGTCCATCCGGCAGGCCTCCACGCCGTCGCCCGACCTCTACTGAGGCCTCGGAACAGGCTTTCCGAAAAATCACGGAACGATAACTAGCGCCCGTTACCGATCCGTTATATATTCGGTTGTGCACCGACTGTTTGCTGTGGCGGTCGGTGCGGAATGTGATTGCAGGACACTCTTGGTGCAAGGGTGAGGGTCGGTCGTCAGCCTCTACGACCGGCCCTCACCCATTTCCGGCGCCGGGTTCCCTATTCTGGGAACTGGGCCGCGATCCACGACTTCGGGGCCGTCGATGATGTCCGTCGTTGCGAAGGGATCCCCGTGACCGATCGAGCGATCGCCGTCGCCGCCTGGGAGTCGCTCTTCCGCGCGCAGGTCACCGTGATTCGCACCCTGTCGGAGAGTTTCCCGAGCGAACTCATCTCGCTGAACGAGTACGACGTGCTCTTCAACATCTCGCGTGCCCCTCGGCGGCGCCTCCGCTTGAAGGACCTCAACCGGTCGGTGCTCATCAGCCAGCCGAGCGTCAGCCGCATGCTCGACCGGCTGTCGAGCCGGGGGCTGGTCACCAAGGTCCCCGACCCGGACGACGGTCGCGGCACCATCGTCTCGATCACCGAGGACGGCTTCTCGCTCTACCGCCAGGTCGCCTACCAGCACATCGCGGCCATCGAACGCGCGGTCGGCGCCGGCCTCGACGACGACGAGCTCGTCACCCTGACCGGGCTGTGCCGCCGCATGCGCCTCGCGCTCGCGGACCCGCTCATCGGGGAGACCGCGGCCTCCGAGAACTCGGCGGACCGGGCAGCCGGCTGATCGCTCGCCCGCATGACCGGGCAGGCACCGCCGGGCACGCGTGGGACAGTGAGGCGGGAACCCTACCTCCCGCCCCACTGCGGCCTCGTGGAGGCCTCCCCCGACCGAGCGACCCGAACTGAGCTCGGCGAGGCGTTCCAGAGGAAGTGATCGAGATCAGTCCCCGATCCGCGCACGGCGGATCGGTCGTTCGGGCCGACTCTGGGTTGCTCGAATGCTACCTGCGCGACGGCCGCGGCACAGTGCCCAGAATGAGGGTCACTCGGGCGCGTCGACGGATGCCTCGTACTCGGGGTGACGCCCGAGGTAGTCGGCGATGAACGGGCAGCGCGGGACGATGCGCTCTCCTCGCGCGACGGCGTCGTCGAGCACGAACCGCGCGAGGCGGCTCCCGAGGCCGCGCCCTTCGAACTCGGGCCGCACGACCGTATGGGTGAAGACGATGCGGCCTGGCGTCGCGACGAAGGCGGCGATCCCGGCCTGGACGCCGTCGACGGTCAGCTCGTAGCGTCGCTGCGCGTCGTCGCGCACGATCTCGATGTCCGCGGTCGAGTCCGTCGTGGTCATGCCATCTCCATTCGTCGGGCTTCCATCGTGTCATCGTCTGGAAGCCGGCCGGCAATCGGCGCCGCCCTCGCCGAGGTCCGGCGCCGCGGCGGGCCGACGCCGACGCCGAGCCCGACTCGGGATCCGGTCGCGGATGCCGCGAGCCGGAGCCTGGAGGCGGCGTCGGCGGCGGCGACCTGCCCGCTGGCGACACCGTCGGACACCCGCCGGGTCGCCACGTGCACGACCTCGAGCGCGATCCCCGCGGCCTCCGCTGCACCGGCGCGGAGCGCGCCCGGCTCGCGGGGCGTCACGGTCAGCGCGATGAGCCACACGAAGATCAGCGAGAACGCGACGATCTCGAAGACGGTGAGGCTGACCAGCCGAACGCCGTCGTACAGGCCCATCGCGCCCGCCTCGACGACGACGAGGGCGACGGACAGCACGACCAGCCGCTTGGGTGCGGAGGGTACGAGGAGGCGCAGGCCCAGTGCCGGCACCGCGAAGCTCACCGCGGCGCCGAGCGCGAACGCGTTGTGCAGGTCGGTCGCGGTGTCGATGGGCACGAGGCCGACCCCCATCAGGCAGACCCCGATCGCCACGATGCAGACACGGAGGATCCGGATCCCGGCGACTCCGGCTCCCAAGGCCGGTGTCGCCAGGCCGGCGGTCAACGTGCGCGCGAGCATCGCCATCGAGAGCCCGGAGAGGACCGCACCGGCGTTGAAGTAGAAGGCGGCCGCGTCATCCGTCGTACCGAGCGTGCTGAAGTTCACGTCCCACCAGGGGCCGGTGGCCGTGGTGCTCATGCTCGCGATCGCCGCCGTCGCCAGGAGCAGCGCAGCGAGGTTGAACGTGCGGTACGCGTGATCGTGGACGGCGACGCGGTGCAGGCAGAAGACGGCCGTCGCGAGCCCGCCGCCGAGCACCGCGGCGGCGGCCCACTGCCCTCCGGGCAGGGAGAGGAACGCTGCGGCGGAGAAGTGCACACCGAGCGCCGCGACCGCGAACCAGGACCCGGCGGCGAGCGCAGCCCGGTTGCCGGGCGTGGAGTGGAAGCCGAAGCCGTGCAGGAGTTCGACGCCCCTGGCCGACGCCGAGGCGATCGCGAGCGCCACGAAGACCGTCGCTCCGGCGGCGACCCCGAGCAGGATCGCGCCCGCCTGGCGGTCGTGCCAGGCCGCATCGATCGGCACCCCGAGCCGCGGGGCGAAGAACTGGAAGACGGCCACGCCGAGGAGCAGGGCGATGAGCGTCACGAGCACGCGTCGCATCACGGATGCCGCGACGCCGTCGCGGATCGCCGCGAGGCGCCTCCGGGCTTCCCGACGGCGAGCGGCTCGAGCGCGGAGCGAGGCGTCGAGGGAGATCGTCGCGTGCACGACGGAGTCGGCGGTCGCCCCTGCCGACGCCGCCCGGAGGCCCCCCGAGACCCGTGCCCTCATCTTGCCGAGCCCTCGTATGGTTCGGTTACATCACGGTCAGTGAATTCGAGCGTAACCGCCGCCGCTCGCACGAGCCAAGACCGGATTGTGCAACGAAACACTTTGTTCAGCAGATCCACAGGCCAGCGGCCCGTTCTGGCCCCCGAACAGGGGGTTCTCCACGCGACATCCGACCGGAGCCCGCCCGTCTGCTTGAATTGCAGGCATGCCCGCCACCTCGCTCACGCCCCAGGGCGACGGCTGATGCGGATCTCCGCCCGCGCCGACTACGCCGTCCGGGCGGCGCTCATGCTGGCCGCCGCACCCGAGGGCGTGCTCGTCTCCTCCGAGTCCATCGCGACCGCCGAGGAGATCCCCGCGAGCTTCCTCGAGGGAATCCTGACGAGCCTCCGCCGGGCGGGCATCGCCGAGAGCCGGCGCGGCGCGAACGGCGGGTTCCGGCTCGCTCGCGACGCGGCATCCGTCTCGATCGCCGACGTCGTCCGCGCCGTCGACGGCCCCCTCGTCTTCGTGCGCGACTCGCGCCCTTCCGACCTCGAGTACACGGGCACGAGCACCGGCCTCCTGGACGTGTGGGTGGCGCTCCGCGCGAGCGTCCGCTCCGTCCTCGAGGAGACCACGCTCGCCGCAGTGGTGGGCGGCGACCTGCCCGAGCACGTGCGCCTGCTCGCCGACGATCCCTCGGCCTGGCGCAGCCCAGACGCCCGCGGCTGAACCGGTCTCCCCGACCCGATCCGCCCCGCCCTGCCGCCGGCGCGACAGGTGAACCGCACGGCCTGCGCACGGCCTGCGCACGGCAGCGATGGGCCCTCGCCGGGCCCGCATGACGTCATGCGGCGACATGCGGCGACATGTCGCTTGTCCGCCCCGAGACCCCGCCAATAGATTCCCGAGTACTCCAGTTGGATTCCTCGGAAAGAAGGCGTGATGCAGACTCTCGTACTCCTGGCGCTCGTCGGGTTCGCCGCCCAGCTCGTCGACGGCGCCCTCGGCATGGCGTACGGCGTCACGTCGACCACGCTGCTGCTCGCGATCGGCGCGAACCCCGCCTCGGCCAGCGCCTCGGTGCACCTCGCGGAGATCGGCACGACGCTCGCGTCGGGAATCTCGCACTGGCGATTCGGCAACGTCGACTGGAAGGTCGTGCTGCGCATCGGCGTCCCGGGCGCCATCGGCGCCTTCCTCGGCGCCACCGTGTTGTCCTCGCTCTCCACGGATGCCGCGAAGCCCATCATGGCCGGCATCCTCCTCGCCATCGGCGCGTACCTGCTCGTGCGCTTCACCTTCCGCTCGCTGCCCAAGGTGAACACCGCGAAGCCGCTGCGCCTGCGCTTCCTGGCTCCGGTCGGACTCCTCGGCGGCTTCCTGGACGCGACGGGCGGCGGCGGCTGGGGCCCCGTCGGCACGCCGGCCCTTCTCGCGAGCGGACGCATCGAGCCGCGCAAGGTCATCGGCTCGATCGACACGAGCGAGTTCCTCGTCGCCATCGCGGCGAGCATCGGCTTCCTGATCGGACTGGGCGCCGGCGGCTTCGACCTGGGCTGGGTGCTCGCCCTGCTCATCGGCGGCGTGCTGGCCGCCCCCCTCGCGGCCTGGCTCGTGCGCAAGCTGCCCCCGCGCCTGCTCGGCTCGCTCGTCGGCGGCGTGATCGTGTTCACGAACGCCCGCACGATCCTCATCACGGCCGAGGCGTCGGCGCCCGTCACCACGGGCGTGCTCCTGGGCATCCTCGTCATCTGGGCCGCGGCCGTCACCTTCGCGGTCCGCACGCTTCGAGCCGACCGTCGCGCCGAGGCCGAGGCGTCGGCCACTGCCGGCACGGACGGCTCCGAAGCGGATGCCGCGACCGACGGAGCACGGTCCTCCGAGGCAGCAGCCGACACGGCCGTACCGGCAGGCGCCGAGCGCCGCTGAACACCATCCGCACGACCGAGGGAGGCCCGCGATCGCGAGATCGCGGGCCTCACCCGTTCCTGTCAAGCCCGTGCCGTGCGCGGCGGATCCGACGTAGCGTCACAGCATGAGCGAGAACCAGCAACCGACTCCCCCCTCGGACGGCCCGGACGGGTCGACGAACCTCACCGAGGAGCAGAAGCAGTACACCGAGCGACTCGGCGACGGCTCCCCGACCGGCAATGCCACGGAGGATCCCCGCCAGGACACCGACACCGCCTCGGGCGGCGATCCGGACGACCAACAGCGAGGCTCCGACGGACCCACCAGGCCGGAGGATGTCGACCTCGAGACGGGAACGGACCCCGACGGCGCGCCGATCGAGAACCCGTCCGGCGGCTGAGTACGTCCGGCGGCTGAGTAGGTCGGGCGGCAGGGCATCACCGGGAAACAAGAACGGCCCGCTTCCGCGGGCCGTTCTCCTACTGTCTCAACCAGTATGTGTGCTGGACACGTGCGCCCGGAGGGATTCGAACCCCCAACCTTCTGATCCGTAGTCAGATGCTCTATCCGTTGAGCTACGGGCGCATGCGCTTCGAGAAGCGCAGCCCCCGCACTGTTTCCAGCGCGGGCAACCCCGTTACTCTATCCCACCGATCGCGCCGGCGCCAATCGAGCAGTCCGGGCGCCATCCACTCACAGCCTCCGCCCAGCCACGCCTCGCGCGAGGTCTCAGCCGGTCGCCGACGGCCCGCGCATCGCGTCGAGCGCGACCAACTGGCGCTTGAGGGCGACCTGCCGATACGAGGTCTCGATGAGCTCGGCCAGCAGCTGCCAGTCGGTGCCCGGCGCGTCGAGGTCGGTGCCGACCCAGTGGTTGCGGTCGAAGTACGGCACGCCGTAGAAGCGCTCGTCCTGCACGAGGGCCCGGTGCTCCTCGGGATCGGTCTTCACGACGACCGAGAACGGCCGCTCCATGTGCGCGCTGACGTACGTGAAGATCGGCTTGCGCGCCCGGAAGGTCGGGCGGCCCCAGGCTTCGACCTCGACCGCCTCGGGCAGGGCGAGGCAGAGTTCGCGCACGCGCTCGATGAGCGGATGCCGCGGGTCGACGACCTGGGGATGCTCCACGCCGGGCAGCCTACGCGCGCCCTGCGACATCCGCCCGCGGCATCCGCCTGCCTCAGCCCGCGGCATGCGCGGGCTTCGACCCACGACATCCGCCGACCCGAGCCCGTGGCAGCTGCCGATACCTCTGGCACGAGAACAGGAAGCCGGCGCTCGAACCCGGCGATTTCACCTGCGCCCGGGCACCGCACCGCGATGCCGCCTGTCCTCGTGCCGTGCGGAGGCCGACTCGCCCGCCCCGCCCGCGGCATCCGCCGGCCCTCAGCCCTTGACCGCGCCGCCGAGTCCGGCCGAACGCAGGAAGACGCCCTGGAAGACGAGGAACAGCGCCACGGGGATGAGCGTCGAGATCGCGAGCGCTGCCAGGAACACGTCGAGTTCGATCGACTGCTGCACCGCGGGCAGGCGCACCGAGAGCGGCTGCACCGCCGGGTCAGGCAGCACGAGCATCGGCCAGAGGAAGTCCTTCCACGCGGCGATGATCGCGAACACCGAGACGACGCCGAGGATGGGCTTGGACATCGGCAGCACGATCGACCAGAACAGGCGGAAGGGCCCGGCCCCGTCCGTCCGCGCGGCCTCGAACACCTCGCGCGGCAGCGCGTCGAAGAACCGCTTCACGAGCAGGATGTTGAACGCGTTCGCCGCGGCGGGCAGCCACACGGCGAGGTAGTTGTTCAGGAGCGACACGTCGCCAGGAAGCGGCGGGTTCACGATCGTCAGGTACAGCGGCACGAGCAGCACGACCGCCGGGATGAACAGGGTCGCGAGCACGGCGCCGTTGAGGATCGGCGCGTACCTCGGCCGCAGCACCGAGAGCGCGTAGCCGGCCGTCGTGGCCACGACGAGCTGGAACGCCCACGAGCCGGCCGCGATCACGATGGTGTTCCAGAAGAACTGGTCGATGTGCACGTCGTTCCACGCCTGCGGGAGGTTCGCCCAGTCGATGCCGTTGGGCCAGAGGGCGAGCGGCTGGCGGAGCGTGTCCTGCGTCGGCGTCACGGCCGACTTCGCGAGCCACAGGAGCGGACCGAGCCCAGCGACGACGAGGCCGACGAACAGCACCCCGTGCACGCCGCCGAGGCCCGCTCTGACTCCCCGCTTCTTGCGGTCGTGGCCCGAGACGATGCCACGGTCGCCCTGCGCGTCGGTGCGCCGGTCCGCACGGCGGCGGCCGATGACCCCTCGGATGCCCTCGGCCGCGTGCGGGGCGTCGACGCCTTCGAAGACCGGGGGCGGGGTCGTCGTCATGAGGTGCTCCAACGTTCGGTGAGCTTGAAGTACAGCCAGCTGAGCAGGGCGAGCACGATCGCGAGCATCACGCTCAGCGCTGTCGCCTCGCCGTAGTCGCCGCCGAGGCTGTTCTGGAACGCCTTGCGGTAGATGAGCAGCAGGATCGTGACGGTCGCGTTGTTCGGCCCGCCGCTCGTGAAGAGGAAGGGCTCCAGGAAGACCTGCGCCGTCCCGATGACCTGCAGGATCAGCATGATGAAGAGGATGCCGCGGAGCTGCGGCAGCGTGACATGCCAGATCTTGCGCCAGATCGACGCGCCGTCGACCTCGGCCGCGTCGTAGAGCTCGGGCGGAACGCTGAGCAGCGCCGCGAGGTAGATGATGATCGACCCGCCGGCCGCGGCCCACGTGGCCTCGAGCACGAGCGACGGCATGGCGGTCGCCGGCGACTGCAGCCAGGGCTGCGCGGGGATGCCGACCCAGCCGAGGATCGTGTTGAACAGCCCGGTCGGGCTCGCATCGAAGAAGACCTTCCAGAGCAGCACCGCCACGACCGGCGGCACGACGACCGGGAGGTAGGCGAGCGCGCTGTAGAACCCCTTGCCCCGCCGCACCTCGCTCATCAGCACGGCCATGATGATCGGCAGCGGGAAGCCGAAGACGAGCGCCAGTGCGGCGAAGTACAGCGTGTTGAGCACCGCGGTGCCGAGCAGAGGGTCGGCGAGCACGTTCGCGAAGTTGTCGAGGCCGACCCAGGTCGGGGCGTCGAGCAGGTTCGTCTTCTGGAGGCTCATGATCACCGACTGCACGATGGGCGACCAGCTGAAGAAGCCGAAGACGAAGAGCATCGGCGCGAGGAAGACGAGCGTCGACAGTCCCCCGCCGCGCACCCAGGTGCGGGGGCTGCGGGTGCGGGTCCGCGTGCGGACCATCGGGCTCGGTGGGCTGTCGGGGGGCGGCGCGGCGGTCGCGGCGGGCTCGGCCGCGGCATCCGATGCTCTGGTCATCGTCATCGTCTGATCCATCGTCGGGGGGCGAGCGGGCGGGAGCGGATGCCGCGGCGGGCCGTGGGGGCGACCCGCCGCGGCATCCGGTGCGGCTACTGGTCGAGCAGCGCCTGCGCGTCGACGTCGGCCTTCTCGAGGAGGGCGTCGATGTCGGCGTTCCGGTCGGTGAGCACGGCCTGCACGACGGTGTCGAGCAGCGCGTAGATCTCCTGCGTCTTGCCCTTCGGCTCTCCCATGGGCGTCTGGTCCCAGACGCCCTCGATGAACGGCGTCATCTGGTCGCGCGGCACGTTGATGTACGGCTCGATCCAGGTGAGCGACTCCTCGTAGGTCTCGCGGTCGAGCACCGGCAGCACGGGGGTCCCGACGGCCTGGTCGCTCTCGGCGAGGGTCTTCGCGTCGAGGACGGCGGCGTCCTCGTCGAGGAGCTTCTGCATGTAGTACCAGTCGATCCAGGTGACCGCGGCCGCCTTCGTCTCCTCGTCGACCGTGGGGCTCACGACCGCGATGTCGCCGCCGCCGAGCGTGCCTCCGCCGTCCTCGACGGGCACGACGGTGAGGCCGTAGTCGTCGGGGTTCAGCGAGAAGTCGCGCACGAGCGCCGTGTAGACGTCGGAGCCCGAGGAGTACATGCCGATGTTGCCGGCCGCGAACTCCTGGTTGATCGTGCCCCAGTCGAGCAGCATGTTCGACCCGAGCGAGTCGTCCTCCCAGCGCAGGGCCTGGAGGAACTCGAGGGCGGCCTTCGTGCCGTCGTTCGCGATCGTCGACGTGTACGTGCCGTCGCCGTTGTCCTCCTGGATGCTGCCGCCGCGGGCGACGGTCGCCGCGGCGAGCTGCCAGCCGCCCGTGTTGTTCTGCGTCATCTCCATGAATCCGGCCTTGCCGGTCTTCTCGGAGATGGTCTTGGCGGCCTCGCGGATCTCGTCCCACGTGGTGGGCGGGTTGTCGGGGTCGAGCCCGGCCTCCTCGAACAGCGTGCGGTTGTAGTGCAGGCCCATCGCGTACGCCTGTCGCGGGAACCCGAACATGCGGCCTTCGGAGTCCGTGACCTCCTCGAGCAGGATCGGATTGAACGAGTCCGTGTACCCGAGTTCGTCGATCTCGTCGGTCACGTCCATGAGCTGGCCGTTCTCGAGCAGGGTCTTCGAGTCGGTGAAGGGGACCGTGAACACGTCGGGCAGGCTGCCGCCCGCCAGCTGCACGGCGAAGGTGGGCCCCTCCCACTCGTACTCGACCCCGATGATGTCGATGTCGGGGTTCTCCTTCTCGAACTGCTTCTCCTGCTCGGCGAAGGCCGTGTAGGCGGCCTCGTCGGCGCCCGGCGGGAACGTCGCGACGCGCAGCTCGGTCTTGCCGCTGTCGTCGCCACCTCCCGCAGTGCAGGCGGCGAGGGCGCCCACCATCGCGACGGCGGCGAGGCCTGCGATCGCGACTGTTCTCGGTGACTTCATTGTCCAGTCCTTTCGGTGCTGTGTGGTGCGGTGTGGTGAGGGATGCCGCGGGGTTGGTGCAAGGCGCGGCCTCGACGGTCAGGCGGCTCGGTGGAGCCAGGCCGTGGAGTCTGGGGGCAGCAGCCCGCCGACGAGCGGCGCGCTGCTGAGGAGGATGCGGTCGTGCTCCGGGAGCGCGACGGGCGCGGCGGAGAGGTTCGTCACGTTCACGACGTCGTCGCCTCGGCTGAACGCGAGCACGCCGGGCTCGCTCGGCAGCCAGGCCATCGCGCCATCGCCGAGCGAATGCTCCCGCTTGCGGATGCGGAGCGCCAGGCGGTACAGCCACAGCATCGAGCCCGGGTCGGCCTCCTGCGCCTGCACGGTGAGCGCCGACCAGTCCGCGGGCTGCGGCAGCCACGGGGACACGGATGCCTCGCCGGCGCCCGCTGGCGGGCTGAAGCCGAACGGCGCCGCGGTGCCGCGCCAGGGCAGCGGCACGCGGCATCCGTCGCGACCGGGGTCGACTCCGCCCGAGCGGAAGTGCATGGGGTCCTCGAGCACCTCGCGCGGGAGCTCGACCTCCGGCAGGCCGAGCTCGTCGCCCTGGTACAGGTAGAGGGAGCCGGGGAGCGCGGCGGTGAGCAGGGCGGCGGCTCGCGCCCGGCGACGGCCCAGCTCCAGGTCGGAGGGGGTGTCGAACCGCTTCTTCGCGAAGGCGAAGCTCGAGTCCTCCCGGCCGTACCGCGTGACCGGGCGGGTCACGTCGTGGTTGGAGAGCACCCAGGTGCTCGGGGCGCCCACGGGCGCGTGCGCCGCGAGCATGAGGTCGATCGAGGCGCGGAGCTCCTCGGCCCGCCACGGCCTCGACATGAAGTCGAAGTTGAAGGCGGTGTGCATCTCGTCGGGGCGCAGGTACGCGGCGAAGCGGGCGGCATCCGGGACCCAGACCTCGCCGACGAGCACCCGGGTGCCCTCGTAGGAGTCGGCGATGCGGCGCCAGGCGCGGTAGACGTCGTGCACCTCGTCGCGGTCCTCGGTCGGGTGCTGCCCGGGCGCGACCTGCTCGGGCACCTCCGACAGCTCGGGGTCCTTGATGAGCAGTCCGGCCGAGTCGATGCGGACGCCGGCGACGCCGCGATCGAACCAGAACCTGAGGACGTCCTCGTGCTCGGCGCGCACGTCGGGGTGGTTCCAGTTGAGGTCCGGCTGCTCGGGGGTGAAGAGGTGCAGGTACCACTCCCCCGGCGTGCCGTCCGGGTTCGTCGTCCGCGTCCACGTGTCGCCCTGGAAGTTCGAGACCCAGTTCGTGGGCATCTCGTCGCCGTGCTCGCCCTTGCCCGGGTGGAACCAGAACCGTTCGCGCTCGGGCGATCCCGGGCCTGCCTCGAGCGCCGCCTGGAACCACGGATGCGCGCTCGAGATGTGGTTCGGGACGATGTCGATGATCGTGCGGATGCCGAGGGCGAGGGCTTCGGCGATGAGCGCCTCGGCGTCCGCGAGAGTGCCGAAGGCCGGGTGGATGTCGCGGTAGTCGGAGACGTCGTAGCCGCCGTCGGCGAGCGGGGACGGGTACCAGGGGTTGAACCAGAGCGCGTCGACCCCGAGTTCCTTGAGGTACCCGAGTCGGCTGCGCACGCCCCTGAGGTCGCCCGTGCCGTCGCCGTCGGAATCGGCGAAGCTGCGCACGTAGACCTGGTAGATCACGGCGCTGCGCCACCACAGCGCGTCGTCCTCGGGCTGCGCTGGCGCTGCCGCCGCCGTGCCGTACTCGGTGAGTGGCGTGGTCACGCTCGTGGTCTCCTCTGCGAACCGGCGCCGGGCCTTCGGGCCGCGGCGAGCGCCGTGTCGGGGAGACGACGGCGTCCTTGTCCGTCAACGTATTGAGAGCAACAGAATGATGCAACTATTCAACAATCCAGCAGAATATTGCGACAGCTTGCGCTCAATTGCGACACGGGCTTGCGATTTCCGCGCAAGCGGCGGCAGTGGCGTCGGGGCGCCCGATCAGCTCCCCGCGTGCCGGGGATCCCGAGGAACTACAGCTAGGCGGCGGGGAGCGCCCGCGGCGCAGGGGCGGTCGAGCCGCGCACGACGAGCTCGGGAGCGAAGAACACCTCGTCGCCGAGGCTCCGCTCGCTCGACATCTGCCGCATGAGCAGCTCGATGATCATCTTGCCCATGGCCTCGATCGGCTGGCGCACGGTCGTGAGCGGCGGCTCGGTGCAGTTCATCAGTGCCGAGTCGTCGTAGCCGATCACCGAGACGTCCTCGGGCACGCGCAGGCCCGCCCGCCGCACGGCGCGCACGGCGCCGAGGGCCATCGGATCGCTCGCGCACACGATGCCGGTGACCCCGGCCGCGAGCAGCTTGGTCGCCGCGGTCTGCCCCGACTCGAGCGAGTACAGGGAGTGCACGATGCGATCCTCGCCGAGCTCGACGCCGTGGCGCTCGGCCATGCGCAGCGCCGCGGCGTGCTTGCGCTGCGACGGGACGTGGTCACGGGGACCCAGCAGGATGCCGATGCGCTCGTGGCCGAGCTGCAGCAGGTGCCCGAACGCCTGCTCCATCGAGGTCGCATCGTCGCACGACACCGTCGCGAAGCCGAGGTCGTCGATCGGCGCGTTCACGAGCACCGTGGGCAGGTTCAGCTCGCGCAGGCGCTCGTAGTGGTCGTGGTTGACGTCGGCCTGCGCGTACGCGCCCCCCGCGAAGATGACGCCGGACACCTGCTGGTGCAGGAGCAGCTCGACGTAGTCCGCCTCGGAGATGCCGCCGGCCGTCTGGATGCAGAGCACCGGCGTGTACCCGTTCTGCGCGAGCCCGCCGCCGATCGACTCGGCGAGCGCCGGGAAGATCGGGTTCTGCAGCTCGGGCATGACGAGGCCGACGAGCCTGGCGCGCTCGCCCCGGAGCTTGGTCGGGCGCTCGTAGCCCAGCACGTCCAGCGCCGTGAGCACGGCGTCGCGGGTCGACGCGGAGACGCCCGGCTTGCCGTTCAGCACCCGGCTGACGGTGGCTTCGCTGACTCCGACCTTGCGCGCGACATCCGCGAGTCTCCTCGACATGGCGCCATGCTAGCGGCACGACGCAAGAACTCGACGACGGGAAGATGCCAGTCGGGCCGGTTAGAGTCTCCGCATGGGCAAGCTCATCTACAACTCGTCCCCCCGCGAGATCGACATCGACGACCGTGTCCTCGCGCACCTCCGCGTCGCGATCCTGAACAAGCTCCGCCGCAGCGAGAGCTTCGCGATGACCTGGGAGCACGGGCTCGTCAACGGCAGCGGCCGCACCACCTTCTGGATCAACGAATCGATCCCGCTGCAGTTCGTGTTCAGCGGCAATCGCTCGCCGAAGCTCAATCGGCTCTGGATCGAGCAGCTGCTGCTCACCGCGAACAGCACCTCCGGCCTGCAGTACGTGCCGGAGCCGGAGGAGAACGACCCCATCGACGCCGACTGAGCCGAACGGCCCGGTCGGCTGTGGCGGCTGCGGCGGCTGCGGCTGCGGCGGCTGCAGCTGCGGCGGCTGCGCGTTCGGCGGCTCAGGCCGTCGCGGCCTCGGGTTCGGCCTCGGACGCGGTCGCTTCGGGCTCCGCCTCCGGCTCCGCTTCGAGGGCCGGCGCCTCGGCGATCTCCTGCACGTCCACGCCGACCTGCACGGGCTGGTCGGGGTAGGTCGAGATGGGGCTCGTGTCGAGGTGCTCGGGAACCAGGCGGATGCCGCCGGTGCTGTTGGCCGAGCGCATGAGCTCCTCGATCCAGTCGCGACTCAGTTCGGGAGCCTCTGGCTCGTCGAACACGAACCGGATCGGGATGGACGGGTGCAGCCAGAGGGTGCTGCGCCCCCGCGGCTGGTCTTCGGTGTGCTGCCAGGAGAGCGTGAAGCTCTCGCCACGACGCAGCTTGGTGGTGATCGCGACCTTCACGTGCGCAAGGGCGCGGTCTTCGATGCCGATCGGCGTGCCTGAATCGCCGTAGTAGAGAGTTCCCACCCCGACATCATAAATGGTGAGGAGCCCTGTTCGGAGCGCCTTTCCGGGCGTTGGCGCCGGATCTCGCCGGCCCCTGGAACCACGACGGCGCGGGCGCCCGAATGGACGCCCGCGCCGGTGAGTCTTCGAATCGTCAGACCGTGCGCTTTCCGCCGATGAAGCGGACGAGCCACACGATGACGGCGATCGCCAGGAGCACGAGGCCGACCCAGAGCAGGAAGTTCAGCGACTGCACGAATCCGCCGGTGAACAGCAGGATGATGGCGACGATGGCGATGATGGCGACGAGGATGTTCATGATCTCTCCTTCTCATGATCCGCAGCCCGGGTAGATGCTGCGAACGTTCGGCCTCCGCTGATCTGCGATCGGCGGAACCTCGGGGCGGATGCGCTCCGTGGACTCCACGTTAGAGGTGGCAGTGGATCCCCTGTGGGGGGTTGACCCAGGCTGAGTGCTGCTGGTAGTCGGCGGGGTGACCCGTCGAGGCGACCCTCGCCTCCGACCTTGTCAACCCCGTTCGTGACGGAACCGATCGACGTACCGTGGGCAGCGATCACAGGGAGACCCCGATGACGCTCAACGAACGACTGATCGACCCGACGACCAAGCACACCACCGACCCGTTCCCGAGACAGGAGCAGGATCCTCCGGGCATGACGGCGGGCATGGCGCCCCAGCCCGATCACGGCGAGCAGAGCTATCGCGGGAACGGCCGCCTCGAGGGGCGGCGCGCCCTCATCACCGGTGGGGACTCGGGCATCGGTCGCGCGGTCGCGATCGCCTTCGCCCGCGAGGGCGCGCAGGTCGCCATCTCGTACCTGCCGAGCGAGCAGGAGGACGCGGAGGAGACCGCCGTCTGGGTGGCCGACGCGGGTGGCGAGGCGCTGCTGCTGCCCGGGGACCTCAGCAGCGAGGAGCACTGCATCGACCTGATCCGCCAGACCGACGCCCGGTTCGGAGGGGTCGACCTCCTGGTCCTGAACGCCGCGCACCAGCGCGACCGCGGAGGCATCGAGCAGATCCCGACGGACGACTTCGAGCGCGTGATGCGGGTCAACCTCTTCGCGCCGGTCTTCCTCGCCCGAGCCGCAGTGCCGCACATGGAGGCCGGGTCGTCGATCATCACCACCTCGTCGATCCAGGGGTTCGACCCGTCGTCCTCGCTCGTCGACTACGCCATGACGAAGGCGGCACTCGTGGCGTTCACGAAGGCGCTGGCCGAGGAACTCGGGCCGCGCGGCATCCGCGTGAACGCCGTGGCACCCGGTCCCATCTGGACGCCACTGATCCCGGCGACCGGGTGGCCGGACCACGTCCCGGGCTTCGGGCACGACACCCCGCTCGGTCGCGCCGGACAGCCGGCCGAGCTCGCGGGGGCGTACGTCTACCTCGCGTCGGATGACGCGTCATACGTCTCGGGCGCGGTGCTGCCCGTGACGGGCGGGCGGGGCCTCTGACCGCATCCACCGCCAGGACCACGAGAGAAGGGAGACCGGCGATGCCCGGACGCAAGAACTCATCATTGAAGGATCCCGAGCTCTACGAGGAGCTCCGCGAGGACGGCGCCTCGAAGGAGAAGGCCGCGCGCATCTCCAACGCGGCGGCCGCCCGGGGCCGCACCGCCGTCGGACGCAAGGGCGGCAAGAGCGGCGACTACGAGGACTGGACCGTCGAGGACCTGAAGAAGCGGGCGAAGGAACTCGGCCTCAGCGGGTACAGCGGCAAGCGCAAGTCCGAGCTCATCTCCGAGCTGCGCAACCACTGAGCCGGATGCCACGACTCAGGCACGTCGAGCCCTACGCCGCACCCGGCTACACGCGGGTGCGGCGTGGTCGCGGGTTCGCGTACGTGCACAGCGACGGAGGTTCGGCGGGCACCGCCGAACGGGCGAGGATCTCCGACCTCGCCATCCCCCCGGCGTGGAACGACGTCTGGATCGCGGACCGGCCCAACGCGCACATCCTCGCCGTCGGCGTGGACGCGGCAGGCCGACGGCAGTACCTCTACCACCCGGCCTGGCGCGAGGCGCGTGACGCCCTCAAGTTCGAGCGCATGCTCGAGCTCGCGCGGGTCCTGCCCGCAGCCCGGCGCGAGGTCGAGCGGGACCTGAAGCTGCCGGAGCTGCCGCGTGAACGCGTGCTCGCGGCGGCGTTCCGCACGCTCGACGCGGGTGCGATCCGCGTGGGCTCGGAGGAGTCGCTCGCGGGGTACCGCAGCCGCGGCCTCACGACCCTGCTCGTGCGCAACGCGGCCCTCGAGGGCGATGCCGTCCGCCTGCGCTTCCGGGCGAAGGGCGGCATCAGGCAGGACCTGAGGATCCCGGACACGGGCCTCGCGTCGTTCGTCGACCGCTCGGCCCAGCGCGCCTCCACCGCCCGACTGTTCGCGTGGCTCGACGGGCGTCGCGCCCGGTCGCTCGGGCCGTCCGACGTGAACGAGCACGTCCGCGAGCGCACCGGCGGCGACTTCACCGCGAAGGACTTCCGCACCCTGCGTGGCACGGTGACGGCGGCCGAACGGCTCGCCGAACTCGGCCCGGCCGGCACGGCCAGGTCCCGCCGGGACGCCCTGCGCGAGGCCGTCGAGCAGGCCAGCACCGTGCTCGGCAACACGCCGACCATCGCGAAGGGCAGCTACATCGACCCGCGCGTGTTCGCCGCGTTCGAGGAGGGCCGCACGCTCTCGCTGCGCGGTGCGCGCGAGCGGGCCCTGCTCGAGCTGCTCGAGCCGCCCGGGTCCGAGGTGGAGGAATCGGAGCTCGACGGATCGGACTCCGGGCGAAGCGCCTGACATTGCGACGCGCCCAGAGCTCCAGCGCGCCCAGCCGGTGCGCGAGGCTCGTGCTCAGGCCTCTCGAACGACGTCCTCGGGCGACTTGTCGGGCCGCAGCCCCCGCCAGCGGGGGTGGCGTGCCACTCCGGTGCTCGTCCACTCCCCCAGCTCGATCTCGCCCACGATGCGAGGCTCCACCCACACGGCGTCCGCGACGTCCGCTCTGGGCACGTCGACGAAGGGCGATGAGTCTCGCCGCGCGGCATCCAGGCGTGTCAGGAGACGCTCGGTCTCGAGTTCGCGCAGGCCGCTCCCGACCCGCCCCGCGTACTCGAGGCCCTGCTCGCCCGGGATGCCGACCAGCAGCGATCGGATGCGCCCGGTCCGCGAGCCGCTCCCCTTGCGATACCCCCCGATGACGACCTCCTGCGTACGCGTCAGCTTGAGCTTCAGCCACGCCTCGGAGCGCGAACCGGGCCGGTAGGTCGAGCCCGCGCGCTTCGCGACGACGCCCTCGAGCCCGAGGCGTCGGGCCTCCTCGAGCGCCGCTTCGGCGGTGCCCTCGGCGAGCGCGGGCACCTCGACCGGCACGTCGTGCGCCCGGCGCACGAGGCGTTCGAGGCGCCGGCGACGCTCGCGATACGGGGCGTCCGTCACGTCGTCGCCCGCGATCTCGAGCACGTCGAAGAGCAGCAGGCGCACGGGGGCGGATGCCGCGAGCCGCTGCGCCTCGCGCGTGCGGGTGAGGTTCATGCGGGACTGGAGGAGCTCGAAGCTCGGACGGCCCTCGTCGTCGAGCGCGACGATCTCGCCGTCGACGAGCGCGTCGCCGCGGAGGGCGCGCGGCAGGCCGGCGAGCTCGGGGTAGCGCGCGGTCACGTCGTTGCCGTTGCGGCTGATGATCCGGAGGCCGTCGCCCTCGGCCCTCGCGAGCACGCGGATGCCGTCCCACTTGTACTCGAGGGCCCAGTCGCCCCGCGCGACGAGGCCGAGCGCGCCCGGCGAGGCCAGCATCGGACGCACGAGGATCGGCTCGACGTCGGCGGATGCCGCATCCGAGGGTCGAGCGGCAGCCGGGTCGCCGGATGCCGCGACCGGGTGCCCGCCGCCCGTCACGGCGCCGGAGGCCTCCGCCTCCGCCGCGACCGCCTCCGCGACCTCCGCGGGTGGTCGCTGGTCCTTCATGCGGTGCAGCAGCCAGGTGCTCTTCTCGCCCTCGCCGTCGGTGCGGATGAGCGCGAGCCGGACGGCGCCGAGCGGGCCGCCCGGACGGCCCTGCACGTCGACGATGACCTCGTCGTCACGCCACTTCTCGATCGCGAAGGTGCCCGAGTCCCAGATGGTCACCGTGCCGGCCCCGTACTCGCCGACGGGGATGGTGCCCTCGAAACCCCCGTACTCCATTGGGTGGTCCTCGGTCTGCACCGCGAGGTGGTTCACGCCGGGATCGTCCGGGACGCCCTTCGGCACGGCCCAGCTCTTCAGCACGCCGTCGCGCTCGAGCCGGAAGTCGTAGTGCAGGCGGCGGGCGTGGTGCTCCTGGATCACGAATCGCGGCGCCCCCGTGCCGGCCTCGCCCCAGCTCGACCCCGGCATGGGCTCGGGCGTCGCCCCGTGCGTGCGCATCGACAGGTAGGTCGCCAACGGCCCGGCGGCGGCGGCACCCGAATCGGCGAGCTCCGCGATCGGGTCGAGGCCGGATGCCACGCGCTCGAGCACCTCGGACGCCTCGAGGTGACGCAGGCCCGGGTCCTCGAGCTCCTCCCACGTGCGCGGCGCGGCCACGGTGGGCCGAACGCGGCCCCGCAGCGAGTACGGCGCGATCGTCGTCTTCTTGCCGTTGTTCTGGCTCCAGTCGATGAGCACCCGGTTCGCCCGCACCGCCTTGCTCATGCTCGACACGACGAGCTCGGGATGATCGGCCTCGAGCGCACGGGCGAGCTCGCGCGCGACATCCGAGATCTGGGCCGAGGTCTGCCGCCCGTCGAGCGGTGCGTACAGGTGGATGCCCTTGCTGCCGCTCGTCACCGGGTAGGGCTCGAGGCCCATGCCCTCGATGACGTCGCGCACCAGGCGGGCGACCTCCGCGCATTCGACGAGGCCCATGCCCGGGCCCGGATCGAGGTCGAACACGATGCGGTCGGGGTTCGCCGGCTGCCCGTCGGGGGCGAACCGCCACTGCGGCACGTGCACCTCGAGCGACGCCTGCTGGGCGACCCACACGAGCGAGGGCCGGTCGTTCGCGATCGGGTACGGCTTGTCGCCGTCGGAGTGGGTGATGACGCCGCGGCGCAGCCAGTCGGGGGCGTGCTCGTCGAGGGTCTTCTCGAAGAAGGGCTTCTCGGGGGCATCCGCCGTGCCGACGCCGTGCACCCAGCGCAGGCGGGTGACCGGCCGGCCGGCGACGAGCGGCACCATGACCGGCGCGACCTCGGCGTAGTAGGCGATGACCTCGCCCTTGGTCATGCCGGTCGCGGGATACATGACCTTGTCGAGGTTCGTCAGCCGGAGCCTCCGGCCATCGACCTCCACCAACTGCCGTGCACCCTCGGCCATGTCCTCCATCCTGCCATCGGGGGTTCCGCCCGTGCGGGAAGGGGTGTTCACTTGAGGGATGCGAGCCGTCTGGAAGGGCGCGGTCACATTCGGCCTGGTCAATGTGCCCGTCAAGTTGTACAGCGCCACCGAGGACCACGACGTGTCCCTGCACCAGGTGCACGACGCCGATGGCGGGCGCATCCGATATCAGCGCATCTGCGAGATCGACGGCCAGGTCGTCGAGTACAAGAACATCGACAAGGCCTACGACGACGGTGAGCGCACGGTCGTCATCACCGACGAGGACCTGAAGGCGCTGCCCGCCGAGCGCAGCCGCGAGATCGAGGTCGTCGAGTTCGTGCCGACCGACCAGATCGACCCGATCATGTTCGACCGCAGCTACTACCTCGAACCCGACTCCGCGTCGTCGAAGGCGTACGTGCTGCTGCGCGAGACGCTCGAGTCCACCGACCGCACCGCGATCGTGCGCATGGCCCTGCGGCAGAAGACCCGACTGGCCGCCCTTCGCGTGCACGGCAAGGTGCTGATGGTGCAGACCCTGCTCTGGAGCGACGAGGTGCGTAAGGCGGCGTTCCCCGCCCTCGACGAACCGGTCAAGGTGTCCGAGAAGGAGCTCGGGCTCTCCAAGCAGCTCGTCGAGAGCCTCGTCGCCGACTTCGAGCCCGACCAGTACGTCGACGAGTACCAGCAGGAACTCCGCACGCTCATCGCCGCGAAGCTCGAGCAGGGCGACGCACTCGACACCGCCGCGACGTTCGGCGAGCAGGAGGAGGACGAGGGCGGAGAGGTCATCGACCTCATGGAGGCGCTGCGCCGGTCGATCGAGACCAAGCGCGGTGGCTCGGATGCCGCGCCGAAGAAGTCGTCCTCCGGATCCTCCGGGTCGTCCGACTCGGCCGGCTCGGGCGGCTCGGGCGGCTCGGGCGCGAAGAAGGCGAAGGGCACGAAGTCGACCACCGCGAAATCGACCACCTCGAAGTCGTCCTCGACGAAGTCGGGCACCAAGACGGCGACCGCGAAGTCCACGAAGTCCGAGAAGCCGAAAGCCCGCAAGGCCGCATCATGAGAATGGAGCACACCCCATGACCGATTTCGTCGACCCGCTCGAGGAACCGTTCGAGTTCGACCGCGAGCGCCGCTACGGCGACGACTTCGAGGCGCAGGACGCCGCGGCCGCGCGCTACGACGCCGAGCGCCGCGAGCACGAGGTCGAGGCCGAGCGCCACGAGCACGACGCGGACGCGGCGCCCCCGGCGGAGGACGGCGAGTAGCCGCCTCCCTCAGGCAGCCGGTTCGGATGCCGCGTCGGGGCGTTCGACCGGCGCGGCATCCGTCTCGTCCGGGCGCCCCGAGCCGAGCGAGAGCGTGGCGAGCAGGCCGAGGGCGAGGAACCCGGCGGCCGTGTACGCCGCGAGGCGGGTGCCGTCGCTGAACGCCTCCGCCGCGTCGGCGCCGAGGTCGGCGGTCGTCGGGTCTGCCTCGAGCCCGGCGATCGCGGCGCCGGCGCTGTCGACGACCGCCGAGACCGTCTGGTCGCGCTGTTCCGCGGTCAGGCCCCGCTCGTCGAGCTTCGCGTCGAGCACGTTCGCGGTCGTCGTGAAGAGGACCGTGCCGAGGATCGCGATGCCGAGCGCCGAACCGAGCTGGCGCGACGTCGACTGCGTGCCGGAGCCCGCGCCGCTGTCGGCGATCGGCACGTCCTGCAGCACCACGCCCGTCAGCTGGGCCGTGGCGAGGCCCACGCCGAACCCGTAGGCGAACAGCGCCGGGAGCAGCCACTGCCACGTGGCATCCGGGCCGATGACGAGGCCGACCCACACGACGCCGGCGATCTCGAGGGCGATGCCCAGGCGCACGATCACCACCGCCGGGATGCGGCCGGAGGTCGCGCCCGCGAACCCGCTCGCGGCGAAGGACCCGATGGCCAGCGAGAGGAGCACGAAGCCGGTCTGCAGGGCGTCGAAGCCGAGCACGAACTGCAGCCACAACGGCAGCGAGAGGATGATGCCGAACTCGCCGAGCGAGACGATGAGCGCGGCGATGTTGCCGTTGCGGAACGACGGGATCGCGAACAGCGCGAAGGGCAGCATCGTCGACCGGCCCAGTCGGGAGCGCCGCAGCCCCCAGAGGATGAACGCGGCGATGCCGAGCGCCGCGATGGCGAAGGCGAACGGGATCGGCGAGATCTCCCACGGCCAGGCCCAGTCGCCGAAGGCCGCGCCGTCCTCGGCGATCCACCATCCGTAGGTCCGGCCCTCGATGAGGCCGAACACGAGCGCGCCCGACGCGATCACCGAGAGCACGGCGCCGACGACGTCGATGCGCCGCGGCTCGCCGGGGGCCCGCGACTCGTCGACGGTGAGCAGGACGCCGATCACGATGATGATCGCGAACGGGATGTTGATGCCGAACGCCCACCGCCACGAGAACTCGGTGGTCAGCCAGCCGCCGAGCAGCGGGCCGAGCGCGGCCATGCCGCCGATCGTCGAGCCCCACACCGCGAAGGCGATGCCGCGCTCGCGCCCGCGGAACGTCGCGTTGATGAGCGAGAGCGTCGTCGGCAGGATCATCGCCCCGCCGACGCCCTGCACGAGCCGGGCGAGGATCAGCAGGTCGCCGGTGGCCGCGAACGCCGCGGCGACCGACGAGAGCGCGAAGACCACGACGCCGATGATCAGCATCCTCCGCCGCCCGAACCGGTCGGCGAGGGTGCCGAACACGAGCAGGAGTGCGGCGAAGACGAGCGTGTACGACTCCTGGACCCACTGCACCTGGGTGGAGGTGATGCCGAGGTCGTCGACGATCGCGGGGATCGCGACGTTCACGATCGTCGAGTCGACGATGATGAGCGAGACGGCGATGCTGATGAAGACGAGGCCGAACCAGCGACGGCGCGGTGAGGCGTTCACGCGGATGTCCCTTCGGTCGCCGAGGGCGGCGGCATGCAGCCAACTCTGCCGCATCCGGTCGCCTCGAGGACGTCGAGGCGACCGGATTCAATCGTTCGGTTGACCCGAGGGTCAGTGCACGGCGATGGTCCTCGGCGCCTCGGCGCCCTCACCGTCGACGCCGTCTCCGGCACCGGCATCCGCTCCATAGGTCATCTCGCGCAGGCGCGCCCCGCGCACCATGCCGATGGCGATGGCGGATGCCACGACCATCCCGACCGCGGCCGCGAGGAACGTCGCGCCGTAGCCGTCGGTGAACGCCGCGGCCATCGGCTCGCCCGCGGCCTCGCTCGCGCTGAAGGCCGCGACGTACACGGCCGTGAAGACGGAGACGCCGATCGAGCCGCCGATCTGCATCGCCGAGTTCGCCGTCGCGGAGGCCGCGCCCGCGTCGTGCGCGGCGACGCCCAGGAGGGCCAGGTTCTGCAGCGGGACGAAGACCGCGGCCATGCCGAAGCCCATGACGACGAGTCCGGGCAGGACCTGCACCGCGTAGTCGCCGTCGGCCGTGATGGTGCTCAGCCAGACGAGCCCGGCCGCGACCACGAGCGGTCCCACGATCATGAGGTACCTGGGTCCGAAGCGCGCGAGCAGGCGGGTGACGACCGGCGCGGCGATCATGATCGCGATCGGCAGCGGCAGGCTCGCGAGGCCGGCGCTGAGCGGCGACATCCCGAGCACGATCTGGAGGTGGAAGGTGAGGTACAGCGTCGCGCCGATCATGACGCTGCCGGCCACCGCCTGGATGAGGAAGGCGCCGCCGCGGATGCGGTCGGCGACCACGCGGATGGGCAGCAGCGGCTGCGCGACCCTCGTCTCGATCCAGACGAACAGGGCGAGGAGCACGACGCCGGCGGCGAGGAATCCGATGGTCGACAGCCGACCCCACCCGCCCTCGGCGAGGCTGAAGCCGTAGACGAGCGAGCCGAGGCCGAGCGTGACGGTGACGGCGCCGACGAGGTCGTAGCGGTTCTCGCCCTCGGCCCGGCTCTCGGCCAGGAAGAACAGCCCGCCGATGAACCCGATCACGACGAACACGAGGTTCACGAGCAGGCACCAGCGCCAGTCGGCGAACTCGGTGAGCAGGCCGCCGAGCACGAGCCCGACCGCGGCGCCCGCGCCCGCGATGGTGCCGAAGACGGCGAACGCGACGTTTCGGTCGCGTCCCGAGGCGAAGGTCACCGTGAGCAGCGCGAGCGCGGCGGGGGCGAGCAGTGCCGCGAACGCACCCTGCAGCCCCCTCGCGACGATGAGCTCGGCGCCCGACTGCGCGAGCCCGCCATAGAGCGATGCCGCGCCGAAGCCGACCATGCCCACGAGCAGGGTGCGCTTGCGGCCCCAGTAGTCGGCGACGCGGCCGCCGAGCAGGAGCAGCGCGCCGAAGGCGAGGGAATACGCCGTCACGACCCACTGGCGCAGGCCGTCGGAGAGGCCGAGCTCGGCCTGCGCCTCCGGGAGGGCGATGTTGACGATGGTGCCGTCGAGCACGACCATGAGCTGGGTCAGCGAGAGCACGATGAGCCCCAGCCAACGGTTGGGGATGCGGGCGCGTGAGGACATGGAAAAACCTCCGGTGTCTTGTGAGAGTGCCGGAGGTTTCAAGCCTCGGACCACGCGCGAATCGCGGCGTGACCACTCTGGCCGGGGGCCAGACAGGTCTTCCAGTGTAACGGATGCCCCACGTCGTTCGGGATTCGCGGCATCGATGCAGCCGGCGGACGCGCCCGTCGCCCGGGGCCGCGCGCCGCGCGACGCGGCAACAGTCCGGCGCGGGGGACGACGAAGCGCGCGGCATCCGGGGTCGGATGCCGCGCGCTCGCGTGGTGCGGAGGGCGGGCCTATTCGGCTTCGCACACCTCGGTGACCGTGACCGCGGCGGCCTGGATGTCGCCGGAGGCGGTGGCCTGGGCGTCGGGGTCGATGGTCGACTCCTCGCCCTCCCCGGGGGCCGCGGTCGGCAGGGTGGCCGCGTACTCCTCGGCCGCCGTGATCTTCTCCTGCAGGCCGTCGATGGCCGTCACGAGGTCCTCGTCGTCGGCGTTCTCGTCCGCGACCTCGTCGAGTCGCTGCGAGTAGCCCTCGAGCTTCTCCGTGAGCGTCGGCTGGTCGACCGACGTGGCGATGGCGTTCTGCGCGCCGTTCGAGATGTCGCGAACGGCGACCCGGACGACCTCGCAGTTGTCGTCACCGGATGCGGTGTCGGAGCCGTTGCTCGAGGCGCAGCCGGTGAACAGCAGTGCGCCGGCGAAGAGCAGGGCCGTGGTCTTCATGATCTTCTGCATGGTGGCAGATCCCCCAATATCGATTTGTGACTCGAAGAGTCTAGCCACGATGGGAGGCGGCCCGAAGCATCAGCCGGATTTCTCGACGGCTGGGGAACAGAGCGGAGACGAGGGGATTTGAACCCCTGGTCCCCTTACGGGGACTCCACCTTAGCAGGGTGGTGCACTCGGCCGGACTATGCGACGTCTCCTCGCAGCGGCGCTTGCGCGCATGCGACTGCCATCATAACCCGCGGATGCCGCGAAACACGATTCGGCCGGAGCGCGAGCCGAGCACGCCGAGATGGAGCGGGTCCGGCACCGTTCGGAGGCGGCATCCGACCGGTGGGAACGCGCGCTACTGGTCCTCGAGGGTGCGGCCGGCGGAGCAGCGGGTGTCGGCCGCGGTCTGGCCGGTCACGTCGCTCGGGAGCGCCTCAGCGGTGGGAGCCGGCGCCTCGGCGGGCGGCGCCTCCTCGGCAGGCGCCTCCTCGGCAGGGGCCTCCTCGGCGGGCGCCTCCTCGACCGGAGCCTCCTCGACCGGGGCTGCCGCCTCGGCATTCGGATCCGCCGGGATCGCCGACGGGTCGGTCGCAGACGCGAACGACGCCTCGGTGGCGGTCGGATCGAACACCACGGGGATGTCCTGCTGCAGCGCCTGGTTCACGACGTCGGCCGAGTACGCGGGCTCGACACCGCCCTCGACGGCCGAGGTCGGGTACTGGATGAACGCGATCTTCGAGAGGTCGACGTCCTTCATCGCGACCGCGATCGAGACCATCGTCGTCGGGTTCACGAGCGTGTCGGACAGCTGCATGTTGGCCAGCGCCGCCTTCGCGATGCCGAACAGGGCGGCCGGGTCGGAGAGCGTCCCGCCCTCCTGCAGCTTGCGGGTGAGGGCCGAGAGGAAGACCTGCTGGTTCGAGATGCGACCCAGGTCGGAGCCGTCGCCGACGCCGTGGCGCGTGCGGAGGAACTGCAGGGCCTGCATGCCCGACAGCTCGGCCGTGCCGGCCGGCAGGTAGAGGTCGGTGTGCTCGTCCTCGATCGGCTCGGCGATGCAGACGTTCACGCCGCCCACGGCCTCGGAGAGGCCGGCGACGCCGAGGAACTGCACGACCCCGGCGAAGGGGATCGTCACGCCCGTGAGCTGCTCGACGGTCTTCACGACGCAGGCCATGCCGCCGTACTCGAGCACGGAGTTGATCTTCACGCCGTACTGCTCGTAGAGCGGATCGCCGGCGGGGTCCTCGGGGTCGGTGCACGCGGGAACGTCGACGAACATGTCGCGCGGGAAGCTGATGACCTCGACGTGCGAGTGGTCCTCGGAGATGTGCAGGAGCATCGTGACGTCGTTGAGGACGGCGGTCTCCTCGTTCGGATCGCCGAACGCGTCGCCCTGGCCCTCGCGGCTGTCGCTGCCGATCACCAGCAGGTTCACGCCACCTGGCATCGCACCGATGTCGGGCACGCCCTCGAGCACGCTCGCGTTGCCCAGCGAGACGGTGGGCTTCGCGGTGTTCGCCAGGTCCCAGGCGGCGTAGGCCGCCACGGCCGAGCCGGAGACGAGCGCGACGGCGACGACGGAGGCCGTGATCTTCGCGATCGAGCGCCACACGCTGTGTCGCTTGAGCCGCCCGTGACGCGCGATGGCGGGGTTCTTCGCGGCGGTTCGGGAACTGAACTGGCGTTCGTCGGTCACGGTCACCTCTCTCGGATGGTCGTCGCGGCAGGCGCTGGATTCGGGTCGGCAGGGCGGTCATCGACACGAGCGGAGGGCGTGGGATTCGAACCCACGAGACATTTCTGCCCACTGGTTTTCAAGACCAGCTCCATCGGCCGCTCGGACAGCCCTCCTCGCCCGCTCGGGGCGATGGAACGTGCTCCGGGGCGGACAGGCCACGATTCTAGCCGACTCGCGTCCCGTCAAGACTGGCAGCGATGCCTGTGAACGCCCTGAGGCGGCAACGGCGACCGGCCCATGCCCCGCCCGTCCCCGCGATGCGCGGCGCCGTCACCCCTCGTTCGCGCTCGAGCAGCGCACCTCCGCGGCGGTCTGGCCCGTGACGTCGGGGGGCAGCGGCGCCGCGGGCTCCGCCGGGGTCGCCGGATCGGCCGCGGCATCCGTTGCGGCCGGATCCTCCGGCACCGTCGGCTCCGACTCGTCGCCCGGTTCGACGGGCTCCACGGGCGCGATCGTGGGATCGGGGGCCGTCCCGAACTCCGACTGCGTGGTGGCGTTCGGATCGATCGCGAAGGGCAGGTCGGCCTGGAGCGCCGCGTTCAGGGCGGCCGCGGATTCCGAGGGCTCGACCGCGGTCGAGTCCTCGGTGTACACGGTCGGATACTGCACGAACGCGATCTTGGACAGGTCGATGTCCTGCACCGCGCGGGCGATGGAGATGAGCGCCGTCGGGTTCTGCAGCCGACTCGAGAGGTTCATGTTCGACAGCGCGGCCTTCGCGATGCCGTAGAGCTTGACGGGGTCGTTCAGCGTGCCCGACGACTGCACGGTGCGCATGAGCGCCGAGAGGAAGACCTGCTGGTTGGAGATGCGGCCGAGGTCGCTGCCGTCGCCGACGCCGTGCCTCGTGCGGAGGAACTGCAGGGCCGCCATGCCGGTGAGCGTGTGCATGCCCGGCTCCAGGTAGATGTCGGTGCGCTCGTCGGCGATGGCCTCGGCGACGCAGACCTCGACCCCTCCGACGGCCTCGGCGAGCGCTGCGACGCCGTAGAACTCGACGATGCCGCCGACCGGCACCGTGACGCCGGTCAGCTGCTCGACCGTGGAGGCGACGCACCCGAAGCCGCCGTACGAGAGGACCGTGTTGATCTTCACCGACGAGAGCGACGAGAGCGGCTCGCCCGCGGGGTCGGCCGGGTCGGGGCACTCGGGTACCGCGACGAGCATGTCCCTGGGGAAGCTGACGACCTCGACGTGCGAGTGGTCCTGCGAGATGTGCACGAGCATCGTCACGTCGTTCAGGACCGCCGAATCCTCCTCCGGGTCGCCGAAGGCGCCGTCGGGCGGGCGCTTGTCGCTGCCGACGAGCAGGAAGTTCAGGCCGCCCTCCATCGCGCCGATGTCGGGGACGCCGTCGAGCACGGACTCGTTGGCCAGCGTGAGGGTCGGCTTCGAGGCCACCGTGGTGACGAGGTCGGCCGCTGCGAAGGCCGCGACGGCGACGCCGCTCACGGCGATGACCGCGACGACCGCCGCCGCGAGCTTGGCACCCGAGATCCAGCCGCCGTGCCGCGGCATCCGCCCGTGCCTCGGCGGTACGGGCTTGGGAGCGGCGGAAGGGGGCAGGTCGGGCTCCACCGCCTCGGACGGCTCATCCGCCTCGGCAGGCGCCTCGGTCGGCTCATCCGCCCCGGTGGCCGCCTCGGACGGCTCATCCGCCCCGGCGGGCGCAGGGCTCTCCATCGACTCGCCCTGATCGCCCGAGTCGGGTCGTTCGCCGTCGTCGTCCACGCGCCCCTCCCCCGAAAGCCGAGTGTAACTCCGGAAGCCGGGGTTGCGCCGGAAGCCGCCGAATCAGGGCAGCGAGTCGAGCGTCGCGGCGAGGCCGGCCTCGTCGATCGACGCCGTGACCTCGGTCGCGGCGTCCTTGACCTCGTCGGGCGCCTGGCCCATCGCCACGGCGCGGCCCGCCGCCCCGGCCCACGCGAACATCTCGATGTCGTTGCGGCCGTCGCCGACGGCGATGACCCGGTCGAGTTCGTGCCCCTGCCACCCGCGGACCCGCTCGAGCGCCGTCGCCTTGCTGACGCCGTCGGGCGCGATGTCGAGCCAGGCGGTCCAGCCGATCGCGTAGCTGACCTGGTGCAGGCCCATGCCCGCCACGATGTCCATGAACTCGTCGGTGCCGTGCTCGGGCGAGACGACCACGACGCGCGTCGCGCTCGGCACGAAGAGCTCCTCGAACTCGACCTGCCGCGCCGAGTCGAGGTTCCACGTGTCCATGCCGGCCGTGTAGATCCGCTCGCCGTCGGGGAGCTCGACCATGAAGCGTCCGTCGGGCAGGAAGGTGCGGATGCGCTCGAGCGCCCCCGACGGGTCGAACGTCTCGATGTGATCGCGCACGTAGCTCGTCGCCGCCTGGCCGTCGGGTGCCCCGTGGTCGCGCTTCATCGTCACCGCGCCGTTGGCGCACACGACGTACTCGGGCCGCAGGTCGAGCGCGTCGAGCACGCTCGCGGTGCCGGCCCACGAACGACCGGTCGCGATGGTCACCTCGTGTCCGCGGTCACGGGCGGATGCCACGGCGGAGACCACGACGGGGTCGATGGACTCGTCCTCGTGCATGATCGTGCCGTCGACGTCGAGCGCGACGAACCACGGGTCGTCGGTGACGTCGGCAGGCGGCATCCGCTCGCTCATCGCGTGACGGGTTCGAGGACCTCGAGGCCGCCGAGGTACCCGCGGAGCGCCTCGGGCACCAGCACGGAGCCGTCGGCCCGCTGATGCGTCTCGAGGATCGCGACGATCCAGCGGGTCGTGGCGAGCGTGCCGTTGAGGGTCGCGACCGGAGCCGTCCGGCCGGACTCGGTGCGGTGGCGGATGTCGAGCCGGCGCGCCTGGTAGGTCGTGCAGTTCGACGTCGAGGTCAGCTCGCGGTAGGCGCCCTGCGTGGGCACCCAGGCCTCGACGTCGTACTTGCGCGCCGCGCTCGACCCGAGGTCGCCGGCCGCGGTGTCGATCACGCGGTACGAGAGCCCGAGGTCGCGGAGCATGCCCTCCTGCCAGGCGAGCAGCCGCTCGTGCTCGGCCTCGGCGTCGGCCGGGTCGATGTAGCTGAACATCTCGAGCTTGTTGAACTGGTGGACGCGGATGATGCCGCGGGTGTCCTTGCCGCCCGAGCCCGCCTCACGGCGGTAGCAGGTGGACCACCCGGCGTAGCGGATGGGGCCGTTCGACACGTCGATGATCTCGTCGGCGTGGTACCCGGCGAGGGCGACCTCGCTCGTGCCGGTGAGGTAGAGGTCGTCGGCCGGCAGGTGGTAGATCTCGTCGGCGTGGGCGCCGAGGAACCCGGTGCCCTGCATGATCTCGGGCCGCACCAGGGTGGGCGTGATGAGCGGCGTGAAGCCGGCGGCGAGGGCCCGGTCGAGTCCCATGTTCATGATCGCGAGTTCGAGGCGCGCGCCGATGCCCTTGAGGTAGTGGAACCGGGCACCCGACACCTTCGCGCCGCGGGCCATGTCGATCGCGTCGAGGAGCTCCCCGATCTCGAGGTGGTCGCGGGGCTCGAAGTCGAACGTGGGGATCTCGCCGACCTCGCGGAGCAGGACGAAGTCGTCTTCGCCGCCGGCCGGGACGCCCTCGAGCACGATGTTGCCGATGCGCTGGACCGCCGCGGTGAACGCCTCCTCGGCGATCGCGGCGTCGGCGCTGGCCTGCTTCACGCGCGCAGCGAGCTCCTGGGCCTGCGCGACGAGGGCCGCCTTCTCCTCCTTCGGAGCCCGGGCGACCTGCTTGCCGAACGCGTTCTGCTCGGCACGCAGCGACTCGAACGCCGTGATGGCGTGCCTGCGGGCGGAATCCGCGGCCACGGCGTCGTCGACGAGGGCCGGAGACTCCCCTCGGAGCTCCTGCGAATGCTTGATCAGGTCGGGGTTCTCGCGAAGCAGCAGGGGGTCGATCACGCGTGCCAGTCTAACTGCGGGCCCTCGATGGCATACCTTTGGCTGCGTGGCGCGGGGCGAGAAGCAGCAGACGACGGATGCGGCGCACGCGCGCCCGAAGGTCGCGGTGATCTACAACCCGAGCAAGCAGGGCATCGACGAGCTCCGGGCGACCATCGCGAGGATCGCCGACCTGCAGGGATTCGCGTCGCCACTGTGGATCGAGACCACCGTCGCGGACCCGGGAAAGGGCATGGCGATCGAGGCCCGTGAGGCGGGCGTCGACCTCGTGATCGCCGCGGGCGGCGACGGCACCGTGCGATCGGTCGCCGCGGGCCTGCGCGACAGCGGCCTGCCGTTGGGCATCGTGCCGCTCGGGACGGGCAACCTCTTCGCCCGCAACCTCGACATCCCCGTGAACGACGTGCCGGATGCCGTCGTGCTCGCCTTCTCGGGCTTCGCCCGCGCCGTCGACGTCCTGGCGATCGACGTGACCCGGCCCGACGGTGACACCGAGAACCACACGTCGCTCGTGATGTCGGGCATCGGCATCGACGCGGCGATGATCTCGAGCACGAACCCCGAGCTGAAGAAGCGCGTCGGCTGGCTCGCCTACGTCGACGCCGGCCTGCGCGCCCTGCCCGCCTCCAAGCCGTACCGGGCGGTCTACCGCACGGATGCGGGCAAGCTGCACCACTCGAGGGTCTCGACCATCCTCGTCGCGAACCTCGGGTACCTGCCCGGCAACATCGAGCTCATCCCCGGCGCCGAACTCGACGACGGCCGTCTCGACGTCGCCGTGCTCCAGCCTCGCAACTGGATCGGCTGGCTGTTCATCTGGCGCAAGGTTGCCTGGGAGAACCGGGTGCTGAGCAAGAGCGACCTCGGCCGCCAGATCATCGACCTGACGGGCGGCAAGCGACGTCGCGAGATCGTCTACTCGCGCGGGCGCTCGGTCGAGATCGAGATCGTCGAGGGTGCCGAGGAGTTCGAGATCGACGGCGACGAGTTCGGCACCGTCGTCTCGGCGAGGTTCACCGTCGACCCTGCCGCACTCATCGTGCGCGTGCCCTCGCTCGACTGACCCGCCCGGCCGGCAGGGCCGCGTCCGCCCCGTGGCCAGAAGCACCAGACGAACACAAGCGCCAAGGCGGAGGTCGCGGCCAGCACGCCGAGCGCGTTGATGGCCTGGTTCATGGCGTCCAGGGTCATCCACTGCACGTTCAGAGCATTCATCTCCTCGGCCGTCGTACCCTGGCTCGAGCTCAGGGCGTCGTAGCCGTCGGCGACGATCCGTGCGAGTCCCTGCACGGCGAGGATCGAGGCGACGAGCACGACGCCCAGCCCGATCACCGCCGGGTTGCGAAGTGGCTTCGGGCGAGGCATCACGACCGCCGACCCCGTGCGACCTGCACCGACCACAGCGCAAGGACCACGACGATGCCGAGCACACCCGCCTGCACGAGGCCCAAGCCGAGCGCGTGCATCGTGCTCAGGAACGCCTGGTCCTCACCGCCGATGCGGCCGCCCGGCTGCATCTGCTCGAGGTTCACGTTCCAGTAGAGCACCGCGCCGATGAGGACGAAGGCGATGCTCGAGGCGAGCGACACCCAGAACGCGAGCGACGGATGCCGGACGAACGGGGACTCGCTCTCGTGCTCGGCATCGGTGACGGATGCGTCGAGGAGCTCGGCCATGCCGGAGTCGGCATATTGGCCGGCCGCTGCGGGGGGCGCCTCGATGCGCGCGCCCCGGGGCGGTCCGCCGGTCGACCCGACCGCCTCCGACCCGGTTTCCCGGCCGAAGTATGCGAGCAGGGCCGCGGCATGGTCGTGGGCCTGCTCATCCGACACGATCGCGGTGTCGCCTCGCTGCGGCTTCCGGGCGACCGCGGCTTCCGTCGCGGCGGCACGGCCGCCGGGCTCGCGCTCGACGCGCTGCGCCTCGCGAGGGGCCTCGGGCACCGCAGTCGGCACCTCGTGGACGCCCGGCGTGTACCCGCGCTGGTATCTGGGGTCGAACCTCGGGTCGATGGCCCGCGCAGCCTCGTCGCTCATCGCGTGTCCTTCATGCCTGGGCGCCATCGGCGCCGGGTCGGGCCTCCGCCGGGGCGCGGGAACGTCAGTCGGGCTCGCCGCTCAGCAGCCCGCGCAGCCAGTCCCTGGCCTCGATGAAGATCTCGTCATCGTACTTCGCGTGGTACTCGATCTCACGCTGGTCGGCGCGCGGATACGAGCCGAGGAAGATCACGTTCGGGCTCGTGCGGCGAAGGCCGAGCAGCGCGTCGGCGACCCGCTCATCGGCGATGTGCCCGTCGAGGTCGACCACGAACCGGTACCGCCCGAGCGCGTCGCCGATCGGACGGGACTCCAGCAGGGACAGGTTCACGCCACGCGTCGAGAACTGCTCGAGCATCGCGAGCAGCGCACCGGGCTCATCGCTCGGCAGCTCGACGATGAGGCTCGTCTTGTCGGCACCGGTCGGCTCGGGGAGCACGCGCGAGCGCGAGACGAGCACGAAGCGGGTCACGGCGTTGGGGTTGTCGCCGATCTCGCGGGCGAGCACCGCCACGTCGTGGTGCTCGGTGATGCCGGGAGGTGCGACCGCGGCATCCGCTGCGCAGTCGGGGTCGAAGAGCGAGGACGCGGCCTGCACGTTGCTCGAGGAGGGGATGTGCCCGTGCTCGGGCAGGTGGCGCTCGAGCCAGCCGCGCGACTGCGCGTAGGCGACGGGGTGCGCGTTGACGACCCGGACGTCCTCGAGCGCGGTTCCGGGCCGTGCGACGAGGACGAAGTTCACGGGCACGAGCACCTCGCTCACGATGCGGAGGCCGGGCACCGTGGCCAGTGCGTCCTGGGTGGCCGAGACGCCGCCCTCGATGGAGTTCTCGATCGCGATCATCGCGGCGACGGAGCGGCCGCTCGTGACATCGGCCAGGGCCTCGCCCACGTTGTTGACCGAGCGCCAGGGCCTGCCCGCGGCCTCGGGAACCTGCTTCAGCGCGGCCTCGGTGAAGGTGCCGGCCGGCCCGAGGTACGAGTACGTCTCGTCGGGGGGCGTGGCTGCGGCATCCGTCATGCCGCAAGCCTAGCCACCGGGGGCGGGCGCGAACGGCTAGCGTCGAAGGGGTCCGCGACCCGTGATCGGAGGATGCGATGACCTCGACCCTGGAACGGCCGCGCCCCCGCCCGCGCGCCGCCGTGCCGACCGACGCCGAACGACTCGTGGCGCTGCGGCGCATGAAGCGGTTCGCGACGAGCCTGCTCGCCATCTCGGCGGTCGTGTTCGCCGTGTCCTTCGCGCTGCAGGACCAGGTGCCCTGGCTGGCGTACGTGCGGGCCGCCGCCGAGGGCGCGATGGTGGGCGCGCTCGCCGACTGGTTCGCGGTCACGGCGCTGTTCCGGCATCCGCTCGGCATCCCGATCCCGCACACCGCGATCATCCCGACCCGCAAGGACGAGATCGGCGCGAGCCTCGGCGCGTTCGTCGAGCACGAGTTCCTCTCCGACGAGGTGGTGCTCGGAAAGCTGCGGTCCATGGGCATCGCCCGACGCCTCGGCAGCTGGCTCGCCACCCCCGCGAACGCCGAACGGGTCACGGCCGAGGCCTCCGTCGCCGGACGGGGCCTGCTCGCCCTGCTCGGCGACGACGACGTCGAGGACGTGATCGAGCGACTCGCGCGCCGGCACCTGTTCGAGCCCGAATGGGCGCCCTCCATCGGCCGGGTGGGCGCGCGGCTCGTCGCCGCCGACCAGCAGCGGGCGGCCGTCGACGCGCTGCTCGAGAAGGCCGAGGACTGGCTCGAGGCGCATCCCGAGGCGTTCGGAAACATGGTCTCCGACCGCCTGCCGAAGTGGATGCCGGGGTTCGTCGATCGCTTCGTGGACGACCGGGCGTCCCGCGAGGTGCTGGCCCTCGTCCGCGCCGTGCGGAGCGACCCGGCGCATCCGGCGCGCGAGGCGATCGACCGCTACCTCGCCGACCTCGCCGACTCGCTGCAGCACGATCCGCAGACGATCGAGCGCGTCGAGGCGCTGAAGGCCGAGCTGCTCGCGAGCCCGCGGCTGCGCGAGTTCGCCGGCGAGGCCTGGGCGAGCGTGAAGGAGTCCCTCGAGGCGGCCCTCGCCGATCCCGGGAGCGACCTCCGCGCGAGCCTGACCTCGGCGGTGGCCGAGGTCGGCACGCGACTCGTGACCGACGAGCACCTCTCCGTGAAGGTCGACACGTGGGTGACCAAGGCCGCGGGGTACGTCGTGCGCAGGTACCGGCACGAGGTCGCCGACGTCATCACCGAGACCGTCGAGCGCTGGGACCCCGCGGAGACCACCGGCAAGCTCGAGCTCCAGGTCGGCCGCGACCTGCAGTTCATCCGCATCAACGGCACCGTCGTCGGCGCCCTGGCCGGCCTCGCGATCTTCACGGTCGCCTCCGGCCTGCAAGCGCTGTTCTGAGCATCACCCGGTGACGCGGGCACCGCCCGCTGACAGACTGGAGGCATGCACGCACGCGCGGGAACCCAGGCCACCGAATCCGACCTCATCGACGTCGAAGCGCTCGTGAGGGCCTACTACGAGCAGACACCGGATGCTGCGGTGCCCGAGCAGCGCGTCGCGTTCGGCACCTCGGGGCATCGTGGCTCCTCGTTCTCGACGAGCTTCAACGAGCACCACATCCTCGCGATCACGCAGGCCATCGTCGAGTACCGCACCGCGCAGGGCATCACGGGGCCGCTCTTCATCGGCTCCGACACGCACGCCCTGAGCGCGCCGGCGCAGACCACCGCGCTCGATGTGCTCGTCGGCAACGGCGTGCGGGTGCTCGTCGACCAGTACGACGACTACGTGCCCACCCCCGCGCTGTCCCACGCGATCCTCACGTGGAACAACGACCCCGCCAAGCGCGCCGAGGGCGAGGCCGACGGCATCGTCATCACGCCCTCGCACAACCCGCCGCAGGACGGCGGCTTCAAGTACAACCCGCCGCACGGCGGTCCGGCCGACTCCGACGCCACCGGCTGGATCGCGAACCGGGCCAACGAGCTCATCGCGGGCGGCCTGCGCGAGGTGAAGCAGGCCGAGCCGAGCGCCGTCGAGACCTACGACTTCCGCACGGCCTACGTCGCCGACCTCGCGAACATCATCGACTTCGACGCCATCCGCTCGGCGGGCGTGAAGATCGGCGCCGACCCGCTGGGCGGGGCATCCGTCAACTACTGGGCGGCGATCCGCGACGCGTACGACCTGGACCTCACCGTCGTCAACGAGCGGGTCGACCCCGCGTGGTCGTTCATGACGCTCGACTGGGACGGCAAGATCCGCATGGACCCGTCGTCGCCGAGCGCGATGGCCTCGGTGCTCGCGCACTCGGGCTACGACATCCTGACGGGCAACGACGCCGACGCCGACCGGCACGGCATCGTCACGCCCGACGGCGGGCTCATGAACCCCAACCACTACCTCGCGGTCGCGATCGAGTACCTGTTCGCTCATCGCCCCGAATGGCGAGCGGATGCCGCGATCGGCAAGACCCTCGTCTCGAGCTCGATGATCGACCGGGTCGCCGCGGCCCTCGACCGCCGCCTCTGGGAGGTGCCGGTCGGCTTCAAGTGGTTCGTGCCCGGCCTCGTCGACGGGTCGGTCGGCTTCGGCGGCGAGGAGAGCGCGGGCGCGTCCTTCCTCCGCTTCGACGGCACCGTCTGGACGACCGACAAGGACGGCATCCTGCTGTGCCTGCTCGCGTCCGAGATCCGCGCGGTCACCGGCCGCTCGCCCTCCGAGCTCTACGCCGACCTCGTCGAGCGCTTCGGCGACCCCGCCTACGAGCGCAAGGATGCCGCGGCGACCCCCGCGCAGAAGGCGGCGCTCGGCAAGCTCACCGGCGACGCGATCACCGCGACCGAACTCGCCGGCCAGCCGATCACGGCCAAGCTCTCGAAGGCGCCCGGCAACGACGCGGCCATCGGCGGCGTCAAGGTCCAGACGGCCGACGCCTGGTTCGCGGCGCGCCCGAGCGGCACCGAGGACGTCTACAAGATCTACGCGGAGTCCTTCAAGGGCGCCGACCACCTCGCGCAGGTGCAGGAGGAGGCCAAGCGCGTCGTCGACGCGGCGCTCGGCGGCTGACGCGGTTCGCACCGACGGGGAACGCCCGGCCGAGCAGAGCTCGACCGGGCGTTCTGCGCCTGCGCGCGGCATCCGATCAGTGGATCGAGAAGTACGTGACCGAGCCGCCGCCGGACGCCAGGGCCACGTCGACATCCCAGAAGTCGATGTCCTTGGTGTGGCCGCCGACCCAGACCTTCGTGCCGGCGTCGGTGTGCTCGACGCGAGTGACGACGGCCGTGTGGTCACGGTCGCCCGAGGAGTCCCAGTCGAACTGGGCGATGTCGCCCACCTTGACCTGGGCGCGCTGCGAGTCGTCGAGGGCGGTCGCGCGAGCGGGCTGGCCCAGGAGGTAGTCGCGCAGCGCGGTCGAGCTCGACCAGCTCGAGGACATCGTGCCGGTGCCGCCGTCGTAGAACCAGCCGGCGTCCATCGCCCAGCCGCGGGCGATGAGCGACTGGCTGGCGAAGTTCGCGCAGTCGACGCCGCCGAACACCGGGTACTGGGCCGAGTTGTAGCTGCTCCAGTAGGTGAGCACGTACTGCAGCTGCGCGTCGATGCCGGGGTCGCTGGTGTACGTGAGCACGAGCGGCTCGGCCGGCTTCTCACCGGCGGCGAGCTCCTGCTGCACCTCGGTCGCGTCGGCCGACGAGATCAGCGAGGCGACCGTGGTCGCGGCCGTCGAGGCGGGCGCCTCCGTCGTGACGACCTCGACCGGCTCGCCGTCGGCATCGGCCATCGTCACGTCGACGGCAGCACCGGCAGAGCCCTCGGCGACGGCCGGCACCTGGAAGGTGATCTTCGCGTCGTCGGCGGCGACGATCGTCGCCGGGGTGGACCCCACGGTCACGGAGGCGACCTCGTCCAGCGAGCGGCCCTGCACGGTGACCTGCGTCCCGCCGGTGAAGGGCGCGGCCTCGGTGGAGAGCCCGCTCGTGATCGCCGGGCGTGCCTCCGCCTCGGGGGCGGGCGTGATCGAGTCGAGGGCGGCGGCGTCGATCGAGTCGGCGTCGGCGGTCGAGGTCGCCTGGGCGGTCGAGTTCGCGTTCGCGGAGTCGCCACGGGCCAGCGAGTCGGATGCATCGGCGTCGGCGGCCGGGAGGATCGCGCCGAACGCACTGAGCCCGATGAACGCCACGGCCGATCCGAGCGCGGCCGTCCGCCGCACCGAGGCGCCCGCGCCGCCCTTGCCCGCGCCGGTCCGGCCGGCAGCCGCGGTGGGCGCACCCGCGACCGCGCGCCGGTTGCGGATCCGCTCCGCGCGGTGGCGCGGCGCGGACGCCGCACCGCGATCGGTCGCGGCCGTCGAGGCGGTGGTCGCGGCGGTGGTCGCAGCATCCGAGCCGCGGCCCGAGCGGTCGCCGCGCTCCTCGGGACGGTCCAGTTCGTCTGGACGGTCGAGGTCGTCGGGGTGGTCGAGCTCATCCAGGTGGTCGAGTTCCTCCGGCAGGTCGAACCCGCCGCGCGGGTCGACCGTGACGACCTCGGTCGCACCCTCGATCACGTCCGCGCCGTCGGCCGGCACGACGGTCACCTCGAGCGTCGACTCCGCGGCCGTCGGCTCCGTCACGGATCCGGCCGCAGTCGCGGCATCCGGCGCGTCGGCGGTCGTCGCGAAGCCCTCGGCGGTGGGCACGACGGAACCGCCGGAGGGCTTGGAACGGGCGCGGCGTCGACGCTTCGACGGCTCGTGCTGGTCGTCGGGTTCGATCGAGGGGGCCTGGAAGGTGGCGCGGCGGAGGACGGGGAGATCGGAGGGAGTGAGCAAACCGTGGAGTTTCGTGTCGGCAGAAAGGGGGACCCCCAGCCCAACACGTCAGTTTGTGAGGATCCCTCTTGAACGCTGGGAGACGTATGGGAGCGCGTTCACGCCGCCTGCGCCCGTCGCTGCGCCATGATCCGGAGGCCGACGACCGCGAGCGGCACCAGCACGAGCAGTGCCACCACATTCACGCCCGCGAACCCGAACGCGCCGAGGACGAGCCCCGAGAGCGCGGCCGACAGCGCCGCGGCGAGGTTCATCGCGGCATCCGTCGCGCCCTGCAACGGCACGCGGATGCGGGCCTCGACCGACGTCGTCACGAGCGTGGAACCGCCGATCATGCCGGCCGACCAGCCGAGCCCGAGCAGCCCGAGCGCGAGCGGCACGAGGAGCAGGTCGTCGCCAGGCGCGAGGATCCCGATGACCGCGGCGACGACGAGGATCGCCGAGCCCATGAGGATGACGCGCACGGACCCGATGCGATCGACGAGCCAGCCCATGAGCGGGCTCGCGCCATACATGCCGAGGATGTGGAGGCTGATCACGAGCCCGACGAGGTTCAGCGAGAGGCCGTGGGCGACCATGTGCACGGGCGTCATGACCATCACGCCCACCATCACGGTGTGCGAGCAGACGATCGCGAGGATCGCGAACAGCGCGCGCGGCTCGCGCACGGCGATGCGCATCGCCATCAGCGAACCCACGGATGCCGCGGGCGCGGCGCCCGTCGCATCCACGATGTCGACCCCCTCGTCGGGCCTCCGGCCACCGGGGCCGTCGCCCTGGAGCGCCTCGTCCGGCGCGGCCCCCGCGGCCGCATCCACGGTCGCATCGTCGGTCGCGGCGCGTTCGGTCGTGGCCGCCCCTTCGATCGGCGCCACGGCGGGATCGGTCGCGAGCACGCCGGCCGGCGGCATCCGGAGCAGCGTCGCCACCAGGATCGTCGAGATCGCGAACGCGCAGGCCGAGAAGATGAACGGGCCGACGAGGTACGGCAGGCCGAGGGCGACGCCGACCCGATCGCCCGACTCCGAGAGCAGCGGACCGGCGACGGAGCCGATGGTCGTCGCCCAGAGCACGAGCGACATGGAGCGCGCCTCGAAGCCGGGGGCGGCGACCTCGGTCGCGGCGAACCGCGCCTGCAGGCCGGCCGCCGAACCCGCGCCGAACGCCGCGAGGCCGAGGAACACCAGCGGAGCCGCACCGGTCGTGGCCGCGGCGATCACGAGCAGCGCGCCGACCACCGCGAGGCCGTAGCCGACGGCGAGCGAGACGTGCCGACCCGAGCGCACGGCGAGCTTCGCGAGCGGGATCGCCACGATCGCCGCCCCCAGCACGCTCGAGGACTGCGCGAGGCCGCCCATGGCGACCACGCCCGTCAGGTCGGCGACGAGGATCGCCGCGAGCGCCATTCCCGAGGCCACGCCGATGCCCGCGAGCAGCTGGTTCACGATGAGCACCGTCAGCGCGACGCCCCGGCGCGGCTCGCGGCGACGCGCGGCGCTCGCGCGCGACATCCGCTCGGCCATCGCCCCGTCGCTCATCGGCCGCCCACCATCACCCGGCGCCGGTCACCGCGTGCTGAGCGGAACGCTCGGCAGCCCGAAGAACTCCTCGAGCGTCGTGAACCCGGTGTCGTGCATCTCGGTCGCGAGCTCGACGCCGACGTACCGGAAGTGCCAGGCCTCGTGGGGGTAGCCGGTCACGTCGACCTTGTCGGCCGGATAGCGCAGCAGGTAGCCGAACCGGTAGGCGTTCGCCCGCAGCCACTCCCCCTCGGGGCTCGTCTCGAGGCATTCGAAGGTGCAGCCGTTCTCGGCGCCGATGTCGATCGCGAGCCCCGTCTGGTGCTCGCTGGCACCGGGGGGCGCGGTCGTGGGATCGTCGCCGGCGCCGTAGAGGTCGACCTGCGTGGAGTAGCTGCGGTAGGCGCTGTTCGAGGCGAGGTACAGGCCCGCCTCGTCGGCGGCGGCCTGGAACATCGCGGCGGCGGCGTCGGAGGCCTCCTGCCGCATCATCGGCTCCCAGGTGTGGGGCACCGGCACGTCGACGAGCTCGGGCTCGTAGTCCTGGGGGTTCAGCGGTCGCAGCTTGTTGACGACGACCCAGATGCTCGCCGGGTCGTCGATCGAGAGCGCGGCCTTGTCGAAGGTGTCGACCGCGGCCGGTGCGGCGGGCGCCTCGGGCTCGGGCCGGGGCGCCTGCGTCGCGCCATCGACGCCGGTCACGGAGGACCCGTCGGCTCCGGAGGACCCGGCGGACGCGTCGGCCCCGGTGACCGCCCCGATCACGACGGCCGCGATGGCGACGAGCACGAGGCTCAGCCCGCCGGCGAGCTGCAGGCGACGGCGCTGGACGCCCTCGGAGAGCGGTTCGCGGTCGACGTCAGGCACCGTCCGAGTCTACGCGGCGGCATCCGGACCGATCCTGAGCGCGCCCGCCTCGTCACGGTTCGGTAACGACACGCCCGCGTGAGAGCGCTCTCTTGACAGCGCATGTTTCGGGTGCGTAAAGTCTCCGACGAAACGTGAGAGCGCTCTCACGCGAATGTCTGAGAGCGCTCTCTCCGCCACATTCCGTCCCACGCACACAAAGGAGTGACCGTGAAGCTTTCACGACGCACCAGGGTTGCCGCAGCCGTCGCAGGCGCCGCATCCATCGCTCTCCTCGCAACCGCCTGTTCCACCGGCGGCGGCGAAGAAGGCAGCAGCGACGAGCCCATCACGCTGACCGTCACCACGTTCGGCACGCAGGGCCTCGACGACCTCTACGCGCAGTACGAGGCCGACAACCCTAACATCACCATCAAGGCGACGAACATCGACACCGGTGGAAACGCCCTCACCGACTGGCAGACCAAGCAGGCCGCCGGCGCCGGGCTCCCCGACGTCCAGGCCGTCGAGGAAGGCTGGCTCAGCAAGGTCATGCAGGTGAGCGACTCGTTCACCGACCTGAGCGAGTACGGCGCCGAGGACACGGCCGACCAGTGGGTCGACTGGAAGGTCAAGCAGGCCACCGACGCCGACGGCCGCATCATCGGCTACGGCACCGACATCGGCCCGGAGGGCCTGTGCTTCAACGGCGCGCTCTTCGAGGCCGCCGGCCTCCCGAGCGACCGTGAGGGCGTCGCGGCGCTCTTCGGCGGCGAGGACGCCACCTGGGAGAAGTTCTTCGAGGTCGGCAAGGAGTACACCGACAAGACCGGCAAGGCGTTCTACGACCAGTCCGGCTTCGTCTGGAACTCCATGGTCAACCAGCTTCCCGAGGGCTACTACACCGCCGACGGCGAGCTGAACGTCGAGGGCAACAAGGAGCTCGAGGCCCGCTGGGCGCTCCTCGCCGAGGGTGCGGCCAACGGCCTCTCGTCGGCACAGACGCAGTGGGACTGGGGTGGAGGCAAGGCCTTCACCGACGGCTCCTTCGCGACCTTCGTCTGCCCGGGCTGGATGCTCGGCGTGGTCAAGGGCCAGGTCGAGGCCGGCGGCGGCGACGCCAGCACCGGCTGGGACTTCGCCGACGTCTTCCCCGGCGGCGCAGCCAACTGGGGCGGCGCGTTCCTGACCGTTCCCACCACCTCGAAGCACCCGGCGGAGGCCGCCGACCTGGCAGCCTTCCTCACCAACGCGCAGTCGCAGGTCGCCTCCTTCCAGGCGGCGGGCGCCTTCCCGAGCAACATCGAGGCGCAGAGCGACGCCGGCGTGACCGGCGAGAGCGACCTCACGGCGTTCTTCAACGACGCTCCCATCGGTGAGATCCTCGCCGCCCGCGCCGAAGGCGTCGTGGCCCAGTACAAGGGCCCGGACGACTCGGTCATCCAGGAGCAGGTCTTCGGCCCCTCGGTGCAGGAGCTCGACTCCGGCAAGGCCGACGGCCCGACCGCATGGCAGCACGCGATCGACCTGCTGAACGAACTGGTCTCCGAGTAAGTCTCCTCGGACCTCACGACCGGGCCCGGCGGATCCATCCGTCGGGCCCGGTCCCCGAAACACCCGCATCCAGACAGGCGAGAAGATGACCTCGACACTCACCCCTTCGGCCGAGACGCCGACGCCGACGCCCAGGCCGGCCCCGGCGAAGCAGCGCCCCGAGTTCCGCCGCAAGCTGTCCCGCTTCGACGTGAAGTACTCCCCCTACTTCTACGTGGCACCCTTCTTCGTGCTGTTCGGGCTCGTCGGCCTCTTCCCCCTCGTCTACACGTTCGTCGTCTCCCTGAACGACTGGAACCTGCTGACCGGCCCCGGCGAATGGGTCGGCCTCGAGAACTTCACGACGGAACTGTCGAGTCCTCTCTTCTGGAACTCCCTGTTCAACACCTTCAGCATCTTCCTGCTGTCGGCCGTGCCCCAGCTCATCGCGGCCGTCATCATCGCCGCCGTGCTCGACCAGAACCTCCGCGCGAAGACGTTCTGGCGGCTCTCGGTGATCCTGCCCTACATCGTCACGCCCGTCGCCGTGACCCTCATCTTCAGCAACATCTTCGGCGAGAAGTACGGTCTCGTGAACAACATGCTCGACGTGATCGGGCTCGACCCGGTCATGTGGAAGACCGAGACCCTCCCCTCCCACATCGCCATCGCGACCATGGTCAACTGGCGCTGGACCGGCTACAACGCCCTCATCCTCCTGGCCGCCATGCAGGCCGTGCCGAGGGACGTGCACGAGTCCGCCGCGCTCGACGGCGCCGGCGCCGCCCGCCGCTTCTTCTCGATCACCATCCCGAGCATCCGGCCCACGCTGATCTTCGTCATCATCACCGCCACCATCGGCGGACTCCAGATCTTCACCGAGCCGAAGCTGTTCAACGCCACGAGCTCGATCCCCGGCGGCCCGCAGCGCCAGTACCAGACGACCGTGCTCTACCTCTGGGACCTCGCGTTCAACCGGCAGGAATTCGGCCGGGCCTCGGCCGTGGCCTGGATCCTCTTCCTCATCATCGTCGCGTTCGGCCTCCTGAACTTCTGGCTCTCGCGCCGCATCGCATCCAGCGAGGCCCGTTCCATCAAGAAGCGCAGCTCCAAGCGGCTCGCCCGCTATCGCACGCAGCGCGAGGCCGAGATCGACACCCTCGTCGCCGTCCCCGGCGCCTTCGCACCCGGAGAGACCCCGATCCCGCTCGAACGCGACGACGACCCGGACGATCGCCCGGGCACGACCGACAAGGAGGGCGCACGATGAGCGCCGCGACCGAGAACCGCATCGACCGGAAGCTCCGGTACGGGCGCGGCATGGGCATCGAGCGTCGCCCCGGCTGGCTCGCCTACACCCTGATCGGCGTCATCTTCGTCGGCGGCGCCTATCCCCTGTGGTGGTCGTTCATCATCGGGTCCTCCGACAAGTCGGTCCTGGCCGACACCTGGCCGCCCCTGCTGCCCGGCGGACAGTTCTGGATCAACGTCGGCGAGGTGTTCGACACCATCCCGTTCTGGCTCGCGCTCGGCAACAGCATCATCGTCTCGAGCGTCATCACGATCTCCGTGATCCTGTTCTCGACGCTCGCGGGCTACGCGTTCGCGAAGCTGAAGTTCCGTGGCCGCGAGGGCCTCATGGTGTTCGTCATCGCCACGCTCGCGGTGCCGACGCAGCTCGGCATCATCCCCCTCTTCATGCTCATGAAGGACTTCGGCTGGACCGGTACGCTCGGCGCGGTCATCATCCCGACCCTCGTCACGGCCTTCGGCGTGTTCTTCATGCGGCAGTACCTCGTCGACGTCATCCCCGACGAGCTCATCGAGGCCGCCCGCATGGACGGCGCGAGCATGATCAGCACGTTCTGGCACGTGGGCGTCCCCGCCGCGCGGCCGGCGATGGCCATCCTCGGCCTGTTCACCTTCATGACGGCGTGGACCGACTACCTCTGGCCGCTGCTCGTCGTGCCGCAGAACCCGACGCTCCAGGTGGCCCTCAGCCAGCTGCAGTCGGCGCGCTACGTCGACTACTCGGTGGTCCTCGCGGGCGCCGTGCTCGCAACGCTTCCGCTGCTCGTGCTCTTCGTGCTGGCAGGCAAGCAACTCGTTTCCGGAATCATGGCAGGAGCAGTGAAGGGTTGAACGTGAACACCTTCCCCAAGGACTTCATCTGGGGCTCGGCGACCGCCGCAGCCCAGATCGAGGGCGCGGCGCACGAGGGCGGCAAGGAGGACTCGATCTGGGACGCGTACGCACGCCTCCCCCAGGCGGTCGCCGGCGGCGACTCCCCCGAGCGCGGCGTGGACCACTACCACCGCATGCCCGAGGATGTCGCGCTCATGAAGCGGCTCGGACTCGACTCCTACCGGTTCTCGACCTCCTGGGCGCGCGTCGTCCCCGGCGGCCGGTCCGTCAACCAGGAGGGCCTCGACTTCTACTCGCGCCTCGTCGACGAGCTGCTCGGCGCAGGGGTGCTGCCCTGGCTGACGCTCTACCACTGGGACCTCCCGCAGGCACTCCAGGAGCGCGGCGGCTGGACCAACCGCGACACCGCGTACCGGTTCGCCGACTACGCCGAGGCCGTCTACGGCGCGCTCGGCGATCGGGTCTCGCACTGGACCACCTTCAACGAGCCGCTCTGCTCCTCGCTCATCGGCTACGTCGGCGGCGAGCACGCGCCCGGCCTCACCGACCCGGCCGCAGGCCTGGCCGCCGTGCACCACCAGCACCTCGCGCACGGCCTCGCCGTGCAGCGGCTCCGAGGGCTCGCGGATGCCGCGGGGCGCGACATCCAGGCGGGCATCACGCTCAACCTCACCAATGCCGTGCCGAACGACCCGACGGACCCCGTCGACCTGGAGGCGGCGCGCCGCATCGACGCCCTCTGGAACCGGATGTTCCTGGAGCCCATGCTCCTCGGCGCCTATCCGGCCGACCTCCTCGAGGACGTGCGCGACTACGGCCTCGCGGCGCGCATCCAGGACGGCGACCTCGAGGTCATCGCCCAGCCGATCGACTTCCTCGGCGTGAACCACTACCACGACGACAACGTGTCGGGGCATCCGCTGCCCGCCGACGCGGTGCCCGGCCTGCGGCCGACGCCGAAGCCCGGCCGCTCGCCGTTCCCCGGCAGCGAGTTCGTGACGATGCCGACGCGCGGGCTCCCCCGCACGGCGATGGACTGGGAGGTGCACCCGCAGGGACTGCACACGCTGCTCGTGCGCCTCGGCGCCGAGTACCCGAACCTGCCCCCGCTCTACGTGACCGAGAACGGCGCCGCCTACGACGGCGACGTCGTCACCGCCGAGGGCGCCGTGCACGACCCCGAGCGCACGGCGTACATCCTCGCCCACATCGAGGCGGTCGGCCGTGCCATCGAGGACGGCGCCGACGTCCGCGGCTACTTCGTGTGGTCACTGCTCGACAACTTCGAGTGGGCATGGGGCTACGAGAAGCGCTTCGGCATCGTGCACGTCGACTACGACACGATGGTGCGCACGCCCAAGGACAGCGCCCTCGCGTTCGCGAAGCACATCGAGGACACGAAGCTCGCGGCATCCGCTGCGGCTATCGTGGGGTGAGTCGATCGCAGGGAGGGGGCACGCGATGAGCACCGGCGGAGTCACCGGCCACGCGCCGACCCTCGAGATGGTCGCGGCCCGCGCCGGCGTCTCGAGGGCGACCGTGTCACGCGTCGTCAACGGCTCGCCGAAGGTGAGCCCCGACGTCGCCGAGGTCGTCCGCGAGGCCATCGCGGCCCTCAACTACGTGCCCAACCGCGCTGCCCGCTCGCTCGCGAGCCGGCGCACCCAGGCGATCGCCCTCGTCGTGCCCGAGTCGACGTCGCGCGTGTTCAACGACCCGTTCTTCGCGACGCTCGTGCAGGGCGTCGGCCTCGCCCTCGCGCCGACCGAGTACACCCTGTCGATGCTCATCGAGTCCGAGACGGGCAGTGAGAAGACGCGGCGTTACCTGCTCGGCGGCAATGTCGACGGCGCGCTCGTGGCCTCCCACCACACGGGCGACCACTCGTACGCGCACGTGAGCCAGTCGCTCCCGGTGGTGTTCGGCGGCCGCCCCCTCGACCCGACCGAGAGCGTCACCCACACGGTCGACGTCGACAACGCGCACGGCGCCGAGATCGCGACCCAGCACCTCATCGATCGCGGGCGGCAGCGCATCGCGACGATCGCCGGCCCGCAGGACATGCCTCCCGGCGTCGACCGCAAGCGCGGCTGGGCGACGGCGCTCGAGCGCGCCGGCCTGCCGGACGACGCCGTCGAGTACGGCGACTTCAGCCCGGCATCGGGCGCGATCGCCATGCGCCGCCTGCTCGAGCGCCATCCCGACCTCGACGCCGTGTTCGCGGCGAACGACCAGATGGCGATCGGCGCCTACTCGGCCATCGCCGACGCCGGACGCAGCATCCCCGGCGACGTGGCGATCGTCGGCTTCGACGACGACCGCTACGCGTCGACCGCGATGCCGCCGCTCACGACCGTGCACCAGCCCTCGCTCGAGATGGGCGCCGAGATGGCGCGCACGCTCGTGCGCATCATCGAGGGCGACGAGGTCGCGTCGACGACCCTCCTGCCCACGAGCCTCGTGATCCGCCAGTCGACCTGATCGAGCGGATGCCGCGGCGCGACGCCCGTGGAGGCCCTCGGCGCCCCGGCTACTCGACGGCCTCGACTCGCTCGACGGCCTCGGCCGGCTCGACGGCTCCGGTGGTGACGGCTTCGGTGGCGATGGCTTCGGCCGCGCCGTCCGCGCCCTCCTGGAACGCCACCCCCTCGATGTTCGCGAACCTGGCCCGCATCACGCCGATCGCCTCGGGGTTCTCGTCGACGAGCACGAAGCGCCGCCCGAGCGTCGCCGCGACGGCGCCCGTCGTGCCGGAGCCCGCGAAGAAGTCGAGCACCCAGTCGCCCTCCCGCGTCGACGCCTGCACGATGCGGCGGAGGATGCCCTCGGGCTTCTGCGTCGGATACCCCGTCTTCTCGCGCCCCGTCGGGGAGACGATCGTGTGCCACCAGACATCCGTCGGGAGCTTGCCGAGCTCGGCCTTCTCGGGCGTGACCAGGCCGGGCGCCATGTAGGGCTCGCGGTCGACGGCCGTCGAGTCGAACCAGTACGTCGAGGGGTTCTTCACGTAGACGAGGATCGTGTCGTGCTTGGTCGGCCACTTCCGCTTCGCCTTGGCCCCGTAGTCGTAGGCCCAGATGAGCTCGTTCAGGAAGCACTCCCGGCCGAACAGCGCGTCGAGCAGCACCTTCGCGTAGTGAGCCTCGCGGTAGTCGAGGTGCAGGTAGAGCGTGCCGTCGTCGGCGAGCAGCCGCCAGGCCTCGACGAGGCGCGGCTCGAGGAAGCCCCAGTAGTCGTCGAAGCGGTCGTCGTAGCGGAGCAGGTCGCCGCGGATCCGCTCGTAGCGCCGGCCCGCGAACCCGGTGATGGTCCCGGCGCCACCTCCGAACCCGGGCACGAGCTCGCCGTCATCCGTCGCCTCGACGCGGACGTGCCTGGTCGACTGCCGCTTCTGCGCGCGGCCCGTGTTGAACGGCGGGTCGAGGTAGACGAGCGTGAACGCTCCGTCGGGGAGGGTGGGCAGCACCGCGAGGTTGTCCGCGTGGATGATGCGGTCGGGCTCGTCGGGGGTCACGCGCTCCAGTCTGGCAGGGCGCGGGCTCGGGTCAGCGCTCGACGTCGAGGCGGATGCGGCCCTTGAACCGGTCGGGGTCGTCATCGTCGGCGTCGGCCGCGGCGTACGCGATGCCCTTGTCGCCGTCGCCGGGGACGGGGGCGGGCACGGGCAGGCGCGCCTGGCGGTCCTGCTCGACCTGCGCCTCGTACTTTCGCGGCGCGAAGACCTCGTCGCCGATCATCATGACGCCGCCGGAGCCCGATCCGCCGCGCTTCGTCTTGTCGGAGAGGTCGACCCACCCCCGCTTGATCGCGAGGGTCAGCACGGCCACGGCGAGCACGCCGATGCCGAGCCACATCCACCAGTCCATCCGGCGATTCTACCCGGCCTGGTGAGCCATCCTCACACGCGGCCCGGGCGCCCCTGGCGCGCGGACTACGGCACGCGCTGCAGCCACTCCTCGGTCGCGAACTTCGACTCGACGAGCGCCTCGGCCTCGGCGAGCTCGTCGGGCGACACGGTTCCGGGCGTCGCGCCGTACAGCGAGACGAAGGTCTGGATGAGCGCCTCGATGATCGCGGCCCGGCTGAGCCCGGTCTGCGATCGCAGGGGGTCCACGCGCTTGGCGGCCGACGCGATGCCCTTGTCGCTGATCTTCTCGCGCCCGATGCGCAGCACCTCGAGCATCTTCTCGTTGTCGAGGTCGTACGCCATGGTGACGTGGTGCAGCACGGCACCCGAGCCGAGCCGCTTCTGCGCGGCGCCGCCGATCTTGCCGAGCGGGCTCGCGATGTCGTTCAGGGGCTGGTAGGTGGCCTCGATGCCGATCGCGCGGAGCCCCTGCAGCACCCAGTCGTCGAGGAACGCGTAGGAGTCGGCGAAGCTCATGCCCTGCACGAGCTCGGCGGGCACGTAGAGCGAGTACGTGACGACGTTGCCCTTCTCCATCATCATCGCCCCGCCGCCCGAGATGCGGCGCACGACGTCGAAGCCGTTGCGCTCGGCACCCTCGGGGTCGACCTCGTTCCTCACGGACTGGAAGCTGCCGATGACGACGGCCGACTCGTCCCACTCCCAGAACCGGAGGGTCGGCTTGCGACGACCGTCGCCGACGCGGGTCGCGAGCACCTCGTCGAGGGCGAGGTGCAGTCGCGGCGACACGGCGGGGTCGTGCACGACCTCCCACTCGTAGTTCGCCCAGCTCGTGGCATCCGTCAGCGCACGTCGCACCGCGACCGCGATCGCCTCCGGCGAGAAGCCGAGCAGCACCGCGTCGGGACGGAGCGCGGCCGAGATCGCCCCGGCGATGGTCTTGGCATCGGATGCCGCGGCGAGGCCGTCGAGGGCGCCGTCGATGTCGCCGAGAGCCTCGTCGGGTTCGAGGAAGAAGTCGCCCGCGACGCGGGGCGAGCGGATGACGCCGTCGACGACGTCGAAGTCGACGACCACGAGCTTTCCGCCTGGGACCTTGTACTCACCGTGCATGAGGGACAGCCTACGGATGTCTCGGGCCGATGGGCCCGCGAATGCGTACGCTGGCGGGATGACGACGTTCTTCCTGGCCCGGCACGGCGAGACGGTGTGGCACGCGGAGCACCGCTACGCGGGGAACTCGGACGTCGCACTCACGCGGCACGGCCTCGGACAGGCGGCGGCGCTCGGCGCGTGGGCCGTCGACTCGCAGCTCGACGCGATCGTGGCCTCCCCGTTGAGCCGGGCGCAGCGCTCCGCCGCCCCCGCGGCCGAGACCACCGGGCTGGCCGTGCGCTCCGAGCCGCGGCTCGTGGAGATCGACTTCGGCGAGGCGGAGGGCCTGACGCCCGACGAGCTCACCGAGCGGTTCCCCGAGGAGTGGACGGCGTTCACCAGGGCGCCGGCGTCCAATCCGTTCCCCGGCGGCGAGACCGGCCGGGCCGGCATCGCCCGCGCCATCCCGGTGTTCGACGAGCTCGTCGAGGAGTTCCCCGACGGGCGGGTGCTGATCGTGGCGCACGCGACGCTCATCCGACTGCTGTTCTGCGAGCTCGCGGGCATGGATCCCGACGGCTACCGCGACCTGCTGCCGGTGCTCGGCAACTGCCACGTGACGACGATCGTCTACCCGTGGGCGACGGAGTCGGGCGCGGCCCACCATCCGCGCATCCGGCTGCTCGGTTACGACGTGCCGCCCTGGCACGCGAAGATGTAGCGATCAGTCGACCGCGAACCGCTCGTCCAGCCAGGCGACGAGGTCGCCGCGCACGTCTTCGCGGTTGGTCTCGTTGAACACCTCGTGCCTCGCATCGTCGTACACGATGAGGCTCACGTCGACGAGCCCCGAACGCCGGGCGTAGGCCTTCGCGAGCTTCACGGCGCTCCGCTCGCCGCCGAGGGTGTCGTCGGAGCCGACCATGATGAGCAGCGGCAGCTCGGCGGGCAGGCGCCTGGCCGGCAGCCCGAGCAGGCGCGCGGCGTCGACGGTGCCGAAGAGCTTCCGCAGTGGCACCTCGGTCGTGTACGGGTCGGCCATGAAGGCCGGGGCGACCTCGGGGTGCCGGCTGAGCCATTCGACGGGCGTGGGCCCGAGGTGCTTGTGCCTGGCGTTCAGGTCGCCGCCGTTCATGTCGAACAGGGTGCGATAGGCGGTGCCCGTGAGCACCACCGCGTCGTACTCGTCTGGATGCCGGTTGAGGATGATCTGCGCCATGAGCGAGCCCCATGAGTGCCCCAGCAGCACGAGCGGCAGCTCGTCACCCTCGGTCTCGCGGATGACGCCGGTGAACCGGTGCACGTCCTCGATCGTGGCGCGGAGGCCGCCGGGGCCCAGCCGACCCATGCGATCGAGGTCGCCGCCGTGCTGCTCGAACCCGGTCTGCCCGTGGCCGCGATGGTCATCGGCCCACACCGAGTAGCCCGCCGCGTTCAGCGCCTCGACGAGCTCGCCGTAGCGCCCGACGTGCTCCCCCACGCCGTGCACGAGCTGCACCACCGCCGTCGGCTCGGGGACCCGCCACGTCCGGTAGTGGATGTGGACCCCGTGCGCATCGGTGAACGTCGGCATGCGGCCATTGTGGCAGCCGCCCCGAGCCGTGCACACCCCATCGGCCCGGTCGGTCTCGCGCGTGTTCGGCCGCGCGCCGAACACCGCGACCGCCCCGCGCGGATTCGTCACCCGATCCCGCGGAAACACTTGACCGCGATGAAAGCAAGCTGATTCTATATGAACGTTTCGTGAGTCTTCAATCATTATCAATCAGCGATGTGAAAGTGAGTCACCGATGATCCACGCCCGGGAACACCGCAGACGCCGCACGGCGAATGCACTCGCCGTCGGTCTGGCCGCCGCCGTCGCGGCCGTGAGCGTCGGCCTCGCTCCGACCCTGGCGCCGGATGCCGCGACGGCCGCCCCGGCCGAGACGGCCCTCGCGGCCGCGACGACGCCCATCCAGCCCAAGCCCGTGACCCCGGAGGTCCCGGTCGACGCCGCAGGCAGCGGCATCGGCGCCATCACCGGCGTCGAGCAGGACGGCGCGAGCGTCACGCTGACCGCCGAGTCGGGCGCGATGCGCGTCACCTTCCTCGACGCGGGCACGTTCCGCTTCGAAGCCGACCCGAGCGGCGAGTTCACCGACCCGGCCAACACGCCGCAGGGCGACCCCGCCCGCACGGCGGACATCGTCGTCGGCACAGCGGACTTCGACGGCGCCGAGATCGCCGTCGCCGACGCCGACCCGATCACCATCGCCACGGGTGACGTGACGATCTCCATCGACCGGGCGACGACGCGCTCGAGCGCGACGCGCGCCGACGGCACCGTGCTCTGGGCCGAGTCGGCCCCCATCACCTTCGGCGGCTCCTCCGCCACCCAGCACCTCGCCCCGGTCGACGGCGAGCAGTTCATCGGCGGCGGCATGCAGAACGGCCGCTCGGTGCACACCGGAGCGACGATCAACATCGCCCGCAACTTCGACTGGGACGACGACGGCTACCCCAACGCGGTGCCGTACTACATGTCCTCCACCGGCTACGGCGTTCTCCGCAACACCTTCGCCCGCGGGAGCTACGACTTCGCGGCCGGGACCACGACCCACGAGGAGCGGCGCTTCGACGCGTACTACTTCGCCGGCGACTACAAGCAGTCCCTCGAGTCGTACACCAGGCTCACGGGCCGGCCGATGATGCCGCCCGTCTACGCGCTCGAGTACGGCGACGCCGACTGCTACAACCGCGCGAACCCGACCTACTCGGGCAGCCGGGTCGAGTCCAAGCTCCACACGCCGCAGGCCCTCGACTTCGCGAAGGACTTCGTCGAGAACGACATGCCCGGCGGCTGGATGCTCGTGAACGACGGCTACGGCTGCGAGTACGAGGCGCTGCCCGAGACCGTCGACGTCATCGAGGCCGAGACGGGCCTGAAGGTCGGCCTCTGGACGCAGCGCTCGCTCACGAACCAGGAGTACGAGGTCGGCGAGGCCGGCGTCCGTCTGCGCAAGCTCGACGTCGCCTGGGTCGGCCAGGGCTACCGCCAGGCCCTGACCGGCTGCGAGGCGGCCCACGGCGGCATCGAGCAGTACTCGGACGCCCGCGGCACCTCCCTCATGGTCGAGGGCTGGGCCGGGTCCCAGCGCTGCGGCATGCAGTGGACGGGCGACCACAGCGGCGACCTCGACGCGGTGCGCTGGCAGGTCTCCGCGCTCACGGGCGCCGGCAACTCCGGCCTCGCCTTCTCCACCGGCGATGTCGACGGCATCTTCGGCGGCTCGAGCGAGAGCTACGTCCGCGACCTGCAATGGAAGGCGTTCGCTCCCGCGCTCTACTCGATGAGCGGCTGGGCCCAGACCGACAAGCGGCCGTGGCTGTACGGCGAGGAGGCCACGGAGATCAACCGCGACTACCTCCAGCTCCGCCAGCGCCTGATGCCGTACATCTACACGCTGGCCGAGGAGTCGCACCGCACGGGCGTGCCGATGATGCGGTCCATCGCGCTCGAGTACCCGGGCGACCCCGGCGCGTACAGCGCCGAGGCGAACACCGAGTTCCTGCTCGGCGAGGACTACCTCGTCGCGCCGGTCTTCACCGACTCGGACGTGCGCAACGGCATCTACCTGCCGGCGGGCGACCAGTGGGTCGACTACTGGACGGGCACGGTCCACCAGGGCGGAAAGGTCGTGAACGGCCACCCGGCTCCGCTCGACCGGCTGCCGATCTTCGTGCGCGCCGGAGCGGTCGTGCCGCAGGGCATCACCGCCCGCAACGCCTCGCTCGTCCCCGAGGACTCGCCCATCACGCTGACGACGTACCCGCAGGGCGACAGCGCGTTCACGCTCTACGAGGACGACAAGACGACCAGGGCCCACACTGGCGGGGAGTCCAGCCACCAGGCCTTCGAGGTGCGCGCTCCCGGCGCCGCCGAGGAGGGCGACGTCACGATCGACCTCGGGTCGCGCGAGGGCGAGTACGACGGCAAGGCCGCGGAACGCGGCTACCGCCTCGAGGTGCACACGGGCTCCGAGCCGGCCACGGTCGAGCTGGACGGCGACGCGCTCGAGCAGGTCGACGACATCGACGCGCTCGAGGGCCGCACGGGCTGGGCGTACGACGGCGACCGCACCGGCGGCGTCGTGGTGGTCTCGACCGGGCGGCTGGCATCGGATGCCTCGGCGCAGGTCGTGCTCACCGGCACGAGCGCCGTCGGCGGTCGGGACCAGGACGCCTCCGCGGCATCCGTCGACGTCGCCCTCGACGCCCAGGTCTTCCAGGGCGAGCAGACGACGGCCACGGCCACCTTCACGAACACCGGCTCGGCCGCGAAGGACGGCGTGGTGCTCACGCCGGCGCTGCCCGAGGGCTGGACCATCGTGTCCGCGACCGGCGACCGCGCCGAGCGCGTGGAGCCCGGCGGGTCGATCACGGCCGAGTTCGTGCTCGAGGTGACCGCCGAGTCCGGGGCCGACCTGCAGACCGTGGCGGTGGCCGCCGCGTACACCTCTGCCTCGGGGCAGCAGGTCGAGGTCACGGGCGCGAACCAGATGTACGTCGCCTACGGCTCGCTGCAGGGCGCGTTCAACGCGGTCTCCATCACCGACCTCGAGACCGCGACCGCCGGCAACTTCGACGGCGGCGGCGCCTCCTTCTCGAAGGCGGCCCTCGAACAGGCGGGCGTCACCCCCGGCGGCGCCGTGACCGTGGGCACCGGGGACTCGGCCATCGAGTACACGTGGCCGACGCCGGTCGGCGAGCCGAACTCGGTCACGCCCGCGGGCCAGCTGATCCGGCTGAACGGGCAGGGCACGCACCTGGCCGTCCTCGGCTCGGCCGCGACGGGCGCGGGCGTCTCGCCCGAGCTCACGCTCACCTACACCGACGGCACCGTGGCGAAGGAACGGGTGTACTTCCCGAACTGGCTGCTGCAGGCCTCGGGGCTGCAGGGGGCGACCGTGGCGATCACGTCGATGGGACGCAACAGCGCGACCAACCCCGACGTGTACGAGTACCCGACCGGCAAGTACCAGGTGTACTCGAACCTGCTTCGCCTGAACCCGGGCAAGGAGCTCGCCTCGGTGCAGCTGCCGAACGAGAGTCGGGTGAAGTTCTTCGACTGGCAGGTCGTCGAGCAGCCGATGCCCGAGACGCCGACCGGCGAGGCCTGGGTCTCCGACCTCGACTGGATCAGCGCGACCAACGGCTGGGGCGTCATCGGCAAGGACGTCGCGAACAAGGACTCGGCGAGCTCGCCGGACCTGCCCCTGAAGGTCAACTACACCGACCCGGACACCGGCGAGTCCCCGGTGTACGAGAAGGGGCTCGGCGTGCACGCGCAGTCCAAGATCACCTACTACGTGGGTGGGAAGTGCTCGGCGTTCACGGCGCAGGTGGGGCTCGAGTCCGGCTTCAGCGGCAACGTCATCTTCAAGGTCGACGCCGACGGCGCCAACCGCTACCAGTCCCGCACCTTCACCCCCGGCTTCGCGCCGGAGTCGGTGGACGTCGACCTCGAGGGCGTGCAGTACGTCGACCTCATCGTCGAGGCGCCGGGCAGCATCAACGGCGCCCATGGCATCTGGGGCGACGCGAAGTTCAGCTGCGATGACGCCGGGCCGACCGGGCCGGAGGTGACGGCGACCGTCGGCACCAAGTGCCTCGGGTCGAAGGCCTACGTGACCGTGAAGGCGACGAACGAGGACGGCGCGCCGGTCTCGGTGAAGCTCACCTCGCCGTACGGCGAGAAGTCCTTCGCGTCGGTCGACGCCGGCAAGAACGCGACGCACTCCTTCACGACGCGCGAGAAGTCGGTGCCCGCCGGCTCGGTCACGATCGAGGCGACGCGGACGTCCGACGGCGGGGTCAGCTCCCAGGTCGTGGCGTACGACGCCCGCGACTGCGGCTGATCGTTCCGAGGACGGCCGGCTGGCCGGACGGATGCCCCGGGTCGCTTCTGCGGCCCGGGGCATCGCCCTGCTCGCGGCATCCGCTCGGCCGGGCTCGGCGGCGACATCCGCTCGGCCGTGGCCTCCGTCCGGGGAGGACCGCCGCTCAGGCGACGCGGGTGATCTCCACCGAGACGAACAGCTCGGATGCCCCGGGCCCGGCGTACACGCCGCGCAGTGGCGGCACGTCGCTGTAGTCGCGCCCGCGGCCGACGAGCACGTGCCGGTCGCCGATCTCGACGAGGTTCGTCGGGTCGTAGCCGCGCCACTCCCCCGCGAACCACTCGACCCAGGCATGCGACTCGCCCACGACGGTCTCGTCGACGGATGCCTCGGGGTCGGGGTGCAGGTAGCCCGAGACGTACCGCGCCGGGATGCCCGCCGAGCGCAACGCGCCCAGTGCGACGTGCGCGATGTCCTGGCAGACGCCCTTGCGCTCGGTCCACGCCTCGGCGGCCGTCGAGTGCACGCCCGTGACGCCGCGCATGTACTCCATCGAGGAGCCGACCGCCCGGCAGATCTCGAGCGCCGTCTCGCCGACGCCGCCGCCCTCGGCCCTGATCTCCGCGGCGAGCGCGCGAACCTCCTCGGGCGGCTCCGTGGCTCGCGACCGGCCGCTCGCCTCGACGAGCCCGACCGTGGAGGTCGCCGTCGTGGCCAGCTGGTCCCAGGCGAGCTCGGTCCGCGGCAGCGGCCGCGGGTGCACCTCGACGAGGCTCGTCGCCGTGACCGAGAGCTCGCGGTGGGGGGTGAGCACCTCGAACGTCGAGACCCGCGTGCCCCAGTAGTCGAGGTAGGAGTGCTGGCTCGCGCCCGGCCGGATGTCGAGGCCGGCCTGCATGACGAACTGGTGCCCGTCGGAGTGCGGCAGCATGCGCGCCTCGTTGTACGACGCCGTCGCCGGCTCGGCGTAGGTGAAGCCCGTGCGGTGCACGATCCTGATGCGGCTCATGAGACCTCTCCGATCCAGACGGGCACGACGCTCGTCGGGAAGTACCTCGCCCTGATCGCCTCGCTCGCCGACGAGGTCACCGCCTGCAGGTGCTCCATGTTGCCCGTCAGGTCGACGAGGATCTCGGAGATCGGGCGGTACTCGAGCTCGGAGCGGATCTGCCCGAGGAGCCGGCGCGCCTGGTCGGTGACGCCCACGCGTCCCGCGCGCGGGTCGATCTCCCGCAGGGACTCCTCGGCCCGGATGACGCTCGAGATGATCGAGCGCGGGAACAGGCGGTCGAGCAGGAGGAACTCCGCCGCCGACTCGCTCGAGGGCACGCCGCGGTAGCTCCGCAGGTAGGGCTCGTAGCCGCCGCAGCTGCGAAGGATGGTCGTCCAGCTGGGTCCGCTCGCCTCGGTGAGCGACCGGGTGGCGAGCAGGCGCGCGGTCATGTCCGCCCGCTCGATCGCCCGGCCCAGCGCGAAGAAGTGCCAGGCCTCGTCGCGGCTGGTCGCGGAGTCGACGACCCCGATCGCGAGCGCCGACCGGTCGCGGACCCACCGGAAGAACTCGTGGGTCTTGTCGCCGGCGACGCGTCGCGGCATCCGGGCGTTCGTGTGGTTCAGGGCCTCCCAGAGCTCGGTCGAGACGATCTCCCGGGCGCGGCGGGCGTTCTCGCGAGCGGCGGCGACGGAGTGCGCGATGGACGCCGGATGCTTCGGGTCGACGGCCAGCAGGGCGATGACGTCCGCCCGTCCGAGCGGTTCCTCGGGGTGCGCCTCGCTGCCCATGACGGAGAGCAGGGCGCGGCACGCGGTGTCCTCGTCGATCCACGGGTCCTCGAGGAGCAGTTGCAGGTGCACGTCGAGGATGCGCGCGGTGCCGTCGCTGCGCTCGATGTAGCGGCCGATCCAGAACAGCGACTCGGCGATGCGGCTCAGCATGGTGCACTCCTCTCGACGGCCTGCTGTTGCTGTTGCTGCTGCTGCTGGCGGATCGGGGCGTCCTCGTCCTGCGGCGACGAGGTGACCGGGGACGAGCGGTGCAGCGGTTCGGCCGATGCGGATGCCGCGGCGGGAGCGGACCCGGATGCCGCAGCGCCGGCCGAGGCGCCGCCGTGAAGCCCGGTCGCCGGAGCCGTGTTCGGCGAGGCCTGGTCGGCGACGAGCGCCCCGACGTTGCGGCTCGTCGCCGCGGCGGCGGCCGCCAACCGCAGGCCGGCGGTGTCCGTCAGCGCCGTGGCGGACTCGAGCACCCACGTGTCCTTCGACCCGCCGCCCTGGCTGGAGTTCACGACCAGCCGCCCCTCGGGCAGCGCGACGCGGGTGAGGCCGCCGGGGAGCACCCACACCTCCGAGCCGTCGTTGACCGCGAACGGCCGCAGGTCGGCGTGACGCGGCCGCAGGCCGTCCTCCACGAGGGTCGGGATGGTCGAGAGCTGCACCACGGGCTGCGCGATCCAGCCGCGGGGGTCGGCGAGCAGCCGCATCCGCAGTTCGTCCAGCTCGGCCTTCGAGGCATCCGGACCGATGACGAGGCCCTTGCCGCCCGAACCGTCGACGGGTTTGACGACGAGCTCGTCGAGCCGGTCGAGCACCTCGGCGAGCGCGTCGGGCTCCTCGAGGCGCCAGGTGTCGACGTTCGGGAGGATCGGCTCCTCGCCGAGGTAGTAGCGGATGAGCTCGGGCACGTACGTGTAGACGAGCTTGTCGTCGGCCACGCCGTTGCCGACCGCGTTCGCGATGGTGACGTGGCCGAGCCGCGCCGCGAGCATGAGGCCGGGGGCGCCGAGCACCGAGTCGGGCCGGAACTGCTGCGGGTCCAGGAACTCGTCGTCGACCCGGCGGTAGATGACGTCGACGCGGGTCGGGCCGGCGGTCGTGTGCATCCACACGCGCCCGCCGGAGCAGAACAGGTCGCGGCCCTCGACGAGCTCGACGCCCATGAGCCGGGCGAGCAGCGTGTGCTCGAAATAGGCGGAGTTATGCACGCCCGGCGTCAGCACCACGACCGTCGGATCCTCGGTGCCCTCCGGTGCGCTCGCACGGAGCGCCTGCAGGAGCCGGTTCGGGTACTCGCCCACGGGTCGCACGCGCATCGAGGTGAAGAGCTCGGGCAGCGTCTGCGCCATCACCCGACGGTTCGAGATGACGTAGCTGACGCCGCTCGGCACGCGCACGTTGTCCTCGAGCACGCGCCAGTCGCCCTGCTCGTCGCGGATCAGGTCGATGCCGGCGACGTGGATGCGCACGCCGTTCGCGCTCACGATGCCGGCCGCCTGGCGGTGGTAGTGCGTCGACGAGCTGATGAGCGCCGCCGGGATCACGCCGTCGCGGACGGCGAGCTGCGGGCCGTAGACGTCGGCGAGGAACCGCTCGAGCGCCCGAACCCGCTGGGCGACGCCCGCCTCGGCACGGCCCCAGTCGGATGCCGCGATCACCCGCGGAACCGCGTCGAGGGGGAACGGCCGCTCCTCCCCGGCGAAGTCGAAGGTGACGCCCTGCGCGAGGTAGGAGCTCGCGAGCGCCTCCGTTCGACCGCGGAGCTCGTCCTGCGACATCCGCGACAGGGCCGGGTAGAGCTCGCGATACGGCTCGCGGACCTCGGCCGTGCCGTCGGGGAACATCTCGTCCCATGGGCGCCCCGCGCGGCGCCGCCGACGCGCCGCGTTCGTGCCGCCCGTGGCGTATCCGTCGAAGAGGGTTGCCATGACGAGAGAATTCCACTCCGCGGTTTCCGGGCTGTTTCCATCGTGCGTCGTGCCCGAGCGGATGCCTCCGGCAATATGCTTAGCATCACTAATGAGCTAGGCTAAGCATTCGTGACCACCATCTCCGAACAGGCCTCCCAGGTGCGGTTGGCGACCGTGCGGCTGGCCCGTCGCATCCGGGCGCAGAAGTCCGACGACCGCGTGACCGACGGCCAGATGACCGTGCTCATGCACCTCGCCAAGCACGGGTCGATGACCCTCTCCGAGCTCGCCGAGGCCGAGCGCATCAGCGCCCCCTCGATGAACCGCACGGTCGACTGCCTCGAGGTCGACGGCCACATCACCCGCACCCCCGACGAGGCCGACCGCCGCAAGACGAACATCACCCTCACCGCCTCCGGCGAGGGCGTCGTGAGCGCCACCGTCGGCGTGCGCAACGCCTGGCTCACCGAGCGCATGACCGACCTGACCGCCGCCGAGCGCGCGACCCTCGTGGCCGCCGCCGAGATCATGGGGAGGCTCGCCACCGCGTGAGTGCGATGTTCCGGTCCCTCTCGGGATTCAACTACCGCGTCTGGTTCATCGGCGCCCTCGTCTCGAACGTGGGCGGATGGATGCAGGCCACGACCCAGGACTGGGTCGTGCTCACCGAGCTCACCGACAACAACGCCGCCGCCGTCGGTGCGACCATGGCGCTGCAGTTCGGCCCGCAGCTCCTGCTCGTGCCGATCACCGGCGCGGTGATCGACCGATTCGACCGGCGCAAGGTGCTCATCGTCACCCAGTCGGTGCTCATGCTGCTCGCCGTCGGCCTCGGCCTGCTCCTGCTCGGCGGCCACGCGCAGCTCTGGCACGTCTACGGCTTCGCCCTCGCGCTCGGCATCACGAGCGCGTTCGACGCACCGGCCCGCCAGACCTTCGTCTCCGACCTCGTGAGCGGGCCGAACGCCTCGAACGCGGTGGCGCTGAACGCGGCCTCCTTCAACGCGGCCCGCCTCATCGGCCCCGCGGTCGCGGGCGGGCTCATCGTGCTCGTGGGGTCGGGCTGGGTCTTCATGATCAACGCCCTGACCTTCATCGCCATGATCGGCGCCCTGCTCGTGATGCGCCGGCGCGAGCTCATCGTGCATCCCCGCGCCGTGCGCGACGGCAACCCGCTCGTCCAGGGGTTCCGCTACGTCGGCGGCCGCTCCGACCTCGTCGTGGTGCTGGTCATCGTGTTCCTCGTCGGCGCCTTCTGCATGAACTTCCCGATCTTCTCCTCGACCATGGCGGTCATGTTCGGCAAGGGCGCGGGCGAGTACGGCATCCTCTCCTCCATCCTCGCGATCGGCTCGCTCACGGCCGCACTGCTCGCCGCCCGGCGCGAGCGGGCGCGACTCCGCGTCGTCTTCGCCAGCGCCGGCGCTCTCGGCGCCGCCTCGCTCATCGCCGCGTTCATGCCCACCTACGAGACCTTCGCCGCCTCGACCGTGCTCATCGGCTTCGCGACCGTGACGCTGCTCACGACCGCCAACGGGTACGTGCAGACCACCACGGATCCCGCGGTGCGCGGGCGCGTCATGGCGCTCTACGTGGCGATCCTCATGGGCGGCACGCTCATCGGCGCCCCCACCGTCGGCTGGGTCGCGGATGCCGCGGGCCCGCGCTGGGCGCTCGGCGTCGCGGCCGTCGCCGCATTCGTCGCGCTCGGCGTCGGCGTCGGCTGGCTCATGGTCGCCCGCGGGCTCCGCGTCGCGCGCATGCCGCAGCGGCGCTGGCGGTTCGGGCTCGCCTGGGCCGCATCCGCGGAGGCGATCGCCGACGGCGGCGGGGTTCCGGCACCCGCGACGGGCTCGCTCGCGACGGTCTCCGGCCGCAACGATCCCGCGGACTTCTCCGACGAGGTCGCGATGACCTCGCCGATCCGGCTGCCGAAGCTCCCCGGGCACCGAGCGGATGCCGCGGGGCGGGCGGGCGGGCATCCGTCTCCGGATGTCGCCGCGCCGCGCACCTCTCGCCCGTCGACGACGCATCCATCCGTCGATCCTCGCCCCACCGCCGACCGCGAAGGGCGGATATCGACGGATCGGTGACTCCCACGATCGCGCACCGGCGGGGGCGTCAGCGCGCGGCGGGAGGGCTCAGGCGCGAGTCGAGGCGCGCACCACGAGTTCGGGCTGGAAGACGACGTGCTCGTGCACGTGGTCGTCGGCGCCCGACGCCGCGGCCGCCGCCTCCTTCAGCAGCAGGTCGACCGCGGTGTAGCCGATGAGGGTCGCCGGCTGGCGGATCGAGCTGAGCGGCACCACGGCCGCCGCCGCGAAGTCGATGTCGTCGTAGCCGATGAGGGCGATCTCGTCGGGAACCCGCACGCCGCCCTGCATCGTCAGGGCCTGCAGCACGCCCATCGCGAGCAGGTCGTTGGCGGCGAAGATCGCATCCGGGCGATCGAATGCCTCGCGTTCGCGCAACGACTCCCCGGCTGCCCGCCCCTCGAGCACGGTGAGCGACTCGGTGGAGACCACCTCGAGCGCGGCATCCGCCACCTTGGCGACCGCCCGACGAGCGCCCTCCAGGCGGTCGGCGACCTGCTGCAGCCCCTCGGGTCCGCCGACGAAGGCGATGCGGCGACGCCCGGACTCGAGCAGGTGCGAGACCGCGAGCTCGCCCCCGACCACGTCGTCGACGGCGACCGACGAGAACGCGCGGTCGGGCGACTCCCGGTCGACGAGCACGACCGGCGTGCCGCGCTCGCGGAGCCGCGCGAGGCGGGGCATGTCGTCGGTCAGCGGCGAGATGAGCACGCCGTGCACGCGCTGCTCCTCGAAGAGGTCGAGGTAGGCGCCCTCGCGCGTCGTGTTCTCGTCGCTGTTGCCGAGCAGCACGGTCATGTGCTCCTCGGCGGCGCGATCCTCCGCGCCGCGGGCGACATCCGTGAAGAAGGGGTTGCGCACGTCGAGCACGACGAGGCCGATGCTGCGGCTGCGGCCGGCGCGGAGCTGGCGGGCGGCGTCGTTGCGCACGAAGCCGAGCCGCTCGATTGCGGCCTGGACCCGCTCGACGGTGGCCGGCGAGACGATCTCGGGCCGGTTCAGCACGTTCGAGACGGTACCGACCGAGACGGATGCCGCGAGCGCGACATCCTTCACACTGACAGCCACCGGGCGTCCCTCCGTTCGACGGCGCCGCTGCGACGGCGCCTCCGGACATGATGTCAGGAATCCATCGGAATGCGCCGGAAGCGATCGCCGGGAGGCCGCATGCGGGGTCGCGGGCCCTCGGTGAGTTCACAAGACCGATACATCCTCGAAAACCGGAGGGGTACCCGGGCCCGAGAGGATCGGTTTCTATCACCCGATAGAAACCTTCATCCCCTTTGGAGCCCCCATGATCATCCTCGGAGTGGGCATCACCGTCCTCGCCGTCCTCGGCGTCGGCATCATCGTCGCGAAGAAGGTCGACGGCGACAGCGAGAACTTCCTCGTGGCCGGACGACGACTCGGCGTGCCACTCGTCGCGGTCTCGCTGACCGCGGCCGCCGTCGACGCGAACGCCACCGTCGGCAACACCGACCTCACCGCCGACTTCGGGTTCTGGTCGGGAGCCTCGCTCGCGCTCGGCCTCGCGATCTGCCTCCTGCTGGCCGGCCTGTTCCTCGCCCGGCCGCTGAACGCGATGCGGCTCTACACACTCGGCGACTACTTCCGCGTCCGGTACGGGCGGCGCACCGAGGTGACGGCGAGCATCATCATGTCGTTCGCGTTCACCATCCTCCTCGCGGGCAACCTCGTCGCCTGCGGCTTCCTCATGGAGCGGTTCGCGAACATCCCCTATGCGTGGGGCATCGTGCTCGTCGCCGTGCTCGTCGTCGCGTACACCATCGCCGGCGGACTCTTCTCCGACGCCTACACCGCCGCGATCCAGACGACGATCACCATCGTCGCCGCCCTGGCGCTGCTCGGCTGGACCGCCCTCTCGTTCGGCATCGTCATCCCAGAGGGGCGAGGCCCGTTCGACCTCGGACAGCTCACCGACCCGGCCCAGGGGGCCGCGATCAACTGGGCGACCCTCGTCGCACTCGGCATCGGCGACCTCGTGGCCATCGACTTCATGCAGCGCATCTTCGGGGCGCGTTCGCCCGAGGTGGCGCGACGGTCGTGCTTCACGGCGGCCGCGCTCACCGCCGGCATCGGCACGATCTTCGCCCTCGTCGCCCTCACGGCCTCGGCGGTGCTCGGGCTCACCGCCGCCGACGGCCCCGTGCTGTACCAACTCCTCGACGGCTGGGCGCCCCCGCTGATCTCGATCCTCGTGCTCTCGGGCATCGTCGCGGCATCCTTCTCGACCGCGTCGGGTGCGATCCTCGCGACCTCGGCCGTCATCGTCCGCAACATCTTCAAGCTGCGCCGCACGACCATCCAGGGTGCACGGGACCCGCTGCTGACCTGGACCCGCCTCGCGATGATCCCCATCGTCGTCATCGGCGGGTTCGTCGCGATCAACGTCAGCCAGACCGGCGTGCTGCTGACCCTCGCGTTCGACCTCATGCTGGCCTGCCTCGCCGCGCCCTTCATCGCGGGCGTCTTCTGGCGGCGCCCGGGCCGGGTCGCGACCCTCGTGTCGGCGGCGCTCGGCCTCGTCGTTCGCCTGACGCTGCTCGTGCTGCAGCCGACGATCTACGGCGTGCCGAACGACATCCTCTACATCCCGAACGACCTCGTGACCGCCGACCTCGACGGCTGGGTGACGCTCATCGCCTTCGGCGTCAGCCTCGCCGCGTTCTTCCTCCTCAGCTGGCTGAGCCCGCGGACCGAGGATGAGCTCGCCGACGAGCTCGAGGCGATCGAATCGCTGCGCGCCGAGCAGGCCGAGGCGCCGCGCGGGCGGGACGAGGTCCCCGTGCCGGCCTGAGCCGGAATCGCAGGGCGGCCGCAGGCCGCAGCCGCAGGCCGCAGCCGCAGGCCGCAGCCGCAGGGGCGGGCCCGGACGAGCATGCGTCCGGGCCCGCCGTCGTGCTCACGCGCGGGCGAGCACCCTCGCGACATCCGCCTCGGTCGCACGCGCCACCCGAAGGCACGCCTCGCCGATGCGCTCGGGCAGGGAGTCCGGCACCTCGCCGTCACGCCGCAGCGGGATCACGAGCTCGACGAGCTGCATGCAGCAGGCTCCCGCGAAGGCCGGTTCCTGGGCCGGGTCGATGCGATGCGCGAGCGCGCCGTACACGGCGGCGAGCTCGGCGCGTGCACGGCGGAACGGCGCGAACGCCTCCGCCGCGACCTCGGGGGCGAGGTACATCGTGCCGATGTTGTGCGGCTCGTCGAGGAGCGTGGTGACGTCGGCACGGGCGAGGTCGTAGAGCGCGGCGACCGGGTCGGCGGCGTCGAGGCAGTCGGCCGCACGCTCGAGGGTCGGGGCCACCGACGGCTCCAGGAGCGCGAGCAGGATGTCCTCCTTGCCCGCGAAGTGGTAGTACATGCTCGCCTGCCGCATGCCCGCGCGCTCGGCGATGCGTCGTGTGCTCGTGCCGGCGTAGCCGAGCTCGGCGAACAGCGATGCGGCGGCGTCGAGGATCTCGGTGCGGGGGTCGACCTCGGGCCGGCCTGGGGTGATCCGCGGCCGCCCGACGGTCGATGATGCCATGCCCCTATTGTGCCTGCAGCTCCAGGTAGCGACACCATCCGCCGAACCGCGTGATGTCGGCAGCGCCGTCGACGGCGACGTGCTCGGCGTGGAAGCCCGCGACCGACGACCCGTCCTCGAGCCGCACCCGTCCGATGGTCATCGGCTGCGGAAGCCCCGCGACGAACGCCCCGAACCCGGAGGCCGGGAGGGTCCAGACCTCTCCGTCGATCGCCTCGCCGCCCTGACCGACCCGGCGGAGGCCCGGCTTCGGCGGCACCGTGTCGAGCGCGTGGAGGCGGTACTCGGGCGCCGTGTGCACGCGGGCCTTCAGCCTTCCGCCCGCGGCGACGAGCTGGTGGTTGAGCGGCTGGCCCTCCAGGTGCGCCCCGACGACGAGCAGGTCGAGCGGCGCATCCGCGATCAGGCGGGCGAGCTCGGCGAGCCGGCGGTCGCTTCCGGCGGGGCCGGTCAGCATCACGCCGTACGGCACGCCGTCGACGGCGCCCGCGGGCACCGCGAGCGAGGCGTAGTCGAGCAGGTTCGCGAAGTTCGTGAACCGCCCCATCCGGGCGTTGGCGCCCACCGGGTCCGCCGCGACCTCGGTGAGCGTCGGATGCCACGTGGTGGTCGGGGTGAGCAGGGCCGCGGTACCCGCGAGCCGCGCGGCGCCCTCGAGCCCGAGCCGGGCGAGCCGCTCGCGGTCGCGGAACACGTCGACCGCACTGCTCGCGTCGCCGCCCAGGACGATCTTCGCCACCGTCGGGTCGAGGTCGGAGCCCACGAGCTCCGGATGCTCGCGGATGAAGTCGCCGACCGCGGCGGTGCGCTCCGCGACGAAGGAGCCGCCGTACAGCAGGGCGGCCGCCTCGAGCAGCGGGGCGATGTCGACCTCCACGATCTCGACGCCGGAGCGGGCGAGTCGATCGACGACGCCGGCGAACTCCTCGGCCCAGCCGTCGGCGAGCCCCTCGAGGTGCTCGGGCGTCGGGATCGCGATGCGCGGCGACGCCTCGACCCCCGGCAGGACGGGACGCGGGCGGGCGAGCGGGTCGACCCCGTCGGGTCCCTCCATGAGCTCGGCGGCACGTCGCGCGAGGCGGAGGTCCCGCCCGAAGACGGTCACGACGTCGATCGACCGGCAGGCGGGCACGACCCCGGTCGCCGGGATCAGGCCGACGCTCGGCTTCACGCCGTAGATGCCGTTCAGGGCCGCGGGCACGCGACCGGATCCCGCGGTGTCGGTGCCGAGCGCGAGGTCCACGAAGCCGAGGGCGACCGCGACTGCCGATCCCGAGCTCGAGCCCCCCGAGATGCGATCGGGGCGCCACGCGTTGCGCACCGCGCCGAACGGGCTGCGGGTGCCGACGAGTCCGGTCGCGAACTGGTCGAGGTTGGTCTTGCCGACCACGACGGCGCCCGCCTCCCGCAGCCGGGCGACGGCCGTGGCATCCGCTTCGGGGTCGTAGGCGTACGCCGCGCTGCCGGCGGTCGTGGGCAGGCCCGCGACGTCGATGTTGTCCTTCACCGCCACGAGCACGCCCGCGAGCGCCAGCGGTTCGCCGGCGGCACGACGCGCGTCGACGAGCTCGGCCTCCTCCGCGACATCCGCCTCGGGCCGGAGGGTGATCCAGACCTCGGGCCGGTCCGCGGCGGCAATGCGACGGTACGCCTCGCGCACCCGCCCTGCGGCGCTCACGAGCCCGCCCCGACCGCGGCGGCGAACTCGGTGGGCGGCGATACCGGCGAGGGCGGGGCGCCGGGTCGCACGGCGGCGAGCACCTGGCCCGCGGCGACCTGGTCCCCCGGCTTCACGTAGACCTCGACGACGACCCCCGAGGTCGGCGCGAGCACCTCGTTCTCCATCTTCATCGCCTCGAGCACGAGCAGCCGGTCGTCGGCCTCCGCCGAGGCGCCCGCCTCCACGTCGACCCGCCAGACGCTCGCCGCGAAGGGCGCCGTCACCGGCATGCAGCCCTCGGGCACGGGCGTCTCGGCCGCGACGGCGACCGGCTCGTCGTAGACGCGATCGAACTCGCCGGCCTGCCGCCAGCGCTCCTTCTCCTCGTCGAACGCGCGACGCTGCGTCGACTGGAACCGGGCGATCGATTCCTGCTCCCGCGCCAGGAACGCCTCGTACTCGGCGAGCGAGAAGCTGCCCTCCTCGGTGCGGAACGACCCGCGGCCCGCGTCGACCTCCGCGCGCAGCTCGAGCAGCTCCTCGGCCGACACGGGATACCACCTGATGCGGTCGAACGGGCGCAGCGCCCACGGGTTCTCCTCGATCAGGCCGCCACGTCGGAACGTGTTCCAGATCTGCACCGTGCGACCGACGAACTGGTATCCGCCGGGGCCCTCCATGCCGTAGATGCACATGTAGGCGCCGCCGATGCCGACCGAGTTCTCGGCCGTCCACGTGCGGGCGGGGTTGTACTTCGTGGTCACGAGCCGGTGACGCGGGTCGACGGGCGTCGCGACCGGGGCGCCGAGGTAGACGTCGCCGAGGCCGAGCACGAGGTAGTCCGCGTCGAAGACGATGCGCTGGACCTCCTCGACGCTGTCGAGCCCGTTCACGCGGCGGATGAACTCGATGTTCCACGGCGTCCACGGGGCGTCGTCGCGGACGCTCGACATGTACCGCTCGATCGCGACCCTGGTCGCGGGGTCGTCCCACGAGAGGGGCAGGTGCACGATGCGCGACGGCACCACGAGCTCGCTCGTGGCGGGCAGCGCGGCCTCGATCCGCTGGAGCTCGTCGAGCAGGGTCGACGCGCGCAGCACCTGCGGGTCGGTCTGCACCTGGAGCGAGCGGATGCCGGCGGTGATGTCGCGCACCCCCGGGATGGCCCGGGCGACGACGGCCTCCTCGAGGGCGTGGACGCGCATGCGCAGGCCCAGGTCGAGCACGTTCTCGCCGTACTCGACGAGGATGTTCGCGACGCCGTCGCGGCGGTACGTGACGGACGGCGCCAGCACGACGTCATCGACGACGACGGGCTCTCGGCGTGCGAGCACGCCGTCGTCGCCGTCACCAGCGGCCCGGCCGTGCTCGAGGTCGGGCTGGAACCGGTGGGCCTCGTCGTCGCGCACCGGCGCGAACCGCACGGTGTCGCCCGGGCGCAGTTGCCCGACCTTCCAGAACTCGCCGCTCGCGACGACCGCGGGGCAGACGAACCCGCCGAGGCTCGGCCCGTCGGGACCGAGGATGATCGGGGTGTCGCCCGTGAAGTCGAGCGCGCCGATCGCATAGGCGGTGTCGTGGATGTTGGAGGGGTGCAGGCCGGCCTCGCCGCCGTCCTCCCGGGCCCAGGCCGGCTTCGGGCCGCGCAGGCGCACGCCGGTGCGGGCCGACTGCACGTCGACCTCGTAGACGGCGAGGTACAGCTCGTCGATGTCGGCGCGCGTGAAGTACTCGGGAGCGGCGTGCGGGCCCTCGGTCACGCCGATGACCCACTCGTGCGTCAGCCGCGGGCGGCGGGCCTCGGGCGTCTCGCCGCCGACCGCCGCCCCGCCGCCGACCGCCGCCCAGCCGCCGACCGCCGCCTCGCCGGGCACTGCCGTCCGCGACGCGGCGCCGGGACGGAGGACGTCCCCCGCGACGAGGGCGCGCCCGCCGTGCCCGCCGAACCCGCCGAGCGTGAAGGTCGATGCGCTGCCGAGGTACTCGGGGACGTCGAGTCCGCCCCGCACCGCGAGGTAGGCGCGCATGCCGACGGTGGTCGCGCCGATCGCGAGCACGCCCCCGGCCGGGACGGCGATCGGGGCCCACTGGTCGACGGGCGATCCGTCGAGGGTGACGGCGGCCTCCGCGCCGGTGACGGAGACGAGCGTCGCATCCGAGAAGCGCAGGCGAGGGCCGGACATCGTGATCTCGAGCGCCGGCGCCTCCGCCGGGTTGCCGACGGCGAGGTTCGCCTCCCGGAACGAGACGGCGTCCATCGGGCCCGACGGCGGCACGCCGACCTTCCAGTGGCCGATGCGGCCGGGCAGGTCCTGGACCGTGGTCATGAGCCCCGGTGCCAGCACGTCGATGCGGGCATCCGGGTCCTGGGGGTCGCCCAGGGTGCCGGTGTCATGGCGGACCGCGCGCACCGTCGGGTCGTCGCAGAGCGCGCGGAGCATGCCGAGCCCGGTCACGATGCCGTCGACGCGGGTCGCCGCGAGCGCCTCGCCGAGCCGGTCGAGCGCGGCGTCGCGGTCGTCGGCGTGCGCGATCACCTTCGCGAGCATCGGGTCGTAGTCGGGCGTGACGCGAAGGCCCGTCTCGATCCACGAGTCGACGCGGATCCCCTCGCCCTCGGGGAACTCGGCCCGGGTCACGAGTCCCGGCGAGGGTGCGAAGCCGCGCGCGGGATCCTCCGCGTAGACGCGCGCCTCGAGCGCGTGGCCCACCGGCACCTGCTCCTCGAAGAGGCCGTCCTCCAGCGAGGCCGCCCCGTCGCGCGCGAGGCGCAGCATGAGGGCGACGAGGTCGATGCCGAAGACCGCCTCGGTCACGGGGTGCTCGACCTGCAGGCGCGTGTTCATCTCGAGGAACGAGACCTCGCCGCGCTCGGCGTCATAGATGAACTCCACCGTGCCCGCCGAACGGTAGCCGACGGTCGCGGCGAGCCGCCGGGCGGAGTCGTGCAGCTCTCGGCGCACGGCATCGCTGAGCCCAGGGGCGGGCGCCTCCTCGATGACCTTCTGGTTGCGGCGCTGGAGCGAGCAGTCGCGGTCGCCGAACACCGCGACCCGGCCCTCGCCGTCGCCGAAGACCTGCACCTCGACATGCCGGGCCCGGGTCACGAGCCGCTCGAGGAAGACGCCGCCCGAGCCGAAGCTGCGCGCCGCCATGGACGCGACGGCGACATAGCCCTCGCGCACGTCGTCGACGGTGCGGCAGACGCGCATGCCGATGCCGCCGCCGCCGCTCGTCGCCTTGAGCATGACGGGCAGGCCGATGCGCTGCGCCTCGGCGATGGCCTCCTCCGCGGAGCCGAGCAGGCCCGTGCCGGGCAGCAGGGGCACCTCGGCCGCCTCCGCCCGCTCCCGAGCTGTGTGCTTGAGGCCGAACGTCTCGATCTGCTCGGGCGTCGGGCCGATCCAGGTGAGCCCCGCGGCCTCGACCGCTCGGGCCGCCTCCACGTTCTCGGAGAGGAAGCCGTAGCCCGGGTGGATCGCTCCTGCGCCGGTCGCGATGGCCGCTTCGACGATGGCCTCGATGCGGAGGTATGACTCGGCGGCCGGGGCCGGCCCGAGCCGCACGGCGACGTCCGCCTCGCGGACATGGGGCGCCGCACGGTCGGCGTCGGAGTAGACCGCGACCGTGCGCAGTCCCAGCTCCTTCGCCGAGCGGATGATGCGGCGGGCGATCTCGCCGCGGTTGGCGACGAGGACGGTGTCGAAGGTCATCGTGCGGCTCGTTCCGGACGGGTGACGATCGCGCGGAGCGGCGTCACGTTGAAGTCGTTGCAGGGGTTGTTCATCTGGGGGCAGTTGGAGATCACGACGATCACGTCGCGCTCCGCCCGGCACGCGACCCGGCGCCCGGGCGCGCTCATCCCGTCGACGATGCCGAGCGCGCCGTCGGCCTCGACCGGCACGTTCATGAACCAGTTGAGGTTCGAGACGAGGTCGCGGGCGGTGAGCCCCCATCGCTCGCCCTCGTGGAGGAAGTTCTCGCGGCAGGCGTGCTGGTACGCGGTGTGATGCCCGTAGCGGAGCGTGTTCGACTCCTTGCTGCACGCGCCGCCGATGGTGTCCTGGCGGTCGATCTCGTTGCCGACGACCGTCATCAGCGGCTCCCCGAGGTTCGAGCGCAGCACGGTGCCGGTCGACACGTACGCGTTGCCCTGCCAGGCGAGGGTGTCGGGTGCGCTGTAGCGCTCCGAGGTGTCCTCCGCGGCGAAGATCAGGCAGTCGCCCGATTGGTTGCCGCCGACGTCGACGAGCGTGAACACGTCGCCGGCGCGCACGATCGCCGACCAGGAGGCGCGGGGTGCGATGTCGTCGTCGAGGATGATCCGGCCGGCGACGAACGGCTCGGACCGGTCGAGCACGGAGCCCGCCGCGAAGATCGGCCGCGGCGGGACGGTGGTGGTGAAGGCCATGACGGATTCCTCTCAGAGCCCGGCGAGCTCGGCGTACGCGATGGTGTTGAGGTAGGCCCGCTCGCGTTCAGGGCTCGCCGCGAAGCGCGGGTCGTCGCTGTCCGTCGCGCGGCTCCGCCACGCGTGGACGCGCAGTGGGCCGGCGACGTAGTCGGTGCGGGGATCCAGCGGATGCGGCGCGTTCGCGATGAGCACGATGAGCGGCAGTTCGGCGACCAGGTCGACGTGGGTTCCCGCGCCGGCGGAGCCGATCCAGTCGAGCGTCCCGTCCGCGGCGACCCGCACGCCCTTGAAGAAGGAGGCCGCCGGCGGGATGTCCCGTCGCGTGAGCCCGTGCTTGGCCGCGGCCATGCGGAGGAGCGCGTGGCCCGACGGCGTCGGGCCCTCGGGCGTCGCGTCGCCGAACCGGCGGACGTTCCATGCATCGCCGGAGGCGCCGCAGAGCGCGTCATGCCGGCCCGACGTGTCCTCCACGATGGTCGCGAGCACGCGTCCGTCGCCGGAGAGCAGCGGATGCCCCGCGCCGAGGTAGGCCTGCCACGGGATCTTCTGCGTGTCGGCCACGTTCAGGCGCTCGGCGGTGTTCAGCGAGCTGAGCACGACGACGCTCGCCGAGGCGTCGCCGTCGAGGTCCTCGAGGCGGATGCGCGTGCCGCGGGCGACGCGCAGGTGGGTGTAGCCCCCAGGGGCGACCGTCTCCGACCAGAGCAGCGCGGCCGGGTCGACGCCGACCGGGGGCGTCGGGGTCGAGGCGGCCGGCAGGTCGGGCATCCAGGGCGAGCGGGTGCCGCGGGCGCGGGCGTCGGAGCGCGCGGCGCCGACGCTGTCCAGCGTCGCCATCCGTGCCGTGCTGTCGATGGTCATCGGCCGACCTCCGTATTTCTGTCGTTTGACAGAAATCAGACCAGCGGCGCGTTTCGCCGGTGTTTCCGGAACGAAACAACCGCGCGCGAGTTCGGCGTCAGCGGCCGTGCCGCCCCGGATTCGCCGCCGCGACACCAGTCGGCGCGGTCGAGCGGCGGACGACGAGCTCCGGCAGGAACACGGTCTGCCGAGGGATGAGGTCGGGGTCCGCGGTCTCCTCGAGGAGGATCCGCAGCGCCGTCCGACCGATCATGCGGCTGGGCTGGCGCATCGAGGAGAGCGGCACGGCGGCGGCCGCCGCGAAGGGGATGTCGTCGAACCCGATGATCGCGATCTCGTCGGGCACGAGCATCCGTCCCTCGACGATGAGCGCCTGGAGCAGGCCGAGCGCGACGAGGTCGTTCGCCGCGACGAGGGCGTCGGGTCGTTCGCCGCGCGGGCGGGCCAGGATGCGGGCGCCGGCGGCGACCCCGGCGGCCACCGTGGTCGCCTCGGTCGCGACGACCTCGACCTCGACCGGCGCGACGGCGTTCTCGGCGGCGACGCGGGCGCCGGCCAGGCGGTCGCGCACCTGCTGGATCTCGAACGGCCCGCCCACGAAGGCGATGCGGCGCCGGCCGGAGTCGATGAGGTGCTCGACGGCCATGCGCCCGCCGGCGACGCTGTCGACCGAGACCGAGCTGAACCGGCCGTCGCCGCTGAAGCGGTCGACGAGCACGGCTGGGATGCCGCGCGCCCGCAGGCGCTCGAGGCGGGAGTGGATGTCGCCGTAGGGCGAGATGAGCACTCCCCGCACCTGCTGCTCCTCGAAGAGGTCCAGGTACATCCGCTCACGGGCGACATCCTCGTCGGTGTTGCCGTAGAGGATCGCGAGGTTGTGGCTGCTGGCCTCGTCCTCGGCACCGCGCACGACGTCGGTGAAGAACGGGTTCTGCCCGTCGAGCACGACGAACCCGACGGTGGTGCTCACGCCTGCGCGCAGCTTGCGGGCGGCGTCGTTGCGCACATACCCGAGTTCCTCGATGGCGCGGTTGACCCGCTCGACCGAGTCGGGCGAGACCTCGCCGGGACGATTGAGCACGTTGGACACCGTGCCCACCGACACGCCGGCATGCTCGGCGACGTCGCGGATGCGCACCCCAGCCATTGCAGCTCCCTCGCCGATGTCGTGTCCGGTCGTGTACCCGGCGGACTTGACCGCCGATGAAACGTTCCATACAGTAGCCCCTGAATCGTACATGAATCGATTCATCCAGATTCACCTCGATGAGGAGGCCATCGTGCAGACGGACCCGCCGCAGACGCCGGCGCCGCCCATGCTTGAGCTCTCGAGGGTCGTCAAGTCCTTCGGTCCGGTGGTCGCCCTCCGGTCGGGGAGCCTGCGACTCCAGTCCGGCTCGATCCACGCGCTCGTGGGCGAGAACGGCGCGGGCAAGTCGACGCTCGTGAAGATCGTCGCCGGGCTCTACCGCCGCGACGCGGGCGAGTTCCGCCTCCGCGGCGAGGAGGTCGACTTCACCTCGACGGCCCAGTCCAAGGCCGCCGGCATCGCCGTGATCTACCAGGAGCCCACGCTCTTCCCCGACCTCACGGTGACCGAGAACATCTTCATGGGCCGCCAGCCCGTGAACCGCTTCGGCCGGATCGATCGCAAGGCCATGCGCCGCGAGGCGGAGGAGCTCTTCCAGCGCCTCGGCGTGCGCATCGACCCCGACCGGCCCGCCGAGGGCCTGTCGATCGCCGACCAGCAGGTCATCGAGATCGCGAAGGCCGTCTCGCTCGACGCCCGCGTGCTCATCATGGACGAGCCGACCGCCGCGCTCTCGGGCGTCGAGGTCGACCGGCTCTTCGCCGTCGCCCGCAGCCTCCGCGACGAGGGCCGGGCCCTCCTGTTCATCTCGCACCGCTTCGACGAGATCTTCGCCCTCTGCGACACCGTGACCGTCATGCGCGACGGCGCCTACGTCGCGACCACGCCCATCGCCGAGACGACCGTCGACGAGATGGTGCGCCAGATGGTCGGCCGCGACGTGACCGAGCTCTTCCCGAAGACCCCGGCCGAGATCGGCGAGCCGCTCCTCGAGGTCGAGGGCCTCACCCGCGCCGGCGTCTTCCACGACATCTCCTTCTCGGTGCGCGCCGGCGAGATCGTCGGCCTCGCCGGGCTCGTCGGCGCCGGCCGCAGCGAGGTCGCCCGCGCCGTGTTCGGCGTCGACCCCTACGAGTCCGGCTCGGTGCGCATCGGCGGCAAGGGCCTCCCGAAGCGCCGCCCCGACGCCGCGATCCGCGAGGGCCTCGCGCTCGTGCCCGAGGACCGCCGCAAGCAGGGACTCGTGCTCGAGTCATCCGTCTCCCGGAACGTCTCGCTCGTCATCCGCGGGCAGCTGGCCAAGGCCGGCATCATCACGAACGGCTTCGAGAACCGGGCGGCGAAGGTCTGGGCCAGCCGCCTCGAGGTCAAGACGAACGCGCTCAGCACGATCGCCGGCACGCTCTCGGGCGGCAACCAGCAGAAGGTCGTGCTCGGCAAGTGGCTCGCGACCGAGCCGACCGTGCTCATCATCGACGAGCCCACGCGCGGCATCGACGTCGGCACGAAGGCCGAGGTCCACCGCCTCCTCTCGGAGCTCGCGGGCCGCGGCATGGGCATCCTCATGATCTCGTCCGAACTGCCCGAGGTGCTCGGCATGGCCGACCGCGTGCTCGTGATGCGCGAGGGGCGCATCACCGCCGAGATCGACCGAGCGGATGCCACCAGCGAGAACGTCATGTTCGCCGCAACCCACGCGACCGGAGCCCACTCGTGACCTCTTCCGCCCCCGCACCCGCACCGGTCATCGAGAAGACCGCCGTCACGAAGCGCCTGCAGGCCGTCGGGGCCGCCCGCGAGTTCGGCATCCTGCTCGCCCTGGTCATCGTGGTGGTCGCGGCCACCGTCGCGAACCCGAACTTCCTCTTCAGCGCCGACGGATGGCGCGACCTGCTGCTCACCCCGTCGATCCTCGTGCTCGTCGCGATCGGCCAGGCGATCGTGCTCATCACGCGCAACGTCGACCTCTCGGTGGGCTCCATCCTCGGGCTCTCGGCGTACCTCACGGGGCGCCTGTTCATCGACATCCCCGGCATCCCGATCCTCGCCGTGTTCGTCGCGGCCGTCGTGTTCGGCGGTCTCCTCGGCCTTGTGAACGGCGCGCTCGTCGCCTTCGCGAAGGTGCCGGCGATGGTCATCACGCTCGGCACCCTCTACGCCTACCGCGGCATCAACGTGCTCTGGACCGGCAGCGACCGCGTGAACGCGTCGGACCTGCCGAAGGACTTCCTCGCCCTCGGCACCGGCCAGATCCTCTGGATCCCGATCCTCACCGTCATCGCGCTCGTGGTGCTCGTGATCGTCGGCTGGATCATGAAGAACACCCGCGGCGGGCGGGAGTTCTACGCCATCGGCTCCGACCCGTCGGCCGCGGAGCTCTACGGCCTGCGCGTCACGCGTCGCCTCCTCATCGCCTTCGTGTCCTCGGGCGCCCTCGCGGGCCTCGCCGGCGTGCTCTACACGGCGCGCTACGGAACCGTGAACTCGCAGGCCGGCTCCGGCTGGGAGCTCGACGCGGTCGGCGCCGCGGTCATCGGCGGCGTCGCGATCACGGGCGGCGTCGGGTCCGTCTGGGGCGCGGCGATCGGCGCTGTACTGCTCCTGACCATCAACCGGGCGCTGCCGATCCTCGGCATCCCCGACTTCTGGCAGCGCGCCGTGGTCGGCGTGCTCATCATCGGCGCGATCGTGCTCGACCGCGTGCTGGCCGTGCGCCAGAAACGCAAGCTCATCGCAGCCCGGGAGGACGACTGATGACCACCGCGACCGCCACCGCCCCGGTGCGCACCTACCGCGACTACGACCGCCCGCTCTGGCAGCGGCTGCTGCTCACGCGCGAGATGGCCATCATCGCCCTGCTCGTCATCGTCGCCATCGTCGCCACGGCGACGGTGCGCGGCTTCGGCCAGCCGATCACGTTCACGTACCTGATCCTCGACGTCACGCCCATCCTGCTCATCGCACTGCCGATGACCCTCATCATGATCACGGGCGAGATCGACCTCTCGGTCGCGAGCATCGTCGGCCTCTCGAGCGTGCTCACCGGCGTGCTCACCCAGGCGGGCGTGCCCTTCGAGGCGGCGATCGTCGTGGCGCTCGTCGCCGGCGCGATCGCCGGCGCGGTGAACGGCTTCCTCGTGACGGTCGTCGGGCTGCCGTCGCTCGCCGTGACCATCGGCACGCTCGCGCTGTACCGCGGGCTCGCCGTCGGCCTGCTCGGCACCACGGCGGTGACCGACTTCCCCGACTTCTGGACCGACCTCGCGAAGATGAAGCTCGGCGGCTCGAACGTGCCCGCTGTGCTGCTCCTGTTCCTCGCACTGCTCGTCGTGTTCGTCGTGCTCTTGCACTTCACGCCGTTCGGCCGCGGCATCTACGCGATCGGCCTGTCGAAGTCGGCGGCCCACTTCTCGGGCGTGCACGTCGAGCGCACGAAGTTCCTGCTGTTCGTGATGTCGGGCACGATCGCGGCGCTGGCGGGCATCTACTACACGCTGCGCTTCGGCAGCGCCCGCGGCGACAACGCGACGGGCCTCGAGCTGCAGGTCATCGCCGCGGTCGTGCTCGGCGGCGTCTCCGTGTTCGGCGGTCGCGGCGCGATCCACGGCGTCATCGCCGGCGTGCTCCTGATCGGCATCCTCGCGAGCGCCCTGCGACTGGCCAACGTCACCTCCGACGTCATCAACATCATCACCGGCGTGCTGCTCGTGGCGTCCGTGGTGTCCAACAGCTTCCTGGCTTGGCTGCGCACACGACGCAGGGCACCAGGGGGAACCGCGCGCGCGAGGGCTTCCGCAGCAGGGTGACCGCCCGCGCACGCGTGTCGATGCGATCACCCATCGACTGATCCGATGAAGGGAAGAACAACGATGTTTCACAAGAAGTCCCGCGCCGCGGCCATGGCCGCGCTCGCGGTGAGCGTCGCGCTCATCGCCACCGGCTGCGCAGCCGGCGATTCCGGTTCGGGCGGCGGCGAGGGCGGCGACAGCGGCAACCTCGCCATCACCTTCCTCCCGAAGAACCTCGGCAACCCGTACTTTGACACCTCGTCGAGCGGCGCGAAGGAGGCCATCGAGGAGTTCGACGGCACGTTCGCCGAGGTCGGACCCGCCGAGGCGACGCCCGACGCCCAGGTCAGCTACATCAACACCCTCACGCAGCAGGGCGTGGGTGCGATCGCCGTCTCTGCGAACGACCCCGAGGCCATCTGCGACGCACTGAACGAGGCCCGCGACGCCGGCGTCAAGGTCGTCACGTTCGACTCCGACACGAACCCCGACTGCCGCGACCTGTTCATCAACCAGGCCGACGCCGAGGGCATCGCGAAGGTGCAGGTCGACCTCATCGCCGAGCAGATCGGCGGCGCGGGCGAGATCGCCATCCTCTCGGCATCCGCCAACGCCACGAACCAGAACGCCTGGATCGAGATGATGGAGGAGTACCTCGCGAGCGACTACCCCGACATCACGCTCGTCGAGACGGTCTACGGCGACGACGACGACCAGACCTCGTTCGACAAGACCGCTGCGCTGCTGCAGACCCACCCCGACCTGAAGGGCATCATCTCGCCCACGACGGTCGGCATCGCGGCGGCCGCTCGCTACCTCTCGACCTCGGACTACAAGGGCAAGGTCGCGCTGACGGGCCTCGGCACGCCGAACCAGATGCGCGAGTACGTCGAGGACGAGACGGTCACGGCGTTCGCGCTGTGGAACCCGGCCGACCTCGGCTACCTCGCGGCCTTCGCCTCGAAGGCGCTCATCGAGGGCGACATCACCGGTGAAGAGGGCGACTCCTTCGACGCGGGCAAGCTCGGCGAGTACGAGGTCGGCGCCGACGGCGTCGTTCTCCTCGGCGACCCGTTCGTGTTCGACGCGGAGAACATCGGCGACTTCGTCTTCTAGGTCGGATGCCGCAACGGGGCCCGGTATCGGCAGATGATGCCGCCCGGGCCCCGGTCCTTCCGGCCGGCGGCCGTCCCAGCGCGCGCCGTTCCCACCCCGCCCTTCCGCTCGCCCCGGCGCGCGCATAGGGTGGAGCGGAAGGGAAAGCGTATTCCCGTTGCGCGGTCCCGAAGTCTGAGGTACAGTATTGAAACGATTCACGCGGGACGTGGATCACCTTGCAGAACCGACCGAGACGATCGGCACCACCCAGAGAGGACGGGGAGCTCGATGACGAGCCGCACCGACGCAGCCACCGAACGCGTCTGCTTCCAACTGCAGGTCGACCCCGCCCGGCTCGACGAGTACCGCGCCCGGCACGCCGCCGTGTGGCCCGACATGCTGCACGCCATCGAGGCGTCCGGCCGCCGCAACTACTCGCTGTTCCTCCGCGAGGACGGCCTGCTCATCGGGTACTACGAGACCGACGACGACGCGGCATCCCAGCTCGCACTCGAAGCCGACCCCCGCACCGCCGCGTGGGAGGCCGAGATGGCGGAGTTCTTCATCGCCCTCGACGGCGCGCGCCCCGACCAGGGCGCCCCGCGCCTCGCCCAGGTGTTCAACCTCGAGGCCCAGCTCGCAGCCCTCGACGAGGCGGCCGCGCCGGCTCCGGCGCCCCCGGCCTCGCCCGACGCCCGACCCACCGACCACGCGGCATCCGCCGCCCAGCACGACCGGCACGCGGCATCCGCCCCCGCCCAGACCGAAGAAAGCAGCCACTCGTGAGCACCTTCTCCGCCGACCAGCTCGCCCAGCTCGAGCAGCAGGCCATCGAACTCCCCAGCTGGGCGTTCGGCAACTCGGGCACCCGCTTCAAGGTGTTCGCCACGCCGGGCACGCCCCGCGACCCTTACGAGAAGATCGCGGATGCCGCGCAGGTGCAGAAGTTCACCGCGCTCGCGCCGACGGTCGCGCTGCACATCCCGTGGGACAAGGTCGACTCCTACGACGACCTCCGCGCCCACGCGGAGGGCCTCGGCGTGCAGCTGGGCACGATCAACTCGAACACCTTCCAGGACGACGACTACAAGTTCGGCGCCCTCACCCACGAGGATGCCGCCGTGCGCCGCAAGGCGATCGACCACCACCTCGAATGCATCGACATCATGCACGCGACCGGTTCGCGCGACCTCAAGATCTGGCTCGCCGAGGGCTCGAACTACCCCGGCCAGGCCGACCTGCGCGGCCGCCAGGACCGCCTGCAGGAGTCGCTCCAGGAGATCTACGCGCGCCTCGGGGACGAGCAGCGCCTCGTGCTCGAGTACAAGTTCTTCGAGCCGGCGTTCTACCACACCGACGTTCCCGACTGGGGCACGAGCTACGCCCAGGTCGCGGCCCTCGGCGACAAGGCCATGGTCTGCCTCGACACCGGCCACCACGCGCCGGGTACGAACATCGAATTCATCGTCATGCAGCTGCTGCGCCTCGGCAAGCTCGGCTCGTTCGACTTCAACTCGCGCTTCTACGCCGACGACGACCTCATCGTGGGCGCCGCCGACCCGTTCCAGCTGTTCCGCATCCTCTACGAGGTCATCCGCGGCGGCGGCCTCAACAACCCCGACGTGGCGTTCATGCTCGACCAGTGCCACAACGTCGAGGACAAGGTGCCCGGCCAGATCCGCTCCGTGCTGAACGTGCAGGAGATGACGGCCCGCGCCCTCGTCGTCGACGGCGAGGCGCTCTCCTCCGCCCAGCGCAGCGGCGACGTGCTCGAGGCGAACCGCATCTTCATGGACGCGTTCTACACCGACGTGCGCCCGGCCCTCGCGGAATGGCGCGAGTCGCGCGGCCTGCCCGCCGACCCGATGGCGGCGTTCGCGGCATCCGGTTACCTGCAGCAGATCGCGGCCGACCGCGTCGGCGGCGTGCAGGCCGGCTGGGGCGCCTGATCCGATGCTCGTGATCCGTCGATCTTCGCCCTTCCCCGGCCCGGGTGGGGCGGCGTTCGACGGATCGATCCCGACCAGACGATCCGAGAAGACGAGAGGAGCGAGCGGATGTCACAGCTGACGGCGTACGGCGCAGCCGACGGGCTCGTGCGGGTGTACCCGGCCGCGCGCGACGGCGACGCCGCGCGCGACGACGACGACACATCGGCGCCAGCGCCCGCGGACGCCCTCACGCGCACGCCCGCCCTCGTCTGGGCGCACGGCGGCGGCTTCGTCGCCGGCGACCTCGACATGCCCGAGGCCGACTGGGTCGCCCGCTCGCTCGCCGCCCGCGGCGTCGCGGTGATCTCGATCGACTATCGCCTCGTCGCGGCCGATGGCTCCGGACAGTACCCTGCGGCATCCGACGACGTGCTCGCCGCCTGGCGGTGGACCCTCGAGCACGCGGGCGAACTCGGCATCGACCCGGCCCGCACGGTGCTCGGCGGCGCCAGCGCGGGCGGCAACCTCGTCGCGGGCGCGATGCTCCGGCTGCTCGCGGACGCCGACACCACAGGCCCCGTCGGCGGCGCTGGACCCGGTGAGACGGTGGGGGCCGCTCCCACCGAGGTCGCGCCGCCGACGGACTTCCCGTCGACCTCGCTCGCCGGCACGATCCTCCCCGCCGGCCTCGTCCTCGCGTATCCGACGCTCCTGGCCGTGCAACCGGCGCCAGATGCCGCGCTGCGGGCCCTGCTCGACGCGGATCCCGAGGCCGACGTGTTCCCACCGGCGCGCGTGCTCGCCATGTACGAGGACTACCTCGGCGGCACGATCGGGGCGCCGCCGCTCGCGGCCGTGCCCGGACTCGCGACGCCGGACGACCTCACGGGGCATCCGCCCGTGCTCATGGTCAACGGCGAGGCCGACGAGCTCCGCGTCTCGGGCGAGGTCTACGCCGCGGCCCTGACGGCCGCCGGCGTCGACCTCGAACTCACGACCGAGCCCGGCACGGGGCACGGACACCTGAACCGACCGGGCGAGCCCGCGGCATCCGCGACGATCGAGCGCGTCGTGCGCTGGCTCGATGGGCTCGCCGCCCGGCCCGCCACCCACCAGACCACCCTCCGCACCACCGAAGGAATCCGCTCATGACGAACCAGGCAGCAGCCGACCTCATCGCCCGGTCGAACCGCCTCGGCGCCGACCCGAAGAACACGAACTACGCCGGCGGCAACACGTCGGCCAAGGGCACCGAGACCGACCCGGTCACGGGCGAGCCCGTCGAGCTCATGTGGGTCAAGGGCTCGGGCGGCGACCTCGGCACGCTCACCGAGCAGGGCCTCGCGGTGCTGCGCCTCGACCGGCTGCGCGCGCTCGTGGACGTGTACCCCGGCCTCGAGCGCGAGGACGAGATGGTCGCGGCGTTCGACTACACGCTGCACGGCAAGGGCGGCGCGGCCCCGTCGATCGACACGGCCATGCACGGCCTCGTCGACGCCGCGCACGTCGACCACCTGCACCCCGACTCGGGCATCGCGATCGCGACCGCGGCCGACGGCGAGGAGCTGACGGCGAAGATCTTCGGCGACGAGGTCGTGTGGGTGCCGTGGCGCCGCCCCGGCTTCCAGCTCGGCCTCGACATCGCGGCGATCAAGGCGGCGAACCCCGCCGCGATCGGCTGCATCCTCGGCGGGCACGGCATCACCGCCTGGGGCGACACGTCGGAGGAGACCGAGGCGAACTCGCTCCGGATCATCGACACCGCCGCCGCGTACATCGCCGAGCACGGCGCCGCCGAGCCGTTCGGCCCCGTCGTCGAGGGCTTCGAGCCCCTCGAGCCGGGCGAGCGCCGCGCGAAGGCCGCCGCCCTCGCCGCGACGGTTCGCGGCCTCGCGAGCCACGACAAGCCCATGGTCGGCCACTTCACCGATGCCCCCGAGGTGCTCGACTTCCTCTCGCGCGAGAAGCTCGCCCCGCTCGCGGCGCTCGGCACGAGCTGCCCCGACCACTTCCTCCGCACGAAGGTCAAGCCGATGGTGCTCGACCTGCCCGCCGCGGCGAGCATCGAGGACTCGGTCGCCCGCCTCCAGGAGCTGCACGAGGCCTACCGGGCCGACTACCAGGCGTACTACGACGCGCACGCGACGTCCGAGAGCCCCGCGATCCGCGGTGCCGACCCGCTCATCGTGCTCATTCCGGGCGTCGGCATGTTCAGCTACGGCGCGAACAAGCAGACCGCGCGCGTGGCGGGCGAGTTCTACGTCAACGCGATCAACGTCATGCGCGGCGCCGAGGCGCTCTCGACCTACTCCCCCATCAGCGACGCCGAGAAGTTCGCGATCGAGTACTGGGCGCTCGAGGAGGCCAAGCTCCAGCGGATGCCGAAGCCGAAGCCGCACGCCGGCCGCATCGCGCTCGTCACGGGCGCGGCATCCGGCATCGGCAAGGCCATCGCGACCCGGCTCGCGGCCGAGGGCGCGTGCGTCGTCATCGCCGACCTCGACCTCGAGAAGGCACAGGCCGCGGCAGCCGAGCTCGGCACGACGGATGTCGCGATCGGCGTGCAGGCGAACGTGACGGATGCCTCGGCGATCCAGCGCGCGATCGACGACGCCGTGCTCGCCTTCGGCGGCCTCGACCTCGTCGTGAACAACGCCGGCCTCTCGCTCTCGAAGCCGCTGCTCGAGACCACCGAGGCCGACTGGGACCTCCAGCACGACGTCATGGCCAAGGGCTCGTTCCTCGTGTCGAAGGCCGCGGCGCGCGTGCTCATCGACCAGGGCCTCGGCGGCGACATCATCTACATCTCCTCGAAGAACTCGGTGTTCGCCGGCCCGAACAACATCGCCTACTCGGCGACGAAGGCCGACCAGGCCCACCAGGTGCGACTGCTCGCCGTGGAGCTCGGCGAGTACGGCATCAAGGTCAACGGGATCAACCCCGACGGCGTCGTGCGCGGCTCGGGCATCTTCGCGAGCGGCTGGGGCGCGAACCGCGCCAAGACGTACGGCATCGAGGAGGAGGACCTCGGCAAGTTCTACGCCCAGCGCACGATCCTCAAGCGCGAGGTGCTCCCCGAGCACGTCGCGAACGCGGTCATCGTGCTGACCGGTCCCGAGCTCAGCCACACGACCGGGCTGCACATCCCCGTCGACGCGGGCGTCGCCGCAGCCTTCCTGCGATGAGGACGGCGGGCGTCGTCGGTCGAGTGGCGACGAAGGAGCGTATCGAGACCATGCGTCGGGTCTCGATACGGCGCCGGGGCGCCTACTCGACCGCCGGAGGCCGACGATGAGCGGCGGCACGGTCGCGGCCGTCGACCTCGGCGCGACGAGCGGGCGCGTCATCCTCGGCCACGTCGACCAGGCCGCGGGCCGGCTCGACCTCGAGCACGTCGCCCGGTTCCAGAACGGACCGGTCCGCCTCGCGTCGGGGCTGCATTGGGACTTCACCGGCCTCTACCGCGACCTGACGCGCGGGCTCGCCGACGCCTTCCAGCGCGAACCCGCCGTCGCCTCGATCGGCGTCGACTCATGGGCCGTCGACTACGGCTTGCTGCGGGGCGACCGGCTCCTGGGGCAGCCGTTCCACTACCGTGACGACCGCAACGCGGCCGCGGTCGACGGGGTGCACGCGATCGTGCCCTTCGCCGAGCTCTACCGGCGCAACGGCCTCCAGTTCCTGCCGTTCAACACCGTGTACCAGTTGGCCGCCGAGCGCGACGAGCCGACCGGCTGCCTCGCCCTCGCCGACTCGCTCCTGCTCGTGCCCGACCTCATCGGGTTCGAGCTCACTGGTCGCCGCGTCGCCGAGCGCACGAACGCCTCGACCACCGGGCTCGTCGGCGTCGGCACGGGCGAGTGGGACGACGAGCTCATCGAGCAGCTCGGCCTCCCGGCCTCCGTCTTCGCCCCGATCGTCGCGCCCGGGGACTCCCTCGGGCCCCTGCGTCCCGCGGTCGCGGCCGAGCTCGGGGCCCCGGCCGGCATCGAGGTCGTCGCGGTCGGCTCGCACGACACGGCCTCGGCGGTCGTCGCCGTCCCGATGCGGGCCGAGTCCGCCGCGTATATCTCCTGCGGCACCTGGGGCCTCGTGGGCGTCGAGCTCGAGCAGCCGGTCACGACGGATGCCGCGCGCGAGGCCAACTTCACGAACGAGGGCGGTGTCGACGGCCGGGTGCGGTTCCTGCACAACGTCATGGGCCTCTGGCTGCTGTCGGAGTCGGTGCGGTGGTGGGAACGCGACGGCGAGGCGATCGACCTCCCCGAGCTGCTCGCGGCCGCGGCATCCGTCACCGCGACCGTCGCCGTGTTCGACGCCGACGACCCGCGGTTCATGTCACCGGGCGACCTGCCGGGCCGGATCGCCGAGTGGTGCGCCGAGCACGGCGTGCCCGCGCCGCAGAGCCGCGCGGAGTTCGCCCGCTCGATCATCGAGTCGCTCGCCGAGGCGTTCGCGGGAACGGTGCGGCAGGCATCGGTGCTCTCGGGGGTCGACGTCGAGACGATCCACGTGGTCGGCGGCGGCGCGCTGAACGCGCTGCTCTGCCAGCGCACGGCCGACCGCTCGGGCCTGCCCGTGCTCGCCGGCCCCATCGAGGCCACCGCGATCGGCAACGTGCTCGTGCAGGCGCGGACGCAGGGGTTCGCGAGCGGACCGCTCGAGGACCTCCGCGATCTCGTCGCGGCCGCGTTCGAGCCACGACGCTTCGAGCCGCGCGCCCGCTGAGGCCGCGCCGGCGCGTCGTGACCGGTCAGTGGCCGTGGGCCGCGAGCTGGATCAGCACCACGCTGAGCCCGACCGCCATGAGCGCCGCGAGGGCCACGAGCTGCTTCCACCAGGGCGCACCGGTGCGTCGCACGCCGAGGTACGCGATCACGCCGAGCGTCACCACGTACACGATCGAGACGATGCGCAACGCCGTCTCGACGTCGACGAGTCCGACCACCGCGAGCACGAGCACGACCACCGGCACGCCGGCCGAGGCGAGCGCCGAGGCCGCGATGCGGAGCATGACCCGCACCTCGTGCCCGTCGGGGAACCTCGAGTGCACCGAGAGGAACGAGATGACGTCGGCGGCCAGGCCGGCGGCGGTGATCGCGAGGATGCCCACCACGAGCTCGATGGCGACACGACCCGCGGCGAGGTGCTCGACGTTCGTGAGCTGCACGAGCACGATGGCGAGCCCGGTGAACGTGGCGTACACACGCTCCTTGAGGGCTTCGGCCCGCACGTTCTCGGGCCGCACCCGATGGTCGTCGTGCGCGACGCCGCCGGCCGCGCCGTTCGTGCCGTCGGCGTCGGACCTGCCCCCAGCGTCATCCATGAGCGTTACGGTAGCAGCCGTCGGGCCGAGCCTCAGACCGTGACGGATGCCGCGCGCACGCGCCCCTGCGCCTGCTCGGTGTCGCGCATGGCCGTGAGCGAGACGCCGACCCCGTAGGTCACGAAGTCGCTCGTGGGGCGCACGCTCACCCCGACGATGTTGCCGTGCTCGCCGCCGTCGGTGATCTCGAGCCCGTGCAGCAGCGCGTCGCGCACGTGCTCGGGCATTTCGGCGAGCGGGACGATCCGGGCGTCGCCCGAGAAGGTCACGGTCGCGGCCGGGATCTTGACCCAGGGCACGAAGGGGATGCGCTTGGCGATCGGCACGGTGACGCCCACCGAGCCGTTCGCCGCGAGGTGCCGCGTCTTCCACGCCCGGTCGTGCGTGGTGAACCAGATGAGGCCGTCGTGCACGGCGTGCATGACCCCGGCGGTGCGCGCCTCGCCGCGCGGGGTCACCATGCCGATGACCATGAAGTTCTCGGCGGCGAGGGTCTTCCAGACGGCCTCGCTCGTGATGTCGACCATGTCGAGCCCCTTCCTGTGATGAGTGCTTTACAATGTAAAGCACACGATACGAGCGCGTGCTTTACATTGTCAAGCCCCGCGTTCGACCTTCCGGCCGCACTTGCTCGCCGGGCCCGCGCGAACCACGATGGGAGGCACCATGACCGAGACCGTCCCCACCGGAGCGCCCGGGCGCGCAGCGCTCCTGCGCGCCATGGAGGAACTCGCGCGCGAGCAGGGTGTCAACGGCGTCGGCCTCCGCGAGGTCGCTCGGCGTGCCGGACTCTCGCATGCGGCCCCGACCCACTTCTTCGGCAGCCGGGAGGGGATGATCCGTGCCCTCGCGCTCGAGGGCCTCGCCCTCCTCGACGACGAGCTCTGCACGGCGCAGGAGCGCGCGGCCCGCCTGCCGGGGCGCGAGCGACTCGTCGCCGACTCGCTCGAGTTCGTCGCGTTCGCGCAGCGGAACCCGGCCCACTACGACGCCATGTTCCGCACCCCGAGCATCGCCAACGGTGACGACGTGCTCGATCGTGCTCGGCTCGCGGCCCTCGGCGGCCTGCGAGCCCTGGTCGTCGACGTGCACGCCGCCGGCGACATCACGGGCGACATCGAGACGACCTTCCTCCAGCTCTGCGCCATGAGCCACGGCATCGCCTCGCTCGCCGTCGATGGCCTGCTGCACGGCTTCGACGAGCTCGCCCCCGGCGATTCGGGCATGGACATCGCCGAGCGCATCATCCGCGCGCAGGTCGCGCAGCTCCCGTGACGCCCCGGCTCCCCTGACTCCGCCCGCCCTCTGAGAGGATCGGAGCATGACCGATCGACTCCTCGTGTCCCTGCCAGGCGCCACCCTCCGCGACGCCGTGGGACCCCTGCCCGACGGAGTCGACGTCGTGCTGTGGGATCTCACGGGCCCCGCACCGGCCGAGCACCTCGACCTCGTCGTCCCGCCGTACATGGACGCCTCGGCGAAGCTCGGCGCGCTCGAGGGCGTCAGCACGCGCCTCGTGCAGTCGCAGTCCATCGGCTACGACGACGTCGCGGCGGCCCTGCCGCCCGGGCACGTCTACGCGAACGCGGCATCCGTGCACGAGACCTCGACCGCCGAGCTCACGCTGGCCCTCGTGCTCGCCGCGCAGCGCGGCATCCCCGACTTCGTGCGCGCGGCCGGCGAAGGGCGCTGGGCGCCGGCCAGGCATGCGAGCCTCGCCGACCGCCGCGTGCTCATCGTCGGCTACGGCGGAGTCGGCCGGGCCATCGAGGAGCGCCTGCTGCCGTTCGAGGTCGCCGTCACGCGCGTCGCCAGCCGCGCGCGCGACGATGAGCGCGGTCGCATCCACGGCATCGACGAACTCTCCGACCTGCTGCCCGACGCCGAGATCGTGATCGTCGGCGTGCCGCTGACGGATGCCACGACCGGCCTCGTCGACGAGGCCTTCCTCTCGGCGCTGCCCGACGGGGCGCTCGTGGTGAACATCGCCCGCGGCCGCGTCGCCGACACCGACGCGATCCTCGACCACGCCACGCGCGGGCGGCTCCGCTTCGCGCTCGACGTGACCGAACCAGAGCCGCTCCCCGACGGGCATCCGCTCTTCGCGCTCCCGAACGTGCTCGTCTCACCGCACGTCGGCGGCGCGTCGACGGCGATGATGCCTCGCATGGCCCGCCTCGTCCGCGATCAGGTCGAGCGGATGCTGCGCGGCGACGAGCCCCGCAACGTCGTGCTGCGCAGCTGATCCGAGTCGGCGCCCCGCCGACCGCCCGCGCACGACCCCTGCACCGACCCAGCCCCGCCCTCACCGGAAGGATCCCCATGCCGATCTTCGACCACGCCTTCGACTGGACCAGACGAGCCGTCGACCGGGGGCCGCTGCCCTCGGCGGTGCTCGGCATCGCCACGGCCGACGGCACGGTCGCGCTCGACGCGTTCGGCGCGGCATCCGTCGACGACCACTACCCGCTGTTCTCGGTGACGAAGCCGATCGTCGGCCTGGCGGCCCTGCACCAGATCGAGCAGGGCCGGCTCACGCCCGACACCCCGCTGAGCGCCGCGCTGCCCGAGTTCGGCGCCGGGCGCGACGACGTCGTGCGCCTGCGTCACCTCGTCAGCCACACCTCGGGCATCGCCGAACCGCCCCTGGATGCCCAGGGCCTGCGCGCGCTGCTCCTGCAGCCCGGACGCGACTTCGCGGCCGGTACCGCCAGCCGGTACTCGACCCTCGCGTACGAGGGCGTCGCCGCGCTCATCGAGCATGCATCGGGAGCGCCGTGGGAGCGATCGGTGACCGCCGTCGGAGAACGCGTCGGCGCCACGGGCTTCACGTTCGACGCGGAGGCGAGCCGGCATGCGCCGATCGAAGCCGCCGAGCAGGGCGTCGACTATGCGCAGTTCGCCGCCCTGCGGCATCCAGGAGCCGGACTGCTCGCACGCGCCGAGGACCTGCTCGCCGTCGGCAGCGCCCTGCTCCGCGACGACGGGTCGCTCGTCTCGCACGCGGCGAACGAGGCGATGCTGCGGCCGCTCACATCAGGCCTGCCGAAGCTCGAGCCGTACCCGGCGTCCCGCGGCCAGGACTGGGCCTTCACGTGGAACGTGCGCCACTCGGCGCCCGGCCTGCTCGCCAAGGACACGTACGGCCACGGCGGCTGGGCCGGCACGGAGTTCTGGATCACGCCGTCGCTCGGCGTCTGCTTCGTGCTGCTGACCAACGTCGGCGGCGGCTTCGGGCGCTACGGCGTGGATGCCGACCAGCTGCACAACGCGGTGGCCGCCGGGGCCTGACCACATCGGGGGCGCGCTCAGCGGGGTCGCCGGCTCAGCGGGGTCGCCGGCTCAGCGAGGTCGCCGGCTCAGCGAGGTCGCCGGCTCAGCGGGTCCAGGTGCCGAGGCCGTTGGTGTCGAAGAACTGCAGCCGCATCGTCTCGGCGCCGCCGCCCCCGATCGCGAACGTGGCGGAGGACTTCGACCCCCACGGTGCGTTCTCGCCGGTCGGCACGAAGGCGAACTCGTCGCCGTCCCAGGGCTCCAGTGCGAGCTCGTACCCGCCGTCTGGGCCGAGCCTCGCCACGAGCGCGTCGCCCTGCACCTCGACGACGGCATCGCCGTAGTACGGGTTCATCCACGTGCCCGCATACGCGTCGAGGGGCCCGGGCGCCGCGGCATCCGACGGCTGCTCCTCGCCCGAGAGGTCGCCGGCCGGCTCGTAGTAGTGCGCGAACGCCTGCCCGTAGTCGCTCAGCCAGTCGCGGTGCACCTCGCCGAACTGCACCCGGTCGAGGAACGTGCTGACGATCGCCTCCGGCACCCCGATCGGGCCGCCGTTGGTGAGCGCGACGACGCCGAGGCCGAGGCTCGGCACGATCTGGAAGTTCGTGGCGGCGCCCAGGCAGAATGCGCCGGAGTGGGATGCGGTCGTATGCCCCGTCGGGTCGGTGCCCGTGTTGAACCCGTATCCGTAGAAGCCCGCGCGCAGATCGGGTGCGCCCGCAGGGCTCGAGACGATCTCCGGCGAGAGCGCCGGCAGCAGCTCCGCGGGGGTCACGAGCTCCTCGCCCGAGAAGGTGCCCTCGCCGAGCAGCAACGACATCCACTTCGCGAGGTCCAGGACGTTCGAGCTGACTCCGCCCGCCGGGGTCTGGGCGTCGGCGTCGCGCTCGTAGAGCGGCTGGAACCGGCCGTCCTCGAGCGCGTGCAGGGTCGCCCGGTTCTCCTCGTCGAGGAAGTCCTCGGAGCGCGAGCTCGTCGAGTCCATGCCGAGCGGCTCGTAGAGGGCCTGCTCCGACAGCTCCTCCCACTCGGTGCCGACCGCGTTCGCGACCGCTTCGGCGCCCGCGGTGAGCCCGAAGTTCGCGTAGTGGTAGGTCGTGCGGAACGGATCGAGCGGAAGCTGGTCGAGGTGGTCGAGCACGTAGTCGCGGTCGTATCCGATGTCCTCGAGGGAGTCGCCGGCGGCCATCGGAAGCCCAGACCGGTGCGAGAAGAGATCGCCGACCGTCACGTGCTCGGCGACCCACGGGTCGGCGAGCCCGAAGCCCGGAAGGTGCTGCGCTGCGGGCGTGTCCCACGTGAGCTCGTCGCCCAGCTGCGACGCGACGACCGTCGCCGCGATCGGCTTGGACATGGACGCGATCTGGAACACCGTCGACTCGTCGACGGCGCCCTCCTCCCCGACCTCCCGCACGCCGAAGCCCTCGGCGTACAGCAGTTCCTCGCCGCGGACGACGGCGACGGCCGCGCCGGGCACCCCCGACTCCTCGAGGATCGCCTCGATGTCCCCCGTCAGGGACTCGAGCGCGCCGTCGAGCCCGCCCTCAGCGCCCTCGACCGCGTCGCCGGGCGGTGGCCCGTCGGCCGAGACGCGTGGCGCGTACGGTTCCGGTTCGGGCGCACATGCGGCGAGCGCGACGGCGATGGCGGCGATCGAGACGGCAGCGGCGAGCGAGCGCGCACGGCGACGAGACATGTGAACCCTCCCCCATGGAGACACTCCCGCGAGCGTATCGGCATCGGCGGTCGTGCGTCTGCCCCCGTTCGGGGCGGCCCTCAGCGATCCCCTGCCCCTTGCCCCTTGCCTCCTTGCCTCCTGCCACCTGCCTCCCGCCTCCTGCCTCCCGCCACCCGCCTCCCGCCTCCTGCCACCCGCCACCTGCCTCCCGCCACCCGCCTCCTGCTCGACCCGACGCTGCGGCGCGGACGCGAATGGTCGCCATTCCGTGGCGGACGCGACCATTCGCGTCCGCAGGGCCGCAAGGCGCGTGCGGGCGAGGCGCTCAGCCGGCCAGGCGCGCCGACACCTGCCAGGCACCGCGGCGCACCGCACGCTCGAGTTGCATCGACCGGGCCGCGAAGTCCTTCGCCTGCACGGAGACCGAGACGGCCCCGACCGTGCGGCCCGCCGACGAGCGCACGGGAGCGGCGATGCACGCGAGCTTCGGCAGGTACTCCTCGATCTCGACGGCGACCTGCTGCGCGCGGATCTCGTCGAGCTGCTCGTTCAGCGCCGCGGCATCCGTGATGCTCGATGCCGTGAGCCGGGCCGGCGCGTGCCGTTCGAGGAAGCGGGCGACCGCGGCGTCGTCGCGCGAGGCCAGCATGAGCTTGCCGAACGCCGTCGTGTGCGATGCCTCGGAGAACCCGACGTGCAGTTGGCCGATGCGCGGATGCGCCGCGGAGTCCTCGATGTGCGCCACGGCGATGTCGTCGCCGCGGAACACGGTCAGGTACGCGGGCGCCCCGACGGCGTCGTGCATCGCCCGAAGGACCTGGCGCACCGGGTCGGTCGCGACGAGCTGGACCTGCAGCGCCCGCCCGAGCTGGTCGACCGTGCGCCCGAGGATGTAGCGGTGCTCGCCCGACTGCCGGGCGAGGTAGTCCTGGCGGTGCAGCGTCGCGAGCAGCCGGTAGGTGGTCGACTGCCCGAGCCCGAGGCGCTGGGCGATCTCGGCAGCGGTCAGGCCGGTCGGCGTCGTACCGACGAGCTCGAGGATGCGCAGCGCGCGCTCGGCCGACTGGATGCCCGCGCCGCCGTGGCGCTCCCCTGCGCTCATGCCCCCGATGCTACGCCCGGCATCCGGCGCACGACACGGGCCGGCGACGGCGAGCGCGACGGATCCGGCGCCGTTTCGCACATAGTGCGAACCACGGGTGACACCGGATGCCGCGGCGGCGCAGAGTCGACCCGTCGCCGCCGACCGCGGCGACCGCCCGGGTCGCCGACCCCGCGGCATCCGATCAGCCGGCCCATGTACAGCGCCGTGCAACCCCGGAGGTACCCCTCATGACCAAGATCCTCATCATCACCGGCGACGCCGCCGAGACCCTCGAGGTGCTCTACCCGTACGAGCGGCTGAAGGAGGAGGGCTTCGAGGTGCACATCGGCGCGCCCGAGGTTCGCAAGCTGCAGTTCGTCGTGCACGACTTCGTCGACGGGTTCGACACCTACACCGAGAAGCTCGGCCACACCTGGCCCGCGGATGTCGCGCTCGCCGACGTCGACCCCGCCGACTACGCCGCGATCGTCATCCCGGGCGGCCGCGCACCCGAGTACCTGCGCAACAACGAGGACGCGAAGCGCATCGTCCGACACTTCTTCGAGGCGGATGCCCCGGTCGCGGCGACCTGCCACGGACCGCTGCTGCTCGCGGCGGCCGGCGTGCTCGCCGGGCGCACGTCGTCGATCTACCCCGAGCTGGCGATCGACCTCGAGGTCGTGGGCGCCGTGTTCGAGAACGGCGGCGGCGTGGTCGACGGCAATCTCGTCACCTCGCGGGCATGGCCCGACAACGGCACCTGGATGAAGGCGTTCCTGGGCGTGCTCGCGGCAGCGGGCGTGCAGGGCGGGAGCGAGCTGGCCGCGGCATCCGCCTGACGTCCGACCGCCTCAAGCCGGATGGCCCCACGCCCGACGCCCGTGGGCGTCAGCGGCCTCGCCGGCGACGCTCGTCGGATCCGGGCCCGTAGATGATGATGCCCGCGACCGGCACGAGGAGGAACCACGCCCACGACCATGCCCATCCGCCGGCGAACCCGGTGATCAGGAAGAGCGCGAACGCCGTGATCGGCACGAGCGCCATGATCGTGGCGCCGACCGTTCCGCCGAGCGCACCGCCGGTGCCGTCCCCTCGTCGCGGCCGTCCGGTGCGGCCGACCGGCGGTGCGGGCGGCACGGTGGGCGTGGGTGCCGGCGCGGGCGGCGTCGTCGGGGTGGATGCCGGCGCGAACGGCGGGGTCGAGCTCGCGGGCGGCGGGGTCGAGCTCGCGCCGTACCCGGCCGGCCCGGACGCGCGGCCCGCGCCGCCCGGCGCCGTCGGCGGTGCCGCCGGGAGGTCCGTGAAGAGCGGCGCGAGGTCGCCCCGGGTGACGGCCGCCCGCGCGGCGGTGGCGCGCTCGGCGTACTCGTCGCCCGTGAGCCGACCGGCCGCGAAGGCCTCCGCGAGGTCGGCGACGGCGGCCTCCCGCTCGGCGTCGCTCAGGCGGAGCTCGGGACGGTCGGGGTGCGCATGGTCGGTCATACGCCCCAGTGTGGCCGAGGCCCGCGTCGCGGGCCAGTACCGCTGGTGGCCGACCCTTCCGGGGCCTGCACAGGTCGCGGGCGTAGCATCAAAGGCACACCCTCGATGGAAGGCATCCATGCCCCTCACGGCAGAACCCCGCGTGGCCCTGTACTTCGACTTCGACAACATCGTCATCTCGCGGTACGACCAGCTGCACGGCGACAGCCAGTACCGGCGCGACACGTCGCGGCGGAAGACCGTCACGCCCGGCTCCGAGACCGCCGAGCGCCTCACGCAGGCCACGGTCGACGTCGACGCCGTCCTCGACTTCGCGGCGACGTTCGGCACCATCGCGATCGCCCGGGCCTACGCCGACTGGTCGACCCCGGTCAACGCGAGCTACCGCGGGCAGCTCATCGATCGAGCCGTCGACCTCGTGCAGCTGTTCCCGCTCTCGGCGACCAAGAACGGCGCGGACATCCGCCTGGCGGTCGACGCGATCGAGGACATGTTCCGCATCGACGACCTCACCCACATCGTCATCGTCGCCGGCGACTCCGATTACGTCGCGCTCGCGCAGAAGGCCAAGCGGCTCGGCCGCTACGTCGTCGGCATCGGCGTCGCGGGCGGCACCAGCCGCGCGCTCACGGCCGCCTGCGACGAGTACGCCGACTACGACGCGCTGCTCTCGACCGACGACTCTGTCGCCGATGAAGCGGATGCCGCGGCGACGCCGGAGCCCACCGCACCGGCCCGCTCGGGGTCCGGCCGCCGCGGGTCGCGCAAGGCCGCGCCCGCCAAGGAGACCGACGAGGCGCCCGCCGAAGCGGAGGCGGCAGACGCCGGCGACACCGACACCACCGCCGCGGCGCCGGCGACCACGGGCCGCACGAACCGCCGCGCGAGGTCCGGAGGCACCGCCGCGAAGGCGGCTGCCGCGGCATCCGCCTTCGAAGACGAGGTCCCCGAGCCGGTGGCGAGCGGCCCCCGCGGCATCCCGACGGTCTCGTTCATGTCGCCCGAGGCGGCGGCGCCGACCCGCAACCCGGGCCGACTGCTCGTGAAGGCGCTCGAGCTCCTGCACTCCAAGAACGACGACGAGTGGCAGCCGTCGGGCGCCGTGAAGAACCAGATGCTGCGCATGGACCCGTCCTTCCAGGAGCGCCGGCTGGGCTTCGCCTCCTTCACCGACTTCGTGAAGTCGCGCGGCGGCGTCGTCGAGCTCGAGGAGGGCGACTCGAACCGCATCCGCCTCCGTCCCGAGAAGGACTGACCGGGCACTTCCCCAGCACGACCCACCCACCCCCGTCAAGTCCCTAGGAACGACGGCCCGGGCACTTGCATGCTGGTCGCCCGGCGGGAATCACCCCGTCGGGCCGACGTGCGGATGCCCCGCGCGGGCGGGAGCTTCGAGCCGGGCGGGGGCGTTCCGACGATGGCCATCTCCACTGCAGCGTCCACCGTGGAACGCATCGAGGACGAGCGCCGGGCGGCTCGCCGTCGCGGCCTGGTCGTGCAGTTCCTGTCGACCACCGATCACAAGCGGGTGGGCTACCTCTACCTCGTGACGTCGTTCGCGTACTTCTGCTTCGGCGGGGTGCTCGCGCTCGTCGTGCGGGCCGAGCTCTGGCAGCCGGGCCTGGAGGTCGTGCAGACCGCCGAGCAGTACAACCAGATGTTCACGATGCACGGCACGATCATGATGCTGCTGTTCGCGACGCCGCTCTTCGCCGGGTTCGCGAACGCGATCATGCCGTTGCAGATCGGCACGCCGGACGTCGCGTTCCCGCGCCTGAACGCGTTCTCGTACTGGCTCTTCCTGTTCGGGTCGCTGATCGCGGTCGGCGGGTTCGTCTCGCCGCAGGGGGCCGCCTCGTTCGGGTGGACGGCCTACACGCCGCTGTCGACGACGACCTTCTCCCCGGGCGTGGGCGGCACGCTCTGGGTGCTCGGCCTCGCGCTGACCGGGTTCTCCACGATCCTCGGCGCCGTGAACTTCATCACGACGATCATGACGATGCGCGCACCCGGCATGACGATGTTCCGGATGCCGATCTTCACGTGGAACATCCTCGTGACCTCGATCCTCGTGCTCATCGCCTTCCCGATCCTCGCCGCCGCGCTCTTCGGCCTCGCCGCCGACCGTCTCTTCGGCGCGCACGTCTTCGACCCCGAGAACGGCGGGGTCCTCCTCTGGCAGCACCTGTTCTGGTTCTTCGGGCACCCCGAGGTGTACGTCATCGCGCTGCCGTTCTTCGGCATCGTCTCGGAGGTCTTCCCGGTCTTCAGCCGGAAGCCGATCTTCGGCTACAAGACGCTGATCTACGCGACCATCGCGATCGCCGCCTACTCGGTCGCGGTCTGGGCGCACCACATGTTCACCACCGGCGGCGTGCTGCTGCCGTTCTTCTCGATCATGACCGTCCTCATCGCGGTGCCCACCGGCGTGAAGATCTTCAACTGGGTGGGCACGATGTGGCGCGGGTCGATCACGTTCGAGACGCCCATCGTCTGGGCCATCGGCTTCCTCGTGACGTTCGTGTTCGGCGGGCTGACGGGCGTCATCCTCGCGTCGCCGCCGCTGGACTTCCACGTGCACGACACCTACTTCGTCGTCGCGCACTTCCACTACGTCGTATTCGGCACGGTCGTGTTCGCGATGTTCTCCGGCTTCTACTTCTGGTGGCCGAAGTGGACGGGTCGCATGCTCGACGAGCACCTCGGCAAGTGGCACTTCTGGATGCTCTTCATCGGCTTCCACATGACGTTCCTGATCCACCACTGGCTCGGGGTCGTCGGCATGCCCCGCCGCTACGCCAACTACCTGCCCGGGGACGGGTTCGGCTGGATGCACCAGCTCTCGACGATGGGCTCGGCCCTGCTCGCGGCATCCATGATCCCGTTCTTCCTCAACGTGTTCGTGAGCCGGCGGCACCCCAAGGTCACGGTGAACGATCCCTGGGGCTACGCCCGTTCGCTCGAGTGGGCGACGAGCTGCCCGCCGCCGCGGCACAACTTCACCTCGATCCCGCGCATCCGCTCGGAGTCGCCGGCGTTCGACCTGAACCACCCCGAGGCGGGCATCCCCGTCGGCATCGGCACCAAGCGGCTGCGCGACGCGCCCGATGCGCCCACGGTCGAGGCGACGGATGACACGATCCGCTCGCGCGCGGGCGACGAGGGCCGCTCGAGCTGAGGTCGACGCCGCCGGGCCGCCGCCGTCGTGCCGCGGTTGTGCTGCGGTCGCGCCGCCGCCTGTGGTCAGACCACACATGCTACTGTGGTCTGACCACAGCGCGGAAGGAGCCGACGTGACCGACGACGCCGAGAGCCCCCGCGCCTGGCGCGCCGTGCTCGAGCACATCGAGCGGCGCCTCCTCGACGGCGACCTCCTCCCCGGCGACCGGCTCCCCGGCGAGCGCGCCCTGGCCGTCGACCTCGGCGTCGGCCGCTCGAGCGTCCGCGAGGCGCTGCGCGTGCTCGAGGTCATGGGCCTCATCCGCACGGCGTCGGGCTCGGGACCCACCGCGGGCGCGATCATCGTGGCCACCCCCGGCGGCGCGATGAGCGCGCTCATGCGCCTCCAGGTCGCCGCGCACGGCTTCCCGGTCGCCGACATCGTGCGCACCCGCCTCATCCTCGAGTCGGCCGTCGCCGGCGAGCTGGCCGAATCAGCCGCGCCCGCGTCCGCGACCTCGCCCGACCTCACCGCGGCCGAACGACTGCTCGACGCCATGGACTCCCCAGACCTCGCCGCCGCCGAGTTCCTCGCGCTCGACGCCGCGTTCCACCTCGCCCTGGCCGAGGCCTCGGGCAACCAGGTGGTCACCGCGACGATGGCCGGACTGCGCAGCGGCATCGAGGGCTATGCGCTCGACGGCCTGGCGCGCATCGACGACTGGCACGCGACATCCGCTCGCCTGCGCCGTGAGCACCGCGGCGTCGTCGACGCGATCAGGGCAGCGGATGCCGCAGCCGCCCGCACCCGCATCCACGACCACATCTCGGGGTACTACGCCGAGACCTCCGAGCCCGACGCCCGCACGGCGGCGGCTGCACCGCACGTCGCGGCCGCGGACGCGACGAGCCCCGAACCCGACCCGACCCCCGCGCCGGCCCCCGCGCCGGCCCCGGTCTGACCCGCCGTCGGCGACCCCGAACCGAACCCCCAGAGAGCGAGCACCGAAGATGGTCCAGCGACAGTTCCCGAAGCCCAAGGAGCTCGCCGAGCTCATGAAGTTCAAGGTGCCGACGGCGAACCCCACCGACCGGCGCCTCGAGAAGGCGCTCACGATCGCCGACCTGCGGGCGATCGCGCAGCGCCGCACGCCGAAGGCCCCGTTCGACTACACCGAGGGCGCGGCCGAGGGCGAGCTGTCGCTGGCTCGCGCGCGCCAGGCGTTCCAGGACGTCGAGTTCCACCCGTCGATCCTCCGCAGCGTGCCCGTCGTCGACACGACGCGCGAGGTGCTCGGGGGCACGAGCTCCCTGCCCTTCGCCATCGCGCCGACCGGCTTCACGCGCATGATGCAGACCGAGGGCGAGATCGCGGGCGCCGGCGCGGCCGGCGCGGCCGGCATCCCCTTCACGCTGTCGACGCTCGGCACCACGTCGATCGAGGACGTGAAGGCGGCGAACCCGAATGGCCGCAACTGGTTCCAGCTCTACGTCATGCGCGATCGCGAGATCTCCTACGGCCTCGTGCGTCGCGCCGCCGCGGCCGGCTTCGACACGCTGTTCTTCACGGTCGACACCCCGGTCGCCGGCGCACGCCACCGCGACAAGCGCAACGGCTTCTCGATCCCGCCGCAGCTGACCCCCGGCACGGTGCTGAACGCCCTGCCGCGCCCGGCCTGGTGGATCAACTTCCTCACCACGCCGAAGCTCGAGTTCGCGTCGCTGTCCTCGACGGGCGGCACCGTCGGCGAACTGCTCGACAACGCCATGGACCCGACGATCTCGTTCGACGACCTCGACATCATCCGCGGCATGTGGCCGGGCAAGATCGTCGTCAAGGGCGTGCAGACCGTCGAGGACGCCCGGCTCCTCGCCGACCGCGGCGTCGACGGCGTCGTGCTCTCCAACCACGGCGGGCGCCAACTCGACCGGGCGCCGATCCCCTTCCACCTGCTCCCCCACGTCGTGCGCGAGGTCGGCACCGACATGGAGGTGCACATCGACACCGGCATCATGAACGGCGCCGACATCGTGGCATCCGTCGCCCTCGGCGCCAGGCTCACGATGATCGGACGCGCGTACCTCTACGGCCTCATGGCCGGCGGGCGTCGCGGCGTCGACAAGACCATTTCGATCCTCCGGACCGAGGTCGAGCGCACGATGAAGCTGCTCGAGGTCGCCACGCTCGACGAGCTCGGCCCGCAGCACGTCACGCAGCTCACGCGCCTCATGCCCATCGCGCGGCCGGTGGCGGATGCCGCGGAGCAGGCGCTCGCGGCGAAGCCGAAGGCCGTGCGGTCCCCGCGTCCGTCTGCGACGAAGTCGGCGGCCGCGGCGGCCGGCACGTCGTCGCCGGCGGCCAAGGCCGCACCGCGGAAGCCCGCCGCGAAGAAGGCCGCCGTCACCGGCTGAGCCCGCTCGACGACCGTGCCCGGCGCCTCTCGAAGGCGGCCGGGCACGGTCGTCTGCCCGGAGCCGGCGATCAGTCGCCGTCGATCAACTCGAGCAGCTTCTTCGCCGCGTCGCGGACGTCGTCGTGGTCGTACTGCCCGGCGCGACTCTCGAGCGAGATCACGCCGCAGCGGTGCACCTTGCGGAAGTCGCCGTACGGGAACGAGTACGCCTCCTTGGTCTCCTCGTTCGCGTCATCGTCGATGCCGAGGTGCCAGTGCCGGTACTCGGTCCAGCCGTGCTCCTCGATGAACGCGTTCTCCTCGTCGGCGCTCGGCGCGTGCTCGCTCCAGTCGTCGCGCTCGTCGCGCTCGACCTTGCCGTCGCGCACGAGCGAACGCGCGTTCCGCAGGGCGGTCTCGTTCAGCCTGATGGCCATGCGTGCTCCTCCTTCGTCGCGGATCTCTCGATGTCGCCGGATGGCTGCCGTGCGCCGGCGCTGCCCGCTCGGATGCCGCGGCACGACGGGCGCCCCAGCCGATGGCGCCACGCGGGTCACTTGGGAGGGGCGGCGCCCAGCTTCCACTGCTTCGCGGCGGAGTCCGCCCACTTCTGGACCCGCTTGGCGGCGTCGCGGCGGTGCTTGGTCGCGAGGACGAGCGCGGTCTGGTGGCGCTTCGCCGTGGCATCCGCCCGCTTGCGATCGTCGGCATCACCGGATGCCGCGGCCCTCGTCGTCGCGCCGACCAGCCGCCGCGTCGAGCGGTGCGCCAGGCGCCGCGCCTCGTGCGGGCGGCTCTTGCGCAGCTCGCGCGCGAGACGCAGGTCGGCCTGTGCATCGGCGGTCAGCGCCGCGAACCGCTCGCGGCCCTTGCGGGTGAGGCCCTCCCCGACCTTGCGCGCCTGCTTCGCAGCGCGCTTCGCCTCGCGCACGGCGCGCCTCGCCTCCGCGCGGGCCTCCTTGCGCAGCTTCTCGGACTTCGTCCGCGACATCCGGTACCCCTTCCGTCTGTCCAGTTCCGTCTGTCCAGTTCCGTCTGTCCAGCCAGTCTGGCATCGGGTCGTGCCGGCACAACAGGGGGTTGCGGCGCGACCGCGCATCCCCCTCGCGTCCGCCCTCACGCTCGCGCTCGCCCTCGCGCGCGCCCATCTCGATACGCGAACGGTCGCAGATGGTCACCATCCCACCGGAATGAGGACCATCTGCGACGTTTCGAGGGGTTGGCGGGACGAGCGCGCGGCGGGGCTCGCGCGACGACCACGCACGACGACGCCCCGCCCCTCCGAAGAGGGACGAGGCGCCGTGTCATGCTGCTGCGGGCTACGCGCCCTGCCCGTTCGAGGCGGCGATGAGTTGCTCGACCTGCTCCATCGTGACCGGCATGCCCGGGAACGACGCCAGGCGGCCGACCGGGAACGAGGCCATCATCTTGAACATCGCCGGGTCGCCCATGATCGCGCCCGCCGCCCCTCCGCCGTCGCCGCCCGTGAAGGCCGCGAGCACGATGGGACCGGCGACCGGGTGGGCGATGAGCTCGCCGATCGACGAGTTCATCGAGAGCGGCGCGCTGACCGCGTCACCCTCGACCTCCACGGTCGCGGCCGAGCGGATGTCGCGGCTCGACGCCCCGACCTCCACCGTGTACGAGCCGCCCTCGACGACCCACCGGTCGACCCGGGTGTCCCAGTACGCGAGGTCCTCGCGGCGCACGTGCACCGCGACCTCGCGCGACTCGCCCGCGGCGAGCGCGACCTTCGCGAAGCCCTTGAGCTCGCGCGGGGCGCGCACGACGGCCGAGCCGGCGAGCGAGGTGTAGACCTGCACGACCTCGGCGCCGTCGCGGTCGCCCGTGTTCGTCACGGTGACGCGCACCGTGAGGCCGGAGTCGTCGGCCGTGGCCGCGGCATCCGAGTACGCGAAGCTCGTGTACGACAGGCCGTGGCCGAACGGGTAGGTGACCTCGAGGTCGCGGGCGTCGTACCAGCGGTAGCCCACGAAGAGCCCCTCGCCGTAGCGCACGTGCCCGTGCTCCCCCGGGAAGTCGAGGAAGGCGGGGCTGTCGGCCAGGCGCACCGGCACGGTCTCCGTGAGGCGTGCCGAGGGGTTCACGACGCCGTAGAGCACGTCGGCCACCGCACCGCCGCCGGCCTGGCCGAGCAGCCAGCCCTCGAGGATCGCCGGTACCCGGTCGGCGAAGCCCGAAAGCCGCACCACGCCGCCGTTGGAGAGCACGACGACCACGCTCGCGTTGGCGGCGAGGACGGCGTCGAGCAGCTCGGTCTGCCCGGCGGGGAGCTCGAGGTCGTCGCGGTCGAAGCCCTCGGACTCCTGCTCGGCCGGGACGCCCAGGAAGAGCAGCACGGTCGAGGCGGCGGATGCCACGGCGACGGCCTCGGCCGTCAGCTCCTCCGACACCGAGGCATCGGAGGCGTACCCCGGGGCGAACGGCACGTCCGCGCCCGCGAGCGCGCGGATCTCGTCGAGCGCGTTGTCGAGACGCGTCGGGTTGATCTGCGACGAGCCGGCGCCCTGGTAGCGCGGCGTGCGGGCCAACTCGCCGATGACGGCGACGGAGGCGTCCGGCGCGAGCGGCAATACGCCGCCCTCGTTCTTCAGCAGCACGATCGACGCGGCGGCGACCTCACGGGCGAGGGCGTGATGGGCGTCGGCGTCGTACGCGGCATCCGCCTTCGCGTTGGCGACGACCTTCTGCACGAGCTCGACGTTGCGGCGGGCGCCGAGGTCGAGCACCGACTCCTCCAGCGAGCCGTCCTGCACGGCGGCGACGAGTTGGGCCTCGGTCCTGCCGCCGCTCGCCGGCATCTCGAGGTCGAGGCCAGCGACGAGGGCGTCGACGCGGGTGTTGACGGCTCCCCAGTCGGAGACGACGAGGCCCTCGAAGCCCCATTCGTCGCGCAGCACCGTCGCGAGCAGCCACGGGTCCTCCGACGTGTAGACGCCGTTGAGCCGGTTGTACGAGCACATGACGGTCCAGGGCTGCTCGTCCTCGACGACGCGCTGGAAGCCGCGCAGGTAGATCTCGCGGAGCGGCCGCTCGTCGATGTCGGCCGAGACGCGCATGCGGTCGGCCTCCTGGTTGTTGGCGGCGAAGTGCTTCAGCGAGGCGCCGACGCCCTGCGACTGCAGGCCGCGCACGAGCGCGGAGCCCAGCACGCCCGACACGATCGGGTCCTCCGAGAGGTATTCGAAGTTGCGGCCGCAGAGCGGCGAGCGCTTGATGTTGATGCCGGGGCCGAGCAGCACGCCGACGCCCTCGGCCTGCGCCTCCTCGCCGAGGGCGGTGCCCACCCGCTCGAGCAACTCGGGGTCGAACGACGAGCCGAGGGCCACGGCCGGCGGGAAGCAGGTCGCGGGCACGCTGTCGCCGATGCCGAGGTGATCGCTCTCGGCGCGCTGCAGGCGCACGCCGTGCGGTCCATCGGTCAGCAGGATCGACGGGATGCCGGCCCGGTCGATCGACTTCGTGGTCCAGAAGTCGGCGCCGCTCGTGAGCGAGGCCTTCTCCTCGAGGGTGAGGCCCGCGACGACCTCTTCGGCGGATGCCTCGGTGGCGGTGTTCACGGTGTCGGTCATGGTGCTCCTTCACATGCCGGCGATGGGCGCCGGCCTCTCTGGGTCGAGGTTACGAGGCGGGTCGCGCGGTGGGCGCGCCCGTGGTCGGTGCGGCTCGCCGGAACAGGGGGCCGAGCATTCGACGATGCGTGGCGGGCGTGCCCGCGGCATCCGCCATCACTTCACCGCCTTGATCGGCCAGACGGCGAACGCACCGAGGACCGAGAGCACGATGGCGACGGGGAAGAGCCCCTCGAAGCCGAACGCGAGCACGATCGCGCCGGCGACGCCGGGGGCGAGGGTCTGCGGCAGGGTCGCCGCGATGTTGACCACGCCGAGGTCCTTCGCGAAGGACTTCGCCGAGGGCAGCACCTCGCTCATGAGGGCCGTGTCGACGGCCTGGAACATGCCGAAGCCGAGACCGGAGATGAAGGTCATGATCATCCAAGCGGTGAGGTCGGGCCAGACCCACGGCAGCAGGAAGGCGAGGCCGGTCACGGCCGACGACACGAAGACGAAGATCTTCCGGCGACCGATCTTGTCCGAGAGCGGGCCGGAGACGATGGTCGCGATCAGGATGCCCGCGAGGCTGATGAGCCCGAGCACGGGGATGACGTCCTGCGGCCGCTCGACGCCGAAGTAGTCGGTGAGGAGGTAGAGCTGGAAGCCGGTGACGGCGAAGTACCCCGTGTAGAGCAGCAGGCGGCCGGTGAACGCCCAGAAGAAGTCGGGGTGCTTGATCGGGCTGACCCAGAAGGTGCGCAGGAAGTCCGCGAACCTGAACGGCTCGACCTCGAGGTCCTTCGACGAGTGGTCGGGGTTGAAGACGATGAACAGGGTGAGCATGACGAGCGAGAACGCCGCGAACGTGAGGTATCCGGCCGTGATGCTGCCGTAGAAGAGCGAGCCGATGACCTGGCCGCCGAGCGCGCCGACCATGAGGCCGATGCCCGAGAGCGTGGCGAACGTGCCGCGCCGCTTGACGGGCACGCGGTCGGGCATGACGGCGCTGAGCGGGCCCTGCGCGAAGTTGTAGGTGATCTGCACGAGCGTCCAGGCGATGACGATGCCGACGAGGCTGTTCGCGAAGGCGAGGCCGACGAGGGCGAGGCCGCCGGCGAGCGAGCCCAGGAAGATCCACGGCGCGCGACGACCGAACCGCGAGCGCGTGCGGTCCGAGACCTGGCCTGCGATGGGCTGGGCGATCATCGAGAAGAACGCGCCGATCGTCATGACGATCGCGAGGTTGCCGATCTTGTCGGCCTCGCCGAACTGGGCGGCGACCTGCGCGGGGAGGAGGATCCCGGGCACCGCGCCCCAGATGAGGAAGATGGCGAGGTTGGCCGGGATGATCCAGCCGAGGAGGCGTCGGACGCCGGTGATGGGAGCGGGCGGGTCGTCGTGGCCCGCGGCTTCCTCGATGAAGGCGATGGGCTGCTCGGGTTCTTCTGGGCGGTGCTCTGCTGCGGGGCTGGGGGTCGACGCCGTCGTCATGTGGTCTCGGGTTCTCTCGGAGCCTCCTCATCGAGGCTGGTCAGGAAACCATACGTCGCTCGGTTTTGGTTTGCAAGGGCGAGTCCGTAGCATTCCCCTATGGCACCACGGGGTTCGTACGCAAAGGGCATCGCCAAGCGCGAGGAGATCCTCACCACCGCGCTCCACGTCATCGCCCGCAACGGGTACCGGCGCACGAGCGTGAAGGAGCTCGCCGATGCCGTGGGCCTCAGCCAGGCCGGGCTGCTGCACTACTTCTCCTCGAAGGAGGAGCTCTTCCAGGAGGTCCTCCGCAAGCGCGACGAGGTGGACATGGCGGCGTACGGGCTCGAGGTCGAGCGCCCGATCGAGTCGTTCGTCGAGGTGATCCGGCACAACAGCGAGGTGCCGGGACTCGTGCAGCTCTACGCCCAGCTCTCCACCGAGGCCGCCGACGCGACGCATCCGGCGCATGCGTTCTTCGTCGAGCGATACGTGCAGTTCCGCGGCACCTTCGGAGGCATGCTCCGAGACGAGCAGCAGGCCGGCCGCCTGGACCCCGACCTCGACCTGGACCGCATCGCGAACCTCTTCATGGCCGCCGCCGATGGCCTCCAGACCCAGTGGATGCTCGACCCCTCGATCGACATGGCCGAGCACATCGAGTACCTGTGGCAGCTCGTCAGCCGCAACGCCGCGGGTTGAATTCGCGACCGGTGGCGCGCATACTCAACACCGAGCGTCACTAGGCTTTCACCGCCGCGGTGCGCGCCCCCTGCTCACCGAAGAGGAGACCATGTCGATCCACCCCGCTTCCATCGATGCCCGCGTCGAGGTCGACACGATCGCCGGCCGTGTCCGCGGCGCCTGGCGCGGCGAACCCGGTACGCCCGGGGCATCCGCAGCCTTCCTCGGCATCCCGTTCGCCGAGGCGCCCGTCGGCGACCTCCGCTTCGCCGCGCCCGTCCCGAAGGCGCCCTGGGAGGGCGTGCGCGACGCGCTCGAGTTCGGCGCGACCGCGCAGCGCGGCGACCCCGGCGTGACCCTCATCCCCGAGCCGAGCGTGCCCGGCGACTCGACGCTGAACGTCAACGTGTTCACGCCCCGGCCGGAAGGCACGGCTGCGAGCGTGCCGCCGGGTGACGGGAGCACGGGGAGCACGGCCGCCGGCCTGCCCGTGCTGGTCTGGATCCACGGCGGCGGCTACTTCGCCGGCTCGCCCGCGAGCCTCTGGTACGACGGTGCCCGCTTCAACCGCGACGGCGTCGTCACCGTCAGCATCTCGTACCGCCTCGGGTTCGACGGCTTCGGATGGATCGCGGATGCCCCGTCGAACCGCGGCGTGCGCGACTGGCTGCTCGCGCTCGAGTGGGTGCAGCAGAACATCGCCGCGTTCGGCGGCGACCCCTCGCGCGTGACGATCGCCGGGCAGTCGGCCGGCGGCGGCGCCGTGCTCACCCTGCTCGGCATGGAGGCGGCCCAGCACCTCTTCCACGGCGTCTACGCGATCTCGGGCGCCCTCGCCGATGTGAGCCCCGACCGCAGCGAGGCGTTCGGGCGAGGACTCGCAGCCGCGGCCGGCGTCGAGCCGACCCGCGGCGGCTTCTCGACCCTGCCCGAGGAGCGCATCCTCGAACTGCAGAAGAAGGCCACCGAACTCGGCCCCGACTCGCTCGCGTCGATGCTCACCGAAGGGCTGCCGCTCGGGCCGGCGATCGACGGCGACCTGCTCCCCCGGTCGACCCGCGAGTCGATCAGGGCCGGCGTCGGCGCCGACAAGCCGCTCGTCCTCGGCGCCACCGACGACGAGTTCACGATGGCCTTCGCCGAGGCGGAGCGGAAGCTGCGATGGATCCCCAAGTCGGTGGTGCTGCGAAAGCTCGGCCTCTCGAAGTCGGCGATGAAGCCCTACCTCGCGGCGAACGCGGACATCGCCCGCAAGGGCACCGCACGCATCGCCGGGCGGTACCTCACCGACATGATGTTCCGCACCTCCGTCGTCGGGCTGGTCGGCCTCCGCGGGGACGCACCGGAGCACGCGCCGACTTGGGTGTACCGGTTCTCCTGGCCCTCGGGCCGGTTCGGGTTCGCCGAGCACTGCCTCGACGTGCCCTTCTTCTTCGACTGCCTCGATTCGATCGCGATCGAGCCGCTCGCCGGGCCCAACCCGTCGCAGACCCTCGCCGACGAGGTCCACGGCGGCGCCGTCGCCTTCATCGAGCGCGGCGACCCCGGATGGCCTCGGTACACGGATGCCGCACGCGCGACGCGCGTCTACGACGACCCGTCGTCGGTGGTCTCCGACGGCTACGCCTCGGTCGCCTCGCTGCTGGCCCCGGCCTGACAACCCCCCGAACGGGGTACGTGACCCGCGGGGCATCCGGCAGCATGCTTGCGACATGACACCCGGCGATACGACGGTCCCGACCATCACCGGCCCCCTTGACACCCACCGCGAGCAATCCGCCCTCGTCGTCGAGCATCTCGTGACGCACGGCACCGCCACGCGCAGCGAGCTCGTGAACGCCACGGGCCTCGGGCGCGGCACCGTCGCGGGGCTCACGGCTCGGCTGCTCGACGCGGGCGTCATCCGGGAGTCGGGCGACGCCCACGGCGACGGCCGGTCGACGCCGCTGACGCTGGCGGGCGGCGATCGCGTGCTCGTCACCGCGCACCTGGCGCTCGACGATGCCGTCGCCACCGTCGCGAGCCTCGGAGGGGACGAGGTGGCGAGGTTCACCGAACCGCTGCCGACGCCGAGCGCCGAGCCGCCGTCGAGCCCGCTCACGCCGCTCGCCGTGGTGCTCTCCCGCGCGATCGCCCGGGCGGAGCGCTCGGGGCACCGTGTCGCCGACGTGAGCGTGCTCGTCGACGGCGCCATCGTCGGCTCCCCCGCCGTCGTCATCATGGACGCCCGCTTCGGAGCCGAGCCGGTCGACGTGCTCGGCGGGCTCCGCGCGACAGTTCCCGGCCTGGCCGAGGTTGAGGCGGCACTGCCGTTGCCCATGCGCATGGCCCCCGCGGCCGGAGCCGCCGCCGGCGTGGAGCTCGACGCCCTGCCCGGCATCGCCGACGTGCTCCACCTCGACGGCGACGTCTCGGTGGCGGCAGCGGCCATCGCCGCCGGCCAGCCGTTGCGCGGCGCACACGGGCTCGGGGCGACGTTCGGCCACCTGCCGATCGTGCCCGGGGGGCTGCGGTGCCGGTGCGGGCAGCAGGGCTGCCTCGCCACGGTCGCGGCGCCCGAGGTCGTGCTCGAGCGGGCGGGCCTGGCGGGCTATGCCGCGACGGACGGTCGCGCGGCCGCCCTCGAGGAGCTCGTCCTGCGCATCCACGAGGCCGAGGACCGAGCCCGCTGGGCCTGGCTCGATGCCGCCCACTGGATCGGCCGCACGCTCCAGGTCGTGGTGCCCACGATCGACCCGGCGGTCGTCGTCGTCGGCGGCTACTGGGCGGGGTTCGTGGGCGACATCCGCAGTGCCATGCAGGGCAATCGCCCGAGCGTGGGCAACGGGGCGATCAGTGCGATCCCCGTGTTCTCGCCGGCGTCAGGCGGCCTCGATGCGGCGCTCGTCGGCGCCCGCCGACAGGCGCGCGAGCGGCTGGTCGCCGATCCGCTGCTCCTCGTGGGCTGAGGCGGCGGGGCGCTGTTCCTCGCGAGCTGAGGCGGCCGCGCGCGCCGGTCGCCGGGAGCGATTGCGGGTTGCCTTCGGACGCGGTGTCCGACAGACTCCAAGGACGTATCACCCGAATGGGGGTCACGGACGACCGAACGGCGGGTCGCGGTGCCGACGACGAGGTGCACCGTCGCTCATCTCGAGCACGCGCCGGCAGTGAGGAGCACGACATGAGCAGCCCCGACATCGACCCGGCCTCGACGCATATCCCCGCCATCGAATCGGTCGACATCACGGCGTACCTGCCGAACCCCGAAGACGAGCCCTCCGCCTAGGAGTCGCCCGTTCCGGCGTCCGTTCGGGCGCGCTTCGGGCGGTAGGTCCGGCCGAAGCTGCGTTCGGCCCCCTCGTAGATCTCGACGAGCTCCCAGTCGACCCGGCGTCCGCCCGGGACGTCGAAGATGCGCGTCCCGTCACCGAGGAACACCGGCGCCACGAAGACCTGGAGCTCGTCGATGAGGTCGTGCTCGAGGGCCTGACGGGCGATGTCGGCGCTGATGATCTGGACGTCCCGGTCACCGGCGATCTCACGCGCACGGCGGATCGCCTCGACGACGTCGCAGTCCAGGGCGATGACCGACGGGTCGTCGGCGAGCTCCTCGGGACGGTGCGTGAGGATGAACTCGGTCCCCGACCACGCCCCGCCGTACGCCTCGGAGGTCATCTCGTCGCGCTCGTCGCGCTGAGCCCTCGCGGCGTCGTAGCCCGAGCGGCCCGAGATGATCACCGCGACCTCGCCCGCCATGCGCTCCGTGGTGCCCTCGGCGAGCGGCTCGCCCGCGGAGAGCCAGCTCATGTCGTGCCCGGGTCCGGCGATGAAGCCGTCGATCGAACAGGTGAATCCCCAGGCGACCTTGCCCATGTCTCTCCTCGCGGTGCTCGGTGACGCACGCCCCTCGGCGCTTCGATGCTAACCCCGAGGGGATGTCGCCTCCAGGCCGATCGACCGCGACATCCGGGAATGGATCGCGCATCGAGGCGATTGCACCACCCATGTGCAGGATCACGCCGTCGCCGCAGCCTCCGGGCTCGGTCGACGACGCCGACACGATCGCACGGCTCCTCGAGCACCTGAGGTGGTCGATGATCGAGTACTCGCACCGCGACCTCGCCGGCGGCGAGGTCCGACGCGACGAGCACGCCGTCACGAGGTTCCACGTCGTCGTCGCGGGCGTCGTCGAGCTCGCGCGCGGCGACGAGACGGTGACCCTCCATCGCGGCGACATCGCGCTCCTGCCGCAGGGCGGCCCGAGCCGGCTGACCGCCCTGGAGGACGCGCAACTCCTGAGCGCCAGCATCGCGCTGCTCGCGCCGCATCCGACGATGACACGGGCCATGCCGCCCGTCCTCGCCGCCTACGGGTTCGGACGGGCCGAGCCGGCCTTCTCCGGCCTCCTCCACACGATGCACCTCGAGGCATCCGCCGCACGCCCGGGTTCCGGCACCGTGCTCGCCGGGCTGACCGATGTCGGGATCTCGGCCGCGGTGCGGTTCTGGCTCGAGCACGGCTGCGGGACCGCCCGCGGATGGCTCGCGGCCGCACGCGACCCGAACGTCGGCGACGCCCTGGCCGCAATCCACGAGGATCCGGGCACCAGGTGGACCGTCGCCTCCCTCGCCCGCATCGCCCGCGCCTCGCGCTCGCAGTTCGCGGAGCAGTTCCGCGACGCGGTCGGCGACACCCCGGCCCGCTACGTCACGCGCATCCGCATGGCGCAGGCCGAGCGGATGCTCCGCGACGGCGAACCCGTGAGCGGCATCGCCTACCGTCTCGGCTACGACAGCGAGGAGGGGTTCAGCCGCGCCTTCCGCCGCCACAGCGGCGTCGCGCCGAGCCTGTGGCGACGGACCGCGCTCCTGCAGCCCGTCGCCTGAACCGGCCGTCCCTCGCAGGGTGGCGAGCTCGGACAGCCCGTCAGCGAGCCTTCGCCGAGGCGAGCACCACGCCGCCGATGACCGCGGTGACGCCACCGCCGAGCAGCGCGGCCTGCACGCCGACCGAGTCCACGAGGACCCCGCCGACGGCGGCACCGATCGTGATCGCCGTCTGGAAGGCCGCGACCACGAGACCGCCCGCGCTCTCGAGGCGGTCGGGCGCGACGCGGGCCATCCAGGTCTGGACCATCGTCGGGATGGCCCCGAAGCCGGCACCCCACACGACGACCGCGATCACCGAGACGACGGGGTCGGAGCCCCACAGCGCATAGAGGATGGTCGCGGCGCCGATGGCGGATGGCGCCCCGATCACGAGCACGTGCAGGGCCCGGTCGGCGAGCGGCCCCGCCGCCAGGTTGCCGACGAAGGAGGCGACGCCGAAGGCCGCCAGCAGCAGCGCGAGCGTCGCGGGCGTCACGCCGCCGATCTCCTCGAAGGCCGGACGGAGGTAGGTGAAGCCGGCGAAGTGTCCGCCGGCGATGAGCACGATCGACACGACGCCGAGCGCCACCACCGGCCGCGCCGCCGTGCGCACGAGGGTCCGGAAGCTCGGCGACCCGGTCGGCGGGACCGAGGGCAGGGTCAGCACCTGCACCGCCAGCGCGATGACGCCGACGGCCGCCGCTCCGAGGAACACCGTGCGCCAGCCGATGAGCTCGCCGAGGATGGCGCCCGCGGGAACCGCGGCGATCGTCGCGAGCGTGAGCCCGGTGTTGACCACCGTCATGGCGCGCCCGAGCCGGTCGGCGGGCACGAGCTGCGAGGTCACGGCGAGGGACATGGCCCAGAACCCCGAGATCGCGAGGCCGAGCAGGAGCCGCGAGGCGAGCATGAGGCCGAACACGGGCGCGACGGCCACGAGCACGTTCGAGATGACGGCGAGCGCGGTGAGGCCGACCATGACCCAGCGGCGGTCGACCCGCGGCAGCGCCGAGACGACCAGAGGTCCGCCGATGATGCCGATGATGCTCGTCGCGGTGACGAGCTGGCCGGCCGCTCCCTCGGTCAGCCCGAGGTCGGCGGCGATCGGGGAGAGCAGGCTCGCGGGCAGGAACTCGCTCGCCACGAGCGTGAAGATGCCGAGGCCGAGCGAGACGACGCCCGCCCAGGAGGCGCGACGAGGGCCGGAGGCCTCGCCGTGGGGGCCTGCGTCTCCGGGCGTCGCGGAGATGACCGTGGTGCTCGCGGTGTTCGTGGACATGGGTCTCCTTCAGGTGGAGACTCCACCCTCCCGGAGCAGCGACCGCACCGCCCGACCGTTCGTCGTCAGGACCCGACGAATCGTCCGGATGATGCGGGACGGCGACGGAACAGCCCGGCGATGCCCCATCCGGTCACCCTGAGCATCGCCTCGACGATGATCATCGGGCTCATCTTCGAGCGGCCACGGGCCCGCTCCACGAACGTGATGGGCACCTCGACGACGACGAGCCCGGACTGGCTCGCGTGCCAGAGCATGTCGACCTGGAAGCCGTAGCCGCGCGTGTGCACGTCCTCGAGGCGGATGGCGCGCAACGCCGACGCCCGGAACGCCCGGTACCCGGCGGTGACATCGCGGATCGGCAGACGGAGGATGGTGCGCGCGTAGGCGCTGCCCCACCGGGAGAGGAGCTCGCGATACCTCGGCCAGTTCTCGATGCGGCCGCCAGGGATCCACCGTGACCCGATCACGAGGTCGACGCGCCGGCCCGCGGCATCCGGCATCTCGAGGGCGCCGAGCAGGGAGTGAAGCTGCTCGGGCAGGTGCGAGCCGTCGGCGTCGAGTTGCACGATCGGGTCGAAGCCGCGCTCGAGCGCCCAGGCGAACGCGGCGAGGTACGCGGCCCCGAGGCCGTCCTTCGCGGTGCGATGCAGCACGTGCACGGCGCCGTCATCGGCCGCGAGGCCCTCGGCGATGTAGCCCGTCCCGTCGGGCGAGCTGTCGTCGACCACGACCACGGAGGCGTCGGGAACGGCGGCCCTGACCCGGGCGACGGTCTCGGCGATGTTCTCGCGTTCGTTGTACGTCGGGATCACGACGAGGGCGCGCGACATCCGTACTCCCCTCGTGCGTGCTCGCCAATCTTAACCGGGCGGAGCCCTGCGCAGTTCTCAGGGGCCGTTGACCTCGGCGCACCGCGGTCAGCGCACGCCCGCCATGAGGCGCAGCACCGGCTTGCGGCCGAGCCACAGGCCCGCACCGAGCACGATCGCGATGGCGCCGAGCACGCCGAAGTAGGTCGCCTCGTTCACGACCGTGTAGAAGCCGGCCAGCAGTCCGGCGATGGACGAGCCGAGCGCGACCGAGAGGAAGAACAGCGCCACCATCTGGGTGTGGAACACCCCTGGCGCCAGCTTCGTGGCCACCGACAGGCCGACGGGCGAGAGCAGCAGCTCGGCGACGGTGAACACGAACAGGATCAGCACCATCCAGAGCAGCGGCGTCGAGTTCGCGCCCCCGCCGGCGAACGGCAGGAACAGCAGGAACGCGACGCCCATGAGCGCCGTGCCGAGGGCGAACTTGATGGGCGTCGACGGCTGGCGATCGCCGAGCTTCGTCCAGATCGCGGCGAACACCCCCGAGAGCACGATGATGAAGATCGGGTTGATCGACTGCACCCACGGCACCGGCATCTCCCAGCCGAAGATGCTGCGGTTCAGCTGCTCGTCGGCGTAGATCGTGAGCACGGTGAACTGCTGCTGGTAGAGCGACCAGAACGCGACGCTGGCGATGAACAGCGGGATGAACGCGTAGACGCGGCTGCGCTCGGTCGAGGTGATGCGGCTGCTTCGCAGGATCACCACGAAGTACGAGACCGCGGCGACGACCGTGGCACCGATCACCCAGGTGACAAGGTTGCCGGCGTTCACGAGCCCGGTGAGCACGAGCACCACGATGACGAGCACCGCGGCGATCGCGACGCCGATCACGAGCCCTCGGCGCGAGCGCGGCAGCGGGTTCGGGACGACGGATGCCACGGCCGGCAGGCCCTTGCGCCCGAACGCGTACTGGATGAGGCCGAGCGCCATGCCGACCGCGGCGACGGCGAAGCCCCAGTGGAAGCCCCAGGTCTCCTGGACGAGTCCGGTGATGAGCGGCCCGAGGAACGCCCCGAGGTTGATGCCGAGGTAGAAGAGCGAGAAGCCGGCGTCGCGTCGCGGGTCGTGCTCGGAGTAGAGGGTGCCGACCACGCTCGTGGCGTTGGCCTTCAGGCCGCCCGAGCCGAACGCCACGAGCACGAGCCCGACGCCGACCCCGAGGAACCCGGGCAGCGCGGCGAGCGCGATGTGCCCGGCCATGATCACGACGGCGCTGGTGAAGAGCACGCGCTCGGAGCCGAGCAGGCGGTCGGCGATCCACGCGCCGAGGATCGTCGAGAGGTAGACGGCGCCGCCGTACGCGCCGACGATGCCGGCCGCGGCGGCCTGGTCCATGCCGAGTCCGCCGTCGGAGACGGTGTAGTACAGGTAGAGCAGCAGGATGCCCTGCATGCCGTAGAAGCTGAACCGCTCCCACATCTCGACGCCGAAGATGTGCACGAGTGGTCGTGGCTGCCCGAAGAAGCCGTGGTCCCCCGAGGTGTCGCGCCCGTCGTCGACGGCGACCGGCTCGGCCGATCCGTGCTCCCCCGAGGCAGGTCCGATGCCGCTGCCCATGGGGGCAGCCTAGACCTCCTCGGGCGGATGCCGCGAGCGATCGGCCGGCTCGCGGCCCCCGCTCGGCCCGGCGGACCCGGGGGCATGCCCCCGTGCGGCGGCCACGGCGATGTCGCTACCGTCGAGGACAGGGCGCACGCCCGCGGGGGGAGAACGATGAGTCGAGCAGGACGGGCGATCGCGACGGGTGTCGTCGTCGCGACGGTGGCCGTGCTGCTCGGGGGGTGCGGATTCCTGTCGCCGCCCGAGCGGTTCAGGGACGCGGCGACGCTCGACGCCGTGGTGCGGACGGTCGAGATCGACGAGCCCGACGGGCGGGTGACCGTGAAGGGGGTCGAGGGCGCCACCGGCATCGAGGTGGCCCGCACCGTCTCGTACCGCGACGACCGAACGGTCGGCGCGACGGCCGAGGTCGTCGACGACGTGCTCGTGCTGAGCGGGTGCGGCCGCAACTGCACCATCGACTACACGGTCGAGCTGCCGGCGGGCGTCGACGTGCGCGGGGACACCTCGAACGGCGCGATCCGGCTCATCGGGGTGAACGAGGTCGACGTCTCGACGAGCAACGGGGCCATCCGACTCGACGACGTCACCGGCGCGGTCGAGGCCGAGACGAGCAACGGGCGCATCGAGGGTCGCGGCCTCGCCGGCGCCGGCATCCGGGTCTCGACCTCGAACGGCGGCATCGAGCTGCGGCTCTCCGCCCCGCAGGACGTGCACGCGCGCTCCTCGAACGGCGCGATCGACCTCGACGTGCCGACCGGCGAGGCCGGGTACCGGGTCACGACCGACACCTCGAACGGTTCGGTCGACGTCGACATCGACGAGGACTCCGACGGCGAGTTCGAGCTCGACCTCGCGACGTCGAACGGGTCGATCACCGTCACCGGTCGCTGACGTCGGAGTCGTCGGAGTCGCCGGGTGGGCGCCGCGGCGCTCAGTCGGCGGCGAGCCGCGACTTCGCGTAGTGCCGCCGGGCCTTCTCGCGGTTGCCGCACAGTTCCATGGAGTGCCACTTCCGCGCGTTCGCACGACTCTCGTCGATGAGGAAGTGCTGGCAGTCGGAGGCCGCGCACGGCCGGATGCGGGAGCCATGCTCGGTCTGGAGCGATGCCCACTCGGCGATCGCCATGGCGCCCACGACTCGGGCGGGGTCGATCTCGTCGACCCAGTCGAGGCCATCCTCGCGAAGGCTGGCGCGCTTGCGCATCGCGCCGGCCCAGGGCTCGAGTTGCGCGGCATCCGCTTCGCCCCTGAGGAAGGGCACGAGCGCCGAACGCGCCGCGCGCGCATCGCCGACCTCGTCGCCCGTGCCGCTCAGCCCGTGGGATCGCAGCCACTCGGATGCCGCGGCGTCGTCGTCGAGCTCGTCGCGCACGCCGTCGGGGTAGACGAGTCGCGAGTTGACGAGGTCGAGGAGCAGGGAGTCGGTCATGGGTCTCGATTCAGCTGATATTTCTAACCATATTAGCGCACTAGACAAGTTGGAATCCTGGCGCTATGGTTTCGTTATAACCACTTCAACCGGGGAAGCCGGTTAGAACCCAACGAGGAGCAGGACATGTCGACCATCACCGTCGGAACCGAGAACACCACCCCCATCGAGCTCTTCTACGAGGACCACGGCAGCGGCCAGCCCGTCGTGCTCATCCACGGCTACCCGCTGAACGGCCGCTCGTGGGAGAAGCAGTCGGCCGCCCTCCTCTCCGCCGGCTACCGCGTCATCACCTACGACCGCCGCGGGTTCGGGCTCTCGAGCCAGCCGACCACCGGCTACGACTACGACACGTTCGCCGCCGACCTCAACGTGATCCTCGAGACCCTCGACCTGCGCGACGTCGTGCTCGTCGGGTTCTCGATGGGCACCGGCGAAGTCGGCCGCTACCTCAGCACCTACGGCAGCGAGCGCGTCGCGAAGGCGGGCTTCCTCGCATCGCTCGAGCCGTTCCTGCTGCAGACCGACGACAACCCCACCGGCGTGCCCGCAACGGTCTTCGACGGCATCTTCGAGGCCGCGACCACCGACCGCTACGCCTGGTTCGACGACTTCTACCAGAACTTCTACAACCTCGACGAGACCCTCGGCAGCCGCATCAGCGAGGCCGCCGTGCGCGCCAGCTGGAACGTCGCCGCGAGCGCCTCGTGGTTCGCCTCCTCCGCCGTCGTGCAGTCCTGGCTGACCGACTTCCGCAGCGACATCGAGAAGATCGACGTGCCGGCCCTCATCCTGCACGGCACGGCCGACCGCATCCTCCCCATCGACGCGACGGCTCGCGAGTTCGCCAAGCGCCTCCCCTCTGCCGACTACGTCGAGATCGAGGGCGCCCCCCACGGCCTGCTCTGGACCCACGGCGCCGAGGTCAGCGAGGCCCTCCTAGCCTTCCTCGCCAAGTAGTCGGGGCCGGTCGGCCCTCACGACGGCGAACGCCCCCGGCACGTCCGGGGGCGTTCGCCGTGTCTCGCAGCAGTCGTGGGTGAATCCGGCCGGGCACGCGCCATTGCCCCGGCCGCCCCGCTGGGGCATCCTGAACACGACCGGAGCGGTTCGCGAAGCCACCGCCGCCCCGGGTGACGGAGGATGCCGTGCCAGAACCCGACGACGACCTCGCCCGCCTGCAGCGCATCGCGTTCGGCTCGGGTTCCTCGGAGGCCGAACGGGCGGATGCCGCGCGCGAGCTCGACGCGCGACGCGCGGCCGCATCCGTCGGCGAACCGGGTCCCGGCGATCCGACGGTCGAGCACGATCACGTCGCGGCGACTCCCACGGGCACGGATGCCGCGACGGTAGCCCTCGCTCCCGGCGAGCCGCCCACGTCGGCCGGTCTTCGGTGGCTGCGGCTCGTGATCGGCGTGGGCGCGGCGACCCTCGTCGTCGGCCTCCTCGCGGGATGGCAGCTCGGAGCTTCGCAAGTGCGGGAGCAGTCGCCCGCGGTCGGGCCGTCGGCAACCCCGTACGACGGCCCGCGAACGCTCGCCGAGTACCTCGACACCCTGCCGCGCGCGCTCGAGAGCCGCGCGGCGGAGGTCTTCAGCCGGCCACTCACGGCCGACGACGTGCCCGACGGGCTGAGCATGTACGACGCGGCCACCGGCAGCCCGGAGTACCGGCTGCTCGCCACGACGAAGGAGGGCGTCCGGATGTACGCCTCCCGCGACGACCTCGACCTCTGCCTGACGGTCACGACCCCCGCCGGCGCCGGCATCGAGGCGACCGGCATGGTCGCCTGCACCGAGGACGGCCTGTTCCCGGAGGCCGGGCTCGCCCTCGACGCCTCCGCCGTGCGCGAGGTGACGGATGCCGACGGCTCGACGAGCTTCGTGCTGACGTCGTTCCTGGTCACCTGGAAGGCCGACGGCTCGCTGTCGTTCGGGCCGCCCCAGGGGTAGCCCTCCGGGAGCAGCCCCCGCGGCGGCATCCGAGCGGCGGGGCTCAGCCGTTCTTCGCGTCGCGCCAGGCGAGGTACTCGCGCACGGCCGTGAGGTCGTAGTCGGGTCCGCTGATGCCGAGCGTGAAGAGGCGCACTCCGGCGTCGTACAGGGCGTCGGCGTGCTCGAGGTCGGCGGTGCCGCGGGAGAGCTCGTTCGACACCGTGATCTGCGAGACGTCGCGGCCGACCTCGTCGCCCCACTTGGCGAGCACGTCGAGCTTGCGGCCGAGCTCGTCGGGCGCCACGAAGGAGTGCCAGATGTCGGCGTGCTGGGCCACGATGCGGAGCGTCTTCTGCTCGCCCTTGCCGCCGATCATCACCGGGATCTTGCGGGTGGGCGCCGGGTTGAGCTTCGCCCAGCGGGCCTCGATGCGCGGCAGGGCGTCGGCGAGCGCGTTCAGGCGTCCGCCCACCGTGCCGAATTCGTAGCCGTACTCGTCGTAGTCGCGCTCGAACCATCCGGAGCCCGTGCCGAAGATGAAGCGGCCCTCGCCGCCCTTCGCGCTGATGTGATCGAGCGTGCGGGCCATGTCGGCCTGCAGGTCGGCGTTGCGGTACGAGTTGCAGTTCACGAGCGTGCCGAACTCGAGGCGCTCCGTCTGCTCGGCCCACGCCCCGAGCATCGTCCAGGCCTCGAAGTGCAGGCCCTCGCGGTCGCCGCTGAGCGGGAAGAAGTGGTCCCAGTTGAAGACGATGTCGGCGCCGAGCTCCTCGAGGCGGAGCACCGTGTCGCGGATCGCGGTGTACTGGGCGTGCTGGGGCTGCACCTGGATGCCGAGGCGCACGGGAGAGGTAGGGCTCATGCATCAAGCCTAGGCATTGGCGGGCCGCACCCGGCCTCCTCGGCAGGATTGACGCATCACCGGCGTGGCCGGACCACGAGCCCGGTGCCCCCGCCGCGGCGCACGGGCTCCGCGGCCGCCGTCATCGTGCCGTCGGGGGCCACCTCGATGGCCGCGGCGGCGCCGATCTGCGAGGCGGACGTGAACCGGTCGCCCGATGGCGTGAACGAGTGGCCGTACGCGCCGAGCGCTCCGCCGTAGGCGTCGATGAACTCCGGCTCGGCCGGTGTGACCGCGGCGTTGCGCTGCGAGGCACGGGGGGCCGCCACGGCTTCGGGCAGCGTCATGCCGAGATCGATGCGGTTGAGCAGGATCTGCGTGACGGTCGTGATGATCGTCGCGCCGCCCGGGGAGCCGAGCACGTACCGCACCTCATCGCCGTCGAGCACGATCGTCGGCGACATCGAGGATCGCGGCCGCTTGCCGGGCTCGATGCGGTTCGGGTCGGCCTCGTTGTACACGGTCGAGAAGTCGGTCAGCTCGTTGTTGAGCAGGAACCCCCGGCCGGGCACCGTCATCGCCGATCCGCCGGTCTGCTCGATCGTGAGCGTGTACGCGACGGCGTTGCCCCACTTGTCGACGACGGAGAGGTGGGTGGTGGACACGTTCTCGGTGTCGGTCGGCTCCGCGGCATCCGCCGTGGCGCAGCCGACGGCGTCCAACGCGCCGGGTGCGACCGGTCGGACCGAGGCGGCGGACGGGTCGATGGTGCAGTCGCGGGCGTCGGCGAAGTCCTGGCTCAGCAGCGTCTCGGTCGGCACGTCGACGAAGGCGGGGTCGCCGACGTAGGCGTTGCGGTCGGCGAAGGCGCGGGCCGTGGCCTCGAGGAACAGGTGCAGGCTCTGCGCGCTCGCCTCGGGGGTCTCGCCCGACAGGTCGTGGTTCTCGAGGATGTTCAGCGATTCGCCGACCGTGGTGCCGCCCGACGAGCTCGGCGCCATGCCGTAGACGTCGAGTCCGCGGTACTCGACATGGGTCGGCGCCTGCTCGACGACCTCGTAGGCGGCGAGGTCGGCCGCCGTCAACGTGCCGGGCGGGGCCGGCAGCGGCGACGCCGGGTCCTTCCGGGGATTCTGCACCACGTCCGCGATCTCGCGGGCCAGGCGTCCCTCGTAGAAGGCGTCGGTGCCGCGCAGGGCGATGAGCGCGAGCGTCTTCGCGAGGTCGGGATTGCGGAAGGTCGTGCCGACGACCGGGGCATCGCCGCCGGGCAGGAAGAGCTTCGCCGTGTCGGGGAACGCCGCGAACCGCGCCTTGTTGTCGAGCGTCTGGCTGCGGAACGTCTCGTCGACCGTGAATCCCGCCGCGGCGACCGCGATCGCCGGCGCGAGCATCTTCGGCAGCCGCTTCGAGCCGAACCGGTCGAGCGCCGCCTCCCAGGTCGCGAGCGTGCCGGGCACGCCGACCGAGACGCCGGACGAGACGAGCTCGGGCGTGAACCGGTAGGGCTGCCCGGTCGCCGGGTCGATGAACGCGTCGGTCGGCATCGCGGCCGGGGCGGTCTCGCGTCCGTCGATCGTGGCGACCTCGCCGGTCTTCGCGTCGAAGTGCACGAAGTACCCGCCGCCGCCGATGCCGGCGCTGTAGGGCTCCGTGACCCCGAGCGCCGCGGCGGTGGCGACGGCGGCATCGGCCGCGTTGCCGCCGTGTCGCAGCACCTCGAGGCCGATGCGGCTGGCGACCGCGTCGACGGAGGAGACGGCTCCGCCGGACCCGACCGAGGTCGCCTGCGGTTGCGGCGACCATCGGGACCCAGCGGATGCCGCGCCCGCCGTCGCGCCGGATCGCGCGTCGGCGTTCGTGGCCGGAGCCGACGGCGGTGCCGCCGTGGCCGGAGCCCCGACGGCCAGCAGGCCGGCGACGGCGACCGCCGCGATCGAGAACGTGAGTGCGCGACGCGTCGCCATCTGGTGCATGGAGTCCCCCTCGAAACATGACACTGGCCGATGCGGTTACGCTACGCCGCGGCATCCGCACGGCGCCAGGGGTTGCGGGGCGTCTGCGGCCATGGAAGGCTTCTCGGCCCGGCGCTCCGAGGGTCTCGTGCACCGCTGCGGGCCGCGATCAACCCTCGCAGGTGAGCGACCCTCGGCGCTCGCGCAACTTTCGCGCGTCAAGGGGTATTCTCACGCAACCGATCGTCGTACACTCCGAGGATGGACAACCTCGATCGCGCCATCCTCGACCTCCTCCGGCAGAACGCCCGCGCCGGCTACGGCGACATCGGGTCCTCCGTCGGCCTCTCGGCATCGGCCGTCAAGCGACGCGTCGACCGGCTCGTCGCCGACGGCGTCATCCGCTCGTTCACCATCCAGGTCGACCCCGCAGTCGACGGCATGTCGACCGAGGCCTACGTCGAGCTGTTCTGCCGCGGCACCGTCGCGCCCGACGAACTGCAGCGCATCCTCCAGGGCGTGCCCGAGGTCATCTACGCGGGCACCGTTACCGGCAGCGCCGACGCGATCGTGCAGATCCGCGCGCGCGACATCGCCTCGCTCGAGGACGCGCTCGAGCGCGTGCGCGTCGCCCCCAACGTCGATCACACCCGAAGCGCGATCGTGCTTTCCCGGCTGGTCAACCGCAGCAGGGACTGACGATGACGGATGCCGCGGCGGGGCCCGCGTTCACCATCGACGCCGAGGCATCCGCACCGCCCTTCGAGCAGGTTCGGCGCCAGGTCGTCGACGGCGTCTCCGACGGCACGCTCTCCCCCGGCACGCGGATGCCCACCGTGCGCGCCCTGGCGGCGCAACTGGACCTCGCCGTCAACACGGTCGCCAAGGCGTACCGCGCGCTCGAGGCCGACCACGTCATCGAGACCCGTGGACGCGCGGGCACCTTCGTCGCGGCGACCGGAGATGCGGCCACCCGTGAGGCGCAGGAGGCGGCGATCGTCTACGCCGATCGGGCGCACCATCTCGGCCTCGCCGACGCCGACGCTCTCGCGCTCGTCGAGGCGGCGCTCCGCGCGAAGCGGTGAGCCGAGCGGCGGAGCGCCATCGGCTCACCCCTCGGGGATCGGCTCCTTCGGCAGGCGGCGCACCTTGGCACGACGCTTGCGGCGCTCGGGGATCATCGAGCGCATCTCCTCGAGGCGTCCGAAGCAGAGCAGCCGGTCGCCCGACTCGAGCACGACGCTGCCGCGCGGGTTCGGCACCACGTTGGCGCCGCGGTGCAGGGTCAGCACGCTGATGTCGCGGTCGGCGAGCCCCGACTCCCGGAGCGGCTTGCCCACCAGGTCGGCGTTGCCGTGCACGAGCAGCTCGGCCACGCCGTAGCCCGTCGAGACCGTGAGTCGCTGGCGCACGTCGATCTCGGGGAACGCGACCTGGTTGGCCATGTAGTCGATGATCGCGCCGGCGACGTCGAGGTTCGTCGCCGTCTCGATGCCCTGCAGGCCCGGCGACGAGTTCACCTCCATGACGAGCGGGCCGTCGTTGCCCTCGAGCATGTCGACGCCCGCGACCTTGAGGCCCATGATCTGCGCCGAGCGCACGGCGGCGAGCTCGTACTCGGGGTCGAGCTCGACGGGCTCGACGGTGCCGCCGCGGTGCACGTTCGAGCGGAACTCGTCGCCGCTCGCGACACGGCGCATGGCCGCCACCACGCGGTCGCCGACCACGAGCGCACGGATGTCGCGGCCGCGGCTCTCGGCGATGAACCGCTGGATCAGCACGTTCTGCTTCGTCGAGTGCAGCGTCTCGATGATCGCCTCGGCGACCTTGACCTGCGGCGCGAGGATGACGCCGATGCCCTGGGTGCCCTCGAGGAGCTTGATGACCACGGGTGCGCCGCCGACCCGCTCGATCGCCGGGCGCACGTCGGCGCGGTCGCGCACGAACGCCGTCGCGGGCATGCCGATGTTGTGGCGCGAGAGGATCTGGTTGGCGCGGAGCTTGTCCCGCGCGTTCGTGATGCCGTTCGCGGTGTTCGGCGTGTAGACATCCATCTGCTCGAACTGGCGGACGACCGCGGTGCCGAAGTACGTGATCGAGTTGCCGATGCGCGGCAGGATCGCGTCGTAGTCGCTCAACTGCCGGCCGCGGTACTGCAGGTCGGGATCGGGGCCCGTGAGGTCGATCGCGAACCGCAGGGTGTTCAGCACCTTGACCCGGTGCCCGCGCTGCAGCGCCGCAGCACGGAGTCGTTGGGTCGAGTACGCCTGCGGGGCACGCGAGAGAATCGCAAGTTTCAAGGTCGGCCCCTGCCATGATGGTTCGAGTGAGAGAGCCAGACCATTCAAGCACCATCGCAGGATGGCGCGAGTGGGCGAGCCTTCCCGCGATCGGCGTCGAGTGGATCAAGGTGAAGCTCGACACCGGAGCCCGCACCTCGTCGCTGCACGCGTTCGACATCGACGAGTTCGAACGCGACGGCGAGGCCTGGGTGCGCTTCGGCGTGCGGCCCTGGCAGAACTCCGACGACGACGCGGTCGTCGTCGAATCGAGGGTGCGCGACCGACGTCAGGTCCGCAGCTCGTCTGGCCACTCCGAGGAGCGCATCGTCGTGCTCATGGACATCGTGCTGCTCGGCCGCGAGGTCGAGGCCGAGGTCACCCTCAGCAACCGCGACGAGATGGGCTTCCGCATGCTCATCGGCCGCGAGGCGCTGCGCAACGGGTTCCTCGTCGCCGCGGGCGAGTCCTTCCTCGGCGGACGCGCGCCCCGCGTCATCCGCCGCCAGAACCGCGGGCGCACCCCGGCGATCGAGTAGCGACCACCGGCACACGCCCCGGCGGTCGAGGTGCGGCCACCGGCACACGCCCCGGCGGTCGAGGTGCGACCACCGGGCGCACCCCCGGCGGTCGAGGTGCGACCACCGGCACACGCCCCGGCGGTCGAGTAGTGACGAAGGAGCGTACCGAGACCCCGGGACGACCAGGGACTCGATACGCTCCGCGGGCGACGCGTCAGATGACGCCGTCGGTGATCGTCGTCGGGTTGCCGAAGCGGTGGTTCGTGATCGAGATCGCCTGCTCGTGCAGGAACGGGAGGAGCTCGACGCGACCCGACGGGGTGACGGGGTGGGACCACACCGCGACATCCGGCGTGCCGTCGAGCGCGACCGCGAGGCCGGACGGGTCGCCGCCGACCAGGCGCACGCGCGAGGCGCCCACGCCGTGCTTGGACACTCGCGTCAGCCACGCGGCGTCGCCCTCTCGGACCACGTCGACGCCCTTCGCCCCGAGGAGCTGGCGCACGCGCTTGGGCAGCTCGTGCGCGGTCGAGACCGTGAGCGGAGCGTTGGCGAGCACGCCGGCCGCGATGACCCGGAGGCCCTCGGCGAGCGTCGCCGCCTCGCCGATGCGCACCGCCACGGGCAGCGCCCGGTAACGGAACACGTTGCGCTCCACGCCGACGCCCGAGACGTCCTTGACCGTGCCGTACTCCTCGGCCCAGGCGATCTGGTCGGACAGCGCGGAGCGGCGCAGGACCTCGAACGACTCGAAGTCGATCGAGGACTGCGACGCCTCGATGAGCTCGGAGACGCGCTTCTCGAGCCCGCGCAGGTGCAGCGACTCCGACGTGACGTCGTGTCGCGGCATCCACTCGCCGAGCCCGAACAGGTAGTTCGGTCCGCCGGCCTTCGAGCCGGCGCCGACGGCCGAGCGCTTCCAGCCGCCGAACGGCTGGCGCTGCACGATGGCACCGGTGATGCCGCGGTTGACGTAGAGGTTGCCGGCCTCCACCTGGTCGAGCCAGGTCGCGACCTCGTCGGAGTCGAGGGAATGCAGGCCCGCCGTGAGGCCGTAGTCGACCGCGTTCTGCATGCGGATCGCCTCGTCGAGGTCCTTCGCGTGCATGATGCCGAGCACGGGGCCGAAGAACTCGGTCAGGTGGAAGTACGAGCCGGCCGTGACGCCGGTGCGCACGCCGGGCGACCAGAGGCGACCGGTGTCGTCGAGGCGCTTCGGCTCGACGAGCCACTCCTCGCCGATGCCGAGCTGCGTGAGGGCATGCTCGAGCTTGCCGTTCGCGGGCTCGACGAGCGGACCCATCTGGCTGGTGGCGTCCTCGGGATAGCCGACCTTCAGCGACATCGTGGCGTCGACGAGCTGACGCCGGAAGCGCTCGGACTTCGCGACCGACCCGACGAGGATCACGAGCGACGCGGCCGAGCACTTCTGGCCGGCATGTCCGAACGCGCTCTTCACGACGTCGGATGCCGCGAGGTCGAGGTCGGCCGAGGGCGTGACGATGATCGCGTTCTTGCCGCTCGTCTCGGCCAGCAGGGGCAGGTCGGGGCGGAACGACCGGAACAGCTTCGCCGTCTCGTACGCACCCGTCAGGATGACCCGGTCGACGTCGCGGTGGGTCACCAGGCGGCTGCCGAGCTCGCGCTGCGTCAGGTCGACGAGCACGAGCAGGTCGCGCGGGATGCCGGCCTCCCACAGGGCCTCGACCATGACCGCGCCCGAGCGCTGCGCGAGCTTGGCGGGCTTGATGATGACGGCCGAGCCCGCGGCGAGCGCGGCGAGCACGCCGCCCGCGGGGATCGCGACCGGGAAGTTCCACGGCGGGGTCACGACGGTGACCTTGGACGGCACGAACTCGGCGCCCTGCACGTGGTCGAGCTCGCGGGCGCGCTCGGCGTAGTAGTGCGCGAAGTCGATGGCCTCGCTGATCTCGGGGTCGGCCTCCGCGATGGTCTTCCCGGTCTCGGCGGCCATGACCTCGATGAGGCGGTCGCGGTTCGCGGCGAGCGCGAGGCCCGCACGGTGCAGCACGGCGGCGCGCTCGTCGCCGGACAGCTCGCCCCAGGCGCGGCCGCGTTCGGCGGCGACCGAGATGACGTGGTCGAGGGTCGCGGCATCCGAGATGGCGGCCGACTCGACCGTGTCGATGCCGAGCCGGGACCCGGGGACCTTCGCGAGGATGCGGCGGCCCCACTCCCGGTTCGCGGCGAGCGCGGGATCGGTGTCGGGCTCGTTGCGGAAGCCCGGGGTCACGCCCGATCCGGCCGGCGCCGGGGCGTCGTCGAGCTCGGTGGCGCCGTCGAGCACGCCCGATCCGTCGCCGAGGCTGCCGCGACGGATACCGAGCACGACGCTCGTGAGCGACTCGTCGACGCCGTGCTCGCTGCCGGGCGCCGGCGCGCTCTTGGGCTCCATGGCCGCGGCGAAGGACTCCTCGGTCCACTCGGTGCGGCGGTTCTGCGTGCGGTTCGGGGCGGGCGGCGCGGGCTCGGCCTCGAGCGCGGCGAGCGAGGCGAGGTAGCGGCGCATCTCGCGATCGAAGAGCGGCTCGCTCGCGGCGAGGTCGAATACCGCCGACATGAAGTTCTCCTGGCTGGCGTTCTCCTCGAGGCGGCGCACGAGGTACGCGATCGCCACGTCGAACTCGCTGGGGTTCACGACGGGCGTGTAGAGGAGCAGGTTGCCGACGTCGCCGCGAACGGCCTCGGCCTGTCCGGTGGCCATGCCGAGCAGCATCTCGAACTCGATGCGGTCGGTGACCCCGCGGTCGACCGCGGTGACCCAGGCGTCGGCGACGTCGAAGAGGTTGTGACCGGCGATGCCGAGCTTCACGGCGTCCGTGCGCTCGGGGGTCATCGACCAGCGCAGCACGCGCTTGTAGTTGGTGTCGGAGTCCTGCTTGGTGTCGTAGGTCGCGAGCGGCCAGCCATGCACGGCGGCGTCGACGTGCTCCATGGCGAGGTTCGCGCCCTTGACGACGCGCACCTTGATGGGCGCGCCGCCCTGCGCGCGGCGCTCGGTCGCCCACGCGTTCAGGTGCTGCATCGCACCGAGCGCGTCGGGCAGGTAAGTCTGGAGGACGATGCCGGCCTCGAGGTCCTTCAGCTGCGGCTGGTCGAGCAGTGCCGTGAACACCGCGATGGTCAGGTCGAGGTCGCGGTACTCCTCCATGTCGAGGTTGATGAACTTCGCCTTGCCCCTCGCCTCGTTCTGGGCCGCGAGCTCGTACAGGGACGTGAGCTTGGCGACGACCTTCGCGACGGCCTCGTCGAACGACCACATCGAGAGCTGGCTCACGACGCTCGAGACCTTGATCGAGACGTAGTCGACGTCGTCGCGCGCGAGGAACTCGGTCGTGCCGCGCAGGCGACGGTCGGCCTCGTCCTCGCCGAGCACGGCCTCGCCGAGCAGGTTCAGGTTCAGGCGGTTGCCGGATTCGCGCAGGTGCGAGATGGCGGGCCCGAGCTTGGCGGGCGTCGCGTCGAGCACGAGGTGCCCGACCATGGCCCGCAGCACGCGGCGCGCGATGGGCACGACGATCCACGGCAGCACGGGCGCGACGACGCCGCCGACGCGGATGGCGGCCCGCAGGTACCAGGGCAGGAACTTCGGGGTGAGCTGGGCCACCTTCGCGAGGTTGCGCCCGGCGACGCCGAGGTCCTCGGGGCGCATGACGCCGTCGACGAAGCCGACCGTGAAGGCGAGCCCGTTCGGGTCCTTCAGCACGCCCGCGAGCCGCTCGGCGGAGACTTCGGTGGGATGCTCGGCGCTCTCGACGAGCCAGCGTCGCACGAGGGCGACGACCCGGTCTGTGGTGGGCGCGGCGAGCGTGACGGGGTCCGACATGGTCACGAGGGTAGTGTCCTTTGCTTCGGGCGCTCCGGGGATCGCTGCGCCTGTCGGGGTTAAGTGTGCGGCTCGACCTCACATCGGTAAAGCGAATGAATCTGACGGATACTGTTCAGAGAAACCGAACGATCGACGGATGCCGGAGGCCTACCCATGCTCGACGTGCGACGCCTGCGACTGCTGGTCGAGCTGAGCCAGCGCGGAACGCTCGCGGCGGTCGCCGAGGCGCTCGCGTACAGCCCGTCATCCGTGTCGCAGCAACTCAGCCAGCTCGAGCGCGAGGTGGGCGTGCGACTCCTCGTCCAGGTGGGCCGGCGCGTGCAGCTCACGCCGCAGGCGGAGCTCCTCGTCGGGCATGCCCGTGCCGTCCTCGACCGGCTCGAGGAGGCCGAGGCGGATGTCGCGCGCTCGCTCACCGATGTGGGCGGAACGGTGCGCATCGCCGTCTTCCAGTCGGCGGCCCACGCCATGGTGCCGCAGGCGCTCACGCTGCTGCGTGCGGAACATCCCACCCTGCGCGTCGAGGTGACCGAGCGCGAGCCCGACGCCGGGCTCTTCGAGGTCGCGGCCCGCGACTTCGACCTCGTCATCGCCGAGCAGTACCCGGCGCACACCCGCGCGCATCGGGAGGACCTCGACCGCGTGCACCTGGCGGCCGACGCGATCAGGCTCGCGCTGCCGCCGCATCCGTCGCGGGGTCCCGCCTCCTCGTCACGCGGCCGTTCCAGCCCTGAAGCCCGGGATGTCGCTCGAACGGTCGGCACTCCGAGCCCGAACGAGCGATTCGCACGACCTCCCGACCCCCGGGCGGCGCTCGAGGCGGCCAGTGGGATGCCGTGGGTGCTCGAGCCGAAGGGCACCGCCTCGCGCGACTGGGCCGAGGAGCTCTGCCGCGAGGCCGGGTTCGAGCCCGACGTGCGGTTCGAGACGGCCGACCTGATGGCGCACATCCGCCTCATCCGCACGGGCAACGCCGTGGGGCTCCTGCCCGACCTCGTCTGGGCCGGCGAGGCGCCGAGCGTCGCCCTCGTCGACCTGCCGGGGCATCCGCAGCGCGAGGTCTTCACCTCGACCCGACTCGCCGCCGCCGCGAGACCGGCCGTGGTCGCCTGCCGCGACGCGCTCGAGCGCGCGGCCAAGGCCACCGCGACGCCGGCCGAGCGCTGAGCGCGAACGCCGAGTGCCGCCCGCCGAGCGCGACGGGGTGCCGCCGACCGCCGACCGGGTGTCACCGACGGGGCGTCGCCCACCGGCGCAGCCTCGAAATGCTGGCGCCCCGGCGGCCTGCGGGTCTAGCCTGCGACCATGGGTGGGATTCGAAAGACCGTGTTCGCCGCCGGTGCCGTCCTCGGCCTGATGCTCCTCTCCGGCTGCGCCGGCGAGGAGGGCTCGGCCCGAGGGGGCTCCGAGGATCCGTCGGGCGAGTGGGGTGACTCCTCCGACACGACCGCGCCGTCGCTCGAACTCGACGACGACGGCAGCTTCAGCGGAACCGACGGCTGCAACCAGCTGAGCGGCTCGTGGAGCATCGACGAGGCCGATCACGTGCAGTTCGAGGATGTCGCCTCGACGCGCATGGCGTGCGAGGACGTCGACACCTGGCTCATGGACCTCAGCCAGGCGACGATCGCCGACGACACCATGACCGTGCTCGGCACCGACGGCTCCGAGATCGGCACGTTGCAGCGCGAGTCCGACTGAGCCGGCCGGCCCGACGGCGTCGGCGCAGGGCGCGTTCGAGAAGACTCGGGCAGACTCGAGCACGGCTCGGCGAACGCGAGGGATGCCGCGGCGTCAGGCCTGTTCGTGCATCCAGGGCGTGTAGCTGACCCCGACGAGCAGCCCCTCGGGACTCATGAGGCGTGAGGTGGTCTGCCCCCACGGTTCGTCGTGCGCGCCCACGAGGATCTCGTGCCCGGCCGCGCGCAGCTCGTCGACCGCATCGGCCACCGCCGCAGGCGACGCGACGTCGAACTCGATCCAGGCCTGCGGCGTCGGCAGCGAGCCCGGCCATTCGGGCGTGCCGAACGTCGCCTCGGCGGCCTGGCTCAGCGGCCAGATCGCGAACGTCTTGACGCCCCGCAGGTCGTCGGTGTGGAAGTAGCCCGGCGCGTTCTCGTGGAATGCGATGCCGAGGGCGCCACGCCAGAAGTCGAGCGAGGCGGAGTCGGAGGTGCCGATGGGGCCGAAGCCGGCGACGAAGGAGATGTCCATGCGGCCATGGAACCGTGTGGCGCCGACATCCGCCACCCGCGCTCCGCTCGTCAGGCGCGAGCGGCCGCGGCGAACCGCTCGGCCTGCTCGGCGAGGAAGGCGTGCACCTCGGGCGGGCCGTCGATGCGGTACGCCGCGCCGCGCGGCAACCACATGAGCGCCATCACGAGGTTCTCGACCGTGTCGGCCGCGAGAGGCCACGCGCACTGCGCCTCGTCGACGGCGACGACGTCGCGCCCGTACCAGCCGAGGTACGCGACGAGCTCGTCCTTCGGCATCGCGACGATCACGCGGGCGGACACGCCGCGGTCGCGCCATCGCAGCGCCCGCTCGACACGCTCGCGCGCGACCTCGTCGGTCATGGGCTGGGCCTCGAAGTGCACCCGGGTCTGGAAGACGTCGCCCATGCGGTCCAGCCGGAAGGTTCGCCAGTCGTCGCGGTCGCGGTCGAAGGCGAGCAGGTACCAGCGTCGCGCCACGGGCACGAGTCGGTACGGCTCCACGACCCGAGCGGATGCCTCGCCTGCGGCATCCGTGTACCGGAACCGCAGGCGCTCGGCGTCGCGGCAGGCCAGCGCGAGCAGGCCGAGCAGCTCGGAGTCGATCTCGGGTGACGGGCGCGCCGAGCGTGCCGATCCGACGCCGCCCGTGCCCACGGCGGCGTGCGACTGCAACGCCTCGATGCGACGGCGGAGGGCGGCCGGCAGGACCTGCTCGATCTTCGCGAGCGCGCTGAGCGTCGTGTGCTCCGCGCCGCGGAGGCCGGCCGTCGCCTGCGAGCGCAGGCCCACGGCGATCGCGACGCCCTCGTCGTCGCTGAGCAGCAGCGGCGGCAGGCCGGTCCCGGCCTCGAGCCGGTAGCCGCCGGCGCTGCCCCGCAGCGACTCGATCCCGTACCCGAGGTCGCGCAGCCGCTCGACGTCGCGGCGCAGCGTGCGATCGCTCACGCCGAGCCGATCGACGAGTTCGCGCGCGGTCCAGTGCCGGTGGCTCTGCAGTAGGGAGAGCAGTTCGAGGGTCCTGGAGGTGGTCGCGGCCATGTTCCCAGTCTCTCGCGATACCGGACGGAAACTGACCGCATTGCCGAGGAGACTGCGGGTATGACGAATCAGATGATCACCGCACAGGGCCTCACGAAGACGTTCCGCTCCAAGGGGCAGGCCGTCGAGGCCGTCCGTCCGCTCGACCTCGCCGTCGCCGAGGGCGAGCTCGTCGCGTTCCTCGGCCCGAACGGCGCGGGCAAATCCACGACCCTCCGCATGCTGACCACGCTGCTGCCGCCGAGCGCCGGCGAGGCGACGGTGGCCGGATGCGACATCCGGTCGGATGCCGCCGGCGTGCGCCGCCGCATCGGCTACGTGGGCCAGGGCAACTCCGCCGGGCACACCCAGCGCGTGCGCGACGAGCTCCTCGCGCAGGGCGCGTTCTACGGCCTCGGTCGCCGCGAGACGCGGGTGCGCGCCGATGAGCTCATCGAGTCGCTCGAGCTCGGCCAGGTCGCCGGTCGCACGGTGCAGGCACTGTCGGGCGGCCAGAAGCGGCGCCTCGACATCGCGCTCGGGCTCATCCACCGCCCCGCGCTGCTCTTCCTCGACGAGCCGTCGACGGGCCTCGACCCGCACAGCCGGGCCAACCTCTGGGAGCACATCGTCGACCTGCGTCGGGCGACCGGCACGACGATCTTCCTCACCACCCACTACCTGGACGAGGCCGACCAGCTCGCCGAGCGCGTCATGGTCATGGACCACGGCGCCGTGATCGCCGACGACACCGCGACCGCGCTCAAGTCCTCGCTCGCGGGCGACCGCGTGACGCTGTCCTTCGCGACGGCGACGGATGCCGCGGTCGCCGCCGCCCGGATCGGCGGCGAGGTGGAGCCGGGCGATGCCCGCACCGTCGCCGTGGTCGAGCGCGACGGGTCGCGCGCGCTGCCGCGGTGGATCCGCGAGCTCGGCGACGTCGACCTCGAGGTCGTCGGCGCGACGCACCGCCAGCCGACCCTCGACGACGTGTTCCTGGCGCTCACCGGCCGGAGCCTCCGCGAGGAGGCCGCGCACGCCCAGCCCGCCGAGGCGGAGGGTGCCGACGCGCATTCCGCCACGGTCGCCGCCTGACCCACCACCCCCGCGCGCCCGCCCGCGCACCCGCGCACCCGCGACCGGGCCGGCCCGCCCGCCCCACCGCGCCACCGCACCACCCGCACCACCGCACCACCGGCACCATTCCGAAAACAGGCGGACACGCCGTCTCGACCTCCAGCACAGGCACGAACGGCCGTTCCCGCCCTCGACCGCCTGTCCACAGAAACACGAAGGAGCATCCTCATGTCCACCATCGACGCCACCGCCCGCCCGACGGGCTTCGTCCGCGACACCGCTGCGGTGTTCGTGCGAGAGTCGCGCCCGCTCGTGCGCGACCCGTTCAGCGTGGTCTTCTCGCTCGTGCAGCCGCTCGTCTTCCTCGGGCTGTTCGGCCCGCTGCTCATCGGCGCGTCCGGCGGCGACGTGGCCGGCACGCTGCAGTGGTTCGTGCCGGGCATCCTCGTCATGGTCGCGCTGTTCGGCACCGCCTCGACCGGCGCGAACCTGCTCTTCGAGATGCAGACGGGCTCGCACGAGCGCACCCTCGTGGCCCCGCTCTCGCGAAGCGCACTGCTCGTCGGCCGAGCCCTGAAGGAGGTCGTGCCGCTCGTCATCCAGGGCACGATCGTCGTGCTCGTCGCGGTCCCGTTCGGCTTCCGAGTCGACGTCCCCGGGCTCGTCGCCGGCCTCGCCGTGCTCGCCGTGTTCGGCATCGGCTTCGGCGCGTTGAGCTACGCGCTCGCGCTCGCGTGCCGCAACCGCGACTGGATGTTCTGGATGGTGCACCAGACGCTGCTGTTCCCCCTCATGATCCTGTCGGGCATGCTCCTCCCCCTCGAGGACGGGCCCGAGTGGATGCAGGTCGCCGCGGCGATCAACCCGCTCAGCTACCTCGTCGACGCCGAGCGGGCGCTGCTCGGCGGGGACTTCGCCGATCCGAGCGTGTTCGGCGGCGTCATCGCGGCCGCGGCGACCTGCGCGATCGGCGTGATCGTCGGCGTGCGGTCGATGCGCCGGGCCCGCTGACCGGCCGCATGACGAAGGGCGAGCGGATGCGACATCCGCTCGCCCTCGTCAGCGCGCCGGGCCGCACGCGACCCGGTCAGCGCGCTACGTGCAGGTGCTGCCCGAGTACGGCGCGGGGTAGGTCGAGTACTTGCCGACCCCGTCCTTCCACGTGTAGCCGGAGACGGTCGCCGTGCCGTCGGCGACCTTCTTGCCGACCTTCCACAGGTAGGTCACCGTGGCGCCGGGGGCGACCTTGGTGAACTTCACCGTGCCCTCTGCGGTGGTCAGGCGGATGTCGGCGGCCAGCGCCGCCCCGTTCACCGCCGAGACGACGATGTACGCCTTCTCGTCGAGGCACTGCGTGTGCGCCTTCACCTCGAGCGGCACGTCGGGCACGACGACGATCGCGACCGTGCCGGTCCAGGATGCCTCGGCCGAGAGGTTGCCCGCGGCATCCGTGGCCCGGGCGAGCACGGTGTGGGTGCCGTCGCCGACCTCGATCGGGCCGCTGACGGCCGTCCAGGCGCCGGCGTCCACCTTCGCCTCGAGCGCGGGCGGCGGCGTGTAGTCGTCGCTGCCGCTGATCGTGAGCACGACCTTCGACGTGTAGGTGCCGCCGGGGCCGGGCGCACCCGGGTCCGCGGCGATGGCGACGCTCGGGGCCGTCGTGTCGGCCGGCGGGTAGGACACGAGCTGCGGCGAGGCGAACGAGCCCACCGCGGGCGCGCCTGCATCGTTGACGATGTGGTTGATGCCGCCCGTGCCGTTCAGGAACACGCTCGTCATCGACTCGAACCGCACGTCCGCCGACTTCGGCGTCTGGATGCCGCTCTCGACGCGGATGTCCTGGCCGCCGTTGATCGTCTGGTCGAAGAACGAGTAGACGCCGAGACCCTGCGCCAGGTGCGAGGTCACGCCGTCGCCGACGCGGTACGACGCGTAGCCGAGCCGGTCGCCGTCCATGTACGCCGCCTGGGTCGGCGGGTCGTACGGGATCTCGCTCTGGTAGAAGATCGTGCGCCCGCCGTCGCCGTTCCAGACGACCTGGTTCTTCTGGTAGTGCTCGACGAACAGGCCGAGCGCGGTGACGTCGTCGCCGTTCACGACGAGGCCGTGGTCACCCGTGTTCGAGTCCCAGGCGACGCCCGCGCCGTGATCGGCCCGCCAGGCCCAGATGTGGTCGAGCAGCGTGTTCGGGCTGTTGACCTCGATCGAGGTCGTGGCCTTGCCCGCCCACGGCCCGCCGATGCGGATGAACACGTCGGTCAGGGTGGTCGGGTCGGCGGCGTCCGAGACGGATGCCCCGGTCGGGCCGACCTTCACGAGCACGTCGGAGTTCGTGGTGCCCGCGTCGACCGTGAGGCCGGCGATCTTGACGCCCGCGACATCCGCGACCTCGATGGCCGCGTTGCCTGCGGTGGGCACGAGCGACGCGTAGCCGAGTCCGAGCACGACGGTGCCCGCCTCGTCGACCTGCAGGGCCTCGTCGAGTTCGTACACGCCGGGCGTGACGAGCAGGTTGAGGCCGCTCGCGAGCGCGGAGTTGAGCTCGGCGGCGGTGTCGCCGGGCTTGGCGATGAAGAACTCGGAGAGGTCGAGGCTCTCGCCGTCGGCGGCATCCGTCGACCAGTCGTGGCCGCGCGTGTCGGCCTTCGCCGCCGGCACGAACACCTTGTAGTCCTCGCCGTCGAGGTAGAGGAACGGGGACTCGCGGTTGATCGGCGTCTCGTCGACGACGGTCTTGTTGCCGGCGCCGCCGCCGGGCAGCGGTCCGAAGTCCTGCGCCGGTGCGCCCTCGACGCCGGAGAACACCATGTTCCAGACGCCGCCGTCCCACGTGCCGACGGTGGAGTTGCGCGTGAACCACTGCTGCTGCGAACCCGTGACGATCTCGCCGTCGACCTTCGAGTTCGCGAGGTAGCCACCGGAGGCGTACTCGCCGACGCGGCCGAAGAGGGTCAGGTCGCCCTGGATGTGCACGCGGCGCAGCGGGGCGGCCTGCGAGACCGCGAACCGCATCTGGTGCGGGTCGGTCACGCCGCTCGGGAACGGCCGGGTGGCGTCGACGCCGACGGGTCGCTGGATCGGGTTGATCGCGACGTTGCTGAGCGAGCGCCAGAACCTCGTGAGGGAGCCGGGCTGCTGGCAGTCCCACGGGTTCGCCTCGCACTGGCGCACGGGCTCGACGTGGATCGCCCCGTTGATGGTGACATCGTCGGGCGACGCGCCGAGGCCGGCGACGGCCTGGTAGTAGCCGAGCTCGGAGTTCACGATGCCGGTGGCGGTCGCCGGGTCGTCCTGCCCCGCGGCGCTGCCGTAGGTGCCGGGCTTGAAGAAGAACTGGTGGCGGTCGGCGCTGAACTCCTCCTCCTGCGAGGCCGCCATGAGCGCGGTGTTGATGTCGTCGACGGACCAGGTCTCGTCGAAGATGGTCACGTTGGGCCCGAAGTCGGGTTCGGCTGCAGCGGCGGCGGTCGCCGTCACGGTCACTCCTCCTGCGACCAGGGCCGCGATCGCGACACCCGATCCGATTCGTCGTGTCACGCCGGCGACCCCGGCGCGACGCGTTCGTTGCGTCGTCACATGTTCTCCTTTGAACGGCGGTCGGCGGTGCCCCGCGATCGACCGGTGGATCCATTGCGATGGTGCACGCCGTCGCCGTCGTCGGCGCGGTCGCACTCGTCACCCTAGCGAGAAGTTACTTACTTGTCAGTAACCAATTCAGCGGATGCCCCGAGCCACCGCCTCCGGCCGTGATGCGCCTACGCTCGACACATGCCCCTCCCCCACACCGGCCACGATGTCGTGATCGTCGGCGGCGGTCACAACGGCCTCACCGCCGCCGCCTACCTGGCCCGCGCCGGCCTCCGCGTGCTGCTCCTCGAACGCGACGACCACCTCGGCGGCGCCGCGGTCTCGGCGCAGGCGTTCGACGGCGTCGACGCCCGCCTCTCCCGCTACTCCTACCTCGTCAGCCTGCTGCCGCAGCGCGTCATCGACGACCTCGGGCTCGACATCACGCTCGTGCGGCGGCGCTTCTCGTCGTACACGCCCGACCCGCGCGACCCGTCGCGCGGCCTCCTCATCGACGCCGAGGCCGGCCCCGAGGCATCCGCCGCCGCCTTCGCACGCATCGGAGCCGAAGCGGATGCCGCCGCCTGGGGCGCCTTCTCCGACCAGACCGCGCGGCTGGCCGAACGCCTGTTCCCGACGCTCACCGAACCGCTGCCGACGCGCGAGGAGGCGCGCCGGCTCGTGGACGACCAGGATGCCTGGTCGGCATTCGTCGAGCGGCCCCTCGCGGAGGCGATCGACACCCGCTTCGCCGACGACCTCGTGCGCGGCGTCGTCGCCACCGACGGGCTCATCGGCACGTTCACCGAGCTGGACGACCCGGCCCTCGACGCGAACCGCTGCTTCCTGTACCACGTCATCGGCGGAGGCACCGGCGACTGGGACGTGCCCGTCGGCGGCATGGGCGACGTGACGGGCGAGCTCGCGCGAGTCGCCCGCGAGTCGGGTGCCGAGCTGGTGACGGGTGCGGAGGTGCTCGCCGTGGACGCCGACGGCGGACGGGTGCACTACCGGCTCGACGGGGTCGAGCAAGTCGCCTCGGCGCGCACCGTGCTCGCGAACGTGGCCCCGATCGTACTCGACCGCCTGCTCGATGCCGGCGCCGACGCGGCAGCTGCCGCCGACGCACGCGCGGCCGCGGCCGCTCCGGGCTCGGCCGCTCCGGGCTCGGACTCGGGCTCGGCGTCCGCGGTCGCCCCGAGGCACCAGTCTCCGTTCGTGCCCGACGTGCCCGTGGGCCTGCCGGCCGTCGTGCGCGAGCGGCTGCGCCAGCTCTCCGAACCCGAGGGGGCGCAGGTCAAGGTGAACCTTCTGCTCACGCGCCTGCCCCGCCTCCGTGACGAGCAGGTCGACGCGGAGGCCGCCTTCTCGGGCACGTTCCACATCAACGAGCTCGAGTCGCAGCTCGCGACGGCCTACCGCACCGCCGCCCGCGGCGAGGTGCCGTCCCCGCTGCCGTGCGAGATCTACTGCCACACACTGAGCGACCCGTCGATCCTCGCCCCCGAGCTCGTCGAGGCCGGCTGGCACACGCTCACCGTGTTCGGACTGCACGTGCCGCACCGCCTCGTGGAGCGGCTCGGCAACGACGTCCTGCGCGAGCGGCTGCAGGCCGAGGTGCTCGCCTCCCTGAACTCGGTGCTCGCCGAACCCGTCGAAGACATCATCGCGACGGATGCCGCGGGCCGCCCCTGCATCGAGACGAAGACCACGCTCGACCTCGAGCATGCGCTCGGCATGCCGGGCGGCAACATCTTCCACGGGCCGCTGTCCTGGCCGTGGGCGGAGCCGGGTACCGCCCTCACGACGCCGGCCGAGCGATGGGGCGTCGCGACGCGGCATCCGCGGGTCCTGCTGTGCGGATCGGGCGCGGTGCGCGGCGGGGCGGTGAGCGGCATCGGCGGCCACAACGCCGCGATGGCCGTGCTCGAGGCCGGCACCGACTGACGGGGGCGCGCCGGGCCATACCTTCGGGTACGGTTCACGTATGTCCACGACCAGGCAGCGATGGCTCGACGAGGGACTCGCGGTGCTCGCCGAGGAGGGCGAGGGCGGGTTGCGCATCGACCGCCTCGCCGCGAGGCTCGGCCTCACGAAGGGCTCGTTCTTCCACCACTTCGGCGGCGCTGCCGGGTTCCGCACCGCACTGCTCGAGGAGCATGAGCGCACGGCGCTGGCGGCACTGACGGAGGCTGTCGGGTCACGCGCCGACGACGGCACCGGCGACGGCACGGGCGCCGGCACGGACGCGACGCTCGCCTGGCTCACCGAGCGCATGACGGCCGAGCCGGGCGCGACCCGCCGAACCCGCCTGGATCTCGCCGTGCGGGCATGGGCGGCATCCGACCCCGAGGCGCGCGAGACGCAGGCACGCCTGGACGCCGCCGCGATCGACGCCCTGCAGGCGGCCTGGCGGCCCGCCGTCTCCTCCGACGAGGACGCCCGCGTCGCCGCCCTCGTGCCCTACCTCGTCGCGCTCGGCGCGGCCGCCATGGTGCCGCCGGTCACGGCCGACGAACTCCGTCGCGTCTACGACCTGCTGCTGGCCACCGTGCCCGAGGTCACAGCACGAAGCTCCAGAGCAGTGTCGCGACGCAGATGACGAGCATCCCGGTCGCGTTCAGGAAGAGCGTTCGACCGAGGTCGCGGGCGGCGACGTGCATGATGATCGCCACGACGAAGTACGCGATGAGCGCCGCACAGGTGATCACCCCGAGGGAGGGAACCCAGATCCCGGCGATCAGGCCGGCCGCAGCCGCGAGCTTGATGGGCGTGAAGATCCACCACCACCGGCGCGGGAATCCCACGTCCTCGAAGCACGCCGCCACGAAGGCGACGGGCTTGAAGCTGATGGCGGCGTCGACGAGCTGGATCAGCGCGAGCACGACGACCGGCCAGACCGGGTCCGCAACGAGGCTCATGCTGCATACCGTACCGTATGGTACGGAGGAGCCGCCAGCGAATCAGCCGAGGAACACCCAGCCGAGCCCGACCAGGAGGGCGAAGACGCCGAGCACGATGCTCGGCACGGCGGTCTCGCGGCGCTTGACATGCAGTGCGGTGCCGACCGCCATGGTGAGCGCGAGCGCGAATGCGGCGACGGGCGTCAGCCACGGCAGGATGCCGGTCGCGGCGGGGAGGACGAGGCCGAGCGCACCCAGGAACTCGAGGATGCCGACGGCACGCGCCTGGCCGTCGGAGAGATCCTCCATGTAGCCCATCTTCTCGATGAGCTTCTCGCGCGGCGTGAGGCTCTTCGTGATGCCGGCGGCGAGGAAGAGGAGGGCGAGCAGCCCGGTCGCGATCCAGAGGGCGATGATCATCAGGTTCTCCAAAGTAAGTCGGTTACGATCAGTGCGTGACGCACGATCGGTGACTCTAGCCGGTCACCGCCCCGCACTTCACCGTGCGTCACGCACCTCGAGGTGCGTGGCCTCGCACCGAACCCCTCCGAAAGGACCCCATGACGATCACGGATGCCGCACCGGCCCGCCTCGGCGACGACGTCGGAGCCTGCAGCTCGGCGCCCGTCGACCCGTGCGGCAGCGAGAGCAGCGAGGCGCGCATCATCCGCGACGTCCTCTCGCGCGTCGGCGACAAGTGGAGCTTGCTGGTCATCCGGATGCTGCACAACGGGCCGCTGCGCTTCACCCAGCTCCAGCGCAGCATCGACGGCATCTCGCACCGCATGCTCACCCAGACCCTGCGCAACCTCGAGCGCGACGGGCTGGTCTCCCGAACGAGCTACCCCGAGATCCCGCCGCGGGTCGAGTACGCGGCGACCGACCTCGGGCGCTCGCTCGCGCTGCCCGTGCTCGGGCTCGTCGAGTGGGCGTCGGGCAACCACGCGAGCATCACCGACGCGCGCGACGCGTTCGACGCGGCGCGGGACTGAGCGGGGCTCCCGGTCGGCATGGGCCGCGCGCTGGCGACCGGCATCGGAGCCGGAACTCGCCGCGGCGCGGACTAGACGATGAGGAAGAGCTGGCCGAACACGAGCGCGGCGATGATGAAGAGCACGACGATCGTGCCGACGATCGCGAGCGACTTGACCGACAGGTTCGCGACGGCGTAGCCCACGAGGAACGGCAGCGCCAGCAGGAAGATCGTGACGATCCACCAGAAGGCGGTGTACCCGCCCTGGCTGGTCTCGTCGAGGCGGCCGGAGAAGAGCTGCTGCGTGTTCGGGTGCGTCGCGAACGCGAATGCCCCCGAGAGCGGGACGGCGATGAACGCCGCCACGATCAGTCCGGCGAGGAACCCCCACAGGCCCGACTTGCCCTCGTCGATGTGCATCGCCTCTTCGTGCTGCTGCTTGGCCTTCGAAGTCATGCGGCTCACTCTAGTAGTACGGGGCTCACGGGATTAGCCTGAAAACACCGACGATCGGGGACGAAGATGACCGTGAAACCGACTGGCCACTATCAGCACCGGGCCGACGGCCTGTACCTGCAGTTCGACCGGCTCTTCCACGCACCGATCGAGGACGTCTGGTACAGCCTCACCAACCCGACCGCGATGAAGTCCTGGATCGGCACCTACACGGGGCGCCCGGCGACGGGTGCCGTGCGCTTCCAGATGACCGAGGAGGGCGCCGACTGGATCAACGTCACGGTCCTCGAATGCGAGGCGCCGCACCGGTTCACGGTCGATTCCGGGACGGGTCCGTCGGCGATGCGCCTGTTCTGCCACCTCCGCGAGGCCGGGGGCATGACGACGCTGACCCTCGGCCAGCGAGCGAAGGACGATTTCGACGCGTCGAGCATGGGCCCCGGCTGGGACTACTACCTCGACCGGCTCATCGCCGCCCGCACCGGCGCGCCCCAGCCGGCATGGGAGGCGTACTACCCGGCGTTCCGCACGTACTACCGCGACCTCACGCCGCCTGCTCACACCACCCCGACGGGACCCGGGTTCCAACGAGGAGGTCGCGGCGAGCCGGGTCACGGTCCCGAAGACGGGTTCGACCCGGCGCACGACGCCGACCTCCGGGCGCCGTTGCGGCACGACGGCAGGGTCGCGGCGCCCGAGTGATCTCCGCGTCGGCGCGGCGCGGCGGCGGAAGGCGCGCAGTGCGCGCTCCCTAAACTGACGCCGTGAACACGGCAGAGCGAATGCGGCGGCGCGAGCCCCAGGAGTCCAAGAGTTCGTTCTTCGCGAACCACCCGTTGCGGTGGGGGTTCATCGTCACCCTCGGGGCGCTGCTCGCGATCCTGCTCGGCATCGTCGTGTCGAACCTCCAGAGCGTGCTGCTCTCGGTGTTCATCGCCGCGTTCGTGGCGCTCGGCCTCGACCCGCTCATCCGGTGGTTCGAGCGGCGGGGCCTCAAGCGCGGCATGGCGATCGTGGTCGTGATCCTCCTGTTCGTGGGCGTCGTCGTCGCGATCATCTGGGTCCTGGTGCCGCCCGTCGTCGAGCAGGCGGTCGGACTCGTGAAGAACATCCCGACGATGGTCAAGAACGCGCAGGACGCCGGCTGGTACGACCAGGTCAACGACGCGACGAACGGCGTGCTCGCGACCGTCGTCAAGTCCGTCGAGGATGCCCTGAGCGACCCGAACCTCTGGGCCACGGTCGGCGGCGGCGCGCTCGCGTTCGGCGCCTCGGTCATCGGCGCCGTCTCGACGGGGTTCTTCGTGTTCGTGCTGTCGATCTACTTCATCGCCACCCTCGACAGCACCAAGCAGGCCTGCTACACCCTGATCCGCAAGTCGAACCGGGCGCAGATCTCAGACCTCGCCGAGCGCATCATGCTCTCCGTCGGCAAGTACCTCAGCGGCATGGTCATCCTCGCGTTCATGAACGCGACCTATTCGACGATCCTGCTGGTCCTCGTGGGCGTTCCCTACGCGCTCATCATCGGCGTGGTCGCCTTCTTCGTCACGCTCATCCCGCTCATCGGCACGGTGCTGACCACCATCCTCATGACGATCATCTCCCTGTTCGTCTCGCCGACGGCCGGCCTCATCGTCCTGATCTTCATGCTCGTCTACATGCAGGTCGAGGCGTACATCCTCACGCCAAAGGTCATGGGCAAGGCCGTGCAGGTGCCGGGCACCATCGTGCTCATCTCGGCCCTCGCCGGCGGCACGCTGCTCGGCCTGCTCGGGGCGCTCGTCGCGATCCCGATCTCGGCCGGCATCCTGCTCATCATCCGCGAGATCGTGATCCCGAAGCAGGCTCGCCTGTAGCCCAGGTCGAGGGCGCCTCGGCGCGCGTGGCCGGCAGCGCGACATCCGCGCCCCAGCGCTCGATCCACTCGGGGAGCCCCTCACCGCCGGCGGCGCCGAACGCCTGGACGAGTTCGGGCACCGGCACGACGCCGCCGGTCTTGCGCAGGAACCGCCCGCGGATGAAGCCCGTCGCGTAGATCTCGGGCCGCCCGTCAGCGCCTGGGCGCACGAAGCGCTGCTCGACGTAGACCGCCTTGTCGTCGAAGCCCAGGATCTTCGACTCGATCGTGAACCGCTGCCAGAGCTGCAGCGACTTGCGGAACGTGATCGTCTCGCTGGCCACGACCGGGTACCAGCCCTTCTCGCGCATGATGCGCCAGACGCCGTTGCGCACGAGCATGTCGAAGCGCGCGACATCCATGATCGAGAAGTACACGCCGTTGTTCATGTGCCGGTTGATGTCGAGGTCGGTCGGCAGCGTGATGAAGTCCGTGCGCGCGATCTCGTAGTGCCCGAGGCCCGACTTGCGGCGCGAGAGGAACAGGACGTGCAGCAGCGTACGGAAGAACATGTGCATAGTCGACGACTGTACGACCGTTTCGTGGTCGATTCCCCATCATTGGCGGGTCGCCACAGTGCGCGAGCGGATGCCGCATGCCCGCGTTGTACGGATGCGGGAAGGCTCAGCCGCGGTCGGGCACGTGCCGCTCGTCGGGGCCGTTGTACACCGAGAGGGGGCGGATCAGCGCGTTGGACGCCAGCTGCTCCATGATGTGCGCCGTCCAGCCGGTGACCCGGCTGGCGACGAACAGCGGCGTGAACGTCTCGGTGTCGAAGCCCATGAGGTGGTACGTGGGGCCGGCCGGGTAGTCGAGGTTCGGCTTGATGTTCTTGCGCTCGCCCATCGCGGTCTCGAGGGCGACGTAGAGCTCGAGCAGGTCGGGCCGGTCGTAGTACTCGACCATGCGTTCGAGTGCGTCGCGCATGGTCGGCACCCGCGAGTCGCCGTTCTTGTACACCCGGTGGCCGAAGCCCATGATCTTGCGCTTCTCGGCGAGCGCCGCGTCGAGCCACTCGACCGCGCGCTCGGCGCCGCCCTCGCCGGGGCCGATCTCCTCGAACGTGTGCATGACGGCCTCGTTCGCGCCGCCGTGCAGCGCGCCCTTCAGCGCGCCGACCGCTCCGGTGACCGCCGAGTACAGGTCGGCGAGCGTGGAGGCGATGACCCGCGCCGTGAAGGTCGAGGCATTGAACGAGTGCTCCGCGTACAGGATCATCGACACGTCGAACGCGCTCACGACCGGCAGTTCTGGCAGCTCGCCGAAGGTCTGCCAGAGGAAGTTCGCCGAGTAGCCGAGGTCGTCCCGCGGCTCGACGAAGTCGAGCTCGTGCCGGCGCCGCTGGTCGTAGGACACGATCGAGGGCAGCTTGGCGAACAGCCGGATCGACTTCTCGAGGTTCGCCTCGCGCGAGTCGTCGGGCGTCAGCGGGTCGATCGCGCCGATGACGCTCACGGCCGTGCGCACGACGTCCATGGGGTGGGCGGTGAGCGGCAGCTCGTCGATGACGCGCTTGATCTCGTGGTCGAGCCCGCGCAGCGACCGCTCGAGCGTCTCGAAGTCGGCGAGCTGGCGCTCGTCGGGCAGTTCGCCGTGCCAGAGCAGGTAGGCCACCTCTTCGAACGTCGCGGACGCCGCGAGCTCCTGCACGGGGTATCCGCGGTACAGCAGCGAGTTCGTCTCGGGGTTCACCTTCGAGACCGCCGTGTAGTCGACGGGGACTCCCGCGAGTCCCTTGTAGATCTCGGGTGCCTGCTGCTGGTCGCTCATCGTGCTCCTCGTGAGTGCTGGCGGGGCGGCGCCACGGTGCGACCGCTCCCCAAGCCTACGACCACGGCGGCGGCGGGTGGCTCGTCAGCGCAGCAACCGCACGCGCGCCGTCGGCGCGCTCTCGAGCGTGACCGGGTCGGCACCGCCGAGCGTTCCGGTGACGCGCACCGAGATCTTCGAGTACAGGTCCCGGATGCCGAGGCGGTAGGTCGACGCCGTCGCGCCGGGGATGGCCTTGCCGTTGCGCTCCCACCGGTAGGAGAGCGCGACGCCGTCGGGGGCCCACTCCCCGGCGTCGACGGTCAGCCGCGCGCCCAACCTGGCCGAGCCCGTGATCACGGGGACGGAGCCCTCGACGACCGGGGGTTCGTCCGCGATCGGCACGGCGACGCCGTCGGTGCGGCACTCCGCCGCGGGAAGGAACCGGAGGTTGTCGACGATGACCACGGAGTCGAAGAAGTCGTCGCTGATGTCCATCACCGACACGATCACGTCGGTGTAGCCGTCGCCCGCGACCGATCCGGCGCCGCTGAGCGGCACGTTCACCTCGAGCGGCGGCGACCAGCCGTTCACCCGCCAACCCGGTTCGGGCGAGAGCCCCAGCGGGCTCCGGGCGTCGATCACGCGACCAGCGGGGCTGGCGGCATGGTTGTCCGGCGGGTTCCCGTCCTCGGCGTCGTCGAAGGCGGGGCTCTCGACGGTGAAGTAGTCGATGTCCCCCGGTTCGAAGGGGTAGTCGAGCGCGCCCGGGTAGTCCTCGGTCCCGAACATCACGTCGAGGGCGAGGCACGCCGCATCCGACGGCGGTGCCACCGTCAGCCGGAGGCGCGTCTCATCGCTCTCGTCGAAGAACTCGAACGGCGCGGAGTCGATGTCGGTCGAGAGCTCGATCGCGGCGTCACCCGGTTCGATCGCCTCGGCCGCGACACCGGTCGAGAGCACGGCGTAGCTGTCGCCGGCCGTCGGGAAGCCGCGGATCGGCCGGGTGCCGACCGAGATCGCCTCGGCCTTGACGTAGGACGACGGGAGGAATCCGCCGAAGCGATCGCTGACGTGCGTCTCGTCGTCGGGGTCCATGGCGGCGAGCAGTTCGTCGATGCCCTCGACGGGGTCCGTCTGCAGGTATCCCCCGAGGCTCGGCCATTCGCTGTACCCGGCCTTCTTCGGGAAGACGGCGACGAGCACGTCCTCTCCTGACGAGCCGAGCGTGTACGAGTCCGTGGTCGCCCCCTGGACGGGAACGCTGCCGCGCGTCCACTGGAACGCGAAGGCGTCCGGCGTCGGCGTCCAGGTGCCCGGCTCGACCGTCAGCGGGGTGCCCGGTTCGCCGAGGCCGTAGACCGCAGGCGCATCTGCCGGGTCGATCGAGAACGAGAGGGCCGGGATGTCCAGGTCGAAGTCGACGACGGAGGTCTCACCGGCGCCCACGACGATGGTCGCCGCGGTCGCGAACGAGGTTCCGCCTCCGGACCACTCGGTCGCGCGGGCCTCCGTCACGGCCGAGAGGCGGTAGGAACCGGCCGGCAGGTCGAACGCGAAGTCGCCGGCCGACGACGTGATGTCGTACGCGATCGGGGAGGTCGGGGCATCGGCCCGGTAGGCCGCGACGAGCGACGCACTCCAGCCGATGTCGGGATCGGGCTGCACGCCCGAGACGGTGCCCGTGAGCTGCGCGGATCCGGCCGACTCGGACTCGAGGGCCTCCAGCGACGGGAGTCCTCGGCCCGCCTGGGGCACGGGCTCCGGCTCGGCACCCGCCGCCGACGTGGCGATGCCGAGCACGGCGACGAGCGGCAGGACGGCGAAGGCGCCGACCAAACCGGAGGCGCCGCGAACGCGGTGGGCGGATGGGCGGCGAGAACGCTGAACTGGCATCGGTGGCTCCACGCGTCGAGGTCGGGGTTTCCAGCCGGTTCGGCTGCACCCACGGTATCGAGTTCCGGGCACGCCGAACGTGAATTCTGAGCTTCCGTCAGGTTTCGGATGGATGACCCGGGCGCCCCCGAGGCGGCCCCACAACGGCCCGGAGCGGGCCGGCGATCGCCTGCGCTGCGGCTAGAACAGGCCGGTGGGGATCTCCACGCCGACCAGCGACCCGGGCGCCGCGGTGAAGGTCAGGGCACCGAGCTCGTCGGGGCCGAGCTCGGGCAGCCGCTGCGCGAGGTCGAGGAAGCGCTCGATCTCGGCCTCCTCGAGCGCCCACTCGGCGAGCGTGCGGAACTTCTGCACGTACTGCTCCCGAGCGAACGGTCGGGCACCCAGCGGATGCGCGTCGGCCACCGCGATCTCGTCGACGATCTCGCCGCCGTCCGCGAGCGTGATGACGACCCGGCCGCCGAACGCCTTCTCGGCCATGTCGTTCGAGTGGTACCTGCGGGTCCACTCCTCGTCCTCGACGGTCGAGACCTTCTTCCAGAGTTCGATCGTGTCGGGCCGGTGCGCGCGCTCGGGGTCGTACGACGTCTCATGGTTGAACGTGCCGTCCTGCAGGGCGACCGTGAAGATGTACGGGATCGAGTGGTCGAGCGTCTCGCGCGAGGCATCCGGGTCGTACTTCTGCGGGTCGTTCGCACCCGAGCCGATGACGTAGTGCGTGTGGTGCGAGGTGTGCAGCGTGATCGACTCGATGCGCGCCGGGTCGAGGATCAGCGGGTACTCCTCGTGGAGCTTTCGCGCCAGGTCGATCCAGGCCTGCGCCTGGTACTCGGCCGAGTGCTCCTTCGTGTAGGAGTCGAGGATGGCGCGCTTGGACTCGCCCGCATCGGGCAGCGGCACCTCGTAGGAGGCATCCGGCCCGTCGAGGAGCCACGCGATGACGCCGTCCTCGCCCTCGTAGATGGGCACGGGGCTGGTCTGGCCGCGCATGGCCCGGTCGACCGCCTCGACGGCCATCTTGCCCGCGAACGCGGGGGCGTGCGCCTTCCACGTCGAGATCTCGCCCTTGCGGGACTGCCGCGTGGCCGTCGTGGTGTGCAGCGCCTGGCCGATGGCCTGGAAGATCGTCTCCTGGTCGAGGCCGAGGAGGGTGCCGATGCCCGCGGCCGCCGACGGGCCGAGGTGGGCCACGTGGTCGATCTTGTGCGCGTGCAGCGAGATCGCCTTCGCGAGGTCGATCTGGATCTCGTACCCGGTCGCGATGCCGCGCACCAGGTCGCGGCCCGTGAGGCCCCGCGTCGCGGCGAGGTGCTGGGCCACGGCGACGATCGGCGGGATGTTGTCGCCCGGGTGCGAGTACTCCGCGGCCAGGAAGGTGTCGTGGAAGTCGAGCTCGCGCACGGCGACCCCGTTGGCCCAGGCCGCCCACTCGGGGCTCGTGCGGCGCGCGGCATCCGCACCGAAGACCGTGGCGCCGTCGCCGCCGATCGAGACGGGGTGTGCGAGCGCCTGGCTGCGAGCCGAGACGACCGGGCCGCGGGCGAGGGATGCCGCGGCGACCGCCGCGTTGTCGATGACCCGGTTGACGACCATGTCGACCACGTCGTCGTCGAGCTCGACCGGATCGGTCGCGATGGCCGCGAGCTGCCAGGCGAGCTGGCCCTCGCGCGCGAGGTTCTCGTCACTCCGGTGGGTGCGCAGGTGGTGGGTCTTCACCCTGCAACGCTATCCCGGCCACACCCGCTCATGCACCTGCGCGGCCAGCACCCGGTCGAAGATCCCAGGTTCGACGTCGGCCAGCGTCGCCGGATTCCAGGCCGGATTGCGGTCCTTGTCGATGACCTGGGCACGGATGCCCTCGTGCAGGTCGGGCTGCTCGATGAACCAGGACACGAGCTGGAACTCCTGCTCGAGCGCCTCCTCGAGGCGCGGGAGCGTGCGGGCGCGGCGCACGGCGGCGAGCGTGACGGTGAGGGCCGTGGGCGACAGCGTCTCGAGCTCGTCGGCGGCCTCCGCGGCCTCTGGCTCGGGGCGCGCCCGAAGGCGGCCGATGATCTCGGCGGGCGTCGGGGCCGAGTAGCAGGCGTCGACCCATTCGCGACTCGCCGCGAGTGCCGACGGGCCGGGCGTGTCGTCGAAGAGCATGACGATCTCGGCCGGGCTCCCGGGGTCGGCCCGCTCCGCGAGGGCCTGCAGCAGGTGCGGCAGGTGCTCGGACGGCACGAACGCGTCGGCGAACCCCGCGTGGATCGCGTCCGCGGCATCCATGGTCCGCGAGTTGAGGGCGAGGTGCGCGCCGAGTTCGCCGGGGGCCTTCGCGAGCAGCCACGAGCCGCCGACGTCGGGGGTGAAGCCGATGCGCGTCTCGGGCATGGCCACGCGCGAGCGCTCGGTCACGACGCGCACCGACGCATGGCCGGCCAGGCCGATGCCCCCGCCCATCGTGATGCCGTCCATGATCGCGACGACGGGCTTCGGGTAGCGGGCGATCGCGGCGTTGAGCCGGTACTCGGTGCGGAAGAAGGTGCGGGCGTCGGCGGCGCGCCCCCCGGTCGACATCTCGTACAGCTCGCGGATGTCGCCGCCGGCGCAGAGCCCGCGCTCGCCCGCACCGTCGAGCACGATGACGGCGACCTCGGAGTCGTCGCGCCACGCGTCGAAGACCTCGGTCAGGGCGAGGATCATCTCGTAGCTCAGGGCGTTGAGCGCCTTCGGACGATTGAGCGTGACGTGGCCGACACCGTCGGCGACGCTCGCGGAGATGTGGTCGCTCACCGTGCCACCGTACCCGCCCGGGCGCGGGCCCTCGCGAGGAGTAGCATCCGGGGATGGTTCCCATCGAGTCCCTCTGGGCGTTCGTCGTGGCGTCGATCGTGCTGATCGTCATCCCCGGCCCGAGCGTGCTCTTCGTCGTCGGGCGCTCGCTCGCGCTCGGTCGGGTGGGAGGCCTGCTGAGCGTGCTCGGCAACGCGCTCGGCATGATCCCGCTCGTGATCGCGGTGGCGCTCGGCGTGGGTGCGATCGTCGCCCAGTCGGTCGTGGTCTTCACGATCGTGAAGTTCGCGGGTGCCGCCTACCTCGTCTACCTCGGCGTGCAGGCGATCCGGCACCGGGCGGATGCCGCGGGCACGGCCGCCGGCGGCACGGCACCTCGTTCGCACTGGCGCCAACTGGCCGAGGGGTTCGTCGTCGGGGTCTCGAATCCCAAGACGATCGCGTTCTTCGTCGCCGTGCTGCCGCAGTTCGTGTCGTTCGGCAGCGGGTCGATCCCGCTGCAGCTGTTCGAGCTCGGACTCGTGTTCATCGTCCTGGCCCTCGCGTTCGACTCGGTGTGGGCCCTCGCGGCGAGCGCGGCACGCGATTGGTTCGCCCGGTCCCCCAAGCGCATCGAGCACCTCTCGGCCGGCGGCGGCGTCATGCTCATCGGCCTCGGCGGCGTGCTCGCGTTCAGCGGCGACCGGCACTGAGCCGGGTCTCGATACGGCCCTGGCGGGCCTACTCGACCGCCGGGCCGCACGACTCGCTCGCGGGATCGGCCCTGGCGGGCCTACTCGACCGCCGGAGCCGCGCTCGCCCGTGCGATGGCGTCCGCTGCGCGGACGAGCGAAAGGTGCGAGAGCGCCTGCGGGGTGTTGCCCATCTGCGTGCGGCCGGTCACGTCGTACTCCTCGCTGAGCAGGCCCACGTCGTTGGCGAACGAGCAGAGCCGCGTCATGAGCGCCTCGGCCTCCGCGATGCGACCGGTCGTCGCGTACTGCTCGACGAGCCAGAACGAGCAGGCGAGGAACGGATGCTCCGACCCGTCGAGCCCGTCGACCCCGCTCTCGGTCCGGTAGCGCAGCAGCAGGCCGTCCCGCAGCAGGTCCTCCTCGATCGCGGCGACGGTGCCGAGCATCCGCGGGTCGTCGGCGGCGACGAATCCGACCTGGGGCAACTGCAGCAACGCGGCATCCGTCTCGCTGCTGCCGAAGGCCTGGGTGAACGTGTTGCGCCCGGCATCGAAGCCCCGGGCGAGCACCTCCTCGCGAATCTCGTCGCGGATGCGCCGCCACCGGTCGACGGGGCCCTCGAATCCATGCCGTTCGACGGCGCGGACGCCGCAGTCGAACGCGGCCCACGCCATGACGCGCGAGTGCGTGAACTCCCGCTCGGGCCCGCGGATCTCCCAGATGCCGTGGTCGGGGCGCCGCCAGTTCTCGGCGAGGAAGTCGAGCAGGGAGCGCTGCAACGGCCACGAGAACGCGGTCTCGTCGAGCCCGGCCTCGCGGGCATGGTCGAGCGCCAGCATGACCTCGCCGAAGATGTCCCATTGGATCTGCTCGGATGCCGCGTTGCCGACGCGCACCGGGCGCGAACCCCGGTGGCCCGAGAGCTCGGGGAGCTCGAACTCGGCGAGTCGCCGGCCGCCAGCGACGTCGTACATGATCTGCAGGTCGGCCGGATCGCCGGCGATCGCCCGCAGCAGCCAGCGCCGCCAGACCTGCGCCTCCTCCACGTAGCCGTGGTCGACGAGCACCTGCACCGTGAGGGCGGCGTCGCGGAGCCACACGAACCGGTAGTCCCAGTTGCGCTCGCCCCCGATCACCTCCGGCAGGCTCGTCGTGACGGCGGCGACGATGCCGCCGGTGTCCTCGTGGGTGAGGGCGCGGAGCACGAGGAGCGACCGCTCGACCTCGCGTTCGAATCGCGCGGGGGGCGCGGCCTGCTCAGCCCACTCCCGCCATCCGTCGATGGTCGCCTGCAGCTCGGCCCCGATGTCGACGGGTGCGCTCGGATGCCGCCACGACCGTGCGTACGAGAGCCGGAGGTCGACGGCCTCGCCCTCGGCGACCGCGAACTCCACGACATGCGAGTGGTCGCCCGCCGTGCGACGCGGCCCGCGCAGGACCACCGAGTCGGGACCCGCGACGGCGAGGAGCCCGTACCCGCGCCCGTCGTCGATCCGTCGCACCCAGGGCACGACCGACCCGTAGTCGAAGCGGAACCGCACCGTCTCGCGGAACTCCATCCGCCCTCGGATGCCGCGGACCCGGCGCACGATCGCGGAGCCGTGGTCGCGCAGCGGCATGAACTCGATCACCTCGGCCTCGGCGCTGCCGTCACCGCTCCGCCAGCGCGTGCGGAGCACGAAGGTGCCGCGGTCGTACTCGCGGGTGCTCGTCGCGGCGGCGTCAGTCGGGCGCAGCGTCCAATGGCCGGCATCCGGCCCGCCGATCAGGGCTGCGAAGACCGACGGCGAGTCGAACCGCGGCAGGCAGAGCCAGTCGATGCCGCCCTCGCGGGAGACGAGCGCGGCCGTGCGGCCGTCGGCGAGCAGGGCATAGTCCTCGATGGCGGGAAACTCGCGCATGACTGGACGCTACCCCCGCCACCCGTGCGACCCGTCCTCCCCTGCCGTACCCGTGCGCGCCGGCCACGCCGAGGGCCTGCGGCGGGGCGCGCCGACGTGGGCGGTCGGTAGCGTGCCGGCATGATGCACCCGTTCGAGATCGCAGCCGAACCGATCCGCCGGCGGGTCATCGAGGTCCTCGCGACCGGTCGGCACCCGGCGTCCCTGCTGGCCGACGTTGTGACCTCGGAGTTCCTGGTGAGCCGCTCGGCCGTCTCGCATCATCTCCGGATCCTCCGCGACGCCGGCGTCGTCTCGGTGATCCCCGACGCCGCCGAACGGCTCTACGGCCTCGAAGAGGAGTACCTCCTGCGCCTCGACCAGGCCGTCGGCGAGCTCTTCACGCTCTGGGACCATCGCTACGGATTCGACGTCGAGCGCACGCCGTTTCCCCTCGTCGCGCCGTCGCGGACCCCGCAGTCCCACCGCGCCGGTCGCAAGGGGTTGCGCGGAACCACCAGGCGAGGACTCGAGCCGGACGGCTGGGGAGGTCCTCGCACGTAGTCGCCCCCCTCCACGGGGGCCGGGGCCTCACCGTGCCCGGATTCTCGAATGCCGGTCGCTCGACGTCGGCCCATCGGCATCGGTCCCCTCGCCCTGCGCCCATCGGCATCGGTCCCCTCGCTCTGCGCCCATAGGCATCGGTCCCCCGCCCTGCGCCGACCTGCATCGGTCCCCCGCCCTGCGCCCACCTGCACCGGCCCCTCGCCGTGTGCCCGAGCACCCCGGGTCGCTCGAGCCCCGTCGAGTTTCCTGATTCCCGTATGCCAGTTCCCCCTCAGCGATTGAGGGGGAACTGGCATTCCGGTTCGGTGACCCGTCGCGGGAGGCTGAACGGGCTGACGGCTGAACGGGCTTGACGGGCTGACGGGCTTGACGGGCTGACGGGCTGACGGCTTGACGGGCTTGACGGGCTGACGGGCTGACGGGCTGACGGCTGAACGGGCTTGACGGGCTTGACGGGCTGACGGGCTGACGGGCTGACGGCTGAACGGGCTTGACGGGCTTGACGGGCTGACGGGCTGACGGCTTGACGGGCTGAACGGCTTGACGGGCTGAACGGTGGCCGGCGACTGCTGGCCGCTCTCGGCAGGCACGCGGCATCCGCTCGTAGAATCTCGGGGTGGCCCTCGCCAAGATCCTCCTCTACTACGCCTTCGCGCCCATCGGCGACCCCGATGCCGTCCGCCTGTGGCAGCGCGACCTCGCCGAGTCCCTCGGGCTGCGGGGCCGCATCCTGCTGTCGAAGGACGGCATCAACGGCACGCTCGGCGGCGAGATGGGCGCGCTCAAGCGCTACGTGCGGAAGACCCGCGAGTACGCCGCGTTCAAGGACATCGACTTCAAGTGGAGCGAGGGCACGGGCCTCGACGAGCAGGGCGCGAGCCTGGACTTCCCGAAGCTGAGCGTGAAGGTGCGCGACGAGATCGTGTCGTTCGGCGCGCCGGGCGAGCTGCGGGTCGACGAGTCCGGCGTGGTCGGCGGCGGCACGCGGCTGACGCCCGACGCCCTGCACGACCTGGTGGCCGAACGCGGCGACGACGTCGTGTTCTTCGACGGGCGCAACGCGCTCGAGGCGGCGATCGGGCGCTTCGCCGGCGCCGTCGTGCCCGACGTCGAGACGACGCGCGACTTCGTCGAACTGCTCGACTCGGGCGAGTACGACGAGCTCAAGGGTCGACCGGTCGTCACCTACTGCACGGGGGGCATCCGCTGCGAGGTGCTCTCGAGCCTCATGACGAGCCGCGGGTTCGGCGAGGTGTACCAGCTCGAGGGCGGCATCGTCCGCTACGGCGAGCGCTTCGGCGACGACGGGCTCTGGAACGGCTCCCTCTACGTGTTCGACGGGCGCGGGTCGGTCGACTTCAGCGACCACGCCGCGGTGATCGGCACCTGTTCCACCTGCGGGGCGGCGACCAAGCGCACCGTCAACTGCACGGATGCCTCGTGCCGGGTCCAGCTCGTCGTCTGCGAGTCGTGCGGCACGGCGGAGTGCGCGCTGCACGCCGTGACGCAGGTCGGGTAGGCGGCGAGCGATCAGGCACGGCGACGCTTCGGCCGGGGTCGGCGGGCGTACGCGCGCGCGGCGCGGCTCGAGAGCGCGAGCATCACGAGGATGTCGAGCGAGAGCGTGAGCAGGGTCGTGCGCACCGTGATCTCCTCGCCGCCGGTGAAGTAGTCGACCGCGGCGGCCGTGATGCTGAAGGTCGTGAAGGTCATCACCAGCAGGCGTGCCACGTTGCTGCCGCGATAGACGGCCAGCCCGAACAGTGCGACGACGAGCAGCCCGAGGCCGGCGACGACGAGGATCACCACGAGCACGAGCGTGAGCGTCTGGTCGTCCTCGCTGCCCGGCACCACCTCGACGCCGAACTCGTCGGACAGCACCGGGCGCCAGGAGAGCGCGAAGGCGACCATCCAGATGACGCCCGCGACCACCCGCAGCATGACGAGCACCGCGCCGAGCGAGGTCGCGATCGGGCGTCGCATCGTCGGCGGGGCCGCCTCCCGCTCGGCCAGCACCGCCGGCGACTCGAAGGCCGCGCGCTTGCGGGGCACGGGCACGGGTGCAGGCCCGGCTGCGGGCACGGGGAACCGCCCGGGCGCGGCGTCGGGCGCGGGCCCGGCGCTCACGAGGGCTCCTTCACGGGCGGCGCGGCCGCTGCGCCGAGGGGCGGCGCCGCGGCATCCGGAACCGCATCGAGCTCGAGCACCGGCAGGTCGCCGTCGGTCGAGATCGAGTCGCCTCCACCGTTGCGGGAGTGGTAGCCGGTCGCGAAGTCGCGCAGCACCTCCACGCGGGCCTCGGGATTGGCGGCGAGCACGGTCGCGACGATGTGGTCGCGCTCGACATCCGTGTCGGCATCGATCTTGTGCGTGACCTGCAGCGTGAAGAGCGAGAAGCCGACCGCACGGTCGAACGTGCCGGCCGCCAACCAGTCGACGCGCCGGCCGCCCGGCAGCAGCCAGCCGTCGGGGGTGCGCCAGAAGCGCACGTGATGGCGCCTGGCCGGATTGCCCTCGACCTCCTGCTGGTACGCGGCGTCCTGCTGGCGCCCGAAGAGGAACAACGGGCTCACGGGGGCCTCGTCGTAGCTCCGCCGGGTGAGGGTCGAGGTGATGATGCGTCCGCTGGTGCGGAGCGTGATCTCATCGGCGCGGGTCCATCCGGCGCGGAGCATCGCCGCGTGGAGGGCCTCCGCCGAGCCGTCGACCGCGAGGTTCACCGGATCGCCGAGCAGTCCGTCGCTGGTGCGCGCACGGCCGATGAAGTAGTCGGGCACGTAGATCGTCGTGAGGATGCGGTGCAGCCGCGGCAGCACGAGGTAGGCGAGCAGCACCCAGAAGGCGACGAAGAACGCGATGCCCCACCAGCCGAACGCGAACGACTCCGTGAACACGAGCCACGCGAGCCACACCGCGGCGATGCCGGCGTAGACGAAGAAGAAGCCGTCGAGGACGGCGTTCACGGAGAACCGGCGCGGGCGCGGCGCCGGCGGTGCCTCCGCCCCGATCGCGCCGGAGCCCTCCCCGCTCATGACTGCATGCTACTGCCGGGCCGGGTCACCGTCGCGGTGGGTTCGCCGTAGGCTCGCGGCATGGCCTACGACGTCCCGCGCATCCGATCCGGTTTCCCGTCGCTCGCGAGCGGGTGGGCGCACTTCGACGGTCCGGGCGGCACGCAGACGCCGACGGTCGTCGGCGAGGCCATGGCGTCGATGCTCTCGGGGCCCCTCTCGAACCGCGGCTCGACGAGCGAGTCGGAGATCCGAGCCGACCGGGCGGTGCACGAGTTCCGCGCGGCGATGGGCGACCTGCTCAACGTCCAGCCGGCCGGCATCGTGCACGGGCGCAGCGCGACGCAGCTCGCCTACGACTTCTCGCGGCACCTCGCGAAGGACTGGGGGCCGGGCGACGAGGTCGTCGTCACGCGCCTCGACCACGACGCCAACATCCGGCCGTGGGTCCAGGCGGCCGAACGCGTCGGGGCCCTCGTGCGCTGGGCCGACTTCGACCCCGAGACCGGGGAGCTGCCCGTCGAGGCCGTGACGGGACTGCTGACCGACCGGACCCGCCTCGTCGCCGTCACCGCGGCGTCGAACCTCATCGGCACGATCCCGGATGTCGCCGGCATCGCCGCCGCCGCCCACGACGCGGGCGCGCTCGTCTACGCCGACGGCGTGCACTCGGCCGCGCACGAACTGCCCGACCTCGCCTCGCTCGGCGCCGACTTCTTCTCCTGCTCGCCCTACAAGTTCCTCGGCCCGCACTGCGGGGTGCTCGCCGCCAGGCCCGACCTGCTCGAGTCGATCGCCCCCGACAAGCTGCTCCCCTCGACGAACGTCGTGCCCGAGCGCTTCGAGTTCGGCACGCTCCCGTACGAGCAGTTGGCCGGCGTCACGGCCGCGATCGAGTTCATCGCGGGGTTCGTCGCGCCCTCCAGCACCGGCATCGCCTCGATCGACGCCGAGCAGTCGGATGCCGCGGGCTCGCGCCGGGCCCGCCTCACGAGGTCGTACCGGGCGCTGCACGCGCACGAGCGCCGCCTGCTCACGCGCCTCGAGGCCGGCATCGCCGAGCTGCCGGGCGTCACCGTGCACTCGCGGGCGAGCCGGCGCACCCCGACCCTGCTGCTGACGTTCGCCGGCCACGAGGCATCCGCCGTGTCCGCGAAGCTCGCCGAGGCGAAGGTGCTCGTCCCGAGCAGCCACTTCTACGCCCTCGAGGCCTCGCGCCGGCTCGGGCTCGGCGACGTCGGCGGCCTGCGGGTCGGGCTCGCGCCGTACACCGACGACGACGACGTCGACCGGCTGCTCGCGGGCCTCGCCGGCGCGCTCGCCTGACCCATACGCTGGAACCATGACCACTGCCGAACGCGCCACCGAACTCCGCCGCCTGCACGCCGCACCCGAACTGCTCCAGGTGGTGAACGTGTGGGACGTCGTCTCCGCGACCGCCGTCGCCGCCCTGCCCGGCACCCGCGCCCTCGCGACCGCGGGCCACTCCATCGCCGCGACCTTCGGCTACCCCGACGGCGAGCAGATCCCCCTCCACCTCATGCTCGACATGGTGGGCCGCATCGTCCGCGCGGTCGACGTGCCCGTGAGCGCGGACCTCGACGCCGGCTTCGGCGATGCGGGCGAGACGGTGCGACGCGCGATCGGCCAGGGCGTCGCCGGCGCCAACATCGAGGACCAGCTGAAGCCCCTCGACGAGGCGGTCGCCGCCGTGAGCGCCGCCGTCGCGGCCGCCGACGCCGAGGGCGTGCCCTTCGCCCTCAACGCGCGCACCGACGCGTTCGTTCGCGGGCGCGACCGCTCCCTCGACACCAACATCGCCGACGCGATCGAACGCGGTCGCGCGTTCCTCGATGCCGGTGCGACGAGCGTGTTCGTGCCGGGCATGTTCGGCGAGGACGTCGTGGCCCGGCTCGTGGACGGCATCGGCGACCGCAAGGTCACCCTCATCGGGCTGCCCGGCGTGCCGGCGCCCGCGCGCCTGCAGGAGCTCGGCGTCGCCCGCCTCTCGTACGGTCCGACGACGCAGCGCGTGGCGCTCGGCGCCCTCCAGGACCTCGCGACGAGCCTCTACGACGGCGGCGTGCTGCCCGAGGGCATCCGCCCGCTGAACTGACCCGACCGGCCCGGCGATCTCGCGAATCCCCCGCGCGACGGATGCCGCGTGCACCCCTCCCTCGCTAGGGTGAGCGTGAGGCGACTCGTCGCCGGGCCGTACGGGGGTGCGGTCATGCGCGGCCCGTACACCCCCGGCTACGAGGAGAGCGCATGAACAGCGGCATCCCCATCGAGATCACGGGGCTCAGCAAGCACTTCGGCAGCGTGACCGCCGTCGAGGACCTCAGCTTCACCGTGCAACCGGGGCGCGTCACCGGGTTCCTCGGACCGAACGGCGCCGGCAAGACGACGACCCTGCGGGTGCTGCTCGGGCTGGTCAAGGCCTCCAGCGGCACGGCCACGTTCGGCGGCACCCCGTACCACGCGCTGAAGCGGCCCCTCGAGACCGTCGGGGCGGCGCTCGACGCGAGCTTCCATCCCGGTCGCACGGCACGCAACCACCTGAAGGTCACGGCGACCGCCGCCGGCATCCCGTCCTCGCGCGTGCCGGTCGTGCTCGAGCAGGTGGGCCTCTCCGAGTTCGCCGACCGGCGGGTGGGCGGGTACTCGCTCGGCATGCGGCAGCGACTCGCGCTCGCCTTCACGCTCCTCGGGGATCCCGCCGTCTTCGTGCTCGACGAGCCCATCAACGGCCTCGACCCCGAGGGCATCAAGTGGATCCGCCTGTTCCTGCAGCGCCTGGCGCAGGACGGCCGCACGGTGCTCGTGAGCTCCCATCTCCTGAGCGAGGTGCAGCAGAGCGTCGACGACGTCGTGATCATCACGCGCGGACGGCTCGCGAAGACCGGCACGCTGTCGAGCCTCGAGCTCGAGTCGGCTCCCCGCACCATCGCCGACTCCCCCGACCGTGCGAAGCTCGCCGTCGCCCTCTCGCAGGCCGGACTGGAGTACACCGAGGGACGCAACGGCTTCATCGTCGCCGAGCCCGATCCGGGCCTCGTGGGGCACGCCGCCTTCGTCGGCGGCGTCGAGCTGAAGGCCCTGCACCGGCTGAAGTCGGGCCTCGAGGAGTCGTTCCTCGCGCTCGTGAACGGCGAGGGCGAACCGATCGAGCTGCACGAGACGGCGGATGCCGCGGCCGAGCCCGGCGCCACTGCCGGGGCGGGCTCCCCGGCCGAGCCGGCGTCCGCGGCCGAGCCGGAGTCATCCGCCCCGGTCGATTCCACTGACATCCCCGACGCACCCCCGCCACCCGACGCGCCCGATGCGCCGGCCGACGAGGCGAAGGGGTGACGGCATGATCCGCGCACTCGGCTCCGAGTTCCAGAAGATCTTCACCACCCGCATGTGGTGGCTCCTCACGCTGCTGCTCGTGCTGTACGTCGCGTTCCTCGCGGGCGGCTTCGGCGCGTTCCTCGGGTGGGCGTCGGAGAATCCGAGCGCCGCCGCCGGCGCCTCCACGACCCCGCTGCCGACCGACGGACTGGCGCCGCTCATCTACAGCTTCGCCTCCTCGATCGGCTACGTGTTCCCGGTGCTCGCCGGAGCGCTCGCGGTCACGACCGAGTTCCGGCACAAGACGCTGACCCCGACCTTCCTCGCGGAGCCGCACCGCGCCGTGGTGCTCGGCGCGAAGTTCGTCTCCCAGCTGCTCTTCGGCGCGGCCCTCGGCGTCGTCGCGTTCGCGGCCGCCGTGGGTGCCGGTGCGGGGGCTCTGGCGGGCTTCGGCATCGACACCGCGCTGGACTCGTCCGACACGTGGGCGCTCATCGGCCGCGGCGTGCTGGCGATGGCCCTCTGGGGCACCATCGGCGTCGGCCTCGGCTCGCTCGTGCCGAACCAGGTCGCCGCGATCGTCATCGTGATCGCGTTCACCCAGTTCGTCGAACCGATCCTGCGGCTGGGCGCCTCCTTCAACGAGGTCACGGCGAACATCGGGCAGTTCCTCCCCGGGGCCGCGAGCGATGCGCTCGTCGGGGCGTCCTTCTACAGCGTCGCCGCCGTCGGCGGGGCCGCGACCATGCTGGAGTGGTGGCAGGGCGGGCTCGTACTCCTCGGCATCGCCGTGGTCACGACCCTCATCGGCGGCGCGACCACCTGGCGGCGGGACGTCTCGTAGCGATGGACCTCGCGGCGCTGCGCGACCTGCGGCTTCGCACGCAGGGGCTGCGGCATCCGCCGGACGCATCCGCCGCCGAGTCGGTGCGCCGGTTCGTCGCGGTGCAGGCGCAGGAGTTCCTGCCCGCGCAGTGGGGGCTCGCGCAGCGGGTCCCCCTCGAGAGCCGTCCGGATGCCGCGAGCACGCTCGCCGACCTCGACGCGGGCCGCATCCTGCGGACCCACGTGCTGCGTCCGACGTGGCACTTCCTGCACCCCGACGACGCCAGGTGGGTGATCCGGCTCTCCGCCGAACGCGTGCACCGCGCGAACGGGTCGATGTATCGCTCGACGGGCGTCGAGGGGGAGGTCGCCGCCCGCGCCGTCGACCTGGTGGCCGAGGCCGTCGCGGGACGCCATCGCACGCGGGCCGAGTTGGCGACCATGCTCGCCGACGCCGGCCTGCCGTCGAGCGGCGTGCCGATGGTCTACGTCCTCATGCGCGCGGAACTCGAATGCCTCATCATCAGCGGCGCGAACGCCGGCAAGCAGCGCACCTACGCGGCATTCGACGAGCGGGTCCCGGCGTCGGCGCCTCGCGACCGGGCCGACGCGCTCGCGGAACTGGCCGCGCGCTACGTCGCGGCGCGCGGACCCGTCACCGAGCGGGACTTCGCCTCCTGGTCGGGGTTCACGCTCGCCGACACGAGGCGCGCCTTCGCCGACGCGATCGAGCGGGCGGATGCCGCGGGGCGGCCGATCACGACGGTCGACGTCGACGGCGTCGACCACCTCGTCGACGCGAGGGCGCTCGATCCGGAAGCGCGCGGCGGCGAGGATGCGACGGATGCCGCGGAGCCGCGCGTGGACCTCCTGCAGGCGTACGACGAGTACATCATGGGGTACGCCCCGCCTCGGGCGTACCTGCACCGCGTCGGTGACGAGGGCCTGCATGCCGAGTTCCCACTGCACGCGTTCATGGTCGACGGCATCATGGTCGGCCGGTGGGCGCCGCCGGTCGCGTCCGGCAGGCCGACCGTGCGCATCGTCCCGTGGCGCCCCCTCGCTCCCGCCGAGGAACGCGGGCTCGCGGCATCCGTCGCCGAGTTCGAGCGGTTCTTCGGAACCGGCGTCGCGGTCGAGGTCACGGTTGACAGCCGCGAGGGGTCCGCGGTGCAATGAGGGCATGACGAGCGCGGGCGAGGCATGGCTCGAGCGGTACGTGCGGGCGTGGGCGACGAACGATCCCGCCGACATCGCCGCGGTCTTCAGCGAGGATGCGGTGTACGACTACCGACCCGACGGCTCGGACTCCGTGGTCGGGCGCGACGCGATCGCGGAGGACTGGGTGCAGGAGGGCGACGAGCCCGGCACCTGGACCTTCGACGGGCGCGTGCTGACCGAGTCCCCCGGGCTGGTCGTCGTGCAGGGCATCACGAGGTACGCGGAGAACCCCGACTACGACAATCTCTGGGTGATCCGGCTCGACGACGACGGCCGTGCCACCCGATTCACGGAATGGTGCACCGAGCGCCGGGCCTGACGCCATCGCCGGCGGCCCGTTCCGCCCGCGCGCCCGCGCCACCGCCGGGCCGCACCGCCGATACGATCACGGCATGCTCGTCATCGCCAGCGTCTTCGTCGCCCTCGCCGCGCTGCTGCACGGCTACATCTTCCTCATGGAGAGCGTCTGGTGGACCCGGCCGGCCACCTGGAAGCGGTTCGGCGTCGCCGACCAGGCCGCGGCCGACACCACGAGGCCCATGGCCTACAACCAGGGGTTCTACAACCTGTTCCTGGGCATCGGCGCGGCCGTCGGCCTCGTGCTCGTGTGGACGGGAGCCGAGGAGGCCGGTCGAGCGCTCGTGCTCTTCAGCACGGCCTGCATGTTCCTCGCCGCCGCCGTGCTCACCACGACCGGCCCGGGGTACCTGCGCGCGGCCCTGACGCAGGGCACGCTGCCGCTCATCGGGTTCGTGCTCTTCCTCTTCGCCTGACGCCCGGCTCCTCCTTGGGCATCGCGGGGGCGAACGAGCGTCCGCAGGGCTGAGGAGCGTTTCAGCCGGCGAGTGCGCCGATCGCCGCCACGGCAACGGCGGCGAGACCGGCGACCGCGACCGCGCACGCCGCAGCGAAGGCGGCGATCACGACGACGGCCGACCGGCGAGAGCGGCGCGCGACCGACGGCAGGGCCGTCGTGGCATCGCGCGTCGGCGGCGGGCCGGCCGGGACGACCGGCTGCGGCGACGGGGTCGGAACCTCGACCTCGCGCGCCGCATAGTGGCCGGCGAGTCCGGGCCCGATGCCCGGCTCGGCGGTGCGGAGGACGTCGTCGGAGACCGGCGCGGGAGCCGGCCGGCGCCGGTCGCGGCGCGTCGGCGCCTTCATGATCTGCTCGGCGGCGTGGGTGAGCGCGGGCTCCGCGGGCTCGGCTCGCTCGGCGCGCTCGGCCCTGACCACGACGCGCGTGGCCTCCGCATCGTCCGTCTCCGCGGGCGCGTCGGACCGCGCGACCACGACCGTGGCCTCGTCGACGGCGTCGTCGGTCGGCTGCCCGTCGGGCCGGCCGTCGGACGCGCCGGCGGTTCGTCCGGTGCGGTCGACCACGACGGTGGCGTCGGCGTCGGCATCGGCACCCCGGTCGACGACGACCGTCGCCTCATCGAGGTCATCGAGGTCATCGAAGGCGTCGGGGCCGTCGAGGTCGCCGGCTCGCGCGAGGGGGTCGAGCGCAACGCGCTCGCGTTCGCGTTCGGTCATCGGCCCCTCCCGGGCACGGGGATGGTCGTCGAGTCCTCGTCGACCTCCTCGTGGGCGAGCGAGGGGACGCCGGTCGTGGCGTCCGACTGCTCGTCGATGCCGCCGGCGAGGACGTCCACGACCACGACCGTGACGTTGTCGCGCCCGCCGGCCTGCAGGGCGCGCTGCACGAGCGCCGCGGCCGCGGACTCGGGTCGGCCGCTCATCGTGAGCGTCGCCCTGATGCCCTCGTCGCTGACCTCCGAGGTGAGCCCGTCGCTGCAGATGAGCAACCGCTCGCCGTTGACGACCGGGAGCAGCCAGCTGTCCGCGGTGCTGTCCGGAGCACCGATCGCCCGGGTGATGACGTTGCGGCGGGCGTAGGTCGCGAGCTCCTCCTGGCGCAGCTCGCCGCTCTCGACGAGCTCCTGCCCGAGCGAGTGATCGACCGTCAGCTGCTCGAGCTCGATGCCGTGATGGCGATAGACCCGGGAGTCGCCGACGTTGAAGACCAGCCAGGCGGGGCCCTCCTCGTCCTCGACGAGTGCGATGCCGGCCACCGTGCTGCCCGCACCGCGATCCGTGCTCGCCGCGACGGCGTCGACGGCGCTGCCCGCGGCGGCGAGCGCCGCCCGCACCTGCCCGACGCTGGCCACGTCGCCGCCCGCCACGTGCTCGCGGAACGCGTCGATCACCGCGGCGCTGGCTCGATCGCCGGCCTCGTAGCCGCCCATGCCGTCGGCCACGACGAAGACCGGCCATTCGGCGAGCGCGGAGTCCTCGTTCGCCCGTCGCACGAGGCCGACGTCGGTCGCGACGGCGGAGGTCAGGCGGATGCTGGGGTGGGCCATCAGTACAGCGCCCCCGGTCCGGTCGGGTCGGGTTCGACGCGGGCCTCGAGGGTGCCGAGCACGAACCGGCCGGTGAACGGCGTGGCGACGCCCACCTCGATGAACTGGTCGGTGCCCGCGCCGTCGGCGATGAGGACGCCGTTCGTGGAATCGAGGTCGGTGATCCACCACTGCGCCCCGTCGAACTGGATCATGGCGTGGGTCTTGGACAGCGTCCGGCTCGGGTCCGGGACGACGAGGGCGCGAGCCGCGGCGTCGCCGGTGCGCGGGTTGCGCCCGAGCATGACGGTCGGCGCCTCGAGCGGCAGCGCCGTGCCGTCGGCGAGGACCAGTCGCCACTGGAACGCGGGTCGCCGATCCACGACGACCGTGCGGTCGAAGGGATCCTCGTCGCCCGTGACGATGGTCGCCGCGTCATCGACCTCGAACGCATCGAGGGGCGACGCGACCGCCTGCGCACCGGTCGCGGCGGCGCTCGGCGGCGCGAAGGCCGGCAGCGAAGCCGGAATGACGGGGCCTGCGGCGGGCCCGGTGGCGACCGGCCCGGTGGGCGGCGCGACGGGCGGGGTCGCCATGAACGGATTGGTGAGGGTCGCGAACGTCGGGGCCTGCGCCGGGGCGGGACTCGGGACCGCGGCCTGGCCGGGCGCCTGTGCCTCTGCCGGTCGATCCTGCGGCTGGGCCTGCGGCGCTCCCGGCATCGGCGGCAGCGGCTCGATGCGACCAGGGACGCGCGGCGGCTCGTCGATGCCGAACGCCGACGGCGGCGCGAAGGGGGACGACGCCGGGTCGGGAGCCGGCGTCGCCTGCCCGGCGGCCGGTGCCGCGAGCGGGCCGGTCGTCGGCTGGGCAGCCGGCCGGACGGGCGCCGCGGGTGCCGGCGTGATGGGGACCGCGCCGATCGGCGCGGGTGCGACGTGAGCGGATGCCGCGACCGGTGTCGCATCCACCGCGGGTCGGGGCGCCGCGAGCGGTCCGCCCGTCGTCGCCTCTGGATACGGTGCCGCGAGGGGGCCGCTGGGCTGCACGGGCGGGATGGAACCCGTGGCGCCGGTCCGCGACATCCGCCCGCGCTCGGGATCGGGCGACGGCCCGACGGCCAGCACCGTCGCCCAGACGGGCGGGAGCAGCACCCCGAGCACCGTCGTGCCGACGCCGCGCCAGCTCTGCCGGCTGATGCGGTGCAGCGCGAACACCTTGAAGACCAGCCCCACGACCTGTGCCAGGGGGACGTAGAGCAGCAGGGCGAGCCAGGGCTGCTGTCCGCCGATGCGGAACACCTGCATCTCGTTGTAGACCGGCACCCACGCCGACCAGGCGGGCCGGCCGTACTGCGCGAAGACCTTCGCGAGCATGAACGCGTACCAGACGTAGAGGCCGATCGCGATGACGAAGGTCACCCCGCTCACGAGCAGTGAGGCGGCGGCGATCTGCTGGGCTTCTTCGGGCGTCATCGTGCTGGCTCCTGGAGTGATGCTCGTGCGGGGCGGAGGGATCTGGCGAGGGAGGCGAACGAGAGACGCGCCGACAGCCGGCGGCGCGCTCGCGCCCCGCCCCGGAGTTCGTCACGCTCGCGATCGACGAGCGACCACGCGGCATCCGCCTCGCTCGAGGTGGGCGGGTCGCCGGCGAAGACCGCGCGATCGACGAGCGCCGCGAGCGTCGCGGCGGCCGGGCGGCCGACGGCGCGCGCGGTGTCGGCGCGCACGACGTGCTCGGCCTCGAGCAACCCGTGGTCGGCGTAGAGGTCGACGAGCTCCTCCCAGGCGCCGACGACGCGGACCTCGGGCGAGGGGTCGCGCCGCCGGCGACGCGACCGCAGGGACTTCGCCAGCAGCAGGACGGCGAGGGGCAGGAGCGCCAGCAGCACGGCGGCCGCACCGAGCCCGGTCCACCGCAGCCATGCGGCCACCGCGGGCGGCACGGCGGCGGCGCTGTCGTCGGGAGCCGCGGCCGCGTCGTTGGACTCGCTCTGCGCGGACGGCGGTTCGACCACCGGCGCGTCGGGACGCTCGGGCGTGGTCGGGTGCTCGGGGAGCTGCTCGCCCTCCTGGATGAGGCTCGGCGCGACCTCGTGCTGCGGGGTCGCGTCGACGGGCACCCACGCGTCGGCCCCGCCGGACACCTCGGTCCACGCGGTCAGCGCGGCGCCCGTGCAGACGTCGGTGCAGGCGTCGACGCCGGGCACCTCCGGGGCGCCGGGCAGCCGGAACCCGAGCACGACCCTGGACTCGTACCCGAGCGCCCGGGCGATCAGTGCCACCGCGACCGCGAACTGCTCGTCGTCGCCGATGCCCGCCACGAGGGCGGCGTCGGATGCCTCGGGCCCGGCGAGTCGCTGCTGGTCGGCAAGCTGGGTGAACAGGGCCTCGATGCGGGCCTTCGAGTGGCCTGAGTAGCTCGGCAGGAAGGCGTAGCCGCTCCCGAGTCCCGCGATCCAGCCGGCGGCGTCGGGGCCGTCGGCGGTCGCGTGGCTGAGGTACCCGCGCGTGCGCAGGCGATCGACGAGCTCGAGGAACCCGGCGGCGGTCGCGGACTGCCCCTGCAGGTCCAGCCAACCCGTCAGGGCCGGGTACTCCTCGGGATCGAGCAACGCGGTGCCGCCCGGCTCCCCGAGTTCCCGCGTGCCGTCGGGTGCGGCGATGACGGCGTACTCGTCGCCCGAGGCCAGGCCTCGAGGGGCGCCTCCGCCCGCGCCCGAGGCATCCGTGATCTCCGCCGTGTCGATCGAGGTCGCGTCGTCGGCCGAGCGGTGGAACCCGTCGTCGAGCGCTGCCGCGCGAGCACCCGTGAAGTCGGGCGCCGCGCGCAGGCCCAGTGGCGCGGGCACCCAGATGCCGGAGTACCCGTCGCCCACGCGCAGCTCGAATGCCGCGTCACCGGGCGCACGGACCGCCGCGCGCGGGAGGCGGTTGAAGCGGACGGCCTCCTCGTCCTCGTCGATGCCGACGTGGAACGTCTCGCCGTCGTACGCGTCGAGCGTCGCGAGCCGGAGCCGCTCGATGCCGGCGGTGTCGCCCTCGATGCTCAGCCACGGCTCGTCGATGCGCTCCGCGGTGAATGCGGATCGATAGCTCGCGAGCGGCGTCGGCGTCTGCCGCAGCACGACTTCGGGCTGCACGGCGTCGCGGAGCGCCGACCGGTCGACGATGCCGGCCGCGGCGGGCGCGACCACGGCGCCCGCGACGAGGGCGACGGCCACCAGCAGCCCGGCCAGTGAGCGGCGTCGGAACGCCGGCCAGCCGGAGAGTCCGGCGCGCTGGACGGTGCCCGCGGTCGCGCGCCTGAGCGCCATCGACCTGGTCGTTCGCGCCCGCAGCAGCAGCCAGGCGAGGGCGGCGACCAGCCCGCCGACGGCGACGAGGAGCTCGCGTGGCGCGGGCACCGAGATCGACCCGAGGAGGACGGGGGCGCTCACCGCGCTCGACCCGAACGCCAGGCCGAATCCCGACATCGCGAAGCCGACGAGCACCGCGAGCGGCGAGGTCCGGCGATCCGGCACGACGAGCAGGCCCGCGACGACCGTGCCGACGAGCATCACGAGGAGGAACGGCACGAGCACCGCCTGGTACTCGCCGAGCGGCAGGGAGAGCGTCAGCACCTGCTTCCAGCCCACCACGATGCCGACGGCGCCGTCGCGGATGCCGCGCCCCCATGCCTGCGGCCCGCCCGCCATCGCACTCGGGATGGCCACCGGGACGACGAGCAGCAGGTACGCGACGACCGTGGCCCCGACGATCGCGAGCCAGCGGAGCGGGCCTCGGAATGGAAGCGCCCGGGCGAGCGCGACGATGCCGAGCCCCGCGAGGATCCCGACCGCCGCGACCAGGATCGCCCGCGCCGAGCCGTAGATGGGCCACGCCGCGACGGTCGCGAGCAGGCCCGCGACGACGACGTAGCCGAGGCCCAGGGCAGCGCGGAACGCACCGGCATCGGACGCCCGTGCCGGGCGGTCGGCGCGACGGCGGGGCCCGCTCATCGCACGGCTCCGCGAGCGAGCAGTTGCGGCAGGTCGTCCAGTTCGCCGAGGGTGAGCACGGTGAGCTCGTCGGAGCGGCGGACGCCGGGCTCGGCGCCGGGCTCGCAGCGCACCGCGACGACGGCGATGCCGGGCGGGAGGGCGATGGACGCCCGCCGCAGGCGCTGCAAGGGGACGAGCGACCCGGTCACGAGGAACGCGATCGAGAGGTCGCCGAACGACTGGGCGACGAGTGCCGCGACGGATTCGAGGCGGATGACGCGCGCATCCGCGCCCGACGCGGACCCGCCCTCGAGGCCGGAGACGGCGTCGAGGAGGGTGCGCGGCGTGATGGTCGGGAGCGAGCGCATCGACTGCACCGCCCCGCGGTCGGCGACGTCGAGGCCGGAGCTCACGGCGACGAGCACGTCGCGGCCCTCCGAGACGCCTCGGACGCCCAGGGATGCCGCGGCGCTGACGGCCACCTCGAACTCGTCGTCGTCGGCGTAGCCCTCGAGGTCGAGGTCCAGCAGCACGGCGATCCGCGCGTGACGGGACTCCTCGTACTGGCGCACCATGAGCTTGCCCGTGCGAGCGGTCGACTTCCAGTGCACGTGCCGCTGCGAGTCGCCCGGCACGTAGTCGCGCACCGCGTGGAAGGAGAGGTCGGCGTCGACGAGGCGATTCGACGGCGCCCCCTCGAGGTCGCGGATGAGTCCTGCGCTCGAGGACGGCAGGAGCGCGGTGACGGGGTGCACGTGCACGCGCTGCACCTCGGGCCAGCTCATCGCGCGGCGGAGCACGCGCAGGGGGTCGCCACGGGAGACGGTCATCGGGCCCACGTCGATGATCCCGCGCCGCTGCGCGGCGATGACGAGGTCCTCCCGATGGTGTCCCCCGCCGCGGAGGAGTGGGACGTGCGCCTCGACGAGCCCCGGCCCCACCGGGATGTCGACGACACCCGGCAGCGCGGGCCGCGAGCCGTCGTTCACGATGTCGAGGGTGCCGCGGATCTCGGAGCCGGCGACGACGCGGTCGCGATCCAGCTCCAGCCGCACCCGGTACTCGTGCGCGCCGAGCAGGAACGGGATGCAGACCAGGAGCAGCGCCAGCGCCATCGCCGCGACCACCCACGCCTCGAACCATCCGAACGCCGCTCCGGCGATCGCGCCGCCGACCACCAGGCCGACGAGCAGGAGTCCGGCCGGGGAGACCGTCTCCTGCACCCAGGCGCCGGCCCGAGCCACCGCGGCGGCGACCGCGCGGGCACCACGGCGCACGCGCGCGGCGCCGGCAGCGGCGGGGCTGCGGTGCGTGCGCGCGAGTCGGGTGACCGTCGCGCCACGGGTCGAGGTGACCGTGTCGGTGGTCGCGGGTTCGCGGAGGAGCGCGTTCTGAGGGGTCACGCCACGCCGTTCTCCCGAGGCGCGGCCACGTCGAGCAGGATCTGGTTGATCACGGCGACCGCGGTCACGCCGTCGAACTCGGCCTCGGGCTCGAGCACGAGCCGGTGCGAGAGCGCCGCGACGGCGAGCGCGCGCACGTCGTCGGGGGTGGCGTACGTGCGGCCGGCAGCTGCCGCCCAGGTCATGGCCAGGCGCGACAGGGCGATCGCCCCGCGCACGCTGACGCCGAGGCGCACCTCGGAGGCCCGCCGCGTGGCGTCGACCAGGCGCATGACGTAGTCGGAGACGAGCGGATTCACGTAGACGCCGCGGGAGAGCTCGGTCATCGCGACGATCGTGTCGGTGCCGACGATCGCCTCGAGCTTGGGCTTCGGGGCGCCCACGGCCTGCAGGATCCGCATCGTGGCGGCCTCGTCGGGGTAGCCGATCGAGGTCTTCACCGAGAAGCGGTCGAGCTGCGCCTCGGGCAGGCGGTACGTGCCGGCCTGCTCGATCGGGTTCTGCGTCGCGATCACCATGAACGGATTGCCGACCGGGCGGGTGACGCCGTCGATCGTGACGTTGCCCTCCTCCATGACCTCGAGCAGCGAGGACTGGGTCTTCGGGCTCGCGCGGTTGATCTCGTCGGCGAGCACGATGTTCGCGAAGACCGGCCCGGCGTGGAACTCGAAGTGGCCGGCCTTCTGGTCGTACACGGTGATGCCGGTGACGTCGCCGGGCAGCAGGTCGGGCGTGAACTGGATGCGCGAGGAGGTGCCGTGGATGGTCTCGGCCATGGCGCGCGCCAGCGCGGTCTTGCCGGTGCCGGGTGCGTCCTCGAGGAGCACGTGGCCGCCGCTCACGGCGGTCGCGAGCACGAGCTCGACGACGTGCCGCTTGCCGAGCACGGCCTGCTCGACGTTGTCGGCGATGAGCGAGAACGTCTCGGCGAACCAGGCGGCTTGCTCCGGTGCGATCGTCACGGGGTGGTCCTCTCGGAGGGGGTGGGGTCGGTTGGTCTGGGGTGGGCCACTGCTACGGTCCGGCCGGCGGCACGGGGGGCTCGGGGTCCGGCGTGGGCGTGGGCGTGGGCGGGTCCGGCGGGTCCGTCGGCTCCGGCGGCGGGCACAGCGATCCACTGCGCACGATGGGCGCGAGGTCGACGTACTCCCCCGTGAAGACGAGGTCGTAGGTGACCGCGAGCGGCGCGTTGACGGGATCGGGCACGACCCAGTTGCGCACGACAGCCGAGCCCCATGCCGCCTGCGAGACGGTCGCGAAGACCTCGTCGAGCGTCGGGGCCGCAGCGTCGGCCGGTTGCGGGAGGCACTGCTCGGCGAAGTCGACCGTGACCTCGGTCGGCGCCGTGGCCGCGGTGACCGCCACCTCGTCGGAGCACTTGGTGCTGAACCACGACTGCTTGCAGGTCTTCACGCGCACGTCGCCGGGCGAGGCCGACGTCTGCAACGAGAAGTCCTCGCGCCAGTCGCCGTACATCCAGTACACGGGCCGGAATCCGCCGCTCGCCTCGACCACGGGCGCCTGCTGCAGCCGGTACTCGAAGTGGCTGCCGCCTCCGGACGGCGTGGTCGCCACGGTGTAGCTCAAGGAGCCACCGGGCAGGTCGACGTCGTGGATGGTGTCGGCCCTGGCCGTGTCGGACTGCACGACGCCGTAGCCGTTCGAGGCGCACACCTTCACGTAGTAGCGCTCGCGCTCGCCGAGCCCCGAGAGCGTCGAGGAGGTGGACTCGACCTCGGCACCGGAGGTCTGCAGGCCGCCGTCGCCGTCGACCCAGCAGCGGGCGTCGCCGTTGCGCCAGGCGAGGTAGCGCACGTCCGACGGCCGGTCGCTGAAGTTGACGTCGAGGCCGACGCCGGAGACCAGGATCGAGGTGTTCGAGGCGGATGCCGCGGCGATGGCGTTCGGGCTGAGTCGCGGCGCACCGGCGACGGTGACGGGAACCGCCGTCGTCGCGCCCTCGTTGCCTCCGCGCCCGGTGGGCGGGTCGAAGATGCTCACCGGCACGAGCGTGAGCATCTTCGGTCCGGGCGCCAGCGTCAGCTCGGTCCTCGTCGTCGCTCCGCTGCGCTCGATGACCGTCCCGGTCTCGACGACCCGGAAGGATCGCGCGTCCCGGTCGGCGGTGATGCTGAGTGCGACGACGCCGGCATCGGGTGAGGTCGTGCCCTCGCGGTAGACGGGCTCGGCCGAGGCGGACGCGATGTCGGGTGCCTCGTAGCTCCAGGTCGTCACGGGGTTCGTGCTCGTCGAGACGCCGACGCCGTTGACCGCCCGCACCGCGAAGTCGTGCCGTTCGCCGGGGGTGAGGCCGGAGACGGTGCACCACCAGGCGCCGGGCGCGCGGGGTCCGCAGTCGGCGGGAACGGTGCGGCCGCCCTCGAGCACCTCGAGGCCGGTGACGGGCGGGTGCGCGCGCATCGCCTCGCCGAGGGAGACCTCGAGGGTCACGCTCGAAGCCGTGTAGTCGGCCGTGGAGACGGCGGCCGGAGCCTGCGGCAGGCCGAGCAGGTCGACGGTGAGGCGGCCGGTGCCGGTCCGGCCCTGCGCATCGGCGACCGTGAACGGCACGACGCACTCGCCGCCGAAGGCGTCGGCGCCGCTCGGCCACGTGACGACGATGGTGCGATCGTCGGCGGCGCGAATGGTCGCGACCTGGCAGGACGTCGCGCCCGCGCCGAGTCCGGTGAGCTTCAGGCCGGAGCCGGTCTTGCCCGCGAACGGGTCGTACTCCCCGCCGACCCCGATGACGGTGACGGCGCAGGAGGCGCCGTCACCGACGGAGCACTGCTGGGTCAGCACGGCGCCGCGCGGGGCATCCGCGGGAGCGGAGCCGACCACCAGCGAGATGGCGGAGGTCAGTCCGTCGAAGGCGCCGATGCTGACGGTCGCGGTCTCGCGGGTCCCCGGCCTGGCGTCGGCGCGAGCGACGATGCTCACCCGGTCGCCCGCCTGCTCGACGGTGAAGGCGCTCCCGGAGTACGCGACCGAGTAGTCGAGCTTGGAGGGATCGCCCTCGCGGCCACCCTCCCATGTCGTCATCTCGTCGTAGAGCGCGACGGTCTCGCTCGCGCCGGGCGGCACGGTGCGGCTCACGGCCGAGAGGATCGCCTGCGGGTCCTTCGGGATGATCGCGATCGGCACGCCGACCCACGACCATCGCTTCTGGCCGTCGAGGCGCACGGGGATCAGGCAGTGGTCGCTCCACGGCGCCTCGCGCCCCGCGGCGTACTCGACCTCGCCGCCCGCAGCCGGTCGGCAGGTCGCGGCCGCGCGCTGCACGGCGTACGTCTCGGCGGCGTCGACCTCGACCGCGTCGCCGGAGGGGAGGTCGAGCAGCTCCCGGACCTCGAACTCGACCGACTGCTCCTCGCCGACCTCGATCGGGTCGGCGTCCGCGCGGAGCTGCACCCGCAGGTCGTCGGATGCCGGGACCACGAGGAATCCGAACGCCTCCGCCTCGCGGCCCGCTCGGTCCGTGCCGTGCACGCGGAACGGGACGAGGGCTCCGGCCTCGGGCGTGGGGCCGACGATGCTCTGGCCCGCGACCCGGTAGGCGTCGGAGCCGTCGCCCCAGATCTCGACCTCGAGCTGCCCGAGCTCGCCGGACGCCCATTCCACGTGACCCGAGACGACGTCGAGCCCGCGCTCGGGCAGCTGCGCGCGGGTGCTCGCGGTGACCACGGTGTCCGAGACGACCGGCGCGTCGGGCGACTCGGACTCGGTCACGTTGACGACGATGAGGCCCTCGGCCGTGCTCGAGGTGCGCGCGGACTTCACCGTGTACCGGTACGAGTTGGTGCCGGCGACGTCGCCGGGGCGCAGCACGACCCGGCCGTCCTCGAGCGAGGTCGAGCCGTCGACGAGCCCGTCGAGGCGTGCGTACTCGCTGCTGCCCTCTGGCGCGTTCGGCACGAGTGCGACCAGATCGAGGTCGCCCTGCGCCGGGTCCACGTCATTGCCCGCGGGCTGGATCGTCACCGGCGCCTCGGCGGACTGCTGGGCGCGCACGTAGTCGCTGAACGTCACGGGCGCGGCATCCGTCACCGAGGCCGTGAGCACGCCGATGCGCACCCGGCCGGTGCCCTCGTCGCCCGAGGCGTCCCGCACGGTGTACTCGAAGGCGGGCTGCTCGGCGCCGGTGCCGTTCTCGGGTGCGGTGTAGACGATCGTGTCGCCCTCGGCCGAGATCGTGGCGATGCCGAGGCCCGTGGCCGGCTGCGTCACCGAGGTGAGCACCGTGCGATCGCCGTCGGGGTCCATGCCGACCGCCGGCACGGGCACGCGCACGCTCTGCCCGCTGAGCACGCGGGCGAGGAGGAGCCTGGGCTCGGGCGCGCGGTTGGCGCCGTCGGGCAGAACGGTCACGGTCACCGTGCTGTGGTCGAGCCGCTCGGGCGCCTGCTCGAGGCCGACGGCGTATCCGAGCTCGTAGGTGCCGGGCGTGGTCGGGGCGAGGTAGCGGACCCGGTCGCCCGAGGCGAACGCGAGCTCGCCGGCCGCCGCGGAGGAGCTCACGTCGGGGTGCACCACGAGGCGCTCGCCGCGCGGGCTGACGTCGTTCGCCGTGACGGGGATGTCGACGAGCTCGCCGACTCGCACGGTGACGGTGTCGGGCATCGCGATGGGGCTGAGGCCGACGGATGGCGCGACCTGGAACACCGCGAGGTCGCCCACGGCCGTGCCGCCGGCGCCGTCGGCGACGGTCACCTTCGCGCGTCCGACGAGCCCCGGCTGTCCGTCGACGGTCACGCCCGTGGCGCGTACGAGCGACTGCGACACGACGCCCACGCCGAGCTCGGGCGTCGCCGAGACCGCCCCGGTGACGACGAGGACGCGGCCGGTGGTGTTCTGGGCCGCATCGAGGATGTCGACGAGCGCATCCTCACCCGCGCGCACGAACGCCGTGACGGGGGCGATCGCGAGCGCCGCGCCGGGCGCCGCGACGGTGACCCGGATCGAGGCGGTCTGCTCGGCCCGCGTCACGAGGTCCTGGACCGTGAAGGTCGCGAGGTACGCGCCCGGCGCCTCGGCCGAGAGCTCGATCTCGCCGGAGGACGCGTTCGGCACGACGGTCAGTCCGCCGCTCGCGGCGGTGGCCGTGGGAACGGCGTCGACGAGGCGGAGCGAGCCCGACCCGCCGCTCACGTGGTCGGCGATCTGCACGGTCGCGGTCTCTCCGGCGCCCGCGGTGACGGCGACCGGCGCGAGGTCGAGCGCGGCGCTCGAGGTCACGCGCAGGTCGAGGGTCGCCTCGGCCGTCGCCCCCCGCTCATCGGCGACGGTCAGGCGCACCTGGACCTTCTCCGCGCCCGCGTTGGGGTCGGTATGGCGCACGGCGACCCGGCCGTCGGCCATGGGCACGACCGAGATCGGCGCCGACGGGTCGACGGGCTGCGCATCGGCCAGGACGAAGGCGTCGCCCTCGGGGTCGACCCACCCGGAGAGCACCGAGACGAGCGCGGTGCCGCCCGGCATGAGCTCGGGCGCGGGCCAGCGCTGCACGCAGTCGGCGACGCCGCACCAGGCGGGCGCACTGTTGACGTCGTCGGGGACCACGGTGAGCGTCACGGTCGTGGCCGCAGAGCTCGCCGCGCCATCCGTCGCCGCATAGGTGAAGGTCGCCGACCCCGACGTCGCCCGCACGCGCACGGTCGGCGTCTGGTCGTTCGAGACGAGGGCAAGGTCGCCGAACGCCGCGTCGGAGAGCCCGCCGGTCATCGACGCCGGATCGACGGTGAGCACGTCCTTGGCGTTCGGGTCGTGGTCGTTCAGCAGCACCGGCAGCTCGACCTGCTGGCCGGCGCGCACCCCGAAGGCGTCGGCGACGGCGACCGGCGGCTCCTGGCGCGCGAGGTCCTCGACCTCCTCGGTGCCGACGCGGTCCTCGACCTCGTCGTCGAGCGCCCACTGCTCGAGCGGCACCAGGCGGCCGTCGGGGACGGTCCACAGCATGCCCGAGCTCGTCTCGTTGAGCACGGCCCGGTCGCCGTTGCCGCGCAGCACGGGTGCGAGCGACTGCGCGGCATCCTGGTCGCGGGCACCGGCCGGGAGTTCGAGCGCCACGGACCGATCGCCCTCGCTCGTCCAGGCGGTGCCGCCCTCGGGCGAGAGCCACGCGGCGACGACCTGGCCGTCGACCACGATCGGCTGCGCGGGCGTGCCCGCGGCGGCGACGGTGCGTTCGGCCTTCGCGCTCCCGTCGGTCGCGAGCTCGAGGAGGCCCCCGGAGTCGGCGATAGCGACGGATGCCGCGGCCCGGTCGCCCTGCTGCAGTCGCGCGTCGGCCGCGACGTCGATCCGGATCGGCTCGTCGGAGCCCTCGAGCCAGACGCGACCCTCGGCGGCGTCGAGGAGGACCCAGCGCGTGCCGACGACCGTCAGCTCGAGGCGGGCGTCGGCCACGGGAGCATCGACCACCGGGGCGGCGTCGCCGTCGAACTCCCCCGTCGCGGCGTCGTAGAGCCGAACGGCCTCCTCGCGGGCCGAGTACATCGCGATGAGGCCCTCGGGCGACACGCCCACGGTCGTGGCCGCGTACGTCTCCTCGTCGTCGCCCTCGGACGAGCGCTCGGCGTACGGGTCGACCGGGACGGCGTCATCGCCGTCGAGCCGCCCGGCGTGCACGGTGCCGGTGTCGGTCCGGTAGGCGATCCACTCGCCGGCCGTCACCACGTCGCGCGTGCCGGCCGGGGTCGGCAGCGAGCCGCCCCCGTCGTCGGAGGCGAGGTCGGCGGGATCGGCGGGGTCGATCGGCCAGCGCTGGCGCGACCCCTGGTTGTAGACGGATGCCGCGGAGCCGGCCTGCACGACCGTGGTGGGGTCGTCGACGTCGCGGACCACGTCGATCTCGGCGAGGTCGGTGTTCACTCGGGCGTACTGGCCGGAGTCGCGGGTGACCCACACCGAGGTCTCGACGCGCGGCACCTCCTGCGCCTCGTAGCCGTTGGCCGTGACCGCGAGCGTCGCCACCACGGCGACGGCGGCCACCCCGGCGACGGACGCGATGATCGCACTGCGACGGCCGGTACGCGCCGACGACCTGCCCGCGGCCATCAGATGACGCCTGCGAGGAGGAGCGCGGCCGCGCCGGCCGCGAGGACCAGGACGGCGGAACCGACCCCGATGAGCGCGGGTTTCAGCCACCCGCTGCCGGATCGCGCCGGCGCGAGGCCGCCCGCATCGACGACGGCGGCCGAGGGGCGCGCCTCGGCCTGGGCGGCGGCTCGGCCGGCTCGGCGCGAGTCGGGGTTCACGGTCGTGACGACCGGTCCGCGCTGCGACGCGTCGCCGAACGAGATGTGGGCCGCCGATGCCCACTCGGCCGACGCGACCTCGAGGCTCGTCGGGGCGACGCCGAGTTCGTACTGCGCCCACCGCAACTGCTCGCCGAACTCGGCCATCGAGGCGTACCGGCGGGCGGGGTCGCGCTGCATCGCGGTCGAGAGGACGGTGTCGATGCGGGCGGGCACGCCCCTGGGGCCGAGCGGCGTGTATTTGGCGCCGAGCACGCGGCGGGAGAGCTGGTCGACCGAGTTGCGGCTGCGGTCGGCGAGCTCGAACGGGCTGTGCCCCGCGAGCAGCGTGTAGAGCGTCGCCCCGAGGCTCCAGACCTCGGTCGCGACGGTGCCGGTGGTGCGTTCGCCGAGCACCTCGGGGGCGCTCCACGGAATCGACATCGCGAACGTCTCACCCCCGCCGCCGTCGCCGATCGCTCCTGCGATGCCGAAGTCGGCGAGCACCGGTGCCCCGAGCGAGTTCACGAGCAGGTTCGACGGCTTGATGTCGCGATGCAGCATGCCGGACCGGTGCGCCGTCTCGAGGGCACCGGCCATGCGCACGCCGATGTCGAGCACCTCCCCCGCCGGCATGGGGCCGCGCTTGACCCTGGCCCCGAGCGACTCGGGGCAGTACTCCATGACGAGGTAGGGGCGGCCGTCGGAGGAGATCGAGGCCTGGTGGATCGTGACGATCGACGGGTGCGCGCTGACCCGCGCCATGGCGTCGGCCTCGACCGTGAAGGCCCGGCGGGCGTCGGGATCGACGACGTCGACGAGGAGCACCTTCACGGCGGTCACGCGCCGCGGCAGGTCCTGCTCGTAGAGGAACACGTCCGCGAAGCCGCCCGCGCCGAGCGGGCGGACGTAGCTGTACCCGGCGAGCACCGGCGGCGCTGACGGCAAGCGTTTCGGCACGAACGTGGCCCCCTTCTGCCGGTGTTTCGTCGAGTCACCGGCGGAGCGGTTCGTATCGGAATGCGGAATGCGTGCGAGCGCGGGCCACGGGAGCGACCCGGTGGAGCGGAGGACGGCCGCGCCGCGGGCATCCGCGGTTATCTTAGACGACGTCTCGGAACCCACCGAATCGGACGGCAGCGGCCGAGCGGGCTTCGGCCGGTTTGCTACTCGGCGTCGAAGGGCGTCTCGCCGAGCTTCAGCCGGTCGATGAGCGCGGCCGCGTGGTTGGTGCTCAGGATGATGCGCGCGAACTCGCCGCCCGCGAGCTCGAGCACGACGGCCTGGCGCTTGCCCTTGACGATCACGAAGTCGAGGCCGCCGTGGTACTTCCACGCGCCGACGGCCACCACGAGCGGCAGCTCGGTGCCCTTGGTGCGGATGCCGCGGATCCACACCCACGGATCGTCGGTGATCGTCGCGGACCTGATGTCGTCGCGCTGCACCACGATGTCGTCGGCGCGCAGCGCGAGTGCCTTCTCGGCCGGGGTGAGGAGGACCTCGATCCGGTCGGTGTGCACGCGTAGCTGAGCCATGGTCCCATCCTGCCCGAGTCGTCCGACATGAGGACAGCCGACGCCCCACAACGGGGAAACGGTTCGATACCGTTATCGAGCCGTAACCGTGATGCCCGGTTACCGACGCTTCGGGTCGGCGCCGGGGCACCGGTCGCGCCGGCTCAGGCGGGACGAGCGGATGCCGCGGCGCGGGCGGCGGCCGGAAGCGCATCCACGATGCGACCGATCGCCGCCTCGTCGTGCGCGGCCGTGACGAACCACGCCTCGAACACCGACGGCGGAAGCGAGACGCCCGCGTCGAGCATCGCGTGGAAGAAGGGCGCGTAGCGCCACGACTCCTGGCGCTGCACGCCCGCGTAGTCGTGCACGCCGCCGGCGACCTCCTCGCCGAACACGAAGCTGAAGAGGTTGCCCGCCCGCTGCACGCCGTGCGCGACGCCCTCGACGGCGAGCGCCGTCGAGACCGCCTCGCTGATCGTCGCCGCCGCCTCGTCGAGGTGCGCGTAGACCGCGGCGTCCGCCGCCCGGAGCGTCGCGATGCCCGCGGCGACGGCGACCGGATTGCCCGAGAGCGTGCCGGCCTGGTAGACGGGGCCGAGCGGGGCGAGCTGGTCCATGATGTCGGCGCGACCGCCGAGTGCTGCGACGGGCATGCCGCCGCCGATGACCTTGCCGAAGGTCAGCAGGTCGGGCGTGTACGCGTGCTCGGTGCCGGACTCGAGGCCCCACCAGCCGGCCTCGGACACGCGGAAGCCCGTGAGCACCTCGTCGCTGATGACGAGGGAGCCGTTCGCGTGCGCGAGCTCGACGAGCGCCGCGTTGAAGCCGGGCAGCGGCGGCACGACGCCCATGTTCGCGGAGGCGGCCTCGACGATGACGGCGGCGATGCGGTCGCCGTGCTCGGCGAACGCCGCGCGCACGGCATCGAGGTCGTTGTAGGGCAGCACGAGCGTGAGCGCCGCGATGTCGGCGGGCACGCCGGCCGAGCCGGGCAGCGCGAAGGTCGCGAGCCCGGAGCCCGCCTCGGCGAGCAGGCCGTCGGAGTGGCCGTGGTAGTGCCCGGCGAACTTCACGAGCACGTCGCGGCCGGTGAAGCCGCGGGCGAGGCGGATGGCGCTCATCGTCGCCTCGGTGCCGGTGGAGACCAGCCGCAGCTTCTCGACCGGCGCGACGCGGGCCTCGACGAGCTCGGCGAGCTCGGTCTCCGCGGGCGTGGACGAGCCGAACGAGAGGCCGCGGGCCGCGGCATCCGTCACCGCCTGGACGACGCGCGGGTCGGCGTGGCCGAGGATCGCGGGCCCCCACCCGGCGACGAGGTCGACGTACTCGCGGCCCTCGACGTCGGTGACGTACGCGCCGCGCGCGCTCACAAGGAAGCGCGGGGTGCCGCCCACCGAGCGGAAGGCCCGCACGGGCGAGTTGACCCCGCCCGGGATCGCGGCCTGCGCACGGGCGAAGAGCTCGGCGTTGCTCGACGGGGCGTCGGCGCCGGAGTGGCGGGCGTTCATGCGACGTCTCCCTTGCGGATCCAGTCGGCCAGTTCGACGGCCCAGTACGTGAGCACGGCGTCGGCGCCGGCACGGCGGATGCCGCGCACAGACTCGATCACCGCCCGCTTGCGGTCGATCCAGCCGTGGGCGGCCGCTGCCTCGATCATCGCGTACTCCCCCGACACCTGGTAGGCCCAGACGGGCACGTCGGATGCCGCGGCGACGTCGGCGAGCACGTCGAGGTAGCTGCCGGCGGGCTTGACCATGACGATGTCGGCGCCCTCCTCGATGTCGAGCATCGCCTCGCGCAACCCCTCACGCCGGTTGCCGGGGTCGAGCTGGTACGAGCGGCGGTCGCCCTCGAGCGTGGACTCGACGGCGTCGCGGAACGGGCCGTAGAACGCCGACGCGTACTTCGCCGAGTAGGCCATGAGCACGACGTCCTGATGACCGCCGTCGTCGAGGGCTTCGCGGACCGCGGCGACCTGGCCGTCCATCATGCCCGAGAGGCCCAGCAGCTGGGAACCCGCACGCGACTGCTCCAGTGCCATCGCCGTGTACCGCTCGAGCGTGGCGTCGTTGTCGACACGGCCGCGCCCGTCGAGCACGCCGCAGTGGCCGTGGTCGGTGAACTCGTCGAGGCACAGGTCGGTCTGCACCACGAGCCGGCCGGCGGATGCCTCGACCGCGACGCGCGTGGCCACGTTGAGGATGCCCTCTGGGTCGGTCGCACCCGACCCGCGCGCGTCGCGCTGCTCGGGCACGCCGAAGAGCATGACGCCGCCGAGGCCGACGGACGCGGCGGCGTCGATCGCCGCAGGGAGGCTGTCGAGCGTGTGCTGCACGACACCCGGCATGGACGCGATCGGCAGCGGGGCGCTCGCGCCCTCGCGCACGAACATGGGAAGCACGAGCTCGGCCGGGTCGAGCCGGGTCTCGGACGCCAGGCGGCGGAGCGCCGGCGTCTCGCGGAGACGCCGCGGGCGGATGCGGGGGGCAGGCGTGGAAGTCACCGCACAAGCCTACGTCGCGGCGACCTCGTCGCCCCTGAGAGCCGGCCCCCGGATGCCGAGGCACCGTGTCGCGGCAGCCAGACCGGCCCCCGTCAGCGCCTGTGCTGATCTCGTCATCCCTCCTAGTATCCGGAGACGCCGGCCGGCCAATGCAGCTCGGCGCCCCTCTTCGTGAGCAGGGCTTGGAACTCCGCGAGGAGTTCCGGACTGGTGCGGATCGCTCGCGGGCGGGACGCGCGATCGAGGCAGAAGGCCGCGAGGCGGCCGGCTGCTTCGCCGATGTTCCACTCCACCGGGTGCAGCCGGAAGGCGCCGTTGGTGATGTGGGTGGTACCGACGTTCTTGCCCGCGGGCAGGAGGTTCTCCAATCGGCGGGGGATCAGGGCTCCGAGGGGGATCTCGAAGGGGCGCGACGGCAGGTCGAGGTAGTTGTCGCCACCGGTGCTGGGGTGCAGGTCGATGCGGTACATGCCGACGCCGACGGAGTCGTCGAACGTGGCGGGCCCGGTCTCGCCGGTCGCGGCGATGGAGAGGTCGAGCTCGGTGACCGTGGTCTCGGCGAGGATGCGACGCGACTCCCGGATGTAGGGCGCCATCGCCAGCCCGTCGGGCCCCTGCGTGAGGTCGGACCGCAGGCGCAGCCCGGTGAACCCGGTGCCGCCGTCGGGCCTCGGCGCCTCCGTCTGCAGCCAGTACAGCATCGAGAGCGACTGCTGACGTGCGGATGCCTGGCGCTCCGCGCGCACCGCCTCGGGCACGTCGATGATCGTGCCGCCGATGTGGTCGATCATGGGCCAGTTCACGAGCACGACGTCGCTCGGGTACGTGCCGGGCTCGAAGTTGTGCCGGGCGATGATGCGTCGGAAGGTCCAGAGCTCGCGATCGCCCGCATCCTCCCGCTGATCGGCGACGCGTTCGGCGTCGATGCCGGCATTCGGCGTGAACGTGCGGGTGGTGATCTCGAGCGAACGCGGGTCGGGGCCCGTGAGCGAGATCATCGGCGCGCCCCAGTAGTCGGGCTGCGCGGTGCGCCAGGCGTCGTACTCGGCCGGTCGGTCGATCGTGTGGTCGCCGTCGACGTGGTCGACGACGAAGCACCAGCTGAAGGCCTGCTGGTTCTCCGGTTGGGCCTCGTCGGGGGCGCTCGGCTCGCCCGTGTCTCGCCTGGACTCGAATCCGGTGACGTACTCGGCACCCGTGAGGGGCAGCAGGTCACCGAGTTCGGTGGCGTCGATGACGTAGTCGGCGACGACGATCGTCTCCCGGCCGTCGTCGAGACTGCGGAAGGTGACGGCCTCGACGCGGTCGCGGTCGACGGATGCCGCGGTCGGCACCGCCGGCTGCAGGATCGTGAGCCGGCCGGTCGCCCGGTACGGCGCGAGCATCTCCTCGATGACGGCGACGCCGACGAGGGGTTCGGCGCAGACGCGGCCCACGAGTCCGGCCCCCGGGTTCAGGTGCGGGTCGGTGCGCGCGGCCTCCGTGAGCGGGTAGTTGCGGCGGTAGTAGTCGCGGATGCCGTCGCGCAATGCGCGGTAGCGGGCGGTGGTGCCGAACGACTCGACCCAGGTGTGCTCGTCCATGGGCACGGCCTGGCTCGTGAGTTGCCCGCCGAGCCAGCGGTACTCCTCGGTGAGCACGACCGTGCGGCCGGCCTCGAGCACCCCGAGCGCGGCGGCGACCCCGCCCAGGCCGCCGCCGGCGATGAGGACCTCGGCGCGGAGTTCGGCCGGGCTGGTTCGAGTGGTCATGCGGAGCCTTCGGGGGTGGACCGGGTCCCGGATGCCGCGGGCGCGACGAGCGTGGCGCCCGCGAGCGTCGGGCAGGGCAGGGTCTGGCGGAGCTCGCCCTGCTCGACCCGATCGTCGGGGTCGAGCATGCGGGCGAGGAGACTGGTCGCCGCGGCCGCGAGCTCGGTGCGCGGCGGGCTGAGCCGGGTGAACTCGACGCGGCTGCCCCCACGACCGGGCTCGGCGAGCACGATCATGCCGAGCTCGGCCGGGACGTCGACGCCGTCGCGCACGGCGAACGCGTGCAGGCGCTCGGCCCACTCGGCGGTCTCGACGACGACCACGGTCGCGCCGGAGGAGCGGATGGCGGCCCAGTCGCGTTCGAGGTCGTCGCCGAGGGACGGGATGGCGACGAGTTCGGCGAGGGCGGCATCGCCGCCGCGGCGTGCGAGTTCGTCGAGCACGCCCGCGCGCCGGTCGAACACGGACTCGCCGCGGCTGTCGACGTGCAGGTAGGCGAAGCGTCGGTGGCCGAGCTCCCAGGCCTCCCCCACGAGACGGGCGGTGCCGCTCGTGTAGTCGATCGCCACGTACGGCACGCCGTCGACGTCGCGGCGGCCGATGGCGACGAACGGGAAGCCGTCGGCGACGAGGCGCTCGAGTTCGGCGTGGTCCATCTCGACGCCGAGCAGGAGGCATCCGTCGGCGAGGCGCAGCCGGTTGTGCTCGTGCAGCAGGCGGCGGGTGCCGTTCACGACCGGGGCGCTCGTGAACAGCAGGAGGTCGCAACCGAGGTTCTCGGCAGCCTGCTCGATGCCGCTGAGCAGCGGCGCGTAGAAGTCCCGGCTCTCGGTCGGGAACGCCGGCTCGTAGGTGAAGACGCCGAGGATCTTGTTGCCGACCCCGGCCAGGCGGCGGGCGGCCGGATCGGCCACGTACCCGGTCTCACGGAGCACCTTCAACACGCGCTCCCGGGTCTCCTCGGGGATGCGAGCGTCGCCGTCGGCCTTGTCGTTGAGCACGAGCGAGACGGTCGCCTGGCTCACGCCCGCGAGCGCGGCGATGCGTCGCTGCGTGATGCGTCGCGGGGGTGTCTGGGAAGTCGACATCGAGATCCTTGGGGTCGCGTCCTGCGGTGCTAATCCGCATTAGCAGCGACTCTAGAGGACGCTAATGCGGATTAGCAATGGGTTCGTCGAAGACGCCGAACACGTACACACGACTGGTCGGCCCGATCAGTCTGTCGAGCGGAGGTGGGCGGCCGTCAGGCGTGGGCGATCGCGGCGCCGACGACGGCGTCGATGAGCGACTCCGCACTGCGTTCGCGGGCCACGACGTCGACCCGGAGGCCGAGCTCCGCGGCGTCGCGCTGCGTCTGCGGGCCGATGGCCGCGACGAGGATCGACTCGGGGATCGGGCCGAGCTGCTCCTGCACCTGCTCGGCGACGCTGCCCGAGGTCACGAGGATCGCGTTGACGCGGCCGGAGCGCACGTCGTCGATGACCTTCTGCGCCACCGGAACGCCGACCGTGCGGTAGGCGACGACCCCCTCGACCGTGTGGCCGGCCTCGGCGAGGCCGATGGAGAGGACCTGCTTGGCGATGGCCGAGCGCAGCGCGAGCACGCGGAGCCCCTGGGCGCCGTCCGTCGCGGCCTCCCACTCCTCGAGGAGGCCCCTGGCCGAGTTGTCCTCGGAGGGCACGATGTCCGCGTGGTATCCGGCGGCCACGAGGGCGGCCGCGGTCGTCTCACCGACGGCGGCGACCCTCGTGGTCTCCGGGATCACGGCGTTGTAGGACGAGAGCACGTCGACCGTGGTGGCGCTCGTGACGGTCAGCCAGTCGAACGCCCCGGCGGCGAGCCGTGCGAGCGCCGCCTCGAGGGCGGGCTGGTCGTCGGTCGGTGCGAAGTTGATGAGCGGGGCGATGATCGGGGTGGCTCCGCGGGCGCGCAGCGCCCCCGCGACGCCGTCGCCCCAGGGACCGCCACGGGGCACGAGCACGCGCCATCCGCTCAGGGGCTTGCCGGCACGTGACGGCAGCCCGATGGGCCCGGTGACGGGTTCGTATTCGGTCACGAGGTCTCCTCAGTGGCAGCAGCGAGTTCAGCGGCACCGTTGCCGAGGAGTTCTGCGACGGCGCGATCGGCGACATCACGAGCCGCATCCGCCAGGTCGGCGGCCGAGCGGCTCTCGGGGGTCGCGGCGTGCGAACTGGTGATGCGCCGCGTCCCGTCGGCACTGTACACGCTCGCACTGAGGAACAGAAGTTCGTCGTCGAGGAAGGCGGTGACGCCCACCGGGGCCGCGCAACCGGCCTCGAGCCCGGCGAGCACGAGCCGCTCGGCGAGCGCCGCGGCCCGGCTCGAGCGGTGGTCGACGGCTTCGAGCGCCTGCTCGAGCGAGTGGTCGCCGCGCCCACGTCGCACCTCGATCGCGAGGGCGCCCTGGGCTGCGGCGGTGGGCCAGTCCTCGAGCGGGAGCAGGTCGGTCACGGCGTCGGAACGGCCGAGGCGTCCGAGCCCCGCGGCGGCGAGCATCACCGCGTCGAGGTCGCCCGACTCGACCTTGCCGAGCCTGGTGTCGATGTTGCCGCGGATGTCGAGCACCTCGAGGTCGGGGCGCACGGCATGCAGTTGCGCGATGCGGCGCGGCGACCCCGTGCCGACGCGGGCTCCGGCCGGAAGCGTTTGCAGGGTGAGGCCGTCGCGGGCGCAGAGCGCGTCACGGGCGTCGGCGCGCTTGGGCACCGCGCCGAGACGGAGACCCTCGTGGTCGGCCGTGGGCAGGTCCTTCATGGAGTGCACGACGAGATCGCACCGGCCCTCGAGGAGCGCTTCGCGCAGCGCGGTGACGAAGACGCCCGTGCCGCCGAGCGAGGCGAGCGAGGCCCGCGAGACGTCGCCCTCGGTCGTCACCGGGACCAGCTCGATCTCGGCCTTGGCGGCGACGGCGATGCGCTCGGCGATCTGCCGGGTCTGCGCCATGGCCAGCGCGCTCGCGCGCGTGCCGACGCGGATGACGGAGCCGCCCCCGCTCACGGCGCGATCCCGGACAGCGCCGGGCGGAAGCCGAGGCGCACGTTCTCGCAGCAGCCCGGTCGGCAGACGTCGTACCAGGGGCCGAGTTCGGTCATCGCGGGCCGCTCCGCGAGCGGGGTGCCGTTGACGCGCTCGAGCACGAGGTCGACGAGACCGGCGACATAGGCGGGGTGCGTGCCGGGGGTCGGCACGCGAACGGCGGCCAGGCCATGCTCCTCGGCGCTCTCGAGCGCCTCGTTGTCGAGGTCCCAGAGCACCTCCATGTGGTCGCTGACGAACCCGAGCGGCACGATCACGATCGCCTTGCGGCCGGCTGCCGGCAGCTCGGCGATGGCGTCGTTGATGTCGGGCTCGAGCCACGGCATCGAGGGCGGGCCGCTGCGGGACTGGTACACGAGCTGCCACGGGACGTCGGATGCCCCCGCTTCGCGCATGACGACCTCGGCCACCGCGAGGTGCTGGGCCGCGTAGGCGCCGCCCTCGCCGAACCCGCGCTCGGCCGGGCCGGACTTGGCGGCGTCGGTCGACGGGATCGAGTGCGTCGCGAAGAGCACCTCGACCTCGGTCGTCGGGTCGAGGCCGGGCGTCGCCGCCAGGAGCTCGGCGATGCCGTCGCGCACGCCCTCGATGAAGGGGGCGACGAAGCCGGGGTGGTCGAAGAACTGGCGGACCTTGTCGATCTGGATCGCGTGCGAACCCTCACCGGTGCCAGTGTCGGCGAGGGCGTCGGCGAAGTCCTCGCGGTACTGGCGGCAGCTCGAGTACGAGCTGTAGGCGCTCGTCGCGATCGCGATGAGCTTGGTGAAGCCGGCCGCCTTCGCCTCGTCGAGCGCGTCGTTGAGGTACGGGTCCCAGTTGCGGTTGCCCCACAGCACGGGCAGGTCGACGCCGCGGGTCGCGAGCTCCCGCTCCAGTGCGGCCTTCAGCTGCCGGTTCTGCTCGTTGATCGGGCTGGTGCCGCCGAAGTGGCGGTAGTGGTGGGCCACCTCCTCGAGGCGCTCGTCGGGGATGCCGCGACCGCTCGTCACGTTCCGGAGGAACGGGATGACGTCGTCCTGGCCTTCGGGCCCGCCGAACCCGGCGAGCAGGATCGCGTCGTACGCGACGGGCTCGGTCACGTGCGGGGCACCGCCCTGCGCGGCCGGCGTCGCGCCGGGCACGATGGCGCCCGCCACGCACGGTGCGGATGCCGCGGGCGAGGGCTTGCGGCCGCGCGGCGTCGTGCCCGCGGCATCCGCCCCGGTGCTCTCGCCCGCGGCCGCGCCGTCGGCGCCGGTCGATCCGAGGTTCACGGCGGCCATTACTGGAGCACCTCCACGAGTTCGGCGGTCGAGATCCGGCGGCCGGTGTAGAACGGCAGCTCGTCGCGCACGTGACGGCGGGCGTCGGTTGCGCGCAGCTCGCGCATCATGTCGACGAGGTCGGTGAGCTCGTCGGCCTCCATGGGGAGGAGCCACTCGTAGTCGCCGAGCGCGAACGCCGACACGGTGTTCGCGACGACCCCGCGGAACGCGGCGCCCTTGCGGCCGTGCTCGGCCAGCATGCGGCCCCGCTCGCCCGGGTCGAGCAGGTACCAGTCGTAGCTGCGCACGAACGGGTAGATCGTGAGCCAGTCCTTGGGCTCGATGCCGCGGAGGAAGCCGGGCACGTGCGCCTTGTTGAACTCGGCGTCGCGGTGCACGCCCATGGCGTTCCACGTCGGCAGCAGCGAGCGCAGGAGTCGTGCGCGACGCAGTTCGCGCAGTGCCCACTGCAGGCCCTCGGCGGTGTCGCCGTGCAGCCACAGCATCACGTCGGCATCGGCCCGCAGGCCGGAGACGTCGTAGATGCCGCGCAGGGTCACGCCCTCGTCCTCGACGAGGGAGATGATGCCGTCGAGTTCGTCGACGAAGCGTGGGACATCGTGGCCGTCGAGGTCGTCGGGGCGGGCGGGGTCGCGGCGGAGCACTGCGAACACCGTGTACCCCACGGGGGACTGCTCGGCGTCGGATTCGGTCTGGAGCGCGTCGGCTGCCGCTTCGGCAGCGGGGGAAGACATGTTCCTAGTCTCCCCCTTTCCCGCTCAACGGCCAAAAGTGTTCAGTCGTGCACGAGGAGCGAGGTCGAATGCTCGAGGTGTTCGCGGATCGCATCGGCCCCCCTCGACTGCACGTCCTCGACGAGCGCACGATGCTCCTCGGCGAGTCCGTCGAGCGTGTAGTGCGGGCGCACGTGCAGGAGGAAGAGCAGCATCTCGGCGCCGATCGCGGCGTGCGCCTCGATGATCCGGGGGCTCTCGGAGGCCGCGACGAGGGCCCGGTGCAGCTCGAGGTGCACCCGCTCGGTCTCGAGCCAGTCGTCGGATGCCCCGAGCCGGTCCAGTGCGTCCAGCACCGGGGCGAGCACCTCGGCCGGCCATGCGTCGCCGTGGCGTTCGTGGGCGATGCGGACCGCTTCGACCTCGAGTGCGGCACGGTACTGCTGCAGCGCGATGATGGTGTCGCGGTCGAACCGGGCGACGCGGACCCCGCGGTAGGGGGCCGCCACCGCGAGCCGGTCGGCGGCCAGTCGCTGGAACGCAGCCCGCACCGTGTGTCGCGAGACGCCGAACCGGGCGGCCGTGGCCTCCTCGCGCAGCGGCTCGTCGGCCGCGAGCGCGCCGCTGAGGATCTCGTCGCGCACCGCATCGGCCACCCGCTGGACGGCGGTGGCGTTCGGCGCGGCATCCTGCTCGCTCATCGAGGATCGACCCCGGTGCTCGCCGGCGACGACGCGTGGGTCACACGCCCGGCGCGACGAACCGGATCAGTCGTCGGATGCCGCCGCGCGGACGATGAGCCACACGGTGACCCCGACGACCGCGACGGCGCCCGCCGCGACGCCGAGCACGGTGGCGGGCTGCTCGTCGGCGAGGCGGCGCAGCTTCGCCTTGACCTCGACCGCCTTGCGCCTGGCCTGCTTGGGGAGGTTGAGCTTCTCCTCGAGCGCGTTGAGCGTCTCGGCGAAGTCTGCGCGGGCACGCTCGGAGGCGACGCGGGCCTGCACGCGCGTGAGGTTGCGCTCGCGCTCCTTGGAGCTGCGGTCGGAGGTGCGCGAGACGTCAGTGGCGGTCATAGTCACCGGTTCCCTTCAGCGCGTCGAGGTCGGCCTTCAGGCTCTCGACGGACTCGAGCGGCTGGCTGCCGCGCTTGAAGTTCGTGATGCCGATCCAGACCAGGACGGCGATGATCAGCACGAGGACGCCGGACACGGTCAGCGCCGCGGCCCAGGCGGGCATGACGAGCGCGAGCGCGAAGATCGCCGCGGTGATGAGCGTGAAGAGCAGGAACACGGCGACCACCGCCGCCGCCGCGAACAGTCCGGACCCGATGCCGAAGTGCTTGATCTTGTAGGAGATCTCGGCCTTGATCTGGTCGATCTCGGCCTTGATCAGCGTCGAGACGGTGTCGGGGAGCTCGCCGATCAGCTGGAACAGCGATCGGTCGTCGTTCGAGGTGGCAGCCATGGTCTCCCCGCCTCAGGAACCGGGCTTCGTCGTGCGCGGCTTGGTCGAGGCGACCGGCTTCGACGAAGCGGCCGACTTCGAGGCGACGGCGGATGCGTCGTCGATGGCCTCGTCGAGCTTGGCCGCCGCGTCGTCGATGGCTTCGCGCGCGGCATCCGCGGCCTTCGAGACGCTCGACTTGGCCGAGTTCGAGGCCGACCGGACGTCGGACTTCGTGGCGCCCGAGCCCTTGGTGGCCTTGCCGATGAGCGACTTCACGTTGTCGAGCACCGTGTCGCTGACATCGCCGACCCTCGCCATGGCGAAGTCCTTGGCGGTGGCGACGCCGTTCTGCACCGTGGGCGTGTTCCACACGCTCTCGGCCGCACCCTTGATCTGCTCGTACCGCTCGCGGCCGGCACGCGTGCCGAGCACGTAGCCGACGCCGAGACCGACGACGAAGAGGACCTTGCCCTTCATGTGCACCCCATTTCCCCACTGCGCGGATGCGCGACGTCATTCCAGCGTAGACCCCGTGACCCTTCGCGCAAGGGGGTTGCGCCGGGTTGCGCGGGAAAGTATGCCGTTCCGGCTATGCGTCGGCGGCCGGGTTCACGGCGAGGTGCCTGATGCGCGCGGCCGCCTCGACCGCGTGCGGCACGACCGATGCGAGGCCGGTGCCGGCGACCCAGGAGCCCGTGACCTCGAGGCCGGGCTCGGCCGCCACGGCCGTCTCGAGCGCCCGGACGCGGTCGCGCTGGCCGATGGTCGCCTGCGACAACGCGTCGCGCCAGCTCGCTCGGCCGAGCGCGAGCACCGCGTCGTCGCCGAGGTCGACCCCCAGCAGGGCGGATGCGTCGGCGATCGCCCGCGCACGGACCTCGGCCTCGTCGAGGCCGTCGAGCGGGTTCTGCTCGCCCGCGCGCCCGTAGGACAGGCGCACCACGTGCCGACCGTCGGTGCGGCGCGCGAGCCAGGGCCACTTCGCGGTCGAGTGGGTGAGCGCCTTGGCCGCGACGCCTGGGGTCCCGGTGGCCACGAGCACGCCGGTTCCACGCGGCGCGGCGTCGAGCGGGGGCGCGTCGAGCACGAGCGTCACGATCTCGACGGAGGCCGCGGGCGGGCCGCCCTCGACCTCGGCCCAGCCGTCGACGGCATCGGCCAGCAGCGCCCGCGCCGCGTCGGCGGGAGCGGCGACGATCGCGAACCTGGCGTCGACGATCAGGTCGGCATCGCCATGCGATGCCGACGCGCGCCATCCGGCGTCGCCACCATCGCCGTCGGCACGCACGAGCGACCCGACCGCGGCATCCGTCACCACCTCGGCGCCGAAGCGCTCGAGCTGGGCGAGGAGCGCGTCGACGACCCGATGCATGCCGCCGTCGAGCCCCTGGACGGCCCCGCCGGCCTTGCGCTCCTCGAGGAGCTGGCCGACCCCGCCCGAGAGCGAGCCCGTGCGGGTCATCGCCTCGTTCAGGCCGGGGGCGACGACGTCGAGGTCGAGGTCGTCGGGGTTCGTCGAGTAGACCCCGGACGAGATGGGCGCCACCAGCCGGTCGAGCACGAGCTCGCCCATGCGATCGCGGACGAGCCTGCCGAGGCTGTGCGCGCGACCGATCTTGAGGATCGGCTTGAGACGGTCGAGGTAGGCGCGCGACGCCCCGCTCCACCCGATGATGCGGCGCACGTCGTCGCCGAGCGGATTCGCCGGGATCCCGAGCACGCCGGTGCGCGGGAGCGGCGCGGCGTCGAGGCCGGGGGCTCCGCCGCCGTCGCGGCCGCCCTTGCCCCGCGCGGCGGGCCAGACCAGCCAGGCGCCCGCGGGATTCGGCTGCTCGATCGCGTCGGCGAGGCCGAGGTCGCCGAGGAGCTCGGCGACCGCTCCCCCGCGCGTGGCGAAGGACTCGGCGCCCGAATCCAGCGTGAGGCCGGCGAGCTCGATGCGTCCGACGCATCCGCCGGGCGCCTCGCGGCGCTCGAGCACGAGGACGCGGAGCCCGATCTTGGCGCATTCGAGCGCGGCGACGAGGCCGGCCACGCCGCCGCCGACCACGACGACGTCGGCCTCGCGATGCTCGGAGACCCGGTCGGTCATGCGCCCGCCTCGTGCACGAGTTCGACGACGCGGGTGAGCACCGCCGGGTCGGTCTCGGGCGGCACGCCGTGGCCGAGGTTGAACACGTGCGCCGGAGCGGCGGTGCCGCGGCGCAGCACCTCGCGCACGGCGGACTCGAGCGCCGGCAGCGGTGCGGCGAGGAGCGCGGGATCGAGGTTGCCCTGCAGCGGCACGCCCGCGCCGATGCGCGCGGCGGCCACGTCGAGCGGCACGCGGTAGTCGACGCCGACCGCATCGACGCCGATGCCGTGCATGGCGCCGAGCAGCTCGCCCGTGCCGACCCCGAAGTGCACGACCGGGACGGCGCGCGTGACGGGCGAGCCGGCGGAATCGGTCGTCTCGTACTCGAGGCCGTGCACGTGGCTCAGGGCGTTCGCCGAGGCGGGCGCGACGTGCGTCTCGTAGTCGGCGAGCGAGAGCGCCCCGGCCCACGAGTCGAAGAGCTGTGCGGCGGATGCCCCGGCGAGGACCTGCGCGCGCAGGAACCGCCCGGTGAGCTCGGCGGTCCAGTCCATGAGCGCGCGCCACGCCCCCGGGTCGGCGTGCATGAGCGTGCGGGCGGCGAGGTGGTCCTTCGAGGGACCGCCCTCGGCCAGGTAGGCGGCGAGCGTGAAGGGTGCCCCGGCGAAGCCGATGAGCGGCGTCGCGGTGCCCGATCCGTTGTCGGTGCGGTTCAGCTCGGCGATCGTGAGCGCGACCGCCTCGGCGATCGGCGCGGACGCCTCGTCGAGGCGCGCGGGATCGATGGCGGTCAGCTCGGCCACGCCCGCGGCATCCGCATAGCCCCGGCCGAAGACCGGGCCGCGACCGGGCTGGATCTCGACGTCGACGCCGACGAGCTTCAGCGGCACGACGATGTCGCTGAAGAAGATGCCCGCGTCCACCCCGTGGCGTCGCACGGGCTGCAGCGTGATCTCGCTCGCCATCGCCGGGTCGAGGCAGGCGTCGAGCATGCGGGTGCCGACCCGCAGCTCGCGGTACTCGGGCAGCGACCGGCCGGCCTGCCGCATGAACCAGACCGGCGTCGTGTCGGCGCGCTCTCCTCTATATGCACGCACCAGGCGCGAGTCACCCGTGAGGCCGGCGGAGAGGGGATGCTGCGGAGAGAGGATCACGCGAGCCATTGTCCCGCATCGGGCTGGGAGGGGCCGCCGCGGTGGGCGCCGTGGGCGCCGTGCGCACGCGAGCACGGCGCCCACCGCGCGCTGCTCTTGCGTGGGCGCGCAGCGGGCGGGCGCTTGTCGGCGAGCACGCCGAGGGTCTAAGGTCGGACTCGTTGTGCGCCCCCCTCGCACGACGACGCGCCGCAGGCGGCGTGCCTCCGTCCCCCCGGAGAAGTTGACGACATGTCCCGGTTCGTGTGTCCCCCACTGTCCCCCTCGCCGATGTCCGACCGCGCGATCGACGGCCATGGTGCCGCGCGCTCGCGTTCGTTCGAAGCAGGGCTCTCCGAACCGTGCAGGCGTTCAGCCGCACCCCGCCCCGACGCGAGCGGAGCCCGGCGATGAGCGACGATTCGCGGCGCAGCACGGCCCCCACCGTGCTCGTCGGCATCGCCGCCGCCCTCGTGGTGGCGGCGCTCATCGCCGGGTCCCCGATCATCGACGGCCTCGTGGCGCGCCTGCCGGCGGTGCCCTCCAGCGCCAGCGCGTCCGGGGTTGCGATGCTCTGCCTGCTCGCCGTCGGCATCTGGTGCCTCGCCCTGCTCGCTCGCGGTGCCAGGGTCCGCGCCAGGCGTGCCGCCCTCGCCCGCAGGCATGGCGACGACGTCGTGTGCGCCATCCGCACCGGCCCGATGGTGCAGCGGATGAACGAGCTCCGGCGCGAGGGCGCGAAGCCGCTCCGTCTCGGTCGCCGCTACTCGATCGTGGCCGACGAGGCCGGCATCACCCTCTGGGACGGCGGCCGGAGGCCCCGACGCGTCGACAGCTACCCCTGGCGCGAGGTCCGCAACATCCGGGCCGACGCGATGGTCGCGGGCACCCAGGTGCTCGCCGTGCTCGTGCTGCGGGTGCGGCGCCACAAGAACAGCGTCGAGGTGCCCGTCGTGCTCGCCTCGGAACGGCCGGGTCGGTACGCGATGTCGGATGCCGCGTTCTTCGCCGTCGTCCGCGACTGGAAGGCCAAGCACCGCACGGCCCTCGCGGCCGAGGGCCTCGAGGTGCCGCCGCTGACCGCGCCGATCCCCGTGATCACGGCCGCGATGGCCCGCGAGGACGCCGAGGCGCGAGCCCTCGCACTCGCAGCCCGGTAGTCGCGATGCCGCCGTGCACCCTCAGTGCCAACGCTGATCAGGCGACCAGCTGACGGCGGGTAGAATCTCTCCGTGCTCATCTGCTTCTCCGCGAGTCACAAGAACGCCGGGTTCGACATGCTCGAGCGTCTTTCGGCGAACGCGAACCAAGCGGCACCGCGCATCCTCGAAGGCCATGACGCCGTGAAGGGCGCCGTGGTCGTCGCCACCTGCAACCGCTTCGAGGCGTACCTCGACCTCGACGCCGCCGACGGCTCGTCGCCGGTCGAGGTCGTGCACGAGGCGGTCCGCGCCGTCGGCACGGTCGCCGGGCTCGACGCGGCCGAACTCCGCCAGACCTTCGGCTTCGTGCACGGCAACGCCGTCGCCGCCCACCTCTTCTCGGTCGCATCCGGTCTCGAGTCCGTCGTCGTCGGCGAGGGCGAGATCGCCGGCCAGGTCCGCCGCTCGCTCGACCGCGCCCGCACCGAGGGCACGACGACCCCCGAGCTCGAGCGGCTCTTCCAGCGGGCGTCGCAGACCTCGCGGCGCGTCAAGAACGAGACCGAGCTCGGCGGCGAGGGCCGCTCGCTCGTGCGCCTCGCCCTCGACCTCGCCGAGAGTCGCGTCACCGACTGGGCGCAGGCCAGCGTGCTCCTCGTGGGCACCGGCCGCTTCGCGGGCGCCTCGCTGGCCGCCCTCCGCGACCGGGGCGTCACCGACGTCGTCGTGTACTCGCCCTCGGGTCGTGCCGGCAAGTTCGCCGCGGGCCACGGCATCGAGGCCGTCTCGACCGACGACTACGCCCGCGTCGCGGCATCCGTCGACCTCATCGTCACGTGCACCACCGCCGACCGTCAGGTCGTCGACCGCGGCCTGCTGCTGTCGGGGCGCGAGTCGCTCGCCGCCGCGGCCGCCCTGCCCACGATCGGGCTCGTGGCCGAACCGGCGCAGGTCGACCGCCGCCAGCTCGTGATCGACCTCGGCCTTCCGCGCAATGTCGCCCCCGACGTGCTCGAGGTGGCCGGCGTCGAACTGCTCGACCTCGAGACCATCAAGGTCCACGCGCCCCTCGAGGAGTTCGCGGCCACCGACTCCGCCCGCGCCATCGTCATGCGCGATGCCCGCGCGTTCGGCGACTCCGGCGAAGAGCAGCGGCTCGCGCCGGCCGTCGTCGCCCTGCGGAAGCACGTCTTCGACATCCTCGACGCCGAGATCGCGCGCGCCGCCTCGCGCGGCGACGACGACGGTCGCACCGAGGCGGCGCTGCGCCACATGGCGGGAGTCCTCCTGCACACCCCGATGGTGCGCTCGCGCGAACTCGCCCGCTCCGGCGACCAGCAGTCCTGGATCGACGGCCTCGAGGCCATCTTCGGCATCGCGCCTGCCGCCGAAGCCGCCGGATCGATCGGTTCCGGTGCAGCATCCGCCGATGCCGACGAGGCGTCGGGCCCGGCGCGCTCGGCCGGCTGACGACTCACCCGGAGCGTCGTGTCGCCCGGCCGCGATAGCGTCGAAGCATGACCGACGCGACGCCCCGCTTCGACGGGCCACCGCAGCTCGCCCTGCCGTTCGACCTCGTCGATCCCCCATTCGCCCCGATCACGACCGATCGCCTGGACCTGCGACCGCTCGAGGCATCCGACGCCGACGACGTGTGGGAGTACCAGCGCCTGCCGGAGGTGCTGCGCTACATCCCCTGGCCCGAGCGCACGTACGCCGAGGGCCTCGAGCACACCGCGAAGCGCGCCGGGCTGCATCGGCTCGAGCACGACGGCGACGCGATCATCTTCGCGATCCACCTCATCGGCGAGCCGCGCGTCACGCCGGCCGAGAGGGCGGCACGGACCGCGGGCCCGACGCGTGCGACGGGCGGGGCGGATGCGACGGGTGCGGATGCCGCCGGCTGGCGCGTCATCGGCGACGTGATGCTGCGCGCCGACCGGGTGGAGCACGGCCAGCTCGAGATCGGGTGGGTCATGCACCCCGACTTCCAGGGGCGGGGATTCGCCTACGAGGCGGCGTCCGCGGTCATGGAGGTGGCGTTCGGCACCCTGCGCGCGCACCGCGTCCACGCGCTGCTCGACGCCCGCAACGCGGCATCCGCCGGACTCTGCGAGCGGCTCGGCATGCGGCGCGAGGCGACGATCCTCGAGGAGGAGTACAACGACGGCGAGTGGCAGGACACCGCGATGTACGGGATCCTCCGACGCGAGTGGGCGGCTCGGCGGGCGACGCCTGCTCGGTAGCCGACGCGGCGAGCGGGGGGCTCCGCGCGCTCAGTCGCCGCGTCGTGGCGAGCCGCGCTGACACCGGCCTCGCCGGTTATCCACAGGTTCATCCACACCTGAGGAACTCCCAGACGGCATGCGCCGGGAGTTCCTCAGGGCAGGACGGCTCGGGGGCCCTCAGGCTCCGACGAGGCGAGCGCCGAGGTAGGCCTGCAGCTCGGAGAGCGGCACGCGCTCCTGCGCCATGGTGTCGCGCTCGCGCACGGTCACGGCATCGTCGTCGAGCGAGTCGAAGTCGACCGTGATGGCGAACGGCGTGCCGATCTCGTCCTGGCGGCGATAGCGGCGGCCGATGGCGCCGGCGTCGTCGAAGTCGACGTTCCAGTTCTTGCGCAGGTTCGCGGCGACCTCGCGGGCGAGGGGCGAGAGCTTCTCGTTGCGCGAGAGGGGCAGCACGGCCACCTTCACCGGTGCGAGGCGCGGGTCGAGGCGCAGGACGGTGCGGCTGTCGACGCCGCCCTTCGCGTTCGGCACCTCCTCGACGTGGTACGCGTCGACGAGGAACGCCATGAGCGAGCGCGTCAGACCGGCCGCCGGCTCGATGACGTAGGGGGTCCAGCGCTCGTTCTTGGACTGGTCGAAGAACGAGAGGTCCTTGCCGGAGTGCTTCGTGTGGGTCGACAGGTCGAAGTCGGTGCGGTTGGCGACGCCCTCGAGCTCGCCCCACTCGCCGCCCGTGAACCCGAAGCGGTACTCGATGTCCACGGTGCGCTTGGAGTAGTGCGACAGCTTCTCGGGCGCGTGCTCGAAGCGGCGGATGTTCTCGGGATCGATGCCGAGGTCGACGTACCAGTTCCAGCGCTGGTCGAGCCAGTACTCGAACCACTCCTCGTCGGTGCCCGGCTCGACGAAGAACTCCATCTCCATCTGCTCGAACTCGCGGGTGCGGAAGATGAAGTTGCCCGGCGTGATCTCGTTGCGGAAGCTCTTGCCGATCTGGCCGATGCCGAACGGCGGCTTCATGCGCGCGGCCTGCAGCACGTTCGCGAAGTTCACGAAGATGCCCTGCGCGGTCTCGGGGCGCAGGTAGTGCAGCCCCGACTCGTCGTCGAGCACGCCGAGATAGGTCTTCAGGAGGCCCGAGAACGCGCGGGGCTCGGTCCACTGGCCACGGGTGCCGCAGTTCGTGCAGACGATGTCGGCGAGGCCGTTCTCGGGAGCCCGGCCCTTCTTCGCCTCGTAGGCCTCGATCAGGTGGTCCTCGCGGTACCGCTTGTGGCAGTGGAGGCACTCGATGAGCGGGTCGGTGAAGACGTCGACGTGCCCGGATGCCTCCCACACGGCCTTCGGCAGGATGACGCTCGAGTCCAGGCCGACGACGTCGTCGCGGCTCTGCACCATGTAGCGCCACCACTGGCGCTTGATGTTCTCCTTGAGCTCGACGCCGAGGGGGCCGTAGTCCCATGCGGAGCGGGATCCACCGTAGATCTCGCCCGCCTGGAAGACGAAGCCCCGGTGCTGAGCGAGGGCGATGACGGATTCGAGACGGCTGGCAGCGGCCACGGTGGCTCCAATGGTCGAGAGTTCGGGCCGATCGGCCCGGAAGAAACGGTGCCACCATCCTACGGTGGCCCGTCGGCCGCGACATCCGCTCGGGGTCCGTCGCTCCGGCTGACCGGAGCCGCCGGGCGGTACGCTGTGGCCATCGTCGGGCGGGGGCAGGGGGACGCATGCCGGATGCAGTGCTCGACCTGGTGATCGTCGACGGCCCCGCGCTCACCACCGTCTACGTGATCGCGGCCGTGCTCTTCGTCTACCTCCTCGGGCGCGAGGCATCCGCTCGCTGGGTGCTGACGGCGATCGTCGTGCTGCTCGTCGGCGCCATGATCGGCGGCGGCGTGCTCTGGTTCGCCGTGTACATCCTCGATCTCTTCGGCGGCCCGGTCGTCGAGCAGGTCTGGCTGTGGGTGCCGGGCGCGTTCGCGGCCAGCCTGCTCGCGATCTGGAACCTCTGGCGCTCCCGGTGGTGGCGCAAGCTCATCGCGCTCCTCTCGATCCCGGTCTTCGTGCTCACGGCGGTGCTCGGCATCAACGCCGCCTACGGCATCGACCGCACCGTGGCCAACCTGCTCGGCGTCTCGACGGCGCAGAAGGGGGACATCCGCGATCCGAACATCGATCCGCCGCCGCCCGATCCGGCCGAGCCGCTGTACACGACCTGGACGGCGCCCGAGGGCATGCCCGACACGGGCGAGGTCGGCACGCCGGACCCGCCCGTGCCGAACACCGCCTCCGGTTTCCCGGCCCGCGCGGCGGAGTACTACCTTCCGCCGGCCGCCCTCGTTGAGAACCCTCCGCGGCTCCCACTCGTGATCATGATGATGGGCCAGCCCGGCGACCCCGACGCGAGCTGGATCGCCGAGGTGCTCGACAAGCACGCCGCCGACCACGACGGCCTCGCGCCGATCGCGATCGTCGTCGACCAACTGAGCGACCCCACGGTCGACCCGCTCTGCCTCGACACGGATCTCGGCAAGGCCGAGACCTACGTCATGCAGGACGTCGTGCCGTGGGCGAAGCTGCACCTGAACGTGCTCCAGGGGCCGCAGTTCACGACGGTGGCCGGCTATTCGAACGGCGGCGGCTGCGCGGCGTACTTCGGCGCGAAGTACCCCGAGACGTTCGGCAACATCCTCGCGATCGCCCCGACGGAGTACGCGGGCGTCGAGCATGCAGCAGACGTGCTCGCCTCGGTCTTCGGCGGGGACCAGGCGGCGTACGACGCGGTGAAGCCCGAGGCGATCATGGCCGCCAAGGCGCCGTACGCCGACTCGACGGCGATCTTCGCCGTCGGCGAGGCCGACCGCGAGTTCGCACCCGGCACCGAACGCCTGGCGGATGCCGCGCGCGCGGCCGGCATGAACATCACCTACTACGAGGTGCCAGGCGGCGACCACGGCGTGAGCGGCCTGGTCGGGGGGCTCGAGGAGGGCTTCACGCTCCTGTATCCGCGGCTCGGGCTCGCCGCACCGGCGACGGCGGAGGAGGGCCGATGACCGGAGCCACGACCGACTCGCGTCCGGCGGACGACGTCGAGCCGAAGGGCCGGCTGCGCTCGACGGGCGAGCTGATCGCCGGATTCGTGCGGCGCATCCCGTTCAGCATCGTCGTCGCCGTCCTCCTGGTCGTCACGGCGGCGCTGACCGGCACGATGTTCGGACCCGCCGGAGAGGACACGCTCGAGTTCTGGGCCGCCGGGGTCATCAGCACCTTCGAGGGCGCCCAGTGGTGGACCGTCGGCACCTCCATCGCCATTCCGCAGGATCCGTTCCAGCTCGTGTTCGGCGTGCTGGCGGCACTCCTGCTCCTCGGCGTCGCCGAACGCCGCATGGGCACGTGGCGCGCCATCGTGGCGTTCACGGTGACGGGTCTCATCGGCACCGCGCTCGGAGCCTGGCTGCAGTGGTTCGGCGGCGAGGTCGGCGAGTGGTGGGCGACCGGCACCGCCGCCGACCTCACGCTGGACCCGCTCGCGGGCATCGTCGGGGCGCTCATCGCCTCGACCTCGTTCATGGGCGCCCTGTGGCGGCGCCGCATCCGCCTGGTGACCCTCGCGGCCATCCTCACGTTCGTGCTCTACGACGGCGACTCCTCGAACGTGTACCGCCTGATCGCGGCCGTCGCCGGATACCTCCTCGGCGCGCTGCTCGCCGGGGACGCGTCCAAGCTCTCGGTCCGACGCAGCTCGCACGCCGAGACCCGCACGCTCGTGGCCGCGGTCATCGCCGTCACCGCGATCGGTCCGGTCGTCGCCCTCTTGAACGGAACGGAGCTGACGCCGTTCGCCTTCGCCTCGTACCTCTTCGCCGAGCAGCCCGTCTCGCTCGACGAACTCGTCGCACGATGCGGCGACACGGCGTCCTCGCTCAGCGCCCAGTGCCTCAGCGACCTCGCCGTGCTCACCACGCAGGGCTTCGGCATGTTCCTGCTCTCGTTCGTGCCCGTCGCGCTCCTGCTGCTCGCCTCGTGGGGCCTGCACCGCGGGCGGCGCTTCGCGCGCTGGCTCGCGATCACCGTGAACGCGGCGATCCTGCTGTTCGCACGCACCTCGCTCGACGCGACCTTCACGGCGAACGACGTCGAGGACGACTGGTCGGCCTTCGACCTCGTCGAGCTGCTGGTCTGGGCGGTTGCGGCGCTCGCCCTGCCGATCGCGCTCATCATCATGCTGGTGGTGACGCGTCGCCATTTCGGGATCCGCAGCCCGCGCGAGGCGTTCCGGCGATTCGTCGCCATCGTCACCGGCACGTTCGTGGTGCTCGCGGCCGCCTACTTCCTCGTGGGCCTGGCCACCCTCGACGAGTTCTGGCCGGCGGCGACGCCCGCCGACCTCGCCGTCGACACCCTGAAGCGCTTCGTGCCGCCGCACTTCCTCGCCGTGGTCGACCCGATCGTGGTCCCCGGCCACGACCTGACGAGCGTGCTCTGGCAGGGCGTCGGCGTCGCCTTCTGGCTGGTCTTCATCATCGCGGCCATCCGGCTCATGACCCGCGCCCGGGTCGGTGCCGGTGCGGATGCCGCGCGCCTGCGAGCCCTGCTCCGCCGCAACGGCGGCGGCACCCTCGGCTTCATGTCGACGTGGCCGGGCAACGTCATCTGGACCTCGTCCGAGACGGATGCCGCCGTGGCGTACCGCGTCATCAACGGCATCGCGATCACCCTGTCGGACCCCATCTGCCGCGACGAGGACGCCGGCCGCGTCATCCGCGAGTTCGCTGCCTTCTGCGATGCGAACAGCTGGGTGCCGGTCTTCTACAGCGTGCATCCGCAGTACCTGCCGATCTTCGAGGAGCTCGGCTGGCAGCACATGTCGGTCGGCGAGGAGACGATCGTGCGGACGAAGGGCCTGGAGCTCACCGGGAAGCCGTGGCAGAAGGTGCGACAGGCGCTGAACCGGGGCGTCAAGGAGGGCATGACCACCGTCTGGGCGAGCTGGGACGAGCTGCCGAGGGCCACGGTCGCGGAGATCAACGCGATCTCCGAGGAATGGGTCGCCGAGAAGGAGATGCCCGAGATGGGGTTCACCCTCGGCGGCATGGAGGAGCTGAAGGATCCCGACGTGCGGCTCATGCTGGCGGTCGGACCCGATGGACGGCTGCAGGCGGTGACGAGCTGGCTGCCGGTCTTCCGCGACGGCGAGGTGATCGGCTGGACGATCGACTTCATGCGCAGGGCCGACGACAGCATGAACGGCATCATGGAGTTCCTCATCGCGTCGGCTGCGCTCCGCATGAAGGACGACGGGGCCGAGGTGCTGAGCCTCTCGGGGGCGCCGCTCGCGACGAAGCCGGTGGCGCCGGGCGAGACGGCACCGGACCCCACGGTCATGTCGCGCCTGCTCGAGTTCCTCGCCCGCACGCTCGAACCCGCGTACGGGTTCTCATCGCTGTTCCGCTTCAAGGCGAAGTTCAATCCCGACTACGAGACCATCTCGATGGCGTACCCCGACCCGCTCGCGCTGCCGACGATCGGGCTCGCGATCGGCCGGGCGTACCTGCCGGAGGTCTCCCCCAAGGAGGCGGTCGCGCTCGTGCGGACGCTCACGAAGTAGGCGGCCCGCCCGTCGGTCCGTCCGTCCGTCCGCCCGTCCGCCCGTCCGCCCGTCCGTCCGCCCGTCCGCCGGTCCGCCCGTCCGCCCGTCCGCCTGTCCTCATCCGAGAACAGGAACGGCCGCGGCATCCGTCACGGGGACAGGAACCCCGACGGAGTGTCGCGCCCCATCGCCTGTTCCTATGGGGCGGCGGCGAGCGAGTCCCGCCCGATCTCGGCGATCGAGCTGCGGCCGGCGAGCCCCATGGTGAGGTCGAGCTCGGCGATGTGGTTGCGCACCACGGCACGCACCCCTGCGGCGCCGGCGACCGCGAGCCCGTAGGCGTAGGGCCGCCCGATGCCCACCGCCGTCGCACCGAGCGCGAGCGCCTTGAACGCATCGGCGCCGCCACGGACCCCGCTGTCGAGCACCACGGGCACCCGGCCGCCGACCCGTTCGAGCACGGCGGGCAATGCGTCGAGGGAGGCGACTGCGCCGTCGATCTGGCGTCCGCCGTGGTTCGAGACGACCAGTCCGTCGACCCCGGAGTCGAGTGCCCGCGCGGCATCCGAGGGGTGCATGACGCCCTTCAGCAGGATCGGCAGGCTCGTCCACTCGCGGAGGTTCGCGAGGTCCTCCCAGGTGAGGCCGGGGTCGGCGAAGACGTCGAGGAAGGTCTCGATCGCGGCACGCGGCAGCGGGGACCTGAGCGACGCGCGGATGCCGCCGTCGATGAGCGGGCTCCGTGCACCGGCGCGCGCGATCGAGAGTGCCGAGACGAGGAGCGCGGGCGTGATCCGGGGCCGCGGGCCGGCCGCTCCCCCGGCCGCTCCCCCCGCCGCGAGGCGGCTGACGCGCTCACGCACGAGGTCGGCGAAGACGGGGTCGCTCGTGTACTGGGCGATGCCCTGGCCGCGGCTGAAGGGCAGGAACGCGGCGTCCAGGTCCCGCGTGCGCCAACCGAGCAGGTGCGTGTCGAGCGTGACGACGATCGCCTCGCAGCCGCACGCCTCCGCGCGACGCACGAACGACTCGTTGAGCTCGTCGTGCGAGCTCCAGTACAGCTGGAACCACCGGGACGCCTCCCCCATCTCGGCGGTCACCTCCTCCATCGACCGAGACGCCTGGTTCGAGAGCACGTACGGCACGTCGAGGGCGGCCGCCGCACGACCCACGGCGGTGTCGGCCTCGGGATGCGCGAGCTCCGCGACGCCGATGGGCGAGAGCAGGAACGGCGTGGCCCGGCGACGCCCGAGCAACTCGATCGACAGGTCGCGCCGGGAGACGTCCCGGAGGACCCTCGGCCAGATGCGCCAGCGATCGAACGCGGCGCGGTTCGCGGCCATGGTCGCCTCGGCGCCCGCCCCGCCGGCCAGGTAGGCGAACGCCTCGGCCGTGGTGGCCTTGCGCGCCGCGCGCTCGAGCGCGACCGAGTCGACCGGCACCGTCGGCCTGGTGCCGCTCAGCCCGGCGCGATACACCTCGGACTGGACCGCCCGCCCGATTCCGCGATCGTCGGCATCGCTCATGCTCAAGCTCCCTCGCTTCGCAGGTTCCGGCCAGCGTATCCGCCCCGAACCGCCGGAGACATAGGGTGGAACGGATGCCGCTGCCAGACCTGCTCGTCGCCGCGATCGCGCTCGTGCGCGACCGCCGCGTGCTCATGGTCACCGCGCGCGGCCGCGACGTGCACTACATGCCCGGCGGCAAGATCGACGCGGGCGAGACGCCGGCCGCCGCCGCCGCCCGCGAGGCGTTCGAGGAGGTCGCCCTCGAACTCGACCCCGACGAGCTCGTCGAGCTGTTCGAGGTCGTCGCCCAGGCCCACGGCGAGCCCGACGGGCGCCTCGTGCGCATGCGCGTGTTCCGCGCCGAGACGGATGCCGCGCCCGCCGCCTCGGCCGAGGTCGGCGCCCTGCACTGGGTGACCACGGCCGACGTGGGCCGCTGCCCGCCCGCGGGCGCCGAGGTGCTCCGGCTGCTCGCGGCATCCGGGGTCATCGACTGATGTCCGGGCGTCGGCCGTCGGTCCTCCGTCTCATCGGATGGACCCTGGCCGACGAGCTCTACGCCGGATGGCGCCAGCTCGCCATCGTCGGCGGCAACCGACGACCGCCGGCGTGGCACGAGGGCGACGACGCTCTGCCCGAGGTCGTGCTGCTGCCGGGCGTCTACGAGCATTGGACCTTCCTGCGGCCGCTCGGCAACGCGCTGAACGCGGCCGGGCATCGGGTTCGCGTGGTGCGCGGCCTCAGCGTGAACCGCCTGCCGATCGCCACGACCGCCGCGCGTGCGGTCGCCGCCCTCGCGGCCTCGCCGACGCCGAGCGCCGGACGCGTCCTCGTGGCGCACAGCAAGGGCGGGCTCGTCGGCAAGCACGTGCTCATGGACCAGGCTGCGGCGGCGGCTTCGGCCGCAGTTTCGGACGCTGCCGCGGGCTCGGAGCGAGCGGATGCCGCGGCCGGCGCGCTCGATCCCGGTGCGCCTCCGGTCCGGGTGCCCGACGTCGGGGTGCTCGGCGTCGTCGCGATCTGCACGCCGTTCGCGGGCTCCCGCTACGCCCGGATGTTCGTGAACCGCACGATGCGGGCACTCCGCCCCGACGACGAGACGATCGTGCTCCTCAGCGGCGCGGCATCCGTCAACGCCCGGATCGTGTCGATCTTCGGCGTCTTCGATCCGCACGTGCCCGAGGGCAGCGTGCTCGCCGGTGCGACGAACGTGCAGGTCGACACCGCCGGGCACTTCATGATCCTGCGCACGCCCGAGGCGGCCGGCGCCGTGCTCGACGGCATCAGGGCGCTGGCCTCGCCGCTGTGGGAGCCTCCGCCGGTCGAGCCCACGCCCGTCGAGTAGCGAACGTCTCGAGACGCGCCGCCGGTCGCGGAAGCCGGGGCCGATCGAGGCGTGCGTCGAATCGAGCTCGGGCCCGGACCGAGACCCCGCCCTCCAGGATCAGCGGGAGCTGACGCTCCGTCGACGCGCGAGCGCGAGACCACCGATCGCGACGAACATCAGGGCGACGAGCGCCGAGCCGGTGCCGTCGAATCCGGTCTCGGCGAGCTGAGGCTTGGAGGCGTCGTCAACGGAATCGGCCGGGACCTCGACGGGCTGGTCGGCAGGCGCCGCCGGCTCGGCCGGAGCCTCGACCGCGGCCGCCGTGATGCTGAGCTGCACCTCGTTCGAGAAGGCCGTCGAGCCGTCTTCGAACGACTGCGAGGCGTGGACCATGAACCGCGGACGATCCGGGGTGTCCGCACCGACGAAGGCGCCCGGCATGATCACGACGTCGATGGCGCCGTCGGGGTCGACCTCGATGAGCGGCGAAATGAGCGTTCCCTGGCCGGCCCGCACGGTGACGCGCGTCAACTCGATGCCGGGGATGAACCCGGATCCCGTCACGTGGATGCCGTCGAGCCAGTCACCCTCGGGGTAGACGGTGTTCTCGACCTCGATCGCGAGGGTCGGCAGCTCGAACGGAACGGCCTCCTCGGCGCCCTCGTCGGACTCCTCGACCGGCAGGCCGACCGTGGGCTCGGGCTGATCGGGGAGCTCCTCGGCTGCGGCCGGAGCGCCGACCAGGCCGACGAGCAGGAGGCCGGCGGCCGCGGCGAGCGCGGCGAGACGAATGGGGGCGGGGTTCACGGACAACGGCGTCGCTCTCGTTCGGGTGGGCGGGGTCGCCTCCGAAGAGGCGGGCTGCGATCACCCTACGGGAGGGAAGGAATCCGAACATCGCGGTGGCATCACGATTCGGACTCGAAGCCGCGCTCGACGCGCGGCGACCGCGCGGCGACCGTGCGGCGACGTCAGTGCACGTACTCGAGGAGGTCCATGCCGAGCTGGCGCATGCCGTCGAGCACCGCGAGACGCGAGGAGAGGCCCGTGTCGGCGAAGTAGGTCGACACCGCATACGAGACGCTCGCGCGCGGCCCGCGGAGCACGCCGACCTCGCTGCGCACGCCGCCGTCGGTGCCGGTCTTGTTCACGAGGAGCACGCCGTGGTCGGGGGTCCGGTGCGCGAGCGGGTCGAGGCCGAACGCGCTCGCGACCATCGAGAGGTCGGAGTTGAGCGAGAGCCAGCCGATGACCCGCTGGGAGACCTCGGGGCTCACGATCTCGCCTCGGGCGAGCGACGCGAACAGCCAGGTGAGCTCCTTGGCGGAGCCGATCGAGAGCTGCGGCGCATCATCGGGCCCGCGGTGGTCGCGGACGAGGTCGAGCAGCGCGGTCCTGGTCAGGCCCAGCGCCTCGGTGCGTGCGCGCACCGACTCGAGCCCGACGTGGCGGAGCAGCACGTTCGTGGCCAGGTTGTCGCTCGTCGCGCCGATCATGGCGGCGAGGTCGGCGAGCGGAAGCGACGGCGACTGGAGGTGCTGCCAGATGCCGGAGTCGCCCACGGCGTCGCGCGGGGCCCGGTCGAGCACCGTGAACGCCTCGGCGCTCGTGCCCCCGAGCCGGGAGGCGACCTCGACGAGCAGGAGCACCTTGCCGATCGAGGCGGTCGGCATCACCACGTGGTCATCGACCGAGAAGAGCTCCTTGCCCGTCGCGAGGTCGGTCGCCCTGGCCGAGACCTGCACCCCTGCGAGGGCGAGCTCGCTCAGCGCCTGGAAGCCCCTGGCGAAGTTCTCGTTGACCTCTTCGCCGCGATGCTTGCCGCGATGCACGTTGGAATGGCGCGCGCGTCGCTCTGATCCCTGCGACGGCGTCACCACGGTGCGTGCACGATCTCTCTGGGCTGGTCGGCGTGCTGGGCCACGGCGGTCGGCACGCTCGGGGGACGGACGGGTCTGGTGAAGCGGGTCGGCAGCCGGAGCTACCAGATGGTCACGCGCTCGGCCGGGTCGAGCCAGAGTGCGTCATCGGGGGTCACTTCGAATCCAGTGTAGAACTCGTCGATGTTGCGCACGATCTGGTTGCACCGGAACTCGTTCGGCGAGTGCGGGTCGATGGCCAGGAGCCGGATGACCTCCTCGTCGCGACCCTTCATCTGCCAGGCCTGCGCCCAGGAGAGGAAGAACCGCTGCACGCCGGTCAGGCCGTCGAGCACTGGGGGCTCCTCGCCACCGAGGGAGATCACGTAGGCCTTCCAGGCGATCGCGAGACCGCCGAGGTCGCCGATGTTCTCGCCGATGGTCAGCGCGCCGTTGACGTGGTTGGCGTCGACCTCTCGGTCGGCGTCACCGCCCGTCGTCGCAGCGTCGGCCTCGTCGCCTGCCGGGGCGCCGACGAGCTGGGCCGGCACGAGCGCGTCGTACTGCGCGATGAGCGCCTTGGTGCGCTCCTCGAACGCCGCCCGGTCGGCTTCGGTCCACCAGTCGGTGAGTCGCCCGTCGCCGTCGTACTTCGATCCCTGGTCATCGAACCCGTGCCCGATCTCGTGGCCGATCACGGCGCCGATGGCCCCGTAGTTGGCGGCGGCATCGCGGCCCTCATCGAAGAACGGGTACTGCAGGATGGCCGCCGGGAAGACGATCTCGTTGAACCCGGGGTTGTAGTACGCGTTGATCGTCTGCGGCGTCATGAACCACTCGTCGCGATCGATGGGCTTGCCGATCTTGCCCAGTTCCCGGTTGAACGCGAACTCCGCGGTCGCGCGCACATTGCCCACGAGGTCGTCGCCGATCTCGAGCGAGGAGTAGTCGCGCCACTTCACCGGGAACCCGATCTTCGGCGTGAACTTCGCGAGCTTGTCGAGGGCCTTGGCCCGCGTCTCGTCGCTCATCCACTCCAGAGCGTCGATCGACTGGCGGTACGCCTCGACCAGGTTGGCCACGAGGTCGTCCATCGCGGCCTTGGCCGTCGGCGGGAAGTGCCGCTCGACGTAGATGCGCCCGACGGCCTCGCCCATGGCCCCCTCGACGAGTGAGACGCCGCGCTTCCAGCGCTCGCGCAGTTGCGGGGTACCGCTCAGGGTGCGGCCGTAGAAGTCGAAGTTCGCCTCGACGAAGTCCTCGGAGAGGTAGGCCGCGCTCGAGCGGATGACCTGCCAGGCGAGCCAGTCGCGCCAGGCCGGCAGCCGGTCGGCACTGAGCAGGGTGCCGAGGGCCTCGACGAAGGACGGCTCGCGCAGCACGACCTCGTCGAACGCGCTCGCGGGCACGCCCATCGCGTCGCGCCAGACGTCGAGGTCGACCTCGCCGGACGTCGACGTCGCGGATGCCGCAGCCGAGGCATCCGCCCAGCTGGAGAGGTTGTACGTCTTCTCGCTGTCGCGCGTCTCGACGTTGCTCCAGTGCGCCGCGGCGATCTCGGTCTCGAGATCGAAGACCCGCTGGGCGCGGCCGGCCGGGTCCTCGAGCCGCGCGAGACCGAACATGCGCTCGAGGTGCGCGCGGTACGCGTCGCGGATCGGCGCGAAGCGCTCCTCGCGGAAGTAGCTCTCGTCGGGGAGGCCGATGCCGCCCTGCTCGAAGAACACGAGGTAACGGTCGGGGTCGCCCGGGTCGTTGTCGACGAAGAGCTGGAGGAGGCCCGCGACGCCCTGGCGTTCGAGGCGGCCGAGCGTGTCGAGGAACGAGCGGATGTCGCCGACGAGCGCGACCTCTCCGAGCTGGCCGGCGATCGGCGTCGCCCCGAGCAGGTTGGCCCGCTCCTCGTTGAGGAAGCTCGCATACAGGTCGCCGACCTTGCGCTCCTCGGTGCCGGCCTCGGCCTGCTGCGACTCCTCGATGATCTCGCGCACGGCCTTCTCGGCCTCTTCATGCAGCTCGATGAACGAGCCGAACCGCGCCTTGTCGGCCGGGATCTCGGTACGTTCGATCCACTTGCCGTTGACATGGCGGAACAGGTCGTCCTGCGGCCGCACCGCCTCGTCGAGTTCGTCGTGCGCGATGCCGGAGGTGAGCGAGACGTCGGTCATGCGTTCCACCCTATTCGTGCCCGCCGACCGGGCGGATGCCCCGCGGCCGGTCTCATGGCGCACTCGCAGCGTGGATGGGCGCCGATCGGCTCGGCGACCGCGAGCACCCCCAGTTCGAGGGGTGCGGGGGCGGAAAGCGTCGTCCGGGTCGTGCCGGGGAAATATGCTCGTCTCCACTTCCCACCCGAATGGACGACGTTGACCCCTCTCACCCGCGCGCGCGGGCGATCGCTCCTCGCGACCGCCACCACCGCATTCATCCTCGCCGCGCTCGTGCCGGCATCACCCGCGTTCGCTGCCGACGAGGACCCGGTCATTCCGGTCGCGTCCATCTCAGGCGTGGTCACCGATCCCACTGGCGCGCCCGCCCCGGACGCCTGCCTGGCGGCCGAAGTGCTCGCCGACGGCGCATGGGCGCCGATCGACCTGGGCCTCGAGATCCGCACGGATGCAGACGGCGCCTACAGCGTCGCCGGGCTCGGCGACGGCACCTACACGATCAGCGCGGCATCCTGCACGAGCCCTTCTGACACGCAACCCACGTGGGCGCCGTCGCGCTCGGAGCAGCCCGAGATCGTCGACGGCGTCGTCGTCGCAGACGGCACCGTCGTCACCGATGGCGTCGCAGCGGCGGCGGTTGACATCCAACTGCTTCCCGCGCCGATCGAGGTCGTCGACGGTCCGGCGATCTCCGGCGACGCCGAGTTCGGCGCGACGCTCACCGCGGACCCCGGAACGTGGACCGTCGGCGGAGTCGACTTCCCCGGACTCGACTTCGCCTACCGGTGGCTGCGCGACGGCGCCGAGATCGCGGATGCCACGGGCGCCGCGTACGTCGTGACCTCCGAGGACCTCGACGCGTCGCTCTCCGTCACGGTCACCGCGACGCGCGACGGATGGGAGCCGGCATCGGCCACCACCATCGGGACCGCGCCCATCGCGGCGCTGCCCATCACGTCGAGCACGCCGACGATCACGGGAACCGCGAAGGTCGGCGAGACGCTGACGGCGGCCGCCGGCGGCTGGTCGGTCGCACCGGCACTCGCGTGGCTCCGGAACGGGGCTCCGATCGCCGGCGCCACGAATCCGACCTACGTCCTGACGGCAGCCGACCTCGGTAAGACCGTCTCGGTGCAGGCGACGGCGGCTCTCGCCGGCCACACCACCGCGACGATGACGTCTGCATCCACGGCTGCGGTAGCGATCGGCACACTGGTCACGGCGGCGCCGACCGTCGCGGGTACCGCGAAGGTCGGATCGGCGTTGACCGCGATGACCGGATGGACACCCGGCGGCATCACGTACACCTACGTGTGGAAGCGCAACGGGACCACGATCACCGGCGCGACCCAGGCGACCTACACGCCCGCAGCAGCAGACCTGGGCGCCAAGCTCACCGTCACCGCGACCGGCCGGCTTCCCGGCTACAGCAGCGTCGTCCGCACCTCGGCACCCACCGCCGCCGTCACGGTCGGCACCTTCGCCGCACCCGCGCCGACCCTTTCGGGCACGGTCGCGGTCGGCCGAACCGTGACCGCCGTCCCTGGCACCTGGAAGCCCGGTGCGACGTTCACCTACCAGTGGAAGCGCAACGGCGTCTCGATCACCGGCGCGACGAAGTCGACCTACGCGATCACCGCGACCGACCTGAAGACCGCGCTGACCGTGACCGTCACCGGCCAGGCGACCGCCTACACGACCAGGTCGACGACGTCTGCCCCTACCACGGTCGCGGCCGGCACCTTGACCGCGGCGACGCCGACCATCGCGGGCATCCGCGCGGTCGGCCGGACCCTCACAGCGGTCCCCGGCACCTGGGCGCCGTCAGGCGTCACCCTCGCCTACCAGTGGAAGCGCGCGGGCGTCTCGATCACCGGAGCCACCGCATCGACCTACGTGCTCACCGCCGCGGATCTGGGCAAGACCCTGACCGTGGCCGTCATCGGCAGGAAGACCGCCTACACCTCGGCGGCCAAGACCTCGGTCGCCACGGCCGCGATCGTCGCCGGAACCATCACCGCGGCTACGCCGACCGTCGCCGGCATCCGCGCGGTCGGCAGGGCCCTCACCGCCGTGCCCGGAACGTGGGCGCCCTCGGGTGTGACCCTCGCCTACCAGTGGAAGCGCGCGGGCGTCTCGATCACCGGGGCGACCAAGTCGACCTACGTGACCACCGCGACCGACCTCGGCAAGCCCCTCACCGTCACCATCACGGGCACGAAGGCCGGTTTCACGACTGTGGTGAAGACCTCGGTCAACACCGCAGCCATCGCAGCAGGCACCATCACGTATACGCCGAAGCTCTCGGGCACGCAGCGCGCCGGCTCGAAGCTCGCGGTCACCGTCGGAACCATCACTCCCAGTGGCGCCACGGTGAAGTACCAGTGGTACCGCAACGGCACCGCGATCAGTGGCCAGACCGCATCGACCTACGCCCTCGGCAACGTCGATGCCGGCAAGGTCGTCTCCGTGACGGTCACCGTCTCGAAGACCGCGTTCACGACGAAGGCATCCACCCTGAAGACCGGAACCGTCGCGGTCCGTCCGGCGAGCTTCACCGGGGACGGATGGTTCCGCGTCGGCATCGACGTGCAACCCGGCACGTACTACACGGCGTCGTCGCCGTCGTCATGCCAGTGGTGGCGGACCTCCTCTGCTGACGGATCCGAGGCATCCATCCTCGGCTGGGATCCGGGTGGAACCGGCCGCCGCATGATCACGATCCTCTCCACCGACCGCTACGTCGTCTTCAGCGGATGCGGTTCCTGGATCCGCTACGACGGCACCGGCACGCAGAGCACGACGATGGCCGGCGACGGCATCGCCGTCGTGGGCGTCAACCTGCGACCGGGCCGCTACGTGTCCTACGGCAACTCCGGTTGCTGGGCCGGCGACTGGAACGCGCCGACGGGGGCCGAGGCGGACCTCCTGGCAGGCGGAACCTACGACGGTGACATCTACTGGATCGTCGAGCCCGGGATCTTCTGGGAGACGTACAACTGCAACACGTTCACCTGGTACTCGTACTGACCCGTTCCGCATGAAGGCCGGTCCCCTCGCCCGAGGGGACCGGCCTTCGCCGTCTCTCGGCGCCCCCGTTTTGGGGGCGGCCGTCTTCTGCATTTCATCCGGCGTTTCACCTAGGCTCGGCCGGTCCGCAAGAAATTGGAGAACGTTGAATTCACCGCTCAGGCATCGAGTGCGCTCGCTCGTTGCGACCACCGCTGCCGCACTCGTGGTCGCAGCCCTCATCCCGGCGTCACCCGCCTTCGCCGACCAAGCTGATTCGCTGGCTCCGGTTGTCTCGATCTCTGGTGTCGTCTACGACCCCGCTGGCCTTGCAGCGAGCGAGGTCTGCATCGCTGCGGAGGCGTTCGACGGTGAGGCTTGGACCCCGATCTCCGTCGGGCCCGAGATCCGAACGGATACCACGGGCGCGTTCTCCATTCTCGACCTGCCCGACGGCACCTATACGGTGAGCGCCGAATCATGCGAATCGCCGTCCGACACGGCCCGTACCTGGTTCCCGTCGCTGTCTGCGCAGCCTGCGATCATCGAGGGAGCCGTTGCCGATGGCATCGTCGTCAGCGGTGGCTTAGAGGTAACCAGCACCGACATCCATCTGCTCGCAGTACCTGTGACAAACACGAGCGCGCCGACCATCATCGGCGACGCTCTGATCGGGTCCACACTGACGGCAGACGTAGGGGCGTGGAGCGTTACCGAGTTGTCGTTCACCTATCAGTGGCTGCGCAACGGTGCGCCCATCGCGGATGCCGTCGGCGAGACCTACAACCCGACGGTTGACGACGCCGACACCAAGCTCTCGGTCGAGGTGGTTGCGGATCGCCATGGCTGGACGACAAGCTCGGCGACATCGGCGACGACGAACGTCGTACCACGCCTCGCCCTCACGGCCGGGACACCGACGATTTCCGGCACGGCGAAGGTCGGGCAGAGCCTCACCGTCACGCCCGGTGACTGGTCGCCCGAGGCGGTGGTGACATACGTCTGGTTGCGCGATGGAGACGAGATCGCGACTGCGACGACGGCCGACTACCTGCTCTCGGCCGCAGACGTCGGCGCGAAGATCTCTGTTCGTGTCACCGGCGCGGCGACCGGCCACACCACGGCGACGATGACGTCTGCATCCACGGCTGCGGTAGCGATCGGCACACTGGTCACGGCGGCGCCGACCGTCGCGGGTACCGCGAAGGTCGGATCGGCGTTGACCGCGATGACCGGATGGACACCCGGCGGCATCACGTACACCTACGTGTGGAAGCGCAACGGGACCACGATCACCGGCGCGACCCAGGCGACCTACACGCCCGCAGCAGCAGACCTGGGCGCCAAGCTCACCGTCACCGCGACCGGCCGGCTTCCCGGCTACAGCAGCGTCGTCCGCACCTCGGCACCCACCGCCGCCGTCACGGTCGGCACCTTCGCCGCACCCGCGCCGACCCTTTCGGGCACGGTCGCGGTCGGCCGAACCGTGACCGCCGTCCCTGGCACCTGGAAGCCCGGTGCGACGTTCACCTACCAGTGGAAGCGCAACGGCGTCTCGATCACCGGCGCGACGAAGTCGACCTACGCGATCACCGCGACCGACCTGAAGACCGCGCTGACCGTGACCGTCACCGGCCAGGCGACCGCCTACACGACCAGGTCGACGACGTCTGCCCCTACCACGGTCGCGGCCGGCACCTTGACCGCGGCGACGCCGACCATCGCGGGCATCCGCGCGGTCGGCCGGACCCTCACAGCGGTCCCCGGCACCTGGGCGCCGTCAGGCGTCACCCTCGCCTACCAGTGGAAGCGCGCGGGCGTCTCGATCACCGGAGCCACCGCATCGACCTACGTGCTCACCGCCGCGGATCTGGGCAAGACCCTGACCGTGGCCGTCATCGGCAGGAAGACCGCCTACACCTCGGCGGCCAAGACCTCGGTCGCCACGGCCGCCATCGCCGCCGGCACCCTCACCGCCCCGACCCCGACGATCTCCGGAACCCGCACCGTGGGTAAGACCCTCACCGCGGTCCCCGGAACCTGGGCACCCAGCGGGGTCGCCCTGACCTACCAGTGGAAGCGCGCCGGCGTGCCGATCACCGGCGCGACCAAATCGACCTACGTGCTCACTGCTGCCGACCTCGGCAAGCCCCTCACCGTCACCATCACGGGCACGAAGGCCGGCTACACCACCCTCGCCAAGAACGCCAGCAGCACCGGCCTCATCGCCGCTGGGTCGCTGTCGCTGTCGGTCGGCGTGAGCGGGACGACCAAGGTCGGCTCGACCCTGACCGCTTCCGCCAGCGCCACGGCCGGTGCGGCTCTGTCCTACCAGTGGTACCGCAATGGCTCGGCGATCAGCGGCGCGACCGGGCGCACCTACAATCCCTCCAACGCGGACGTCGGGAAGTCGCTCGCGGCCGCCGTGACCGCGCGCAAAGCCGGTTACGCGACCCGCACGGTTCGCTCTGGTGCCACCGCGGCGATCCGTCCGCCCGACCGCACCACGCCGATCAGCGGTACAAAGAACTGCCCGAGTTGGGCCCCAATCAAGGGCAACCAAGGCAGTCCCGAGTGGATCTACCATCTGCCCGGCGGCGGGAGCTACAACGTAACGAATCCGGAGGAGTGCTTCTCTTCCGAAGCTGCTGCAATGGCCGCCGGGTATCGACGGGCACGCAACTAACCACTTCAACGCGCACAGGCCGCCTGCTCGGTTCGAGTGGGCGGCCTTCGCCGTTCCCGGATCCGGCCGTGCCCGCCCCGTCTTCGAGCGCGCGTGCTCGGAGTCCCGGCCGGAGCCGTACCCTGTTCCCATGGCACCCGTTCCGCGGCGCACGGCCGCCCGCTCACCGTTCCCGACGACCCTGAGGCGGGGCGTTCGCGCGTCATTCGCGATCTCGATGCTCGCGGTGGCGGCGGTGGCCCTGAGCGCGTGCACGTTCGGTGACGACAGCGTCGACGCCGGGCCGGTCGACGGGGGCGACTTCGCCGACGACGGCTGCACGAGCGTCGTCGTCGCCACCTCGTCGGAGAAGGTCAACATGCTCGACGCGTTGGCCCAGGCGTTCAAGGAGTCGCCCGAGCATGAGGCGCTCGACGAATGCGCGACAGTGCGGCCCGTGAACGTCTCCTCCGGCGATGCGACCCGGTTCCTGACGGCCGGTGGTGACTGGCCCGACGAGGACCCCCGGCGCTGGCCGACGCTGTGGTCACCGGCGTCCACCGTCTGGACCGAGCGCGTCGCCGCCGCGGCATCCGCTTCGCTCGTGGGCGAGCCGGTGTCGTTCACGCACACCCCCGTCGTGTTCGGCGTGCCCGAGACGATGGCGAAGGCCCTCGGCTGGCCCGACGAGGAGATCGGCATTGCCGACCTCGAGAAGTTGTGCGCCGATCCCGAGGGATGGGGCAGCGTCGGCAAGCCGATCTGGGGCTCGTTCAAGATCTCGAAGACGAACCCGAACACGTCGACCACTGGGCTGTCGGCGATCCTGATGCAGTCGTACGAGGCATCCGGCAAGACCGCCGATCTCACGGCCGACGACGTCGCGGCGTCCGAGGAGTTCTCCCGCGTGTTCGAGGAGTGCGTGATCCACTACGGCGACACCACCGGCAAGGTGCTGAACACCCTCTACGACGAGACCCAGAACGGCTCCGGCGGATCGGGCTACGTCTCGGCGGTGGCACTCGAGGAGACCTCGCTGCTGAACTACAACCAGGGCAACCCCGACTCGCACACGGTGCAGCCCGGCGAGACCCTCACGCCGCCGAAGGAGAAGCTCGTCGCGGTCTACCCGTCCGGCGGCTCGATCTGGTCGGACAACCCGGTGACGGTTCTCGGAGCCGAATGGGTCACCGAAGCCCAGCGCCAGGCGGGCGAGGCGTTCATCGCATTCCTCGCCACCGAGTCGGGGCAGCGCATCCTTCCCGAGTACGGGTTCCGGCCGCTCGACGAGTCGGTGCCGCTCGGCGACCTGTTCACCGAGAAGTTCGGCGTCGACCCCGCCGGCCCGGCGATCACGCTGCCGCGCCCCGCGGTCGACGTCGTGTCGGCCGCCCTCGACCAGTGGACGCAGATCCGCAAGCCCTCCTCGGTGCTCGAGGTCATCGACATCTCGGGCTCGATGGACGAGCCGATCGGCGACGGCCGCTCTCGACTCGACGGCGCCATCGAGGGCGCCCAGTCGACGCTCGGCCACTTCCGCTCGACGGACGAGGTCGGCGTGTGGGCGTTCACGACCGAGGTCGAGTCCGTGGCGGGCAAGAACCTCATCGAACTGCGCCCGGTTTCGCCGCTCGGTTCCGACGGCGAGACGCTGCGCTCCTCCATCGCCGACCTCCGGTACGCGAATCGGCAGGGCACGCCCCTCTACGACGCGATCGCCGCGGCGTACGAGGAGATGGCCCAGCGCGCCGAACCGGGGCGCATCAATGCGCTCGTCGTGCTGTCCGACGGGCAGGACACCGACTCGTCCATCTCGATCGACTCGCTCATCGCGAAGATCGGCGCCTCGACCGGTGAGGGCGGCGAAGGCGGCGGCGACGCCCCGGTGCGCATCTTCCCCATCGCGTACGGAGAGGGTGCCGACACCGGCGCTCTGCAGCGCATCGCCGAGGCGACGGGCGGCCAGTGGTTCGACGCCTCCGATCCCGCGAAGATCGACCTCGTGTTCGCGTCGGTCATCAACAACTTCTAGGGACGACGGATGAATGCCGAGCTCGCCGTCGTCACGATCGTCACCGCCGGCTACGTCGACGATGCCGAGGACGCGCTGCAGGCGAGCCCGGTCTACGTCTCACCGGAGGTCGACGGCGCGACGGCCCTGCACGACCAACTGCTGACCCAGGTCGGCGACGCCTCGATCGGCGTGGCGGTGTTCTCGGACAACGCCGAGCTGGAGGCATCCGGAACCGAGATCGTCGGCCAACTCGCGGAGACCACGGGCTACGACACCATCATCGTGGCCGTCGGCGACGACCTCTCGGCCGGGTCGCGCGTGCTCGACGCGGGCGAGGCGATGCAGATCGCGAACCAGGCGGAGGCGAGCGCGGACGGTCTCAGCCCAGCGCTCACCGAGACGGTGCAGGAGGTGCAGTCGGCCCAGGAGCAGCCGTCGACCACGGGCGGTACCGAGGGCGGCGGCGGCCTCGTCCTCGGGCTCGCGATCGGGGCGGCGGTGATCGTCGCCGGTGCCGGTGCGGCGTTCGGCATGCTCCGCGCGCGGCGCCGCCGCGGAACGCCCGATGCCCGGCTGCCCGACCCGATCCGGCGACACGTCGCGACCCTGCGATCCCTGGGCGTCGCCTATGCCCAGGTCGGTACGGCCGGCAACCAGGTGGCCGCGCAGACCGCGACCGACGTCAACGGCATCGCGGTCAACGTCGAGGAGCTCTTCACGCGGCTCGACCAGCGCAGCGGTGCCGACCAGCGGGGACTCGCCGCGATCGAGCTCGATGCCACGCTCCGCAAGCTCACGGCGGCGCTCGATCGCGACTACCTGCTCGACATCCTCACGCACCCGCAGCTCTGGGACGACCCCGACGAGCGGGTCCGCGAGGTGCGGACCGCGGTCACCGCGGTCTCCGAGGAGCTCGTCGCGAACATCAAGCAGGTCAATGCCCGCCGCGGACTGCACTTCCAGGTCTCCCTCGACGGACTCATCGGCCGTCGCTCGGAACTGCAGGAGTGGGAGCGTGCATTCGAGCAGGCGGCCGACGACGGCGAGACCCCGCCGCGTTGAGCCGCGGCTCCTTCCCGCCGGAGGCGTGCGTGCCCGCCGCCGCCGCACCTGCTTGAATCGGTGCATGAACACCCTGCTGAACGTCATCTGGCTCGTGCTCTCGGGCTTCTGGCTGTTCCTCGGCTACCTCGCCGCGGGAGTCGTCATGTGCGTGCTCATCGTGACGATCCCGTGGGGCATCGCGTCGTTCCGCATCGGGCTGTACGCGCTCTGGCCGTTCGGCCGCAGGGTCGTCGCGAAGCCGACGAGCGGCGCCTGGTCCTTCATCGGCAACGTCATCTGGTTCCTGCTCGCCGGCATCTGGCTCGCCATCGCGCACCTGGTCTCGGGTGTGCTGCTCTGCATCACGATCATCGGCATCCCGCTCGGCATCGCCGACTTCAAGCTCATCCCGGTCTCGCTCGCCCCGCTGGGCAAGGAGATCGTCGACATCTGACGAAGCGGATGCCGCGTGCGAGCCGGATGCCGCGGCGAGCCCGCGACGTCGCCGCGGTCGGCGAGCACCCCGTGTCGCCCGCCGCCAATAGGCTCGAGACGCCCATGAACCAGCCACCTCCCGATCCGGCACGCACCGGCGTCGACCGCGACATCCTGCGCCTCGCCGTGCCCGCTCTGGGGGCGCTCATCGCCGAGCCGCTCTTCCTCCTCGCCGACACCGCCATGGTGGGCCACCTCGGGGCGACGCCGCTCGCCGGCCTCGGGCTCGCGAGCGCGGTGCTGCAGACGATCATCGGGCTCATGGTGTTCCTCGCGTACGCGACGACCCCGAGCGTGGCGCGCCGCCTGGGTGCGGGCGACGAGCGGGGCGCGGTCTCGTCCGGCGTCGACGGGCTGTGGCTCGCACTCGGCCTGGGCGCGGTGCTCGGCGTACTCGGCTGGTTCGCGACGCCATGGCTGGTGGGCGTGTTCGGCGCTCCGCCCGAGGTCACCGCGGCGGCATCCGAGTACCTCTCGATCTCGATGATCGGGCTTCCTGCCATGCTGCTCGTGTTCGCGGCCACGGGCCTGCTGCGCGGCCTGCAGGACACGACCACGCCGCTCTGGGTGGCCGGTGTCGGGTTCGCGGCGAACATCGGCCTGAACTTCCTCTTCATCTACGGCCTCGGATGGGGCATCGCGGGCTCCGCGGTCGGCACGGTGATCGCGCAGTGGGGCATGGTGCTCGTCTACCTCGTGGTCGTGGCACGACATGCGGCACGCGTGGGCGCGAGCCCGTGGCCGCACCACGCCGGTGTCCTGCGCGGCGCGACCTCCGGCGGTTGGCTGTTCCTGCGCACGCTGAGCCTGCGTGCGGCCCTCCTGCTGGCCACCTGGGCGGCGACCTCGCTCGGACCCGACGAACTCGCCGCCTACCAGGTGGCCATCACGGTCTACTTCACGCTCGGGTTTGCCCTCGACGCCCTCGCCATCGCGGCGCAGGCGCTCATCGGCAAGGGGCTCGGCGAGGGCGACGTGGAGCAGGTGCGCGCCGTGCTCCGGCGCTGCGTGCAGTGGGGCGTCTGGTCGGGCGTCGCGCTCGGTGCCCTCGTCGTCGCCACCGCCTGGGCGCTGCCGGCGCTCTTCACGTCGTCGGCCGAGGTCGCGGCGTTGCTCCCGCCGTCGCTCGTGGTGCTCGGCCTCTCGGCCCCGCTGGGCGGTCTCGTGTTCGTGCTCGACGGCGTGCTCATCGGAGCCGGCGACGCCCGCTACCTGGCCTGGACCGGCCTCGTGAACCTCGCCGTGTTCGTCCCGCTCGCGCTCGCGACCGTCTGGTGGTCGGATGCCGCGGGCCTGCCGAACGCGACCTCGCTGGCGCTGCTCACCGGCGCCTTCGCGATCGGCTACCTCGCCGCGCGCGCGGTGACCCTGTCGTTGCGCGCCCGCGGCGCCGCGTGGATGGTGACGGGCGTCAGCGCCTGACGCCGCGCACACCCGCCTGCCTACCTGCCTGCCCCGCGGTTCAGGCGCTCGCACGGTACTCAGGATCATCACGGTGAGACCGGCCTGAGCAGCGTGCGAGCGCCTGAATCACGGGCGTCGCATCGGAGCCCGGCCGCGGATCAGCGCGACGGTGCTGCGGTGGTGTCGCCCACGTGCAGCACGCTCGTGAAGCAGACCGACCGCGGAGAGTCGCCGGCGAGCAGGCTCACGACGGCCTCGCCCGCGGCACGTCCCTTCGCGACCGACGGCTGCACGAGCGTCGTCAGGTCGTGCTGCAGGCCGTCGACCCGGATGCCGTCGAAGCCCAGCACGCTGAGTTCGCCGGGCACCGCGATGCCGAGCTCGTCGGCGGCCTGGATCACGCCCGCGGCCAGCAGGTCGCTCTGCGCGATGATCGCCGTGGGACGGTGCGAGGGGTCGGCGAGCAGGGCCCGGCCGGCCTCGAGGCCCTCCTCGATCGAACTCGCGCCCGCGACTCGGCCGGTCGCCTCGGGGAACACGTCACGGGCCCCGGCGAGCCGCTCGCTCGCCGTCTCGGCGGTGCTGCCGAGCTCGAGGTCGGGGGTCAGCGGCCCCCGCGTGCGGGCGGCGTCGAACGGGAGCGTGACGAGCGCGACATCCGCGTGTCCCAGCTCGCGCAGGTACTCGGCGCCGCGACGGGTGGCCTCGCGGTTGTCGATCGAGATCTTCGGGATGCCGTCACCCGCGTCGCCCTCGATGGCGACCGAGGGGATGCCGCGACGGCGGAGCACCTCGACCGACTGGCCGAGGCGCGGGCTGCACCCGACGAGCACGACCGCGTCGACGGGCGCACTCTCGATGCCGACCGCATTGCCGCCCGCCTCGCCGGTGTCGGTGAGCAGCAGCAGCCCCGCGCCGAGGGAGGCGAGGCCCTCGGTGATGCCGTCGAGCATCTGGATCTTCACCGGGTCCAGGAACGCCGCGCGGACCCGCTCCTCGAGGACGACGCCGACGATGCCCGAGCGGCCCCGGCGAAGCGACTGCGCGCGCGGGTCGGGCCCGGCGTAGCCGAGTTCGGCCGCCGCCGCGAGGACCTTCTGCTTCGTGGCGCCCGACACCGGGCCGGAGCCGCTGAAGGCGAGCGATGCCGTCGAGGCCGAGACGCCGGCGCGGGCGGCGACGTCGGACAGGGTGGGTCGCGCGGACTCGGTCATCGTTCGTTCCTCAGGTGGGCGTGCGGCCGGGGGTCACCGGCACGCCCGATCATAGATCATCGACCTCGAATCGATTCGAGGGCTGCGGATGCCGCGTGCCGTGCGCCCACGTGCCGAATCGGCGCATGAGTGCGGGCCCGGTCGGTCGAGAACGGCACTCGGGCGCCGATTCCGCCCTCCGGCGGGGAATGGCGGATGCCGCGGGCCGACCGGTGCCCGCCTAGGCTGGCGGCATGCCGAAGACCGCACTCATCACCGGCGCGAGCTCTGGGCTCGGCGCCGAGTTCGCCCGCCAGCTCGCCGCAACGGGCGCCGACCTCGTGCTCGTCGCTCGAGATCGCGCCGCGCTCGACGCGGTCGCCGCGAAGGTCCGGGCCAGGTACGGCGTGGCCGTGGAGGTGCTCCCGGCCGACCTGCTGAAGCGACGGCATCTCGCGAAGGTGATCGCCCGCCTGTCGGAACCCGAGCGCCCCATCGAGCTGCTCGTGAACAACGCCGGCTTCGGGCTTCCGCTCGACTTCGCGGCGAACGACATCGAGGACGAGGTGCGTCACCTGCACCTCCACGTCGAGGTGCCGATGCGCCTGAGCCACGCCGCCCTCGCGCAGATGCTTCCTCGCGGACGCGGGCGCATCATCAACGTCGCATCCGTCGCCGGCTTCATCCCTCGGGCGACGTACGGCGCGTGCAAGGGCTGGCTCATCAGCTTCAGCCGGTGGGCGAACGACCGGTACGCGGCGCAGGGCGTGACCACCACCGCCGTCTGCCCCGGATACACGCACACGAACTTCCACGAGCGCATGGGACTCGCGCGCGGCAAGGAGGGCGTGCCCGCCTGGATGTGGCTCGACGCCCGCACGGTCGTCGCCGAGGGGCTGCGCGACGCCGCGCACGGCAAGGGCGTCTCCGTCCCGTCGCTGCGCTATCGCGCGCTGATCGCCCTCACCCGGCTGGTGCCGGCGTCGGTCGCGATCCGGTTCGGCGAGCGCGGGCGCTGACGCTCCCCGCCGCGATTCGGAAGACATCCGGTGGTCGAGTGGCGACGGAGGAGCGTATCGAGACCACGTCGCCGGGTCTCGGGACGCGTCCTCCTTCGTCGGGCGCTACTCGACCGCCGGAACCACCGCGGCGCGCGCCCCCTCGAACGCCTGGACGCAGCGACGGATCTCCTCCTCGGAGTGCGCCGCCGAGAGCTGCACGCGGATCCGCGCGGCCCCGCGCGGCACGACCGGGAACGAGAACGCCGTCACGTAGACGCCGCGATCCTGGAGGAGCTCGGCCATGCGCGCCGTCACGACCGCGTCGCCGAACATGACGGGCACGATCGCGTGCTCGCCCGGGAGCAGGTCGAACCCGGCGTCGGTCATGAGCGTGCGGAACAGCGCCGCGTTCGCCTTCAGTCGCTCGCGCAGCTCGCCCGACTCGGCGAGGAGCTCGAGCGCCTGCAGCGTTCCGGCGACGATCGCCGGCGCGAGGGTGTTGGAGAACAGGTACGGGCGGGCGCGCTGGCGCAGCAGGTCGACGATCTCCTGCCGTGCCGCCACGTACCCGCCGGATGCCCCGCCGAGCGCCTTGCCGAAGGTGCCGGTCGTGATGTCGACGCGGCCCTCGACGCCGCAGAGCTCGGGCGTGCCGCGTCCGTTGGCGCCGACGAACCCGACGGCGTGCGAGTCGTCGACGAAGACGAGGGCGTCGTGACGCTCGGCGAGGTCGCAGATCTCGGCGAGGGGCGCGATGTACCCGTCCATCGAGAACACGCCGTCGGTCACGATGACGCGCCGGCGGGCCCTGGATGCCGCGACGAGCTGCGCCTCGAGGTCGGCCATGTCCCGGTTGCGGTAGCGGTACCTGGCGGCCTTCGAGAGCCGGATCCCGTCGATGATCGAGGCGTGGTTGAGCTCGTCGGAGATGATCGCGTCCTCGGCGCCGAACAGCGTCTCGAAGACGCCGCCGTTCGCGTCGAAGCATGACGAGAAGAGGATCGTGTCGTCGTAGCCGAGGAACTCGGAGACCCGGCGCTCGAGCTCGAGGTGCTGCTCCTGCGTGCCGCAGATGAAGCGCACGCTCGCGAGCCCGTAGCCCCACTCGTCGAGCCCGCGGTGCGCGGCCGCGACGATGCGCGGGTCGTTCGCGAGACCGAGGTAGTTGTTGGCGCAGAAGTTCAGCACCTCCGTGCCGGCGACCTCCACCTCGGAGGACTGCGGGCCTCGGATGCCGCGCTCGCGCTTGGTCAGCCCGGCCTCCTCGATCGCCGCGAGCTCGGCTCGAAGCTGGTCCTTCACCGTTCCGTACATGCCTACGCCTCCGTCCAGTCGAGGATGACCTTGCCGACTCCGGCCGACCTGGCCGTGTCGAACGCCGCGCGCCAGTCGCGCGCGGGGTACCGCTCCGAGATGATCGATGCGACGCGTTCGCCGAGCACGGGGCTCGTCTGCAGCATCGCGCTCATCGAGTTCCAGGTCTCGAACATCTCGCGGCCGTAGATGCCCTTCACGGTGAGCATGTGGGTCACGACCTTGCCCCAGTCGACCGCATACGGCTCACTGGGCAGGCCGAGCATCGCGATGCGCCCGCCGTGGTTCATGTTCTCGATCATCTCGGGCAGTGCGCGGGGCGAGCCCGACATCTCGAAGCCGACGTCGAAGCCCTCGCGCATGCCGAGCCGGCCCTGCACGTCCGTGACGCTCTCGGTCGACACGTCGACGACGGCGTCGGCCCCCATCGACATCGCGAGCTCGAGGCGTGCGGGCGAGACATCCGTCGCGACGATGAAGCGGGCCCCGACGTGGCGGGCGACCGCGATCGACATGAGGCCGATCGGCCCGCAGCCGGTCACCAGCACGTCCTCGCCGACGACGGAGAACGCGAGCGCGGTGTGCACGGCGTTGCCGAACGGGTCGAAGATCGCCCCGACCTCGGGCTCGACCGGCGAGTGGTGCACCCAGACGTTCTCGCCGGGGATCACGATGTACTCCGCGAACGCGCCGTCGCGGTGCAGGCCCACGCCGAGGGTGCGGATGCACATCTGGCGGCGTCCGGCGCGGCAATTGCGGCACATGCCGCACACCACGTGGCCCTCGCCCGACACCTTGTCGCCGACGGCGACGTCGTGCACGAGCTCACCGACCTCGACGACCTCGCCGAAGAACTCGTGCCCGGGCACGAGCGGCGTGGCGATGTTCGACGCCGCCCAGTCGTCCCAGGCCTCGATGTGCAGGTCGGTGCCGCAGATGCCGGTGCGCAGCACCCGGATCTTCACGTCGGCGGGGCCCGGTTCGGGCTCGGGGCGGTCGGTGTACTCGAAACCTGCGCCGGGAGCGCGCTTGAAGAGGGCCTTCATCGATACCTCGTTGTTCGGTGCAGTGGCCGCTGGGTGCGGCGGCCGCTGCGAAGTGGTCCGGTGGGTGCGCCGGATGGCAGAGCCATCGTACCGGGCGCGGCTCGGGCGGGTCAGACGATGACGGATGCCTCGGCGCGGGCGCCGTCGGCGACCTCCACCTGTCCGCGCTCGAAGTACGCGACGAGGTCGTCGTCGAGTTCGGGCACGGCGAGCGCGGAGCCGTCTCCGCGGAGCGACTCGGTGGCGAGGATGCCGGCCGCGACCGCTTCCCGCGCGGCGACGGGGGACGTCTCGGTCAGCCCGCCGTCGCGCACGAAGCGGAGGAACTCGGCGATGAGCAGTGCGTCGGCGCCCTCGTGGCCGGCGTCGGCGGCCTCGGGCACGACGAACGACTCGTCGGGCTGGGCGGCACCCTGGTGGCGCCGGTTCCACAGCGCCACGGTCGAGCCGGCCGTGTCGCCGAGGTTCTCGATGCGCCCCTCGGTGCCGATGACCGTGTAGTTGCGCCAGTAGTCGGGCGCGAAGTGGCACTGCTGGTACGAGGCGAGCACGCCGTTCGACAGGTGCAGGTTGACCATCGACACGTCCTCGACGTCGACGACCGGGTTGAGTCCGGTGAGCGAGGCCGGCGGCCAGTTGTCGAGGCTGAACCAGTCGGGCATCCGCTCGCCCGATCGATCGCGGCGGTCGTCGATGCCGCCGTAGACGCTCAGCGAGCCCATTGCGGCCACCCGGTCGGCGTAGGCCCCGGCGAGCCAGTGGATGACGTCGAGGTCGTGCGCGCCCTTCTGCAGCAGGAGGCCGGTGGTGCGGCGCCGGTCGGCATGCCAGTCCTTGAAGTAGTAGTCGCCGCCGTTGCCCACGAAGTGTCGGCACCAGATGGCCTTGACCTCGCCGATGCGCCCCTCGAGGATCAGCCGCCGCATGAGCGCGATCACCGGCATGTGGCGCATGTTGTGGCCCACGTACAGGCGCGTGCCCGTGCGGCGCGCGGTCTCGAGCACGGCATCGGCGTCGGCGAGGTCGATGGCCAGCGGCTTCTCGCAGAAGACCGCGACGCCCGCCTCGAGCGCCGGGATGGCGACGCTCGCGTGCCGGTCGTCGGGGGTCAGCACCATCACAGCGTCGATGCCGGAGGCGAGCAGTTCGTCGAGCGAATCGGTCACCAGTGCGTCGGGGTACTCCTCGCGGGCGAGGCCCCTGGCCTGCTCCGAGAGGTCGCAGACGGCGGTGACGCGGCTGCCCTCGCCCGGGCGATGCGCCTCGTGCCTGAGGCTGGCTCGGGCGCCGAAGCCGACGATGCCGATCTTGAGGTCCACGGATGGTGCTCCTTACTGGTTGGCGATGAGAAGAGGTGCGGATGCCGCGGCGAGCGCCTGCGACATCGGGAGGGTCTCGGTCGGGCGCGCCGGCGCCGCCGTGTCAGGCGGGCGGTCGGGCCGCGGGCGCGTCGAGGTCGGTCGAGCCGCCCGGGAACAGGGACCAGGGGAACTCGTGCAGCTCCCCCGCTGACCGCTCGGGTGCGAGCGCCCTCGCCACGATGAGCTCGGCCTGCCGCTCGTAGAAGTCGGTGGGACCGACGGTGGTCAGCGTCGGCGCGACGAGCTGGGCATCGGGCGTGTTCCCGACGCCGACGACCGCGACGTCGTGCGGGACGCGCAGGCCCAGCATGTGCGCGGCGTTGATGGCCGCGATCGCCGCGAAGTCGGTCGTCGCGTAGACCGCCGTCGGCCGGTGCTCGCCTGACAGCAGTCGCACGGCCGCCTGGAACGCGCTCGCCTGGGTGCCGCCGAAGGTCGCCGTCCAGGCGGGATCGGGCTCGATGCCCCGCGCCCGCAGGCCCTCGAGGTACGGCGTGTACCTCGTGACCCCGTGCTCGGCGCCCATCACGGCGGCCTCGGCCACGAGGCATCCGATGGCCGTATGGCGCTCGAGCAGGTGCTCCATCGCGAGGTGGCATCCGGGGATGGCGTCGGAGCGGACGACGTCGTAGCCGGCCGGCTCGAGGTGCTCCGAGAACACGATGAGCCGCTGGCCGCGGTCGACGAGGTCGGCGAGCTTTCGCTTCGCGACCTCGTCGTGGCCGGCGCCGTCGAGGTAGGCGACGTCGCTCTCGACGCGGTCGAGCGCCGTGTGCCAGTCACCGTCGGCGAGGATCAGCGTCGTGAGCCCGTGCCGGTTGGCCTCGTCGTTGACGGCGTCGGCCACGGCAAGCGACCAGGGGTCGCTCAGCATGTGCAGCGAGAGCTGGACCATGCCCGTGCGCCCGGTGCGCATCGCCCGTGCCGAGCGGTTCGGGCGGTAGTTCAGCTCGTCGGCGGCGGCATGCACGCGTCGCGCGGTGTCCTCGGCGACGCCGGCGCCGGTCGTGCCGGCCCGCCCCGAGAAGACGTAGGACACCGTCGCGGTCGACACGCCCGCGAGGTCGGCGACCATGCGCAGGGTGGGGCGGCGCCTCGGGGCGCCGGAGTCAGCTGCGTGCGACATCCGTCACCCCTTCGTCCCGGAGAATGCGATGCCCTGGATGAACTGCTTCTGCAGGATAATGAAGGTCACGAGCATCGGCAGCGTCGCGAGCAGTGCGCCCGCCATGAGCACAGGGTAGTCAGTGCCATGCAGCCCGACGAGCTGCGACAGGCCCACCGAGAGCGGCATCTTCTCGGGGTCGGTGGTGACCACGAGCGGCCAGAGCAGGTCGTTCCAGGACCACAGCACCGTGAAGACCGTCAGCGCGATGATGCCCGGCTTCGCGAGCGGCACCATGATGCGCCAGAACGTCTGCCACGGGTTCGCGCCGTCGATTCGGGCGGCCTCCTCGAGCTCGGAAGGCATCGACATGAAGAACTGCCGCATGAGGAACGTGCCGAAGGCGCTGAAGAGCCCCGGCACGATGAGCGCCTGGAGGGTGTTCAACCAGCCGAGGGCCTGGATGATCTCGTACTGCGGAAGCAGGTAGAGCTGCGAGGGCACCATGAGGACCGACAGGAACACCACGAACAGCACGTTGCGCCCCCGGAACGGGATGCGGGCGAACGCGTACCCGGCCATCGTGCAGAGCACGACCTGGCCGACCGTGCGCCCCACCGTCAGCAGCACCGAGTTCAGGAACATCTGCCCGAACGGCATCGAGTCGAAGACCTCGGCGAAGTTCGTGAACACCCACGGGTCGGGGATCACGACCGGCGGCACCTGCACCGAGTCCTGGAACGTCTTGAACGCGGTCAACGTCTGCCAGATGAACGGGAAGACCATGACGATCGCGCCCGTGACGAGCAGCAGGTGCACCAGCCAGTGGCCGCGCCGCGTGCCCGTGCGGCCGCCCGCCGGGCGTCGACGATCCGCGGATGCCTCGGGCGCGACATCCGCGCCCGTCATCGCCCTCGTGTCGAGCGAGAGGTCACTCATAGTGCACCCACTTCTTCTGGAGCCGGAACTGCACGACCGTGAGCACCAGGATGATGATCAGCAGGAGGAAGGCGATCGCCGCGGCGTAGCCCCGCTCGTTGTCGCTGAACCCCGCCTCGTAGAAGAGGTAGACGATCGTGCGGGTGTTCGGCATCGCGGGATTGCTGCGGCCGAGCATCATGTAGACGAGGTCGAACACCTGCAGTGCGCCGATCACGCTGATGACGCTGACGAAGAAGATGCTCGGGCTCAGCAGCGGGATCGTGATCGAGAAGAACTTGCGCACGGGGCCGGCCCCATCGAGGTCGGCCGCCTCCATGACGGTGTCTGGGATGCCCTGCAGGCCCGCGAGGAAGATCACGATGTTGGTGCCGAGCCCGGCCCAGATGCCGACGACGGCGATGGCGACGAGCGCGGTGCTCGGGTCGGTGAGCCAGGACCGCCCGTCGATGCCGAAGACCGAGAGCATCTCGTTGAGCACGCCGTAGTCGCCGTTGTAGATCATGCGCCAGACGAGCGCGATCGCGGCCGGCATGGTCACGACGGGGATGAAGTAGAGGGTGCGGTACACGCTGCGACCGCGGAGGCCGGCCGTGTTGAGCAGGGCCGCGACCGCGACCGCGATCGGGATGCCGACGAGGGCGATGACCGTGTAGAGCGCCGTGTTGCGCAGCGCGCCGAGGAGCTCGGGATCCTCGATGAGACGCACGTAGTTGTCGAGGCCGACGAACTCGGAGCCGCCGAACGGGCCCGACTCGGTGAACGAGAGGATGAAGGTGCGGATGGTCGGCCAGATGTAGAACGCGAGCAGGCCGGCGGCCGTGGGGCCGATGAAGAGCAGCGCCCACCAGGCCGACTGCGCGGGTCCGCGGCGACGGCCCGCGCGTGGGCCGCGGCCAGGCCGGCCGGGCTCGCCGGGGGCGGCGGACCGCCCCCGGTCGAGCTCGGAGATCGGCGCCGCGGTGCGCTGCGCGATCAGGTCGGTCATGGGGTCACTCCGCCTCTGCGTCCAGTGCCGCCTGCATCTGCTCGGCGAGCTGCGCGAGGCCGTCCTTCGCCGAGACGCCGCCCGACCAGACCTGGGAGAGCACCTCGCTCTCGATGGAGGTCCATGCGGCGGTGTTCTTGGACACCGGGTAGGGCACGGCGGTGTCGAGCGCGTCGATGTAGACCTGCAGGTCGTACTGCGGGAGGGCGTCGACCCACGCCTGCTGGGTCCCGTTGAACGCGGGGATCACGGTGCCGGTCGCGGCCTGGATGTCGGCGGCCGCCTTCGAGCTGGCGAACTCGGCGAATTCCTTCGCGAGCTCGAGGTGCTCGCTCTTCGCGTTGGCGACGTTCGCGACGCCGTGGATCACGCTCTGGTTGCCGGTGGCGCCCGCAGGCAGCGGGGCGACGTTCACGGTCTCGGCGATGTCGGGGTTGTCGGCGTAGGCGATCGCAGCCCACGAGCCGTTCTGGAACATGCCGAGCTTGCCGGAGAGGAAGAAGTCCTCCGGGTTGGTGTCGGTCATCTGCTGGGCGGTCGGAGAGGATCCGTCGGCGATGAGGTCGGTCCAGAGCTCGATGCCGGCCAGCGCCTCGGGGCTGTCGTAGCCCGTCGTGGTCCCGTCGGCCGAGATGACCTCGCCGCCGGCCTGGGCGATCGAGTTGTAGAAGTTCTCCTGGCCGTACTGGCTCGCGGCGATGCCGTAGACGCCCGCGGCGGGGTCGCTGAGCTTCGCGGCGGCCGACTTCAGGTCGTCCCACGTCCAGTCGGCGCTCGGGTACTCCACGCCGGCCGCGTCGAAGAGGGCCGTGTTGTACCAGAGTGCGACCGTGTCGAAGTCCTTCGGGGCCCCGTAGAGCTCGCCCTCGTAGCTGTAGAGGTCGATGAGGCCCTCGGGGTAGTCGGCGGGGTCGATGCCGTCGCCATCGAGGGGGGCGAGCACGCCGTTGCCGGCGTAGAGCTGGAAGTTCGGGCCGTTCATCCAGAAGACGTCGGCAGCGGCCCCGCCGGAGACCGCGGTCTGGAGCTTGGTGAAGTACTCCTTGTACGGCGTCAGCTGGATCTCCACCTCGACGTTCGGGTGCTCCTCGGTGAACGCCGCGGCGATCTTCTCCATGGCCGGCTGCTGGTTCTGGTCCCAGATGGCGTAGGTGAGCGTCGCATCGCCGTCGGCACCTTCCGAGCCGGATGCGCCGGAGCAGCCGGCGAGCGCGACGAGTGCGGTGGCCGAGACGGCGAGCGACACCATGATGCGGGACTTCGGGACGTGGCGCATGGTCCTCCTTTGGACGTTCGATGAAGCGGTGAGGGCAGACGGCCCAAGTTGTTAATCGTTTAGCAGGGGACCATACCCACGGATTCGCACTGCGCGCAACTGCGAGAAACACGCAGATTCGCTCACCGAACCTGCGCGCGAGCTCCGGTCCGCGGGCCGGCGGAGGCCGTGATGGCGCGTGATGTCGAGGCGTGGGGGCGCGCAGCCGATTGCGCGTTTGCCCGCCACCGGTCGGCCGGCGCTCCGAAAATCGGGACGACCGGCGCGGCGCGGGCGCCTAGCTGTACTGACCTCGACCGTTGTTGATTCGGTCGATGGGGGTTTTGCCTCCGATGCCGAGGTGGGTTCTGTCTAGGTTGTAGTGGTCGAGCCAGGTTGGCAAGGCTGCTGCGCGTTCCGTGTTGGATGC